>NZ_JBNADX010000003.1:0-385636 GCF_049629545.1 Micromonospora citrea
GTGGGGGTGGGGGGTGGGGGTTAGGCGGGGGTGGTGGGGGCGGTTAGGGCGGCGAGGGTGGCGGCGCGGAGTAGTTCGGCGCGACGGCGGCGGTCCACCTCGCCGCCGAGGAACGGCGTCGAGTTCATCAGGCCGAACGCGGCGTGGGCGAGCACCCGCGCCTCCCCGTCGGGCAGGTCGGGGTGCAGCGCGGTCAGCACCGTCACCCACTCCTCGACGTAGAGCCGCTGGAGCCGGCGGATGCGGCGGCGCGGCTCGTCGGGAAGCCGGTCCAGCTCGTGCAGGTGCAACGCGATGACGGCCGGATTGGCCAGGGCGAACTCGACGTGGAAGTCGATCAGCGACTCCAGCGCGGCACGCGGGTCGCCCGGGCGGCCGGCCGCCCGGTCCCGGCCGCCGTCGAGCAACCCTTCGCTGACCGGGATCAGCGCGGCGACCAGCATCGCCTCCTTGCCCGCGAAGTGGTGGTACAGGGCCGGACCGGTCACCCCCGCCGCGGCGCCGATGTCGTCCATCGACACTCCGTGGTAGCCGCGCGCGGCGAAGAGGCCGACCGCGATCTCCAGGATCTCGTCCCGGCGGGACCGCCGTCGACCCGTACCCGCCACGCCGTTCGCCCCGATCCGCGCCTGCTGTTCCACCGCCACCGGGCAAGCCTAGACCGCGTCCGCGCCGTGGTGGAGGCTCGGTTACCCACCGGTTGCCTCACACTTCGGCCCGTTCCGCCGCCACCCGGCCGCCCCGGGGTCAGGAGTCGGTGAGCCCGTGCTCCGCGCGGAGTTCGGCCGCCTCGGTGGAGCGGCCCAACTCGTCCAGGGTCCTCGCCAGCAGCCAGGCCGCCTGGCTGGCCGGTCGGGTGCCGGGTGGCAGGCCGCCCAGCACCTCCCGGAGCAGCCGTTCCGCCTCCACCGGACGGTCGGAGCGCAGCAGCAGCTCGCCGGTGAGCAGGTCCACCTGGGCGGCCTCGCCGAACGCCTCGATCGACCGCAGCCGCCCGGCCACCCCGTCCACCCGGTCCAGCGCGGCGAGCAGCCGCTCCTCACCGGTCAACACCCGGGCCACCGCCTCGGCGGCCAGCGCCCGCTCGTACGTCACCACGGGCTCCTCCGGCAGGCCGGTGAGCGCGGCGTCGGCCTGGTCCACCACGTCGATCAGGGCGGAGGCGGCCGGCAGGTCACCGGCCCAGAAGAGGGCGAGCAACTGCCGACGCCGAGCCCGCAGCTCGTCGAGCGGCAGCTCCGCCAGCCGGTACGCCGACGCCGCCGCGTCGAACCGCTGCGCGGCGACCGCGTCCCGGTCGGCCTGGTAGAGGATCCCGCCGGCCTCCTCCAGCACCTGCCCGCGGTGCGGGAGGTTGTCCGGACCGTCGAGGTAGTCGGCGAGCTGGTCGAGCAGCGCGAGCGCCGAGTCGATCTCGCCCAGCCCTTCGTACACCCCGGCCAGCAGGTGCCGGCACCGGTCGGCCTCGGCCTGCGCGCCGAGCCGGTCCAGCCCGATCACCGCCTCCTCGGCCACCTCGGCGGCCTCACCGAGCCGACCGGCCACCCGGTACGCGTTGGCCAGCTCCCAGCGCAGGAAGGCGTCGCCGTCCGCGCCCTGCTCCACGCAGAGGGTCACCGCCTCGGCGAGGTCGTCGATCGCCTCGGACGCCCGGTCGGCGCCGAGGAGCGCCCGCCCCCGGGCCACCCGGACGGGCAGCCGGGCGTCGGCCGGGGCCACCCGCAGCGCCTCGTCGCAGGCGGTCACCGCGTCCGCCGGGTCGTCCACCCAGCGGGCGTACGCCAGGCAGGCGAAGGTCAGCAGGTCGTTCGCGCCGACCTCCCGGGCGAGCCGGCGGGCCCGGTCGGCCGCCTCCCGCGCCTCCTCGCCACGCTCCAGCCGTTCGAGGACGTGCACCCGGTGCATCGCCACCCGGGTCGCCAGCCAGGGGTCGACGTCCGCCTCGGCGGTCGCCCGCTCGACCGCGGCCAGCGCCTCCGTCCAGCGTTCCCGGTGCACGTACGCCAGCGCGAGCCGGTCGTTGGCGGCGGCGCGCTCCCGCTGGTCGCCGTGCTCGTCGAGGTACCGGAGCGACTCGCGGACCAGCGCCAGTCCCTCCTCGGCGTCCTCGTCGGACATGCAGAGCAGCGCGCCGAGCCGCCCGGCCACCACCTGCGCGCGCAGCGGGTCGGGCACCTCCCGCCAGGCCGCGAGCGCCTGCCGGTTGGCCTCGACCGCCTCCGTCCGGGCGCCGCCGGTCGACTCGTACACCTCGGCCGCGTGCAGCTCCAGCCGGTGCGCGAGGACGGCCGCCGGCTGGTCGGTGCCGGCGAACCGCTCGTCGTACGCCCGCAGCGCCGCCCGCAGCCCGTCCTGCCGGTGGGTACGGACGCACTCCTCGGCGAGGGCCAGCAGTTCCTCGGCGCTCGCCGAGGCCGGCACCCGCACCGGCTCCACCGACGCCCCGCCGGCCGGGGCCGACGCGGCGGCGTCCGCCGGGCGGCGGCGCAGGCTGGCCGAGAGGGGCAGGTGCTCGCCCTCGGGTCGGGCCGCGAGCCGCCGCGCGATCCGCTCGGACTGGTACGACGTCCCGTTACGCGCGTCGAAGCGGGCGGCCAGCGCGGTCGCCGTGCCGGCCAACTCGTAGGCGAGCGCGCCGACCGGCACCTCGCCGGCCGGCCGGTCGCCGGAGGCCCGGCGGTGCACGGTCAGCTCGCCCGGCGCCTGCCGCAGCGCGGCGGACGCGGCGGCGGCGAAGTGCATCCCGGCGGCCGGGGTGGGTGCCCGGTCCAGCCAGTCCAGGTGCCGCTCGACCAGTTCCAGGGCGCGTGCCCCGTTGCCGGTCACCGTGCAGAACTCGACGTGGTCGGCGATGTCCCACAGGTCGGAGAGGTTGGCGCGCAGCCGCCGGTACGCCTCCCGGTGCGCGTCCCGCGCGGCGTCGCGCCGGCCGGTGCCCAGGTACGCCGGCAGCAGCGCGGTGAGGATCGCCTGCGGCTGCTCGTTGCAGGTCAGGCGCCCGGCGAGGACCGGCTCGGCCAGCGCCACCGCCTCGTCGGCCCGGCCCGACTCGGTGAGGTGCTGCACCTGGGTGGTGGGGTCACAGCCGGCGCAGTCGGAGAGCGCGTCCCGCGGCGTGGTCAGCCACCGCCGGTACCACTCGGTGGCCTCGTCGTGCGCGCCGACGTGCGCAGCGACCAGGTAGCGGTGCTTGTGGACGGCCTGGAGGGTGTGCCCGCTGTCGCGGTAGCGCCGTTCCATGTCGTCGAGCACGGCGTAGGTGCGGTCCAGCGGCAGCTCGGGGAACTTCAGCATGGCGTTGACCATGTACTTGAAGTGCCAGAGCAGCTGGTGGGTGAAGCGCTGGTGGTACGGCTGCGGGTCACGGTCGTACTCGGCCAGGCACCAGGAGAAGGTCACGAAGGACTTCGCCGGCTCGCCGCCGTAGACGTACGCGGTGGTGGCCTGCATCCGGACGGCGAAGGCGAGGTGGCGGTCGTCACCCGCGTCGGCCCGCCGCAGCAGCTGTTCCAGCGCGGCGACCTGCCCCGCGCCGTACGGCATGTTGTGGATCTCGTGCAGCACCCGCCACAGGTCGTCGTCGCTCACGTCTCACTCCGTCCGGGTACGGCCCGGCCGAGGAGGCCGAGGAAGGAACTGTTCAGCAGCGCGGCGTCGGCCGCGCGGATGGGGTGGTGCCCGAGCAGCAGCGCCTGCCCGTACAGCGCCTCGACGGCGAGGCCGACCAGCTCCGGGTCGGTCAGCGTGGTGACCCGGCGGACCAGCGGGTTGCGGTGGTTGAGCACCAGTTGCGGGCGGTCCGGCGGCGCGGTGGCGGCCAGCGCGTCGAGCACCCCGCCCCACAGCTCGTCGGCCTTGTCGCGGCTGGCCGCGAGCTGGTCGTTGAACGCCGCCGAACGGCTGACCAGGTAGAGCGCGGGCAACGACACCGGGTCGTACGCCCGGACCACCACCTCGCAGCCGAGCCGTTCCAGGGCCCGCTGCGCCCAGGTCAGGAACGGCCGCAGGGCCAGTTCGACCTGCGGGTCGAGGCTGTCGAAGCGGGTGGTCAGGTCGCTCGGTTCGAGCCGTTCGACGAGCACCGACCGGTCCACGGTGGGCAGTCGCTCGATCAGTTCGGTGTCGTACGTGTAGCCGCCGTTGACCACGGCCAGGTCCTGCGCGGCGGCGACGGCGGCGAGCTGGCGGAACTCGTCCAGGCCGGCGGCGTACCGGATCAGGCCGTGCCGTCGGCGGAACTCGGCGAGGGTGAGCGTGCCGACGTTGGTGTCCATCGGCCACCACTGGTCGACCAGACGGAGCATCTCGTCGTCGTGCAGGGCCAGCGCCTTGACCCCGAGGTGGTGGATCTGGAGGAACTCGGCGAGCCGGTGGGCGTCGTGCCGGGCGAGCCGGACCAGCCACCCGCGCACCTGGTCGCCGAGGGCGTCCCGGGTGGCGGCGAGCAGGGTGTCCTCGTAGAGCGACTCGCGGCTGGCGGTGGGGCGCAGCTCGGTGGCGTCCACCACGCAGCGGGCGAAGAACGCCCACTCCGGCAGCAGGCCGTCGGCGTGCTCGGTGAGCAGCATCCGCTTGAGGTGCACCCGGTGGCCGGCGCGGGCCGCCGGGTTCACGGGCGTGGGCAGGATGTAGGCCACCCCGGTCAGCCCGGCCTCGGGCACCGCCAGCGGCACCACGTCGAACGGGGTGAAGCCGAGGGTCTGCTGGGCGTACCGGATCAGGGCCGGGCGGTCGAGCGGCGCGCCGGGGCGGGTCGGCCAGGGCGGCGGGCCGGCGGTGGTGGGGGTGTCGCCGACCCGGACGTCGACCGGCAGCAGGCTGCCGTAGAGGCGGGCCAGCTCGGTGACGGTCGGCGTGCCGAACCACTGGTCGGCGTCGCGCCGGGGCACCAGGGTCACCGTGGTGCCCGGCTCGGGGCGCTGCTGGCCGGGCGGGGCCGGCGCGACCGCGTACCGGCCGTCGGACCAGCCGGTCCAGAGCACGGTGGGCCGGTCGCCGTGCCGGGTGACCACCCGGATCTCGTCGGCGACCAGGAAGCAGGAGAGCAGGCCGATGCCGAACTGACCGAGGAACTCGTGCCGGGAGAAGCCCAGCTCGTCGCGCTTGGAGCTGCGGCCGATGGTGGCCAGCAGCTCGTGCACCTGCGCCTCGGTGAGGCCGATGCCGGTGTCGTGCACCCGCAGCGTGCCGTCGCCGGTCAGCTCGGGCGGCTCGACCAGCACCCGGGCCGGCGCGTCCGGTTCGGCCGCGCGCCGGGCGGTGATCGCGTCGACGGCGTTCTGGAGCAACTCCCGGACGTAGACCCGGGGACTGCCGTAGAGATGATGACTGAGCAGGTCGACCACGCCACGCAGGTCGACCTGGAAGGTGCGGTCCACGCGATCTCCCCGGTCGGATTCCGGCGCTCACCGTACCGGCGGGGACCGACGCCGTCCGCCCCGTTTTGACCCTCGACCGGGTCGAGGGGGCAGGGTCCGTCGACATGACCACCCCCCGTCTCGGCCGTGACTACCGGCTGCTCTGGTCGGCCACCGTCTCGTCCCGGTTCGGCGACTCCCTGCGTACGCCGGCGCTGGCGCTGCTGGCCGCGACGTTGACCCGCGATCCCCGCGCGGTGGCCGTGGTGACTGTCGCGGGCCAGCTCCCGCCGCTGCTGTTCGGCCTGCTCGGCGGGGTGTACGCGGACCGCTGGGACCGCCGCCGGACGATGGCGGTGGTGGACGTCGTCCGGGCGGCCGTGGTGGGGGCGCTCGCGGTGGTGGTGGCGGTGGACCGGGCCGGCATCGCGGCGCTGGTGCTGACGGCGTTCCTGCTCGCCGCGCTCGGCGCCCTCTTCGACGCCGCCTCGTTCGCGCTGCTGCCCGCCCTGGTCGCCCCGGCCGCCCTGCCCTCGGCCAACGGCCGTCTCCAGGCCGGTACGGCAATCGCCGCCGGCTTCCTCGGCGCCCCGCTCGCCGGCCTCCTCTTCGCGATCTCCCCCGCCCTCCCCCTCACCATCGACGCCCTCACCTTCACCACCGCCGCCCTCCTCGTCCTCACCCTGCCCCCCACCCTCCCCACCCCACGCCCCACCCTTCCCAGCTCGCGATCTTGCAGTTGTGGTGGGTGCGAAACCACAGCAAAGCCATATAAGGCCCACCACAACTGCAAGATCGCCGGGACGGGCGGAAGCCACGCCGGGACGGGCGGAGGCCACGCCGGGGTGTGGGGGGAGAGCGTGGCGGGGGTGCGGTGGTTGCGGGGTGATCGGGTGATGTGGGGGATGGCGTTGGCGGGTGGGGGTGCGAACCTGGCGATCAGCGGGCTGATGGCCGTGCTGGTGCTCTACGCGCTGGACGTGCTGCTCGTGCCGGCGGCCGGGTACGGGCTGTTCCTGGCCGGGGTGGTGCTCGGCGGGCTGGCCGGGGCGCTGGGGGCGGGACGGCTGGCGGCCCGACTCGGCACGGTACGGGCGCTGCGCCTGGTGTTGGTGGCGCAGAGCGTCGCCCTGGCCGGGTTCGCGCTGCTGCGGCATCCGGTGGCTGCCGGGCTGACGCTGGCCGTCTTCGGCGCGGGCGGCACGGTGTGGAACAGCCTCTGGGCCGCGTACGGGCAGGGCCGGGTGCCGCCCGAACTGCTCGGCCGGGTCGGCGCGGCGCAGCGGATGGTCGCGCTGCTCACCGCCCCGGTCGGCGCGACGCTGGCCGGACTGGCGGGCGCGGCGTACGGGGTCGGACCGGTGGTCGTCGCCGTGTCGGTGGTCTTCGCGCTGGTCAGCCTCGCGGCGTGGCGGGGACTGCGACCGGCGGCTGCGGCACCGGTCGGCGTCCCGCCCACCAGCGCCGGGACAGCATCCCGGCCAGGGCCGCTCCGCTCGCGTTGAGCAGCACGTCGTCGACCGAGGTGACCCGGCCGAGGTCGAGCGCGTACTGCAACGACTCGACCAGCACGGAGCCGGCGGCCCCGAGCAGGAAGAGCCGGCCGAGGCCGGCGAGGGCGGCGGAGCGTACCGGGGCGAGGAAGCCCAGCGCGGCGAAGACCAGCAGGTTGCCGACGACCTGGACCACGACGGTGGCCGGAGGGCCGGCCTCGACCAGGTCGACGAGGTCGCGCACCGGGACGAGTTTGACCTCGCCGGGAGCGTCGCGCGGGGTCAGGATCATCCAGACCCACGGCAGCGTCCCGGCGACGATGCCGATCTCGGCGGCGCTGCGCCACCACGCCTCGTCGCGGGTGGACGCGTCCCGCCGGTGGCGGGCCAGCAGCGCGGTGAGCAGCACCGTCACCGGCACCGCGAGCAGCGTGGCGAGCAGCACGTCGCCCCAGTCCCGCCACACCTGCCCCATCGGGGCAGCCTAGCGGTGCCGGCGGGCCGGACCGGCGAGGCGCGTCACCGCCGGCGAGGATCGGCCACCTTCCCGGCGGGCCGGGGCCACCCGCCCGCCCCTCGACGGGACGGGAGGCTACCCCATCGGCAACACTCCTTACAACCCAATCAGGTTGACGCCGGTCAATATATTCCGCACATCGCGCATATCGAGAAAATTTATTGTCGTGAATATAAAGGCTAGGATTTTCCCAACGTCCAACGCCTCTCCAACGGGCCACGAGCCACCCTGAGGGGCCACCACAGTAGGAGGACCGGGAGATGACACTCCCTCGCACCCACCGGCGTACCCTCGCCGCGGTCAGCGTGCTCGCCGGCGCCGCCATGGTCACCGCCATGGCCGCCGCTCCGGCAACGGCGGCCGCCGCCACCGGCGAGATCCGGAGCGCCGGTGGCGCGACGGCCGTGGCCGACAGCTACATCGTGGTACTGAAGGACAGCGGTGTCGGCGGACGCGCCGGCACCCGACAGGCCGCGGTGCGAAGCACCGCCGGCAACCTGGCCGAGCGGTTCGGCGGCACCGTGGGTCACGTCTACGGCGACGCGCTCAACGGCTTCGAGGTGAAGCTCTCGGCACGGGCCGCGAAGCGCCTGGCGGCGCACCCGGCGGTCGACTACGTCGAGCAGAACCACGCCGTGTCGATCCAGGCCACCCAGACCAACCCGCCGTGGGGCCTGGACCGCATCGACCAGCCGTACCTGCCGTTGAATCAGAGCTACACCTGGAACAGCGACGGCACCGGCGTCACCGCGTACATCATCGACACCGGCATCCGGACCACCCACGTCGACTTCGGCGGCCAGGCCATCGACGGCTACGACGCGGTCGACGGCGCCCTGCCCGCGACCGACTGCAACGGACACGGCACCCACGTCGCCGGCACCGTCGGCGGCAACACCTACGGTGTCGCCAAGGACGTCCGGCTGATCGGCGTACGGGTGCTCAACTGCTCCGGCAGCGGCACCTGGGCGCAGGTCATCGCCGGCATCAACTGGGTGACCTCGAACCACCAGCCCGGCCAGCCGGCGGTGGCGAACATGAGCCTCGGCGGCAGCCGGAACAGCTCGCTCAACACCGCCGTCGCCAACTCCATCGCCGACGGCGTCACGTACGCGGTGGCCTCCGGCAACTCGAACGCCAACGCCTGCAACTTCTCGCCGGCCTCGGTCCCGACCGCACTGACCGTCAACGCGTCGCAGAGCAACGACGCGCGGGCCTCGTTCTCCAACTGGGGTAGCTGCACCGACCTCTTCGCCCCGGGCGTGGGCGTCCTGTCGGCCTGGCAGACCAGCGACACCGCCACCAACTCGATCAGCGGCACCTCGATGGCCGCCCCGCACGTGGCCGGCGCAGCCGCCCGGGTGCTGGAGGTCTACCCGTCCTGGAGCCCGGCCCAGGTGCACTCCTACATCGTCAACCAGGCCACCGTCGGCGTGATCACCAACCCGGGCACCGGGTCGCCGAACCGGCTGCTCCGCCTGGCGCCCACGTTCTGACCGGCACCGTCGCACCACCGGCCCCGAGGCGACCCGCCCCGGGGCCGGCCCCCTGTTGGTGAGGAGGAGAGATGACGACAGCACGCCTGCGGAGCCGGACGCTCGCACTCGCCCTGACGACCGCCCTGACCGCCGCCACGCTGTTCACCGGCGGCCAGGCCACCGCCGCCACCGCAACCGCCGCCGAGGGCACCGTCCGCCACGCCGGTGCCGCGGACGCCGTGCCGGGCAGCTACCTCGTCGTGCTGCACGACGACCGGGCCCACCGGGGCGTCGACGCCACAGTCGAGGTCAGCCGGCTCGCAGACCGGCTGAGGGCCCGCTACGGCGGAACCGTCGGCCACGTCTACGGCAGCGCCCTGACCGGATTCGAGGCACGACTCACCGAACGGGCCGCCCGCCGCCTCGCCGCCGATCCGGCGGTGGCCCACGTGGAGCAGAACCGGGTGCTCCCGTTGGTCGGCCCCGGCGTGCAGCTCGACCCGCCCTCCTGGGGACTGGACCGCATCGACCAGCGCCGCCTGCCGCTGGACAGGCGTTACGCCTACCCGAACACCGCGCACAACGTGCACGCGTACGTCGTCGACACCGGGATCCGGGGCACGCACGTGGACTTCGGCCTGCGGGTGACCGGCGGGGTGGACCTGGTCGACGGCGCGCTCCCGGCGGACGACTGCAACGGCCACGGCACGCATCTCGCCGGTACCGTCGGCGGCACCGCGCACGGAGTGGCCAAGGAGGTTCGGCTCCACCCGGTCCGGGTGCTCAACTGCACCGGCAGCGGCACCTACGCGACCGTGATCGCCGGGGTGGACTGGGTCACCCGGAACGCGCTCCGGCCGGCGGTGGCGCTGATGGCCCTCGGCGGCTCGGCCAGTTCGACCCTGGACGCGGCGGTGACCAACTCGATCGCCTCGGGCATCACCTACGCGGTGGCGGCGGGCAGTGCGAACGGCAACGCCTGCAACTATTCCCCGGCACGGGTGCCCGCGGCGCTGACCGCTGCCGGTACCACGTCCACCGATGCCCGGTCGACGAGCAACAACTACGGCAGTTGCCTGGACCTCTACGCCCCCGGCGGTGGCATCACCTCCACCTGGCACACCGGCAACACCGCGACCGCCACCCTCAGCGGCAGTTCGATGGCCGCCGCGCACGTGGCCGGGTGCGCCGCACTCGTGCTCTCGGCCAACCCGACGTGGTCTCCGGCCCAGGTGGCGAACCACCTGATCAGCCGGGCGACCGTCAACGTGGTCACCGGCGTGATCTCCGGGACGCCGAACCGGCTGCTCTACTGCGGTCCCTGACCTCGTCCGGCACCTGCGCGCGGCGGATCTGCGGCACCTGCCGGGCTCCGTGGGCGACACCTCGTCCGGGGTCGCCCACGGAGCCGCACCGGCCGGTCAGCCGGTGAGTCCGCCCGGCTGGTCACCCTTGACGACGGGGGCCCGGACCAGGTTGCCCCACTCGGTCCACGAGCCGTCGTAGTTACGCACCTGCGGGTAGCCCAGCAGGTGTCGCAGCACGAACCAGGTGTGGCTGGACCGCTCCCCGATCCGGCAGTACGCCACCACGTCGTCCGACGGGCTCAGCCCGAGCTGGTCGGCGTAGATGGCGCGCAGCTCGTCGGCGGACCTGAACGTGCCGTCGTCGTTCGCGGCGGACTTCCACGGCTTGCTCACCGCGCCCGGGATGTGCCCGCCGCGCAGCGCGCCCTCCTGCGGGTAGTCCGGCATGTGCAGCATCTCGCCGGTGTACTCACCCGGCGACCGCACGTCGACCAGCGGTCGGCCGGCGGCGATGTGCGCCATCACCTGCTCCCGGTACGCCCGGATCGGCGCGTCGTCGCGCTGCGGCACCGGGTACTCGGCGCGCGGGCGGGTCACCTTGTCCCGGGTCAGCTCACGTCCCTCGGCGACCCACTTCTGCCGGCCGCCGTCGAGCAGCCGCACGTCGGCGTGGCCGAACAGGGAGAAGACCCAGAGGGCGTACGCGGCCCACCAGTTGAAGTTGTCGCCGTAGAAGACGACCGTGTCGTCCCGGCCGATGCCCTTGGCGGCGCACAGCTCGGCGAAGCTGGCCGCGTCGAGGTAGTCCCGGGTGACCTGGTCGTTCAGCTCGGTGTGCCAGTCGACCTTGACGGCGCCCGGGATGTGACCGGTGTCGTAGAGCAGCACGTCCTCGTCGGACTCCACCACGACGAGGCCCTCGTCGCCCAGGTGTTCGGCCAGCCACTCCGTGGTGACCAGGCGCTGCGGGTCGGCGTACGACTTCAGGCGGGGGTTCGGATCGCTCGGCACAGGCATGATCCCCAAGGTACGCCGGATCGCGGCACGGCGGCCCGTCATCCCGAATCGGGCGTAGCGGCGCCGGCCACAGAGGATCGCGCTGATCAGGCGCGGCGGTGCACCAGCCGGCCGGCGACGACCGTGGCCAGGCAGGACCCGTCCCCGGCGAAGACGGCCAGGTCCGCGCGTCCGCCGGTGACCAGCACCGGTGGGCGCGCGGCGTCGAGCACCGCGACGTGGTTGCGGACGGCGGCGGCGTGCAGCTCCGGGTCGGCCACGTCCGCCGCCAGCACCGCGCCGACCCCGGCCCGGAACAGGGCGTGCACCCGCTCGCGCGGGCTGGGCGCGGGCGGCAACGGCCCGTCGTGCACCAGCGCCGGCCCGAGGATGCCGGCCCACCGCCGCACCCGCACCTGCGGGTACGCCTGCGTCAGCTCGTCCAGCGGGCCGACCGCCTCGATCCGGTCGCCGGTGACGAGGACGGCCAGGCCGGTCGCCGGCTCGTCGTCGGGGGTGCTCCGGACCAGGGTGGCCGCGTGGATGGTCCGCACGGTCAGTCCGTGATCGGGCTGAGCAGCGGACGCTTCGCGGTGACCGTGTCGCCGGACGAACGACCGGTCAGCCGCCGCTTGACCCACGGGGCGAGGTGCCGGCCGGCCCAGCGCAGGTCGGCGGCACGGGCGGCGAGCCAGGGCGTCGGGGCCGGGTTCTCGGGGACCAGCAGCCACTCCTCGTCGCAGCCGACGCCGAGCGCGGTCAGCACCTGCGCGGCGACCCGCCGGTGGCCGGCGGCCGACAGGTGCAGCCGGTCGGTGCTCCAGAGCATCGGGTTGAGGAAGGTGTCGTCGGCGTACAGGTCGACCAGGATCGCGCCGTGCCGCTCGGCGGTCTCCCCGACGGCCCGGTTGAGCAGCTCGATGCGCGGGGCTACCAGGCGCTGGCCGGGCAGCCGGGCCATCACGTCGGCGAACCGGAACAGGACCACGTCGGCACCGCCGGAGCGCAGCTCACCGACCACCTCGTCGAAGCGGCTGACCAGGGCGTTCGGGTCGAAGTTGCGGCGCAGCACGTCGTTGCCGCCGGCCGCGAAGCTGATCAGGTCGGGCTTCATGGCCAGGGCGGCGGGCACCTGCTCGGCCACCACGCCGGGAAAGAGGCGACCCCGGATCGCCAGGTTGGCGTACCCGAAGGTGGGGCCGGCTTCGGCGGCCAGCCGGGTCGCGACCAGATCGGCCCACCCGCGGTAGGTGCCGTCCGGGTAAGCGTCGTCCATGCCCTCGGTGAAGCTGTCCCCCACCGCCACGAAGCTGCGCCAGCGCACGCCGCCTCCCTCACTCGTTGCCTGCGGCGACCAGTCTGTCACCGGGCGGGTGCCGCGCGCTGCCACCCGGCGGCCGAACGTGGCGGAGGTCATCGATCGGCGACCGATCTCCGGTACGGACCCCAGGCGACGAACCGCTCGAACAGCTCACGCGGGGTCGGGCCGTCGTACGGGTTGAGCCGGAACAGGTCATGGCATGCCTCGTGGTACAGCCCGGACAGGTAGACGGCCAGGTCGACCGGCTTGTCGTCGTACTCGATCCGCAGCAGCAGCCGGGCCTCGGCGCACGGCCACGGCGACCCGCAGGCCCGGCACACCCACAGCGGCCGGATCGGCAGGTGCGGCCGCTGCCCCGGCGGGTAAGCGCGCGGCCGGTCCGGGAACGGGCCGAGGCGGGGCACCGGCAGGCTCACCAGCGGCCCCCGCCCGCGAGCCGGAGCGGATTGCGCATCGTCGACCTCCTCCAGACGTGGGAAGGGGCCGCCCCTGCACCGGGGGGATTCGCGGGCGGCCCCACCGCGACCGTTGCGTGGTCGCTGCGTGACAGTCTGCTGAGGACGGCACTACTGTCGGAAGGCATCGACGCCGCTCAGGGCGGGGCCGGGCCAGCCGTGGCGACCGGGTGGCGGTGCCGGGGAGACACCAGGGAAGTCGTGGAGGACGGGTGGAAGGTGAGCCGACCGCGGAGCTGATCCGCGCGCAACTCCGGCGGCTGCGGGTGAACGCCGAGCTGAGTCAGGAGGAGTTCGGGAAGCTGGTGCACTTCTCCGGCTCGCAGGTGTCGGCGGTCGAGCTGGGGCAACGGCCGCTCGACCGGTTCTTCCTCAAACGGGCCGACGAGGTGCTGGGGACGGGCGGACTGCTGACGTCCCTGCTCAAGCTGGCGGAACGGGACGGGCAACCGAGCTGGTTCCGCCCGTGGCTGGAAGCCGAACGCCAGGCGCAGCAAATGCGGTGCTATCAGCCCACGCTGATTCCGGGCCTGTTGCAGACCGAGAACTACGCCCGAGCCGTGATCCGCACCGACAACACCATCAGCGACCAAGAGGTCGAGAAGCGGCTCGCGGTCCGGATGGACCGCCAGTCGATCCTGACCGGCGACAACCCGCCCGTGTACGTGGCAGTCATCGAGGAAGCCGTCCTCCGTCGCGCCGAGGAAGGCTTCCACGGCCTCATGGCCGAGCAGATCACCCGCCTCATCGAGTGCAGTGAACGCCCGCACGTCAGCATCCACATCATCCCGACCGACGTGTCGATGCACGTCGGGCTGGTCGGCCCCTTCGCCCTGGCACGCGCGGGAGACGGCGGATGGGTCGGTCATCTCGAACACCAGCTCGGCGGCGTAGTGGTCGACACCGATGACGAGGTAGCTATCCTGCTGTCCAGATGGGAGAGCGTGCGTAGCGAGGCGCTGTCCCGCCGGCAGTCGACCGGGCTGATGAAGAAGGCGGTGACGTCATGGACCTGACCAGAGCCATCTGGCGCAAGTCCACCCGCAGCGGCACCCAGGGCGACTGCGTCGAGGTGGCCGACAACCTGCCCGGCGTCGTCGGCGTACGCGACAGCAAGGACCCCACCGGCCCCGTCCTCACCTTCACCCCCCGGGCCTGGCAGGCGTTCGTAGCCCACACCAAACGCCCCTGACCTCGTTCCACTCCGTTTGCGGCGTGTCGCGGTTTCCTGGGCCTCGGGACACCGCAACACGCCGCAAACGGAGTGGACGGGTGTGGTCGAGCCCTCAGGTCATCGACGATGCAGGTCGCCCTGCTCTCTTCTCACGCGCCGTCGCAGCCGGACGATCTGCACCAGCGCGTTAATCACCAGGATCATCGCCAGCAAGGGCAGCAGGTCGGTCGCCCAGTCCGGCTTCCGCCATTCCCCCGGCTCGAACGCCAGCGTCATGAGGAAGGCGAAGGTGACGACCACTCCGGCGACCTGCACCGTGGTGACCAACAGATAACGCAACGCTGACTGCATCGTGGCCCCCTGCCGTGCCCGGAGATCCCGTACGCCCATGAAACCTCACCGGTGAGCGTGGAGTGTCTCCCGGCGAACCTTCCCGCGAGAGTCACGGGGAGCAGGCAGTTGGGAGACAGCGAATGAGTGGCATGTCCCGAACGCGGCGCGGGCTGGGGTTGGCGGCCGTGTTGGCCGTCGCGGCCGGCGGCGTATGGGCGGTCGTGCCGTCCGCCTCCGCCGCCGACGCACCGAGGATCACCGCGGTGACCGGCGTTGCCGAGGGCGCGACGTTGAGCGGGACGGCGCGGATCGAGGCGCAGACCAGTGGCCAGGTCGACCGGGTCGAGTTCGCGCTGGCCGGGCCGAGCGCGGTGCGCTGGACGGAACGGCAGACGCCGTACCACTTCATGGGCAACACCGGTGCGACCGTGACGGGCTGGAACGCCGCTGAGGCGAAGGAGGGCGCCTACACCCTGGCCGTACGTGCCGTGGGCCAGGCGGGCGCGGCCGAGCGTACGGTGAAGTTCACCGTCCGGCACACCGCCACCGAACCCGACGACGACCAGCCGACCCCGCCCGCACCGAACCCGCCGGCACCGAGCCCGTCGGCGTCGGCCCCGGCACCCGGCAGCAACGCGGCCAACCCGTCGGTCAGCAACGGGGTGGCGACGTTCACCGCGAGCCGGACGATCGACAAGTTCACCGTGCCGAACTCCTGGTCGCAGATCGTCATCGACGCCGGGGTGACCCTGAAGGGCAACTTCGTCATTCCGGAGAACCGCACCGCGGCGCTGACCATCGCCGGGAAGAACGCGGAGACCTCCGTGGTGACCGGCAACGGCCCGCACACCAAGGACTTCACCCAGGCCGGTGTATCCACCGAGGCGAGCATCAAGCTGACGCTGCGCAACTACACCTCGCTCAATCCGCGCTTCTACCACATGCACGCCAAGAAGTCCCAGCTCCTCGTCTCCGGCATGCGCTACATCGACGACCGGGACGAGTACCACAACAACTCGGACGGGTTCAGCGGCGGCGCCAACTCCGTCATCGAGAACACCTTCATCGACACCTGGGACGACTCGGTGAAGCTCTACAACGGTGACCTGACCATCCGGAACACCACGATCCTGCACAACGGCAACGGCGCGCCGATCCAGATGGCCTGGGGTGACTACGGCCATGGCACCGCCACCATCGACGGGCTGACCGTCATCTCGAACTCGACCAAGCACTACAACCAGGGCGTCTTCTCCTGGGCGGGCGGCACCAAGGCGGACAGCCGGACCATCAAGATCGTCGGCAACGGGCTCACCCGCAAGGTCAACCCGGGCATGAAGGAAGGCCCGCTCTACGTGTTCAAGGACGGTGTGAAGAACAAGACCACCCGGATCGAGGGCGGCGTCTGTTCCGTGCTGCGCAGCACCGCGGCCAACACCGTCCAGGGCACGAACACCTCCGGCAACCAGGTGGTCGTGACCGGCTGCCGCTGACGCCCCTGCTCGTCGCAGCCCGGGCCTGCTCGACCGCCCGGCGACCTCCGTTTGCGGGATGTCGCGGTATCCGGAACTCGTGACACCACGACATCCCGCGAACGGGGGCGGTCAGGAGGGGAGGCGGTAGACGGAGACGTGGGAACGCGAGTCGGCGGTGAAGTCCGCGCCCGCCCAGTCCGCGTGCCGGCTTTCCAGCTCGAACCCGGCAAGCTGGGCCATCAGGTCCAGCTCGGCCGGCCAGACGTAGCGATGCGGGGTCCGGAACAGTCGGGCCTGCGTCCCCGCGTCGAAGTGGAAATGATGGGATACGACGTGCTGGCGTAGCACGTCGTAGGTGTCGAGGCCGATGTAACCCGGCTCGGAGTGCCAGACCGTTGCCTGGCGGCCCGGCGGAAGCTGGCGCAGCTCCGGCACCCACAGCTCGATCACGAAGCAACCACCAGGGGTGAGATGGTAGGCAGCGTTGCGGAAGCACTGGACCTGCGCGGCCTGGGTGAGCAGGTTGGCGATCGTGTTGTAGACCAGGTAGACCACCGCGTACTCGCCCGGTGCGGTGGCGGTGGCCATATCACCGGTGATCACCGGGATCGTCGCCTCGTCCACCTTCGTACGCAGTTGCTCGATCATCGCCGGTGACAGCTCGATGCCCGTGACGGGCACCCCCCGCGCGGCGAGCGAAACGGCCACCCGGCCGGTCCCGACGGCGAATTCGAGCGCCCGTCCGTCACCCGCGAGCGCGGCGAGGCGGTCCACGGCCGGGTCCACCACCTCGGGCGCGAACATGCCGGTGCCCGGGGTGTCGTAGCGGCGGGCGGTGTCGGCGTCCCAGACCTTGTCCTGCATACCGCCGACCATCGTCCTGAATGGTCGCCCTGTCGAACGAATTCGGGTCAGGCCGACACGATCTGCATGCCGCGCAGTTCCGCCGGCTCCGCCACCTCGCCGGCCTTCCGGCCGTCCCGCCCGACCACCAGCAGCGCGTGTCCGGCACCCGCGCGTACCCGCAGCACCGCCGAACCGTCCGGCCGGAAGAACACCTGCCGCAGCTCGCGACCTCCGGTCGGCAGCGACATCTCCCGTCCGTCCCGGGTCCAGAGCACCGCGTTGGCCGTGAGCAGCCGGCCGACATCGCCCGTCTGCTCGTCCGGGCGGGTCCGGGTCAGGGCGATCCGGGAGCCGTCCGGGGAGAGGCTGGCGACGTGCGCGCTGCGCCACACCGACGGCCCCGACAGGTGCGGCACCGGACGCGGGCGACGGCCGTCGGCCGAGTACAGGGTCACCCCGGTGGCGCTGTTCATGGCGACCGTCCGGCCGTCGGCGGACCAGAGCGCGTGGCATCCCTGCGGCTCGACGTCCCACCAGGTCACCGGCGCGCGACGCCCGACGGTGTCCAGCACCCCGTACCGGCCGGGATTGCCCAGCGGGTCGGCCTCCCGGAACAGCAGCCGCCGGGAGTCCGGGGACCAGGTCGGGGTCACGCAGTACGCGTCCACGTGCCGGGCCAGCGTGCGCCTGCGAGAGCCGTCCACGTCCGCGACGAAGAGGGTGGCCGCCCGCGCCGGGTCCACCCAGGCGACCCGGCGGCCGTCCGGGGAGACGCTGGCGTTGGCGAGCGCCGCGATCCGCGGCAGCACGGCCAGCGTCCGGGGTCGCTCCCCGGGCCGCCAGGACCGCAACCGGACCCGCTCCCGGCCGGCGACCTTCCCGTCGGGTACGTAGAAGAGCCGGCCGAGCGCCTTCGGCGGTCCGACCGGGGTGACGGCCGAAGTGGTCGCCCGGGGCGGGACAGTGGAGGGGACTGGTGGGGCAGGGGCCGGCGGAGGTGGGGCGGGGCTGCTCGCGGGCACCGGGCCCACGTCGGCGGTCGGCGTGGCGGCGGGTCGGCGTACCCCGGACAGGTCGGACAGGCTCACGGCCAGCACCAGCAGCGCCACCGTACCCGTCATCGCGTGCCGGCCCCGGCGGGGGCGTGCGGGACGGGCAGCCCGGTCGGTCAGCTCGATGGTCATGGTGTCGCCTCCGGGGTCGGACATGGTCGTCACCCCTCCTGACGGGTTCCACGGCCGGGAGGTTGCCGCCGACGGCGGCCACTGTCCGACATCTGCGCGCGGACCCGGGCTCGGGTCAGCCGACCACGGCGAGGATCTGCTGCTGTCTCAACGCCGGCGGCTCGACGACCTCGGTGATCCGACGCCCGTCGGCACCGATCAGCACGAGGTGGTTGGCGTCCGGTGCCTCGACCCGGGCCACCAGCGAGCCGTCGGCCCGGAAGTACGCCTGGAGCAGCTTCCGCCCGCCCAACGGCAGGTCGACGGCCTCGCCGGTCCGGGTGTCCAGCACCACGTTCGCGGCCAGGTCCCGGGCCGGATCCCCGGCGTCCTGTCCCGCGCCGATCCGCAGCAACGCGATCCAAGAGCCGCCTGGCGACAGGCTGGCCACGTCGTAGCTGTTCCAACCGGCACTCCCGCCCAGCCCCGGCACCTGGCGGACCCGTTCCCCGGCCGGACCCGCCAGCACCAACCCGCCGTCGGCGTCCGCGTACGCGAGGACCCGGCCGTCGGCCGACCAGACCGGATGACACCCGTCTCCCTGCACCCGGAGGTTCGCCACCTCGCCGGTCAGCAGGTCGACCAGGCCGCGCCGGACGCCGGCCCGGCCCTCGGACAGGGGCGGCAGACCCACACTGAGCGCGTCGACCGACGGCACCCAGGCCGGGCCCCAGCAGCCGGCCAGCACCCCGTCCCGGAGCTTGCGGCGGCCGATGCCGTCGACCCCGGCGACCCAGAGTTCGGCGTCCTGGACCCAGGCCACCCGGTCGCCGTCGGGTGAGACTGCCACGTCGGCACCCGACGCGGCACCGGGCAGTTCGATCAGCGGGACGGGGGCGGCTCCGGGTTGCCACGCCGTCAGCGCGGTGGGCGACTGCCCGCCCGACCCCGGGACGTAGAACACCCGACCGATCGGCACCGCGGAAGCGGTCGGGCGGGGCGTCGGTGCGGTGGAGTCGGCGGTGGCCCACGGGGTGCCGCCGGGCAGGGTCGGGGCCGGGCCGGCATCCGGACGGATGGCGACGGCGGTGCCGGTGGCCGCGCCGAGCAGCACCACCACGGCCGCCGAGTTGGCTACGGCCCGCCGGATGCCGAGCCGGCGGGACGTCCGCAGGGCACGGTCCCGCAGGTCGACCGGGGTGACCTCCTCGGCCAGGTCGGCCAGGTCGAGCCGGAGACGCTGGTCGTTCATCGGGCGCTTCCCTCCAGGACGTACAGCTCGGCGAGCTCGGGCGCGACGGCGCGCAACTTGGCCAGGGCCTTGGAGGTCTGGCTCTTGACGGTGCCGACGGTGACGCCGAGCAGCTCGGCGGCCTCGGCCTCACTGCGGTCCTCGAAGAAGCGCAGCACCAGTACGGCGCGCTGCTTCGTGGAGAGCCGGGCCAGCGCGCCCCGAAGGGTGATCCGCAGGCTGGTCTGGCTGGCGTGGTCGGTGACGTCGTGCCGGCGGGGCTCGGGCAGCTCGCTGGTCACCGACTCACGCACCCGGCGGCGTCGCCACCAGGAGACCTGGAGGTGGTACATGGTCTTTCGGGTGTACGCCTCGGCGTTGCCCGTGTCGTGCAGCCGGCCCCACGAGCGGTGGGTACGGGCCAGCGCCGACTGCACCAGGTCCTCGGCCAGGTGCTGGTCCCCGGTCAGCAGGTACGCCGAGCGCAGCAGCGCCGGCGTGCGGGCACGGACGAACGAGTCGAACTCACTCAGGAGGGGGTCCACACCGGGTCGGTCCTTTGCTGTTGGTCGTCGACGACCCTCCAGACGTCAGTCGAGGGCTGCGGGGTTGCCGCCGGACCGACGGTATCTGGACCGCCGTGGACCGAAACGGGTCGTCCCCCCGGCCGCAACGGTCGTACGCTGCGCGGATGTTGCTTCGTACGTCGACTGCGCTGCTGCGGACCCTGCGTGAGGACCCGGCGGACGCGGAGGTGCCGAGCCACCGGCTCCTCGTCCGCGCCGGCTACATCCGTCGCGCCGCGCCGGGCGGGTACACCTGGCTGCCGCTGGGCAAACTGGTGCTGGACCGGGTGACCGAGATCGTCCGGCGGGAGATGACCGCCATCGGTGACCAGGAGGTGCACTTCCCGGCGCTGCTGCCGGCGGAGCCGTACCGGACCAGCGGCCGGTGGACGGAGTACGGCGACGACATCTTCACCCTCGCCGACCGCAGGGGCGCGGAGCACCTGCTCGCCCCGACCCACGAGGAGATGGCCACCCTGCTGGTGAAGGACCTCTTCTCGTCGTACCGGGACTTCCCGGTGACCTTGTTCCAGATCCAGACGAAGTTCCGCGACGAGGCCCGTCCCCGGGCCGGCGTGCTGCGCGGGCGCGAGTTCCTGATGAAGGACGCCTACTCGTTCGACCTCGACGAGGCCGGACTCCAGGCGTCGTACGACCGGCACCGGGTCGCGTACCAGCGGGTCTTCGACCGGTTGGGGCTGGACTACACGGTGGTGCACGCCATGTCGGGCGCGATGGGCGGCTCGGCGTCGGAGGAGTTCCTGGCCGCCACGCCGGTCGGCGAGGACACCTTCGTCGGCTGCACCACCTGCGACTACGCGGCGAACACCGAGGCGGTGACGACCCGCGCGCCGACCGCCACCGACCCGGACGCGCGTCCGGCCACCGAGGTGCACGACACCCCGGAGACGCCGACCATCGCCTCCCTGGTCGAGCTGGCCAACACCCGCCGCCTCGCCGGCCGCGACGACTGGACCGCCACCGACACCCTGAAGAACGTGGTGCTGACCGTACGCCGGCCGGGCGCGGAGACGACCGAACTGCTGGTGGTCGGGCTGCCGGGCGACCGGGAGGTGGACCTCAAACGGATCGGGGCGGCCCTGCACCCGGCCACCGTGGCGGTCTTCGACGACTGGGACGCCCACCCGGAACTGGTCCGCGGCTACCTCGGTCCGCAGGTCCTCGGCAAGCTCGGCGTCCGTTACCTGGTCGACCCGCGGGTGGTCCCCGGCACCGCCTGGCTGACCGGGGCGAACGAGCCGGGCCGGCACGCCACGAACGTGGTCTGCGGCCGGGACTTCACCCCGGACGGCACGATCGAGGCGGCCGAGGTACGCCCCGGCGACCCCTGCCCGGCGTGCGCCGACGGCGAGCTGACCATGCGGCGAGGCATCGAGATCGGGCACATCTTCCAACTCGGCCGCCGGTTCACCGACGCCTTCGCGCTCGACGTGCTCGGCGCGCAGGGCAAGCCGGTCCGGCCCACCATGGGCTGCTACGGCATCGGGGTCTCCCGGGCGGTCGCCGCGATCGCCGAACAGCACCACGACGAACGTGGCCTGGTGTGGCCGGCGGCGGTCGCGCCGTGCGACGTACACCTGATCGCCGCCGGGAAGGGGCCGCAGCTCGACGCGGCGCTCGACCTGGGCGCACGCCTGGCCGACGCGGGCCTGCGGGTGCTGGTCGACGACCGGGTGAACGTCTCCGCCGGGGTGAAGTTCACCGACGCCGAACTGATCGGCATCCCGCGCGCCGTCGTGGTCGGCCGCCGACTCGCCGACGGGTACGTCGAACTGCGTGACCGGGCCACCGGCGAGCGGGTGGACCTGCCGCTCGACGGGCTCGTCGAACGGCTGGTGGCGGAGGTGCGCGCGGCGCTGCGCGGCGGGGTGTAGCAATCGCGCCACGGGGTACCGCAGCAGGATCGACCGAGGTGTTGTGGAGGCTCTCATGTATCGGGTCAGCGACGTGATGACGAAGCAGGTGGTCTACCTGCCGGCGGAGACACCCCTGGACGAGGCGGCCAGGGTGATGAAGGAGGCGGACATCGGCGACGTGGTGGTCACCGACGGCGCCACCCTCGCCGGCATGCTGACCGACCGCGACATCGTCGTACGCGCGGTGGCCGAGCGGAGCGACCCGGGCACCACCACCATCGGCTCGATCATCACCCGCGAGGTGGTGATGATCGAGCAGCACTGCACCGCCGCCGAGGCCGCCTCGCTGATGCGGGAGCGCAACATCCGTCGGGTGCTGGTCTGCGACAACGACCGCAAGCTGGTCGGCATCGTCTCCCTGGGCGACCTGGCCATGCAGCTCGATCCCACCTCGGCCCTCGCCGACATCAGCGAGGCGTCCCCGAGCGCCTGAGACCTGCGCCGCCCCCGCCCGTCCGGCGGGACCACGACAACGGCCCGGCACCCCTCCTCGGTGGGGTGCCGGGCCGACTCGTGCGCGTGCTCCGCCGCGCGTCCGGGGCGGTGGCGGGCGTCGGTGGTGGGCGGACCGGCCGGTCGGTGGCGGGGTGGACCGGTCGGCGTGCCGTGCGGGCGGCGGTAGCCTGGCGGGATGCCCGAGATGCCGACCAAGCTGGCCGAGATCGTCGAGGAGTTCGCCGCCGCGCCGAAGGACCTGGTGCTCGAACTGCTGCTCGAGTACGCCGACGTCATCCCGCCGCTGCCGGCCGGGACGGACCGCGACGACCTGGAGCAGGTTCCGGAGTGCCAGACCGCCTTCTTCCTCCGGGCGACCGTCGAGCCCGACCGCACGGTGAGCACGGTCTTCGACTGCCCGCCGGAGGCGCCGACCACCCGCGCCTTCGCCGGCATCCTCGCCGAAGGACTGGCCGGGGCGAGCGCCGACGAGGTGCTGGCCGTGCCGGACGACCTCTACCAGCGGATGGGGCTGGCCCAGGCGATCAGCCCGCTGCGCGTACGGGGTGGCACCGCGATCCTCGCCCGACTCAAGCGCCAGGTCCGGGAACAAGCGTCCTGAGCTGGGCGTTCACCTCGATCATGGAGATCGAGATCTACGCCGACGTGGTCTGCCCCTGGTGCTGGATCGGCAAGCGCCGGCTGGAGCAGGCGCTGGAGTCGTACGACGGCGACGTGACCGTCACGTACCGGCCGTTCCAGCTCGACCCGACGCCGGTCACCGAGCCGCGTCCGCTGGTCGACGCGCTGGCCGACAAGTTCGGCGGCCGGGAGCGGGCCGAGGCGATGGCCGCCCAGGTGACGCAGGTCGCGGCCGGCGTGGGGCTGGAGATGCGCTTCGACCGCGCGGTGCAGGCCAACACGTTCGAGGCGCACCGCCTGGTCCGGTTCGCCGCCGAGCGCGGCCGGTCCGAGGAGGTCGTCGAGGCGCTCTACCGGGCGCACTTCACCGACGGTGTCGACGTCGCCTCGCGCGACGCCCTGGTCGCGCTCGCCGTCTCCGTCGGCCTCGACGAGACCGAGACCCGGGAGCACCTGGAGTCGAACCTCGGCCGGCGCGAGGTCGCCGCCGACCTGACCGCCGCCCACCAGCTCGGCGTGCGCAGCGTGCCGACCTTCGTGCTGGCCGGCCGGTACGCGGTGACCGGCGCGCAGGAGCCGGAGACGCTGCTCGCCGCGCTCCAGGAGGTGGACCGCCGCGAGGCGGCCTGACACCCCAGCGGTAAGGACCGGCGTCGGGACTGTTTCACATGAAACGGGATCGACGCCGGTGAGTCACTGGGCCGACCTGGCCAGCCCTTCGATCACCGTCGCACCGGGCAGGGCGCCGAGCGCCGGCCCCGGGATCGCGATCTTGCTGTGCCGTACGCCGGATCCGACGATCACGTGCGGGGCGGCGATCACCCGGGAGTCCACCAGGATCGACCAGGACTCCGGCAGCCCGATCGGGGTGATCCCGCCGTACTCCATCCCGGTCAGCTCGACCGCGTCGTCCATCGACGCGAAGCTCGCCTTGCGGACACCCAGCGTCCTGCGGACGACGCCGTTGACGTCGGCCCTGGTGGTGGCCAGCACGACGCAGGCGGCGTAGCGGATCTCGCCCTCCCGCCTGCCGGCGACCACCACACAGTTGGCCGACACCTCCAACCCCACCTCGTACGCCGCGCAGAAGGCGGCCGTGTCGGCGAGGCCGGCGTCGATCGGGGCGACCAGCACGTCGTCCACGTCGATCGGCGCGTCGGCGGGCCACTGCTCCAACGCGGCGGCGACCGGAGACGCCAGCAGGTCGAGGCGGGCCCGGGCAGGTTCGGTCTTCAGCGTCCCCATCACGGCTGCGATCCTCGCACCCGTCGCCCCGATCCGCCCGTCGGACCACGCCCACGGGCGACGTGGACGGTCGACGCGGACAGCGACCCGACAGCGGGGGGTGGCCCGACGGTCGGCGGTGGCGGTGGCGCGGTCAGTTCCCGCCGAGGAAGGCGTTCTGGCGCATGAAGGCGGCGTCGTCGGCGGAGGAACTCTGCGCGCTGCGGAGCACCTGCGGGCGGCGCGCCTCCAGGTCCTCCATGCCGTGCCGGACGGCGAGCCGGATCACTCCGTAGAGGAAGACGAAGCCGAAGACGTACAGGATCACGGTGGCGACGAGGGTGAACATGGCGTCACGGTAGGACGGACGTGAACGAGTGGAGCCCTCATCTTGCGCCGGTTCGCCCGTACGTGTCATCCAGGTGGTCCGCCCAGGTGCGCGTGCCGGTCGGGGTGGCGGTGGTGGTGAGACCGCCGTCCCGCAGCGCCCGGCCGAGCCGGCCGGGGAACCGGACCGGCAGCAGCGGACGGTGCGAGCCGCGCGCCGACTGCCAGGCGCGTACCACCTCGTCGAAGCGGAGCACCTGCGGACCGGCGTACTCCTCGATACCGTTCAACGGGCCGGCGGTGAGCCGTTCGGCGAGCCGGCCGGCGACCTCGCGCTGGTCGACGGGCTGGGCGAGGACCGCCGGGTCACCGATCACCGGGCCGAGCCGGCTCGACACCCGCAGCAACCCGTCCAGGAACGGCGGGAACTGGGTGGCCCGCAGCACCGTCCACGGCACCGGCCCGGCGCCCACCACCCGCTCCGCCGCCAGCTTGTGCCGGTAGTAGGGCAGCGGAACCCGGTCGACGCCGACGATCGAGACGTACACCAGGTGACCGACGCCGGCCCGGCCGGCGGCGAGCGCCAGCCGGCGGGTGCCGAGCACATCCACCCGGTGGGTGTGCCGGCTGTTCGGCAGCGACGCCAGGTGCAGCACGGCGTCCGTGCCGGCCACCGCCTCGTCCAGCCCGGCCCCGCTGGCCAGGTCCATCACCGCCCAGTCCGCTCCCGGGTCGTGCCGGGGACGCCGGCTCGTCGCCCGCACGTCGAACCCGTCGGCGCGCAGCCGGGGCAGCACCGCCCGCCCCAGCGTGCCGCCCGCTCCGGTGACCAGAACCTTCATCTCGGCTCCTCCCTGTCGCCGTGTCGACGGGACGGCCGACCCGATCGTGACGTCATGTCAGCAGGTCGGCCATGGCGACCAGGATCGTCAGGAAGCTCATCGCCTTCTCATCCTGGCCGCCCAGCCCACCCGGTCAGGCAGGATCTCCCGATCCCGCCCGGCGTCCGACACCCCCGTGGGTCGGCCGGGGCTCCCCTCAGGCGGCAGGGGCGACCCGGTGGGCCAGGAGGAGGCCGAGCAGCGCGCAGGCTGCGGCGACGCCGAGGGTCCCCGCGTAGTCCATCGGCCCGGGTGCGGCGCCGGCGGCGAGCACGGCGCCGGTGAGCGCGAGCACGGTGGCGGCGAAGAGCGAGTCGCCCAGTTGCAGTGACGAGCTGTTGCGTCCCTGCTCGTCGGGGGCGGACAGCTCCAGGGTCAGCACGGACAACGACGGGTAGAGCAGACCCATCCCGGCGCCGGCCACCGCCCAGCCGAGCACCCCGACCGCCACGGGCACCGCCGGCCACACCGTCAGGGCGACCGTGGCGGTGCCGGCGGAGATGCAGGCCAGCCCGGCGCGGGGCAACGTCGCCGACGTGCGGGGCGCGGGCAGCCGTCCCTGCAACCAGGAGCCCGCCGACCAGGCCAGCGCGCCGACGGTGAGCACCAGACCGGCGGCGGTCGGCGTGAATCCCCGCTCGCGGGAGAGCATCAGCGGGATCACCACCTCGGCCCCGACGAACGCCGCCGAGGCGAGCCCGCGCAGCCCGATCACCGTGGGCAGGCCGCGGGCCGCGCGCAGGAAACCGGCCGGCAGCACCCGGGGCGCGCAGACGCCCAGGCCGACGAGCGCGACCACCACCAGCGGTACGGCGGACGCGCCGCGCTGCTGCCCCCCGTGGTGCAGCAGTGCGGCGCTCACCCCCGCCCCGGCCGCCCAGCCGATCCGGGCCAGCGCCCCGGCGGGCAGCCCGGCGACGCCCGGCGTGCGCAGCGACCGCAGGCCGGGCTGGACCAGCAGCGCCGCCGGCACCGCCACCGCCGGCACGGCGAGGAAGACCCATCGCCAGCCCAGGTGCTCGACGATCAGCCCGGCCACCGCCGGACCGACCAGTGAGGGTACGACCCAGGCGGCGGCGAACGCGGCGAACACCTTCCGGCGCAGCTCCTCCGGGTACGCCTGGCCCACCACGACGTAGAGCGCGACCGAGAGCAGCCCCGAGCCGAGGCCCTGTACCGCCCGCCCGACGACGAGCTGCCCCATCGCGGTGGCGCTGCCGGCCAGCAGCAGCCCGGCCACGAACAGTCCGACGCCGGTCCACATCGGTACGCGCGGCCCTCGGACGTCGCACCAGATGCCGGAGAGCACCATGGCGAGCACCCCGGCGGCGAACGGGCCACCGAAGGCGAGCGCGTAGAGGGCGAGGCCGTCGAGCGCCCGGGCGACCGTGGGCATCGCGGTGCCCACGGCCAGCGCCTCGAAGGCCAGCAGGGACACCAGGGCGACGATGCCCACGGTCATCGCGCGCAGGCGCGGGTCGTACAGGCGGGCGACCGGGGTGGCCGCCTCGACCGTCGCCGTCATCGACCGACCGCCGGGCCGTACCACCGGTCGGTACGGGCCGGCGACGGCGGTCGTGCCGGCCGGTGCGGGTGGCGGGGCGTCGTGGCCCGGCCCGCCGCGCACCCATGGCGGGGCGTCGTGATCCGGCCCGCCTCGGACCGGAGCAGTTCGATCAGCATGGGCCCAGCCTGCGACCTCAACCCGGGTTGAGGTCAACTCACCTGCCGGCCCGCCGCCGGCCGCACGCGGACAGCCGCCAGCTCACCCACATCGCCGGTCACTCGTAGTGACTGGGCCTCCTGATCACTCTGGGTGCTCGCAGCGGGTCGGCCCGGCCACCCTCGATCCGCCCTTTGCTCTGCACCCATGGACGCGACACCGCTTCGACCAGCGCGATCGGCGGAGACAGCCCGATCAGCTACGAGCGCCACCCTCACGCATCGTTGCCGGCGCGTCCGTGGGTGCAGAGCAAAGCGTGCGAACCGGTGTGCCGGACCCCCGCAGGACCCGCACGCTCCGTCAGGCTGATGCCGCACTCCCGCCAGCCGCGGCGGACACCGGGAGCCCGCCGACGCGGGCGGCGAAGGGCCTCAGGCCGACTCGAGCGCCTCGCCGACGCCCTTGGCGAGCCCGGAGAGGTGCTGGTCGGCGAGGAGATGCCCGGCGGTGATCACCAGGGCGAGCGGCCACTCGATGACCTGAAGGGCGGCGAGCACACCCAGGCCGGCGTAGTAGGCGACCTTGTCCGGTGACGGTACCGCCACCTCGCCCAGCATCGGGATCTCCACCCGACGGGCGTACGCGCGGACCGTCTCGTGGCCGCCGCTGAGGTGTCGCGTGATCGCGCTCATCCCGACCTCCCCTGGGTTCCTCCGACGCCCACCCGGATTCCACGGCCACCTGCGTCCATGCCCCACCAGCAGCGGAAACTTCCCCTGTACCGGCGGCATAACGGGCGTCGAGGCGGGAAGCCAGGTCGCCTGACGAGCGCGGGAGGCGAGATGGCGTACGGCAGGAGCGGCGGCGTGCACGGCGAGGAGCGGGGCCGACGGCTCGGCCGTACCGCTCGATGACGACGCTGGGCCGGCTCGCCGGCCGGGTGCTCCCGCCGGTGCCGGTGCCGCCGATGCCGCCGCTGGTCGGCGACGCGTCCCGTACCGTCGGCGCAGCCGCCTCCCGGCTGGTCCGCGCGGCCGGGCTGACCAAGCGCCGGGTGTGGTCCCGCGACGGACGGCACCACATCGAGGTGCACGGCGTCTGCCAGGACGGCGGTGACCGGCTGGCCTACCAGGTCGAACAGGCGCTGGAACGGATGCCCGGGGTGGCCTGGGCCCGGGTGAACGCCCCCTCCGGCCGGGTGGTGGTGGCCGTCGAGGAGCCGCGGCCGAAGCTGCGCGACCTGATCGCCACGGTGGCCCGCACCGAGCGGGTCTGCCCGCACGAGCCGGACCCGGACGTCCCGCCACCGCACCCACCCGAGGAGGGGCCGCGCACGCCCCGCACCCTCGGCGCGCTCGTCTCGGACGCGCTGGGCCTGACCATCTCGGCGGCCACCCGGATCCTGCCCTTCACCCCGGTCCCCGGCGAGGTGTCCGGCCTGCTCGCCGCCATCGACCTGCACCCGAAGCTGCACGCCCTCGCCGACCGGGGGCTGCGCGCCGACCCGCGCGCCGACGTGATCTTCCCGCTCGCCGAGGCGGTCGTGCAGGGCCTCACCGGCGGCTGGGCGGGGATCGCCCTGGACGGCGCGCAGCGGATCGTCCAGTGGGGCGAGGCCCGCGCCCAGCTGTCGACCTGGAACAAGGCCGAGCCGAGGCTGACCGGGGACCCGGAGCGGGCCGCCGCGCGCTCCCCCACGACGGAACGGCCCCGCCCCAAGCCGGACGGCCCGGCCGAGCGGTACGTCACCTCGGCGCTCGGCACCGGCGCGGCCGCCGCCGCGGCGGCGCTCCCGGTCGTCGGACGCAAACGGGCCGCCGCGCTGGGCCTGGCCTCGCTGCCCAAGGCCCCCGGCAGCGGCCGGGAAGGGTACGCCGCGCAGCTCGGCCGGATCCTGGCCCGGCGCGGCGTGATCGCGATGGACCGCAGTGTGCTGCGGGAACTCGACCGGATCGACACCGTGGTGCTGGACGCCGCCGTGCTCGGCTCGGAGCGGGGCGTGCTGGCGGACCTGGCCCCGCTGGCCGACCGGGACACCGGCGAGGTGGCCGCCCGGGCGTTCGCGCTCTTCGACCCGGACCACCCGGACGCCGCCCGGGACGCCGACGGCTGGCGGCTCGGGCCGCTGCCCGGACTCGACGTCGACGACCCCGCTGACACCCCGGACAGCCGCCGGTTGCGCGACGGCGGCGGCCTGCTCCTCGGCCTCGCCCACCACGGCACCCTGGCCGCGGTGGTCCGGGTGGAGCCGGAGCCCGCGCCCGGCGTCGACGCGCTGCCCACCGCCGCCCGGCAGGCCGGCCTGCGGCTGGTGGTGGCCGACGACGACCCGCAGCGGTACGGCTTCGCCGACGCCGTCCTGCCCGGCGGGGCACACCTGGCCGACTCGGTACGCGCCCTGCAACGCGACGGCGCGGTGGTGATGCTGGTCTCCGGGGACCGGGCGGCGCTGGCAGCCTCCGACTGCGGCCTCGGCATGGCCTCCCCGGAGGATCTGCCGCCCTGGGGCGCCCACCTGCTGGTCGGCACCGACCTGCGGATCCCGGCGCTGATGATCGAGGCGGTCGGCACGGCCCGGCGGATGACCCGGCAGAACATCCGCATCTCCATGGCCGGCACCGGCCTCGGCGCGCTCGGCGCGTTCACCGCCGACCCCGAACAGTTGCCCGCCCGTACCCTCGCCGCCGTGAACGGCGCGGCGGCGTTGGCCTTCGCGCACGGCGTGTGGCGGGCGCACCGGCTGCCCGACCCGACCGGCACCCCCGCGCCGGCCAGCACCGCCTGGCACCTGATGCCGGTGCAGACCGTGCTGCGCCAGCTCGACAGCGCCCCGGAAGGGCTCACCGACGCCGAGGCCCACCGGCGGCGGGGCGACGGCGTCAGCGGCACCCCCGGCACGGGCGGCCTGCTGCGCGCCTTCGTCGACGAACTGGCCAACCCGCTCACCCCGGTGCTGGCCGCCGGGGCGGTGCTCTCCGCCGCCTTCGGATCGCTGGTCGACGCCGCCCTGGTGGGCGGGGTGGTGGGCGGGTCGGCGCTGGCCGGGGCGGTGCACCAGCGCACCACCGAACGGTCCCTGGCCGAACTGCTGTCCCGCTCGGCGGTCACCGCCCAGGTGCGCCGGGACGGTGGCGAGCAGGTGATCGCCGCCGAGGAGCTGGTGCCCGGCGACGTGATCGTCCTCGGGCCGGGCGACGCGGTGCCGGCCGACTGCCGGGTGCTGACCGCCGACGGGCTGGAGACCGACGAGTCGTCGCTGACCGGCGAGTCGCTGCCGGTGGCGAAGTCCGCCGAGCCGGTGGTCGCCGCCGCCGTCGCCGACCGGCACTCGATGCTCTACGAGGGCACCACCGTCGCGGCCGGCCACGGCACCGCCGTGGTGGTGGCGGTCGGTGCCGACACCGAGTCCGGTCGCAGCCTGGCCCTCGCCCGGCAGGCGCCTCCCGCCAGCGGGGTGGAGGCCCGACTCGGCCGGCTGACCAACGCGGCGGTACCGCTGGCGGCGGGCTCGGCGGTCGCGGTCGCCGGGGCGGGGCTGCTGCGGGGCGTACCGCTGGCGGACACGGCGGCGACCGCCGCGAACCTGGCCGTGGCGTCGGTGCCGGAAGGGCTGCCGTTCCTGGTCAGCGCCGCCCAGCTGGCGGCGGCCCGGCGGCTCGCCGAGCACGGCGCGCTGGTCCGCAACCCGCGCACCATCGAGGCCCTGGGCCGGGTGGACGTGCTCTGCTTCGACAAGACCGGCACCCTCACCGAGGGGAAGCTGATGCTGGCCGGGGTCGGCGACGACGACCGGTACGCCCCGGTGGACCAGCTCGACGACACGCTGCGCCGCACCCTGGCGGTCGCACTGCGCGCCACCCCGTACGCGCAGGATCCGGAGGAGCTGCCGCAACACACCGACCGGGCCGTCCGGTACGGCGCCCGGGACGCCGGCGTGACCGAGCAGACCGGCGCGGACGGCTGGACGGCGGTCGGTGGGCTGCCGTTCGAGCCGTCCCGGGGCTACCACGCGACCATCGGGCGGGCCGGGGACCGGCTGCTGCTGAGCGTGAAGGGGGCGCCGGAGACGGTGCTGCCCCGGTGCAGCGCCTGGCGTACCCCGGACGGGCCGGACGAGCCGCTCGACGACGAGGGCCGGGACGGGCTGCACGCCATGCTCGCCGACCGGGCCGGGGCGGGACACCGGATCCTCGCCGTCGCCGAGTGCCGGGTGGACGCCGAGCAGGTGACCGACGAGGAGGTGCACGGGCTGGTCTTCGTCGGCTTCGTCGCGCTCGCCGACGGGGTACGCGAGTCCGCCGCCCCCGCGGTGCACCGGATCCGGCAGGCCGGCGTGCACACCATCATGATCACCGGGGACCATCCGGCCACTGCCGAGGCGATCGCCTCGATCATCAGCCCCGACCACGAGGGACAGCGGGTGGTCACCGCGACGGAGCTGGAGCAGCTCGACGACGACGCGCTGGCCGACCGGCTGGCCCGCACGGACGTGGTGGCCCGCTGCACCCCGGCGCACAAGGTCCGGATCATCCAGGCGTTGCAGAAGTGCGGCCGGACCGTGGCGATGACCGGGGACGGCGCCAACGACGCGCCGGCGATCCGGCTGGCCGACGTCGGCATCGCCCTCGGTCAACGGGGCACCCCCGCCGCACGGGCCGCCGCCGACCTGGTGGTCACCGACGACCGGCTGGAGACCATCATCGCCACCCTGGTCGAGGGGCGGGCGATGTGGTCCTCGGTACGCCACGCGCTGAGCATCCTGGTCGGCGGCAACCTGGGCGAGATCGCGTTCAGCGTGCTGACCGCCGCGGCGACCGGCCGTTCCGCGCTGAACGGCCGGCAGCTCCTCCTGGTCAACCTGCTCACCGACCTGGCCCCGGCGCTGGCCATCGCGGTGCGGCCGCCCGGCGGCGACCACGCCGACGGGCTGCTCCGGGAGGGGCCGGACACCTCGCTCGGCGGCACCATGACCAGGGAGATCGGCCTGCGTGCGGCGGCCACCACGCTGGGCGCGACGGCCGGCTGGACGCTGTCCCGCTACACCGGCGCGCGGGAGCGCCGGGCCGGGACGGTGGCGCTGGTGTCGCTGGTCGGCACCCAGCTCGGCCAGACGGTGCTGGCCGGCGGGACCAGTCCGGCGGTGCTCGCCTCCACCGCCGTGTCGCTCGGCGTGCTGGCCGCCGTGGTGCAGACCCCCGGCGTGAGCCAGTTCTTCGGCTGCACCCCGCTCGGTCCGGTCGGCTGGGGCATCGCCACCGGGTCGGCGCTCGGCGCGACCTTCGCCAACGGCGCGCTGACCCGGCTCGTCGACCGCCTGCCCCCACCAGTGGGGGTCGACCACGGGCACGCCCCGTCCGATTCGTCGGCCACCGCACGGGTACGGACGGAGGACGGCGACGGAACAGGCTGACATGACGTTCGTCGGCACCCCGCCCACACGACGTCGCCGCCCTCCGGCCGGGGACGGGGGCGGCGATCGACGGTACGACGGGGGTCAGGACCGCTCGGAGATGGCCTCGATCAGGTCACCCACCGGGCGCTCCGGCAGCGACCGGGCCACGTCGGCCACCGCCACGATCCCGACGAGCTCGTGCCCGTCGATCACCGGCAGCCGGCGTACCTGATGCTGGCCCATGGTGCGCAGGATCTCGGTGGCGTCGTCGTCCGCGCCGATGGTCACGGCCTCGCCCTGGGCCAGCTCCCCGGCGGTCACGTTGGCCGGGTCCTTCCCCTGGGCCAGGACCTTCACCACGATGTCGCGGTCGGTCAGCATGCCCTTGAGGCGGTTGTCGTCGCCGCAGATGGGCAGCGAACCCACGCCCAGCTCGGCCATCCGCCTGGCGGCGGCACGCAGGTCGTCCTGTTCGCGGACGCAGGTCACGTCGGCGGTCATGATGTCGCGTGCGGTCGGCATGATCACACCTCACTTTCCGGGGGGTCGTTGTCTCCAATCCGTACCCCCGGGCCGCCGGCCCATGCAGGTGACCGTCAGCCGGCGGTGTCCCAGGTGGCGGCGGCGCGGCGCAGGCGGTCGTTGATCGCCCGCCCCACGCCCTCCTCCGGGACCGCCTCGGCGAGGATCTCGGTCACCCCGGCCGCGTCGAGCCGGTGCAGGGCGTCGAAGAGCCGGGCGGCGGCCTCCGTCACGTCCCCGTCGGACGAGAGCACCTCCACCGCCGAGTACCCGTCGGCCGGCGGCTCCCGGAAGGCCAGGAAGCCGCGCCGGACACCGTCGCCGGCCGTCGGCCGCGCGCCCGCCACCACCCGCAACGGGGTACGCGGCGCGTAGTGCGCCGCCAGCGTGCCCGGCGCCACCGGCTGCCCCGAACTGCCCGGGCGTACGGTCACCGGCCCCACCGCCTCGACCAGGTCCTCGAGGGCGAGCGCGCCGAGGCGCAGCACCACCGGCTGCGCGCCGCGCGCGTCCACGATGGTCGACTCGATGCCGCACCGGGTGGGCCCGCCGTCGAGGACCACGTCGACCGCCCCACCGAGCCCCTTCACCACGTGCTCGGCCCGGGTGGGGCTGAGCTGCCCGAACCGGTTGGCGCTGGGAGCGGCCACCGGCACCCCGGCGGCCCGGATCAGCGCCCGCGCGGACGGCTCGTCCGGCACCCGCACCGCCATGGTGTCCAGCCCGGAGGTGACGATCGGCGGGATCTCCGCCGGCCGGTCCACGATCAGCGTCAGCGGCCCCGGCCAGAACCGCTCGGCCAGCGCGGCGACCGCCGGCGGCACCGGCCCGACCAGCTTCTCCAGGTCGGCGGCGTCGGCCAGGTGGGTGATCAGCGGGTCGAAGCTGGGCCGGGCCTTCGCCTCGAAGATCCGGGCGGCGGCCCGCGCGTCGAGCGCGTTCGCGCCGAGTCCGTAGACGGTCTCGGTGGGGAACGCCACCAGCCCGCCGTCGCGCAGGACGGCGGCGGCCTCGGCGATGCCGCTCTCGGCGGGCAGGACGCGGGGGGATCCGGTGCTCACGCCCCGACGCTAACCTGCCTCCGCCGTCGCCCGGTCGCCGGCCGGGCCATCCCGGGACCGCTTCCACTCGTCGGTCGGCGACGAACGCGGTCCGTCCGCCCCGCCGTCACGGCCGGACCTCACCGACCATCGCCCACGACCCCACCACCACGACGGTCCCGAAGACCAGCAGGGCCGCGCCGCCGATCGCCCGCAGCCAGACGTCCACGAAGTCGGGGCGATGGCGGGCGTCCTGGACATGGTCCACCGGGTCGGTGGCGGCGTAGCGGATCCGCATCGTCTGGCCCTCGACGGGCTCCGGATCGACCCGGAAGTCGTGCACGTCGGTCTCCACGACCGTGCCGTCGGCGGTCGTGAACCGCACCCTGACGTAGCTGTCGTCACCGAGCCGGTGCACCTCGCGCACGGTGGCGGTCACGACCAGGCCGTGGTCGCGCAGAGCCACGGCCTTCTGGTACGCCTCGACCGCACCTGCCCAGACGAAGCCGGTGACCAGGAACGTCAGCAGGCCGGCGCACACCACCGAGGTACGGGTGATCCGCCGCGACCGCATCCGTGCCACCTCCCGCCGGCACCGATCGTGCCACGGGGTGCCAGGGGGTACAGCGGCTCCCGGTACGCGTTCGCGCACCACAGGACGACTTTGGAACTGCTGAGCACTCCACGTTTCGAGGGAGAGGGGAGGGCGAATGCCTGACTGCGACGGTCGGGTACCGGTCCACACGCCGACACCGGCTCATCTGCTCCGCGGTGTCACTCCAGGCGGAACGTTGTCCGGTACGCCGTGGGGGTGACGCCGAGGGCGCGGTGGAAGTGCCGGCGCAGGGTGGTGGCGGTCCCCAGGCCGCAGCTGGTCGCGACCTGGTCGATCGAGGCGTCGGTGCGTTCGAGGAGTTCCTGGGCGCGGGCGATCCGCTGTTGGTGGAGCCAGTCGAGCGGCCCGGCTCGGAACTCCGCCTGCATCCGGCGGGCAAGCTGGCGGGTACTGAGGTTGGCGTGTCCGGCGAGGTCGCGCACGGTCAGGGGTTGGTCGAGACGGGCACGTGCCCACTCGAGGGTGGGTGCGAGACCGTCCGGGCTTCGTGGCTCGGCGGGTGGGGTGATGAACTGCGCTTGACCGCCGCTCCGGTGGGCAGGCACGACGAGCCGCCTCGCGATCCCGTTGGCGGCCGCGGCGCCGAGGTCGCGGCGGACCAGGTGGAGGCAGAGGTCGAGCGCCGCCGTCTTGCCGGCCGAGGTGAGCACGTCGCCCTCGTCGACGTAGAGCACGTCGGGCCGGACGTCGACCTGCGGGTAGCGGCGGGCGAGATCCTCGGCGTGCATCCAGTGCGTCGTCGCGACCCGGCCGTCCAGCACTCCGGCCGCCGCGAGGACGAACGCCCCGGTGCACAGGGAGGCGATTCGGGCGCCGCGGTCGTGGGCCGCGCGTAGCGCGTCGACGAGTTCCGGGTCGGGGTTGTCGTCGAGGTCGTCGGACGACGGCACGACGACGGTGTCGACATGGGCGATCCCGGCGTACGACATGGTCGGCAGGTGCGCCAGCCAGGGGTGCGGAGCGCCGTCGGCGGTGCAGACCACGAGGTCGTACCACCTGCCGGTGGGGGACAGCTCGGAACGGTCGATGCCGAAGATCTCGGAAGCGATCGCGACCTCGTAGAGCATCGCGGAGCCGTGCATGACGAGGGCGATCCTGAGCATGTCCCAAACTGTACGGCCCGCGTCGTTTCAGACACTGGTCCTGGACCGGCGCTGCGCCCGACGATGATCCCGTGAACGCAACCGATCGAGTCCTCGTCTATGGCGCCACCGGTCACACTGGGCGCTTCGTCGTCGACGAACTGCAGCGCCGCGGGCTCGTTCCCGTGCTGGCCGGCCGCAACGCCGAGCGCCTGGCCGCCGTCCCGCCCCGACACGCAGTCCTCGAACGCCGGGTGGTGGGCATCGACGATCCCGACCTGCTCCGGCGGGCGGTCGCCGGTACCGGCGCAGTCATCAACTGCGCCGGGCCGTTCCTCGACACCGCGCTCCCACTCGCCCACGCTGCGGTCGAGGCCGGCGCCCACTACCTCGACGTCACCGCCGAGCAGCCGGTCGTACAGGCGCTGTACCGCGACCTCGACGCCCCTGCCCGAGCCGCCGGCGTTGTCGTCGTCCCCGCCATGGCCTTCTACGGCGGTCTCGCCGACCTGCTGGTCACGGCCGCGCTCGACGGTGGCTCGCAAGCTGACGAGGTCGAGGTCGCGATCGGCCTGGATCGCTGGTGGCCGACCGCCGGCACCCGAGCCACCGGGGCGCGCAACACTGCGACCCGCCTGGTGATCCGCGGCGGCGCGCTGACCCCGCTGGAGAGTCCCGCACCATCCGGTACCTGGTCCTACCCGTCGCCGCTGGGCGACCAGTCGGTCGTGCAGCTGCCGTTCTCCGAGGTGGTCACGCTCGATCGTCACCTTGACGTGGGCGAGCTTCGCTCATACCTCAACACCGCCCCGCTCGAGGATCTCCATGACGCCGCCACGCCGGCGCCGGCCTCGACCGACGAGCACGGACGATCGGCACAGCGGTTCGTCGTGGACGTCGTCGTACGCCATGGCACGGACACCCGGCGGACCAGTGCGACCGGGCGCGACATCTACGCCGTCACCGCGCCGATCGTCGTCGAAGGCGCCGTCCGACTCCTCGACGGACGCCATCGGGGCTCGGGCTCCGCGGCGCCCGGCGAAGCGTTCGACGCCGCCGACGTCCTCGCCACACTGGAGCGAGATGCCTGTGCCATCGCTGTCCGGCCCGATCGGTGTGCAACAGGGCGACAGCCGACTACGGATGCTGCGAAACCCGCCCCTACTGCTGGCTTGCTGGGCTGAACATCTCCCGAGGCGGACCCGGCTCCGACCAACACAAACCGCCTCGAAACTCGACTCCGGGCACGTCTTCGACCATGCGGCTGATGTCCGCCACTGCCCCGAGCGACACAGCGACGTTGCCGCGCAGCTCCGCGGTCGCCGATTCGAGATCGTCGTCTTCCTTCGACCAGTCGATATCCGCGTCTCGCAGCTCGGCAACAACCCGGTCCGCGAGAGCTTGAGCATCGGTAACCAGCACGTCGACCCTGCAGTACAGGTGCAAGGTGAGCGGTGCGGAAGCGGGCGGGTTGTCCACCCCGCCAGCATGCCGACGCGAGCATCGGTTAGGAAGAGCACTGGTGGCCGGAGCGGGCCCGGCCACGGGGCATCGTCGGGATGCGTGTCGCGGTCGACCCTCGTCGGGCCAAGATCAAGCCTGATCTGTGCTGACGTTGTACTAGTCAATCATGCAGACTGCGAAACCGCAGGTGAGGAGCGTAGATGGTGGAGCCCAGGGGACTCGAACCCCTAACCCCTGCCTTGCAAAGATCAAGACCTCTGTCGGTCAGCGTCGACGACTGCCGCTGACCTGCCCGTCGTGTCGCTTCCTGTCGGCTCCGGACTGCGTCCGTCGGCCGGCTTGGCTGTACTGATGGCTGTACAGCCATGCCAACCTCTTCGGCAGGTCCTGTGGTCTCCACAACTAGGGCCGTCGGCGGTGAGGCCATGCTTTACCGCATCGACAACACACGCGCCGACCTTCCACAACCTCACTCGGGAATTCCTCCTGAGCAATCGGGCAATGATCCTTTTGGCTGCTCACACTCTCCTCCAATTTCACAACGGGACTAGACATTAAAATGGGCACACTTAACGATTAGAGGAATGCATCAAGGGTGCCGATGGGCGTCGCTTCCAATGCAGCCACGGTAATGGAGGTGAACACGCGGCGACAAGCCAGTGATCGATATCTATCGATAACATAGCCCTCTCAGCAGGCACAACGCCATAGAATTGAATCTGAGCTCCTGATGGCGCTATACGCAGTGGGGTAGGGGCGACTTCTGTCAGCCGTTTTAAGACTATCTAGATTAAAGGGCTGGGTTGCAAGCGCTGAGACAAGCGCTGCCCTTCTCCCACTCGGCATTGCTGAGTGGGCTAAAGCGGACAGGGACGGCCGGCAGGGGTGCCATTCCAACATCTCGCGCTCGAAGTCGGCGAGCGAGTCGAAGGACCGGTAGACGCTGGCGAAGCGGAGGTAGGCGACCTCGTCCAGGTCCCGCAGCGGGCCCAGGATCGCCAGCCCCACCTCGTGGCTCGGGATCTCGGCCGCCCCCTTGGCCCGCCCGTCTCCTCGACCTTCTGCGCGAGCAGCGCGATCGAGTCCTCGTCGACCGGCCGGCCCTGGCACGCCTTGCGCACCCCGCCGACGATCTTCGTCCGGCTGAACGGCTCAGTCACCCCACTGCGCTTGACCACGGCCAGCACCGCCTCCTCGACGGTGGTGAACCGCTTGCCGCACTCCGGGCAGGACCGGCGGCGGCGGATCAGCTGCCCGTCGTCGGCCTCGCGGGAGTCGACCACCCGGGAGTCGGCTCGTCGGCAGTACGGTCCAAACCCAGCCACCCACCGCCGCCGGTGTCACTGCTTCCCCGTCTGCGGCCAGCACGAAGGGGACACCGGGACTCGTGCCGAGCTGGGGCCCTCGGGTCGGTCTGCCGGAGGCAGTGAACGTGAGATCGAGCGTGCCCACCCACTCCGTGGCCGCCACTGCGGCTGACCGACCCCGGTGCCCGCGAAGAGATTCGCCTTCTTCACCTCAGCGACGTTGTGCAGGTGGGCGAACAGGTGGCCCTCTCCGGCGGGCGTGCTGCCACCCACGGTGTTTCACCGCGACCAAATGTACCGATTCGGCCGCTACTCTGCGTAATTGATGAAGGGAAGGTCGTGGATTATAGCTGCGCGCCCCGACAACGCCGTCCCGGCAACATCTAGTGAGTTTTCGCCTTTCAAGCACTAGATGTTGGGGTTGAAAGTGATGGCCCTCACATCTTGCCGGCGGTTCGAACCAGACACACAGAAAGTGACGGCTCGTTTGATACGGTGTCCGGCAGCGCATGAACGAGAAGGACCCCGGTGGTCGATACGTCGACTCTGAGGTCCACGCACGCCCAGCCGGGGTTCCACGAGATTTGGCGGTCTCAGACGGAACTCTAGCCGAGGATCTTGACTCCGGGGTACCGGTAGTGGGATTTCTCATGGGTGGGCGTAAGCGTGCGCACTTGCCGGACGACGGTCGTCCGGCATGCCACGAAGGAGGCACGCCCATGAGGTTCGGTGAGTACTACGGCATCCAGACCAGCAAGCAGGACACCTGGTTCGACACCTACCTTCCTGCGGACACCCCGCTGTCGGTCGACCCGTTCCTGATCTACCCGGACGACGACGAGCTCTGGTTTGGGGCGCATAACCACATCCTCGACTTCTTCCGCTTGGTCTTCGACCTCGTCCGGCAGTCCCAGGGCAACGAGAAGTCCCTTGCCTGGAAGCAGGCTCAGGCCCTGCTTCTCTTTCCCGAGCCCGCCGAGTTTTGCCTTGGCCTCGCCAGCGGCAACCCCAACGGCTCGGGTGCTGGCCGGGGCTTGCAGCAGGGCATGTTGGAGGGGGTGAAGACCGCGCTCGGTCTCGGCTTCAACAACGTCCCTCACATGGAGATGCTCGGCCTCTTCCAGGGCGGCATGGGTCTGGACCGCATGAGTGACGTTGTGTGCAACGTCCTCAAGAGCTTCTTCATCGAGTACACCCAGCAGGTCGCACGGCGCCACAACGTGCCGATGCAGCCTTTCCGTGTCCGCAACGCCTCTTGGAGCGCGGAGTTCGCCTGCTGGCAGTCCCGGGAGGTCGAGTTGCCTGCCAACCCGTTCCTCGACAAGCCTGGGCCTGTCCTTCTGGTGCCGAAGCGCTTCCTCAAGGACATCCCCGTCGTCACCGCCAACGGCTTCTGGCGCTACGCCTGGCGCAATCACAGCGAGGAGCTGCGGGGCAACTTCAACTACGACATCGCTCGCAACGTCGACAGCCGGCAGAAGGCCAAGCTCGCACGTCAGAATCCCGACGTTGTGGCCGCCTACCTCACGGCCTTGGAGGGCGAGGAGCACGAGCCCTATCCGGTCGACAAGGACCCGGCCTTGCGTACTCGGTGGTGGGAGGCCGGCGGACAGATCGCGGCGCGCTCCCCCCTCGGCTACGTCGCGAAGGATCCGTCCGAGTTCCCACAGTTCGTTGACGCCATCATCCAGGCGTTCCGGCACGGCGTTGAGCACCAGGACGAGTGGCAGATGCTGTGGCACCACGGGGTTTCTCTGCCCGAGAAGAAGGTGCAGGCCCTCTTCCGCAGCTGTGCCAAGCACTACTGCAAGGCCAATGACATCAGTATCACTGGCGAGGCCAACGCCGGCCGTGGCCCCGTCGACTTCCACTTTGCCCAGGGCTGGATGGCTCGGACGGTCGTGGAGATGAAGTTGATGTCGAACTCCAAGTTCTGGGACGGCATCCTGGCTCAGACCCCGCAGTACGCCATGTCCGAGGACGTGAACGTCGCCTTCTTCGTGGCTATCGCCTACACCGATGAGGAGATGGCCGAGAGCAACCTCGACAAGATCGACAAGGCGGCTCGGATCGCCTCCGAGCGGTACGGCCTTGAAATCCGGCCGGTCGTCATCGACGCCCGCCACAAGGACTCGGCCTCCAAGATGAAGCCGCCGCAGGACATGCGCGATCAGCTCCACGGTGACGAGGGCGAGCTGGCGGCCTAGCGCAAACGCGTCCCAAGCAACGGGGCGGGTCGTAGTGGCTGGCAGGACCCCACTGGACGGGGCCATCGTCTAAGAGATGTCATCTCGTCTGCCGCCGACCCACACTCCGTGGAGCGGGCCAGGGCCAGGGTGACAAGGTGGAGCACACCACTGTCTGAACGACCTTGTCGCCCTGGCCCTGGTCTGCTCGGCTTGCCTGGGTCGGTGGCTGGCGGGATGGCATCCCACCCCCACCACCCACGAACCCGGAACCGTTCGGCAACTCCATCTCGGAGTCGTCTGGCCCCCGCCGGAGGCAGCTCTAACCCCAACCCCGCCCCCACCCACCGCCCCCTCTCCCACCTTCACCCCTTCCCCACCTCGGACCCGAGAGCGGCCGACGGATTCCGTTCGGCAACTCGCTCCGGCCGATCGCAGACCGGTCCGCGGTGAGACGTCACGAGGGGAAAGAGACGGTAGGGAGACGTTGTCGTCCTGGTCCCGGTCGACCTTCGGGACTCGTCACCGGGTCGCTTCACTGACCCAGGGGTGACGCGCGGGGCGGGGCGTGGGGTTCGGGCCGGCTGACTTTTCCGCCCCGGCGCCCTTGCGCCGGGGCGGCGGCTCCGCAGGAGCCGTTTGCCGCGCCCCGGCCCGCGCCGCGCGGAGCGCCTTGATCCAAGTACAGGCCAATTCGGCAACAGATCACAGGCAGCTCCGAGCCGACCAAGGCCAACCACGACACCATCAACCGCTGCAGCACCTTCCACCCGCAGAGACCCCGCAACCCTGATCCGGCATCGAACGTCGTCCGGCATGAGCTGCCTGCCGCAATCCCGCCCTGTCCGCTTCGGTACGCCAGATCATTGACGCCCGATGCCTCACCGGCTCACAACGCTTCGGCCCCTCTACCGTCTCCTCCCCAACCTCTCCTGGTTGGTGGAGGATGGCGGTCATGCTTCGTCCGCCGCGTGCGCTTCTGCTGGACTTCGGTGGCGTCCTGGTCGACGCCCCGCCGCAACCGCCGGCCCCGCCCGAACTCGTTCACCGCCTCGCCCAGCTCGTCACCGGTGCCGTGTCCGACGAGCAGATCGCGGCAGACCTCAGCGAGGGCTTTCGCGCGTACGCGTTGTGGCGTGACGACATCGGCAAGTCCGCAGACCCGGTGGAGCTGCCTCACGCCCAGGTGTGGGCCGACTTCGTCACGCGCACGTGGCCGCAGCACGCCCGCGATGCCGTCGAGCGGGAAGCCACGCCGCTGGCGTACGCCTGGACCTGGCGGGACGAATGGCAGGTCCGCCCCGGCATTCCGGAAGCTCTGCACGCCGCGACCGACGCCGGTCTGCCCCTGGCCATCGTCAGCAACACCCTTTGCGGCGCCGCACACCGTGACTTCCTCACCAGCTCCGGCCTGGCCGACCTGTTCGCCGCCGACCTCTACAGCGACGAAGCCGGCCCCCGCAAACCCAACCCTCAGCTCGCGCTCCTGGCCGCCGACGCCATCGGCATCCCGATCGGCGAATGCTGGTTCGTTGGAGACACCGTGCACCGTGACATAGCCTGCGCCCGGCGGGCTGGCGCTCAGGCGGCGATCCTCATGCGGTCACCCCGAACCGACCGGGAACCACCCCACCCTGACCTGACCCCGGACGCCCGGATCGAGGACGGCCACGGACTGCTCGCCCTACTGCGTCAGGTCTGGGACACCGCCGGCCGATCGTCGGCCAGCATGTGACGGTGGATCCGCTCCGCCGCCAACTGCGGCGACAACTCAGCCGTATTGATCGTCAGGTCGGCGTCGGGCAGCGGCTCGGTGGCATCCCACGCCCGTAGGCGTGCCTGCGTATCGCCGGTGCCTCGGGCAATGATGCGCTGTTCAGCAACCTCGCGGGGACACCACAGGGACACCACGCACCATCGGCTACCAGGGACAGCCGCGGTGACGGCGCCAACGGCAGGCCGCTGGCCCAAGTGCACCACCGGCACACCAGACGACAGGCATTCCGCCAGCGATGGCCGATCGACCACGTAGCGGGCACCGTAGCGGCTGTTCTCCCACACGATCTCGCCGCGCTCACGCAGCTGGGCGACGGCAGCCTCGTCGGTCATCCGGTAACCGTTGGTGCGCCCTGGTCCCACCTTTAGGCGCTGATAGAGCGTGTACCGGGCGTCGAGGTCGTGCAGCGCTGCGGTGACGGTGTCCTTGCCCGCCGCCGGCGGCCCGTACAGGATCACCCCGCGCATCACAGAGCCTCGTCGGCGAGGATTGCCTTCACCAACTCCTTGGCCTGCTCCTGCAAGGGTCGGCTCGACGCGCAGTTGTCGACCACCACATGAGTGTCTGCGGGGCGGAAGTCCAGGTTTATGGCGTCGAGGTAAGCAGACCAGTCGGCGAGTTTGAAGGCGTCACGAGCGGCACCCCGACGGCGGACATAGGTCAGCATCGTGTCCGCGTCGCAGTACACCCACACGACATGGATGGTGGCCTGTGCCGCCTCGAAGAACGCACGCGTCCGAGCCATCCAGGCGGGGTCGTTGAACTCCCGGATGAACGGTGCGGTCACGATCACGCTGTTGCCGCACTGCACGTTCTCGCTGGTGGCGTCCTGGAGCGCTTCGTACTCATGGGGGCGAATCTTGCTCAGGTAGGTCTCCGATTCCCGGTCATGCGGCGAATGTCCCAGGATCTCCAATGCCGCTTCAACCACGGGCCGGGTCAGCGTGTCCTTGTCGAGCATCGGCCAGCCGGTCTCGCGCGCAAGGATCCGGCCCAACTCGGTCTTACCGCTGCCCGGGTACCCCCCAACGAGGACCACCCGGGGACGCTGCGGTCGAACCTCGCTGCGGCGAAGCTGATCCGGCGCGTTCACCACCCGCTTGGATCGTGACTCGTTCCTGACGAGCCCTTCCTCAGCGAGCACCCTCATGGCCTCGCTGATGGTGAAGACGCTGACGCCCCACTCCTCCGCGAGCTTCCTAGTCGACGGCAGAGCATTGCCGTGCACCAGTCGACCCGCCTCGATGTCGTTGCGGATGTTCCGCGCCACCTGCTGATGCCGGGCCTCTGGCCGCTCCGTGCGGCCATCGGAAGAGGTCATCGCGGTGCTCCCTGCTGGTTGGCGTCGCGTCCGCTATGCAGGCTACCAGCGACCTAACAGATGAGAGGCATCCTGCCTGCTCAATGACGCTTAGCAAGGACTTCATACCTAACAGTTGACTGGAGTATCTATCAGTTGTTAGGTTGCCTGCATCACAAAGACCGGAGCGCCGGTCAAGTCGCAGCAGCGAAGGAGATCGTCATGGCCCTCAGGGGTGGTACGCGGTTCGCGGTTCCGTTCGAGGCGGTGTTCCCACACGGGTGTGTGTTCGTGCCGGATTCGATCGCGGAGGCGCAGGACTTCAACGAGGCGACCCGGCAGCGCACGCCGAGCAAGGACAAGTTGACGGGTCAGCGGGTGTGGCAGTGCCGGGTGATGGACATGGACCCGGAGTTGGGGTCGCGCTCGCGTGAGGTGTCGATCAAGATCCTGTCGGACGTGCAGCCCGTCCCGCCGGTGGGTCCGTTTCAGCCGGTGGAGTTCGAGAACCTGAACGTGACCCCGTACGTGGGCAGCAACGGCCGTCTCGCGTACTCGTTCCGGGCGTCGGGGATGGTCGCGCCGAAGACCCTCGCGGAGTCGCGGAAGGCGTCAGCGTGATGGGCGCCGCACCGTACCTGACGGCGGGTGTGCACATCGACCCCGGCACGTCGCTGTCGTTCCGGTCGCACCCGGACGACGACCGGGTGGTGGTGATGCTGGGCGATCACGCGGTGCAGGTCGCGGTGTTCCTACCCCGGACGGAACTCGACCGCCTCGCCGAGGTCATCGCCCAGGCGCAGCAGTCCCTGTCCGCACCGGCCGTGAAGGTGGCGGCCTGATTCCACGTGGTGCGCGGGGCGGCCCATGCCCTAGGAAGCCGGCCGCCCCGCTGCCCGTCCGAAGTCCTCTCGGCCTGGAAGGGCAGGTTCATCATGCCAACTTCTCTGGATTGGTCGCGCTCTGGTGGCGCTGGCGAGTCCGCTCCGTGTGTGATCTGCGGGCGTCCGGCGATCTGTCGTAGTCCCGCTGGTAAGCCGGTGCACAAGGTCTGCGCCGAGGCGTGGACCGAGCAGCACTCCCGTAAGGCGGTGGCGTGATGCGCGCGCCGCTGGTCAACTTCCGCCGGTTCCAGATCACCGCCCCGTGGCCCCTGGTCTGGACCGTCACGGCCGTCCTGGTCCTGGTCCGCCTCGTCGCGCTCGTGCTGCGCCTCAGTGTCTTCGCGGTGCGGCACTGGCGGGCCTGGCCTGTCGTCGCCCTAGCCCTGGTCGCCGTCGACACCTACCGGGATCACGGGTGGTGGCCTCACCTCCTGGTCCTGCTGGTCCTCGCCGGCTCGACCGCCGGCTGGTGGTGGCGGGGACGCGAGTCCTTCCACCGCCTGGTCGTCCTCCGCGCTGTCTCCTGGTGGCGTCGGCTGTGGGTGTATCGGCGTCAGTGGCACGAGGTCATGAGCCTGTGCGGCCTCGTCAAGAAGTACGACGGCGGGGAGAAAGTCCCGAACCTGCTGTCGGTGCGGTGCACCTACGCCACGGACGAGCTGGTGTTGCGGATGCCTCGTGGGCAGAACCCGGAGGTCTACCACAAGGCCGCGCGGGATCTGGCGTACTCGTTCGGCACCCGCCACTGCCGGGTCTTCTCCGGCCGCCGCCAGGCTGTTCCCCACCGCTCGGGCCGGCTGGCGTGGCTGCTGCGGCTGGTCGACCGGGTCCGGTTCCGTGACCGGCCCCGGCATGTGTGGCTCGTGTTCATCCGCCGCGACCCGCTCACCCGGATCGTTTCCCCGCTGCCCGTGCCGACCCGGCCGGACTTCACCGCCCTGCCGCTCGGCCTGCGGGAAGACCTCGCCGTCTACAGCCTGCGGCTGCTGGCCACGCATGTGCTGATCGGTGGGGCGACGCGGATGGGCAAGGGCTCGGTGATCTGGTCGCTGATCCGCTCCCTCGCCGCTGGCATCCGCTCCGGCCTAGTGCGGGTGTGGGCGATCGACCCGAAGGGCGGGATGGAGCTGGCGATCGGGCGGCCGTTGTTTTCCCGCTACGTCGATGACGACTGGTCCCGCATGGCCGACCTCCTGGACGACGCAGTGGCCCGGTTGCGGGCGCGTCAGCAGATACTGCGCGGGAAGGTGCGGGTGCACACGCCGACGGTGGATGAGCCGCTGATCGTCGTCGTGATCGATGAGCTGGCCACGCTGCTGGCGTTCCTGCCCGACAGCGACATCCGCAACCGCATCGCCCAGTCCCTCGGGTTGCTGCTGTCGCAGGGCGCGGGCCTCGGCGTCCTGGTCGTCGCCGCCACCCAGGACCCCCGCAAGGAAGTCGTCTCTGTCCGCGACTTCTTTCCCACCCGTATCGCTCTCGGGCTGACCGAACGCGGCCACGTCGACCTGCTCCTCGGTGACGGCGCCCGCGACCGCGGAGCACTGGCCGATCAGATCCCGCTGTCGGGCAAGGGCGTCGCCTACGTCCTGCTCGACGGCCAACCCGAACCCGCCCGCGTCCGGTTCTCCTTCATCTCCGACGACGTCATCCGCGAGATGACCGCAACCTTCCCCGCCCCGGCCGACACCCAGCCCGAACCCGTCGTGCTGCCGGCCCAGCCCAAGCCGGCGCGCTCGACCAGCAACGGCAACGGCAGGCACACCTACCGGCCCACCCCGCCGAAGCAGGCCGCGCCGTTGCTGCCGCCGTCGTTGCTCAACGCCCTGGACCTCGACACCACTCCGAACGGAGGGGAGCCCCGATGACCGCCGACGAGCTGCCCGAGGGCACGCCCACCCGGATGCCCTACGCCGACCAGCCCGACGAGCTGACCGACCAGCCGCGTCGCTTCTACCGGCTGCGCGCTCCGCACGTCGACAAAGCCTCCGTCCCGGTGACCGTCCGGGTCACCCCGGACGCCGACCTCTACGTCGCCGTTGGTGCCGGTCGTCGCCGCATGTACCTGACCCCGTCCGAGGCGTGGGCGCTGTGGCGCTGCCTCTCCGAAGCCGTGGCCTCGACCGGCGAGCCGCCGGAGTGGATCCGCGTACACGTCAAGCCCACCACCCGCTGACCCTGCCTTGGAGCCCGTGATGCGTACCCGTCGCCTGGCCCGCCGGCCTATCCGCCGCACCTGCCTCGACCTCAACCACACCGACCCCGACCAGACCTGCCCCTACTGCAACCCCGACACCCACGCCGACGCGATCCTCGCCGCCGCCCTCACCCGCCACGCCCAGCTCGCCGCCGACGACGCCGAGATGTGGGGGTGGGCCGCATGAGCCGCCTACGCAACGGCGACCGGTGGGAAGCCGTCGCCCTGGTCGTCATCCTCCTGGCCGTCGGCGGGATGGCCGGCGCCGCGTCGTTCACCCACGTCAAGGACTGGACGATGATCCACGCCCCGGCAGGCACCGGAGAGTGGTTCGGCTGGTCCAACGCCGTCATCTCCGAACTCACCCCCGCCGCCGCCCTGCTGGTGATCCGCCGCCGTCGTCGCCGCGACCCGAACGCCTCCGTGCTCTACCCGCTGTCGATCCTCCTCGCGGCCGTCGCGCTGTCCCTGGCCGCACAGATCGCGGTTGCCAATGACAGCTTCTCGTCGCGGCTGTTGTCCTCCGTGCCCGCGCTGGCGTTCCTCGCCCTGTCCAAGCTCGTACTGACCGGCGGCCCCGCCCCGACCAAGCCCGCACCGGCCCCGGCCAAGCCGACCCCGGTCGGTGAGCCCGTCGACCTGGACCCGGCCGACCTGCCCACCACCCCGGCTCCGCCCGTCCCGGCCTACGTCCCGCCGGCCCCGACCCCCACCCCGGCCCTGGTCTCGACGCCGGCTCCGGTGCGGTCGGCGCTCATCTCGTCCGTCGTTCAGTCCCCCCGCACCAACGGTCAGGTCTTCGCCTCGGAGGTGATCCGGTGACCCGCACCCAACTCGCCCGCCAGAGCTCCACCCGCCACCGCTCCACGGTCCTGGTCCGCCGCGTGGTCGGCACCCCGGCCGAGGTCGCCGCGACCGTCGCCCTGGTCCGTGACTCCGGCCGCCTGCTGTCCATGACTCAGCCCCAACAGGTTCCCGGCAGCGACCAAGTCAGGGTCACGGTGCGGTTCCTCGACACCCACCTGCCCGCCCCCGCCCCGGTGCGCCGGCTGCGACGCGGCCACATCATCGCCGCCGCCACCGTTCCGGCCGTGGGCGCGCTGGTCGGGGTCGGCTACGTCGCCGCGCAGCTCGTTGACGAGGTCCGCTCGGCCGCTCCGCTGATCGCGGGTGTGGCCCTGGTCCTCGTCGTCCTCGCCCTCCTGCTCCGACGGAAGTCGGGATGCGCGGGGCTGCACTGCTCCGGCTGCCAGCACTGACCGCCATGACAGTTGGCTGGCCCACCTACTGCGCCCGATGCCGTAGGTGGGCCACCTGCCTCGTTGAAGCCGGCCACCCGGGCACCGGCCGATACCGCGCCGAAGTGGTCTGCGGGCGGCATGAAGCCGCGGCGACCCGCTGGGCCAGCCACGCCGGTCCGACCCGCATCACCCCGCTCGCTCCGATCCAGCCCGTGTTGTTTGACCTTCCGGAGGTGACCCGTTGACCGCACCCACCCTGCCCGGCCTCACCCCCGACACCCCACCGCCCGCCGTCGTCGTTCCGGCAACCGTCGACCCGCCGGCGGCTGGGTCCCGTGCGGCCCGGATGGCGTTGCCGATGTCGCGGCAGGTGCTCAAGGAGATGGCCGCCGAGTACGGCGTCTGCCTGCACCCCGTGACGCTGCGCCGTACCGACCTGCACACCGGCCACACCGAAGTCATCGACCTGCCCTGCGGGTCGACCCGCGAGGACAAGTGCCCACCGTGCGCGAAGCGTGCCCGGCGGCTGCGGCAGACCCAGATCCGGGAGGGCTGGCACCGCGCCGACGAACCCGCCCCCGCCCCTGATCCGGCCACCGACGCGCAACGAGAGCTGATCCTGCTGCGGGCACACCTGGAGTTCGCTCGCGACGAGGCCCAACGCGCCGCCCAGTTCGACCAGGTCACCGACATCGACCAGGCCATCACCGAGGTAGAGGAGGCCATCGCCGCTGAGGGCCTGCGCGGGCAGGTCGCCCCACCCCACGACGGCGACGAAGACGACAACCCGGGTGGGCGCCGCAAGCGGTCGACCCGTCGCCGCCAGGACGCGCCCGACCTGCCGCGCAAGAAGGTGGAGCCGCGCACGGTCGGGAAGGTCTACGTCGCGCCGGACGGCACCGAGCACCGGCCGTCGATGTGGCTGACGCTCACCCTTGACTCCTACGGCCGCGTCCTGCCCGACGGCACCCCCGTCGACCCCACCAGCTACGACTACCGGCGGGCCGCCTGGGACGCCGTGCACTTCGCCCGCCTGCTCGACCGGTTCTGGCAGAACCTCAGGCGGTGCGTGGGCTGGAACGTGCAGTACGCCGGCTGCGTTGAGCCTCAGCGACGTCTCGCCCCGCACGCCCACTTCGCGATCCGGGGCACGATCCCTCGGGCGGTGCTGCGGCAGGTCGCCGCCGCCACGTATCACCAGGTGTGGTGGCCCCCGGCCGACGAACCGGTCTACTCCCTCGACCGGCTCCCGGTCTGGGACGGCGACCGCGCCGAATGGGTCGACCCGGACACCCGCGAACCGCTCACTCCGTGGGCTGACGCCCTGGACGCGATCGACACCGACCCCGACGCCACCCCCGCGCACGTGGTCCGCTTCGGCGTCCAGCTGCGCGCCGAGGGCGTCACCCCCGGGACGGTCCACGCCAACCGCACGATCGGCTACATCACGAAGTACATCACCAAGTCCGCGGCCGACTGCCACAAGACCGAGAGCGACCGGCAGCGCGAGCACCTCGACCGGCTCTGGCACGAGCTGCGGATGACGCCGTGCAACGACCGGTGCGCCAACTGGCTGCTCTACGGCATCCAGCCGAAGAAAGCCCACGGGCGGCTCCAGGCGGGCCGGTGCAAGGGCAAGGTGCACCAGCGGGCCACCCTCGGCATCGGCGGCCGACGCATCCTCGTCTCCCGCGACTGGTCCGGCAAGACCCTCGCCGACCACCGCGCCGACGCCCGCGCCTGGGTTCGCAACCTCCTCAGCGTCACCACCGGCACCGACGATGCCGAGCCCGTCGACCAGGACGCCCCACCCGCGTACGCGTGGGAACTCGCCCGGCCCGACGATGCCGACGTGCCGCCCCTGCAACACCGGCTCCTGCGCGCTCTCTCGCAGCGGGCGCAGTGGAAGGCCGCGCTCCTCGCCGCTCGTGACAAGGCAGCGCAGGGTGCCGCAACGCTGACCGACCCCGACTCCACCGGCCAGGAAGGACGTGCCTGATGACCAACGCCAACCAACCGCGCGTGGCCGCACCCAAGAGCGTTCGGCCTGCCGAAGCCGCTGCTCTGCTCGGGGTCTGCCGGGACACCGTCTACGTGCTGATGCGCTCGGGCCGGCTCCGTTCGATCAAGGCGGGGCGTGCTCGCTTGATCCCGCTGGCCGCGATCGATGAGTTCCTGTCGGCGGATGAGGAGTTCGCGGCATGACCGGCCGGCGTCGTCGTGCTCATGGTGAGGGCTCGGTGTACGAGCAGCGTCCCGGCGTGTGGGCGGCGGTGATCGACCTCGGCTGGATCGACGGGAAGCGGAAGCGCAAGTACGTCTACGCCAAGAGTGAGGCTGAGGCGGTCCGGAAGCGGGACGAGCTGCGGCGCCAACTCCAGCTCGGCGTCGACCTCACCGCGCAGCCTCGGACGCTGGAAGCTTGGTTGACCGAGTGGCTGCGGGACGTGAAGGCGCACGACGGCACCCGCCCGTCGACCCTGGTTCGGTACCGCATGGCGGTGACCAAGCACCTGGTGCCGGGGCTCGGGCGGGTGAAGCTCGATCGGTTGACGCCTCGGGACGTGCAACGGTTCCTGACCGGGCTGCGGGGCAAGCTCGCGCCGGCCAGCATCATCAAGGTGCACGCAGTCCTGCGCGTCGCCCTGGCCGACGCTGAGCGGATGGACCTGGTGCCGCGCAACGTCGCCAAGGCTGCCAAGCCTCCGGCCCTGGGCCGCGTCGAGCGGCGTGCCCTGACGCCTGAGGAGGCCCGGAAGCTCCTGTCGGTGCTGACCGGGGACCGGTTGGAGTCGCTGTTCGTCCTGGCGCTAGCGACCGGGCTGCGGCGGGCTGAGCTGCTGGGCCTGCGCTGGTCGGATGTCGACCTGCCGGGGGAGGCGCTGTTCGTGCGGCAGACCCTCCAGCGCACGGACCAGGGGTTGGCGTTCGTGCCGCCGAAGACACACCGGTCGAGCCGTCCACTGCCGCTGTCGGGCCTGGCTGTCCGGGCGTTGGAGGCGCAGCGGGTACGGCAGGCCAAGGAGCGGCTCGCCGCTGGTGAGGTGTGGTCGGATCTCGGCTTGGTCTTCGCCAGCACGATCGGCACGCCGATGGAGCCGCGGAACGTGAACCGGCGCTTCGAGCAGCTGCGTGCGGTGGCTGGGTTGGACTGGCTGCACCTGCACGACCTGCGCCACGCGTTCGCCACGTTCCTGCTCGACCAGGGCGAGGAGCTGCGGACCGTGATGGAGCTGCTCGGACACTCCACGATCCGGATGACGGCCGACACCTACGGGCACGTCCTGCCGGCGCGTGCTCGTCAGGCTGCCTCGGCCATCGACCGGCTGCTCGGCGCGGAGGGCACGGCGTAACCGGTTGATCTATAAAGTGCGATCGTGAGAAGGAATCATCGTCACCCACCGTCCGGCCTGAGTCGCCGAGCCAGCCGCTTCGTTTCTGTTCATGGCATTTGGCTTGACGATCCGCTGGCCAGTCAGTGGGAGTCGGCTTGGAAAGCGGCCGGGATTCCGCCCGTTGAGGTGCAGAGGGCCGCCGCCTATCAGGCTCGCTGGGGTGGGCTTGTTCTACCACCCTCAGGGAGCTATGACGGCGGTCCCCTGGTGCTGGGAGTCGACACGCCGGAACTGGAGACGGAACCGCTCAAGCCTGGGTGGTACTTCGAGGCGGGCATTCAACGGACCGCCGTTCCATACGCCTTCGTGATCGATCCTGGTGGCCACTTCGGCCTTGCTTCCGAGAAGTGGGTTGCCCTGCACGCCACGGTTGAGGGTTGGATCGAGTCGCTCGCCTTGGCCTACTCTGCCGCGAGTCTGGCAAGCAGGATCACGAAGCTGTCCGGCGATTCCGTCGCTGAAATCGACCTCAGAAGCATGGAGCCCGTACCCGAGACAGCTGGCCTAGCGGACGCCTGGTGGCGTGGCAGCGATGCCCTCGTCGCGGTCTTCACCGGAGAAGCTGAGCTGTTCGATCGTCCCAGCTACCGGACCGCCTACGTCTACGAGTTCGAAGACGGTGACATGCGGTGGCTGTAGGCATCAACGGACCGCTTGGCTGTACGGATGGCTGTACTCGCAACCGAGATCAACCGGTGTTCGTGCTGGTGGAGCCCAGGGGACTTGAACCCCTAACCCCTGCCTTGCAAAGGCAGTGCTCTGCCAGTTGAGCTAGGGCCCCGAGGGCGGCCGGAACCGCCCGGTGCTGCCGGTGACGAGCGGGTCAGCGCAGGTCGGGCGAGGTGGTGGCCTCGTGCCAGAGAGCCCGCTCGTCGTTCGAAGCCTTGACCTTCTGGGCGACGACGGCAGCCACGGCGACGACGCCGGCCAGGATCAGAAGCTTCTTGAACATGGGGCGCCCCTTCGCGCTCGACTGCCGTCGGAACGGGTGTGCGGTGGGGCTAGCTGGAATCGAACCAGCGACCTCAGAGTTATCAGCTCTGCGCTCTAACCGACTGAGCTATAGCCCCGCGTGGCGACGAGCAAGGTTAACCCATCGCCGCGTCCGGCCCCAAATCGGGGTCGTCGTGGCGCTCGTGCCTCCCCGACCGTACCCGGATGCCAGACGCCGGGGCGACCGCTTTCGCGGTGCCCCGGCGTCGGCGTGCAGGAAGATCAGTCGCGCTCGGCGAGCGTCAGCTCGATCCCGCCGACCAGGTCGGCGCAGACGTTGTAGACGAATGCGCCGAGCGTGGCGAGCGCGGTGAACAGCACGACGTTGACCAGGCCGATCAGCGCCGAGCTGAGGATCACGCCCTTCGCGGTGATCTGGAAGCCACCGCCGCTCTGCCCGCCGGCGTTGACCAGGTCGGTCAGGCTGTCGTTGACGCTCTGGAACACGCCCATGGCGTCCAGGGCGAGGTAGAGCACCGAGGTGGCGACGACCACCACGATGAAGAGCACCACGGAGACGGCGAAGGCGAACTTCATCACGGACCACGGGTCGATCCGCTTGAGGTTCAGCCGGGCCCGGCGCGGGCCGCGCGAGGCGGCCGAGCTGACCGAGGTACGCGCGGCGCGTACCGCGTCACCCACCCGGGCGGCCCCGACGGCGGCCGCGTTGCCGATCCCCGGCGGAAGGCCGCCCCCGTTGGCGGGGCGGGCCGTGCCGGTCGGACGGGCGCCGTCCGGCGACGGCTTGGCGGCTCCGCCCACCTTCGGCTGGGTGCCGGTGCTGGACGGCGACGTGGCGGCACCGACCTTGAGCGGCTGGGTGGTGTTGCTCGACTTGGCCGAGGTCGCCACCGGCGCGGCGGCGGACGTGGGCGCCTCGACGGCCGATGTCTCGGTCTTCTCGCTCGCAGCCGCGTCGTCGCCGGGCTTGTCCGGCGGCGGGGCCATGCCCGGGGCCCGGGTGAACTTCGGGGCAGGCGCGTCGGCGGGGACGGTCGCCCGACCCACGGCAGCGCGGCCGGCCGCGGTTGTGCCGCTCTTGGCGGCCTCCTCGTCGACCGGGGTGGCCGAGGTCCCCTTGTTCCCCGACTTCGCCTGTGTCTCCGTCATCAACTAGTCCTGTTCGTCAGGCTCGTCGGCATTGCGAGCAATCGCCACGATAGTCACGCCGTCCGGGAGGTCCATCAGCTTGACCCCCATTGTGTTCCGGTCACGCGTACGGCGTACAGGCTTCACCGGAGTCCGGATGACGCCACCGTTGCTGGTGATGGCGAACAGCTCGTCCTCCGGGTCGATCACGACCGCGCCGACCAGACCACCGCGTCGCTCGGTGATCTTCGCAGTCAGCACGCCCTTACCTCCCCGGCCCTGGACCGGGTATTCCTCGATCGGGGTGCGTTTCGCGTATCCCCCGTTCGTGGCCACCAGAACGTCCAACCCCTCCCGAACGACCTCCATGGCGAGGAGGACGTCGTCATCGGAGAATCGCATGCCGATCACGCCCGTGGTGGCCCGCCCCATCGGCCGCAGCGCCTCGTCGGTGGCGTTGAACCGGATGGCCTGCGCGTTCTTCGAGACCATCAGCAGGTCGTCGGTGGGCGCGACCAGCGCCGCACCGACCAGCTCGTCCTCGTCGCGCAGGTTGATCGCGATGATGCCGCCGGACCGGTTGGAGTCGAACTCCTCGAGACGGGTCTTCTTCACCAGGCCGTTCTTCGTGGCAAGTACCAGGTAGGGCGCCACCTGGTAGTTCGGGATTTCGATGATCTGCGCGATCTGCTCGTCCGGCTGGAAGGCGAGCAGGTTTGCCACGTGCTGGCCCTTGGCCACCCTACTGGCTTCCGGCAACTCGTACGCCTTGGCCCGGTAGACCCGTCCCTTGTTCGTCAAGAACAGCATCCAGTCGTGCGTGGAGCAGACGAAGAAGTGGCTGACGATGTCGTCCTGCCGCAGCGTGGCACCGCTGACGCCCTTGCCGCCGCGCCGCTGGGAGCGGTAGAGGTCGACCTTGGTCCGCTTGGCGTACCCGGTACGGGTGATGGTGACGACCACGTCCTCGCGGGCGATGAGGTCCTCCATCGAGACCTCGCCGTCGAAGGGGATGATCTTCGTCCGCCGGTCGTCGCCCCACTTCGCGACGATCTCGCCGAGTTCCTCGGAGACGATCCGCCGCTGCCGCTCCGGCTTGGCGAGGATGTCCTTGAGGTCGGCGATCTCGACCTCGAGCTTGGCCAGGTCGTCGAGGATCCGCTGCCGCTCCAGGGCGGCCAGGCGGCGCAGCTGCATGTCCAGGATCGCGGTCGCCTGGATCTCGTCGATCTCCAGCAGCCGGATCAGGCCCTGCCGGGCGTCGTCGACGGTGGGCGAGCGCCGGATCAGGGCGATCACCTCGTCGAGGGCGTCGAGCGCCTTGGCCAGACCGCGCAGGATGTGCGCCCGCTCCTCGGCCTTGCGCAGCCGGAACGCGGTCCGCCGGCGGATGACCTCGATCTGGTGCTCGACGTAGTAGCGGATGAACTGGGCCAGGTTGAGCGTGCGCGGCACGCCGTCGACCAGCGCCAGCATGTTGGCGCCGAAGGTCTCCTGGAGCTGGGTGTGCTTGTAGAGGTTGTTCAGCACCACCTTGGCGACCGCGTCGCGCTTGAGCACCAGCACGATCCGCATGCCGGTACGCCCGGAGGACTCGTCCCGGATGTCGGCGATGCCGGCGAGCTTGCCCTCCTTGATCAGCTCGGCGATCCGCTCGGCGAGGTTGTCCGGGTTGACCTGGTACGGCAGCTCGCTGACCACGAGCGCGGGACGGCCGCGCTTGTCCTCCTCGACCTCCACCACGGCCCGCATCCGGATCGAGCCGCGCCCGGTCCGGTACGCGTCCTGGATGGCGGACTGGCCGACGATCAGGCCGTAGGTCGGGAAGTCGGGGCCCTTGACGATCTCCAGCAGCGCTTCGAGGGTGGTCGCCTCGTCGGCCTCCGGGTGCTCCAGGCACCACTGCACGGCCGCGCCGATCTCCCGCAGGTTGTGCGGCGGGATCTTGGTGGCCATGCCGACCGCGATGCCCTCGGAGCCGTTGATCAGCAGGTTGGGGATGCGGGACGGCAGGATGGTGGGCTCCTTGGCCCGGCCGTCGTAGTTGTCCTGCAGGTCGACGGTGTCCTCGTCGATGTCCCGCAGCATCTCCATCGCCAGCGGGTCGAGCTTGCACTCGGTGTAGCGCATGGCCGCAGCCGGATCATTACCCGGCGAGCCGAAGTTGCCGTTGCCGTCGACCAGCGGGTAGCGCAGCGACCACGGCTGCGCCATCCGGACCAGCGCGTCGTAGATCGCCGAGTCGCCGTGCGGGTGGAACTGACCCATCACGTCGCCGACGACCCGGGAGCACTTCACGTAGCCGCGGTCCGGCCGGTATCCGGAGTCGAACATGGCGTAGAGGATCTTGCGGTGGACCGGCTTGAGCCCGTCCCGGACGTCCGGCAGCGCCCGCCCGACGATGACGCTCATCGCGTAGTCGAGGTACGAGCGCTGCATCTCGACCTCGAGGCCGACCGGCTCGATCCGGTCGTGCTGCGTCACGACCGCGGCGGGTGTCTCCGGGGTCTCCGGCTCGTTCGGGGTGGACTCGGGAGTATCGGTCACTGTTAACCCTTATCAGACTCAGAGTCGTTTTCGTGCTGTGGATAACGGCTGTGGAAACCGGCCAAGCTGTGGATAACTCTGTGGACCGGCGGGCCTGCCGGTGGATGCCGGCCGACCCGCCCGCGCCGTCAGATGTCGAGGAAGCGCACGTCCTTGGCGTTGCGCTGGATGAACGATCGGCGCGCCTCGACGTCCTCGCCCATCAGCACGCTGAAGAGCTCGTCGGCGGTGGCGGCGTCGTCGAGCGTGACCTGGCGCAGCGTACGGGTGGCCGGGTTCATCGTGGTCTCCCACAGCTCGGGATAGTTCATCTCGCCGAGACCCTTGAACCGCTGGATGTCGTCCGGCTTGGCATTGGCCTTCTTCTGCTGGCGCAGCGCGATCAACCCGTCCCGCTCCCGGTCCGAGTACGCGTACTGGGCGTCGTCGCCCTTCTTGTTCCACTTGATCTTGTAGAGCGGCGGGGCGGCCAGGTAGACGTGGCCCAGCTCGACCAGCGGTCGCATGAAGCGGAAGAGCAGGGTCAGCAGCAGCGTCTGGATGTGCTGGCCGTCGACGTCCGCGTCGGCCATCAGCACGATCTTGTGGTACCGCAGCTTCTCGATGTCGAAATCGTCGTGGATGCCGGTGCCCAGCGCGGTGATCAGCGCCTGGACCTCGTTGTTCTTCAGCACCCGGTCGATCCGGGCCTTCTCCACGTTCAGGATCTTGCCGCGGATCGGCAGGATGGCCTGGGTACGCGGGTCCCGGCCCTGCTTGGCCGAGCCGCCGGCCGAGTCGCCCTCGACGATGAAGACCTCGGACTCGCGCGGGTCGGTGGACTGGCAGTCGGCCAGCTTGCCCGGCATCGAGCCGGACTCCAGCAGCGACTTGCGGCGGGCCAGCTTGCGCGCCTGCTGCGCGGCGATCCGGGCCCGCGCCGCCTGGGACGCCTTCTGGATGATGATCTTCGCCTCGGCCGGGTTCCGGTCGAACCAGTCGACCAGCCACTCGTTGCAGACCCGCTGCACGAAGCTCTTCACCGGGGTGTTGCCCAGCTTGGTCTTGGTCTGGCCCTCGAACTGCGGGTTGGCCAGCTTGACCGAGATGATCGCCGCCAAGCCCTCGCGGATGTCCTCGCCGGAGAGCTTCTCGTCGCCCTTGAGCAGCTTCTTGTCCGCGCCGTAGCGGTTCACCACGCTGGTCAGCGCGGCCCGGAAGCCCTCCTCGTGGGTGCCGCCCTCGTGGGTGTTGATCGTGTTGGCGAAGGTGTAGACCGACTCGCCGTACGACTCGTTCCACTGCATGGCGATCTCGACCGACATGCCCTCCTCCTCGGCGCCGAACTCGACCACCGTCTTGTGGATCGGGTTCTTCGAGGCGTTGAGGTGCCGGACGAAGTCGGCGATGCCGCCCTTGTAGCAGAAGGTGACCTCGCGGAGCTTGCCCTCCTCACCCTCCGGCACCCGCTCGTCGAGCAGGTGGATGGTGAGGCCCCGGTTGAGGAAGGCCATCTCCTGGAGACGGCGGTAGATGGTCTGGAAGTCGAAGTCGACGGTCTCGAAGACGTCCGGGTCGGGCCAGAAGGCGACCGCCGAGCCGGTGCGGTCGGTGGTCTCACCCTTCTCCAGCGGCGTCGGCTTGGAGTTGGCGTACTGCTGCCGCCAGACGAAGCCGGACTTGTGGATCTCCACCGCCATCTTCGTCGAGAGGGCGTTCACCACGGAGACGCCGACGCCGTGCAGACCGCCGGAGACCGCGTACGCCTTGCCGTCGAACTTGCCGCCCGCGTGCAGCACCGTCAGCGCGACCTCGACACCCGGCTTCTTGAGCTTCGGGTGCAGGTCGACCGGGAAGCCACGGCCGTTGTCGGTGACCCGGACGCCGCCGTCGGCCAGCAGCACCACGTCGATGGTGTCGCAGTGGCCGGCGAGCGCCTCGTCCACGGCGTTGTCCACGACCTCCCACACGAGGTGGTGCAGACCGCGCTCACCGGTCGACCCGATGTACATACCGGGCCGCTTGCGGACCGCCTCGAGCCCCTCGAGGACGGTGATCGACTCGGCGCCGTACTCCTGCTTGTCCTGCGCTGCCACCCTCGGCCACTTTCTCGCACCGGGCGCGCCAGGGGCGCGTCAGGCGCGGGTTCGGCGGACAGGACGCGACGTCGGCGCACGGACCGGCCTCCGGGGATCGCCAGGTCGCGGATCGTGTGCGCCGGTCGCCGCGGTTGCCCGCGGATCGCGATCGGCTCGACCCGACACAGGACTTTGATCAAGGGCCAGCCGGGCCCCTGTCCGTCGCTCCGCGTCGGGTCTTCGTCTCGCCCCCAATCCTACTGTGCGCAACCGACGAAGACGCCACTCGGCACCCCCTGCGCGGCGTCTGAGACCTCCGTAGCGGGCCGAACCGTGCTGTCCGCGACTCCCCCTACGTGCCAGGGCCCGATCTCCGGCGGCGTCGCCCGGGAATCGGGTGCGACGGCCGGTCGGCCGGGGGTCGCGCGCGGAGCGGCCGTACCGTACCTTTGCGGCGCCACCGGTGCTTGTCTTGATCTTTACCGTCCACAACCGGGACGATCGACCCGATCGATCCGACACGTGCTCACAAGGGGTGACGCCAGATGGGGCTGGACAACGTCGCGGTGCACTGGCCGCGGACCGGCCGCTTCTACGATCCGGTCGCGCCGGCCGAGTTCGTGGACTTCAGCGAGATCGCGGACATTCCCAGGATCTCCGCGCCCACCGCCGCGCTCGCCGAACACATCGCCAAGACCGGCACGGTCCGGGCCACCGCGTACACCGAACTGGTGGACCTGATCCTCGGCCTGGAGAATGTGCTCTACGCCACAGAGGCCGCCGCCGAGGACGAGGATCCGGTGATCGACCCGGACGGCTGCTCGTGGATCGCCGGCGGGGTGGAGAAGTTCGTCGCCCAGCACCGGCCGTACGGCGAGGTGGTCACCTTCGAGTCGGTCAGCGAGGTGCTCCGCTCGCTGCTGGCCGACGGGCGGTTGGCCGAGCAGCAGCTGCGCTGGCTGGACAGCCGGCTCGACCGGCTGCGCGACGAGAGCGGCGACCCGCCGCAGTGGGACTTCACCTGCGCCGAACTCGGCGTGCTCGCCGCCTTCTACCGGCGCTGCGCCGACCGTGGCTTCGCCGTCTACGCCGACGCCGAACCCGGCCGCCGCCCCGGCGCCCAGCCGTAGTCGTCCCCCGCGTCGCGGGCGGGCGGCTCGCCGCCCGCGACCAGGTCGACCACGACCGGCCCGGTCAGCCGTAGGTGTCGCGGGGGCCCCGGCCGCGTACCCGGCGCGGGCCCCTCGACCAGGACGGCGCCGCCGGGCCGTGGATGTGCAGCTTGCGGACCACGTTGTGGCCGACCTCGCCGGCGATCCGCTTCAGCAGCGACCCGGCGAGCAGCCGGAGCTGGGTGGCCCAGGCGGTGGAGCGCGCCTCCACGGTCAGCTCGCCGTCCTCCAGCTTGACCGGGCGGCTGTGCTGGGCGATCTCCGGCCCGACCACCTTCTCCCAGGCGCCGAAGACGGTCGCCTCGGCGGCCGGCTGCTGCCAGCCACGCGCCTTCATCAGCCGCTCCAGCACCACGCCGAGCGGCTGCGGGTCCCGCGGGTCCGGTCCCGGCCCGGAATAGCCGCGCAGCCGCCGCTCGCCGCCGTCACCGGAGACCGCGCTGCGGCGGCGGGTCTTCGCGGCGGCCTCCCGGCGGGACCTCGCGGCGTCCAGCACCGCCCGCGCGAGCTGCGGCCCCGACGCGTCGGCCGGACCCGGCCCACCGGCCGCCTCACCGGCGACCGGACCGTCGCCCGCCGGCCGGACCGCGGCGTCCCCGCCGGCCCGCGCGGCGTCCGCGCCGCCGTCGGCCGAACGCGCCGCGCCGGCCCGGTCGCCGCCGCCGGCTCCCCCGGAGGTACGCGCACCGCGCCGGCCACCCCCGGCCACGCGGCCCGCACCCGCCGCGCCGGTGGGTGCGCCGCCCTCGGCAGGGCGACCCGGTCCACCGGTGCGGCGGGCCGGTGTGTCCCCCTCGCTGTCGCGTCCCGGTTCAGTCGACACGTCGTACCGTCCCCTCGCCCACCGCGTACCGGGCGCCGCGCAGGGCCGCCGGCACGTCGTCGTCGACGGCGCAGGTGACCAGGAGTTGACCGGCCCCGCCCACCAGCTCCGCCAGCCGCTCCCGCCGGCCGGCGTCCAGCTCGGCGAAGACGTCGTCCAGCACCAGCACCGGCTCGATGCCGTCGGCGCGCAGCAGGTCGTACCCGGCCAGCCGCAGGGCCAGCGCGTACGACCACGACTCGCCGTGACTGGCGTACCCCTTGGCGGGCAGCGGCCCGAGGGTGAGGCTGAGTTCGTCGCGGTGCGGGCCGACCAGCGTGGTGCCCCGCTCGATCTCGGCCGACCGGGACTCGGCCAGCGCGGCGGTCAGCGCCTCGGCCAGCACCGTCCGGTCGGTGGTCGGCTCGGCCAGCTCCACCGACGGCCGGTACGCGATCCCCGCCGCGCCCTTCCCGGCCGCCACCGCGTCGTACGCCTTGGCCACGTGCGGGGTGAGCGCGTCGACCAGCTCCAACCGGCCGGCCAGCAGCTCCGCGCCGTGGTGCGCCAGGTGGGTGTCCCAGACGGCCAGGGTCGACAGGTCCCCGCCCCGCGACCCGCCCGTCTTGCGGGCCAGGTACGCCGTCCGGAGCAGGGCGTTGCGCTGCTTGACCACCCGGTCGTAGTCGGCGCGTACGCCGGCGTACCGGGGCTGCCGGAGCACCAGCAGGTCGTCCAGGTAGCGGCGGCGCTCGGCCGGGTCGCCCCGGACCAGCTCCAGGTCCTCCGGGGCGAAGAGCACCAGCCGCAGCGCGCCGAGCACGTCACGGGCCCGCCGGGCCGGTGAGCGTCCCAGCCGGGCCCGGTTGGCCTTGCCCGGGACGATCTCCAGCTCGATCAGGAGTTCCCGGCCGTCGTGCACGACCGCGCAGCGGATCACCGCCGAGGCGGCGCCCATCCGGACCAGCGGGGCGTCCGTGGCGACCCGGTGCGAATCCAGGGTCGCCACGTAGCCCAGCGCCTCGACCAGGTTGGTCTTGCCGACGCCGTTGGCGCCGATCAGGACGTTCGGTCCCGGCTCCAGGTCGACGCCGACGCGCTCGTACGAGCGGAAGTCGACCAGTTCGAGCCGGCGGACGTACACAGGTGCGTGGCTGCCGGGTCAGCGCTTGCGGACGGCGTGCCCGCCGAACTGCTGGCGCAGCGCGGCGACGGCCTTCATCGCGGGCGAGTCGTCCTGCCGCGAGGCGAACCGGGCGAAGAGCGAGGCGGTGATGACGTTCAGCGGCACGGCGAGCCGGACCGCCTCGTCGACCGTCCAGCGCCCCTCGCCGGTGTCCTCGGTGTAGCCGCTCAGCTCGGCCAGCTCCGGGTCCTCGTCGAGTGCCCGGTCGAGCAGGTCGAGCAGCCAGGAACGGACCACGGTGCCCTCGCGCCAGGACTTGAAGACGCCCGGCACGTTGGTGACGATCTCGGACTTGGAGAGCAGCTCGAAGCCCTCGGCGTAGGCGTGCATCAGGCCGTACTCGATGCCGTTGTGCACCATCTTGGCGTAGTGGCCGGCACCGACCGGGCCGGCGTGCACGAAGCCGAACTCGCCCTCCGGCTTGAGCGCCTCGAAGACCGGCATGAGCCGGTCGACGTGCTCCTGCGCACCGCCGACCATCAGGCCGTACCCGTTCTGCTTGCCCCAGACGCCGCCGGAGACGCCCACGTCGACGTAGCCGATGCCCTGCTCGGCGAGGCGCTCGGCGCGGGGGGCGTCGTCGCTGAACCGCGAGTTGCCGCCGTCGATGATGATGTCGCCCTCACCCAGCACGGCGGCGAGCTCGTCGATGGTGGCGTCGGTGACCCCGGCCGGGACCATCACCCAGACGGCGCGCGGCGACTCCAGCTTCCCGGCCAGCTCGGCGAGGCCGGCGACGTCGCTCAGCTCCGCGTTGCGGTCGAAGCCGACCACCTCGTGCCCGGCGGCGCGCAACCGATCGCGCATGTTGCCGCCCATCCGGCCGAGTCCTACCAGGCCGAGCTGCATCTGCTCCTACCTCCGTGCGTCTGGTCGTGCGGGGCTGCGATCAGCGGGAGACGCGGATCGGCATGATGAGGTACCGGTACCCCGGGATGACCTCGCCATCCTCGCCGGCGGGAGAAATCACCGCGGGCTTGAAGGCGTCGACGAACGCCAGCTGCGCGAACTGGGCGCCCAGGTTGGCCAGGCCGTCGATCAGGTACTGCGGGTTGAAGCCGATGGTCAGCGGCTCACCGGTGAAGGTGGCCTCCATCGCCTCGCTGGCCCGCGCCTCCTCGGTGCCGCCGGCCTCCACCACCAGCCCGTCGGAGCTGAAGCTCAGCAGCACCGGGGTGGTCCGCTCGGCGACCAGCGCGACGCGCTTGACGACCTCGATGAGCGTGCTGACCGGCACCCGGGCCTCGGCGTTGTGGGTGGCCGGGAAGAGCGAGCGCACCGGCGGGTAGTTCGCCCCGTCGAGCAGCCGGCTGGTGGTACGCCGGGTGCCGCCCGCGAAACCGATCATGCCCTCACCGGCGGAGCCCTGGGAGAGCGCCATGACGACCTGGCCGCCGAGCGGGCCGAGCGCCTTGGCGGTGTCGTTCAGGGTGCGCGCCGGCACGAGGGCGTTGATGCTGATCTCCGCGTCGTCCGGGTTCCACTCCATCTCGCGCAGGGCGAGCCGGTAGCGGTCGGTGGCGAGCATGGCCAGCGTGCCGCCGGAGAGTTCGAGCCGTACGCCGGTCATCATCGGCAGCGTCTCGTCCCGGCCGGCCGCCACGGCGACCTGGGCGACGGCGGCAGCGAAGGCGGCCGCGTCGACGGTGCCGGTGCTCTCCGGCATCTCCGGCAGGGTCGGGTAGTCCTCCACCGGCATGGTCGGCAGGGTGAACCGCGCGCTGCCGCAGACCAGCTCCAGGTGGGCGCCGACCGCGGCGATGTCCACCGGCTTGGCCGGCAGCGCCTTGGTGATCTCGGCGAGCAGGCGGCCGGAGACCAGGGCGGCGCCGTCGGCGTCCCCCTGCACCTCGACGGTCACCTGGCTGGAGACCTCGTAGTCGAAGCCGGAGACCTGCAGGTTGCCGTCGGTGACCCGGAGCATCACGCCGGCGAGCACCGGTACGGACGGCCGGTTGGGCAGGCTCTTCGCGGTCCACGCCACCGCTTCGGCGAGCGCGTCGCGCTCCACTCGGAACTTCATCAATGCCTCCGCGTCGACGTCAGCGACAACTCTCTCATGCCGACCGCTGCCCACCGTCCCGCCCGACCGTGCGGGTACCCATCGCACCTTAGGGCGCGCGGGCATCGGCTGTGCGCCCGACCCCGTGGATCCAGGTGCCGGGGCGACTGCCGACGGCAGCGCTCCGGCCCGATCCACAGGAAGTCCAACGGTGATGATTGGTTTTTGATTCTTTTGAAGAGATAACTCATCGTCTTCATCGCACCTGTGCAAACTGTGGAGAACCCGCGTCTGCGCAGTTCAGGCAGGTTATCCACCGGTGGTTTGGCTGTGGAGAACCGGGGGGTAAACCCGGGTGCGGATCCACAGGACGTCCGTTCCCCCGAGTTGTCCACGGTTGTCCACCGGTTGTCCACCGGTAATCCACCGGGTTTCTCCCCAGAGCTGTGGACACCGCCGACGACTCCGGTCGAGGTTGTCCCCAGAACCTTCAACAGGCTGCCCACAGGTGGACCGTCGTCGGTGGACGACGACGCCGTCGTCCCCAGGCGTCCACAGCCTCGTCCCCAGGGTTTGTCCACAGTCTGTGGGTAACCGACCCGAAGCGGAGCGTGGTTTTCCACCGCCTGTGGAACAGGGGGTGTGGACAACCGGGTCGACCTGTGGACGAACATGACACCGATCCTGGGCCCTCGACCGGGTCGAGGGTCGAGTCCGCCGCCGCGCGAGGACACGGAAGCGCCCGGCCGGTGTGGCTCGGCCGGGCGCTGCGGGTGCGAGGGGGCGTGACGTACGCAACGACTGCTTCGGTCCGGCGCGGCCGACGCCGCGCTGCGACCCGAAGCCGTCAGGTGGTCTGCTTGATCCGGTTGGTCAGCTCGGCGATCTGGTTGTACAGCGAGCGGCGCTCGGCCATCTGCTGACGGATCTTGCGGTCGGCGTGCATCACCGTGGTGTGGTCCCGGCCGCCGAACGCCTGCCCGATCCGGGGCAGCGACAGGTCGGTCAGCTCCCGACACAGGTACATGGCGACCTGGCGGGCGTTGACCAGCACCCGCGAGCGGGAGTGCCCGCGCAGGTCCTCCAGGCTCACCCCGAAGTACTCCGAGGTGGAGATCATGATCTGGTCGGCGGTGATCTCCGGACCGGTGCCGTCCGGGATGAAGTCCCGCAGCACCTCCTCGGCCAGCGACAGCTCGACGTTGGAGCGGGTCAGGCTGGCGAAGGCGGTGACCCGGATCAGCGCCCCCTCCAGTTCCCGGATCGAGTTCGACACCCGCGAGGCGATGAACTCCAGCACGTCCGGCGGGGCGAAGAGCCGCTCCTGGGCGGCCTTCTTCTGCAGGATCGCGATCCGGGTCTCCAGGTCCGGCGGCTGGATGTCGGCGAGCAGACCCCACTCGAACCGGGTCCGCAGCCGGTCCTCCAGCGTCGCCAGCTGCTTCGGCGAGCGGTCGGACGTGATCACGATCTGCTTGTTGGCGTTGTGCAGCGTGTTGAAGGTGTGGAAGAACTCCTCCTGCGTCCGCTCGCGGTTCTCCAGGAACTGGATGTCGTCGATCAGCAGGATGTCGACGTCGCGGTAGCGGCGCTGGAACGCGCTGGTCTTGTCGTCGCGCAGCGAGTTGATGAAGTCGTTGGTGAACTCCTCGGTCGAGACGTACCGGACCGAGCGGGCGTTGCCCAACGTCGTCGCGTAGTGCCCGATGGCGTGCAGCAGGTGAGTCTTGCCCAGCCCCGAGCTGCCGTAGATGAACAGCGGGTTGTACGCCTTCGCCGGCGACTCGGCCACCGCGACGCTCGCCGCGTGCGCGAACCGGTTGGACGAGCCGATGACGAACGTCTCGAACATGTACTTCGGGTTGAGCCGGTTGCCGCCGCTCTCCGTGCCGCCGGGGCGCCGGTCGGCGCCGCCACCGGGGCGGCGGTCGACGCCGGTCCGACCGGGGCCGCTGTCCGTACCCCCGTCGCGGGGAAGCTCACGCGGCGGGCGGGCCTCGCCGCGGTAGGCCGGCTCGAAGCCGCGCCCGTCGCCGCCGCGCCCGTCGCCGCCCCGCCCGTCCGGGGTCGACCGCTCCTCGAAGCCGCGCCGCTCCGGTGTGGGGCGGTTCACCCGCATCGGCTCGGTGAAGGCGGCGCCGAAGAGGGTGTCCTGACCGCCGTCCCGACTCGCCGGGATCCGGCCCGTCGGACGGTGTCCGTCCTGGTGCGCCGGCCCGGCCGACGACTCGGGCGGCGCCGGCCGTTCGCCGTACGGCTCGTCGGAAAAGCCCTGCCCGGGGTAGGCGGCCTCGGGCTCGAAGGCGGACTGCCGTCCAGTGGTGAAGTCGTCCTGCGGAGCTTCGGGCTCGGTCTCCGGCGCGCTGCGGTAGACGGTGCCGGCGGGACGGCCGGAGGCGTCCTCGGCGACCCGTACGGTCACCGCCACCTGGATGGGGCGGCCCAGCCGGCGGGTCAGCGCCTCGGTGATCGCCGGGCGCAGCCGGGACTCGATCACGTCCCGGGTGAAGGCGTCCGGCACGGAGAGCAGAGCGGTGTCCTCGACGATCGCCCGCAGTCGGGTGAGCCGCAGGTACGCGCGCTGCTGCGCGGAGATGATCTCGTCGGCGAGTTCGTCCGTCGCCGCGGTCCACACCGCGGCAAGGTCGGTCGTACCGGCCACCGTCGTGCCACCCCCTCGCCTCTGCTCCCGGCCGCCGCTGTGGTCCAGTCGACCGTTCCGGGCCCGCCACCGCGTTCGAGCGGGTGGTTCCGCACTCCACCGGGCGGATCACCGACCGGCATCCACAAGTTATCCACAGCCTGTGTGTACCGACCGATTGTGCCGTCCGCCGGACGCGGGCCGGACCGTGGCCCCCCATGTCCCCGAGGGCGTTGAAGCGGGTTCACCGTGCCGAACGATTCACTGCCTTGTCCGGTCTTGCCCGTCAGCGACGTACCGGACCCGACGATGACCGCAATCGGGCACGGTAACAGCGACGAAGGGCGACCATCAACCGCCGCCGCCCGGCTCCGGGCGGCGGCGGTTGTCGGCATCAGTGAAAAGCGCCGGTTCGGTCGCCTCCCCGCCCTGCTCCTGCCCCTCGGTGGGGTGTTTGACGGTCATTGCCCCCCTGCGTAGGCTGGAACGGCTGCTCTGTCGCCCTCTGCTAGGGTGATGGGTGCTTGCTGTCCGCGGTCGGATCCCCGCACCGCCGAGGTCCCGCGTCGCCGGGCAGCACCGATCGGGGGCCACCGCCGAGGTGGCCTGGACCACCACACGACCCCGGCGATCCCGCGCCGTGGACGTACGAAAACGGAGAGCCTGACGTGAGCAAGCGCACCTACCAGCCGAACAACCGCCGGCGCGCGAAGACCCACGGCTTCCGGCTGCGCATGCGCACCCGTGCCGGCCGCGCCATCATCTCGACCCGCCGCGCCAAGGGCCGCGCCCGCCTGTCGGCCTGAGCCGACCGGGCCCGATCCGGGGGACGTGGGCAGTCGTGCTGGCGGCCGCACAGCGACTGCGGCGCAGCACCGACTTCGCCGCAGCGGTCCGCGGTGGCCGACGGGCCGGCCGTGGCGCCGTCGTCGTCCACCTGAGCCTGCCGACCACCGAACCCGCCGCGACAACCTCGCCGGAGCCGGCGTGGGACACCGACACGGAGCTGATCTCCCTGTCGACCCGCGCCGGCTTCGTCGTGTCCAAGGCGGTCGGCCCCGCCGTGGTCCGTAACAAGGTCCGGCGCCGGCTGCGGCACCTGGTCCGCGAACGGCTCGCCGCGCTGCCCGAGGGGACCACCCTGGTGGTACGCGCGCTGCCCACCGCGGCCGAGGCGTCGTACCAACGACTCGGGGCCGACCTGGACGCGGCGGTCGCCGCCGCCCGGGCGCCTCGGGGACGGCGGTCGCGGTGAGCGACGGATCCGCCGCCACGCGGCCCACGACCTGGGGTGCCCGAATGCTGAGTGGCCCCATCATCGCGTACCGTCGTTGGATAAGCCCGGCGCTGCCGGCCCGCTGTCGGTTCTACCCGTCGTGCAGTGCGTACGCCCTGGAGGCGGTGGCCCGCCATGGCGCGCTCCGGGGAGCCGGCCTGACGGTCCTGCGGCTGTTGCGCTGCCAGCCCTTCCACCCAGGTGGACATGACCCGGTGCCGGAGCCGGGCGGCCGCCGCCGTGCCGACCTGACTGGAGCCTGAGAATTGAGTCTCGACTGGATCTACTTCGCGATCTCGTGGATCCTGCTGACCTGGCACTCGGCCTGGGACGCCATCGGGGTGCCCGTCGGCGCGGTCATCGGCACGAACTGGGCCTGGATCCTGGCCATCGTGTTCCTGGTGGTCACCGTCCGGGTGATCCTCTTCCCGGTCTTCGTCAAGCAGATCAAGTCGCAGCGGGCGATGCAGGCGCTCCAGCCCAAGGTCAAGGAACTCCAGGAGAAGCACAAGGGTGACCGGGAGACGCTCCAGAAGGAGATGATGGAGCTCTATCGGAAGGAAAAGGCCAACCCGCTCATGGGCTGCCTTCCGATGTTCCTCCAGATCCCGGTCTTCCTCGGTCTCTTCCACGTGCTGCGCCGGCTCAACCCGGACAAGAGCGAGGCCGGCAAGACCCTCTACGGCTGGACGGTCGGCCAGTTCGACAGCGCCTCCAGCGCCACGATCTTCACCGCGCCGATCGCCGGCAAGTTCGGCTCCACCGCCGAGGAACTGGCCCGGCTCGGTGCCAACGGCACCACCGTGAAGGTCATCGCCGGCATCCTGGTCCTGGTCATGATGGGCACCACCTACCTGACCAGCCGCCAGATGATCCTCAAGACCGGCTGGGCGGAGGACCCGCAGCAGCGGATGATCCAGCGACTCATGCTCTACGGCATCCCGCTGTCGCTGCTGATCTCCGGCGCGATCTTCCCGATCGGTGTGATCATCTACTGGGTCACCAACAACCTGTTCACCCTGGCCCAGCAGCAGTGGGTGCTGCGCAAGTTCCCGCCGCTGGTGACCAACACCAAGCCCGGCGCCACGGCCGCCCGCAACCCGGTGCAGCCGGCCAAGACCGGTGGCTTCCTCAACCGCAACAAGCCGGCCGCGCAGGCCCCGGTCAAGCCGGCCGCGCCGAAGGTCGCCGGGCCGAAGCCGGGCGCCAAGCCGACCAACCCGAAGAAGGGGGGCCGGCCCGCCAAGCGGCAGGGCTGACCCACCGGCCGCCGTCGGCACGACCGGCGGCGGCCTTCCGGTACCGCGCAGCCGCCGTACGGCCGGCGCCGGGCCGGAACCGCCGCGCACCGCGCGATCACGGGCGAGACTGCCCGTACAGACGTGCCCGTGGGCACCGGCCATCTCCCGCCGGCGCCCCGGGAAACCAGCGGACCCGACGGTCCGGCCGAGCGAGTACGGAGATGAGACCGTGACCGAGACCAGCATCCCCAGCGCGGAGCAGTCCGTGGACGAGGTGAACGAGCCCACCGCCGCCACGGGTGAGGGCGAAGCCGCGGAGACCGGGGCGGGCACCTCGAAGAAGGCGGCCAGCGAGAGCGAACTGTTCGCGCAGAGCGAGATCGCCGCCGACTACATCGAGGGACTGCTCGACATCCTCGACTACGACGGCGACATCGACGAACTGGTCTCCGGTGGCCGCCCCGTCGTCGAGGTGGTCGGTGGCCGGCTGCAGAACCTGGTCGGCCAGCGCGGCGCCACCCTGGAGGCGCTCCAGGAGTTGGCCCGGCTGGCGGTGTTCCGGCAGACCGGCACGCCGAGCCGGCTGCTGCTGGACGTCGGTGGCTACCGCGCAACCCGGCGCAAGGAGCTCGCGGCCGTGGCCAAGAACGCGGTGGAGAAGGTCAAGGAGCACGGCGAGCCGGTCCGGCTGGAGCCGATGTCCGCCTTCGAGCGCAAGTGCGTGCACGACGTCGTCAACGCCATGAGCGGCGTGGAGAGCGAGTCCGAGGGCGTCGAGCCGAACCGGCGCATCATCGTCCGGCCGGCGGACTGACCGGGTGACCCACGACGACACGGCGGACGCCGTGACCGGCCCGGGTGGCACGCCGCCCGGGCCGTCGGCTGTCCGCCCCCAACCGTCCCCGGCCGACGCCGTCCTCCCGGCCGAGTTGGCCGACTCCGCCCGGACGCTCTTCGGCGACCGGCTCGACCTGGCCGCCGCGTACGCCGAGCTGCTCGCCACCGACGGCGTGGTCCGCGGTCTGATCGGCCCGCGCGAGGCACCCCGGATCTGGGACCGGCACCTGCTCAACTGCGCGGCCGTGGCGGAACGGATCGCGCAGGGCGCGACGGTGATCGACGTCGGCTCCGGGGCCGGGCTTCCCGGCCTGGTGCTGGCGATCGCCCGCCCCGACCTGCAGGTGACCCTGGTCGAGCCGCTCGCCCGACGCACCTCCTTCCTCATCGAGGCGGTCCAGCACCTCGGGCTCGCGAAGATGGTCCGGGTGTTCCGAGGCCGGGCCGACGAGGCCGCCTCGGGCGAGACCGGCGTCGGACCGCTGAGCGCGGACGTCGTCACCGCCCGCGCGGTCGCCCCGCTCGATCGGCTCGCCGGCTGGTGCCTGCCGCTGGTGGTGCCGGGCGGGCGGCTGGTCGCCCTGAAGGGGTCCTCGGCCGCCGACGAGATCGCCGAGCACGCCGCCACGGTGGAGCGGCTCGGCGGTGGGGAGCCGACGGTGCATCTCTGCGGTGTGGGAGTGATCGATCCCGCCACCACCGTGGTGGAGGTCGTCCGGGAGCGGGTGGTCCGGCCCCCGTCGGTCAAGAAGGCGCCCAAGCGGTCGCGCGGCGGCCGCAAGAAGGCGCGCTGACGCCTCGGCATCCTGTTAGCTCGCCCTCCGGCGCGGCCGGACGGCCGACCCGTCGGTGCGTTCGGCCTCGTCGTGGGCCGGAGGCGAGACTCGTCGTGGGTCGGCGGTGAGAACGGAGATGGACCCGCCGCGCCCGTCCCCCGTAGGCTGGCCGCGCGTCGATAGTGTGGAGCGGGCGGGCGCCGGGCGCACCGAATCCCGACCGCTCCCGCCGGGCCGTACGCACCGCGGCGCGAGCGCGCGTGCGGTCAGTTGACGGGGTGCGGACCGACCATCCGGAGCGGGCAGGGATGACAGGTGCATGACGACGACAGGTACGACGATCCACGGGTGAGTCGCCCCGAGGGCCTTCCCCCCGGTGCGGAGCCTGTTTCACGTGAAACCGAGCAGCAGCCGTGGCCCTCGGGCGGACAGCCCGGCCCTGCCGCCCGTCCGCCGGACTGCGATCCGGTGGTACGGCGGGACGTGCCCGCCGTCGGCGCGGCGCGCCCGTCGCCGGAGTCGTACGTGCCGCCACCGTCCACCGCCGACGGTCGACCGTCCAACGCCCCGATCGGCAGGGCCGCTCCGGTCCAACGCAACGCCGGAGTGCCCTCGCGGTTCGAGCTCCCGGTCGGCGGGAACGTGCCGCCGCCCGTACCGCAGCAGCCGCACCCGGGCGCGGTGCCGGACTCGGTGTCCGTCACCATCGACACGCCGGCTCCGGTGTCCGGGGTCGTCGCCGCCGACCCGGCCAGTGCCGCGTACGTTTCACGTGAAACCCCGACGCGCGAAGAGGATGACCCACCGTTGGCTATGGAGGCGATGCGCGCCGTGCAGATCCTTAACCCGAGCGGCGAGGTGACCATGCCTCGTCCCGAGCGGACGCGGGTGATGTGCGTCGCGAACCAGAAGGGCGGCGTGGGTAAGACCACGACCACGGTGAACCTGGCGGTGGCGTTGGCCCTGCACGGCAACCGGGTCCTGGTGGTCGACCTCGACCCGCAGGGCAACGCCTCGACCGGGCTGAACGTCCCGCACCACACCGGTGTGCCGGACGTCTACGACTGCCTGATCAACAGTGTGCCGCTCGAGGAGGTGGCGCAGGAGGTCGAGGGCATCCCCAACCTCTGGTGCGTACCGGCCACCATCGACCTCGCCGGCGCGGAGATCGAACTGGTGTCGGTCGTGGCCCGGGAGTCGCGCCTGGCCCGGGCCATCGCCGCGTATCCGGGCCACTTCGACTACGTCTTCATCGACTGCCCGCCCTCGCTCGGCCTGCTGACGGTCAACGCCCTCGTGGCCGCGCAGGAGGTGCTGATCCCGATCCAGTGCGAGTACTACGCGCTCGAAGGGCTCAACCAGCTCATCAACAACATCAACCTGGTCCGTCAGCACCTGAACCCGAAGCTGGAGGTGTCCACGATCCTGCTCACCATGTACGACCGCCGTACCCGGCTGGCCGACGCGGTGGAGCAGGACGTGCGGAACCACTTCGGCGACAAGGTGCTCCAGGCGGTCATCCCCCGCAACGTCCGCGTGTCCGAGGCACCCAGCTACGGCCAGTCCGTCATGACCTACGATCCCGGATCGCGGGGGGCGACGAGCTATTTCGAGGCCGCCCAGGAGATCGCCGAGCGTGGCGTCAAGGAGCCGGTGAGCCGGAATGCGTAGTGCGGACGAGTCGCTGGGAGGCGTCGCATGAAGAACCGACCCCGTGGCGGTCTGGGTCGAGGACTCGGGGCGCTGATCCCGACCGGTCCGGTGGCGGGCGCGCCGGGCACGGTGGTCGCGCCGGCCGAGCCGGACGCCGATCGTACGGTGGCCGAGGCGCCCGTCGAGGCGGTCGCGGAGCCGGTGCCGTTCGCCCCGCCCGCGCCGCCCGAGCCGCAGCCGCAACTGAGCCCGGTACCGGGGGCCCGCTTCGCCGAGATCCCGGTCGACGCGATCGTGCCCAACCCCAAGCAGCCCCGGCAGGTCTTCGACGAGGAGGCGCTGGAGGAGCTGAAGACCTCGATCCAGGAGGTCGGCTTCCTCCAGCCCATCGTCGTCCGCGCGCTCGACGGCGAGAAGTACGAACTCGTCATGGGTGAGCGCCGGTGGCGGGCCGCCCAGGCAGTGGGCCGGGAGCACATCCCCGCGATCGTCCGGGACACCAAGGACGACGCGATGCTCCGGGACGCGCTCCTGGAGAACATCCACCGGGCCAACCTCAACCCACTCGAAGAGGCCGCCGCGTACCAGCAGCTGCTGGAGGAGTTCGGCGCCACCCACGAGGAGTTGGCCCGGCGGATCGGCCGGAGCCGGCCGCAGATCTCCAACACCATCCGGCTGCTGAACCTCCCGGCCCAGGTGCAGCGACGGGTCGCCGCCGGGGTGCTCTCCGCCGGCCACGCCCGGGCGCTGCTGAGCCTGGAGGAGCCCGAGGCGCAGGAGCAGCTCGCGCTGCGGATCGTGGCCGAGGGCCTCTCCGTACGCGCGACCGAGGAGATCGTGGCCCTCGCCCTCGCCGACGGGCCGGCGAAGACCCCGGCCGCCAAGCGGCGGACCAAGCCCCACGCGCCCGCGCTCACCGATCTGGCCGATCGTCTCTCCGACCGCTTCGACACCCGGGTCAAGGTGGACATCGGCCGGAGCAAGGGGAAGATCACCATCGAGTTCGCCACCGTGGACGACCTGGAGCGCATCGTCGGCATCATCGGCGTCGGCCAGGAGGAGCCCGAAGAGGGCTGAGCGGCGATCTGACGGCATGAACGGCCGTGTCTCCCCCCGTACCGGGAGGCACGGCCGTTGGCATGCGTGCGGCCCGCTCAGCGGCATCTGCACGTGTCTCTCCCGGTTCGCTGATCGTCAGACGGCCGGGCGACGTGGCAAGTCACTCCTCGCCGACGACTGCGGAGCGGGCGACCGGACCACAGCGCCGACCGGACCACAGCCGATGGGTCGGGCGGTGCGGGTGACGGTGTCGTCGGGGTCGCACAGGGGCCGAGGCGTCAGACGTCGGCCGCCACCGATCGGCTGCCCGCCATCGGCTGCGCCTACCGCGTCGATCCGACCCGACGGCGACCAGTGTTCGGCGTGGCCGTCCCCGCTCAGGGTCTGTCACTCGACGCGGGGCGTCTCGGTGGGCCGAGGGCCTATCGCCCGGCGTCCAGGAACTCGCTCAGTCGCAGGGCCAGTCGTGCCATTTCCCGGCTCGCCTCGATCACGAAGAGGACCGTGGCCGACCAGGGGGCGACGGCCGGGTCGGCGTCCGCCGTCCGCAGGGTCACGCCGAGCGAGACGTGTGACGTCCCGTCGTGGGTGGCTTCGAGGACGAGCTGTCGCTGGCTGGAGGTCCAGTACCGGACACCCTCCCACCCACGCCAGTCGGCGGCGAGGCCGGTGAGGAAATCCGGCAGCCTGACCGCCTTCGGGTTGACGAAGATGCCGTCGAGTTCGACGACGGTGGCCGCGGCCAAGCCGTCGCCGTACAGCTCGGTCGAGAGCATGAGGACGTAGCCGTCCCCGTACGGGTCGAGCGGGGCATGGAGCACCCAGCGCGAACCGAGGCCGGATCGCAGGACGAAGGGCTCGTTCATCGCGGCCCAGCGTAGGTGGAAGCTGCCCGGGCTGTCGTGCCCCGTGCTCTGTGGCCGTCCCGTCTGCCTGGCCGCCGGTGGGACGACGCCGACCGGGTCGGTCCAGTCGCCGGCGATGGACTCGCCCTCAGCGCCGCCGGTCCGGCGGCGCTGACGGCTGCCGGTGGGGCCGTGGATCCGCGGTGTGTCTGTCAGCTGGCGGCAGCCTCAAAGACAGGGCCCCCGGTTTCACGTGGAACCAGGGCGCGGGCTCGGGGTTTGGCCGCTTCGATGGGCCGGCCGCATCCTGAGGATGCACCGGCGGAGCGTTCTGTGCCGCTCCGGCCGGGGTCGGTCCGACGGGTTGCTGCCAGCGTGTGTCGGGCTGACGGTGACCCGCCTGACGGCGGGCAACCCGGTGGAGACAACGACCGGTCCAGACGCGGATCAGCCGTCGCTGGGCATCGGTACCAATCGCCATGAGCCGCGCCCGTGCTTGTTTCACGTGGAACCGGATCGGCTCAAGACACTGGGCCACGAAAGATGTTGCGTGCGGTGCGTGCCCGGTCCGGGGAGCGGCGCGTGCGGTAGAGCGACTGGCGGGTGAAGACGCATGACCGACCGCAATCGGCGACGCCGGACCCGCAGGGCGCGATCACGTTGAAGCGGCCCGTCAGCCGCACGGGTCGGACCGCCCGATCAGCGTTTCACGTGAAACACGCCCCTCGGCTTTCCGGCACCCGGCACCACGTGACGCGTGACGCCAGATGGGTCGGGCGGTCTTGCGCCTGGAGCATGGGCATCCTGATGACCGCGCCGTCAACCGTCCTCAGGATCGGCGTGGCGTCGCGCGAAACCGCGTGCGGGCGCGGTTGTGGATATCGCCGACCGGACCGGTGCGCCGCTGCGGCCTGAGATCGGTACATCCGATCACCGCGCGGCACCTGGCCGTTTCACGTGGAACCAGCATCCTCGACGCGGCCGGTCTCGCCCGGACTCGATGATCGGGACGGCCCGGCGTCGCCAGGGCGCGGGGCAGGGGCCGCGCGCCGCGTGCCGGTCCCGCTGCCGCTGGCAACCGTGGAAGGTGCCCACCGACCGTGGCGCGGAGCGCGCCAATTCGGAGGCTCAGAGCAGCAGCCGATCGACCGTCTGGATCGTTGGACGGACGGGCCCCTCCAACCCTGTGACCGACGTTGTGGATGGGCCGATAGTTATCCACAGCGGTTTTCCACAGGCGCACCCTGTTTCACGTGAAACAGCGCTCAGCGGAGGTGCTCTGACCTGTGGATGACGTGGAGTGGTGGTGATCTCATCAGCCTGTGGACAACTCCTCTCCGCCGGCTCTCGACCGCCCTCGGTCACCACGTCCGGCGGCGTGAGACCGGCTCATGATCAGCGTCGTTCGGAGTAGGGACAGGGGTGCAAGACTCGGTTAGGGTCAGCCTCGTGCACGACACCCCTCCCGCGCTTCCGGACTTCACCCAGTGGCCTTCGTTCCCCTTCGAGGGCGAGATCCGTATCAAGCAGCTCGACGACCCGGTCCCGGTCGAGCCGCCCCGCAAGGGCGAGGCGCATCGGGAATGCACCGCCTGCAACGCCCCCGACGACGCGTACATCTGGGTGGGCGAGCGATGGCGGGTACGTGCCATGGACCGTCCCACCGGTCTGCCCATGGTGCTGATCCTGGAGTCCCGTTCCCACCTCGACCTCGGGGACCTGCCCAACCTGCTCGCCGCCGAACTGGGGGTGATGACGGTACGGCTGGAACGCGCCATCCGATCGCTGGACGGGGTCGCCCGCGTGCACGTGAACCGTTGGGGCGACGGCTCGGCGCACCTGCACATGTGGTTCCTGGCCCGACCGTACGGGCGGCTCCAACTGCGGGGCACCTTCCTATCCCTGTGGGACTCGATCCTTCCGCCCATCTCCGAGTCGCAGTGGCGGGAGAACCTGGCCATGGTCGCCGCCTGGCTCGCCGAGTTCGGTGGGCGGCCGCTCGCCGAGCCGCCGCGCATCCAGTGGCAGGCGCCGTCCAGCCTCGCCGACCAGTCCGACGCGGCGCAGAGGTCCGGGGATGAGGACGCTGTGTCGGTGATCGAGGCCGAGGAGGAGATCCCGGTTCCGGCCGACGGGGAGATCACCGACGACGTCGGACAGACCGCCGCCCGGCCGGCCGCGAACGAGTCCGCCACCGCCCGCTCCACCGGCGGCTCCGACGTCACTGAGCCCGACGTCACTGAGCCCGACGCGGTCGAACCCGACACTGCTGAACCTGACACTGCGGGCAGCGGCACCGGCGCGTCGGCGGAGGACGTCCGGTCGGGCACGGAGAGCGGCAGTCCCCGGACCGGTACGGCAGCGAGCGGCGACGCGAAGACGGGCGACTCGCCGGCCGTCGACGGCCGCTGACCATCGCGGCCACCACCGGCGATCAGTGCGTCAGGCCCACGCCGTCGGCCGGCCCGCGGTGGTCAACGACCGCTGACCACCGCGGGCCGGGCAACGAGCTGCCACCGGCGATCAGTGGAACCAGGGCCCACGCCGTCGCCGTCGTGAGCGGGAACCGACCGGCACGAGACGCGGCCCGCCGGGGAGTGGAGGCGATACGCCGCCCGATCCCCGACCGGAACCGAGGGGCCAGAGTTCAGGCGGCGAGACCCGTTCGGGTCAGGACCGTCGGGTGGCGGCCCGCGCCACCAGCGACCCGAGCACCCGCCCGAAGTCCAGGCCCGCCGCCTGGACGGCGAGTGGCAGCAGCGACGTCTCCGTCATGCCGGGCGAGACGTTGACCTCCAGCACGTGGGGCCGTCCCTCGGCGTCGACGATCATGTCGACCCGGGAGAGGTCCCGCAGACCGAGCGCGGTGTGCGCGGCGAGAGCCACCTCGGTGACCGTCTCGGTGACGGCCTTGTCCAGCCGGGCCGGGGCGTGCCAGGTGGTCCGGCCGGCGGTGTAGCGGGCGGCGTAGTCGTACACGCCGTTGCGCGGCACGATCTCCACCGGCGGCAGCGCATGCGGCCCGTCGCCCAGGTCGACCACGGAGACGGCCACGTCCATGCCGGGCACGTACCGCTCGACCAGCGCCGTCGAGTCGTACGCGAAGCAACCCACCATCGCGGCCGGGAGGGCCGCGACGTCCCGGACCACGGCGGCGCCCAGGCCGGACCCGCCCTGAGCCGGCTTCACCATCAGCGGCAGGCCCAACCGGTCGACGATCCGGTCCAGCACGGCCACCGCGCCCAGCTCGGAGAAGCGGTCGTGCGGCAGGGCCACCCAGTCGGGGGTGGGGATGCCGAACTCGCGCAGCACCGCCTTCGCGGAGGGCTTGTCCCAGGCGAGCCGGGAGGCGCGGGCGTCGCAGCCGACGTACGGCACGCCGCAGAGGTCGAGCACACCGCGCAGCGAGCCGTCCTCGCCGGTGGCGCCGTGCAGCGCGATCACCACCGCGTCCGGCGGGTCGGCGGTCAGCGCGGGCAGCAGCGCCACGTCGGCGTCCCGCAGCTCCGCCTCGACACCGACCGTCTTCAGCGCGTCGAGCACGCGACGGCCGGACCGCAGCGAGACGTCGCGCTCGTACGAGAGGCCGCCGGCGAGCACCAGCACGTGCAGGTCGGTGGTGGCGGGGTCGGTCACGGAAACTCGGTCGGCAGAGGTGACAGCCATGCCGGAATCATGCCAAGTCGGGGCCCGGCGCGTCCGCGCCGCCCTGCCGGCGGCGGCCGGCCGGTGTGACCGTGCCGAAGACCTTGCGCATGGCGATGTCCTGCTCCATCACGCCGGCCAGCCGGCGGACGCCCTCCCGGATCCGCTCCGGCGGCGGGAAGGAGAAGTTGAGCCGCATGTTGCCCGTGCCGGATCCGTCGGCGTAGAAGCCGGTCCCCGGCACGTAGGCGACCCGGGCGGCGATGGCGCGCGGCATCATCGCCTTCGCGTCGAGCCCGTCGGGCAGGTTCGCCCAGACGAACAGGCCGCCGGCCGGGTTGGTCCAGGTGGTCCCCTCCGGCATCAGGTCCTCCAGGGCGGCGAGCATGGCGTCCCGTCGCTCCCGGTAGACCTCGCGGTAGACCTTCAGCTGCTCCCGCCACGGCATGGTCGACAGGTACGTCGCGACGGCGGCCTGCGCGTACCCGCTCGGGCAGAGGATCTGCGCCTCGCTGGCGATCACCAGCTTGTCGCGCACCGCGTGCGGGGCCAGGATCCAACCCACCCGCAGGCCGGGGGCGAAGGTCTTGGAGAAGGTGCTCAGGTAGAAGACCCCGTCCCGGCGGCGGGCGCGCAGCGGCGCGGGCGCCTCCCCCTCGAAGCCGAGCTGACCGTACGGGTCGTCCTCGACGACCAGCAGCCCGGCGCGCTCGCAGATGTCGAGGACCCGCTCGCGCCGCTCCTCGCTCAACGTCACGCCGGTCGGGTTCTGGTACGTGGGGATGGTGTAGAGGAACTTCACCCGGCGGCCGGCGCGCGCCAGGTCGGCGATCGCCACCTCCAGCGCCTCCGGCACCAGCCCCTCGTCGTCCATGGGCACGTGCACGACCTGGGCCTGGGCGGCCTGGAACACCCCGAGCGCGCCGACGTACGTCGGGCCCTCGGCGAGCACCACGTCCCCCGGGTCCAGGAAGAGGCGGGACACCAGGTCGAGGGCCTGCTGCCCGCCCACGGTGACCACCACGTCGTCCGGTGAGGCGCCGCAGGCCGCGTCGATGCCGGAGAGGGCCATCACCTCGCAGATCCGCTCGCGCAGCTCCAGGGTGCCCTGGCCGATGCCGTACTGGAGGGTGGTGACACCGTGTTCCGAGCCCAGCTTGCCGAGCATCTCGCCGACCGCGTCGAGCGGCAGCGCGGCGATGTAGGGGGCCCCACCGGCGAGCGAGACGACCTCCGGCCGGCTGGCCACCGCGAAGAGCGCCCGGATCTCGGAGGCTGTCATGCCCCGGACCCGCCGGGCGTAGCGGTCGGTGTAGTCGTCGAGCGTCGTGCCGGTCATGACATCACCTCGATCGGGTGTCGGTCGGGCTGCCGCGTGCTGGGGTACCCGCGGTGCCGGCGACCATGGCGGCGCGGGACGCCGTCCGCTCGATGGTAGTCCGCCTGCGCCGCATCCGGACCGGTGACTTCGGGTACGTCCACATCCCGGACCGGTCGTGGCCGGCTCGGGTGGGCATTCGCGCGTCCTCTCCCGTACGGTCGGCGGGGGGCGTACGATCGCTCGTCGGGGGCGGAGAGGCGGCGGTGGTCCGCGCTGGTTCCACCCCGAGCCTATTGTGGGGGCCCGCCGATGTCGCGACGTCTGGTCAGTCTGACCCTGGACACCTTGGAAGACCTGCCCCGCCCGTGCCGGGAGTGCGTGTACTGGGAGCTCGACCCGGTCTCCGCCGACCGGGCGTGCGCCGCCGGCGACCCGGGGCTCGAGAAGGAGGCCTGGGTCTCGCAGACCCTGCTGGAGTGGGGCTCCTGCGGCAAGCTGGCGTACGTCGACGGGATGCCCGCCGGGTTCGTCATGTACGCCCCGCCCGCCTACGTCCCCCGCTCGATGGCCTTCCCCACCTCCCCGGTCTCCGCCGACGCGGCGCTGCTGATGACCGCGAACGTGGTCCCCGCGTTCGCCGGCGGCGGGCTGGGCCGGATGCTCGTGCAGGGCGTGGCCCGGGATCTCACCAAGCGGGGCATCAAGGCGATCGAGGCGTTCGGCGACGCCAAGTTCGGCGACGACGCGGGGGACGCCACCCGGGCCTGTGTCGCCCCGGCCGACTTCTTCCTCTCGGTGGGCTTCAAGACGGTCCGCCCGCACCCCCGCTACCCCCGGCTGCGCCTGGAGCTGCGGACCGCGCTGAGCTGGAAGTCGGACGTCGAGTACGCGCTGGAGAAGCTGCTCGGCTCGATGAGCCCCGAGACGCTGCTCCGACCGGTCCGCCCCGCCCCGGCCACCCGCAGCACGTCGGGCTGACGCGGCCGGAGGTCCGGCTCAGTCGACCACCGCCCCGGCGGCCACCACCGCCCGCAGTTCGCTGACGTCGATCGAACCGGTCGGCACGTCCCGTTCGACGGGGAAGTACATCCGCTGCACGGCGGCCACGATCGCCTCCACCACCCGGTCGCGGAACCGGGGGTCGACGAGCCGTCCCCGGTCCCGGGGAGAGGTGAGGTAGCCGACCTCGACGCGGACCGCCGGCATCCTCGTCAGCCGCAGCAGGTCCCACGCCTTGGCGTGGGTACGGCAGTCCCGCAGCCCGGTCCGCGCGACGATCTCCCGCTGCACCAGGCCGGCCAGTCGTTCCCCGGTCGTCGAGGTGACGCCGTTGTCCGTGCCGTAGTGGTAGGTGGCCACCCCGTCCGCCTCCGGGTTGGCGTGTTCGTCGGTGTGCAGCGAGATGAACACGTCCGCGCCGAGCGAGTTGGCCAGCTGCGCCCGGTCGGCGTCCGGCAGGCAGGTCTGCGGCGCCGGTCCCCGGGTGAGCTGGACCCGTACGCCCGCGGCGGCGAGCCGCCCCTCCAGGCGGCTGGCCAGGTCGTGCACCAGGTCCGCCTCGGTCCAGCGCAGCGGGCCGTCCGGTACCACCACCCCCGGGTCGGTGCCGCCGTGGCCGGGGTCGATCACCACGGTCCGCCCGACGAGGGTCGGCCCGGACTGCCGGATCGCGTCGGACTCGCGCAGCCACTGGGGTCGCCCGCCGACGACCTTGCGACCGAGGCGGCGCAGCGCGCCCATGGTGTGCGGCCCGCAGGACCCGTCCGGCTTCAGTCCCACCTCCCGCTGGAACTGGGCCACCGCGCGGGAGGTGCGGATGCCGTAGATGGCGTCGGCGTGGCCGACGTCGTACCCCATCTCCAGCAGTCGCTCCTGGAGCGAGCGGACGTCCTCGCCGGTGAGGGGTTCGGGCACCGCGTGGTACAGGGTGCGGGCGCCCAGCCGCCAGCGGGCGGCGTCCAGGGCACGCCACGTCTCCGCGCCGACCCGTCCGTCGATGCTGAGCCCACGGGACTGCTGGAAGGCTCGCACGGCGCGCTCGGTGGCCCCGTCGAACTCGTCCCCGGTCGACGGGGGGAGCAGGTCGAGGCCGGTGAGGACCGTGCGGATCTCCGTCACCGCGGGTCCACGGTCACCGGGTCGGATCGGACGCACGTACGACCCCCTCTGCTGCTGGTTGGCCGGGTGCCACGGTCACGTGCTTTCGTGGCGGTCGGCACGCTCCGACCAACGGACGCTTACGGAGCGTATCGTGACCGGTCCTGCTCGGGGCGAGGGTTCGCCCAGGTCAGGAGCCGCAAGGACGCGACCCCCGCACCAGCGTGGGTGCGGGGGTCGCGGTGGTACGTCGTCTCAGAGCGCCGACTCGATGAGCCGGACCAGCTCGCCCTTGGGCTTCGCGCCGGCGATCGACTGCACCGGCTCCCCGTTCTTGAAGATGGTCAGGGTCGGCACGGACATCACCCGGTAGGCGCGGGCGGTCTCCGGGTTCTCGTCGATGTTGAGCTTGACGATGGTGACCTTGTCAGCCATCTCGCCCGCGATCTCCTCCAGCAGCGGGGAGACCTTGCGGCACGGCCCGCACCACTCGGCCCAGAAGTCCACCAGCACCGGCTTCGCGGACTTCAGCACGTCGGTGGCGAAGTTCGCGTCGGTGACGACCTTTGTTGCTCCCACTATGACCCTCCTCCTCAGGCGTTCGTTCTCGGTTGTTCAGCCCTGCAGCGTGGCGATGAAGCGTTCGGCGTCGAGGGCGGCGGCGCAGCCGGTGCCGGCGGCGGTGATGGCCTGCCGGTAGGTGTGGTCCACCACGTCGCCGGCGGCGAAGACGCCCGGCACGCTGGTCCGCGTGCTCGGGGCCTGGACCTTCACGTACCCCTCGTCGTCCAGCTCCACCTGACCCCGGAAGAGTTCGCTGCGCGGGTCGTGGCCGATCGCCACGAAGACGCCGGTCACGTCCAGCACCTTGGTCTCGCCGCTGTGCACGTTGCGGACCCGGACCCCGCTGACCTTGCCGTCCTCGCCGAGGATCTCCTCGACGGTGGTGTTCCACTCGACCTTGATCTTGTCGTTGCCGAGCGCCCGCTCCGCCATGATCTTGCTGGCCCGGAACGAGTCGCGCCGGTGGATGATGGTGACGGAGTCGGCGAACCGGGTGAGGAAGCTGGCCTCCTCCATCGCGGAGTCACCGCCGCCGACCACCACGATGTCCTGGCCGCGGAAGAAGAACCCGTCGCAGGTGGCGCAGGACGACACGCCGTGGCCCAGGTACTCCTGCTCCCCCGGCACACCCAGCGGACGCCAGGCCGAGCCGGTGGAGAGAATGACGGCCCTCGCCCGGTAGGCGGTCTGCCCGACCCAGACGGTGCTCACCGCGTCCGACCCGATCATGCCGGTGTCCTTGAGCTCGACCCGGGTGACGTCGTCGGTGAGGAACTCCGCGCCGAACCGCTCGGCCTGCTTGCGCATGTTGTCCATCAGCTCGGGGCCGAGGATGCCGTCCGCGAAGCCGGGGAAGTTCTCCACCTCGGTCGTGGTCATCAGCGCGCCACCGGACTGCACACCCTCGATGACGAGGGGCTTCAGGTTGGCTCGCGCGGCGTAGACGGCCGCCGTGTAGCCGGCCGGCCCGGAGCCGATGATGATCAGGTTGCGGACCTCGTCCACTGCCGTCTCCCGATGTGTGTGTTCGACATCTGTGCCGGCTGACCTGCCGCCGGGACGACGTCGATCCCGAGTACCGACGGCTCAGTGACGTCGGCGACTGACTTGCAGAACGTCATCGTACGAACCGGGGATTCCCGAACCGGTCATCCGGTGGGTCACGTCACGCGGCGACGGCCGACCGTTGACCGCGACCTCACCCTACCCGCGCCCGGTAGCGGGTGTCCGCGCCGGACCCCGGCACACCGCACTCCGCCCCGCTCACCCAGGCCCAGCGCTCGCTGGACGGGTCGGCGAACCGGAGCACCAGCGCCGGCTCACCCCGGAACGCGGCGTAGTCGACGAGTTCCACGGTGATCGGACCGCGTCCGTGCGCGGCGGATACCTCGGCAAGGCAGCCGTCCAGGGCGTCGGGCGCGCCGAGCCGGTCCAGCCCGCCCGGGCTCGCCCGCCGGCTCTCCCCGGGGACCTCGCCGGGCGCCAGCCCCGGCACCTCGGTGGCCAGCCGGGGCAGCACGCTCGCGGCGGCGCCGCCGGCCAGCGACTCCGGCGTCCAGTCGGTGCCACTGCGCTGTGGGGCCACGGTCACCCGGAACGGACCCTGGTCGGCGGCCGCGGCGGGACCGGCGACCGTCGACTCGGCGCTGTCGGTGGCGCCCGAGCGGTCGAGCAGGTGCCCGACGCCGAACCCGACGGCGGCGATGGAGGCCGCGGCGAGCGCGGTCGGGGCGGCGAGGTGGGCCCAGCGCCGACGTCGTCGGCCCGGCCCGGCGACGTCGTCCCGCCGGGATCCGGGGGTACGGGGGGCCGCGCCGCCGCCCTGCGTGGGCAGCACCGGGGATCCGGGCCGGTGGGCGGGGCCCGACCGGTCGGCGGGGGCGGTGACCGGCAGTGGGCCGGGGTCGCCCGGTCCCGCACCGGCCAGCACGGCGGTGAGTCGCTCCACGACGGCGGGGGGCATCTCCGGTGCGGCGAGCGCGCCCAGGTCGGCGGTGACCCGGGCGACGGCGGGGGCCAGCGCGCCGTACGCCTCGGCCCACGCCGGGTCCTGTGCGACCAGCCGTGCGACCGTCGCCTCCTCGGGGGTGCCGTCCAACGCCCCGCCCAGGTAGTCGGCGAGCAGGTCGTGGTCGACCCCGCTGAACTCCCCGGTCGTCACGTGTCCTCCTGGTTGGCGTCCCGCCGGGAGCGCCCCGACCCCGATCGGACGCCGTCCGGGGTCCGTGGGTTCCCGATGGTGACACCGGGCACGTCCCGGCCGGCGGGGTCCGGGCCCGGCGGGGCCGGATCGACGCCGGTCCGCAGGTGCCCGAGCTGTACCGCGAGCCGGGCCCGGCCCCGGGCGCAGCGGCTCTTGACCGTGCCCTCGGCGACGCCGAGGATCCGGGCGACCTCGGCGACCGGGTAACCCTGCACGTCCACCAGGACGAGCGCGGCCCGCTGCTCGACCGGCAGCGTCGCCAGGGCCTGCCGGACCACCAGCGCGGTGTCGTGGTCGGTGGCCGGGGCGGCCGGCTCGACCCCGCCGGTGCCCTCCTCCGTGCGGGTGCCGTCGGGCAGCGGCACGGTCGGATGGGCCTGACGGCGGCGGATCCGGTCCAGGCAGGCGTTCACCACGATGCGGTGCAGCCAGGTGGTGACGGCGGAGTCGCCCCGGAACCGGGCGGCGGCCCGGTGCGCGGACAGGAGCGCGTCCTGCAACGCGTCGGCGGCCTCCTCGCGGTCGCCGAGGGTACGCAGCGCCACCGCCCAGAGACGGTCCCGGTGCCGGTGGAGGAGTTCGGTGAAGGCGTCCCGGTCACCGGTGACGTGGGCGCGGAGCAGGTCCAGATCGGAGGCCTCGGCGGCCGACAGCGCCACCGGCGGGAGGGAGCCGGTCGCCGGGTCGGGCGTACGCCCGCCGCGACCCGCCATCACCACACCCGGCGGGGGCGGTGACGGGATCGCGACGGACGACTCACGAACCCTGGACCTTGATCTCCTGGACGCCGAGCTTCCAGCCGTCGCCGCTGTCCTTCTCCGGCAGTTCGGTGATCCAGAAGAGCAGGTACTGGTACGTCTTGTCGGCGTCGAACCCGTTGAAGGTCATCTTGGTGCCGTCGTGCCCCTCGAACGGCTGCCCGATCAGGGTGGTGTAGCTGGCGACGAGCTGCTTGTCGCCGGAGGAGCTGGACGGGAAGTCGGCGGTGCCCGCGCGCAGTTCGGCGGAGGCGCCGGTGGACGACAGGGTGGCCTGGAGCGACTTGACCGTGTGCGGGGCACCCAGGTCGATCCAGACGCCCATGCCCTTCTTGAGGCCGCCGAACTTGCCGTTGTTGCGGTAGCTGGCGGTCTCCCAGCCCTCGTCCTCGTCGCCGTCGATGACCTTCTCGGCGTCGCGCACCTCGGCACGGTCGCTGCTGTCCGGGTCGATGATCCGGACGTCCTCGATGCGGAGGTTGCGGACGGCCGGGGCGGGGGCCGGCGCGGTCGCACCGGCGGGGGCGCCGCTCACCGAGGGGCGGGCGACCGGCTGGGTGTCGGGGGACTTGTCCCCGCCGAAGGCGCTGATGCCGATGAGGAGGCCGACCAGGGCGACCGCCAGCAGGCCGGCGATGCCGATCGCCACCTTGCGGCCACCGGCGGCGGCCAGCGGCGAGGGGTCCTCGCCCGGGTCCGCGCTGAAGCGGATCGTGCCGGTCTGGTCGAGGAAGTGGTCCTCGGCCGGGATGTCGAGGCGACTCAGCTCGGCGGCGAGCACGTCCGACGAGGGCGAGGCGATCTCCGGGTCGAGGAGGTCCATGGTCAGGTCGTCGAGGTACGCCGGCACGCCGGCCCGGACCTGCCGGGGCGCGGCGATGGAGCCGCTGGCGTCGCGGACGGCGTCCACGATGGCGGCCCGGCCGTGCCCGGCCGTCGCGCCCCGCAGCGGGGCCTCGGCGTGCGGCCAGTGCCCGGTGAGGGCGAAGTAGAGGATGCCGCCGACCGCCCGGACGTCGTTCTCCTGGCTGTCGCCGCCGTCCGTGCGGGCGTCGGCCAGCACCACCCGGCCGTCGTCGCTGATCATCACGGTGCCGGGGTGCACGTTGCCGTGCACCATGCCGGTCGCGTGCACGGAGGCGAGCGCGCTGGCGACGGCGTTGCCGATGGCGGTGGCGCGGGCCGGGTCCAGCGGGCCGTCGGCGACCAGCTCGCGCAGCGACCGCCCGTCGACCCACTCGCGGACGACGTACGCCCGCTCGCCCTCGTCGATCGCGTCGTAGACGCCGACCAGGTTGGGGTGGATGACCCGACTGGCCGCCACCGCGGCCTGGAGCATCTCGGTGGCCGAGTCGCCGCCCGGGTAGCGCAGCACGACCGCGACCGGTCGGCGCAGCACGACGTCGACCCCTCGCCACACGAGTCGCCCGGCGCTGTCGTTGTTGATGTGCTCGACCAGTTCGTACCGCTCGGCGAGGATCTCACCGGCCGTGGGAGCACCGAAGGTCATGACCGGAGGAGCGGATTCTTCCGCCTCCTGACCCTCGCCGACCTGGGTCACCCGTCCTCCCTCGGTGATCGTGTCGATCGATGGACCCGCGCTGCTGGGCATGTGGCTTCCCGCTCTGCCTTCGATGGAACCGGTCGGCGCGTCGACGCGAGCCGTCGGCCACCTGCCGTGTCCGTCCAGAGCGACCTTACCCGGACTGCCCGTCATACCGACATGTCATCTTCCCGCCGCCCGCGGCGACGTGCCTGATGTGACCGACCTCGTCCGGTTGCGACCGTTGTCAGCCACGTTGCTGGCACATGTACTAGCCAATCTACGGGTTGACCGCAAGTAGCCGCCGCAGGGGCCGACCTGGGTGTGGCGGTCCGGCGACGTCCGGACGGGTTCCCGCCGTACGGCGTGCCATGCTCCACCGTACGGCTGGTTATCCACAGGCCCTTTCGGTGGCTGACCGGGGAATCGCGGAGTTATCCACAGCCGTGTCCCCAGGCTGGTGATCCTCGTTGACACTCCGTGTCCGCCGGCCGGAGCAGGGCGCGCCCGTCCCGCGTCAGCGGCCGAGGCGCCGTCGCACCATCCCGACCACCTCGGTGATCTCACCGATCCGCAGCACCATCGCCAACCCGAGGTACGTCCCGCCGATCACCGCGCCGCCGACCACGAGCTGGACCGCCGCCGCCACCCAGCTCAGCTCCTCCGGGTCACCCGGCAGCACGGCCACCACCAGCAGCCCGACCAGGGCCGCCCCGAGCGCGGCCACCAGCACCTTGCCCATCGTCCGCGTGATCAGGCCCAGACCGATCCGTCCCACCCGGGGACGCAGCAGCATCGCGGAGATCACCGCCGCGGCCAGGTACGAGATCGCGTTGCCGAGCATCATGCCCGCCGCCGCGAAGGTCGGTGAGAAGAGGACGAAGAGGCCCACCTGGACCAGCACCCGCAGCGCCACCACCGGGATGTTGACCAGCGCCGGGGTGCGGGTGTCCGGCAGGGCGTAGAAGGCGAAGGTGAAGAGCTGGCTGATCGCGAACGGCACCAGCCCCACCGCGGCGACCAGCAGCACCGTCGAGGTGGCCACCGCGTTGTCGCCGGTGAAGGCCCCGTACCGGAAGACCACCACCGAGATCGGCGCGGCCAGCACCGCGTAGCAGACCGCGATCGGGGCGAGCACCGCGGTGACCATCCGGGTGCCCCGGGACAGGTCGGCGGTGAGGTCGTGGAACCGGCCGTCGGCGGCGGCGCCGCTCATCCGGGGCATCAACGCGGTGATGATCGAGACGGCGATGATGCCGTGCGCCATCATCAGCAGCAGGAAGACGTTGTTGTAGATCAGCAGGCCGGCGCTGTTCTCGCCCGCCGCACGGGTGAGCAGGTTGACCACCACGAAGAGACCGAGCTGGTTGACCGCGACGTAGCAGAACATCCACGCGCCGAGCTTGGCCAGCTCACGCAGCCCCAGCTCGCGGAAGTCGAAGCGCCACTTCCAGCGGAAACCCACCTTGCGCAGCGCCGGCAGCAGGCCCGCGGTCTGCACCGCCACGCCGAGCAGGGTGCCCCCGCCGACCAGCAGGATCCGACCCCACCCCATCTGCTCCGGGCGCAACGCCTTCGCGCCGTAGACCACGATGTAGAGGCCGAAGACGCCGATCACCACGAGGTTGTTCAGGATCGGTGCCCACATCGGCGCGGCGAAGTGCCCCCGGGTGTTGAGCACCGCGGCGATCAGCGCGCTCACCCCGGTGAAGAACAGCATCGGCAGCATCAGGTACGACAGGTTCGTGACCAGGCCGGTGTAGTCCTCGTCCTTGCCGCCGGCGTAGATGGCGGTCAGGGTCGAGGCCAGCAGCAGCGCGATGACCACGGTGACGGCGAGCGCGAGCACCGCCAGGGTGAGCAGCCGCTGCGCGTACGCCTCACCCCGGTCCGGGTCGACCTTGCGGCGGCGTACCAGCACCGGGATCAGCACGCTGGTGAGCACCCCGCCGAGCAGGAACTCGTACACCTGGTTGGGCAGGAACAGCGCTGTGGTGAACGCGTCACCGACCAGGCTGCCGAGCGCCGCGCCGATCATCAGGTTGCGGATGAAGCCGGTGCCCCGGCTGACCAGGCTGCCGACCGCCATCACCGCGCTGTTCGCGGCGGCGCTGGTCTCCGCCACCACCTCCTGCGGGGGCGCGGTGGCCTCCACGCCGGGCTGGTTCAGCGGGTCGGCGGAGATGAAGGTGGCGTCGTCGCCCGGGGGCGGCCCGCCTCCCTGCGCGGCGTTCGCGCTGCGGTAGAGCCCGCCGCTCATCTCCAGCCTCCAAGGGGTACGTCGGAACCGGCGCCGGCCCGCACGCCATGACCATAGTCAACCCGGGTGGCATACCCGCGCCCGGCGGATCGGATCACGGCCCGGCCCGATAGGCTGGCGCTCCCATGTCCGAAGCCTCCGCTCCCCACGCCGCCGACCGCCGCGAACTCACCGCCGCGCAGCGCAACGCCGTCGCCGAACTGCTCCGCGTCTCCCCGGTCGCCGACGAGCTCGGCCGCCGGTTCGCGCGTGCCGGACACGAACTGCACCTGGTGGGCGGATCCGTCCGCGACGCCCTGCTCGGTCGGCTCGGCGACGACCTGGACTTCTGCACCGACGCCCACCCCGACGAGACGCTGCGGATCGTCAAGGGCTGGGCCGAGTCGATCTGGGAGACCGGCCGGGAGTTCGGCACCATCGGCTGCCAGCGCGACGGGCTCCGGCTGGAGGTCACCACCTACCGGGCCGAGGCGTACGACCAGGTCAGCCGCAACCCGATCGTCGAGTACGGGACCAGCCTCACCGAGGACCTGCGGCGGCGCGACTTTACCATCAACGCGATGGCGGTCAGCCTCCCCGACCACCGCTTCACCGACCCGCACGGCGGCCTCGACGACCTCGCCGCCAAGGTGATCCGTACCCCCGGCACGCCCCGGGAGTCGTTCGGCGACGACCCGCTGCGGATGCTGCGCGCGGCCCGGTTCGCCGCCCAGCTCCGCTTCGCCGTCCACCCGCAGGTGCGGGAGGCGATGACCCGGATGGCGGCCGACCTCGACCGGATCACCGCCGAGCGGATCCGGGACGAGTTCACCAAGCTGCTCTGCGGCGCCGATCCGATCACCGGGCTGCGGCTGCTGGTCGACACCGGGCTGGCCGAGCGTTTCCTGCCCGAACTGACCGGGCTCAAGCTGGAGATCGACGAGCACGCCCAGCACAAGGACGTCTACGAACACACGCTGACCGTGGTGAGCAACGCGGTCTCGTACGAGACCGACGGGCCGGACTTCGTCCTGCGGATGGCCGCGCTGATGCACGACGTCGGCAAGCCGGCGACGAAGGCGGTCGGGCCGGACGGCCGGGTCAGCTTCCACCACCACGAGGTGGTCGGGGCCCGGCTCACCAAGGCCCGGATGAAGGCCATGCGCTACCCCAAGGACGTCACCTCCCAGGTGACCAGGCTGGTCGGGCTGCACCTGCGCTTCTACGGGTACGGCCGGGGCGAGTGGACCGACTCGGCGGTGCGCCGGTACGTCACCGACGCCGACGACCTGCTGTCCCGGCTGCACAAGCTGACCCGCTCGGACTGCACCACCCGCAACCGCCGCAAGGCCGCCCAGCTCGCCGCGGACTACGACGCGCTGGAGGAGCGGATCGCCCGGATCGCGGCCGAGGAGGACCTGGCCCGGGTCCGCCCCGACCTGGACGGCAACGCCATCATGGAGCTGCTCGGCGTGCCGCCGGGGCCGGTGGTCGGCAGGGCCTGGCAGCACCTCAAGGAGCTGCGCCTGGAACGCGGCCCGCTGGACCGCGACGAGGCGGAGGCGGAGCTGTTGCGCTGGGCCCGCGAGCAGGGCCTGACCTGACGTACGCGACCTGACGTACGCGCGAAAGGGGCCGCCCGGTTCGCCGGGCGGCCCCTTCGTCGTCGTACCGTCAGCGGGTCTCGACCGCAGTGCCCTCGACGGGCGGCTTGCCGTTGGCCGGCGCGCCCGTCGCGGATGCCGAGCCCAGCCTGGCGAGCAGGCCGGCCAGGTCGATGCCGGTCAGGTCGCTGCCGAGCTGGAGCCCCTGGGCGACGTTGCCGGCCACCGACTTCGTCAGTGACGACGCGCCGTCGGTGGAGATGACGGTCATCTTGTCGATCGCGCCGATCGGGGCGCTGGCCGCCTCGACCACCTGCGGCAGCACCTTGACCAGCAGGTCCAGCACGGCCGCCTCGCCGTATGCGGCGAACGCCTCGGCCTTGCGCGCCATCGCGTCCGCCTCGGCCTGCCCCTTGGCGAGGATCGCCGCGGCCTCGGCCTGGCCCTCCCGCTCGACCGCCTCGGCGATCGCCGAGCGCCGGCGCTGCTCCGCCTCACCCTCCTTGGCGCCCTCGATCGCGTTCGCCTCGGCCAGCGCGGCCCGCCGGGCCCGCTCGCCCTCACCGGTGAGCCGGGACTGCTCGGCCGCGGCCTGGGCGGCGGCGATGACGGACTGCCGCTGCGCGTCGGCGTTCAGCACCGCCGCGTTGCGGGCCGCCTCGGCCTCCTGCTCCACCTTGTACCGGGCTGCGTCGGCGGGCTTGCGCACCTCCGTGTCGAGCTGGCGCTGCTTGAGTTCGGCGTTGCGCTCGGCCACCTTCTGCTGCTCGGAGAGGATCGCCTGGTCCCGCTCTGCCTGGGCGAGCGGCCCGGCCGCCGCGGACTTCGCCTTCGCCGCGTCGATCTCCGCCTGGATGGCGGCCTGCTTCAGCGACAGGTTCCGGTTGGCCTCGGCGATCGCCTCCTCGGCGAGCAGCCGCTCCTGCTCGGCCTGCTGCCGGGCCCGCGCCTCGGCGATGGCCGCGTCCTTGAGCACCCGGGCGGCCTCCGGACGGCCCAGGTCCTGCAGGTAGGAGCCTTCGGCCAGGATGTCCTGGAGCTGGAAGGTGTCCAGCACCAGGCCCTGGTTGGTCATCGAGTGCTCGGCCTCCTCGGCGACCGCGCTGGCGAACGCCGCCCGGTCCCGGATGACCTCCTCGACGGTGAGCCGGCCGACGATCGAGCGCAGCGCGCCGGCCAGCACCTCCCGGGTGAAGTTGTCGATCTCGTCCTGCTGGTGCAGGAAGCGCTGGGCGGCGGCGCGGATGGCGTCCTCGGTGCCGCCGACCTTGACGATGGCGACGCCGTGCAGGTCGGCCCGGATGCCCTGCTTGCTGACCGCGCCCCGGATGCCGACGTCGATGCGGCGGCTGGACAGGTCGAGCGACTGGAGCTTCTGCACCACCGGCAGCACGAAGACGGACGCGCCGAGCACGACCTTCTGCCCGGACATGTCGGTGGAGCGGCCACCGTCGGCGGTCTGCGTCGTCCGCCCCTTGCGGCCGGTGACGATGAACGCCTCGTTCGGACCGGCGACCTTGATCCGGGAGAGCACGAAGAGCACGAGGACGAGGACGAGGAGGACCGCGCCGCCGATGGCGATGGCGAGGGGCATGGGCAGGTTCCGTCTCTGCGAGGAGGAGAAGGGGGTCAGTAGGTCTCGACGAGGACGCTGGTCTCGCTCAGCGCCTGCACGACGAAGATCTGCGCGCCGACCGGGATCGGATGGTCCGCGCGGGCGTTGAGTTTCAGCGGCTGGCCGGCGACGCGTACCCGGACCTCGCCGTAACCGGCGGCGGGCACCGGCGTGACCACCAGGCCGAGCGCGCCGACCAGGTCGTCGCGGGTGGGGGTGGGGTCGGTGCGCATGTCCCGTGCGGCGCGGCTGAGGCGGGCCGCCAGCCAGGCGGTGGGCACGGCCGCGAGCGCGCCGCCGGCCACCGCCACCGCGACCGTCCCGGCGGTACGACCACCGAGCAGCTCGTTGACGATCGCGGCACCGAAGCCGAACGCGCCGAGGAACCCGGCCACCGCCTCGACGGAGACCGGCCCGTCGACGTCGGCGTGACCGAAGTGGAACAGTTCGGCGCCGAGTAGCGAGAGCGCCAGCACGGCGACGCCCGCCCCGCCGACGATCAGGAAGATGAAGGTCCCCGTGGCCACGACCTGCACCGTATCGACGTCGTGCAACATCTTCGGGCGGTCAACGTGGCGCCACCGTCACGTTGAGTTCGACCAGTTCACGGGGCAGCGGCTGCCGTTCCCGCTCACGGCCCTCCGGGTCGGCAAGGACGACGTCCCGGCTGCCGTACGGCCGCCGGTAGAGAAGCCGGTCGTTCGTGACCCAGGCGACGTCCGCCGACGGCAGTTTCCGTACGACGGTCCCGGTGGCGGCGTCGACGAGCACCGGATCGTGCTGGCCCTGCACCACCACCCGTCGGCCGTCCGGCGACCAGACCCACGGTCCGGCCGGGTCGCCGGGGATCTTCACGAACCGGGTCGGCCGGCCGTCCTCGGCGGAGAAGAACTGCACCCCCCACCGGGGGTGCCGTGCGCTCTCGGTCCGTTCCTTGAAGGCGTCGGTCAGCGGGAGGGTCACCTCCCGCCCATCCCGCGTCCAGGTGAAGGCGCAGTAGTCGGTACAGAAGAACTTCGTCCTGTCCACCGTGTACTGCTGGAATCTGCCGTTGAGGTCCAAGAGGCCGAACTGGGTGGTGTCCTGACGAAGCCCGGTCAGGAGCAGCCGGCGACCGTCCGGTGACCACTGGGGATCGGACCCCGGAGCGCGGTACCAGCGCACGGTCGCCTTCCGCGCGTCGATCAGCCCGATCTGCCCGGGGCGGTCCTCATCGGCCACTGCGGTGACCGTGCCGGTCGGCGCTGGCCACACCTCGTCGTACCCCTGGGTGCGGACGTAGCGGTCGCGGGTGCGGTCAAGGAGGTGGCCGGAGCCGTCGAGGACCCCGCCGGTGACCACCCAGCCGCCGGGCAGCACCAGCGGCGCGTCCTTCCACCGTGTGTCCGGCACGGGGTGCAGGAGGGTGGTCGGCTGCGGTTCCGGTATCGCGACCCGGGTGGCGGGTGCGGGTCGGAGCAGCACGAACGGCACGGTGACCGCGATCACCGCGACCAGCGCCGCACCGGTCGCGGTGGCACGACGCCGGGCCCGTAACCGCCGTCCACGACGCAGGGCCGAACCGGCCAGGTCCGGCACCGGCCGGACCTGGTCGGAAAGTTCGTGTACGGCCGCCCGCAGCGCGTCCTCCATCGGCCTGCTCATCGGTTCACCTCCCGACGGGTGGCGAGGTCGTCGAAGGCCGGCACCAGTTCCCGGAGCCGGGCCAGCGCACGGGATGCCTGGCTGGCGACGGTGCCCGCCCGGCAACCGAGGACCTCGGCGGTCTGTTCGAGGCTCATGTCCTCCAGGTACCGGAGGGTCAGCACCGCGCGTTGCCGGGGCGGCAGCGTCCGCAGCGCGTCCCCCAGCAGCAGCCGCAGGTCGGTGTCGTGGCCGCTGTCACGCCGGCCGGCCCGCTCGGGCAACTCGGCCACCGGCACCTCCCGCCGCCGGGCCAGCCTCCGCCACCCGGAGACCTGGTCGTGGTAGAGAATCCGCCGCACGTACGGCTCGGCGTCACCCCTGATCCGTGGCCAGCGGGCGTACGCCTTGGCCAGCGCGTTCTGCAACAGGTCCTCGGCGGCGTGCTGGCTGCCGGCGAGCGCGTACGCGACGCGCAGCAGCGCGTCACCCCGCTCGGTCACGAACGCGGTGAACTCCCCGTCGGTCACCTCGGTCACCCGCCCACCTCCGTACCACTGACGCCGGGGGGCGGCGGAACTTTGCCTTGCCGGCGAAGATCCCGCCGTGCCGACCGGTCCCGTACGTCCCGGAGACCGTCACGCCGGTCGGCGTTCGACTGTTCACAGGATGCCGCCCGACAGGGACGAGACGGAGGTACGGAGGTGTCGACGGACACGCTCACCACTGCCGGGATCCTGCTCATCACCAACCCGGTGCGGCGGGGGCTGTGGACCGCCGGCCACGCGCACGCCGGTGTCCTCGTCCTGATGGTCCTGGTCGCCCTGCCCTACCTCGACCGGGCGGACACGTCGGACGGCGTGCGGACGCTGCTGGTCGCGGCGCCGATCCTGATGCCGCTCGGCTTCTTCCTCTCGGTGCCGCGCCCCACCGACACCCGGCCAACAGGTTGATCTGGCTCGCCGTGGCCGGTGGGGTCAGCCTCAGCGTCGGAGGCGTGCTGCTGTGACGGCGACGCCGCGGTGACGGTCGCGGCCGGGGTGACGCCCGGCTGTGGCGACACGCGTGCTGCGGTGACCCACGCTGTGGGCCGCTTCCTGCGGTTAGGCCGCGCTGGTGGTCCGCCTCGAGCGGAGGAAGAATCGGTGCATGCGCTGGACCGTGCTCGACTCGCCGATCGGGGAGTTCTCCGTGGCCACCGACGACGAGGCGGTGTGCGGCGCGCACTTCGGCCGGGTGGAGTCGGCGGTCGACGAGCCCGGTGACGAGCTGGCCGGGCGGGCGGTGGTGGAGCTGCGCGCGTACTTCGCCGGTGAGCTGACCGAGTTCGGGGTGCCGGTGGCGGCGCGGCGCGGCTCCGAGTTCGAGCGCGCGGTGTGGCGGGAGATGGCGCGCATCCCGTACGGGGAGACGCTCACCTACGGCGAGGTGGCCCGGCTGGTCGGCGATGTTGGAGCCGCCCGGGCGGTCGGGGTGGCCTGCAACCGCAACCCGGTCCCGGTGCTCGTGCCCTGTCACCGCATCGTGGGGGCCGGCGGGAAGCTGGTCGGCTTCGGCGGTGGCGTGGAACGCAAGGTGAAGCTGCTGGAGTTGGAGGCCGGCGTCGCGTTGCGGCGCGCCTGGTCCTGAATCTGAAAGTTTCCGCCCCCGACTGCAACCTGATCGCCCGATCGCGCGTGCTTGAGGCACAGGATGCCTCGATCACCGGTACGACCGAGGCGTCATCCGGCAGGACCACACGGGGAGAGACATCGTGAACAAGGATCAGGACAGCGTCGTCGACCGCCGTCGCCTGCTGCGTCGGGCGGGCACCGTCGCCGTCGGCCTCGCCGGCACCGCCGCGGTGGGCGCGGCCGCCGCCGGCCCGGCCCGGGCCGCACCGGGCGATCCCGTGCTGCAGGGGCGGGTCAACGAGGCGGGCACACCCACCACGCTGCGCGGCGGCTCGGCCACCTCCGCGCCCCTGCGGCTGGAGAACACCCACGTCGAGGCCGATCCGGACGGCATCCCGAGGTCCGGTCCGGCCCTGCGGCTGACCCCCACCGGGAAGGGCATCGACTGGAGGGCCGAGGTGGGCTCGGTCTCGATGGACACCTCCGGGACGATCTGGGCGGTCACCAGCCCGGGCCTGCCGCCCATGGAGCACAACTTCGCCGAGTACGTCCGGACGAACGTCAACTCGAACGAGCTGGTTCCGGTCGTGCCGCAGCGGGTGATCGACACCCGGACCGCCGCCGGCCGGGCCCGCATCGGCGACCCCGCCGACAAACTGGACAGTTCGGGGCGGCTGCTGGCCGGTCAGACGATCGACGTCGACCTGGGAGACTTCGTTTACAACGGCGTCGCCGTGCACGGCAACCTGACCGTGACCGGTGCGCTGGCGGCAGGCTTCGTCCAGGTCTTCCCGCACCGCAGCCCACGTCCGCCGGCGTTCTCGACGATCAACTTCCAGGCCGGCCAGACCGTGTCGAACGCCTTCCTCACCGGCATCAGCAGCGTCATCGACTACATCTCGGTCTACACACAGCGCACCACCCACGTGATCCTGGACGTGGTCGCGTTCGTCGTCGCGTCCGGCAGCGTCAACCCGTCGATCCTGCCCTCGAACGGCGAACTGGCGGCGGAGGACCGGCGGGCGCAGCTGGCCCGGCGGACCAAGCCGTCCTGGGCGAAGTAGCCGTACGCGACGAGGGCCGGGTCCGTGCGGACCCGGCCCTCGGCCGTGCTGCTGGTCAGCGCGTCAGCGCTCGACCTCGCCGGCGATGAACGCCTCGACGGCGGCGTGCGCGTCGTGGTCGGCGTACTGCACCGGCGGGGACTTCATGAAGTACGAGGAGGCCGAGAGGATCGGGCCACCGATCTTCCGGTCCAGGGCGATCTTCGCGGCCCGGACGGCGTCGATGATGACACCGGCCGAGTTCGGCGAGTCCCACACCTCGAGCTTGAGCTCGGCGTTCAGCGGGGTGTCACCGAAGGAACGACCCTCCAGCCGGATGTACGCCCACTTGCGGTCGTCGAGCCACGGCACGTGGTCCGACGGGCCGATGTGCACGTCGCTCTTGCTCATCTCGTGCGGGATCTGCGAGGTCACCGACTGGGTCTTCGAGATCTTCTTCGAGACCAGGCGGTTGCGCTCCAGCATGTTCATGAAGTCCATGTTGCCGCCGAAGTTGAGCTGGTACGTACGCAGCAGCTCGACACCGCGGTCCTCGAAGAGCTTCGCCAGCGCGCGGTGCACGATGGTGGCGCCGACCTGGCTCTTGATGTCGTCACCGACGATCGGCAGGCCCGCGTCGGAGAACTTCTTCGCCCACTCGGGGTCGGAGGCGATGAAGACCGGCAGGGCGTTGACGAACGCGCAGCCGGCGTCGATCGCGGCCTGCGCGTAGAACTTGTCGGCCTGCTCGGAGCCGACCGGGAGGTAGGAGACGACGACGTCGACCTGGGCGTCACGCAGCGCCTTGGCCACGTCGACCGGCTCGGCGTCCGACTCCTCGACGATCTCGCGGTAGTACTGGCCCAGACCGTCGAAGGTCGGGCCGCGCTGCACGCTGACGCCGGTGGGCGGCACGTCGCAGAGCTTGATGGTGTTGTTCTCGCTGGCGACGATCGCCTCCGCGAGGTCCATGCCCACCTTCTTGGCGTCCACGTCGAACGCCGCGACGAACTCCACGTCCGATACGTGGTAGTCGCCGAAGGTGACGTGCATGAGACCCGGGACGCGGTCGTTCGGGTCGGCGTTCCGGTAGTACTCCACGCCCTGCACGAGGGACGAGGCGCAGTTACCCACACCGACGATGGCGACGCGGACGGAGCCCATAGCGTCTGCCTCCTTCTTCTTCATCACGGCCGCTCTGTCCTGGACTCTCCAGGCGGGGGCGGGCTGTTGTTGTCTCGTCGGCCGCCGGCCGTCCCGGGCTGCGGGACTGTCGGGGCACGGCCGGAGCGCTCGTTGGCGATGAGCTCCTCCAGCCAGCGGACCTCGCGCTCACAGGCGTCGAGCCCATGGCGTTGCAGTTCCAGGGTGTACGCGTCGAGGCGCTCGGCTGCCCGGCCCAGCACGTCACGAAGTCCTTCGCGACGCTCCTCGATCGTGCGGCGGCGACCCTCAAGGATGCGCAGGCGGGTCGCCTGGTCGGTCCGCGCGAAGAACGCGAAGTGCACGCCGAAACCCGTGTCGTCGTACGTCTCGGGCCCGGCCTGTGCGATGAGCTGGGCGAAGCGTTCCTTGCCCTCCGCGGTGATTTTGTAGACCACCCGACCGCGTCGGCTGGTCAACGCGGGAACCTCCTCGGCGGTCGCGGGTGTCTCGGCGGCTTCGGTTATCCATCCCGCCGCCTGCAGCCGGCGAAGGGTCGGGTAGAGCGAGCCGTAGCTGATCGCCGCCCGGATCGCTCCGAGCTTGGCGGTCAGCTCCTTGCGGAGCTCGTAACCGTGCATCGGAGACTCCTGCAGGAGGCCGAGGATGGCTAGCTCGAGCACGGGCCATCCTTCCTACCCCCGGCACAGGGCCGTTAACCGTCTCGATGTATCGGACCGATACATCGCACGTTAGTACCTCACCCGCGATCAGGGCAAACCCCCGTTCCGGGGTGTCGTCATCACGGATCGTGACGGCGGTCGCCTCGCCCGTCCGGACCGCGTACCCTTCACCGCATGCGTACGCAGCGCCAGGTGGTGGACTACTCGCTCCAGAAGCGGGCGGTGCTGCGTGAACTCCTCGCCGGTCGGGTCGGCACGTACGACGTCTGCGACGCCTCGCCGTACCTGAAGAACGCGGCTCGGTTCCACGGCGAGCCGACCGAGCAGCGCTGCCCGATCTGTCGCAGCGAGAACCTCACCCACGTCCACTACATTTACGGGGACGAACTCAAGCAGTCCGCCGGACAGGCACGGAACCTGGCCGAGTTGCCCGCTTTGGCGATGACGCTGCGTGAGTTCCAGGTCTTCGTGGTGGAGGTGTGCCTCGGCTGTGACTGGAACCATCTCGTCGAGCAGTTCCTGCTCGGCCGGGACGGGCTGGCCGAGGGCGGGTCGGAGCAGGGTGCGGCGGGCGTGAACGCCCCCGGTGCGGGCCCGGCCCACGGGCGAAGGCGAGAGGCGCAACGGTGATCCTGGCTGGACCGGTCCTTTCCGGCGTCGTCGACGCCGGGTGCCCGGACCGGCAGCTCGATGGCCCGATTGGTCCGATTGGTACGGATGCGGCGCTGCCCCCGCGGGGTGCGGCGTCACGTGTGTCAACTCACGGCAACCCGGTGGCGGCGCCCCCGCGCCCCACCGCGACCGGCAGGGTGTGAGGAATGAACTCGTACGGCGATCCCAGTTCCCCGCGTGCGCGGGCCCAGGTACCGGGTTCGAACGACGGCGCGGCCCCGGCGGGCCGCGCCTCGGTCGGCCCGGGCGGCGCGCCCACCGGCCGGGCCTCGGCGTCGGTGCCGCCGCGCCAACCCGGCGCGGCCGGCTCGGCCTCGGTGGGGCGGGCCGGTGCGGGGCGGGCCTCCGTGCCGGTGTCCCCGGCGCCCGGCGGACGCGCCGGCGCCGGACGCGCCTCGGTCCCGGTCTCCCCGGCCCCCGGCTCGTCCGGGCGGGCGAGCGTCGGCGCGGCGGCGGTCGGTGGCCGGGCGAGCGTCGGCTCGGCCTCTGTCGGCGGGCGGGCGGCGGTGGCCAGGGCGGGTGTCGCGCCGGTCTCCGGCGGCGGTCCGGGTGGCCCGGGGCTCGGAAGTCGCGGTGGTCGCGGTCCGGACAACTCGGCTGCGGCGGCGCGGGCGAAGAAGCGCAAGCGCGCCAACATGCTCATCGCCAGCTTCGCCGTCTTCATCATGATCGCCGGCATCGGGGTTATCGGCTTCACCTACTACTCGACCAACGTCGTGCTCCCCAACCAGATCGACCTGCCGCTGGCGACCACCATCTACGCCAGTGACAACAAGACGCAGATCGCCAAGGTCGGCGAGCAGAACCGCACCTTCGTCTCGATCAATCAGATCCCGCCACACATGCGGGACGCGGTGGCTGCGGCGGAGGACCGGAACTTCTACGAGCACTCGGGTGTGGACTACAAGGGCATCGCCCGTGCCGCCTGGAACAACCTCACCGGTGGCGACAAGCAGGGCGCCTCGACGATCACCCAGCAGTACGCCCGCAACGCCTACGAGAACCTCAAGGACGACTCCTACGGTCGCAAGGTAAAGGAGGCGATCGTCGCCTCCAAGCTCAACGATCAGTTCACCAAGGACCAGATCATGGAGCACTACCTCAACACGATCTACTTCGGGCGCAACGCGTACGGCATCGAGGCAGCCGCGCAGGCGTATTTCGGGAAGCCCGTGTCGAAGGTCGACGTGGCCGAGGCGGCGGTGCTGGCGTCGTTGATCAAGCAGCCGGAGCCCACCCCTGGTGGTCACCAAGGCTACGACCCGGCCGTCAACCCGACTGCCGCCAAGGACCGATGGAACTACGTCATCAATTCCATGGTCGAGGAGGGGTGGCTGGACGCGCCGGAGCGCCCGAAGCGTCCCACCGCATATCCGGAGAAGACGTTGCAGACGCCCAAGGAGTCGCGGGCCGGGCAGAAGTTCGGGGTGAACAACCCGATCGGCAACGTCATCAACTACCTGGTGCCGGAGATGCGGGATAAGAAGCTCTGCACCGACGACCAGGCGCAGGCCAGCGACCGCAAGCCATTCTGCGCGACCATGCTCAAGAGCGGTGGCTACCGGATCCGCACGACGATCGACATGAAGGTCCAGAATGCGATCATCAAGGCGGCCCAGCGCAGCACCAAGGGCTCTGAGTTGGACGGCGCGCGCAAGAACATCATGGCGGCTGCAGTCTCGATCGACCCTCGCAACGGCCGGGTGGTCGGCTACTACGGCGGTGACGACGGCACCGGCACCGACTACGCAGGCAAGAACACCGACTCGGCGGGCAACATCACCGGCGGACACTCGCCCGGATCGAGCTTCAAGATCTACACCCTGGCTGCGGCGATCGACGCCGGAAAGTCGGTCGAGTCGCGCTGGAAGGGCAAGGCTTTCACTCCCGAGGGCGTGAAGTTCAGGGTCAGTAACGCTGGCACCGACAACCCGAGCTGCGGTGACTCCTGCACCTTGCGCGAGTCGACACTGAAGTCGCTCAACGTGCCCTTCTACCACGTCAGCCTCGACATCGGTCCGGACAAGATTGTCGAGATGGCCAAGAAGGCCGGCGTGAGCATGATGTGGCAGACCAACGTCAACCCGCCGAAGGGGCACGACCTCACCAAGGCCGACCCGAAGGACCTGGCACCCGACCCCTTCTACCACGTGGTCGCCTACGGTCAGTACCCGATCACCGTGCTCGACCATGCCAACGGCATCGCCACCTTCGCCAACAAGGGCGTCTACCACAAGGCCCATTTCCTGGTCTCTGTCGAGAAGCAGAACAAGGACACCGGCAAGTGGGAAAAGCTCGGCGGCGAGCAGTTGAAGCCGCTGAAGCGGATCAACCCTGACGTGGTCGCCGACGTCAACGACGTGCTCAAGGACTACCCGGCCAAGGTCAACCACCGACTGGACGACGGCCGTGAGGCAACCGCGAAGACCGGCACCTGGGAGCTCCGCGAAGGCACCAACGAAAACGGCGACGCCTGGATGATCGGCTACACCCCGCAACTCGCCACCGCCGTCTGGGTGGGCAACAAGGGCAAGCGGGAAGCCATCAAGATGAAGGACGGCCGAAACATCAGTGGCTCCCTGATGCCGGGCGACATCTGGGAGCGGATCATGGACGGCGCGCTCAAGGGCGAGGAGAAGCTCCAGTTCCCGCCCCCGGCCAACTTCGGTGACGACACCGCCGGCAACGGGGTCATCCCCACACCGGAACCGCCTCCCGGCCCACCGCAGGACTGCGGACCGCTCGGTCTCTTCTGCCCGCAGAACCCCAACGGCGGCGGCAACCAGGGACCGACCACCCCGGGCACCCCGACCGATCCGCGCGGTCCAGGTGGCGGCAACGACGGTGGCGGCAACGGGGGCGGGCTCCTGCCGACACTGTCACCCCGCATCCGCGAATAGCCCCACGCGACACCGCCGTCGGCGGCCGGACCTCACGTCCGGCCGCCGACGGCTTTTTCGGGAACTTGCGCTCCGGGAGGGGACGGACACCCCCGCGGTACGGCAGGATGCCTCTCCATGAGCACCCAGTCGACGGCCGGCATCGACGACGCCGGGAGCAGCGACCACCCGTCCCGGTCCGACGGCTTCGTCCGCGGCGTCTCCGAGGCCATCGGCGGCCCACTCGGTGACCACGCCGTCGCGCTGGACCGGCCCGCCGGCCGCGAGCGACGGTTCTGGACGGCGACCCGGATCGTGCTGGCGCTGGCCTGCCTCACCCTGGCGCTGCACTGGGTGCAGAAGTCCCCCTGCCAGGACGGCGCCTGGCAGAACAACGTGCAGTACACCCGGCTCTGCTACACCGACGTGCTCGCCCTCTACTACGCCGAAGGGCTCAACGAGGGCAAGGTCCCCTACCGGGACCACCCCGTCGAATACCCGGTGCTCACCGGCTACTTCATGGGCGCACTGGGCCTGCCGGTGCACGCCCTCGGCGTCGACGACCCGCAGATCAACCAGGGCCGGTGGTTCTACAACCTCAACGCCCTGACGCTCAGCGCGTTGGCGGTGGCCACCGTCGCGATGATCCTGGCCCTGCGCCGACGACGACCCTGGGACGCCGCGCTCTTCGCGCTGGCGCCCGCGCTGCTGCTCACCGCCACGGTCAACTGGGACTTCCTCGCCATCGGGCTGGCGGCCTTCGGGCTCGCCGCCTGGGCCCGCCGCCACCCCGCGCTGGCCGGCGTGCTGCTCGGTCTCGCCGGCGCGGCCAAGATGTGGCCGCTGTTCCTGCTCGGGCCGATCCTGGTGCTCGCCCTGCGCGCCGGACGGCTCCGTGCCGCGCTGACCGCCCTCGGCACCGCGTTGGCGGCTCTCGTCCTGGTCAACCTGCCGGTGGCCATCCCGTACCGGGAGAACTGGAACCGGTTCTTCGAGTTGAACACCGAACGGCCCATCGACTGGGGCACGCTCTGGTACATCGGGCGGTACCTGGACGGCAAGGTGAACACCGGCGTGCCCGGCGACCAGGGGCCGTTCCAGTGGTTGAACGTCAACATCCCGACGTTGAACTACCTGTCGTACGCCCTCTTCGCGCTGGCCTGCCTCGGCGTGGCCGCGCTGGCGCTGCTGGCGCCCCGCCGCCCCCGGCTGGCCCAGCTCGCCTTCCTGGTGGTCGCCGCGTTCCTGATCTTCAGCAAGGTGTGGTCGCAGCAGTTCGTGCTCTGGCTGCTGCCGCTGGCCGTGCTGGCCCGCCCCCGGTGGGGCGCCTTCATCGCCTGGCAGATCGCCGAGATCGGCTACTTCACCGCGTTCTACGGCGAACTGCTCGGCGCGGCCACCAGCCGGCCCGTCTTCCCCGAGGGGGTCTTCGTGCTCGCGGCGACGCTGCGGCTCGGCACCGTCGTGCTGCTCTGCGTGCTGGTGATCCGGGACATCCTGCACCCCGAGCGCGACGCGGTGCGCCGCACGTACGCCGACGACCCGGACGGCGGCGTCCTCGACGGCGCCCCCGACGTCCCCTGGCTCGCCGATCGCCGCCACCGGCCCGCGGCCACCGAGCCGGTGCCTGCCAGCCCCTGACGACGCGCAAGTCCCGGACGATCCGGTACCCCACCGGCAGCGGCTCAGAGACGGAACACGACGGCGTCGCCGATCTCCTCGCGGGTGATCCCGAGCTGGTTGACCGGCGCGTCCACGGTGACCTCCCACGGCGTGCCGACGATCTGGCCGCGCAGCAGCACCACGTTGCGGACGCCGAGGACCCGCAGGTAGTCGACGCTGGTCCGGTCGGGGAAGGCGAGCGTCACCCGGCGCACCTCGTCGAGCTGCGTCGGGGTGAAGCCACTGCCGCCGTTGACCACGTCCTGGAACCGGCTGGTCGTCCAGAGCATCACCGGCTGGTCCAGGTTCTGGCCGCTCGGCAGCACCAGCATCGGGCCGTCCACCGTACGCATGGCCACCGGCTGCTCGGGCACCACCGGGTGCGGCGTGACGTTCAACCCCTCGACCGTCACCAGCAGCAGCGGGAGCAGGGCGACGGCACGCAGCCAGGGCGACGGGCGGGCGGCGGGCCCCTCGGCGGTGAGTTCGCGTACCCGCTCGGAGAAGGCGGTGACCGCACCGGCCGCGAGCAGGCCGAGCAGCAGGGTGGCCCAGAGCATCAACCGGCCCGGGGTGCGCAGGCCGTTCCAGCCGGGCAGGTGCTCGAAGAGCGGCGCGTAGGTGAAGGTGCCGTCGAAGAACCGGGTGCCCATCGCCAGCACCAGGGCGACCAGCACACCGGCGAGCAGCAGCAGTCGGTGCCGCAGCCGCCAGACCGAGACGAACAGGCCACCTGCGGCCAGCGCGTAGAGCACGAAGCCCGGCAGCAGGGTCATCTCCGGGTGCCAGGGCAGCGTCTCCCGGGCCCCCTCGTGCAGCGCGCCCCAGATCCGCGACTCGGGCGGCGCGGTGAGGAAGCCGATCGCCGGCGGCGAGTAGACGCCGATGTCGCCGAGCGTGCGCTCGGCGTTCGGGTGCAGCTCGGCCACCTTGAAGAACGGGATCGCCAGCAGCACGCCCACACCGGCGAAGGTCAGACCGCCGATCAGGTCGGCGACGAGCAGGCGGGTCCCGAACGGGCGCTTGACCGGCCGGAGCACGTACCGCCGCAGGAACCAGGTCACCGCCGCGACCAGCACGATCCCCGCGAGGACGTACGCGAACACGAGGCCGATCCCGAAGCCCAGGCTGAGCTGCCAGGCGGCCACCAACCAACCGGCGTGCGTCCAGCCGGTGTGCCGGCGTTCCGGCCGGTAGCCGTGGCGCAGCGACCAGCCGTGCCCCCGGGCCAGCATGGCCAGCGCCAGCGGGATGCCGCCGTTGGAGACGATGTGCAGGTGACCCGCCTGGGCGAGCAGCCACGGGGCGTAGGTGTAACTCACCCCGGCCACCGCCGCGCCGGCCCGACCCGCCCCCAGCTGACGGGCCAGCACGTACGCCCCGAACGTGGCGAGCGCGTGGGCCAGCACGAAGATGATGTTGTAGCGCAGCACCGCCGCCTCCGGGCCGGTGCCGATCATGCCGGCGGGCGCGTAGCCGAGCAGCATGTCGGAGAAGGCGAAGCTCCACGCCTCCGGGAAGAACGTGTTCGAGTGGAACAGTTGGCCCGGCTCGGTCCGCAGGGCGTGCCCGGACCAGGCCATCTGCCACGCCTGAAGGCTCGGGTCCCAGTAGTCCTGCGGCAGGGTGTAGAGCGGGTAGCGCAGCGTCGGCCAGGTCAGCGCGGCGGCGAGCGCCAGTGCGGCCAGGGCGGCGAGCGTCCACTCGTGCACGAGCAGCCGGCCGACCGTCCGCGCGGCGCGACGGGGACGCCCGGGGACCGGCTCCGGGGCGGGCGCGAACGCCGACCAGGGGTCTGCCGCTCCGTCCTTCTTCTCCGCGTCGGCCTTCGTACCCTCGGCGGCCTCGGACCCGGCGGCCTTGTCGCCGTCCGTGTCGTCACCGGCCTCGGTGCTGTCCCCTGCGGCGACGCCTCCGGCGGCCTTCTTCGCCGTGGTGGAGGCGGCCTTCCAGGTGCCTCCGGCGGCCTCTTCCGCGGTGGCGGTGGCCCTCTCCGGGGCGGAGGCGGCCTTCTGCGGGGCGGGAGCGGGTGGTGTGGTGCCCGTGGCGTCGGTCGTGTCGTCCGGGCGGGTGGCCCCGGTGGGGTCCCCGGCCGTGCTGCCGGCGGCGAGCCGGCCCGTGCCCGTGCCCGTGCCCGGACCCGGGCCTCCGCCGCTGCCGGTGGTCTCCGCCGGACTGTCCGGGCGGGCGGCCGGGGCTGCCACCGCGTCGCCGGACGCGGCGGCGGCTTGCGGGTCGGTGTGCGTGGTGTCGGCGTCGGGGGTGGTGCCCCGGCCGTCCGGTCCGTCGGTCTGCCCGGCCGGCTGGCCGCCGTCGGTCGTGTCGGTGGTCATCCGGCTCAGACCCCCGTCCCGAGTCGCTCCCGCAGGAAGGCGATGTCCGCCGCCTGTCCCGCTGCGCCGCCGGGTGTCTCGACGATCACCGGCGCGCCGGCCGCCCGGATCACCGCGACGACGAGGTCCGGGTCGATGGTGCCGCCGTCCAGGTTGTCGTGCCGGTCCTGACCGGAGTTGAAGGCGCCCTTGGAGTTGTTGGCGTGCACCAGGTCGATCCGTCCGGTGATGGCCTTGACCCGGTCGACCAGGTCGAGCAGTTCCTCGCCACCGGCGTGGGCGTGGCAGGTGTCCAGGCAGAAGCCGACCTCGTGGTCGCCGAGGGCGTCCCAGAGCCGGGCCAGCGCGTCGAGCCGCCGGGCGCAGGCGTTCTCACCGCCGGCGGTGTTCTCGATCAGCACCGGGAGCGGGAACCCGCCGGATTCCGCCGCGTACGCGAAGGTCTTGCGCCAGTTGTCGAAGCCCACGGCCAGGTCGTCGCCGGCGTTGACGTGCCCGCCGTGCACGATCAGCCCCTTCGCGCCGATCTCGGCCGCGGCGGCCGCGTGGCCGAGCAGGAGCTTGCGGCTGGGGATCCGGATCCGGTTGTTCAGCGTGGCCACGTTGATCACGTACGGGGCGTGGACGTAGAGGTCCACGTCGGCGGCGCGCAGCCGGTCGGCGTCCTCCCGCGGTTTCGGGGCCTTCCAGCCCTGCGGGTCGGAGAGGAAGAACTGCACCGCTCCGGCGGAACGGGAGGCCGCCTCCGCCAGCGGGTCGGCCTGGTCGACATGGGCTCCGATACGCATGCAGGGGAGCCTACGTCGCATCCCCGACGCCTGGGGTGACGGTCGTGGGGGAGTCCCGCCGCTCGCCGCGTCACCGTGCGGGCCGGTGGTCGTTGAGCCGGGTGGGATCGACGTTCGGCTCTCCCGGATCCAGCGGCCGCAGCCGTGGCGGTCGATCCCGATGCGGGTCACCCCCGTCGTGCGGCCCGGCACGTCGGGGGCGGGACCCGTTCCGCCGAGTCATCACTCGACGACAGAATCTCGGACGAATAGTTGCAATTCCACCATCTGGGTACGAGAGTCGTTGTACCGTCAGATAACAACAGGATGAAGCTCCGCGGGGCGTCCTCGATCCAACCTCATCGGTGTGGTCGTTCCTCCCCAGGTCCCACCCAAGGAATGCGGACGGGACGCCCCGCGGCCTCGTGGACAGGGGTCCGCCGCCGGCCTTCGGGAGCCGACGCGGGCCCCTGTCGCCGCGTCCGGACCGGCCGTCACCACCTGCCCGGGCATGATCGTCCGGACCGGGTATCCTGGTCCGGTTGTCCGCGTCCGGCCGGGTCCCCCCGGTTGGGAGCGGGCCACGACGCAGACCTCCTGCCACGGAAGGACCGTGGCCGCCTAGCCCACAGGAGGTGAGTACGTCTTGCGTCATTACGAAGTCATGGTGATCCTCGACCCCAGTCTCGAGGAGCGCACCGTCGCCCCGTCGCTCGACACGTACCTGAACGTGATCCGGACCGCGGGTGGCTCGGTGGAGAAGACGGACGTGTGGGGCCGCCGGCGCCTCGCGTACGAGATCAACAAGAAGGCCGAAGGCATCTACGCCGTGGTCGACCTCCAGGCGACGCCGGAGGCGGTGGCTGAGCTGGACCGTCAGCTTCGGCTCAACGAGTCCGTGCTGCGCACCAAGGTCATCCGGCCGGAGATGCGCTAAGCATTCAACCCGGTTCGCCCGGATCAGCCTCATCGGCGCTGTCAGAGGGTTCTGAGAGCCTGTACGGCAGAACGATGAGTGCGCGAGGAGATGGTCATGGCAGGAGACACCACCATCACGGTCATCGGCAACCTGACCGATGACCCCGAGTTGCGGTTCACCCCGTCCGGTGCGGCGGTCGCCAAGTTCCGGGTCGCTTCGACGCCCCGGTTCATGGACAAGGCCTCCGGCGAATGGAAGGACGGCGAGCCGCTCTTCCTGGCCTGCACCGTGTGGCGGCAGGCGGCGGAGCACGTCGCCGAGTCGCTCCAGCGGGGCGCCCGCGTGATCGTCTCGGGTCGACTGCGTCAGCGGTCGTACGAGACCCGCGAGGGTGAGAAGCGCACCGTCATCGAGCTCGAGGTCGACGAGATCGGCCCGTCGCTGCGCTACGCCACGGCGAAGGTGCAGAAGATGTCGCGCTCCGGTGGCGGCGGCGGTGGCTTCGGCTCCGGTGGCGGTGGTGGTCAGGGCGGCGGCGGAGGCAACTTCGACGACCCCTGGGCCTCGGCCGCGCCCGCCCCCTCGCGCGGTGGTTCGGGCGGCAACTTCGACGAGGAGCCTCCGTTCTAATGGCGCCGAGCGCCCGCGATCGCAAACCAGGAGCACGAGCAATGGCCAAGGCTGCGGCACTTCGCAAGCCGAAGAAGAAGGTGAACCCGCTCGACAAGGACGGGATCACCTACATCGACTACAAGGACACCGCGCTGCTGCGCAAGTTCATCTCCGACCGCGGCAAGATCCGCGCTCGGCGGGTGACCGGCGTCACCTCGCAGCAGCAGCGCCAGATCGCCCGTGCGGTCAAGAACGCCCGTGAGATGGCGCTCCTGCCGTACACGGCGACGGCCCGCTGAGAGGAGGCACCGACATGAAGATCATCCTGACCCAGGAAGTTTCCGGTCTCGGTGCCCCCGGCGACATCGTCGAGGTCAAGAACGGCTACGGCCGTAACTACCTGATGCCGCAGGGCTTCGCGATCGCCTGGACCAAGGGCGCGGAGAAGCAGGTCACGCTGATCAAGCGGGCCCGCTCGGCCCGCGAGATCCGCGACCTCGGCCACGCCAACGAGGTCAAGGGCCAGCTCGAGGGCCTGAAGGTCAGCCTGAAGGCCCGTGCCGGCGACGGTGGTCGGCTCTTCGGCTCGGTCACCCCGGCCGAGATCGTCGACGCCGTCAAGGCCGCCGGCGGCCCGGTCCTCGACCGGCGTCGGCTGGAGCTGCCCGGTCACATCAAGTCGACCGGCTCCTACCCGGTGCGCATCAAGCTGCACCCCGAGGTGACCGCCAAGTTCGACCTCAACGTCGTCCAGGGCTGACACCCGACAGCACGACGGAAGGGCCCGCACCGGCATCCGGTGCGGGCCCTTCCGCATGCAGCAGCAGCGGACCGTCCCCGAACCGGCTCCGGCGGGGTGTCGGCCAGCTCATCCGATCGGCTGGCCGGTGATCGCGCTGATCATCACGGTGGAGAGACCGCCACCGACCACGGCCGCCGCCAGCGCCACCGTCGCCGGCCGCCACGTCGTACCGACCCGGCGCAGCAGCCCCGCGACCACCAGGCTGCTCACGAACGCCAGCCCGAACCGCGGCGCCCCCGCCACCAGGGACCCGAAGGCGTGCGCCCGCGGCGAGTCGCACCCACCGCCGCTGATGTCCGTCACACAGCCGGCCGGCGCCTGACCGTCCAGGGTGAGCAGCCACAGGAAGACCAGCACCGCCGGCACCAGGTAACAGGCCGCGGTGTAGACCAGCGGACGCAGCGGACCACCCGGATCCGGGTCGAGCAGATCGTCCTCCAGCCGGCGGTTCCACACCCCGGCGCCACCCACGGACTCGATCCGGTCCCGCCAGGACGGCGCGGCGACCGGGGCGACCGGCTCCAGCCGACGCCGGGGCGTCGGCCGCGGACGCGGCGCACTGTACGCCACCGCCGGTGAACGCGGCGCCGACGGAGGCGGGTCCATCCACCGTGGATCGTCCCCGGCCAGGCGGGTGCCCGACCAGAAACCCTCCGGCTGCTCCGCCCACGGCCAGCCCTCACCCGTGCCCGGCTCCACCGACTGCGGGGGAATCGTACGGTCCCAACGACCGACGTCGGTCCGGTCCTCGTCCCAGGGGCTCGTGTCGGCGTACCGGGCCCGCCGCCCGGTCCCGGCGTCCCGCAGCCCGGCGTCGGTCCGGTCCCACTGCGCGGTGTCGGTGAACCGGTCGAACTGGCCGGTGCTGTCCCCCCACCCGGCCGTGCCACCCGCCCGTTCCCAAGGGTCGTCGGCACCGGAGCGCTGCCAGACGTGCACCCCGGAGGCGTCCCAGGGGTCCACCGCAGGTCGGCGCTCCGGCTCCGGCTCGACGGCCCGCTCCGCACGGCTCCACGGATCCGCCGCCGGGCGGGACCAGGATTCGGCCGACGCCCGACGGCTGCGCCGGATCGGTCGCTCCGGCTCGCCGTCGTCCGTGGCCGGCTCACCCTCGGTCTCCTCCAGCCCGGACCAGATCACCTGTGGACGACGGGCGGCGGAACGGCGCGGACGGGTCGCCGGCGCGGGCGCGGAGACCGGGGAGTCATCGTCGTCGGCGCGCCGGCTGCCCACGTACCCCTGCTCCTGCGGACGGTCGAAGGTCCACTCGCGGGTGTGGTCGTCCGGCTCGGGGGCCGCGCCGATCTCCCGGACCTCACCCCAGGTGCGTTCGCTGCGTCGCCGTGCCGCGCGTCGTCCGGAGCTGGAGACGGGACGGTCGTCGTCCTCGTCGTCGTCCGGCGCGGCGTGTCGACCCCGACCGTCGGCGTGCGCGATTCCGGACTCCACGGCCCACGGCGGCAGGTACGCGTCCACCGGCTCCTGCTGGCCACGCTCGATCGCCCGACGGCGGCTCGGCGTACGGCGCCGCTCCGCTCGGGAGGCGTAGGGGTCGGCCGGGACCGGCTCGCCGGGGCCCTCCCACGGAGCGATCGGCCGGCCCTCGCGCGGGCTGCCCTCCCCGCGCTCCCAGTCCCGGTAACTCACGGCCGGAGCGTGACCCTTCTCAACCGAAAGTGCAATCCGCTGTCCAGGTGTAGCCGTTCGCAGGAGATAGTACGGGAAATCCGACCCGGAAGGCTCACCGGAAATTATTCGTCCACAGGGTGGGGATTGAGTTTTCCCAGGTCAGAAGGGTTTGGCCTGGAATTCCCCATCCGCTGTCCACAGGCTGTGCACACGCTACGCACACGCTTGTCCACCCACGTCCACAGGTTGTCCCGAGGCTCGTCCACCGCCGCTCTTGGTGCGCTGACCTCGGGTTCCGTATCGTGGGGCACCGACCGGTCGCGCGATGCCCCCCGATCGACCGGCCCGGTCCGATCGGAAGCTGTCGCACCTGGCCGGTAGAGCTGAACTCGACTCGACGCAGTGGAGGGGGATCCGTGTCGGTCACCGACGACATGCGGGCGGAGCCCCGGGCCGGCGGCGGGCAGCCGTCCGCCCCCGCGCAGCGTGAGGGGCAGTTCGACAAGACCCCGCCGCAGGACGTCGCCGCCGAGCAGTGCGTCCTCGGCGGCATGCTGCTCTCCAAGGACGCCATCGCCGACGTCGTCGAGATCCTCAAGACCAACGACTTCTACCGGCCGATCCACGCCACCATCTTCGACACGATCCTCGACATCTACGGCCGGGGCGAGCCGGCTGACGGGATCACCGTCGCGGCGGCCCTGGCCGACTCCGGTGACCTCGCCCGCGTGGGTGGCGCCCCCTACCTGCACACCTGCATGGCAGCCGTGCCGACCGCGGCGAACGCCGCCTACTACGCCCGGATCGTCAGCGAGCGCGCCGTGCTGCGTCGACTGGTCGAGGCCGGCACCCGGATCGTGCAGCTCGGCTACGGCACCGCCGCCGGCGGCAGCCGCGACGTCGACGACGTCGTCGACCTGGCCCAGCAGGCGGTCTACGAGATCACCGAGAAGCGGGTCAGCGAGGACTTCGCCATCCTGGCCGACATGCTCCAGCCGACGCTGGACGAGATCGAGGCGGTCGGGGCCCAGGGCGGGGTGATGACCGGTGTGCCGACCGGGTTCACCGATCTGGACCGGCTGCTCAACGGTCTGCACCCGGGGCAACTTATTATCGTTGCAGGCCGCCCTGGCTTGGGCAAATCAACCGCTAGTATGGACTTTGCCCGAAATGCGGCTATCCGCGCCAACCAGGCGGCGGCGATCTTCTCGCTGGAAATGAGCAAGGTCGAGATCGTCATGCGACTCCTCTCGGCCGAGGCCCGCGTCCCGCTGCACGTGCTGCGCAGCGGCCAGCTCTCCGACGACGACTGGACCAAGCTGGCCCGCTGCATGGGCGAGATCAGCGAGGCCCCGCTCTTCGTCGACGACACTCCGAGCATGAACCTGATGGAGATCCGGGCCAAGGCTCGGCGGCTCAAGCAGAAGCACGACCTCAAGATGATTGTGGTCGACTATCTCCAGCTGATGACCTCGCCGAAGCGGACCGAGAGCCGGCAGCAGGAGGTCGCGGACCTCTCCCGTGGCCTGAAGCTGCTGGCCAAGGAGGTCGAGTGCCCGGTCATCGCGGTGAGTCAGCTGAACCGTGGCCCGGAGCAGCGTACGGACAAGCGACCCCAGCTGTCCGATTTGCGTGAATCAGGCTCAATTGAGCAGGATGCTGACGTCGTCATCCTGCTGCACCGCGACGACTACTACGACAAGGAATCGCCCCGGGCCGGCGAAGCGGATTTTATTGTTGCCAAGCATCGGAATGGCCCTACCGACTCGATCACCGTGGCCGCTCAACTTCACCTGTCCCGCTTCGTCGACATGGCAGTCGTCTGAGTGCTGGGCGGACGGTCGCCCGACCGAGCAGCGGAGGCCAAGCGGGCCTGTCGCCCGCTCCCACCCGTGGTGACGCGACAAAGGCCCGGCCCCTGACGTGGGGGCCGGGCCTTCGTGGGTGCCGATCAGTGTCGCTTGGCGAAGCTGACGAATGCCTGCCAGGACTGCGGGTCGAACTGGAGGGTGCCGCCGTCCCGGTTCTTGCTGTCGCGGACGGCGACCACGCCGGGCAGATTGTCGGCCACCTCGACGCAGTCGCCACCGCTCGTACCGCTGCGAGTCGACTTCCTCCACTGTGCGCTACTGAGGTCCATGTTGGCTCTCGACTTGCTTCAACAGGGCGACCGACAGAGCTTGCGGGAGAGCGACGCCCCGCACGCTCTCCCATCTCGCCTGAAGCGTAGCCACTGCATCCTCGGCGTCGATTACTGAGCCGGCAAGCTGGTTCTCCAGGTGGCCGACCCAGCCACCGTCCGGAAGCATGGCCAGGGCCAGCGGGCCGGACAGGCCGACATGCAGGCCGGCGTCGGCGGGGATGACGTGGACGTGGACGTGCGGCAGCTCGGCCATGCGCAGCAGGTGCGCGAGCTGCTCGCCCATGATCGCGTCGCGGCGGCGCAGGGCGGACTCGTCCATCACGGCGACGACCTGGGGCGGACGCTCGCGGGTGAGGATGCTCTGCCGCTCCAGCCGGGCGGCCACCTGCTGCTCCACCTCGGCCTCCGGCCGGGTGTCGTCGAAGCGCAGCACCGCGCGGGCGTAGTTCTCCGTCTGGAGCAGCCCGGGGACCAGGTTGGGGTTGAAGTAGCGGAGCTGCCTGGCGGCCCGCTCCGCCTCCAGCCAGGGCTTGAACCACGAGGGCTGGCCGTCGCGCTGCGCCACGCGCTGCGGCTGCGGTGATGGCCCACAGGGTGATCCCGCACGTGGCGATGCGTCCGTTGTGGCGCTGCCGCAACTGCGGTGCCGAGTGGCCGTGTCAGCCGGCCCGGCTCGGCCTGCTGGTGGAATACCGAGGAAACCGGACCGCGCTACTGCTCTACCTCGGCGCGTTGATGGCCGAGGCCCGTGACCAACTCGCCCAGCTTCACCCGGACCGGGCCCCGGAACTGCACGAACGCTTCCTCGCCTGGGCTCGGGCGCGCGGACAACCCACGCTCGACTAGGGAGGGCCGTGGGCCGGGCGGGCCGGCCCACGGCGTGCGGCTCAGCCGAACATCTCGTCGAGGAAGCCCTTGTGCTTCTTGCGCTTGTAGTGCCCGTGGTAGCCGTGGTGCTGCTGCGGGTGGCCGTACACCGGCTGCGGCGGGTAGCCGGGGGCGGGCGGCGGGGGCGGCGGTACGGCCGGGTAGCCCGGCTGGTGCGGGGGCGGGGGCGGCGGCGGGGCGTACCCGCCCTGGTGCTGCGGGGCGGGAGCGTGGGGCTGCTGCCCGGGCGGCGGAGGGCTCTGCTGCTGGTTCCAGCGGGACTCGGCCTCGAAGAGCTTCTCGAGCTCGCCGCGGTCGAGGAAGATCCCTCGGCACTCCGCGCACTGGTCGATGACGACGCCGCTGCGCTCGTACTGGCGCATGTCTCCGTGACACTTGGGACAGGTGAGCTGCATCGCTCGACGGTACCCGGTCGGAGCGAACTTCAGGCGGTGGCGACGAGCGCCTCGCTGACCTCGTCGTCGGAGACCTCGTGGAAGTCGTCGTAGTAGGCGCCGACCGCGCCGAAGCCGGGCGGGCGCTGGGCGCAGATCACCTGGTCCGCCTCGGCGGCGAGCATCTCGTACGCCTCCTGGGAGCCGACCGGCACCGCCACGACGACCCGGCCGGCGCCGAGGTGGCGGGCGACCTGGACGGCGGCCCGGGCCGTGGCGCCGGTGGCCAGGCCGTCGTCGACGATCACGGCGGTACGGCCGGTGAGGTCCAGCGGTGGCCGACCGGCCCGGTAGCGGGCCTCCCGGCGTTCCAGTTCGGCCTGCTCCCGGCGTTGCACGTCGGCGACGTCGTCGGGGCCGAGCTGGGCGGCCACCGGGTCGTTGAGCACGCGGACGCCGCCGGGGCCGAGCGCGCCGAAGGCGACCTCGGGGGCGAACGGCATGCCCAGTTTCCGGACCACCAGCACGTCCAGCGGCGCGCCGATCCGGTCGGCGACGACCCGGGCCACCGGCACGCCGCCCCGGACCAGCCCCAGCACGACGACGTCGGGTTGCCCGACCAGGCCGGTCAGTCGTTCGGCGAGCTGCCGGCCGGCGTCCTCGCGATCGCGGTAGGTGCTGCTCATGTCTCCAGGTCTACGCCCTTCCAGCGGCCCCTGTCGGCGAAACCGGGACTCCGGTCGGGGTGAGCGCGGGCGCCCAGACCAGCAGGGCGAGCGGGTAGAGCAGGTAGCCGAAGCGGGTGGAGGGCATGAGCAGGATTGCGGCGAGCAGGCCGTACCCGCAGATCAGCGCGGTGGCGGCGGCGGTGCGGGGCGGGCGGCGCAGCAGCCGGACGGCGATGGCCAGGCCGACGGCGACGAGCAGCGCGCCGGCGACCACCCGGCCGGCCGGCAGCGTGGTCGCGACGAGGTGGCCCGGGAAGGGGGACTGGGCGGGGCTGGTGACGAGGCCGTGGCCGAGCGGGAAGCGCAGCACGTTCTCCACCAGGGCGTCCCGGTCCACCAGCAGGGCCGGGACCAGGGCGAGAAGCGGCAGGCCGAGCGCGCCGGCGGTGACCCGCAGCCCGGCCCGGCGGGTGGCGCCCCAGAAGATCAGGACCAGGGCGACGGGCCAGGCGAAGAGCTTCAGCGCCCCGGCGAGCCCGACCGCGACGCCCGCCGCGCCGGGCCGCCCGACGGCGGCGAACGCCAGCGCGAGCAGGCAGAGCGCGAGTACGGGCAGGTCGTCGCCGCCGGTGGCGAGGGTGAGCGCGCAGACCGGCAGCACGGTCGCCGCCTGTACGCCCCGCAGCACCGTCGCCGGGGCGGGCCGGTCGGTCGGGAGGCGGCGCGGGTCGCGCAGGACGGCCACGGCCAGGGCCAGCACCAGCGCGGTGACCAGGGCGAACCAGACCCGTGAGTCGGTCCACCAGGCGTCCACGGCGGCCCGGGGCAGCCCGAACAGCGCCATCCCCGGCTGGTACGGCGTGTAGCCGAGCAGCCGTTCGTCGGCGGGGAGCGCGGCGATCGCGTCGTGCCCGAGGTACGGGGTGCCGGTGTCCGCCAGCCGGATGCCGGCGTGCTCGACCACCACCACCTCCTCCTGCGCCCGGTCGGTACGCCCCGACGCCCGTTGCACGCTCTGCGCCACCAGTGGCAGCAGGGCGGTGGTGGCCCAGGTCAGCCCGGTGACCGCCCAGCGGGCCGGGGTCGCGGTCAGTGCCGGACGGGACCGGCGGGCGAGGAGTTGGCCGGCGACCAGGAGGGCGGCGAGCAGGTAGCCGAGCGCCGCGACGCTCCCCCAGGCCCGGTGCGGCGGCAGGGTGGAAGTGGCGGCGGTGACCGCGGCGAAGGCGGCGGAGACGGCGTACAGGCCCAGGTCGAGGGCGAGGCCCCCGGCGGCGGAGTCCACCGCGCGCCAGGTGCGGGCGGCTCGGTCGAGGGCGGTCACGCCGGCCAGTCTGGCAGACCGGTCGGGTGCGGCCCGGCGGGCCCGAGGTCAGGCCGGCAGAGGTCAGGCCGGCAGGTGGGGAAGGCCCGTCGCGCGGCTCCGACCGGGCTGGCGGCGGCCGGGGGCGAGGCGGATGACCGCGCCGGTGTCGTGCAGCGGCGGGACGAGGGTGCCCGGACGGCCGCCCGAACCACGCTGGAGGGCGGCGAGGAGGGTGCCGGCGGGCAGCGGCCGGGCGAAGAGGTGCCCCTGTCCGGCGGCGCAGCCCAGCTCCCAGAGGGCCCGGCGCTGCGGTTCGCTCTCCACGCCCTCGGCGACCACGGTCAGGTCGAGGCTGCGGCCCAGGTCGAGGGTGGAGCGGATGACGGCGGCGGCTTCCGTCGACCCCTCCATGGCGGTGACGAAGCTCCGGTCGATCTTCAGCTCGTGCACCGGGATGCGGGAGAGCAGGGAGAGTGACGAGTAGCCGGTGCCGAAGTCGTCCAGGGCGAGCCGGACGCCGGCGTCGCGCAGCCGGCTGAGCACCCGGTCGACGACGTCGAGCTGGCTGAGGGTCAGCGTCTCGGTCAGCTCCAGCACCAGCCGGTCCGGCGGGAGATCGTGCGCCCGCAGCCGGGCGAGCACCGCGCCGGGGAAGCGGGCGTCGAGCAGGCTGCGCGGGGAGACGTTGACCGAGACCGGCAGGTCGAAACCGGCGGTACGCCAGCTCACGGCCGCCAGCAGCGCCTGGTCGAGGATCGCCTCGGCGAACGCGGGCAGCAGGCCGGAGCGTTCCACCGCCTCCAGGAAGCGCAGCGGGTCGATCATGCCGTGGGTGGGGTGGTGCCAGCGGGCCAGGGCCTCCGCTCCGGTGACCTCGCCGGTGCCCAGGTCCACGATCGGCTGGAAGTTGACCGTGAACTCGTGGTCGGCCACCGCCCTGGGCAGTTCCCCGCCGAGGGTGAGCCGGCCGAGGTCGGCGGTGTCCCGGCCCGGCGCGTACGTGGCGATCCGCTGCCCGGCCCGCTTCGCCTGGTACATCGCCACGTCGGCGCGGCGCAGCAGCTCGGGCATGCCGCCGCTGGCCGGGGCCACGGCGATGCCGCCGCTGGCCTCCACGCTGATCCGCATCCCGTCCACGTCGAACGGCTCGTGCAGGACGCCGATCAGCGCCTCCGCCCGGTGCGCGGCCACCGCGGGGGCGGGCAGGGCGCGCAGCAGCACGGCGAACTCGTCGCCGCCGAGACGGGCCACCAGGTCCTCGTCGCGGGCGGCGCGCCGCAGCCGGTCGGCGACCTGGGTGAGGACCTGGTCCCCGGCGGCGTGGCCGAGCGTGTCGTTGACCTCCTTGAAGTGGTTGAGGTCGATCAGCACCAGCGCGGTGACGCCTTCGGCGTGTCGGGTGGCGAGCTGTGCGGTGCCGCTCTCCAGCAGGTGCCGGCGGTTGGCCAGCCCGGTCAGCGCGTCGTGGGTGGCGGCGTGCTCGTGCTCGGCGGCCACCCGCGCCAGCTCCGCGTACGCCTGGGCGTTGCGCACGGCGGTGCAGAGCGCGGAGGTGAAGGTGCGCAGGGTGTACTGCTCCCGTTCGGAGAGCTGCACCGGGCCGCGGAAGCGCAGCCGGAGGGTGCCGACGTCGGCGGTGCGGTCGTGTCCTTCGAGGCGGGCGGTGACCACCGCGCCGTCGACCGGGCTGGGCTCGCCGGCCGGCCCGTCGTACGTGATGGTGCTGCCGGCGCCGCGGATCGTGCGCCTGCCGTCGCGCAGCGCGATCTCGACCTCGTCGGCGGAGAAGAGTTCGGCGGCCTGGGTGACCGCGGTGGTGAGGACCTTGTCCAGGTCGACCACGTTGAGCGCGTCGGTGGTGCGGGCGAGGCGCTGCCAGGCCTGTTGCTCGGTGCGGGCCTTGACCCGGTTGGAGTAGAGCAGGTGGAGGCTGAGCACCAGCGGTGGCACGGCCAGCAGGAGCCTGCTGTCGCCTTGGAGGATCAGGACGGTGCCGATGATGACGACGAGGCGGGCCAGCGCGAAGGCCAGTCGGAAGCCCCAGTCCTCGCGGAACAGGTCGGCGAGCCGTTCACCGGTGGCGAGGGCGATGACCGGGAGGGTGACCACTTCGTCGAGCAGCACCGCGACCAGGTAGGCGAGCGAGAGCGGCAGGATCGTCTCGGCCAGCGGCTCCTCGCCCGGCCGCCATCCGGCGATGTGGAGCACCAGACCGGCAGCGGTCGCCACGAGCATGTTCTTGCCCACGCCGAAGGCCGCCTTGATCAGGGGTATACGGGTGAGCACCATGACCAGCACAAGGCCGATCCCGGTGGCCAGCACCACGTGCGATGCGGGTGAGACCGTCAACCCGATCACGATGGCGGTCTCGGTCCAGGCGATGTTGTGGTTGTTGGCCCGGATCCGGATGCGCACCTTGGCCGTGAAGCCCACCGCCGTGAGGGAGACGACGGCGAGCCAGATCACCGGCGAGCTCGACGGCTGCGAATGGAGCTGCACGACCGACACGGTGGCCGATACGGCCGCCAGAACGACGACGAGACCGACTAACGGCAGCAGCCGTCGATCGGTCCCGTTTCGTCGGTCTTGTGGAGCCACCCATCGTCCTCATTCAGTCACCGATGGCTGTTCGCTCCGCAAGCGTACTGCTCTTCAGATGTCGGTAGAAGGTTTACTCAGGTCCACTCGTGCGACTTCATCTCGACCCCCAGTTGAAGTTTCAATGGCTTGGCTTGACCGTGGGAGCCTAAAACGGATTGAGTCACGTTTGGGAATATGAATGTCCATATGCGCAATATCAGCAAACTCAAACGCATTTGTCACGTTCTGTCCATCGTCCCGCTGCAGAGTGCGGTGCCCGGCCGGGCTGGTCCGGTGCAGCTCCCCACCGCCGGAGTATGCGCGCGGGCCTCGATCGTCAGGACGGAACAATCCTTAGTGTCATGGTGTCGGCGGCTCGTTCAATCCGCAGATCGGCCTGTCTCATCGTCAATGCTCTCGTCCGGTCACCGTGGCGTTGCGGGGCGCTGTGGTTGTGCGACGGCCCTCATTCCCCGTCGTCGAAAACCTCCGTACAGTGATCAGCGAATGTCCGCCGATCAGTTGCCGAGGAACCGGTGGAGATACGAGCACTGGGTAACCTGGAAGTGCGACTCCAGGGCGACGGAACGGATCTCGGCACCCCCAAACAACGGGTCGTTCTCGCGATGCTCGTCGGGCACGTGGGTCGGCTCGTCTCGGTCGACGAGCTAGTGGACGAGTTGTGGCCGGAAGCCCCACCTCGGTCCGCCGTCGCCAACGTGCGCAGCTACGCCGCCAACCTCCGTCGCACCTTCGACCGTAGGGCCGGGGGGCGAGGACTCCTCGTTCGTGAGGGTGCCTGCTACCGGCTGACGGCACCGCCGGACCGCACCGATGCCGTGCGAACCAGGGCGTTACCGACTGCATGACCTGATGCGGCAGTACGCGGTCGAACTCTTCCGTGACCTCGGCGAGGACCGGGAGCGGGACCGCTCCGCCCTCCGGCTGCTGGATCACGCCCTGCACGCCACGGTCCGCAGAGCCGCGCCGATCGAGCGCCCGGTGTTGCTCAGGCACCTTGATCTGGATGTTCCACAGCGGCCGGATCTGCTCGAAGGGGCGGATCCGGCCGACGTGGAGTGGCTGGAGCGGGAGCGGTCGAACCTCGTCGCACTGGTTGCCCTCGCGACGGAGGAGGGTCTGCACGAGTACGCCTGGCGCCTGGCGCGTTCGCTCTGGCGGTTCTGCTACATCCGCGGCTACTTCGACGACATCACGGTGACCCACCGGGCCGGACTCACCGCCGCGGAGCGGAGCGGGAACCGCAGGGCCCAGGCGGTGATGCACAACTACCTGGCCGTGGCGTACCGCGGTGTCGGTCGGCTGGACGAGGCCCGTGAACAGCACGAGCTCGCCCTGGAACTCGGCATCGACTCCGGGGAGCGCCACGTGCAGGCAGCCGTTCTCAACGACCTCGGCTCGACGGCCGCCCTCTGCGGCCGGAGCCGGGACGCGATCGCCGCGCACTCCCAGGCACTGTCCATCGCCACCCGGATCGCCCATCCGTACGAGCAGGGGCGGGCGCTGGCGGCTCTCGCCGACCATCTGGCGGATCCCGGGGAGAGCCGGCGATACCGGCAGCGGGCTCTGGCGATCTTCCGGCGGATGGGTGCTCCGGATCGGCACGAGTTGGAGCGCCGGCTGGCCCAGGACTCTCCGGCGGACCCGGCGCGAAACGGATCGTCCGCCGCCTGACCAGGGCTGTCATCGCTTATCGATTTCTTATCGCCGCCCTCGTTAGCGTGGCATGCCGGCGATCGGGGGAGGTTCTGGCCACGGTCAGAACCAGGCCGGCCAGGCCCCCGCCCGTCAGAGATCCCCCCCAGTGACTCCGACGGGCGGGTACGGCGGGGAGGGACGCCCGGTGGCGTCCCTCCCCGGCCACGCCTGCCGATAGGCTCGCGGACGTGACCGATCCCGCCCAGCTCACCCATGTCGACGCGGCGGGCGAGGCCCGCATGGTCGACGTCTCCGCCAAGCAGGTCTCCGGGCGGCTCGCCGTCGCCGCCGGCCGGCTGCGCACCACTACCGAGGTGGTCGACCTGCTCCGCCGCGACGGCCTGCCCAAGGGCGACGCGTTGGCGGTCGGTCGGCTCGCCGGCATCATGGGCGCCAAGCGCACCCCGGACCTGATCCCGCTCTGCCACCCGATCGCCCTGCACGGCGTCACGGTCGACCTGCACCTCACCGACGACACCGTCGAGATCACCGCCACGGCGCGCACGGCGGACCGCACCGGGGTGGAGATGGAGGCGCTGACCGCGGTGGCGGTCGCCGGCCTCGCCCTGGTGGACATGGTCAAGGCCGTCGACCCGGCCGCGTCGGTGGACGCGGTCCGGGTGCTGCGCAAGGAGGGCGGCAAGACCGGCGAGTGGGTACGGCCGGAGGACCGGCCGTGATCCGGGCGCGGGTGGTGGTGGCCTCCAACCGGGCCGCCGCCGGGGTCTACGCCGACACCAGCGGTCCGCTGCTCGTGGCGGGCCTGCGGGAGTTGGGCTGCACCGTCGACGAGCCGGTGGTGGTTCCCGACGGCGAGCCGGTGGGCGAGGCGCTGCGCAACGCCCTGTCGGACGGGGTCGACGTGGTCCTGACCAGTGGCGGCACCGGGATCACCCCGACCGACCGGACGCCGGACGTGACCCGGGCGCTGCTCGACTACGAGGTCCCCGGCATCGCCGAGGCGATCCGGGCGTACGGCCGTGACCGCGTGCCCGCCTCGGCGCTGAGTCGGGCGGTCGCCGGGGTGGCCGGGCGGATGCTGGTGGTCAACCTGCCCGGGTCGACCGGTGGCGCGAAGGACGGCCTCGCGGTGCTCGGCCCGATCCTCACCCACGCCGTCGACCAGCTCCGTGGTGGCGACCACTGAGGGCGCGGGCGCGTCGTGCCGGGCGATAGGCTCGCCGGGAGCGCGGAGCGAGGTCCCGCGTCGCGGACCGAACGGAGGCCAGCCCGGTGAGCACGGAAACCGCCGCCGCGACGGCAGAGGCCGCCGTACCCCCGCCGGCCGGCTGGGAGGAGGCCCGCTCCCGGGTGTACGCGGTCGGCCTGGCCGCCGCGCTCCCGGCCGTCGGCCGGCCGCTCGCCGAGACCGACGGGCACACCCTCGCCGAGCCGCTGACCACCCGGACCGACCTGCCGGCCTTTCCCACCTCCAGCGTGGACGGCTGGGCGGTGCGCGGCGCCGGCCCGTGGGACGTCATCGGGCGGGTGCTGGCCGGTAACACCCCGGCCCCGCTGACCGTGGACGGCACCACCGTCGAGATCGCCACCGGGGCGATGGTCCCCGAGGGTACGACCGCCGTGCTGCGGATCGAGGAGTCGAGCCGTACCTCCGACGGGCGGGTCACCGGCACGCCCCGGCCGAAGCCGGAGTGGCGGGAGCCGGGCGAGGAGGCGCACGCGGGTGAGGAGCTGCTGCCCGCCGGCACCCCGGTCGACCCTGCGCTGATCGGCCTCGCCGCCTCCTGCGGCCACGACCAGCTGCGGGTGCGCCGGCAGCCCCGGGCCGCGCTGCTGGTCTTCGGCGACGAACTGCTGACCGCCGGCCCGCCGGGCGCGGGTCGGGTCCGCGACGCCCTCGGCCCCGCGGTGCCGGCCTGGCTGCGCCGGTACGGCTGTCAGGTGCGCCCCTCCGACGTGGTCGGTCCGGTGGCGGACACCCTTCCCGCCCACGTGGCCGCCCTGCGCGGCGCGCTGGCCAACGCCGACCTGGTCTGCACCACCGGCGGCACCATGCACGGCCCGGTGGACCACCTGCACCCCGCGCTGGAGGCGTTGGGCGCGGACTACGTGGTGAACACCGTCGCGGTCCGTCCCGGCTTCCCGATGCTGCTGGCCCGGCTGGCCGGCACCGACGGCCGGGTCCGCTTCGTCGCCGGGTTGCCGGGCAATCCCCAGTCCGCGATCGTCGCCCTGGTGTCCCTGGTCGCGCCGCTGCTCGCCGGGCTGTCCGGCCGGCCGATGCCGGCGCTGCCGTACGCCACGCTCGCCGAGCCGGTGCCCGGCCGGGGCGCGTACACCCATCTGGCGTTGGTCCGGCTGGACCGGGCCGCCGGCACCGCGCACCCGCTGCGCCACGTCGGTTCGGCGATGCTGCGCGGGCTGGCCGGCGCGGACGGTTTCGCCGTGATCCGTCCCGGCACCACCGGCGAGGCCGGGGCACGGGTGCCGGTCGTACCGTTGCCGCTGCTGCCCGGGGAGCGCTCATGGTGACCGCCGATCCGTCCGTGACCGTCCTCGCCGTCACCGACCGCCCGCTCGACCTCGCCGCGCACGAGGCGGCGGTGGCGGACCGGCGGGCCGGTGCGGTGGTCTCCTTCCAGGGCGTCGTCCGCGACCACGACCACGGCCGCCCGGTGACCGTGCTGGAGTACGAGGGGCACCCGAGCGCCGAGGCGGTGCTCCGTGAGGTCGCCGCCGAGGTGGCGGCCGACCCCGACGTGTACGCGGTCGCGGTCTCGCACCGGATCGGCCGGCTGGAGATCGGCGACGCGGCCCTGATCGCGGCGGTCAGCACCGCGCACCGGGCGGCGGCCTTCGCGGCCTGCGCACGCCTCGTCGACGAGGTCAAGGCGCGGCTGCCCATCTGGAAGCGTCAGGTCTTCGCCGACGGCACCGAGGAATGGGTCAACTGCCCCTGACTCGGGCCCACCCCCCGCCCCCCTCACCTCGCGCCGCGCGTCCCCCGCCCACCTCGCGCCGCGCGCCCCCGCCCACCTCGCGCTGCGCGCCCTTCGGCCGCGCGCACACTTCGCGCCCAACCCCCACCGCTCCGCCCACGCCCCGCGCCCAGGCCGCGCAATTTCCTGGAAATAGTGGCCATCCGGCGTCGGATAGCCACTATTTCCGTGAAACTGTTGCCGTCGTGGTTGCCGTCGTTGCCGTCGTTGCCGTCGTTGCCGTCGTTGCCGGCAGGTGGGCGGGGTGGGCGGGCCCGGTGGAGTGGGTCAGCGGCGGGCGGCGACGGGGGCGGTGCGGGCCAGCCGGTCGGTGTAGAAGGCCGGCTCGGCGCCGGGACGCCAGGGCAGCGCGGCGACCAACACGATCAGCGCCAGCGCCAGCGAGTTCTCCATCAGCGCGCCGAAGAGGCCGTCCTGGTAGTGCGAGACCTCGGGGAGTTGGTGCTCGTACGGCCAGATGGGCGAGACGAGGAAGAGCAGGTAGAGCCCGACCGCCGCGACGGCGTGCCGTAGGCCGGTCAGCGTCGGGTACCAGATCGGCGGGCGCAGCCCGGCAACCGCGGGCGGTCCTCCGTACCCGGTCGACTGGGCGGCCCGCAGGGTCGGCCCCCGGCTCGCCTCGTGGCGGCGTACCGCGGCGTCGGCGAGCACGACGATCGCCGGGATGACCCAGACCAGGTGGTGCGTCCAGGAGATCGGGCTGATCACGTTGGCGGTGAGCCCGACCAGGGTGAACGCGGTCAGTTCGTCGCCGTCGGCGCGTGCCGTGGCGGCCCGGGACAGACCGAGCGCCAGGATCAGCACCGAGAAGGACAACCAGAGCAGGCCGGGCGTCTCGATCGAGTCGTACAGGCGGGCCAGCAGGCCGGCCAGCGACTGGTTCGGCGTCATGTCGGCGGCGCCGACCCGTTCGGTCTGCCAGAGCACTCCGGCGAAGTACGCCCGCGACTCCGTGCCGACCATGCCGAAGGTGGCCAGGGTGACACCGATGGTGGTGCCGACGGCGGTGGCCGCGGTGCGCCACTGCCGGGTGACCAGCAGGTAGACGATGAAGAGGGCGGGGGTCAGCTTCACGGCGGTGGCCAGGCCGATGCCCATGCCGGCCCACGCTCCGCTGTAGAGGAAGCGCAGGAAGGGGCCGTCGGTGGGCCGGCCGTGGGTGCCTCGCCGGGAGCGCCAACGCAGCCCGACCAGGTCGGCCATGATCAGCGCGAAGAGCAGCACGTTGACCTGGCCGTAGCCGAGGGTCTCCCGGACCGGTTCGATGGCGACGGACATCGAGGTGGCGATCCCGACGGTGAACCAGAGCGACCAGCCGAGCCGGTCGACGATCGGGCGCAGCAGCGCGGCCAGCACCACGGCCAGGGCGCCGATGCTGCCCGCCGCGTTGATCCAGCCGGCGGCCTCGACCGGCACGCGCGCCATCGGCAGCATCGCCAGGGCGGCGAAGGGCGGGTAGGTGAAGCCCAGGGTGGTGGTCGGCGCGATGAACTCGTAGAGCTCGTGGCCGCTCGCCCACCACACCACCGCGCCGTGGTAGATCTTCATGTCGAAGAAGTTGTACGGTCGCCCGAACGCGCCGATGGCGAGCCATGCGGCATAGGCGACGGCGGCCACGATGCCGACCCGTACGACTGTCCTGCGATCGATCCCACGCGCTGCGCGATGGACCGGGGCGAGGCGGTCCAGCCCTCTACCGACGATCGTCGGCATGGCGTGGCCACCCCCGTACCAAGGTCGTCCTACCCGTCCAGGTCCGGTACGGAGCCTAGAACGGCGCCTCACGTTGATGCCTCCCGCGTTATGCGACCGTGTCCGATCCCACACATGTTTTTGACATTTCCACCGCGTTAACGCCAGTGGAGTGGTTCAGGTGATTCGCGGCCTTGCGGGGGTGGTGGCCGTATTGATGCAGGTCAGCCCGGAAGTCGCCGGGCGGTGGACGCCGACAGGGCGGCGATCCTCGCCTCCCGGCGGGCGGTACGGACCGCGCGCTGGACGGAGCGTCGGGAGTGACCGATGCGGTGACCCGCCCGCCAGCGCAGTCCGGGCTTTCCCTCGGTGTCGGCGGCGGCGAGCAGCAACCCGCCGAGGAGCCCGAGATTCTTCAGGAAGTGGATCTGGTTGTTGGCCCGCGTCGCCGGGTCGTCGTTCTGCCAGAACGGGTGTCCGGCGACCGTGGTGGGCACCAGCGTGCCGGCGAGCACCAGCGCCGCCGGCCGGGTGAACCTTCCGGTGGCGAACATCAGGCCGGCGGCGAGCTGCGCGACGGCATTGGCGCGGATCAGTGTCTCGGTGTCGGTGGAAAGCTGCGGGGCGGCCCGCTGGATCAGGGGGGCGACCCGGTCGGTGACCGGCTTCGCGGTCGGCGCGAGACGCTCGGGGTGCTGGAGGTTGCGGGCGCCGCTGACCACGAAGATGCCGCTCAACATGACGCGGGCGAGGGAGCGCACGGGTTTCATGGATCAGTCATACCCCGCCGGGGCGGCCGTTATCCGGACAACGGCCGATCCGGATCGGCGGACATGCACGCCGCGCCACGCCGATTCGAGCGACCGTCGCTGATGGACCGGTCGTGGCGGGTAACGTCGCGCGGGTGACGACCCTGCGGTTGCGCCCCGAGGGACCTGCCGACACCGGCCCGGTCCGTCGTGTGCTGGCCGCCGCGTTCGCCCGTCCGGACGGCACGACGCCGGGCGAGGTGGGGCTCGTCGACGAGTTGCGGGGCAGTCCCGCCTGGATCCCCGAGTTGGCCATGGTCGCCGAGTACGGCGGCGAGGTGGTCGGGTACGCCCTGCTGAGCCGGGTCCAGGTGAAGTCCGACGACGCCCGGTACCCGGCGCTGGCGCTCGGGCCGGTCGGGGTGGCCCCGCACCGGCAGCGGGTCGGCCACGGCGCCGCCGTGGTGCAGGCGGCGCTGGAGGCGGCGACCGAACTGGGCGAGCGGCTCGTCGTGGTGCTCGGCGACCCGGCCTACTACCGGCGGTTCGGCTTCACCCGGGCGGACCGGGTGGGGCTGACCAGCCCCTGGTCGGGGCTCGGCGAGCCCTGGCAGGCGCTGGTGCTGCCACCGGACGTCAGCGGCGAGCCGCCGCCACCGGCGGGTGAGGTGGTCTTCCCGCCCCCCTGGTCGCGGGTCTGAGGCTGACCGGTCAGGCCGGCTGGGTACGCAGGTAACGGCCGAAGTGCGGGACGGTGAAGGCGACCGTGCCCCGCTCGCCGGAGTAGATCAGCCCCTTCTTGATCAGCGCGTCCCGGGCCGGGGAGAGGCTGGCTGGCTTCCGGTCGAGCGCCCGCGCGATCTCGGCGGTCGGCACGGCGGCGTCCATGTCGTCGCGTCCGCCGCCGTCGACCTCCCCCGCCACGAGGGACAGCGTCGCCATGGCCCGCATGTACTCGCGTTCGGCCGGGGTGGCCCGCTCGAAGCGGGAGCCGAAGAAGCCGACCGCCAGCTCGGCCTCCGCCTCGGGTGCGGCGACCCGGACGTCCGCGGCGGTGATCGGGGACCGGGGCGCATGGTCCCAGGTGGCCTTCCCGTACGCCTGGACGAAGTACGGGTAGCCGCCGGAGGACTCGTAGAGCAGGTCGAGAGCCTTCTGTTCGTACTCGACCTCCTCCCGCTCGGCGGGCGCGCAGAGTGCCTGGTCGGCGGCGAGCCGGTCGAGCCGGTCGATGCGCTGGTAGCGGTAGAGGCGTTCGGAGTACGACTTGGCCGCGCTCAGCACGGCCGGCAAGTGCGGCAGGCCGGCGCCGACCACGATCAGCGGCGCACCGAGCTGGGAGAGTTCGTGGCAGGCCGCGCAGAGCGCGGAGACGTCCTCCGCGCCGAGGTCCTGCATCTCGTCGATGAAGACGGCGATCCCGGTGCCCACGTCGGCGGCGACCCCGGCCGCGTCGCTGAGCAGCTCGACCAGGTCGATCTCGATGTCGCCGGAGTCGGCCCGGCCACTGGTCGCCGGCACGTCGATGCCGGGCTGCCAGCGGTCGCGCAGCTTCGGGGCGGCGGCTCCCCGCCCGGTCGGCGTGCCACGCTGGGCGAACGCCTTCAGCACACCGAGGAAGGCGTCGATCCGGTCCGGGGCGCGGTGCCGGGGCGCCAGTTCGCGGACCGCCATGTGCAGGGCGGCGGCGATCGGCCGGCGCAGCGACTGGTCCGGCCGGGCCTCGATCTTGCCGGTGCCCCAGAGGTGGTTGATCGCCTGCGAGCGCAGCGTGTTGAGCAGGACCGTCTTGCCGACGCCGCGCAGCCCGGTGAGCATCAGGCTGCGTTCGGGGCGGCTCCGGGCGACGCGCTCCAGCACGACGTCGAAGACGTCCAGCTCCCGCCCCCGCCCGGCGAGTTCGGGCGGGCGCTGGCCGGCGCCCGGGGCGTACGGGTTGCGGACCGGATCCACGTATCGCACAATATCGGGCCGTCTAGCCGTCGGCCTAGAGATGGATAGACGGGGCTATCGGCGTGTCCCCGACTCTCGACCCAAAACTAGGGCTGTCTAGCATCCACGCTAGACAGCCCGATATTCGGCTACGGAGCCGGTCAGCGCTTCCGGAGGCAGAGCACGAAGTCGAGCGAGTCCAACTCGCTGTCGTAGAAGAACCAGTCGGAGTAGCCCGCCACCTGGCCGCACTTGGCCTCGGCGTCCCGCTCGCCGCTGGTCTCACCGTCGAACCGGCGCAGCACCTCGTACGTCCCCGAGCCGCACTCGGCGATCAGCAGCCTCGGTCTGCCGCCGGCCGGCCCGTCGTTGCGGACGCACTGCCCCACCGCGACGAACCGCGGATCCGAGGAGGAGGCCGGCGCCGGTGTGGTGGGGGCCGGCCCGCCCGGACCGGGGCGGACGGGATCGACGGTCACCGGCGGCGCGGCGCTGCCCGCCACCGGCGTCGCCGCCTCCTCCCGCCCGGACAGGAGCCACAGCACGCCGGCCCCACCGAGGACGACAGCCGCCAGCACGGCCAGTACCGCGACCAGGGGGCCCCGGCGCTTCGGGCGGGGCGGCGTCGGGTCGCCCAGGTACGCCGCCGGCCCGCCCTGCTGGTACGGGACGACGGACGGATGCGGTTCGGTGGCGGCGTACCCGGTCGGGTGCCGGTCCGACCGGCCGGTGTGCGGCTCACCCCACCCGGGCAGCCGCTGCGGATCCGGCCCGGCACCGTACGCGTCGTCGGGTCGCCGCCCGGCCCACGGCGGCGGCGGGCCGTCGGGCGGTCCGTAGTTCGCCATGCACGCCTCCTGCGTACTCACTGCTGAGAGCCCGGCCACCACTGCGGGACGCCGACACCCTGGCCACCGTAGCGTGGTCGACCGATGAGCTCACCTTCCTCGCGTACGACACCCGCCGCCCCCGCGCTGATCTGGACCGCGCTCGTGCTGGTCTACGTGCTGTGGGGCTCCACCTACCTCGGCATCCGGATCGCCGTGGAGTCGCTGCCGCCGCTCGCCTCGGCCGCGCTCCGGTTCGCCGCGGCGGGCCTGGTGCTCGCCGCCGTGCTGCGGCTGCGCCGGGGACCGGGCGCCCTGCGGGTGGACCGCCGTCAGCTCGGCTCCGCCGCGCTGGTCGGGGTGCTGCTGCTGGCCGGCGGCAACGGGCTGGTGGTGCTCGCGGAGTCCGGCCCGCCCGGGGTGGCCGTGCCGTCCGGCGTCGCGGCCCTGCTGGTGGCGATCGTGCCGCTGCTGGTGGTGCTGCTGCGAACGGTCACCGGCGACCGGCCGCGTGGCTGGACCTTCGCCGGGGTGACCCTCGGCTTCCTCGGCCTGGTGCTGCTGGTGCTGCCGAGCGGCGGAGCGGACTCCGTGCCGCTGGCCGGCGCGCTCACCGTGGTCGCCGCCGCCACCTGCTGGTCGATCGGCTCGTTCGTCTCCGGCCGGCTGCGGATGCCCGCCGACCCCTTCGTCGCCACCGTGTACGAGATGTTCGCCGGGGCCGCCGCGCTGGCCGTGCTCGCGCTGGCCCGCGACGAGCTGCGCGGATTCTCGCCCGCCGAGGTGACCGCCCGGTCCTGGGCCGCGCTGGCGTACCTGATGGTGGCCGGCTCGCTGGTCGCCTTCACCGCGTACGTCTGGCTGCTGCACCACGCGCCGATCTCGCTGGTCGCGACGTACGCCTACGTGAACCCGGCGGTGGCGGTGGCGCTCGGCGCGCTGCTGGTCGCCGAGCCGGTCACCGCGCAGGTGCTGCTCGGCGGCGCGGTGATCGTGGCGGGTGTGGCGCTGGTGGTGAGCACCGAGCGACCCCGGCGTCCGGCCGGGGAGGCCGCCGCCGGGACAGCCGGGGAGCCCGCCCACCGGTAACGTCCCGACCCGTGTCCGTCGGCCTGGTGACTGTCACCGCGCTGCTCGGCGCCGCCGTCGGGGCCCTGGTCGGCCGGGCCGCGCCCGCGCTCGCCCGCCGGTTCCCCGCCGCCGCCCGGGACCCGGCCGACGCTGATGGGTCCGCGCACTGCCACGCCGATGCCGGCGCTCGGGTCGGGTCGGGCAGGAACGCCCACGCCGCGCCGATCCGGCGTGCCTGCGGCGGGGGCGGGCCGTGCGGAGCCGGCCGGGTGCCGCCGGACGTCCGCGCGGCGGTCGGAACCGCCTCGGCGGGTGTCGTCGGCGCACTGGTCTTCGGCGGGCTGACGGTCACTCTCGGCCCGGACCCGGCCCTGCCGGCGTTCCTGCTGGTGGCGGCCGGTGGGCTGGTGCTGGCGGCGGTCGACCTGACCTGCCGACGGCTGCCCGATCCGCTGGTGGCCGCGACCGCCGTGGCGGGTGGTGCCGGGCTCGTCGTGGCCGCGCTGGTCGCCGGCACGCCGGGCCGGCTGGGGGCCGCGCTCGTCGGGGCGGTGCTGTCCCTCGCCGGGTACGTGACGCTGGCCCTCCTGCCCGGATCGCGGCTCGGCTTCGGGGACGTGAAACTCGCCGCCGTGCTCGGGCTGCCGCTCGGCTGGTCCGGCTGGTCGCCGCTCTGCCTCGGCCTGCTCCTGCCGCACCTGCTCCAGGGAATCGTGGTGCTGACCCTGCTGGCCACCCGCCGGGTACGCCGCGACACACCGCTGCCGTTCGGCCCGGCGATCCTCGTCGGCGCCTGGCTCTCCGTCCTCCTCGCCTGAAGCGCCGCAGGCCGGCGGACATGATCGGGTAGCGTTTCCCGACACTCCAGCCGGCGTGTCGTGTCACATTCCGCTACCCGATCATGGGCGTGAATCCGGCCTCAGATGAGGCGGAGTTGGCGGTCCCTGGGCCGGCGGGGTTCCGCCTCGCCGAAGCGTTCGAACAGGCCCGGGTCGATCACGTCGAGGAACGGTGACGGCCGGCAGTCGCGCTCCGCGCCGTGCCGCACCCGCCGGGCGGCGTGGCTGACGTAGAGCCGGTCCTGGGCGCGGGTCAGGCCGACGAAGAAGAGCCGCCGTTCCTCGGCTACCGCGTCGTCGTCCGGCTCGGTGCCCGGCCAGCGCAGCGGCAGCAGCCCGTCCTCGGCACCCACCAGGAAGACGACCGGGAACTCCAGCCCCTTCGCCGCGTGCAGGGTGAGCAGGGTGACCGCCTCGGCGCGCGGGTCGAGGGAGTCCACCTCCGCGCCGGTGGCCAGCTGGGACAGGAAGAGCCCCAGGTCGTCGCCGCAGCGGCGGGCCAGCGGGGTGAGCAGGTCGACCGCCACCCGGACGTCCTCGGGGCGTACCGCGGTGGAGCCGTCCAGGGTGGGCGTGGCGAAGCGCTCGGCGAGCACCTGGCCGGCGAGGCGTACCCGGGCGGGCAGGCCGCCGCCGAGACCGTCCGCGTGCCGCAGCTCGCGGGCGATCGCCATCACGCCGGGCCGGTCCCGGAGCCGGTCGTGCGAGCGCTTCTGCACCGGGATGTTGGCCCGGGCGAGGGCGTCCACGATCGGCGCGGCCTGCGAGTCGGTGCGGTAGAGCACCGCGATGTCGGAGAAGGAGAGGGTGGTCGACCGGCCGTCGATCCGCCCCGAGTCCAACGACCGGTGGGACAGGCCGCCGACCAGCTCGTCGATGGTGCGTACCACGAAGTCTGCCTCGTCGGAGACGGAGGCCGCGGGGTAGCGACCGACCAGCGGGGCCTCCGGATCGAGCCGGGCCGGGTCCAGCCGGCGGCCCCGGACCAGCGACGACGGCGCGATGGCCTGCACCGCGGCGGCCAGGATCGGGGCCGACGAGCGGTAGTTGCGGTTCAGCCGGACCAGCCGGGCGTCGGTGAAGTCCTGCGAGAAGCGCAGGAAGTAGCCGACGTCCGCGCCCCGGAACGAGTAGATCGCCTGGTCCGGGTCGCCGATCGCGCAGAGGTTGCCGTCGGCGGGGCTGAGCAGCCGCAGCAGCTCGTACTGGACCGCGTCGACGTCCTGGTACTCGTCGACGAAGATCCACCGCCAGCGCTCGCGGTACTCGCGGACCAGCTTCCGGTCGGCCCTCAGCAGCGCGACCGGCAGGGTCAGCAGCTCGTCCAGGTCGACCAGGTCCTGCTTGCGCAGCAGCGCGGCGTACCGGGCGTCGTCGTCGCCGGCCTCGACGCGGGCCGCCGTCCGGTCGGCCTCGTCGGCGATCCGGAAGTCGCCCGGCAGCCCGACGGCCGCCGCGTTCTCCCGCAGGATGGTCAACCCCAGTGAGTGGAACGTGCCGACCGTGACGTCCTCGGCCACCGGCCCGAGCAGCCCGTCCAGGCGGTGCCGCAGCTCCTCGGCGGCCCGCCGGGTGAAGGTGATCGCCAGGCACTGCTCCGGGAAGACGTTCAGCTCCGCGCAGAGGTACGCGATGCGGTGCGTCAACGTCCGGGTCTTGCCGGTGCCCGGCCCGGCGACGATCAGCAGCGGACCGCCCGGCGCGGAGGCGGCCACCCGCTGCATGGCGTCCAACCGGTCCAGCAGCCCGGTGCCGACCTCCTCCATGCCGGCGAGCATCGGCTCGAACGGCTCGTGCGGGGAGGGTGCCGGCGCGATCGGCGGCGGTGGGGGCGGCGCGGCCTTCCGCTTCGGCTCGACCTTCGCCGGCACCGGGCGCTTCGCCTTCGGCTTCGGCGTCGGCTCCCCGGGCGTGCGCTGCGCCGGCACCGGTACGTCGAAGAGCGTCTCCTGTGCGCCCGGCGCACCGGGGCCGCCCAGCTCGGCCGGATCGAAGAGGGTGATCACCCCGTACTCGCCGTCGTAGCCGGGCACCCGGCGCACGTCACCGCGCCGCAGTCGGCCGACGCCCTCGGCGAGCAGCTCACCGCCGACCCGGCCGATCTCGTCCAGCGGGGTACGGGTGAGGATCTCCAACTCCGGACCGAGCGCCGCGACCAGCTCGTTGAGCTTGCCCTCGACCTTCTTCGACCGGGCGCCCACCTTGTTGATCTCGCCGAGGATCTCGGCCAGCGGCACCAGGTGGGTGACCTCCCGGGCGTGCGCCGGGCGGTGCCCCTCCGGCCGGTCGGCCAGCTCCTCGACCCGGCTCAGCACCCCGACGGTGAGCGGCTTGCCGCACTCCGGGCAGCGCCCACCGGCCTCCCGGGTCCGTTCCGGCGACCAGTTCACCCCGCAGAGCCGGTGCCCGTCCGCGTGGTACTTGCCCTCCTCGGGGAAGAACTCGATCGTCCCGGCCAGCCCGTCCCCGGTGCGCAGCGCCTCCCGGAGGGCGAAGTAGTCCCGGTCCGTCGCGAAGACGGTCGCCTCCCGGCCCAGCGCGGGCGGTGAGTGCGCGTCCGAGTTGGAGACCAGCCGGTAGCGGTCCAGGCTGCCGACCCGCCAGTTCATCTCCGGGTCGGAGGAGAGGCCGGTCTCCACCGCGAAGACGTGCTCGGCGAGGTCGGCGTAGCAGTCGGCGATCGCGTCGAAGCCGGACTTCGAGCCCAGCGCCGAGAACCAGGGCGTCCAGATGTGCGCCGGCACCAGGTAGCCGTCGCCGCTGGCCTCCAGGGTGATCTCCAGCAGGTCCCGGGAGTCCAGGCCGAGGATCGGCCGACCGTCCGAGCCCAGGTTGCCGATCCGCCCCAGCGCCGCGTTGAACCGCGCCACCGCGTCCAGGTCCGGCAGGTAGATCAGGTGGTGCACCTTGCGGGTCCGGTCGTCGCGCTTGTAGATCGTGGAGATCTCCACGCTCAGCATGAACCGGACCGGGTCGGCCTCCGCCTCGCCGGCCAGCCTCGGCGGCAGCCGGCGGGCCACGTCCCGCTCCACCTCGGGGCTGAGCCGGTACAGGCCGGGCTCGGCGGGACGCAGGGACTCCCGGAGGTGGTCGTACCAGGCGGGATGGGTGAAGTCCCCGGTGCCGAGCACGCCGATGCCCTTGCGCCGGGCCCACCAGCCGAGGTTGGGCAGGGTGAGGTCGCGGCTGCACGCGCGCGAGTACTTCGAGTGGATGTGCAGGTCCGCGACGAACGGCGGGACGCCACCGGGGGGTGCGGCGCTGAACGGAGGCACGCCGCATCCTGTCACGGCCGGTCCACTACCCGCCCGCCGCCACGCGTACGCGTGACCTGAGCAATCCGGTGCTGGACTGTGCGCCCCGGTCGCGCTATGGGGCGCGCAGCTCGACGAGGGTCACCTGCGGCGGGGCCCCGACCCGCACCGGCGGACCCCAGAAACCGGCGCCGTTGGTGACGTAGACCTTGGTGCCGTCCACCTCGCCGAGACCGGAGACCACCGGCTGCTGGAGCTTCACGGCCAGGTCGAACGGGACCATCTGCCCGCCGTGCGTGTGCCCGGAGAGCTGGAGGTCGACGCCGAACCTGGCCGCCTCCCGCGCGGCCACCGGCTGGTGGGCCAGCAGCACCACCGGTCGGGTCGGGTCCCGGTCACCCAGTGCGGCGGCGTAGTCCGGCGGGGCGGCCAGGCCGGTGCCGGCGGCGGTGACGTCGTTGACCCCGGCCAGGTCGAGCACACCGCCCCGGGCCTGGATCTCCAGCCGGGCGTTCTGCAACACCCGCAGGCCGAGCCGGTCCACCTCCTGGACCCACTCCTCCACCCCGGAGTAGTACTCGTGGTTGCCGGTGACGAAGAAGCTGCCGTACCGGGAGCGGAGGTCGCGCAGCGGTGCGGCCGCCCCGCCCAGCTCGGCGACGGAGCCGTCGACCAGGTCGCCGACGACCGCGACGAGATCCGCGTCGAGCCGGTTGATCGCGGCGACGATCCGCTCGGTGTGCTCCCGGCCGCGCAGCGGCCCGAGGTGGATGTCGGAGACGGTGGCGATGCGCAGGCCGTCCATGCTCCGGGGGAGCTTCGCCAGCGGGATCTGCACCCGGTCCAGCTGCGGCGGGCCCATCGCGGTGCGGACGCCGTACCCGGTGACGCCCGCGGCGGTGAGACCGGCGAAGATCGCTGCCCCCCGGGCGAGCAGCAACCGGCGGGAGGGGTCGTGGTCCGGCTGGTCGACGGCGGCGGCGGCGGGCGGCTCGGCGCTGCCCCCGGCCCCCACGAGCACCGGCTCCGGCGCGGCGGCGGTGGGCTCGGCGAGCACCGCCCGGCGGCGCAGCACCAGCTTCGCCACCGCCATCGGCACTTCCAGCACCACCAGGACGACCAGCAGGTAGAACATCAGCGCCAGCCAGAGGTAGCCGGGCCAGGCGAGCCAGAACGCGCCGGCGGCGCGGGTGGCCACCATCGTCGCCGGCACGAGCAGGGCCAGCACCAGCGCGGCGACGCTGCCGACGCGGCGCCAGCGACCGACCCGGGTGGTGTCCTTGACCAGCCGCTTCCAGAGGTAGAAGTGGATCAACCCGGTGATCAGGGTCAGGGTGGCCACGAACGCCAGGGTCGCCAACATGCCAGCCTCTTCCTCAGCCGCCCGCGAAGGGGGGCAACACGTCGATCGTGACCCCGGCCGGCAGCGGTGCCCGACGATCATGACAGGCCACGCCGTCGACCAGGAAACTCGCCACCGCCAGCACGGCGGCCATCCGGTCGCCGTGGCGGTGCACCAGTTCACCGACGAGTTCGTCGAGGGACCGGCCCGCGGATGCGGTCTCCTCGGTACGGCCGGCGGCGGCCCGCGCTCCGGCGAAGTAGCGGATGGTCAGCTCCACGGCTCAGCCTCCGATCGCCGACATGGGACGGGTCGGTTGCAGGAAGGTCGGGTCGTCGATCCCGTGCCCCGCGCGCTTGCCCCGCGTCGCGACCTGCCAGCGGCGGGCCAGGTCGGCGTCGTCGGCCCCGGCGCGCAGCGCGTCGCGCAGGTCGGACTCCTCGGTGGCGAAGAGGCAGTTGCGCACCTGGCCGTCGGCGGTGAGCCGGGTGCGGTCGCAGTCGCCGCAGAACGGCCGGGTCACGCTCGCGATCACGCCGACCTTCGCCGGGCCGCCGTCGACCAGCCACGTCTCGGCCGGGGCGGCGCCCCGCTCGGTCGGGTCGGGGGTCAGCGTGAACTCGTCGGCCAGCGAGGCGAGGATCTCGTCGGCGGTGACCATCGTCGCCCGGTCCCAGCCGTGCTGGGCGTCCAGCGGCATCTGCTCGATGAAGCGCAGCTCGTAGCCGTGGTCGAGGGCGAAGCGCAGCAGTGCGGGCGCCTCGTCGGAGTTGACGCCCCGCATCAGCACCGAGTTGACCTTCACCGGGGTGAGCCCGGCCGTGGCCGCGCCGGCCAGCCCGGCGAGCACGTCGGCCAGCCGGTCCCGCCGGGTCAGCGTGCGGAAACGTTCCCGGTCGAGGGTGTCCAACGACACGTTCACCCGGTCCAGCCCGGCGTCCCGCAGGGCGGGCGCGAGCCGGTGCAGCCCGATGCCGTTCGTGGTGAGCGAGATCCGGGGACGGGGTGTGAGTCCCGCCACTGCGGCCACGATGCCGGCCAGACCCGGCCGGATCAGCGGCTCCCCGCCGGTGAACCGGACCTCGGTCACGCCGAGCCGCTCCACGGCCACCCGGATCAATCGGACGATCTCGTCGTCGGTGAGCAGTTGCGGCCCGGCCAGCCAGGGCAGGCCCTCGGCCGGCATGCAGTACGTGCAGCGCAGATTGCACTTGTCGGTGAGCGACACGCGCAGGTCCCGGGCGACACGGCCGTACCGGTCGACGAGGACGCCGTCGGTCGTCGGGGCGGCGGTCACCCGTCGACCGTAGCGCGACCGTGCCCGCCCAGGGTCGCGCGGGCTGCCCGGGCGACCGCGTCCCGGTACGTCGCGCCGAAGAGCGCGGTGTGCACCAACAGCAGGTGGAGCTGGTGCAGTGGCACCCGGGCCCGCCAGCCGTCGGCGAGCGGCCACTTCTCCTGGTATGCGCCCATGATCCGGTCCAGGTGCGGCGGGCCGCCGAAGAGGGCGAGCTGGGCCAGGTCGGTTTCCCGGTGACCGCCGTGCGCCGCCGGGTCGACCAGCCAGGCCCGGTCGTCCGCCCCCCAGAGCACGTTGCCCGGCCACAGGTCACCGTGCACCCGGGCCGGCGGCTCGTCGCCGCCGAACTCCCCGATCCGTGCCACGACCTGCTCGACCAGGGCGGCCTCCGCCGCGCCGAGCGCGCCGCCGTCCACCGACCTGCGCAGGTACGGCAGGAGTCGTCGCCGCGCGAACCAGTCCGACCACGGCCCCTCGTCGGGGGTGTTGTCCTGCGGCAGCGCCCCGATGAAGCCGGTCCACTCCGCCCCGAACGCGTCCGCGCCGGCCCGGTGCAACCCGGCCAGCTCGCGGCCGAACCGCTCGGCCGCCTCGGGCGACGGCTCACCCGGCTCGACCCAGTCCAGGGCCAACAGCTCGGGCAGCGCCACCACCACCTCCGGCACGGCCACCGTGCCCGCCGCACGCAGCCAGCGCAGCCCGGCGGTCTCGGTGGCGAAGAAGCCCTCCGGCACCGGGCGGCCGGCCCGCTCCGGCCAGGTCTTGGCGAAGACGGAGTGCCCGTCGTCCAGGGTGAGCCGGGAGGCGGCACAGATGTCCCCGCCGGGGACCGGCGTCTCCCGGATCCGTTGGTGGGTGAGGAAGGTGGGCAGGTGTTCCGGGTGCGCCCGCAGGTACGCCAGGTCCATCAGCGCAAGGTATCCGCTTCCGGCCGGGTCGGTGGCCCGGCGCGTCCACCGTCGCCTGCCGGTGCCGTGCCGCAACGCCGCGACCTGGGCGAACACTCTCCGTGTCTGTGGATGGACCGCGTGTCGTCCACAGGGCCTGTCGGGCCGGTCCGTCGCCACAGCACGCTGCCCCCATGACCGCGACCGACCGCCCCCGGCTCACCGTCCGTTCCCCCGCCGACCTCGTCGCCGCCGTGCCGTACCTGCTCGGGTTCCATCCCGCCGACAGCGTGGTCGTGGTGGCGACGCGGGACCGGCGGGTCGTCTTCGCCGCCCGCGCCGACCTGCCCGACTCCGGCGCCGACCCCCGGTTGCCCGCCCGGCACCTCGGCGACGTCCTCGCCCGGCAGGACGCCGACGCGGCGACCGTGATCGGGTACGGCCCGCCCGAGCAGGTCACCCCCACCGTCGACGCGGTGCGCGAGGCGCTGGCCGGGGCCGGCCTGCCCGTGCTGGACGCGCTCCGGGTCACCGACGGGCGGTACTGGTCGTACCTCTGCGACGGGGTGGACTGCTGCCCGCCCGACGGCACCCCGTACGACCCGGGCAGCAGCCGGGTCAGCGCGGAAGCCGTCTACGCCGGCCAGGTGGCCCTGCCCGACCGGGCGGCGCTCACCGCCCAGGTCGCGCCCGACCCGGGGCACGATCCGGCGGCGATGCGCCGGGCCGGGGTACGCGCCGAGCGGCGGCTGCTCACCCTGCTGGAGCAGGCCCCCGCCGCCGACCTGCTCGGTGGCCGGTCGGTCCGGGCCGCCGGGGTGGACGCCGTACGGGTCGCCCTGCGCCGGCACCGCCGGGGCGAGCGGCTGACCGACGACGAGGTGGCCTGGCTCAGCCTGCTCCTGACCCACCTGCCCGTCCGCGACCACGCCTGGGAACGCACCGACGGGCGGGACGAGGACATCAGCCTCTGGAGCGACGTGCTCCGACGCGCCGAGGAGGAGTTGATCGCCGCGCCGGCCAGCCTGCTGGCCTTCGCCGCGTGGCGGGCCGGCCAGGGCGCGTTGGCGGCGGTGACGCTGGAACGGGCCCTGGCCGTGCACCCCGACTACTCGCTGGCCCGGCTCCTCGACGACCTGCTCCGCCGTGGCGTACCCCCGTCGGAACTGGACGGCTGGCCGGCGGTGGGGGAGACGTCCCCGGTGGTCCGCCGCAGGGGCCGCCGTCCCCGCCGCCGCCGGTCCTGACGGGCTCAGTGTCGGATCCGGTGGGCTCCCGTGTAGACGTTCATCGACCGTCCCCGCAGGAACCCGACGAGGGTCATCCCCGCCTCCCCGGCCAGGTCGGCCGCGAGGGTGCTCGGGGCGGAGACCGCCGCGAGCAGCGGCAGCCCGGCCATCCACGCCTTCTGGGTCAGCTCGAAGCTGGCCCGGCCGGAGACCAGCAGGAGGTGCCCGGCCAGCGGCAGCCGACGACGGCGTACCGCCCAGCCGACCACCTTGTCCACGGCGTTGTGCCGGCCGACGTCCTCGCGCAGCGCCACGAGTCCCCCGTCGGGGTCGAACAGGCCGGCCGCGTGCAGCCCGCCGGTGCGGTCGAAGGCGCGCTGCGCCGCCCGCAGCCGGTCGGGCAGCTCGGCCAGGAGTCCGGCGGGGACGGTGAGCGGGTCGTCCGCGACGGCGAAGCGGGACCGGGTGCGGATCGCGTCGATGCTGGCCTTGCCGCAGACCCCGCAGGAGCTGGTGGTGTGGAAGTTCCGGGTCGGGTCGGTGGCCGGCTCGGGCACGCCGGGGGCGAGCACCACGTCCACCACGTTGTACGTGTTCGGCGTCTGCGCGCCGGCGCAGAGCTGCGCGGTGCGGACGTCCTCGTCCGAGCGGATCAACCCTTCGGTGAGCAGGAACCCGATCGCCAGGTCCAGGTCGTCCCCGGGGGTCCGCATGGTCACCGTCAACGGGCGTCGCCGTCCCGGGCCGGCCGGACCGACCCGGATCTCCAACGGCTCCTCCACCGCCAGGGTGTCCGGCCGGCGCAGCGCCGCCCGCCCGTCGACCGCCGCGTCGAGGTCGATCCGGAGCACGCCCCGCCGGTCAGTCGCCCGTCCCATCCCGCCATCCTGCCCCGCCGCGGCGACCGCCCGCACGGCGACGTCCGCCGGATCCGGCCGCGCCGGCTTCTCCCCGATTGCGGGGTCCGGGTACGCCGGTCCCGCCACCTGCCGCGACCGGGGCGGGACGGCCGAATGGACGTGGCGGGTGGCCGGTCCCGGAGGCCGGACGGCACGGCGGCGCGGATACGGTGACCGGGTGACGGCGTACGCGGCGGTGGTGCTCGCGGGAGGCGCGGCCCGGCGGATGGGCGGCCGGGACAAGCCCGGCGTGCCGGTGGGCGGCCTGCCCATGCGGGAGCGGGTGCTGGCGGCGGTCGCCGACGCCGCCCCGCGCGTCCTGGTCGGGCCGGGTGGCCCGGTCCCCGACGACGTCCTGGTGACCCGGGAGCAGCCGCCCGGCGGTGGTCCGGTGGCCGCCACCGCGGCCGGCCTCGCCCCGCTGCACCCCGGTACGACCACCGTCGCCCTCCTCGCCGCCGACCTGCCCCTGCTCACCCGGGAGGCGGTCGCCACCCTCCGCGCCGGGCTGGACGCCGACCGGGACGCCGACGGGGTGTGCCTCGTCGACGACCGGGCGCGGCGGCAGCCGCTCTGCGGGGTGTGGCGGGTGGCGCCGTTGCGGGCCGCGCTCGACCGGCTGACCGACCGGCGGGGCGGGACGCTCGACGGGGCCTCGATGCGGGAGCTGCTCGCCGAACTGACCGTGCGCGAGCTGCCGTGGACCGGCAGCGGCCCGCCGCCGTGGTTCGACTGCGACACTGACTCGGACGTACGCCGGGCGGAGGAGTGGACACAATGACGGTGATGGACGACTGGGTGACGGCCGCCTGCGCCGAGCTGGGGCTGGACCCGGCCGGCGTGCCGGTGCCGACGGTGCTGGAGTTGGCCAAGGACGTGGCGCACCAGGTGCTGCGGCCGGGTGCGCCGGTCAGCGCGTACCTGCTCGGGATCGCCGTCGCGCGCGGCGCGGACCCGGCGGAGGCGGCGGCCCGGCTGAGCGCGCTGGCCGGGACGTGGCCGGTCGAGTTGGGCGGCGAACGCCCCGCGTGAGGCTGCCCGTCCGGGTTGTCCGATCCCGGTCGCGGTGGATTCGTTCCCCGGCCGGCGTGGGTAGGGTGACCTTGACGGACGGAGGCGATCATGACGGCGGAGCACCCCTCGAAGCCGGCGAGTGATCAGCCCGGCGCAGCGCCGGAACATCACGAGTCGGTCCTGCTGGACGAGCCGACCACGGCCGACCTGCGGGCCAAGGTCACCGAGGCGTGGCGGGAGTTCGCCCGGGCCCTGGCCGAGCGACTGCGCGACCTGCCCGCCGGGGCGCACCTCGAACTGACCCTCGACCCGACCGCCTCCGGCACCGGGGACGCCGTCTACTCGGTGAGCGTGGACGTGGCCGAGGGCCGGGTCGTCGCCCGGGCCGTCGGCAACGCCACCCTGCCGCAGGGCTACCGGCTGGACCGGGCCGCCGTGGCGGACATGATCGCGCTGGGCTGGTCGCCGCCCGGCGTGCTGGCCGGCTCGGGCGAGGACTTCGGCCTGGAGGGCTCGACCGAGGACGCGAGCAAGCTCGCCGCGCTGCTCTCCCGCACCCTGCGCGACGTCTACGGCGCCCCGCACCCGGCGTTCCTGGTCTACCTGGTGCACGACGCGCAGGGCGAGTCGCTGCCGGTCGAACCGCTCGGCACGGCGCGCAGCGAGTTCGGCCCCGACCGGGACGTGGAGGCCGACCTGGACGAGGCGCTGGCCGCGGCGGCGACCGCGCAGGGCGGCGACAACGACGTCCTGGCCCTGGAGGAGCGGGTCCGCACGGTCGTGTCGACCATGCTGAAGTCGAAGTCCGACGCGCTCCAGGTCGACTCCGACGGCGACATCAACATCCGCGCCGGGTCGGCCATGGTCTTCGTCCGGGTACGCGACAACCCGCCGCTGGTCGACGTCTTCTCCCCGGTGCTCACCGAGGTCGAGCCGACCGAGCGCCTCTACGTGAAGCTCTCCGAGCTGACCAACCGGATGCCGATCGGCCGGCTCTACTGCGCCGACGACACCGTCTGGGCGTCCATCCCCGTCTTCGGCCGGAACTTCCAGGCCACCCACCTGATGCTCGCGGTGCAGGTGATGACCGGGCTGGCCGACGAGTTGGACGACCGGCTGCACGGGGAGTTCGGCGGTAAGCGGTTCTTCGGCGAGGGCGACAAGCCGAGCCGCCCGGCGGCGGAGTCCGACCACCGCACCGGCATGTATCTCTGACCGCCGCTCCGCCGGCCGGCGGGCTCAGCCGACGTCGAGCAGGGTCTTGCCGACGGTGGCCCGGGACTCCATCGCGGCGTGCGCCTCGGCGGCCCGTTCCAGCGGGTACCGCTGCCCGATCAGCGGGCGCAGCCGCCCGGCCGCGCCCTCGGCCAGCGCCCGGGCGGTGAGGGCGCGCAGCTCGTCCGGCCCGGCCGTGGGCCGCAGCAGGGTCACGCCCCGCTCGGCCGCGAGCCGGTCCGGCACGTCGGCCCAGGACCCGCCGGCCAGCCCGAAGCTGACCATGCGGCCACCCGCGCCCAGCAGGTCGAACGCGGATCGGCCGATGTCGCCGCCCACCCCGTCGAAGACGACGTCCACTCCGCCGGTGGCCGCCCGTACCCGGTCGGCCCAGTCCCCGGCGGTGTAGTCCGCCACCACTTCGACCCCGGCGTCGCGCAGCAGCGCCGTCTTGCGCGGGCCGCCGGCCAGCCCGACCACTCGCGCGCCGGCCCGCCGCGCGAGCTGCACCAGCAGGCCGCCGACCCCGCCGGCCGCCGCCTCGACGAGGACCCGTTCCCCGGTACGCGGGGCGGCGGCCTCGGTCAGCAGCAGCGCGGTACGACCGTCGGCGAGCAGCGCCACCGCCTCGTCCAGCGCCAGCCCGTCCGGCACCTCGACCGGCGCGGTCCGCTCGACCACCACCCGCTCGGCGTACCCGCCGTACCCGCCGGTGCCGCTGACCACCCGCCGGCCGACCAGCGCCGGGTCCACATCCGGGCCGACCGCGCCGATCACGCCGCCCACCCCGTTGCCGGGGATCAGCGGCAGCGGGGCGCGGTACGGGCCGAACCCGGTGGCCCGGAACATGGTCTCGACGAAGGTCAGGTTGACGTGCGCCACCTCGATGAGCACCTGTCCGGGCCCGGGCGCCGGGTCGGGCGCCGTCCCCGGCGTCAGCGTCTCCGGCCCGCCGAACTCCCGTAACCAGACCGCCCGCACGGCTCCTCCTCAGCTCCTCCGGTCGCGTCCCGGCACCGCCCCGAGGGGCCGGCGCCGCCGGGGCGGCGGTGCGGCCGACGGGGACGACCGGCCCCATTCGACAACCTGACGTCGACTTCAGGTCAAGGGGTCAGGTCGTGGACGGGCCGACGCCGGGGGACTCGACGAGCCGGGACAGCACGATGGTGCTCCGGGTGGAGGTCACGAACGACTCCGCCCGCAGCCGTTCCAGCGCCTCCTCCAGGTGGGAGATGTCGGCCGCGCGCAGGTGTACGAGGGCGTCCGCCTCCCCGGAGACCGTGTACGCCCCGACCACCTCGGGGTGCCGTCGGGCGGCCACCCCGATCTGGGCGGGTGTGGTCCGGCCGGCGCAGAACAGCTCGACGAAGGCCTCCGTGGTCCAGCCGACGGCGGCCGGGTCGACCACCGCGGTGAACCCGCGGATCACCCCGGCGGCGCGCAGCCGGTCGACCCGTCTCTTGACCGCCGGAGCGGAGAGTGACACCCGGGTCCCGATGTCCGCGTACGAGGCGCGGGCGTCTGCTACGAGCAACGCAATGATTCGCTGGTCTACCGCGTCTATCTGCAACGTTCCGCCTTCATAAAGCAAGAGTTATGGCTGTTACCAAAGTTCTACGCTACCTACTCTTGGTCACCGTGAACCAGCAGCGAGTCCCGCGAAAGCGGACATATCTCATGTGCTCGCCCGAGCACTTCGCCGTCGAGTACGCGATCAACCCGTGGATGGACGTCACGACGCCCGTCGACGCGGAGCTGGCGGTCAAGCAGTGGGACCGCCTGCGGGAGACCCTGGTCGGGCTCGGTCACGACGTGCACCTGCTCACCCCCGAGGCGGGGCTGCCGGACATGGTCTTCGCGGCCAACGGCGCCTTCGTGGTGGACGGCACGGTCTACGGCGCCCGGTTCAAGCACGAGCAGCGGACCGCCGAGGCCGCCGCGCACCGGGCCTTCTACGAGTCGCAGGGCTGGCGGTTCATCGCGCCGAGCGAGACCAACGAGGGTGAGGGCGACTTCGCGTACCTGCCGGAGGCGCACGGCGGCCTGATCCTCGCGGGCCACGGCTTCCGCACCGAGCTGCCGGCACACGCCGAGGCGCAGGAGGCGCTCGGCCGGCCGGTGGTCTCGCTGCGCCTGGTCGACCCGCGCTTCTACCACCTGGACGTGGCGCTGGCCTCGATCGACGACACCAACGTCGTCTACTACCCGGGGGCCTTCTCGGCGGCCAGCCAGCGGGTGCTCACCCAGCTCTTCCCGGACGCGGTGCTCGCCGACGACGAGGACGCGCTGGCCTTCGGCCTGAACCTGGTCAGCGACGGGCTCAACGTCGTGCTCAACAGCGAGGCCACCCGGCTGGCCGGCAAGCTCAAGGCGGCCGGCTACCACCCGGTGCCGGTCGAGCTGGCCGAGGTGAAGAAGGGCGGCGGCAGCGTGAAGTGCTGCATCGCCGAGCTGCGCCACTGACGCGTCCCGGCTTCGACGTGCGAAGGGCCGGCCCCGGGCGGGGGCCGGCCCTTCGGCGTACGGGGGCGCTCAGCCGAGCGTGGCGACCTCGCTGACCATCACGTTGGAGAGCAGCCGCCCGTCGAGCTGGACGGTGCGCAGGTACCACTTCTGCTGCGGGGTGCGCGGCTGGTTGAACTGCCACACCCCGCGCGGGCTGTCGATCTGGCCGATCTTGCCGAGGGCTAGGTTGACCTGCTGCGGGGTCGGGTCCGGCCCGGCCAGCCGGATCGCCTTGTCCAGCACCTGCGCGGCATCGTACGAGGCCATCGCGTAGGTGCTGGGGGAGACGTTGTACGTCTTGCGGTACGCCGAGGCGAAGAGCCGGTTGGCGGCGTTGTTCAGGTCGGCCGAGTAGTTCGACGCGGTCTGGATCGTCCCGGGCAGCAGGTTGTCGTCGTCGTCCAGCAGCACCCCGCGTACCTCGTTGAGGACGTTGCCCTCGGTCAGGAAGCCGGGGGCGTAGAGCGGCCCGGTGTAGGCCGGCCGGGTGCGGCGCAGCTGCCGGATGAACTGGATCGCGGCCTGGCCGGTGAAGTGGCAGAAGATCGCGTCGGGGTTGCGGTTCAGCGCCGCGCGGATGTCGTCGGCGTAGGTGTTCTCGCCGGGGTTGGCGGAGGACTTGGCCCAGATCGGCTCGCCGGCCAGCCGCGGGTCGTCGACGCCGAAGGCCTGGCGGAAGCCCTGCACCACGTCGAGGCTGCCGCCGCCCTCGGGAGCGATGACGACCACCCGGCTGCCGGGCGGCATCCGCTCCTTGAGGTACCCGCCGAGCGCCCGGCCCGGCTCGTCCAGCACGTACGACGTGCGCCAGATGTAGACCACGCTCTGCAGGCTGACCGGTGAGGCGTTCGACCCGATCAGGGGCACCCGGGCCTTTTCCACGATGTCGCGGATGCCCGACATCACGACCGGGTTGGCCACCCCGGTGAGGGCGAGCACGCCCTGCTTGAGCAGGTCGTTGACGGCGGCCTGGCCGGCCTTGGCAGTGTCGCCCTCGTCCCGCTTCTCCAGGGTCACCGGGTGCCCGCCCAGGCGCTGGTCGTGCATCGACAGGTAGAGCTCGAAGCCGTTGACCATCTCCTGGCCGACGGCCTTGCCCGTGCCGCTCTCCGGCGCGATGAGGCCGATCTTGATCGGGGAGCCGTCCGCGACCGTCTCGCCGCCGTCGTCGTCGGTGCCGCAGCCGGCGACCAGCCCGGTGGTACCGAGCGCGGCCAGCAGTTGAAGGGCGCGCCTGCGGTTCATGTGCGACACCGAAATCCTTCCGGGAGCGTTGCCGGGCGTCACCGCCCCTCCGGCGTTCTACCTGCTTAGCGACGCTGCGTCAATGGCTCTTGATCTTTCCAGAGCGACTGCAACGCATCCCTGACCTGCGGCCAGGCCGCCGAATCCGGATCGATGAGGCCGAAGTGCTCACATTCCGGCAGTTCAACCAGGGTGACGTCGCCGCCCGCCGCCCGTGCGGCGGCGACGTAGTCCCGGCTCATCGCCACCGGCACCTGCCGATCCCGCACACCATGGCAAATTACTGTCCGTGTCGGCAGGGGTACCAATGCCCGTGGATCGGTGGCCGCGTACCGGTCGGGGTGCTCGCTCGGGCCGCCCCCGAGCAGCGCGGCCACCGCACCGGCGTCCAGGTCCAGCCGGTACGCCTCGGCGAGGTCGGCGACCGGGGCCAGCGCCAGCACCCCGCGTACGGCGTCCGGAGCGTGCGCCGCGACGTGGAGCGCGAGGTGCCCGCCGGCCGAGTGGCCGAGCAGCAGCGGCGGACTGGCGGCCACTCGGCCGGGCAGGGCCCGGACCGCCATCCCGGGCAGCGCCGCCACCCCGGCCAGCACATCGGTCAGGGTGCCCGGCCAGCCGCCGTCCGGCTGCCCGGTGCGCCGGTACTCGACCTGGGCCACCGGCCAGCCGAGCCCGGCCAGCGCCGCGGCCAGTGGGCCGGTGTGGGTGCGGTCGTACTCGGCCCGCCAGAAGCCGCCGTGCAGGATCGCGACCAACGGCCGGAGCGGGCCGTCGCCGGCGGGGCGACGCAGGTCGACGATCTGGTCCGGGTGGTCCCCGTAGGCCAGGGTCAGGTCGGGGGGTGGCGCGGGGCGGGTGAGCACGGCGCGCGGGTCGGCGGGCATGTCGGCGACGGTAGCGCGCCGCACCGCCGGGTGGCGGCGGTGACCGGTCCCACCGCGTGCTGCTCGCGGGGGTGGGTAAAGATGGGTGCCATGACCGAAGCGCACTCCGCTGGACAGAACGACGAGCCGGGCCGCGACGGCGCCGGGCACTCCGGCACCGTGGTGGTGATCGGACCGGACGGCCGCCCGGTCGGCACGGTGCAGACCGACGAGCAGGCGGGCGAGGACCCGGCCCGCCTGGTGGAGCAGCCGGCCAAGGTGATGCGGATCGGCAGCATGATCAAGCAGCTGCTGGAGGAGGTCAAGGCCGCTCCGCTCGACGACGCCAGCCGGCACCGGATGCGGGAGATCCACGAGCGGTCGATCGTCGAGCTCAAGGAGGGCCTCGCCCCCGAGCTGCGCGAGGAACTGGAGCGGATCTCGCTGCCCTTCACCGAGGACAAGGCCCCGAGCGAGGGCGAGCTGCGGATCGCCCATGCCCAGCTGGTCGGCTGGCTGGAGGGGCTGTTCCACGGCATCCAGGCGGCGCTGGTCGCGCAGCAGATGGCGGCCCGGGTGCAGCTGGAGCAGATGCGTTCCGGCCGGCAGGCGCTGCCCAGCGGCCCGGCCGGGATGATGCCCGGCATGCCGGGCATGGGTCAGCCGCAGGGTGGGGAGCACAGCACCGGCCAGTACCTCTGACCGGTCAGCCCGCCCCGAAGACCTTCTCCAGGTACGCCGCCACGCCGTCCTCGGTGTTCGCCCCGGTCACCTCGTCGGCGATCGCCAGGACGGCGGGGTGCGCGTTGGCCACCGCCACCGCCCGTCCGGCCCAGGTCAGCATCGGCAGGTCGTTCGGCATGTCCCCGAAGGCGAGCACGTCCTGCTCGGACATGCCGAGCCGTTCGGCGTACCAGGCGAGGCCGGCCGCCTTGGTCACCCCGGCGGCGGAGATCTCCACCAGCCCGCTGTACGACGAGTGCGTCGCCTCGGCCAGCCCCTGCAGCGCGCCGGCCACCAGCTCGACGAAGGCGTCCGGGTCCTGCTCGCCGGCGCGGGCCAGCAGCTTCACCGCCGGGGCCGAGAGCAGCTCTTCCGGCGACTCGACGGCCCGGATCGCGTCGTGGTCGGCGTCCCAGCGCAGCGGGTAGTGCGCCTCGTGCCGCATCTGCCGGCTGTCGACGATCTCCACCGCGAAGCTCACGTCGGGCACCGCCGCGCGCAGCCGCCGGGCCACCTCGGCGAGGTGTTCCGGGGCGAGCGGGTCGGCCCGGAGCACCTCGTCGGCGGCCGGGTCGTAGACCACCGCGCCGTTGGCGCAGATCGCCGGGAGCGGGGTGGGCAGCTGGTCGTAGACGAGTTGGAGCCAGCGGATCGGACGGCCGGTGACCAGCACGACCGGCGTGCCCTGCGCGGTGATCCGCTCCAGCACGGCGGCGGTCCGGGCGCTGAGCGTACGGTCGTCGGCGAGCAGGGTGCCGTCGATGTCGGTGGCGACGAGTCGGGGTGGGATTCCCATCACCGGGACAGTAGTCGGTCCAGGTAGACCGCGACTCCGTCGTCGTCGTTGCGCAGGGTCACCTCGTCGGCCGCGGCCCGCACCTCCGGGTGGGCGTTCGACACCGCCACCCGGGCCCACCCGGCCCAGCCGAACATCGGCAGGTCGTTCGGCATGTCCCCGAAGACCAGCACCTCCGCCGGGTCCACACCCAGCCGCTCGGCGACCACGCTCAGGCCGGTGGCCTTGTCCACCCCAGGCGGGCAGATCTCGATGAACCCCAGCCCGGCCTGGGTCAGCGTGGCGACCTGCGGCGGGATGATCTCGCGCGCCACGGCCAGCAACTCGTCGACGTGATGGTCGGCGGTACGCGCGAACGCCTTGATCACATCGCCGGAGAGGCACTCGGCCCGGCTGCGCGCCTCGAACCGGTCCTGGTACGGCCAGCTCGGGTGGTAGTCGCCCCAGAGTGGCGCGTCGTGCTCGTCGGACGCCTCGACCATCACGGTGAGCGGGCCCGCCGCCGCCTCCAGGTCGGCCAGGAGCGTCGCCAGCACCTCACCCGGCAGCCGCTCGTCCCGGAGCACCAGCGGGCCGGCCGGGTCGCTCTGGTCCACCACGCAGCCGCCCCCGGCCATCACCAGGAAGTCGGCGGCGCGGATGTCGTTGCGGGTCAGCTCCTTCAGCCGGGGGCCACGGCCGGTGGCGCCGACCACCGGGATGCCGGCGGCGCGCACCCGGTCGAGCACCCCGTGCGTGTACGCCGAGACGGTGTCGTCGCTGCGGACGAGCGTCCCGTCGAGGTCGGTGGCGATCAGCTTGGGCAGTCCCGGGCGGGTCATCGTTCCTCCTTCGCCCGCCGCCGTCGCAGCCAGCCGTTCTCGGTCGTCGGTGCCTCGACCGGAGTTGACGGCGGGCAGCAACCGTACCTCGCGGAACTGGTCGCAACCATGACTTCCCGGCGAATCGGGTGCCAACGCCCGGTGGCGTGCCCCGCGCCCCCGCGCCGCGCCGGAGACGGCCGGTCAGGCTTCCGGATCCCGGCGGGCGAACGGGACGGTCGGCGCGACCGTGAGGTCGGCGGGGGCCGGGGGTCGGGACCCTTCCCCGCGCCCCGGCCGGCGGAAGTCGACCGGGGTGGCCTCCGCCCCGGGGTCCGGCGCGGGGGACCCGGCCGGCTGCCGGCCGGCGACCTGGAGCGCGGCCCCGAGCAGCGCCGCCGCGACGAACGCCATCACCAGGCCCCGCCCGTACGCCACCCGGAAGCCGTCGTCGGTGGAGTAGAAGAGCACCCGCTGCCCGGAGTCGTCCAAAGAGAGGGCGGTCGCGGTCAGCAGCGCCAGCAGCGCGCCGGCCACGGCCAGGCCGGCCACCCGGGCCTCCCGCCGCACGGCCGGGCCGCCCCGCAGGGCGAGCGCCACGGCGGCGGTGAGCAGCAGCAGTCCCACCAGGTACGCGACCCCGAAGCCGCCGATCTCGGACACCCCGTTCGGCACCTGGATGGTGGCGTCGCCCTCCGGTCCGCCGTTCGGCAGCGTCAGCACCAGCCACTCGCCCAGCAGGGACGCCATCGCCGCCACCGCGCCGAGGGCGGCCACCACCAGGGGCAGCCGGCCGTCCCGGCGGAGGCCGGTCAGCCCGCCCCCGAGCCGCCGGTCCGGGGTGCTCTGCGCCGCACCCCACTCCACGACGGTCGTCCCGTCCGCGCGGTCGTCCTGGCGCGGGACCGGGTTTTCCTGTGACATTCCGATCACCTTCCGCTGTCCCGGGACTGTCCCGCATCATGTCACGCCCCGATCGTGCCGACCGGGGAGCGCGAGCCGGGGACCGGCGCCGGCCGGTCGCCGGCCGGGGCGGTTTCGGTTAGCGTCGCAGTCATGCCTATCCGTACCGCTTCCGCACGCTGGCAGGGCAACCTCACCGAGGGTTCCGGGACCGTCCGCACCGGCAAGGGCGGCCTGACCGGGAACTACTCCTTCAAGTCCCGCTTCGAGGAGGGCGAGGGGACCAACCCCGAGGAGCTGATCGGCGCCGCGCACGCCGGCTGCTTCTCGATGGCCCTCTCCAAGCAGCTCGCCGACGCGGGCGCCGCCGACACCTCCGTGGAGACCACCGCGAAGGTGCACTTCGACAAGACCGACGCGGGCATGACCGTGACCCGGATCGACCTGGAGACGGTCGGTCAGGTGCCGGGCATGGACGAGGCGCAGTTCACCAAGCTCGCCGAGGCCGCCAAGGAGAACTGTCCGATCTCGCGACTGCTCTCCCCGGGCGCCCAGATCACCCTGAACGCCCGACTCGCCTCCTGACCCGCTCCGGACGCCGTCCGCCCCGCCCGGGGCGGACGGCGTCCGCGCGACGGGGCGCCCTTGCGGCCTCGACCGCCACCTGGGCGGCGCGGGCACGGATCTCGAGGCGGCCGACCGGCCCGGAGTCGGGGACAATGGACGGCGTGCCGGTGCAGATGAGCCGTGAACGCTTCGAGGAGCTGGTCGGCGAAGCCCTCGACGAGGTGCCCGAAGAGCTGCTCGGGCTGATGAGCAACGTGGTGATCCTGGTCGAGGACGACCCGCCCCCCGGGGAGGACCTGCTCGGCCTCTACGAGGGGCACGCGCTGACCGAGCGCGGCTGGGACTACGGCGGGGTGCTGCCCGACCGGATCCTCATCTACCGCCGCCCGATCCTGCGGATCTGCGACACCGAGGACGATGTCGTCGACGAGGTGGCGGTGACCGTGGTCCATGAGATCGCCCACCATTTCGGCATCGACGACGAGCGGCTGCACGCCCTGGGCTGGGGCTGACGCCCCGCACGGCCGATGCCGCCCGTTGCGCCGGGAGCCTACGGTTGGGGAGCACACCCCGAATCAGGAGGAAGACCATGCGCAGCGCGCTGTTCTCCGCGGAGAACCTCGAGAAGGAGTCCGCCCAGCCCGGCATGCGGCTGCAGAACTCCAAGATGCTGAAGATCGAACTCAACGGCGAGGCCATGGCCCGCGTCGGCTCGATGGTGGCGTACCAGGGTCAGGTGCAGTTCCAGGCACTCGGCTCGGGGGGCATCGGCAAGTTCATCAAGCAGCGGCTGACCGGTGAGGGCGTGCCGCTGATGAAGCTGAGCGGCCAGGGTGACGTCTTCCTCGCCGAGCTGGCCAAGGACGTGCACATCATCGACCTGGAGCCGGGCGACGCGCTCTCCATCAACGGCTCCAGCGTGCTGGCCTTCGACTCCACCCTGTCGTACGACATCAAGATGGTCGGCGGCGCGGGCATGGCCTCCTCGTCCGGCCTGTTCAACTGCGTCTTCACCGGCCACGGCCGGATCGCCATCACCACCAAGGGCACCCCGGTGGTGCTCAACGTCGACGCCCCCACCTACGTCGACCCGCAGGCCGCGGTCTGCTGGTCGGCCAACCTCCAGACCGGCTACCACCGGGCGGAGCAGCTCGGCCTGGGCACGCTGCTCGGCCGCAGCACCGGTGAGGCGTTCACGATGAGCTTCGCCGGCCAGGGCTTCGTGGTGGTCCAGCCGTCGGAGGAGCCGCCGATCATGGGCAGCGGCGCCCAGCAGCAGCAACAGGGCGGTCTGCTCGGCGGACTGCTCAGCTGAGCGCGACGGCGGGGCGCCCGGACCGGGCGCCCCGCCGGCTCAGGTCAGCTCGCCGCGCCGCAACCGGGCCAGCCAGGCCGCCGCGTCGGCGTAGTCGGCCTCGGAAAGCCCGGCCGGAGCCGGGACCGGCCGGTCACCCACCCCGTCGGCCCACCGGTGCCGGGGGTACGACCCGAGGAAACGCACGTCGGCGCAGACCCGGCGCAGCCCCTGCAACGCCTCGCCCATCCGGACGTCGGCGACGTGGCCAGTGCCGTCGAGGAAGAAGACGTACCGGCCCAGCGCCTCGCCCGTGGGGCGGGACTCGATGCGGCTCAGGTTGACCCCGCGTACGGCCAGCTCCATCAGCACCGAGAGCAGCGCGCCCACCCGGTCGTGGGCGATGTAGACCGCCAGCGAGGTGACGTCGTCCCCGGTCGGGGGCGGTGGCGGGCCGGGGCGGGACACCAGCGCGAAGCGGGTCACCGCGTCCGGGTGATCCGCGATCTTGTCGGCGAGCACCGCCAGCCGGTGCCGGGTGGCCCCTATCGGCGCGCAGATCGCCGCGTCGTACTCGCCGGCCGCCGCGCCGGCCGCCGCCGCGCCGTTGGAGAGCACGTCGACCACGGTGGCGTCGGGCAGGTGCTCGCGCAGCCAGTTGCGGCACTGGGTGGAGGCCTGCGGGTGGGCGGCGACGTCGCGCACCGACTCCAGGGTGGTGCCGGGGCGGGCGCCCAGCACGAACTCGACGGGCAGGATCACCTCGCGGGTGATCACCAGCGGGTCCCCCTCGGCGAGTTCGTCCAGGGTCACCCCCACCGCGCCGCCGATCGAGTTCTCCAGCGGCACCAGGGCCGCGTCCGCCTCGCCCGCCCGTACGCAGTCCAGCGCCTCACCGACGCTGCGGGCCGGCGTACGACTGCCGTGCTCGGCGGCGGGGACGGTGCGCAGCGCCTGCTCGGCGAAGGTCCCCTCGGGGCCGAGGAAGACGAAGCGGGTCGGCGGTGTTCCGGGCATGTCACCCAGCCTACGCACCCGGCAACGCCCCGGTCCCGGCGTCGCAGGCCAACGTCCGGATGGCGGGTGGTGCGGCGGCGCGTACCTCGATCGAGCAGACGTCCGTGCCGGCGGTGACCAGACGCAGCGCGCCCGGCTCGCCCCGGGTGACCGCCTGGAGCGCCTCGTGCCCGGCCACGGCGAGCACGGTGTACTGCCAGCCGTCGGCGCAGAGCGGACCGGTGGTGGCCCGCACCCGGACGCCGGCCGGCAGCACCCGGTCACGCAGCAGCCCCACCACGCGGTCGGCCGACGGTCGTCCCGCGCACGCGGTGGCGGCCGCCGCGGGAGTGGGGCCGGGCGGCGTGAGCGGGGTGCTCGAAGTCGGCGACTCGGCGGGTGGGAGACCGGGGGTGGCGGTCACCGGTGGGACCGCCGTGGGCACGCCGCCCGGCAGCACGCCGCGGGTGGGTGGCCCGTCGACACCCGGCGAGGTGACCGGGGTGGCGGTGCCCCCGGCCGACGGGGCGGCGCAGGCGGCGAGCGGCAGGGCGGCGAGCAGGGCGCCGGCCACGGCCAGCCGGCGCGCGGCGGGGCGGTGCGATGGGTCAGGCGGCACGGCCGGTCCTCAGGGGGGCGAGCCTCAACGGCATCGATACGGATCGTTGCGGCCGGGTGGCCGGTGCGCCCATGGTAGGAGGATCGGGCGGCAACGTGAAGGTCAGCGCAGGACGCGGTGACCGGCGCGTTCCAGCGCGAGGGTCGCCGCGCCGAGGCGTACCGCGGGAACCAGCACGTGGTCGGTGTCGTACGTGGAGAAGGCCACCACGTCGACCCGGGCCTCGGCGAGCGGGCCCACCAGCGCGGCCAGGGTGCCGGTCACCGGCGCGTCCACCGGCCCGACGATCCGCAGGCACCGCCACTCGGTCTCCACCACGGCCTGCCCGGGCGCGCGGTCGGCCGGGCAGATCACCGAGATCCCGTCGGCGGTCCAGCTCACGGTCACCACGTCGGTGCGACCCGGCTCGGCCCACAGCCCGGACGGCAGGGGCGTCCCGGCGGGCAGCCGGCACACCGCGTACTCACCCGGGAGCAGCGCGAGATCGAGCATGAGGGCACCTTACGGCGTCGGGGGTCGACCCCGGAGCGCCGTGGCGTGCGGCACCCGCCGCCCGGCGGGTCAGACCTGGGAGAAGAAGGTGAGCGAACCGGCGACGTCGCCGTCGGTGAGCACCGGGGTCGAGATGGCGTCCACGGTGGCGTCGGGCGCGTCGTCGCCGGCGGCCTGTACCCGCAGCAGCCCCCGGGCGAGCCGCCCGGAGTGCAGTGCGAGCAGCGGCGGGATCTTGTCGGTCTCCTGCTCGGTCAGCTCGCCGCGGGCCGCGGTGAAGTCGAGCAGCCGCAGGCCGCCCTCCAGCAGCGGCAGGCCGACCACGTCCTCCGGGGCGCCCAGGCAGAGCAGCCGGCAGCCGGACGCCGAGATGGCCAACACCCGGGTCTCCGCGTCGATCAGCAGGCAGGGCTCGTCGGCGTGGGAGACGGTGGCGGACCACTGACCGACGTTGTCGGACCCCTGCTCCGGCGGTGTCCGCGAGGCTGGTGCGAACACGTCCGAGAGCGAGAGTTCGACGTGGGCCACCGCGCCTCCTATGTACACCGACGGTCTGTCCACGCTAGCCGGTCGATTCGACAGGCGCTCGACCGCGCTCGTGTCACCGGTCGCCGTCGACGTTCGGATGCCCGGACCGACCGGACGGCCGGCGACGGCGCGGTCCGGGGTGCCTTTCGGTGGCCCGGGCCGCGTGGCGTCGCCGGTGACGTTACCGGCGGGCGGCCGGCTTGTCAGCGGCCGTTCGGCCCTCGTCGTACCACCGGTAGTCGGCGGCGGGACGGTACGTGCCGTTGAGCCAGGTCTGCGGCTGCTGCGCGATCCGGGACAGCTTCTCGGCGGTCGCCGGGCTGATCCGGTTGCCGCCGGCGACGAGGAGCCGGTCCAGCTCCCGGTGGGTCGCCATGAGGCAGTCCTTCGGCAGGCCGTACACGCTGATGACGCCGGAGCCGACGAATGTCAGCACCGGCGTCACCGGGATCGGCAGGCCGACGGCCTCGGAGAGCGCCTTGCTCGCCCGCTTGGCGTCCCGGCGGGCCTCGGCCACGTACGGCGGCCGCTTGCCGTTGATCTGCACCACGTCCCCGGCCACCAGCACGCGGGCCCGCCCGTGGTCGGCGATGCTCACGGCGAAGAGCCCGCTCGGGCCGATGGCGAGGAAGCCGGCGCGGTCGTCCTGCCCGCGGTCGAGCAACGCGTCGACGGCGTCCGTGCGCGGCCACTCGATGACGTGCCAGGCGGGGCCCAGGTGGTCGAGCTGGCCGAGCGCCCGCGCCCCGGCCGCCTCCAGGCGGCGGGCGTCCCGTTCGGCCCGACGGCGGCGGGCCCACTCCAACGGACTCGGCCGGGCCGGCTGGAGCGCCGAGGGCGCTTCCGTCCGGGGATGCGGCACCGCCACGGGCGGCAGTGCCCGGGTGGGTACGGCTCGGCGAGCGGGAAAGACAGTCATCGCGACCTCCGGCAAAAGGTCCCTCGAAGTTATGTCCTCACTACCCTACGTTGCCATCCGGGGGGTACGGCAAGTTGGAGCGCCGGAATGAGTGCGGATGAATGCCATATTCATCCGCAGTTCTTCCCGTGAACACCGCTCATACCTGTCCTACGCTGCGAGGGTGACCCACTACGTGGACAGCGAGGTCGGTCGGCTCGGCACGGTGCTGCTGCACCGACCCGGGCCAGAACTCGCCCGGCTCACCCCTCGCAACAACGACTCGTTGCTCTTCGACGCTATCCCATGGGTGGGACGCGCGCAGGAGGAGCACGACGCGTTCGCCACGGCGTTGCGCGAACGCGGGGTCGAGGTGCTCTACCTCGCCACGCTGCTCGCCGAGACCCTCGCCGTGCCCGAGGCCCGCGCCGAACTCACCGACCAGGTGCTCCGCTCGCCCCGGCTCGGCGACACCCTGCGCCGCCGGGTCGCCGAGCACCTCGCCTACCTCGACCCGGCCGCCCTGGCCGACGTGCTCATCGCCGGGCTCGCCCACGAGGAGGTACGGGTCACCCCCGAACGCCCCGGCGGCCTGGTGTGGACGCTGATGGACCGGCACGACTTCGTCATCGACCCGCTGCCCAACCTGCTCTTCACCCGCGACTCGTCACTGTGGATCGGCGACCGGGTGGGCGTCACCAGCCTCGCCATGCCGGCCCGCCGCCGGGAGACCACCCTGACCGACGCCATCTACCGGTACCACCCGCGCTTCGTCGGCACCGAGGCCGTCTACCACCCCGAGCTGGAGCACCTGGAGGGCGGCGACGTGCTCCTGCTCGCCCCCGGCGTGCTCGCCGTCGGGGTGGGCGAGCGGACCACGCCCGCCGGCGCCGAGCGGCTGGCCCGGCAGGTGTTCGCCGCCGGGCTGGCGCACACCATCCTGGTGGTGCCGATCGCCCAGGAGCGGGCCACCATGCACCTCGACACGGTCTGCACCATGGTCGACGTCGACGCGGTGCTGATGTACCCGAACATCGCCAGCACGCTGTCGGCGTACACGGTCATCGCCGGGCCGGACGGCGAGCCGCGGGTGGACGGGCCCGCGCCGTTCCTGCGCGCCGCCGCCGACGCGATGGACCTCGACCAGCTCCGGGTGATCGACACCGGCCTGGACCCGGTCACCGCCGAGCGGGAGCAGTGGGACGACGGCAACAACACCCTCGCGCTGGCGCCCCGGCTCTGCGTCGGCTACGAGCGCAACGTGGAGACCAACGCGCAGCTCGAACGGGCCGGCATCGAGGTCATCCCGATCGCCGGCTCGGAGTTGGGCTCCGGCCGGGGCGGCCCGCGCTGCATGTCGTGCCCGCTGGTCCGCGAGCCGCTGCACCCGACCGGGGACTGACCGGTCGGCCAGCCAGTCGAACGACACGGCCCGCCGGGCGGGGCCGGCGGGCCGTGGTGGCGCGGGACGGGCGCGGGTCAGCGCAGCGTGAGCTGGCGGCCGAGCAGGCCCTGGCGGGCCCGCCGTCCGGCGGCGTCCAGCGGCTCCTTCTCCTCCAGCGCCTCGGCGTACCGCTTGGCGAACTCGGCGACCGGGGCCTCCCAGTCGGCGGCCGGGACGTCCTCCGGCAGGTCCCAGACCGGCACCAGCCGGCCGTGCGCCCGGAACATGCCGGCGAACTTCGTCTGCTCGCCGAGGGTCAGCGTGCCGGCGGCGGAGAGCCGGGAGAGGGCGTCCAGCGCGGTGTCCTCGTCCTCCGGCAGCACCCAACGCACGTGCGACTTCTCCGGCACCTGGCACCAGTAGGCGGCCGGGGCGGCGGCGAGCTTCACGGTCGGGTAGATGGCGGCGTTGGCCCGCTCCAGGGACGCCTGCACGGCCGGGTCGTCGGCCGCTCCCGGGTCGAGCCAGAACTCGAAGCCGTCGTGCATGGTGATCTCCAGCGGGCCGTCCACCAGGATGTCCTGCAGGCGCGGGCCGGGACCCGGCAGCGGCGGCACCGAGACCTGGCCGCCCGGCTCGGTACGCAGCGCGCAGAGCAGCGCCTCGGCCAGGTCCCGGGAGACGTCACCGGACTGCTGGTGCCGCTGGAGGCCGATGAAGACCCGCCCGTCCGGCTTCGTCATGGCCGGGGCGGCCATCGGCAGCACGGTGGCGAGGGTGACCGGGCGGTCGCCGTACTCCTCGACGAGTTCGGGGGTGAGCCGCAGCGGCGCGGAGGCGGCCGGCACGAGCTCGCGCAGGGCGATCCACTCCGGCTCGTCCGCCAGCCCCTCGAACGGGCGGGGGACGAAGATGTCGCGGACCTTCTCCCGGCGGGGAGTGGCTTCGACGGCGCGCTGGTTCTTTCGACGCTTGCTCACGGCGACACAGCCTAGAGGCCGGAGCCGGGCGGCGTGGGGAGGACCCGCCCCCGGGCGCCGGGTCAGCCGGCCGCGACCAGATCGGGCCGGGACGAGGCGGTCGGCTCGAACTCCGCCCAGACGCTCTGGCCCAGGCCGTCCCGGTCGACCCCCCAGCGGGTGGCGAGGCCGGAGACGATGTGCAGGCCACGGCCGTCGACCGCGTCCGGGCTGGCCTCCCGCATCAGCGGACCGGCCACCGCACCGCCGTCGGTCACCCGGATCGACACGCGCGGACCGGTCGGCGTGGGCCGCAGCCGCCAGGCCACCCGGACCACCCCGCCGGGCAGCGGGTCGGCGTGCCGGACCGCGTTGCCCACCAGTTCGGCCAGGACCGCCACCAGGTCAGCCAGCAGCGCCGGGGGGACGACCTCGGCGAGTTCGTCGGCGAGCCGGTGCCGGGCCAGCCGCGCGCCGGTGGCGTGGTGGGGTACCACCACACACCACGAACGTTCGACCGCCTGCGCCGACACCCTCGCTCCTTCTCGCCCGCGCCCGCCGGCCACGGGTCATCCCCGTGGCAGCCGCACCTCTGCGACCGTACCGCCACCGCTTCTCGGGCGGAGGGATACCCATCCATTCTGCTGTTCAACGATCCGGCGGACGAGATAGAGGCCGAGTCCGGCGCCCGGGTAGCCCCGGCGGTCACCGGACTCCCCCTGCCAGAACCGGTCGAAGGCACGCTCCACGTGCTCGGGGCGGATGCCGATGCCCCGGTCGCTGACCCGGAAGGAGACCGTCTGCCCGTTCGCCCCGGCGGTCACCTCGATCGGCGAGTCCGGCGGCGAGTACTTCCCGGCGTTGGTGCTCAGCTCGGTGAGCACGGTGGCGATGCTGTGCCGGTCCCCGAGTGCCTTGGGCAGGTCGGCGGGCAGGTCCAGGACGAGCCGGTGGCGCAGGTCGGCCGGGAGGTCCGACACGGCGGCCCGGAGCGCCTCCCCGAGGTCGAACGGGACGGTCGGGTCGCCGTCGGGGCGTACGTCGGTGGCCGAGGAGAGCAGCCGGTCGACGAGCCGGGCCAACTCGTTGGCGCGCTGCCCGATGACCCGGGCGGCCTGCCGCCGGTCCGCCTCGGTCAGCGACTCCCAGTGGTCGGTGAGGGTGTCCGCGTACCCCTTGATGACGGTGACCGGCGTGCGCAGCTCGTGGCTGGTCACCGCGACGAAGAGGTCGCGGTCGGAGTCGCGGCGCTGCTGGTCGGTGATGTCGCGGAAGGTGACCACCCGCAGGGTGCCCGGCCCGGCCAGCTCCCCGGAGGTGATCCGCAGCCAGCGCCCGTCCGGCATCCGGTGGTCGAGCACCTGGCCCGACGGGGGGAGCGGGAACGGCAGTGGCCGGTTCAGCGCCTCGGTCGAGCAGCGCCCGGTGAACTGGGCGGCGGCCGGGTTCCAGAGCCGGACGTGCCCGTCCCGGTCGACCACGGCCAGCCCGTCGGCGAGCGCCGCCACCACCGGACCGTCACCGTGTACGGGCAGGCCGCTCTGGTCGCCGTACATGTGAGCGATGCAGGAGGCGAGGTAGCCGACCACGGCGTGCGCGGTGCCGTCCTCGGCCTGCTGGGCGTCCGCGTAGAGCGCGTGCAGGCTGCCGACGGTGAGGCCGCCGATCTCGGCCCGGGCGGCGATCATCCGGCACAGCCCGCGGGCGGCCAGTTCACCGGCGAGCGGCCCGGGCAGGCGGTCGAGGCGCACCTGCCGGACCCGGGGGCCGGCGAGCAGGCAGACGGTGGCCGGGTCGGAGGCGGACAGCGGCCGACCGATGGTCCACTCGGCGCTGCCACTGGCGGCGATGACCCGGCCGCCGGTCGGGGTGAACTCGACGAAGGCCAGGCTGTCCGCACCGAGCGCCGGACGGGCCACCTGGAGGAGTTGGGTGAGGACGGGCAGTCCCGCGTCTCCGGAATTGATCATCTCGATGACCGCGTTGTGGCCGGTGATGAGGGCGGCGAGGTCGGTACGCTCCGGCATGTCCCGAGTGTGCCCCCTCGACCGGAGTACGGGCACCCCCGCTCGGTGGCCCTCACCGGCCCAGCCGGGCCAGCGTCCGGGCCGGCCGGTCGGTGATCACTCCGTCCACCCCGGCGTCGAGGACCAGTTCCAGGTCCTCCGGCTCGTTGACCGTCCAGACGTACACCTGGTTGCCCGCGGCGCGCAGCGCCGGCACCAGTTGCGGGCGGGCCCGGATCAGCCCGATGCCGGGGCCGGCGATCCGGGCGCCGAAGGGCAGCCGGCCCAACCGCAGCCAGCGCGGCAGCACCTCCAGCAGCAGCACCGTGGGCAGCGCCGGGGCGAGTTCCCGCATCCGGCGTACGGCCAGCGGCGAGAACGACATGACGGTGACCTGGACGTGGTCGTCCGGGCGGGGGTCGGCCAGCCCGTGCCGGCGCAGCATCGCGACCAGTGTCCGCTCGACGTCCCCGCCGTAGCGGGACGGGTGCTTCGTCTCCACCAGCAGCCGGACCGGCCGGCCCGCAGCCGTCACGGCGGCCAGCAGCCGGTCCAGGGTGAGCAGCCGGGTGTGCGAGTCGTCCAGCACCTCGTCCCCGTCGGCCGGTACGCAGCCCGGGTGCCAGGACCCGAAGTCGAGCGTCTCCAACTCGGCGAGGGTACGGGCGCTGACCAGCCCGTGGCCGTTGCTGGTCCGGTCCAGCCGGCGGTCGTGCACGCAGACCAGGTGCCCGTCGCGGGTCAACCGGACGTCGCACTCCAGTCCGTCCGCGCCCTCGTCCAGGGCGCGCAGGTACGCCGCGAGGGTGTGTTCCGGGAGGTCGGCCGACGCGCCGCGGTGCGCGAAGACCTGCGGGTCGCCCATGCCCCGACTCTCAGATGACCTGGCCGGGCTGCCCGTCCTCGCCGATCACCGGCTTGCCGACGGCGGCCCACTGGCGCATCCCGCCGTCGGCGTTGCGCACCTGCTCCCACCCGTTGTTCAGCAGGTAGCCGACGACCTGCGCGGAGCGCCCGCCGGAGCGGCAGATGACCGCCACGTCGCGGTCGGTGGGCACCTCGGCGAGCCGGGCCGGCAGTTCCATCATCGGCAGATGGTGGGCGCCGGGGGCATGGCCCGCTGCCCACTCGTCGTCCTCGCGGACGTCGAGCAGGTAGGTCCGGTCGTCGATCTCGGTCACGGGCACGGTGGGAACCTGGGGTCCGAACACGGGTGAAAGCCTAGATCCTCGGCGGCCGGATCGACACCGGCCCGCCCGGTGGTGGGGTCACAACCGGGTGACCCAGCGCGGGTTCGCGGTCGCCCAGTCGGGCACCCGCTCGGCGCGGACGGCGTCGAAGAGCCCCGCGCCGCCGTTGTCCAGCACCACGTACGACACCTGGTCGATGGTCTGCGGGTACGACGGCACCTGCACCCCGCTGAGCGCGTCCGCCGGCAGCGCCCGCAGGGCGAGGGCCAGATCCTGCAGGGGTACCCCGTTGGTGTCGACGGTCAGCGAGCCGCCCACCGCCCGCAGCACCCGGTCCAGCTTGACCGGGTCGCCGCGCAGATCGGTCTGGCCGGCCCGGTCGAGCACCGCCCGGAGCAGTTGCTGCTGGTGCCGCTGCCGGTCGTAGTCGCCGCCGGGCAGGTCGTAGCGCTGACGGACGTAGTCGAGCGCCTGCGCGCCGTCCATCTGGTGGCAGCCGGGGGTGAACACCCGGTTCGTGTGGATCGAGCGCACCTCGGTCTGCACGCACATCCGGATCCCGCCGAGATGGTCGATGACCTGCTTGAAGCCGGAGAAGTCGATCAGCGCGGCGCCGTCGAAGCGGATCCCGGTGAGCCGGCTCAGGGTGGTGGAGAGGAGCCGGGTGCCGCCCTCGCCACCACCGCCGTGCTCGTACGCGGCATTGATCTTGTCCGGCCCGCCCGGGTACCCGTTGCCCGGCGGGATGGCCACCAGCAGGTCGCGCGGTACGGAGATGAGGTACGCCTGCCGCATGCCGGGCGGCACGTGCACGATCAGGATGGTGTCGGAGCGCTGGTCCGGGCGCGGTGAGCCGGCCCGCCGGTCCGAGCCGACGAGCAGGTAGTTCAGCCCTTTATCCAGGTCGGTGCGCGCCTGCCGGGCGTCCGGGGCGAGCAGTTGCTCGCGGGTGACGGTCCGTTCGTACCGGGAGGAGAGCGCCTTCATGCCGACGACGGCGAGCGCGGCCAGCAGCACCAGGGCGAGCCCGGCGCCGAGCAGCACGCGTGGCCAGCGGGTGGCCCGGGGGCCGGGCGGCGGTGCGCCCTGTCCCCGGTTGGCCCGCGCTGACCTGGACGTGACGCCCTCCCCGTGGCCGTTACGTGAGGCTTGCTCACGTCCAGGCTACGGGTCGGACGGTGCCGGCCGGGCGCGTTTCGCGACAGCTACCGCCGGTCACCCGGTCACTTGCGGGTGGAGAGCACGGACGGGTTCGCGTACACGAATTCGCCCAGCTTGTCGTTCTTGACCGCCTTGAACATCTCCAGCGTCTGCTCGCTGAGCGCCTCGCGGTTGTTGGCGTTGCCGTGGAAGGTGCCGCCGTTGGTGCGGAGCATGGTCAGCTCGTTGGCGCTGACGCCGCGCAGGGTGAAGATGAAGTCGGGGACCGGCACGCCGCCGGTGTCCAGGACGAAGGCCTTGCCGGCCGCCCGGATCAGCTGGTTGACCTTGACCGGGTTGGTCAGCATGCCCTTGTCGGTGGCTTTCTTCGCCATCGCCTTGATCAGCTGCTGCTGGTTCTGCTGCCGGTCGTAGTCGCCGCCGGGCAGGCCGTAGCGCTGCCGGGAGTAGTCCAGCGCCTCCAGGCCGGACATCTGGCGGCAGCCCTTCTTGTAGACCACCGGGGTCATCGGCCGGCCGGTCTTCTTGGCGTCCGCCTTCCACATCTGCTTGCCGTCGACCATCACCGTGTGGATCGACTTCACCTCGTGCTTGACGCAGATCCGGACGCTGCCCAAGGTGTCGATGACGTTCTTGAAACCGCCGAAGTTGATGATCGCGGCGCCGTCGAAGCTGACCCCGGTCATGTTCTTGATGGTCTGCGCCATCAACTGGGCGCCGCCCTCCCAGCCGCCGCCGTTGCGGGCGCCGGCCTGGAACGCCGCGTTGATCTTGTCGGTGCCGCCCGGGAAGCCGCTCTTCTCGAAGGCGGGGATCTGCGCCTCGGTGTCCCGCGGGATCGAGATCATGTACGCCTGGTCGTGGCTGGACGGGATGTGCAGCACGATGATGCTGTCCGCCCGGACGTCGTCGGCCGCCCAGCGCTCGCGGGCGTCCACGCCCAGCAGCAGCATGTCGATCGGGCCGTCCAGGTCGGCGCCGCCCTCGGCGTCGCTCTTGCCCGCCCCGCCGAGCAGGTTCTTCTGCGAGATGTTGCCGGTCGCCTGGCTGATCAGCGCCTTGCTGCCCACGATCGCGACACCGCTGGTCATCATCAGCACCGCGCCGAAGACCACGGTGAGCCGGGCCCAGAGGGGGTCCTTGCGCCTGGTGCGCTTCTTCGCGCCGCCGGTGCGCTGCCCGCCCCGACCGCCCTGGGTCGGGATGGTCGCGGACGCCCTGGGGTAAGGGTCGGAATCCAGCGACGTGGGGCGGGGGCTGGTCTGAACCGGCATGCGTGCTCCAGCTCGCTTGATCGGGGGGCGGGACCACTTTACGTACCGCTCCCCGTCAAGGCGAGGTCGTCACACGCTCATTTCTCAGATATCCCGACAGTTCTGACCATGGTTCATCCGAACGGATGAGGCATTGCATCTGATCGGTGGTTGGCCATCGATGATCGAGCCAACTCCGAACGTACCTCTGATGACGTCCGTCGAAATGTGCCGGCAACGACCCGTCCGGCGGCCGGACCCCCGGCGGCGGTCGTGCGCCCCGGCCGCCGGGGGGGTTGCGACGTCAGTTGCCCTTGGTGTCCGGATCCTTGTTGGCGGCGACCCAGTCCGCCATGGTGTCCGCCGACATCGCCTTGTACATCGCCAGCGCCTTCTCCCGGTCGGACACCACCACCGACTCGCCGTTGATGGTGTCGCTGCCCGAGTTCGGACTGGTCAGGAAGATCAGGTTCTCGCCGCGCAGGTTCCGGAACTGCAACGCCATGTCGGCCAGCGAGAAGTCCTCGTCCACCGTCACCGCGTCGGTGACCGACTGGAGGAACGCGTTCAGCATCTTCGGATTGGTCAGCGTGCCCGTGCTCGCCGCCTTGTCCATCAACGCCCGCAGGAACTCCTGCTGGTGGCGCATCCGGGCGAAGTCGCCGTCCGGGAACTGCTTGCGCTGCCGGATCCAGTCCAGCGCGGTCGCGCCGTCCATGTGCATGGTGCCCTTGGTGAACTTCCGGTACGGCTTGTGGATCGAGGTGACGCTCCGCTCCACCTTCAGGTCCACGCCGCCGACGGCGTCGGTGACCTCCTTGAAGCCGCCGAAGTCGATCGCCATCACGTGGTCGATCCGGACGTCGGTGAAGCACTCCACGGTGCGTACCGCCAGCGGCAGGCCGCCGAACGCGAAGGCCGCGTTGATCTTCGCGCGCTGGCCGGAGCCGCACTCCGCGCCGGCGCTCTCCGGGATCGGCACGTACAGGTCGCGCGGGATGGAGACCAGGTAGGCCGACTTGTGGTCGGCCGGGATGTGCATGACGATGATCGTGTCGGCCCGCCACTGGCTCTGCTGGTCCACCGGCGCGTCCGGGTCACGCGAGTCCGAGCCCACCAGCAGGATGTTCAGCGCGCCGTTGACCGCCTTCGCCGGCCGGCCGCCGGTGATCTCCGAGAACGGGTCGGTCCGGGCCAGGTCGTTGTTGAGGCTGCGGGTGTACATCCAGGCGCCCGCGCCGCCGAGCAGCGCCAGCACCAGCACCGCGATGCCGGCGACCAGGCCGATCCGCCCCCAGCGCGGGCGCGGCCCGCGCCGCCCCGAGCCGCCCGGACCACCCGGGCCCGGGGGCAGGCCCGGGCCGCCGGGCCCGCCGGAGCGCGGCTGCTCCTCGTCGTACGACGGGTACCACTGCGCGTCGGGCTGCCGGGCGCGCCCGGCAGCGCCCCGGGCGGGGCCGGGGACCTGGGCGCGTCCGGAACTCCGGTGCAGGTGCGGGAGCGGGACGCCGGCAGACGATGTCGCGGACATGTGTTTCAGCGTACGTAGCCCGGTCGAGGGTTGCCCGAAGGCGAATGCCGGATCGCCGTCCGCGTGGCGCGGGAGGCGTTACCCTAGCCGGCTGCGGAAGTGCGCGATCGTGCGCCGCAGGCCATCTTCGGGCGAGACGGTCGGTTCGTATCCCAGCAGCTCCCGGGCGAGCGTGAGATCCGGCCGGCGCATCTCCGGGTCGTCCGCGCTGCGGGTGATGTACGTCACCTCGGAACTGCTCGCGCAGAGTGACACGATCGTCTCGGCGAGTTGTCGCATGCTCATCTCGTGCTCGGTGCCGCAGTTGATCGGCCCGGTCTCGGTCGAGTCGAGCAGCAGCAGGATGCCGCGCACCAGGTCGTCGACGTAGCAGATGGACCGGGTCTGGTTGCCGGTGCCGTGCACGGTGATCGGCTCGCCGCGCAGCGCCTGCGAGATGAAGGTGGGGATGGCCCGGCCGTCGTCGGGACGCATCCGCGGGCCGTACGTGTTGAAGATCCGGACGATCGCGGCGTCCAGCCCCCTGCTCCGGTGGTACGCCATGGTGGCCGCCTCGGAGAAGCGCTTTGCCTCGTCGTAGACGGCCCGCACCCCGATCGGGTTGACGTTGCCCCAGTACGTCTCGCGCTGCGGGTGCTCCTTCGGGTCCCCGTACGCCTCGGAGGTGGAGGTCATCAGGAAACGGGCGCCGTCGGCGAGCGCGCGGTCCAGCAGGTGCAGCGTGCCGACCGAGCCGACCCGGAGGATCTCCACCGGCAGCTTCTCGAAGTCGGTCGGGCTGGCCGGCGAGGCCATGTGCAGGATGGCGTCGAACCGCTCCGCCAGCGCCGGGTGCGCCGGCAGCCCGTCGGAGATGTCCGCCTCGACCAGGGTGAAGGTCGGCGTGTCCAGCAGGTGGGCGACGTTCTCCTTGGACCCGGTGACGAAGTTGTCCAGCGCCACCACCGTGCAGCCGCGCTCGATGAGCCGGTCGACCAGGTGGGACGGGACGAAGCCGGCGCCACCGGTGACGAGGACGCGGTGACCGGTGCCGAAGCGGGGAGCGACCTTCATGCCGGCCAGCCTACTCAGGGCGCCGGCCGGACGCGGCGCGACATGCGGCGGGGTCCCGGCGCGGACGCGCGGGACCCCGCCCATGTGGACGGACCGTCAGTGCGCCCCCGCACCGGTGAGGGCACGCACCTCCAGTTCCGCGTACTTCTCCTCGTCCTGCTCCTTGGAGAGCACGGTGCCCAGCCAGCCGCAGAAGAAGCCGAACGGGATGGAGATGAGGCCCGGGTTGGACAGCGGGAACCACTGCCAGTCCTGCTTCGGGAACATCGCGGTCGGCGCTCCGGAGACCACCGGCGAGAAGAACACCAGGAACACCGCCGCCAGCAGGCCGCCGTAGATGGCCCAGACCGCTCCCGAGGTGTTGAACCGCTTCCAGAAGAGGCTGTAGAGGATCGCCGGCAGGTTGCCCGACGCGGCCACCGCGAAGGCCAGCGCCACCAGGAAGGCCACGTTCAGGCTCTGCGCGTAGATGGACAGGACGATCGAGACCGCACCGATGACCAGCGCGGAGACCCGGGCGACCATGACCTCCTGCCGCTCCGACGCCTTGCCGTCCTTGAGCACGTTGGCGTAGAAGTCGTGCGCCAGGCTGGACGACGAGGCCAGGGTCAGCCCGGCCACCACCGCCAGGATGGTGGCGAAGGCGACCGCCGCGATGATCGCCAGCAGGGTCGCCCCGCCCAGGTCACCGCCGAGGAAGTCCATGCCCAGCGCCTCGGCCAGCTGCGGGGCGGCGGTGTTGCCGGCCTTGTCCTGCGCGGTGATCGCCTCGCCGCCCACCAGCGCCGCCGCGCCGAAGCCGAGAGCCAGGGTGAGCAGGTAGAACGTGCCGATGATGCCGATCGCCCAGAGCACGCTCTTGCGGGCCGCCTTCGCCGTCGGGACGGTGTAGAAGCGGATCAGGATGTGCGGCAGGCCGGCGGTGCCGAGCACCAGCGCGACGCCGAGCGAGAGCAGGTCCATCTTGCTGTAGAAGGTCTTCAACGCGTCGCCGGGTGTGTCGACGCCGTACCGGAGCCCGGGTTCCAGGAACGCGCTCCCCTTGCCCGAGGCAGACGCGGCGTCGCCGAGCAGCGAGGAGAGGTTGAACTTGTACTTCGCCAGCACCAGCAGGGTCATCACCAGCGCGCCGGCCATCAGCAGGAACGCCTTGACGATCTGGACGTATGTGGTGCCCTTCATCCCGCCGACGGTGACGTAGATGATCATCAGGGCGCCGACCATGACGATCGTGGCGACCTTGGCGGTCTCGGCGTCCATGCCGAGGAAGGTGGTGCCCGGCTTGATGCCGAGCAGGAGTGCCACCAGCGCGCCCGCGCCGACCATCTGGGCCAGCAGGTAGAAGATCGACACGGTGATGGTGGAGACCGCCGCGGCGGTGCGGACCGGACGCTGGCGCATCCGGAACGCCAGCACGTCGGCCATCGTGTACCGGCCCGAGTTGCGCAGCAGTTCGGCGACGAGCAGCAGCGCCACCAACCAGGCGACCAGGAAGCCGATCGAGTAGAGGAAGCCGTCGTAGCCGTAGAGGGCGATGATGCCGGCGATGCCGAGGAACGAGGCGGCCGACATGTAGTCGCCACCGATCGCCATGCCGTTCTGGAAGCCGGAGAAGGAGCGCCCGCCGGCGTAGAAGTCGGTGGCGGTCTTGGTCTGCCGGCTGGCCCAGATGGTGATGGCCAGGGTGACCGCCACGAAGACCAGGAAGAGCGTGATGGTGAGGTTGCGGGCGGTGCCGCCACCCGCCTCAGCCGCGAGGACCGTGTTCATGCTTCACCTCCCCGATCTCGGCGCGGATCCGGTCGGCGATCGGGTCGAGCTTCCGGTCGGCGTGCCGGGAGTAGAGCCAGGCGATCAGGAACGTCGAGACGAACTGGAGCAGGCCGAAGACGAGGGCGATGTTGATGTTGCTGCCGAAGAACTTCGTACCCATGAAGCCCCGCGCGTACGCGGAGAGGATCACGTAGAGCGCGTACCACAGGAAGAAGGCGACGGTCATCGGGAAGACGAAGCCGCGCAGCGCGCGACGCAACCCGGCGAACTCGTCCGACCGTTGTACGGCCAGGTACCGCTCCGCCGCCGATTCCGTCGGCGCGGACGCGGGCGTGTCCGTGGACATGTGTGGATCACCACCTTCACAGGTGTCGGGAGTTTCGCGCACGGTAGAGAGCGCGGTCCCCGGCCGGGAAGGCTGTGATCGACGGTGGTCGCCGGCTGCGCCGAACGGTCCGCCGGCTGCGCCGAGTGACCCAGGTCACTCCGGTGAGCGGTCGCCCGGTGCGCCGGTCGACGGGTGGTCGGCCGGCCCGGTCACCGATGGTCGGCTCGCCCGGTCGGCCCACCCTCAGCCCAGCTCGTGGTAGCGGCCCCGGTAGTGCAGCAGCGGCATGGTCTCCTCGGTCAGGTCGACCGCCTCGATGGTGGCCTCGACCAGCAGGCCCCACCCGTACTCGCGGGCGGCGTCGAGCCGGCAGCCGGCCCACCCGGCCGCGTCCGACGGGACCGGGCCGTACGGGGTGTCGGCCCACGAGCCGGTGGCGAAGAGCCCGCCCGGGGAGGGGAAGAGGCCGGCGAACCGGTCGGCGAGCTGCCGGTGCGGTGGCCCCAACGGTGACACCGCGAACCGCCCGGCCTCGTCGATCGCCGCCCACAGGTCCGACTCCGGGTCGATCAGGCCGAGCAGCCGGTCCGGCTCCCCCTCGGCGACCAGCGTCGACGACACGGTCAGGCCCGCCGGACCGGATGCGGTCCAGAGGGTCACCGGCGCCGCGAGCCGGCCCCGCAGCCGGCGTACCGGCGAGCGCTGCCCGGCCGGCACGGCGAACGGGTCGGTGTGGTGGATCTCGGCACCCGGCTCATGATTCACGTGAAACATTGTGCCGTCCCGGGCCCGTACCCAACCCGGGAAGCGTTCGTGCAGGTCGGCCGGGCGTGCCTGCGGGTGGAGCCGGGCGAGCTGATCACCCGCCTCGACCATCAGCCCGCCCGGGTACACCAGCAGCGCCGCTTGACCAACAACTCGGCCGGGCTCCTGGAGCTTGCTGACTCGACCTTCTTCCGGCGGCACGTCATTCCGCTGGCGGTAGGCGAACACGTCGGACTCGGTGGCGGGTTCGTGTTGGCTGAGCTGTCCGACGGCGACCGGGTCCTCTACCTGGAGAACGCTGCACGCGGACACGTCGTGGAGGACCCGGAGATGGTCAACTTGATCGATCGCAAGTGGGATGGCCTGCTCGGTGAAGCGCTGTCCACGGGCGCCTCGGTGGACCTGGTTCGGAAGTTGAAGGTGACGCCATGACCATCGCAGAGCCACGTTGGCGCACGTCGTTCCGCTCAACCGACACCGGCGGCAACTGTGTCGAGATGGCTGACAATCTGCCCGGGGTGGTGCTGGTGCGCGACAGCAAGGACCGGTCCGGCCCGACGCTGCGCTTCACCCCCACCGCCTGGCGCTCCTTCCTCACCCACACCGTCAGCGGCTCCGCCCGTTGACCACAGGCCGTGCCGCCCGTCCGCGAAATGCGGCGTGTTGCGGTATCGAGGGGCCGGGACACCGCAACACGCCGCAAACCGAGTCGATCACCCGGTCCCCGGGGGCGGCGCCGGGCGCGTCAGCGGGCGGTGGCCAGGTCGCCGCAGTCGGCCTCGTCGGGCAGCAGCGGGCGCAGGGTGAGCGTCCAGCGCTTCCCGCCGGAGGTCCACGGGGTCGCCGCGTTCGCCCCGGCGGCGGCGTCGAGGACCTGCTGCACCTGCTCACCGCTGACCGTCACGCAGCTCAGGTCGCCGGCCGTGCCGAGCGGGGCGCCGGGCAGGGCCGGGCCGGGCCAGGCCACCTCGGCCTGCCTCCCCGCCTCGTCGTTGGCGACCCACGGCTCGGCGACGGCCGCCAGCGCCGTCGGGCGGTACGGCGTCGTCGCCGCGCCGTCCTGCGTCGTCGCCGTGTCGGTCAGCGACCGGGCGAAGGCGCGCAGCTTCTCCCGGGCCGCCCGCTGAGCGGCGCTCAGCCCGGTCTCGGCCTCCACCATGTCGAGGGCCTCGGCCGTGGTCTCCTCCACGCCGGTGGCCCCGAGCAGGGCGAAGCGCGTGGTCGGGACGTCGGTGACCGGCGGGGTGCCCAGGTCGCCGGCGGTGCCCACCCCGGCCGCCCGGGCCTGCTCGACGATCCGTGCCACCTCACCCGCGTCCAGCTTGGTCACCTGCACGTTCGGCAGGGCCGGTCCGGGGTACCGCAGCGTCACCGGACCCTCGGTGATCATCCGGCCGTCGCCGTACACGGCGACGCTGGGCAGGCGGGTGGCGAGCGTGGCCGGGGTCACGAAGCCACCGATGTGGTCGATGCGGAGCACCACGGCATCGCCGGGGTACGCGGGTGCGGCCGGTCGGGTGCCGGCGTCCCCGTCGTCCTGCCCGGCGCACGCCGTCGCCAGCAGGACCAGCGGCAGGACGGCCACCCCTCGTACGGCGGAAACAGTCGTCATGCCGGTGTGACGCGGCCACGGCCCGGATCGTTCCCGCCACCCGATGTCTCGTGGCGGGCGCGGTTCGCGTGGACCGCCTACCCTGCCGGGCATGGCTTTCGTGTCGCCGCAGCAGCTCGCGCAGACCCGCGTCGTGCGGGCCGAGTCGCTTCTGCAGGGTGAGGTGGACCTACGCGCCTACCCGCACCGGCACCTCGCCCTGGTGTCCAGCTCCGGCTTCATGCGCAGCGCCGTCCCGCAGCTCATGCAGGCCGTCGAGCACCTGTCGAACTACGGCTGGGAGCTGGTCACCGTCACCGCCGTCGGCGACGGCCACAACGTGTACGCGTTCATGCGCCGCACGACCTGAGCACCGGGACCACCGGCATCGGCCGGTGCGCGGCAGCGCACACCGGCGTGCCCGGCGAAGTGGCGAGGCTCAGGGCTTACCCTCGTCGACCCCGTCGCCGGGAGTGAGGGAGCGGCGGGCGGCGGCCAGCACCTCCGGGTCGGCGCAACCGGCGGCGTAGCCGGCGATGCGGCGGCGGATGTCCCGGGTGAGCAGCCACACCCCGACCCGGTCGGCGACCGGGCGCAGCCACGCCGGGCGGCAGCGGAAGCTGTACCGCCAGGTGGCCGCGGTCGTCCCCGGCGTCGGGCCGGGCGCGAACCGCCACCCGCCGGCGAACATCTCGAAGAACCACGGACCCCGCACCATCTTCATCCCGACGGTGGTCGGCGGCGCGAACGAGACGTACTCGCTCACCATGACCAGTCCGTGCCGGGAGCGGGTGAAGGTGCGCACGCCCTTGCCGGGGCGGGTCGCCCCGTCTTCGAAGTGCTGTTCCCGGACGAACGGATCCCACCGGTAGCGGACCGGCGCGGTGGTCTGCGACACCGCGAAGGCCAGCTCGGGCGGCACCGGGACGGTGGTCACCGCCTCGACGACCGGCATCAGCGCCTCGGCGTGACGGTCGCCAGCAGCTCCGGCTGCCGGCGGTCCAGCACGTCCCCGGCCAGGTACGACCCGAGCAGCGCCGCCCCCACCCCGTACGCCGCGCCCAGCGGCAGCGCCAGCCAGAGCCAGGCGTCCCCGAGCAGCGCCGCGGCCACCACCATCGGCACCGCCGCGGCCGTCGACACCACCATCGACAACAGGGTGAGCAGGCTCTTCGCCATCCCGGCGCCGGTGTTCATGGCGAACGGGTTGCTCGTCTCGGGCAGCGAGTACGCCCCCAGCACCGACAGGTACCCGTTGATCGCCAGCCCCGCCCCGTACGCGGCCAGCAGCGCGCCGGCCGCCATCCCGATCCAGCCGGGCCGGCCCAGCACCACCGCGATCACCACCGACACCACAGCGAGCATCGGCACCACGTACACCGAGAAGGCGGCCATCCGGGCCCGCAGCTCCAGCCGGCCCGGCACCCCCGCCACGACGTTCGCCGCGTACGCGCTGCCGTCGAAGCCGAACTGGTTGGCCAGCGTCACCGAGGCGAGCACCCCGACGAAGAGCATGGAGAAGCTGACCAGCACCGGCGACGACTCACCGGTGAACTCGACGCCCTGCTCCGAGGCGGCGAAGCCGGGACCGCCCAGGTTGACCATGACCGGGACGAAGACGCCGACCACCGCGATGGTGATCAGGTTGGCCCGCCGCCGGGCGTCCCGCCACCAGTAGCGGCACTCCCGCGCGACCAGCGCGCCGAACCGGTCCCGCCCCGCCCAGCCGAGCACCTTGGGGAAGAGCTGCCCGACCGCCCCGCCCGTCGGGGCGCGCCGGGTCTTCGTCGGGGCGGCGCCGGCCGCGCCGACCATCGCCGACTCCAGCGACCGCGACCACCAGAACAGCAGCACGCCGATGGCGACCGCGGTGATCAGCAGCTTGACCGGCACCGCCCAGGCCCGGCCCTCGGCCACGTCCACGCCGACCGTCCACGGCGCGCCGAACGGCGTCCAGCCCACCACGCCGGCCACCCCGGCGAGCCGGTCCCAGTCCGCGTCCTGCACCGCCGCCAGCACCACGATCTGGAGTGGGCCGAGCAGCGCGGCGACCACCGCCAGCAGCACGGCGGCCAGGTCGCGGACCCGCCGGGACCGCAGCATGGTGGCGAACGCGCTGGTCACCGCGCGGCTCGCCGCGACGCAGAGCAGCAACCCGGCGAGGACGCCGACGACGGCGGCCAGCCCGGCCGGCCAACCGCCCAGCGCCCCGGCGGTGACCACCAGGCCGGCGGTCGCGAGCAGCATCGCCAGGACCGGGACGCTGACCAGGGCCGCCGCGAAGAGCCCGCCGACCAGGGTGCGCCGGGACAGCGGCAGCAGCGCGAACCGGGCCGGGTCCAGGGTCTCGTCCACCCCGAAGAACACCAGCGGCAGCAGCAGCCAGCCGAGCACCAGCAGCCCGCCGCCGAACGCGGCGGTCATCAGCGCGTACCGGGGCTCGTCCGCGAAGCCGGGCGCGGCCAGCAGCAGAAAGCCGCCGGCGGCGAACCAGAGGCCGACCAGCACACCGGCCACGAAGAGCGCGATCCGCCAGCCCTGGCCGCGGAAGTTGTTGCCCATCACCCGCAGCTTGAGCCGGACGAAGTGCCGGGCCGAGACCCGCCGGGCCGGCTCGGCCGGTGCGGTCACCGGGACAGCCACGCCAGCTCCTCGCCGGTCGCCGTCCGTCCGCCGACCACCTCGACGAAGACCTCCTCCAGGGAGCGGTCCCCGCGCACCTCGTCGAGGGCGCCGACCCGCTTGATGGTGCCGCCGGCGAGGATCGCCACGTGTGAGCAGAGCCGCTCGACGACCTCCATGACGTGGCTGGAGAAGACCACCGTGCCGCCGCCGACGACGTAGCGGTGCAGGATGTCGCGGATCAGCGCCGCGGAGACCGGGTCCACCGCCTCGAACGGCTCGTCCAGCACCAGCAGCCGCGGACCGTGCAGCAGCGCGCAGGCCAGGCCGATCTTCTTCTTCATGCCGGCCGAGTAGTCGACCACCAGGGTCCGCCCGGCGTCGGTGAGCGCCAGCACGTCGAGCAGTTCCGCCGCCCGCTGGTCGACCACCGCAGGGTCCATGCCGCGCAGCAGACCGTGGTACGCCAGCAACTCCGCCCCGGTGAGCCGGTCGAAGAGCCGTACCCCGTCCGGCATCACCCCGAGCAGCCGCTTCGCCTCGACCGGGTCGCCCCAGACGTCGTGCCCGAGCACCCAGGCCCCTCCGTGGTCCGGCCGCAGCAGTCCGACCGCCATCGACAGCGTGGTGGTCTTGCCGGCCCCGTTCGGCCCGAGCAGTCCGTAGAAGGAGCCGGCCGGTACGTCCAGGTCGACGCCCGCCACGGCGACCTTGCCGTCGAACGTCTTCGCCAGGCCACGCAGCGCGAGCGCGGGGTGCTCACCAGTCATGCGACGACCGTATCCGGCCGCTGCCAGGGGTCGCTCCGGCCGAGGGACGATCCTCCGTCATACCCAGGGCGGACGTGCTCACCCCCGCAGCGCCTCCGGGGCGTGCAGCCGCAGCATGGTGGCCCCGACGTCGGCGGGCGCCCGGCGGCGATTGGCCATGGACACGGCCACCATCACGGTGAAGGCGAGCGGCACCGTCCAGGCGGCCGGCTGCGCGGTGAGCGTGGCCGGCCAGCCGGACAGCGGTGGCCCGAGCACGGTCACCAGGACCGCCCCGATCGCTGCGCCGCCGCCGACCAGCACACCGGCCGCCGCGCCCAGATCGGTCAGGCCGCGCCACCAGATGCCGAGCACCAGCAGCGGGCAGAAACTGGACGCGGCGACCGCGAAGGCCAGCCCGACCACCTGGGAGACGTCCAGCCCGGAGACGTTCAGGGCGAGCAGCGCCGGCACCCCGCCGGCGATCACGGTCGCCAGCCGGAAGCCGCGTACCGAGCCGCGCCCCAGCACGTCGGTGGAGATCACCCCGGCGACGCTGGTGAGCAGCCCGGACGAGGTGGAGAGGAAGGCCGCGAACGCGCCGGCCGCGACCAGGGCGGCGAGCAGCCGGCCGGTGGTCCCGTCGCCGAGCGCGGCGCCGGGTAGCAGCACCACCACCGCGTCGGTCTGCCCGGAGACCAGCAGTTGCGGGGTGTAGATCCGGCCGAGCACCCCGTAGATCGTGGGCAGCAGGTAGAAGGCGCCGACCAGGGCGAGCACCACCAGGGTGGTGCGTCTGGCCGCCGCCCCGTCCGGGTTGGTGTAGAAGCGCACCAGCACGTGCGGCAAGCCCATGGTGCCGAGGAAGGTGGCGAGGATCAGCGAGTACGTGGCGAAGAGCCCTCGGTCGTCGTCCCCGGCGGTGCTGGGCAGCAGCCAGTCGGCCGCGCCGGTCGCCACCTGCGAGACCTCGGGCACCCGGTCACCGGCGGCGAAGGTCAGCTCGTCGCCGGGGCGTACCTCCCGGACGGTGCCGTCGGCGAAGGTGAGCGCCGCGCGGTGCTCGACCACGACGGTGGTCGCGGTCCGGAACGCCGGCCCGTCGGGCGGGGTCACCGCGGGGCGGGCGTCGGCCTGCCACTGCAACGCCAGGAAGATCGCGGGTACGGCCAGCGCGGTCAGCTTGAGCCAGTACTGGAACGCCTGGACGAAGGTGATCGCACGCATCCCGCCGAGCGCCACGTTCGCGGTGACCACCGCCGCGACCAGCAACGCCCCCACCGGGTACGGCGAGCCGGCGACCGTGGCCAGGGTCAGCCCGGCGCCCTGCAACTGCGGCACCAGGTAGAGCCAGCCGATGAAGATGACGAAGACGGTGGCCAGGGTGCGCAGCCGGCGCGAGCCGAGCCGCAGTTCGCAGAAGTCGGGCAGGGTGAACGCGCCGGAGCGGCGCAGCGGTGCGGCCACGAACATCAGCAGGGCGAGATAGCCGGCGGCGAAGCCGACCGGGTACCAGAGCACGTCGACGCCGTACTTGAGGATCAGCCCGGCGATGCCGAGGAAGCTCGCGGCGGAGAGGTACTCCCCGCCGATGGCGGCGGCGTTCCAGGTCGGGCTGACGGCCCGGGAGGCGACCAGGAAGTCGGAGGTGGTCCGGGCCAGCCGCAGCCCGTAGAAGCCGATGCCGAGGGTGACCAGGGTGACCGCCACGATGGCCGGAACGACGAAGCCGTTGCCCATCTCAGCGCTCCGGCCGCTCGACCAGGTCGGTGAAGTCCTGCTCGTTGCGCTCGGCCAGCCGCACGTACGCCAGGCCCACGGCGATCAGGAAGGGGAAGGAGACCACCCCGAGCAGCAGCCAGGGCAGGTTGACCCCGAGCACGGTGACCCGGCCGACGGCGGGCGCGATGGCGAAGAGCCACGGCAGGCCGCCCAGCCCGACGAGCACCACCAGGGAGAGCCGCAGCGCCAGCGACAGTTGGGCGCGCACCAGGCCACGCACCAGCGCCTCGCCGACCCGGGTCTGCTGGGCCAGTTCGGTGCGGGTCCGGTCGGCCCGGCTGTCCCGGCGGGAGACCTCGGCCAGCACGATCCGCGCCCGGGGCTGCGGTTGCGGCGCGCGGGGGGCGGGCAGCGGGTCGTCGGCGGTCATCTGGGCAGTCTCGCCTGCTCAAGCGGGATGTCAAGGGGTGTCCACCGGGGCTGTGGACAACATGTGGACAACGCTTCGTTCCTGTGGACATCCGCGCGGTGGCCGTATTAAGACACCATTAAGCTCCGTCAGGCTCACCCCTTGTGTTCGATCGGCGTATCTCCTTGCCGCTCTTGAGGCGGCCCCCTACGCTGGGGCGGCAATTCCCTGTTTCCTCTTCTTCCACGGGGTTTCTATGCGCACATTCCGCACTCTCCTCGGCGCGACCCTCGCCGGGGCATGTGCACTGGCCGTGGTGCCGGGTACGGCGTCCGCGGCTCCCTCCGTCACGCCGCAGGCCGTGGCCGAGCTCGCCGACACGACCGGCGCCTACTACCCGGTCTCGCCGGCCCGCCTGATGGACACCCGGAGTGGCCTGGGCGCGCCGAAGGCGAAGATCGGCCCGGGCGGGAAGGTCGACCTCCAGGTCACCGGCCGGGGCGGCGTCCCCACCAGCGGCGTCGGCGCGGTGGTGCTGAACGTGACCATCGCCGGCCCGACGGCGGACAGCTTCGTCACGGCGTACCCGGCGGGCGAGGCCCGGCCGGACGCCTCGTCGGTCAACTTCGCCAAGGGCTGGCTGGGCTCGAACAACGTCACCGTGAAGCTCGGCTCCGGCGGCAAGGTATCGGTCTACAACCGCAACGGTTCCACCGACGTGGTGGTCGACGTGGTCGGCTTCTACGCCAAGGACGACACGATGGTCAACCGCAACGGTGGCCAGTACGAGTGGTACTACCCGACCCGGGTCTTCGACACCCGTAACGACCCGGAGGGCAAGCCGCCGGCGGGCACCACTCTGGAGTACGCCCTCGAGTTCGACGACGCGGGCCTGCACCCGCACATCAAGTCCTTCGTCCTGAACCTCACCGCGGTCGCCCCGGCCAGTGCCGGCTTCCTGACCGCCTGGTCGGGCGCGGGCAGCCGCCCGGTCTCCTCGACGGTCAACTACGGCGCGGGCGTCAACGTGCCGAACCTGGCCTACGTGCAGACCACGCCGTGCCTCGCCACCGACGGCTGGTGCACCCCCGGCGCGCCGAAGTTCAAGGTCTACACCCACGCCGCCGCGCACGTCCTGGTCGACTTCGTCGGCGTCGTGGACGACGGCTACAGCGAGTACGGCCTGCGCTTCGCGCCGATGAGCCCGACCCGGATCGTGGACAGCCGGATCAACCTGGGCATCAACGGCGCGCTCGGCGCCGGCGCTGTCCGGAGCGTCACCCCGCCCAGCGGCATGCTCACGGAGACGACCGAGGTGCTGGTCATGAACCTGACTGCCGTCAAGCCGACCAACAACACGGTCCTCACCGTGTGGCAGGACGACCCGGAGGTCCCCCGGCCGTCGACGAGCAACCTCAACCCGTACGCCAACCAGGTCGTCTCGAACGCCGTGCCCGCGGTGATCTACCCGTACGACGCGTTCAACGTGCACAACCACAGCGGCACCACGCACGTGGTGGCCGACGTGGTGGGCTCCTTCTACGCCCTGAACCCGCCGGCGGCGGGCCTCGCGGCCAAGTCGCCCAAGGCTCAGGTCACCGGTTCGTCGAACCGCTGACCCAGGCGACAGCAGCACGAAAGGTGCCCCGGCCGACCGGCCGGGGCACCTTTCGTTTCCGGCCGTCGGTACATTGCGGGCGCTGGTCCGGATACCTGGGTATTGCCCTTTCCCGGGATTGACGCCGAACGCACTTGTTCGCATTGATCACCGCCCCTAAGCTGGGCCGACCAATCCCTCCCTTTCATTCACGGGGTGTTCATGCGCAAAATCCGCGCTCTGCTCGGCGTGACCATCGCCGGGGCCTGTGCGCTGGCCGGACTGCCCGGGGTGGCGCTCGCCGCGCCCACCGCGCCGTACACGGTCGTGACCGTCGACGTCGGGGACGCCCCCGGCCACCCGGTCAAGAACTCCGGCGTCTTCGACGCCGGCAACTCCACCATCGAGGTCGTGCCGGAGACCGACGGCTCACTGTCGATGTACCTGCGTAACCTGCCCGGTGGCTCCTGGCTCTACGTCTGGACCGGGGCACCGACCGGGCAGACCTGGACGGCGGGCCAGACCTACCAGACGGCGCGCTTCGCGGACGCCACCCGCGCCAAGCTCGACGTCGCCGCCGACCACACCGGCTGCGCGTCGTCCAGCGGCACGATGACCGTCTCCGAGGCCGGGTACGACCCGGACACCAAGGCACTGACCAGCTTCGCCGCGTCGTACGTCTTCGACTGCGACGGCACGGGGACGATGAACGGCGACATCCGCTGGAACTCCGGTGTCGAGTACGCCGCCGTCGTCTCCACCCCCGCACCGGTCGACTTCGGCCGGCTGGAGGTGGAGAGCGCGACGCAGACCAGGACGGTGACCTACCGCTCCGCGGGGACCCTGCCGGTGACCTTCACCTCGGCCACCCTCGCCGGGGCGCAGCCGGGATCGTTCGGCATCGTCGTCGACGACTGCTCCGGCCGTACCCTCCAGCCCGGCGGTAGCTGCACGGTGACCGTGTCGGCCACCCCCACCCGGGCCGGTGACGTCGCCGCCACCCTCGTCCTCACCGACGACAGCGCGTACGGCAAGCGGCTCGTGCCGGTGAAGTTCAGCGCCTTCGACGGGGTGGTCGGCACCTACTACCCGGTGGGTCCGTCGCGGCTGATGGACACCCGCAGCGGCCTCGGCACCGCCAAGGCCAAGATCGGCCCGGACCGGAAGGTGGACCTCCAGGTCACCGGCCGGGGCGGAGTGCCGTCGAGCGGTGTCGGCTCGGTCGTGCTGAACGTGACCGTCGCCAACCCCACGTCGGCCAGCTTCCTGACCGCGTACCCGGCGGGCGAGGCCCGGCCCACCGCGTCCTCGATCAACTTCCCGGCGAAGTGGCTCGGCTCGAACAACGTCACCGTGAAGATCGGTTCGGGGGGCAAGGTCTCCATCTACAACCGGGCCGGCTACACGGACGTGGTGGTCGACGTGGTCGGCTGGTACGCCGGCACCAACGTCGTCGCGACCAGCCACGGCATGGGCGGCCAGTACCACCCGTTCGTGCCGACCCGGCTCATCGACACCCGTCAGGGTGACGGGGCGCTGCCCGGGGGCTGGTCGATCACCGGGTGGGTCAACTTCAACGAATCGCTCCGGCCGCGCGTCCGGGCGTTCGTCCTCAACATCACCGCCGTCTCGCCGAAGGCCTCGGGCTTCCTGACCGCCTGGCAGGGTGGGCCCGACGTGCCGGTCTCCTCGACCGTCAACTACACCGCCGGCAAGGTGGTGCCCAACCTCGCCGTCGTGCAGAGCGCGCCCTGCTACTACGACTTCTGCGGTGACGCGTGGGGTGCGCCGTCGTACGAGATCTACACCTCGGCCACCTCGCACATCGTGGTGGACCTGGTCGGCGTCATCGACGACGGCACGGTCGCGGACGGTCTGCGGTTCACCCCGCGCAGCCCGGTGCGGATCGCCGACAGCCGCATCAACCAGGGCATCAGCGGGGCGCTGCCGCCCAACGGCATCCGTGAGGTCACCGCGCCGTCCTCGGTCGTCACCGACGCCACGCAGGTGCTGGCGATGAACGTGACCGCCGTGGCGCCGACGAACAACACCGTGATCACGGTGTGGCCGGCCGGTTACGGCGCGTCCAAGCCGTCGGCGAGCAACCTCAACCCGGCGGCCGGGCAGACCGTCTCCAACGCGGTCATGGGGATCATCGGGCCGCAGGACTCGTTCAACGTGCACAACCACGCCGGCTCCACCCATCTGGTGGCGGACGTGGTGGGCCGGTTCCACCGTTACTCCGGCACGGCGAGCACCACCCTGACGGGCGTGCCGGCGTTGCCGACGGTCGTCGGCTCGGGCTCGGGCCCGGCCGTCCGCCGCTGAACCGACCGACGCGGGTGCCCGGTGCCGTCCGGGTACCCGCGTCGGCGTCGTTTCCTGACCGACACGCACGTCACGGGGTATCCATGCTCAGATTCCGCGCGTTGCTCGGCGCGGCCACGGTCGGGGCCTGTGCGGTCGCCGGACTGCCGGCCGTCGCCTCCGCCGCACCCACCGCGCCGTTCACGGCGCTCACCGTCGACCTCGGTGAACACCGGGCCTACCCGGTGTCGACGTCGGCCGCGTACGAGTACAGCACCGCGACCATGACGGCGGCCGCCGAGCCCGGCGACGTCGTCCAGATCAAGGCGGTCACCAGGGATCTCCGGTACACCACGACCCTGACCGCCGCCCCGCCGACCGGACGGGGCTGGGTCGAGGGACAGACGTATCCGACCTCCCGGGTGGCGGGCGAGGACCAGGCGCGGCTGGACCTCGTCGGCAACGGCCGGAGCTGTACCACGGCGACCGGCTCGATCACCGTCACCGACCTGGCCCGCGACACCGAGTCGCAGCTGGTGACCAGCTTCGCCGCGTCGTACGAGTTCCGTTGCACCACGGCGTCGTCACCGATCACCGGCGAGGTGCGGTACAACTCCTCCCTCGACTACGTGGCCGCGGTGACGACCCCCTCCGCGATCCGCTTCGACGACGTGCCGCTGGGTGACAAGTGGAGCGGCGTCGTCTACGTGAAGGCCGGTGGCAGCGTCGCGTCGACCTTCGGTCAGCTCGGCATCACCGGCACCCACACCGCGGAGTTCGAGGTCCACGAGGACCTGTGCTCGAACCGCACGATCGCCGTCGGAGCCGAGTGCCGGATCCGGCTCCGGCCGAAGTGGACCCGGCCCGGGACGAAGTCGGTGCTGCTCCAGATGTCCGACAACAGCAGCGACGGCCGGCTCGCCGTGCCGGTGCGTGTCGACGTGGTCGACGGCACCAAGGGCACCTACTACCCGATCGCGCCGGCCCGGCTGATGGACACCCGGGAGGGACTGGGCGTGCCGAAGGCCAGGCTCGGCCCGGGGCAGACGGTCGACCTCCAGGTGGCCGGCCGGGGCGGCGTCCCGTACACCGCCGGCGCGGTGGTGCTGAACGTGACGGTGACCGGCCCGACGGCCGACAGCTTCCTCACCGTGTACCCGGGGACCGACACCGCGCGGCCGAACGCCTCGTCGATCAACTTCGCGAAGGGGTGGCTGGGGTCCAACAACGTCACCGTCATGATCGACCCGGTCAGGGGCGGTACCGTCAAGATCTACAACCGGGCCGGGTACACCGACGCCGTGGTCGACGTGGTCGGCTTCTACTCCGGCCGCAACGACCCGCCGGCCGGACTGGGTCGGGGCGGTCAGTACCAGTGGTTCGAGCCGTACCGGATCCTGGACACCCGGGTCGGCGGCCGTGGTCCGCTGCCCGGCGGCGCGGCCGTCAACGGCTGGATCGACTTCCGCCTGCCCGAGGGTGAGTTCAACTCGCACGTGCGGGCGCTGGTCCTGAACATCACCGCGGTGACGCCGGAGAAGGCGGGCTTCCTGACCGCCTGGTCCGGGGAGGGCAGCAAGCCGTTGGCCTCCACCGTCAACTACGGCGCGGGCAAGGTCGTGCCGAACCTCGCGTACGTGCAGACCGTGCCCTGCCCCTCCGGTGGCTGCGGCGGCGCGACCGGCGCACCGAGCTACCGGATCCACACCTCGGCCACCACGCACCTCGTGGTCGACCTGGTGGGGGTCATGGACGACGGCACCGTCGCCGACGGCCTGCGATTCCGGCCGGGCAGCCCGACCCGGATCCTCGACACCCGGGTCCGCGAGGGCCTGTGGACCTCGCTCAACACCGGCGAGACCGGCACGGTCGCCGTCCCGCCGTGGGGTCAGCTGGAGGAGGACACCCAGGTGGTCGCGTTGAACATGGCCGCGGTGGCGCCGGAGCGGAACACGGTGCTGACCGTCTGGCCGGCCGGTCTGGGCATCGCGAAGCCGACCGCCAGCAACCTGAACCCGGAGGCCGGGCAGATCGTCTCCAACGGCGTGCTCACCGCGATCGGGCCGGAGAACGCGTTCCACGTGCACAACCATGTCGGGCAGACCCATCTGGTGGGCGACGTCGTGGGCACGTTCTACCTCTACCCGGGCACCGCCGGCACGACCGCCCTGGCCGGCCCGTCCCGACCGCAGGTCGCGGCGGCCGGGTCGTCGGACTACGGCCGGGACTGACCGCACCGACAGGGAGGGGCCGCGCGTGACCCGGGCGGCCCCTCCCGCTCATCCGCCCCTCGCCACGTCCTTCCACCCTCTGCGAGGTCTCCATGCGTAAGATCCGCACTCTCCTCGGTGTCGCCACCGTCGGGGCATCCGTGCTGGCCGGGCTGCCGGCCGTTGCCTCCGCCGCACCCTCCACGCCGTCCCCCGCTCCTGCCGCCGTCACGTCCGACAGCGCCAGGGGCACCTACTACCCGGTGTCGCCGGCACGCCTGATGGACACCCGGACCGGTCTCGGTGGCCGTACCGGCAAGGTCGGCCCGGACTCGAGCCTCCGGCTCCAGGTGACCGGCCGCGGTGGCGTCCCGGCCGGCGGGGTCGCCGCCGTGGTGCTCAACGTGACCGTCACCGGCCCCACCGCGAGCAGCTTCCTCACCGTCTTCCCTGCCGGGCGGTCCCGGCCGACGGCGTCGTCGGTCAACTTCCCGAAGGACTGGCTCGGTTCCAACAACGTGACCTCGATGCTCGGCTCGGCCGGGGACGTCACCATCTACAACCGGGCCGGACACACCCACGTGGTCGTCGACGTGCTCGGCTTCTACGCGGGGACCGACACCGGGCCGGCCGGTCTCGGGCCGGGCGGTCAGTTCCGCCCACTGACGCCGGTCCGGCTGCACGACAGCCGTACCGACCACCGGGGTGCCCTGCCCGCCGGGGCCGCGATCAACGGGTGGGTGGACTTCGACAACGAGTTCGGCATGGACGACTACAACCGGCACGTCCGGGCGCTCGTCCTGAACATCACCGCCGTCGGTCCGCAGCGGGACGGCTTCCTCACCGCCTGGTCCGGGGAGACCGCCGTGCCGGACATCTCCACGGTCAACTACCGCGCCGGCAAGATCGTGCCGAACCTGGCGTACGTCAAGACCCAGCCCTGTCCGCCGTTCGGCTGCGGAGTGGACGGCGCCCCCCGCTACATGATCCACAGCTCTGCCACGACCCACCTCGTGGTCGACCTGGTCGGCGTCGTCGACGACGGCACGGTCCCCGGCGGCCTGCGCTTCAGCCCGGCCGTCCCGACCCGGATCGTGGACAGCCGGATCGGCCAGGGGCTCACCGGGGCGCTCGGCACGGCGCAGACCGGCCGCGTCGACGTGTCCGCGACGGTCACCGACCCGACCCGGGTGCTGGTGATGAACGTGACCGCGGTCGCTCCGGAGAAGAACACCGTGCTCACCGTCTGGGCCGACGGCGCGGCGAAGCCGACCGCGAGCAACCTCAACCCGGAGGCCGGTCAGATCGTCTCCAACGGGGTGCTCGGCGTACTCGGTCCCGAGGACGCGTTCCAGGTGCACAACCTGACGGGCCGGACGCACGTCGTCGCCGACGTGGTCGGCACGTTCCACCTGAACCCGGCGACCGCGAGCGGCACCACCGGCGGGTCTCCGCTGCGGGTGGCCGGCAGCGGCGTCTCCGGTCACGTCCGCTAGCCGTCGACACGTCGGGGCGCTCGGTCTCGCCGGGCGCCCCGACGTCGTCCGTGCCCCGGCCCAACGCGTTTGTCGGTGCCGCCGGGCCTGTCTACGCTGAGCCGACACATTCTCTCCCATCTCTTTCTCGCTCACGGGGTCTCCATGCGTTTTCTCCGCACCCTGCTCGGCATGGGTGTCGCCACGACGTGCGCCGTGGCCGGACTTCCCGGGCCGGCGCAGGCCGCCGACCCGACGACCGCACTGGTGGTCAGCAAGAGCGGTGACCAGAGGCTCGATCTACTCGTCGGCGCGTTCGACGATCGCGACGCGGAGATGGAGGCGACGCTGGGCGCCGGGGACGACTTCACCCTGACCGCCCACTTCCGGCAGGACGAGCTGCACTACCGGAACGGGGTGCGTACCGCGCCGCCGGCCGGCGGAACCTGGCAGGAGGGCCGGGTCTACCCCGCCACCAGCGCCGGGGGCACGAGCGCGCGGCTGAGCGTGGACGGCAACGGCCAGACCTGTCCCGGCACCGGCAAGGTGACCGTCAAGCAGGTACGGCGGGACGCGGCCGGCCAGTTGACCGCCTTCGCCGCGGCGTACGAGTTCCGCTGCGACGGAGAGACCGGGATCGTCGACGGCGAGATCCGGTGGAACTCCGACCTGGACTACGTGGCGGCGCTGTACGGGCACACGCTCGGGTTCGACCGGGTCGAGATCGGTGGCGCGCCGGTGGTCCAAGCGGTCCGCTTCGCCTCCTGGGGCAGCGTGCCGATCACCTTCGGCGCGGCGAGCATCAGCGGCGCCGACGCGTCGGCCTTCCGGATCGTCGGCAACGACTGCGCCGGTCGCTCCCTGCCCTGGGGTGAGGAGTGCACCGTCCTGATCGAGGCCACCACCACCAGCACCGCCGCCCGGACGGCGACGCTGCACCTGGCGGACGACAGCACGTACGGCAGCCGGATGGTCGGCCTGGGTGTCCGCGGGTACCACAACGGCGTCGGCAGCTACCACCCCGTGGCGCCGGACCGGCTCATGGACACCCGGGCCGGCTACCCGAACCTGCCGAGCACTCCGATCGGGCCGGGCGGTGAGGTGGACCTCCAGGTCACCGACCGGGCGGACGTGCCGGCGCAGGGGGTCGGCGCGGTCGTGCTGAACGTGACGGTCACCGGCCCCACCGCCGACGGTTTCGTCACCGTCTACCCCTCCGGGGAGGCCCGCCCCACGGCGTCCTCGGTGAACTTCGCGAAGGGCTGGTTGGGCTCCAACAACGTCACCGTCAAGGTTGGGGCGAACGGCCGGGTCAAGGTCTACAACCGCAACGGCTCCACGCACGTGGTGGTGGACGTCGTCGGCTACTACGGCGGGACCGGGGCGGGGCAGGACCGGTTCGACTCGCCGGGCAGCCACTTCCATCCGGTCGCGCCCACCCGGCTGGTCGACACCCGTACCACCGACGGGGCCGTTCCCGCCGGTGGCACCCGCCGGTACTTCGTGGACTTCGGCCCGCAGCTGAGCCTGCGGAGCAGCGCGCTGGTCCTGAACATCACGGCGGTGGCCCCCGAGAAGAGCGGCTTCCTCACCGCCTGGTCGGGGACGGCCGGCGTGCCGATCGCGTCGACCGTGAACTACGGCGCGGGCAAAGTGGTGCCGAACCTCGCGGTGGTGCAGGACAACTACCAGTGCGACTGCGGCGGCACCTACGCGGTGCCGACGTTCTCCCTGTACAGCTCGCAGAACGCGCACGTCGTGGTGGACCTGGTCGGCGTGATGGCCCCGGTGGAGTCGGTCCCGAACGGGCTGCGCCTCACCCCGCTCAGCCCGACCCGGATCGTGGACAGCCGCACCGGGCTCGGCACGACCGGCGCGCTCGGCCCACAGGTGACCCGTACGGTGACCGCGCCCTCCGCCCTGGTCACCGAGGCCACCCGGGCGCTGGCCATGAACGTCACCGCCGTCGCGCCGACCGAGGCCACCGTGCTCACCGTGTGGCCGGCGGGCACCGGCCTGAGCAAGCCGACCGCCAGCAACCTGAACCCGGCGGCGGGGCAGACCGTCTCCAACGCGGCGGTCACCGGGATCGGCCCGGCCGACGCCTTCCACGCGCACAACCACGCCGGCTCCACCCACCTGGTGACCGACGTGGTGGGACGGTTCGACCTGTACCCGTACACGGTGGGCGCGGGTGACGGGTTCACCGTGCTGCGTTCCGGCCCGGCGCTGGGGTAGGCCCGGATCCGGTCCACGAAGGGCGTTCCGGCGGTGGCCGGGACGCCCTTCGGCCTTCAGGCACCAACCCACCGGACGGCCCCGGCTGAGCGGCGCTGCCACGCCGAGGCGGTAGTTCGGCGGCGATCCGGTCAGCGCGGAGGCGGCGCCGGTGCCGTTGTCGGCGTTGTTGGTCAGGACGTGACGACCGGAGGCTGACCGGTCAGACACCGAGTCCGGACGGAGGTCACGCGAGGGTGTGATGACCCGCCTTGACGACCTGGTCGTACTCACTGCGCCGGGCGTCGTAGGCGGCCTCCAGGAACGTCTCCGAATCGGATCCCACCGGCAGCCGTAGTGGCGGCGACTCCAGCTGGCCGAGCCGCCATACCACGTCGGCGAAGAGCTCGGGGGAGTTCACCTCGGCCCGGGTGTTCATGCTGCGCAGCGCGCCGAGCAGGCCGTCACTGACCGGCGTGTAGTCCGCGATCCGGTGCTCCGGCATGGCCAGGTTGGCGCTGTACCCGGTGGCGAAGCCGCCCGGCTGCAGGATGGTGACCTTCACCCCGAGGTGTCCGGCCTCGGCGGCCAGTGACTCGGCCGCTCCCTCCACCGCGAACTTGCTCGCGGTGTACGCGGCAAGCCCGGGGAAGGGAACCATGCCGGCGACCGAGCTGACGAAGATCGCGTGCCCGCAGCGCTGCGTGCGCCACACCGGCAGCACGGCCCGGGTGAGCCGCCACGGCCCGAACACGTTGGTGTCGAACTGCGCGGCGAGCTCCGCGTCGGAGACCTCCTCGAAGGTGCCGAACTGGCCGTAAGCGGCGTTGTTGACCAGGACGTCGACGCCGCCGAAGGCGTCCACCGCCCGCCCGACCGCCGCCGCGCACTGCGCCGGATCCCGTACGTCCAGGGCGGCGACCAGCACGTTGCTCGGATGCCGGGCCACCAGCCCGTCGAGGGTTTCCGGCCGTCGGGCCGTCGCCACCACCTGCTCTCCCTCGGCGGCGAGCCGGGCCGCGAGGGCCCGACCGAGTCCGCTCGAACACCCCGTGATCAACCAACGCTTCGCCATGCTCTCGACCCGCCCGATCCGATGGGTTACCTGTCGAGAGCAGAGTGTCAAGGCCGGTGGCGCGGGTGAAGGGGCTCGGCCTGTCGCCAACCGGATTCGTCGGGTACCCGGCGCACGTACCGGACGCTCGTCCACGCGTCGGACGGCACCGAGGTGGGCGAAGTCTTCCTGATGTACGACAGCGCGACCGGGTCCGAACGGCTGTTGGCGCACGTCGGCACCGGCTCATACGCTGAGTCGATCAAGCCTCCTTCCTTCTCGTCCGAGGTGTCCATGCGCATCTTCCGCGCCCTGCTCGGCGTCACCGTCGCGCTGACCGGCACGGCCGTCGGGCTGTCGACGACCGCCTCCGCCGCGCCGGCCGGCCCGATCACCGCGATCACCGCCGACCGTGGCGACCACGGGTACACCCCGGTCCCCACCTCCGACGTGTGGACGCCCGACAACGCGGTGGTCACGGCCACCCCGTTCGCCGGTGACGCGCTGCGGCTGAAGGCGGTCCGAGGTGACCAGTTCATCCAGGTCGACGTCGCACCACCGACCGGATCGGAGTGGACCGCCGGGCAGATGTACCTGGCGGCGCGGTTCGCGGACGCCGAGAACGCCAGGATCGACATCACCACGCCGGGATCGGGCTGCAACACCGTCACCGCCGCCGTCACCGTGCTGGAGGTCGCCCGGGACCCGGGCACCGGGCTGGTGACGTCCTTCGCCGCGTTCTACGAGTTCCAGTGCGGTACCGACCGGGGCGTGCTGAGCGGGGACCTGCGGTGGAACTCCAGCGAGGACTACCTGGCGGCGGTGCCCGAACCCGGCCGGCTCGACCTCGGTCACGTCGAGGTGGGTGGTGCGGTCGCCTCCCGTACGGTCACCTTCACGTCCCGGGGCACCCTGCCCGAGGTCTTCGGCACGGCAGGGGTCCTGGGGCCCGGGGCGGCCCAGTTCGCCCTCACCGCCGACACCTGCTCCGGTCGTACGGTGGCGCCCGGTGGGAGTTGCGCGGTCACCGTCGCCACCCGGGCCACCCTGACCGGATCGCACACCGCCACCCTGCAGCTGCCCGACAACAGCGGCCGGGGAGTCCGGCTGGTGCCGATGTCCTACGGCGCTGCCTACGGCGTCACCGGCATGTACTACCCGCTGCCACCGCAGCGCCTGATGGACACGCGCAGCGGGCTGGGCGGGCACCAGGGGAAGATCGGCGCCCGGCAGACCGTCGACCTGCTGGTGCAGGGGCGCGGCGGGGTGCCGGCCGGGGCCGGCTCGGTGGTGCTGAACGTGACGGTGGCCAACCCGACGGCCGCCGGCTTCCTCAACGTCCACCCGTCGGGCGGGGCCCGCCCCGACGCCTCCTCGGTCAACTTTCCGGCGGGCTGGCTCGGCTCCAACAACGTCACCGTCAAGCTCGGGGCCGAGGGCAGGATCGCGATCTACAACCACAGCGGCAGCACCGACGTGGTGGTGGACGTGGTCGGCTTCTACGCAGGTGATCACCTGGACCTGGCGACGGTCGGCATCGGCGGCAACTACGCCCCGCTGTCCCCGACCCGGCTGTTCGACTCACGCAAGACCGGGGGCGTGGTGCCGGCCGGCAGCGCGGTACGGCTCTGGGCGGACTTCGGTCCCGAGTTGAGCGGCCACGTGCGGGGGCTCGTCCTCAACGTCACGGCGGTCAGGCCGGAGCGGGCCGGCTTCCTCACCGTCTGGCCGGGTGACGGGGCGGTGCCGACCGCGTCGACCGTCAACCACGGGGCGGGCACGGTGGTGCCGAACCTGACCATCGCCCGGACCGCCCGCTGCGCCGACTGCGGCCCCGGGCACGCGGTGCCGTCGTTCGCGGTCTACACCAAGCAGAACGCGCACATCGTGGTGGACGTGGTCGGTGTCATGGACGACGGGCAGGTGCCCGACGGCATGCGGTTCCGTCCGACGTGGCCGACCCGGGTGGTGGACAGCCGGAGCGGCATCGGGTTCAGCGGTGCCCTCGGCCCGAACGGATTGCTGTCGGTCAGCGTGTACGACCGGGAGGAGGTGCCCCGGGACGCCGAGGCGCTGGTGACGAATGTGACCGCGGTGTCCCCGACCACCGACACGGTCATCACGATCTGGCAGGCGGACCTGGCGAAGCCGACGGCGAGCAACCTGAACCCGGCCGCCGGGCAGACGGTGTCGAACGCCGCGATCCCGGGGCTCGCGGCACCCTCCTGGTTCAGTGTGCACAACCACGCCGGCAGTACCCATCTGGTGGCCGACGTGGTCGGCACGTTCCACCGTCACCCCGGCACGTCGACCGGGGAGCTGCCCCGGGGCACGTCCCGGTACGCCGTGGTCGGCTCGGGGAGCCGCCTCCTGCGCTGACGCCGTCGAGCACGGCGGCGGCCCGGGACCTCGCCGCGGTTCGGTACGGACACCAGGGCCGGTACGGGGGCACCCCCCCCGCACCGGCCCTGGTCCTGTCACTCCAGGCCGACCCGCTCGGGCCGGGCGGTGGCGGAGCCGAGCCAGGTGTGCGGGTTGCCGTACCAGCACCAGCCGAGCTTCGGCGCGCCCTGGCTGATCCAGAGCGCCGGCACCCGCTTGTCCCCGCAGCGGGAGCCGACCAGCGAGAAGCACTTGTTCTTCGCCAGCGCCACCGGGTGCAGCGTGACGAACGCCAGCCCCTCGTCGACGGTGAGCGGCAGCCGGCCCTGGCCGGTGATCACCTCCATCGCGACCGCCGGGGCCAGGTTGAGCGTCTCCTCGCCCCGGTCCACGTCGAAGAGCAGGTACGCCGGCCCGGCCGGCACCTCCAGCTCCTTGATCGGGTCGAAGCGCGCCAGGTCACCCTCGGCGTAGTGCCGGTCCACGATGCCCGGCTTGCGCTTGCCGGCCAGGGTGGTCAGGGCGACCCGTTCCTCGACCGGCACGAGTTCCCGGGTGGTCACCAGCAGGAAGGGGACCCGGGCGTCGGTGGGCGGGGGCAGTTCGGCCGTGCCGGCGACTGCGGCGTCGCGCAGCGGCGCGACCAGGTCGCGGAAGGTGTCCTCGGTGCGCCCGGCGAGGGCCGGGTAGCCGAGGTGGACTAGGGCGTCGACCTGACGGTCGAACTCGGCGGCGGCGTCGAATCGGTCGGGCAAGGGGCCTCCACTCTGTCGTACGGCCTGCCGTACAGCGTACGGTCACCCTCGCCCATTCCCGGCCCGCCGCAGAAATTCTCAGCGGCTCCAGTCCTGCTTCGCCGCCCGCACCAGCTTGTCCTTCAACTCCCGGGTGTGCCGCCGGCTCACCGGCAGCTCCGTCGAGTCGATCACCACCACGTAGCCGGAGTTGACCAGCCGCAGCTCGGCGATCAGCTTCAACTGCACCAGGTACGACCGGTGGATCCGCACGAATCCGGCGTCCGCCCACCGTTCGGCGAGCGTCGCCAGCGACACCCGGACCAGGTGCGAGCCCTCGGCGGTGTGCAGGCGCGCGTAGTCGCCCTGCGCCTCCACCCAGCGCACCGCCGAGCGGGGCAGCATCCGGGTCGTCCCGGCCAGCTCCACCGGAATGGTGGGGTCCTCCTCCGCCCGGGCGAGGGCCGCCGGATGCGAGGGGACCACCCGCGAGCCGATCACCCGGCGCAGCGACTCGGCCAGCCGGTCCGCGCGGACCGGCTTGCGCACGTAGTCGGTGGCGCCCAGGTCGAAGGCGTCCACCGCGCCGTCGTCGTACGCGGTGACGAAGACGATCGCCGGGGGCCGCGCGAAGCGGCGCAGCACCCGGGCCAGCTCCATGCCGTCCAGCCCGGGCATCCGGATGTCCAGGAAGACCACGTCCACGTCGGCGTCGCGGAGCACCCGCAGCGCCTCGGTGGCGTCGCCCGCCGTGTGCAGCCGGGCCACCCTGGGGTCCGCCCGCAGGTGGTACGCCAACTCGTCCAGCGCCGGCGGCTCGTCGTCCACCGCCAGCACCCGGAGGAACCCGGTCGAGGAGGTCACGAGCCCGCCCGTACGCCGGGGTGGAACTTCGGCACCCGCAGGCTCACCTTCGTACCCGAGCCGGGGCCGGTCTCGACGACCAGGCCGAACCGGTCCCCGAAGACCGACCGGAGCCGCTCGTCGACGTTGGAGAGGCCGACGTGCTGGCCCGGGTCGTCGGTCGGGTCGCTGCCGGCGCGGGCCAGCTCGGCGATGCCCGCCGTCAGCGTGGCCGGATCCATGCCCACTCCGTCGTCCTCCACCGTGATGTGACATTCCGCGCCCGCGTCGCGGGCCTCGATGCTCACCATGCCGGTGCCGGGCTTGCGGGACAACCCGTGCCGGACGGCGTTCTCCACCAGCGGTTGGAGGCAGAGGAACGGCAGGGTCACCGGTAACACCTCCGGCGCGATCTGCAACCGCACCTGCAACCGGTCGCCGAACCGGGCCCGCTCGATGGTCAGGTAGCGGTCGATCGAGCGCAGCTCCTCGGCGAGCGTGGTGAACTCGCCGTGCGCCCGGAACGAGTACCGGGTGAACTCGGCGAACTCCAGGATCAGCTCGCGGGCCCGCTCCGGGTCGGTGCGGACGAACGAGCCGATCGCGGTCAGCGCGTTGTAGATGAAGTGCGGGCTGATCTGGGCCCGCAGCGCACGGACCTCGGCCCGGGCCAGCCGCTCCCGCGACGAGTCCAGCTCGGCGAGGGCGAGCTGGTCCCCGGCCCAGTGCGCGGTCTCCAGGGTGGCCTGCACCAGCCCCGGCGCGGGTGGGGCGTCGGCGACCGCGACCAGCGCGCCGACCACCCGCCCGTCCGCGCTCAACGGGGCCAGCACCGCCCCGCGCACCGGGCAGTCCACCCGGTCGCAGCGCAGCTCCGACTCGCCGAGCACCGTCGACCGGCCCGCCTCCACCGTGCGCCGGGCCGCCGCGAGCAGCTGGTCGCCGTGGTGCGCGCCGCGCCCGTCGAGGGCGAGCAGCTCGTCGGCGTCCGTCAGCGCCAGCCCGGCCGCGCCCACCAGGGCCCGCAGATGGCGTACGGCCTTCGCCGCGCCCGCCGGGCTCAGCCCCGCCCGCAGCGGCTCGGCGGCCAGGCCGGCGGTGTGCAGCACCTCGTAGGTGGCCCGCTGGCTGGCCGTGGCGATGCCCCGCCGGCCGCGCAGCCGCAGCACCGCCCAGAGCGCCGCGGCCAGCGCGCTGACCAGCGAGACGACGCCGACGACGGCGGAGAGGTTGCCACCCACGCAGCGATCCTGGCCTGTTCCGGCCGCTACGCCAAGGGGCAGGTCAGTACGCGCCCTTGCGGGCCAGCACCACGCCCACCGTCCGCCACAGGATGCTCAGGTCGTACGCCAGCGACCAGTTGTCGACGTAGTACAGGTCCAGCCGGACCGCCTCGTCCCAGGACAGGTCGGAGCGGCCGGAGACCTGCCACAGCCCGGTCATGCCCGGACGGACCAGCAGCCGGCGCCGGACGTCGCCCAGGAAGTCACCGTCGTCGGCGGGGAGCGGACGCGGCCCCACCAGCGACATCTCCCCCCAGAGCACGTTGATCAGCTGGGGCAGCTCGTCCAGCGACGAGGCGCGCAGGAAGCGGCCCACCGGGAAGACCCGGGGGTCCTGCTTCATCTTGAAGAGCATGCCGTCGGTCTCGTTCTGGTCGACCAGACCGGCCAGCCGCTCCTCGGCGTCGACGTACATGGTCCGGAACTTCCAGACCCGGAAGGTGCGCCCCTCGTGGCCCACCCGGGGCTGCCGGAAGAAGACCGGGCCGGGGTCGGAGAGGCGGATGGCGATCCCGATGGCGAGGAAGACCGGGATCAGCAGCAGCAGGCCCAGGCCGGCGGCGACCCGGTCCATCAGGTTCTTGGCCAGCAGCGCCGGACCCGACAGGGTCGGCTCCTCGACGTGCAGCAGCGGCAGGCCCTCGATGGGGCGGATGTGCACCCGGGGGCCGGCGATGTCGGTGAGCTGCGGGGCGACCACCAGGTCGACGCCCGAGCCCTCCAGCTGCCAGGCCAGCCGGCGCAGCTCGCCCGGCTCGGCGCTGGCGGAGCCGCAGACCGCGATGGTGTCGCCGCCGACCTCACGGACCAGGGCGAGGACGTCCCGGCCGGCGTACACCGGCACCGGGGTCTCGATGCCCCGGGCCGCCGCGTACCCGTCGGTGATGTGGATGGCGACCGGCACCAGGCCGGCGCCCGGGTTGCGGGTGACCGCGGTGTAGACCTCCAGGCACTCCGGCAGGGTGCCGACCAGCACCATCCGGTGCCCGGCGTGACCGGCCCGGCGGCGTACCGCGTGCAGCAGGGCGCGGGCCACCATCCGCTCGACGAGGATCAGGACCAACGCCCCGAGCAGGGCGAAACCGACCGTCCACCGGGAGAGTTGCGTGACGGTGGCGAAGGCGATGAAGGAGACCGTCGCGGCGACCGCGACACCGCCCCGGATGACCCGCTTGAACTCGTCCGGGCCGAGCCCCAGGTAGCGCCGGTCGTAGGCCCGGTTGCCCCAGAGGATGACCACCCAGCCGAGCGGCAGCAGCAGGAAGGCCACCGTGTGGAACCAGGTCGGGTCCTCCTTCACCCCGTAGAAGCCGGAGGCCGCCTGGTCGAAGATCTGGATGGCGAGGAAGCTCGCCAGGGCCGCAGCCCCGAAGTCGAGCAGCAGCAGGGCGATCGTGTACGGACGGTGCCAGCGGGACACCCGACGGCGGGCGCGAGCCCACGCCGACCGGGGCACGCCGTTGTGTGACGGCGGTGTCGGCGGCTGGATCTCGAAGCTGTCGACGTGCCGCACGAGTTTGCTCCGGCCTGTGTTGGTTACCGGGCGCTGGAGGCTTGTCGTCACCTCAACCCATGTCCTCCCGCATGCCACGCGCCGCTCACTCGCCGTGAGGGGCGCGGGTCGCCCACCGTTCCAGTCTCCCACGCGGGCGGTGGGCCGGACGCTGACCCGAGGGACATTGCGTCTGGTGTTGCCAGCGGGGATCCGGCCGGCTCCAGGTCATTTTCGAAGCCGGGGACCGAGCCACTATACCGATGGATCAGGGGTCCGGAAGAGTCGCGGACGGGCAGGTTCCACGCGGCCGGGACGATTCCTCTGCGTAATCGGAGAGTGTCGTCACTCACCGTACGAGGCGGGACAACCGACGGTCAGCGAGGGGCTTGCCGCCGGTCTGGCAGGTGGGGCAGTACTGGAGGCTCGAGTCGGCGAAGGAGACCTCCCGGACGGTGTCGCCGCAGACCGGACAGGGCAGCCCGGTCCGGGCGTGCACCTTCAGCCCGGAGCGCTTCTCGCCCTTCAGTTCCGCCGCGCGCTGCCCCACCGACCGGCCGACGGCGTCGCCGAGGACCGCCCGGACCGCCGCGTGCAGGGCGGCGAGCTGGTCGTCGGTGAGCCGGTCCGTCATCGCGAACGGCGACAGCTTCGCCGCGTGCAGGATCTCGTCCGAGTACGCGTTGCCGACCCCGGCCAGCACCGTCTGGTCGGTCAGCACCCCCTTGACCTGCCCCCGGCGGCTGCGCATCCGCTCGGCGAAGGTGGCCAGGTCGGCGCCGAGCGCGTCCGGGCCCAGCCTCGCCACCCCGGGCACCTGCGCCGGGTCGGTCACCAGGTACGCGGCCAGGCTCCGTCTGGTGCCCGCCTCGGTCAGGTCGAAGCCGGAGCCGTCGTCGAGGCGTACCCGCAGGGCGACCGGGCCCTTGCCGGGGCGCAGCGGGGCGGTCGAGGCGAACGCCTCCCGGTAGTGCAGCCAGCCCGCCCGGGCCAGATGGACCACCAGGTGCAGGCCGCCGTCGAAGACCACGTCGAGGAACTTGCCGTGCCGCCGGGCGTCCACCACCGCCCGGCCCGACACCGCCGTGGGCGCCGGGTCGTACGTCTTCAGGGCGCTGATCGCGGCGACCTCGACCCGGTCGACGCGCCGCCCCACCGCGCGCTCACGCAGGTAACCCGCGAGCGCCTCCACCTCCGGTAGTTCGGGCACGTCCCAACGGTAGCCTTCTTTCCCGTGCGCGCGAGGAACGCGCCTGCGAGTCCCGCCGAGCAGGGCGGACCCGCCGGCCGTCGGGCGCGCAGACCGGCCCGGTCGCGACGAGAGGCGAGCCCTGTGAAGATCGTGGTGGCGCACAACCGGTACCGGGAGGCCCAGCCCTCCGGCGAGAACACCATGGTCGACTCGGAGATCGCCCAGCTCGGCGCCGCCGGCGTGGAGGTGCTGCCGTTCATCCGCAGCTCCGACGAGATCCCGTCGATGTCGAAGGCGGCCAAGGCGCTGCTGCCGATCTCCCCGATCTGGGCCCCGCGCGCCCAGGACGACCTCGGCCGCCTGCTCCGCGAGCACCGGCCGGACGTGCTGCACCTGCACAACCCGTACCCGCTGCTCTCGCCCTGGGTGGTGCGGACCGCGCACCGGCACGGGGTGCCGGTGGTGCAGACGGTGCACAACTACCGGCAGGTCTGCTCCTCCGGGATCTACTTCCGCGACGGCATCATCTGCCAGGACTGCAAGGGCCGGGCGCTGGGCGTGCCGGCGATCGTGCACAAGTGCTACCGGGGCTCGGCGGCGCAGAGCGCCCTGATGGCGACCACCCTGGCGGTGCACCGGGGCACCTGGCGGTCGGTGGACCGGTTCATCGCGCTCACCTCGGCGATCGCCGACCACCTGCGCGAGTACGGCGTCCCGGCCGACCGGATCGTGGTCAAGCCGAACTCGGTGCCCGACCCGGGTACCCCGGCCCCACTCGGTGACGGCTTCCTCTACCTGGCGCGGCTGACCCCGGAGAAGGGCCTCGACCTGCTGCTGGAGGCGTGGCGGCGGCACCCGGTGGGGGCGCTCGGCACGCTGCGGGTCGCCGGGGACGGTGAACTGCGCCCGCTGGTCGAGGCGGCGGCCGCCGAGCGTCCCGACGTGGTCTACCTCGGCCAGCTCGACCGGGCCGGGGTCCGCGCCGCGGTCGAGGCGAGCGCGGTGGTGATCGCCGCCTCGATGTGGCACGACGTGCTGCCGACGGTGATCATCGAGGCCCTGGCCAGCGGTCGCCCGGTGCTCGGCACCGCGCTCGGCGGGATCCCGTACCTGGTCGGGGCGGACGCCCCGCACGAGCCGGCCGGCACCGGCCCGGCCGCGGTCGCCTCGGCCGTCGCCGGTCAGCTGCCGCCGCCGGCCGGTCCGTCGGGCGTGCCGGCCGGACTGGTCACCGGCGAGGCCGGCTGGGTGGTGCCGCCCGACCCGGCGGCGCTGGCCGCCGCGCTCCCGGTCGCCCGGGCCGGCGCGTCCGCGCTCGCGGCGGCGGCCCGCGCCCGCTACGAGCGCACCTTCCACCCCGACGTGGTCATCAAGCGCCACCTCGACATCTACGCCGACCTCGCGGCCTCCACCACCCGCCCCTGACCGGACCCCGCCCCACCCGCCGTTTCGAGCGCGCACTTTCAGAGAATGAGTGGCTATTCCGGCTCGGATAGCCACTCATTCTCTGAAAGTGCACGTACAGGAGGGTGGCGCGGGGGTGGGGCGGGTTCGTGGTCAGCGGAGGGAGGCGCGGGCGGAGAAGGCGATGCTGGCGAGCAGGAAGCCGCCGTTGACGACGGTGAACGCCACGACCACCCAGAAGGTGAGCGCGGGCGCGAGCATCAGCACCAGCGCCGCCACGAAGATCACCGCGCCGTAGTCGCGGACCAGCTTGACCAGGCGTACCGGCAGGGAGGTCGAGGTGACCATGCTGGCCGCGTTCGGGCCGGACTGCATCACCGAGGTCACCAGGTTGACCATCCAGGTGCCCGCGAAGACCGCCACCAGCCAGCTCGGCGTCTGCGGCCGCTGCGCCACGGCGGTCGCCGCGAGCGCGGCCACCAGGGCGATCTGGGCGGCCACGTCACAGAGCACGTCGACCCGCGCGCCGGCCGCGCTGCCCTGCCCGGTCACCCGGGCGAGCTGACCGTCGGCGCAGTCCAGGGCGTACGCCACCTGCCAGCCGACCAGCGCGGCGAGCCCGACCACCCAGGCCGGCACGTCACCGGCGGCGACCCGGCCGGCCAGCGCCACCACGGTCACCGAGGTGGCCAGCCCGAGCACCAGGTTGGTGATGGTCAGCGCCGTCGGGCGCAACCCGAGCCGCTGGGCGACCAGCGCGAAGACCGCGCCGATCCACTGGCTGACCGACTCGCTGAACAGGCCGCCGCCCCGGTTGACCCGGTGGAAGTCGGCGACGGTGGGACGGGGCTCAACCACAGTGGTCGCGGATTGCACCGGCGTAGTCTGCCAGCCGCTCCCGCGTCTCGGAAGGCGACATCGCCAGGTGCTCCAGGATCGTGTACCGGTCCGGCCGGGTGCTCGGCGCGAACTGCACCGCCGCCACGAACTGGTCGTCGCTGAGGCCCACGTCGGCGGGGAGCCGGGGCAGCCGGTGCCGGGCCAGGCAGGCCGACATCTCCCCGAAGCGGCGCCGATCGCCGCGCAGCCAGGTGCAGAAGAGCGCCCCGAGCCCGGCCAGTTCCCCGTGCGAGGCGGTGTCCGGGTAGAGCGCGTCGACGGCGTGCATGATCTCGTGGCAGCCGCCGCTGGCCGGCCGGCTGGTGCCGCACACCGCCATCGCCAGGCCGCTGGAGATCAGCGCCTCGGCGAGCACGGTCACGAACGCGTCGTCGGTCATGTCGCCGGGATGCGCGAGCACCGCCTCCGCGCCCATCCGGGCCAGTGTCGCGGCCAGGCCGTCGACCGGCTCGCCCCGTACCTGCCGGGCCAGCTCCCAGTCCGCCAGCGCGCTGATGTTGCTGATCGCGTCACCGATGCCGGCCCGGTTGTGCCGCTCCGGACCGCTCTCCACGAAGTCCAGGTCGACGATGACCGCGATCGGGATGTGCACCCCGTACGAGCCCTTGATCCCCTCGCTGACCAGGCTCGCCACCGGGGAGGCGATGCCGTCGTTGGCCAGGCTCGTCGCCACGGTCACCATGGGCAGCCCGCGCCGGGTCGCCGCGTACTTGGCGACGTCTATCGTCTTGCCGCCGCCGATGCCGACCACCGCGTCGTACGAGCGGGCCCGGAGCTTGCCGCCCAGCTCGTCGGCGGCCTCCAGGGTGCCCCCGGCGACGGTGAACACGTCCGCCGAGCGCAGCGACGGCCGGACCAGCTCGGCGATCTGCCCGCCCTGGCCCGGCCCGACCACCACCGCGACGTCACCGCCGGCGGAGATCCGGCCGTCGGCGAGGATCGCGCCCAGGTCGGCCACCGCCCCCCGCCGCACGTCGATGTGCAGCGGGGTCAGCACCGTACGGGCTAGTAGCGGCACGCGATCTCCCGCGCCCGGGCCAGGTCGTCGTGGTTGTCGACCTCGACCCAGGAGACGTCCCCGATCGGCGCCGCCCGTACCTCGCCGCCGCGGTCGGCGAACTCCTGGTAGCCGTCCTCGTAGTAGAGGTTCGGGTCGCGCCGCCAGGTCGCCTCCAGCGCGTCGGCGAGGGCGTCGGCCACCTGCGGCTCGATCAGCGTGGCACCGATGTACTCGCCGTACGCCTCGCCCGGGTCCATCAGCTTGGTGATCCGGGTGAGCTGGCCGGCGGCGTCGAAGGTGGTCTTCATCTCCTCGTCGGCCAGCGCCTTGATGGTGTCGACGGCCAGCAGGATGCCCGGGCCACGCTCGGCCAGCAGGGTCTTCTCCACGCTCACCGGGTGCACGGTGTCGCCGTTGACCAGCAGCACGCCCCGGGAGAAGTGCTCCCGGGCCAGCCACAACGAGTAGGCGTTGTTCCACTCCTCGGCCTTGTCGTTGTGCACGAGGGTGATCGTCACGCCGTAGCGCTCCTCCAGCGCCGCCTGGCGGGAGACGACCGCGTCGGCGGCGTACCCGACCACGATCACGACGTCGGTGAGTCCCACCTCGGCCAGGTTGCGCAGCGCGATGTCCAGGATGGTGGTGTCACCGTCCACCGGCACCAACGCCTTGGGCAGCGTGTCGGTGTACGGGCGCAGTCGGCGTCCCGCGCCGGCCGCCAGCACCATCCCGATCATGCGGGGTCCTCCCTCGTACGACTCCCAGGTCACCGAGGAGGATAGCCCCGCGTGACGGGCGGCCCGTCGCCAACCGGTTGATCAGCCGGGCAGGGCGGCCAGGTCGGCCAGCACGGCCAGCCGCTCCTCGGCGCTGAGCACCGCGTACGGGCCGGCGGCCCGACGATCCGTCTCCAGGTCGATCGCCCGGCGCTCCGGCCCCTCCGGCAGCTCGTCGACGCTGGTGGCGGTGTGCCCGGCGGCGGTCCACGCCGCGGCGTGCGCGTCGGCCCGGTGGTAACGCAGCGTGCCGAGCCGGTTGAGCAGCAGCACCCCTGGCGGGGTGCCGTCCGGCTCGTACGGCGGGGCCATGGCGGCGAAGGCCGGCCCGGGCTCGGCCTCCGGCTCCTCGGCCAGCAGCAGCGCGTACGCGAGCAGCCGGCCGAACGCCTCGACCAGCCGCAGCACCCGGTCGTCGTGCCCGGCCCACAGCTCCTCGGTGACCTCGCCGTGCACCTGGTACATCTCGGTGAGGAAGTCGGCGCCGCGTTCGGTGGCGGCGAAGCCGCCGTCCGGCCGGCGGACGATCGTGCCGTGCGCGACGTGCTTGTCCAGCACCCGCTGGCAGGTGGCCGGGTCCCGGTGCCGGGTGACGGCGGCGAAGCCCGCCCCGTCGACCACCCCGCCGGGCGCGGCGAGCCGGGTGCGGAACTCGACCAGGAAGCCGGTGGCGGCCGGCCCGCCGTACCGTTGGCTCAGCTCGGCGCCGCCGCCGTCGCGGCCGGCGAGCATGCCCGCGACGAAGGTCCGCTCGACCGCCGGGGCGACCAGCCCGGCGAACCGGTGCGGCGGCAGGTCGACGTCGGAGTTCACCGTCCGATCGACCGGAGCGCGGCGAAGAGGCGCCGCTCGGCAGACCGGCGCTGGACGAAGAGGCGGCCGTCGTCGTCCACGATCAGCGCGCCGGCGCAGCGGAGAGGCTCGGTGGGCACGTCACGACAGTAGCGAGCCGACGCCGCCCGCGCCGATGCCCGGTCTTGTCCTGATCTGCCGTGTGGGCCCACCATGTGGGGGCCGGGTGCCGCCGTCCCAAAGGGGTGATGCGTGATGCAGGTTCGCGAAGCGATGTCCAAGCAGGTTCTCGTGGTCGGTCCGGAGCACACGCTCCGTCAGGCGGCCCGGATGATGTCGGCCCGCCGGGTCGGCTCGGCGGTGGTGATCGACCCGGACTCCGAAGGGGTCGGCATCATGACCGAACGCGACGTGCTCTATGCGATCGGTGCCGGGCAGGACTGCGACGTGGAACGGGTCGCGGAGCATGTGAGCTGGGAGGTCGTCTACGCCGGTCCGGACTGGACGGTGGAGGAGGCGGCCGCGGCGATGGCCCGGGGCGGCTTCCGGCACCTGGTGGTGCTGGACGGCCGGGAGGTGGCCGGCGTGATCTCCGTACGCGACCTGATGCGGGTCTGGTCGCAGCAGCGCCTCCAGGTCGGCTGACCGCCGGTGTCGGGGGTTGTCGGAGCAGCCCCCGCCGGGACGGACGGGAGGCGGGCTCACGTCCGCCGACCGCTCGTCTGCCCGCATGTTGAACTTGGCGTGTATGCCGGTCGGAGTCGCCGGGGCAGGCCCTAGGCTCGTGCGCATGACCGCCGAGCAGCTGATCTCGTTCGCCCGTGGAGCTCCCTCGCTGGACATCGTGGATGTCGAGGGTCTCAAGGCCGCCGCCGTCCGTGCCTTCGACGCCGACCCCGCCGGGGTGACGGCGTACGGCACCTCCGTCGGGTACCCGCCCCTGCGCAGGTGGATCGCGGAGAAGCACGGAGTCACCCCGGAGCAGGTGCTGGTCACCAACGGTTCGCTCCAGGCCGACGCGTTCCTCTTCGACCACCTGGTCCGGCGCGGCGACGCGGTGGTCGTGGAGCGCCCGACGTACGACCGGACGCTGCTCAACCTGCAGAAGATGGGTGGCGAGGTGCACGGCGTCACGATCCAGCCGGACGGCCTGGACACCGCCGAGCTGCGCAAGCTGCTGGAGTCCGGGGTGCGGCCCCGGCTCGCGCACGTCATCCCGAACTACCAGAACCCGGCGGGCGTGACCCTCTCCCTGGAGAAGCGGCGTGAGCTGCTCGACCTGGCGGCCGAGTACGAGTTCACCATCTTCGAGGACGACCCGTACGCGGACATCCGGTTCCGGGGCGAGCAGCTGCCGTCGATGCTCTCGCTCGACACCCGCGACGTCGTGGTGCACGCCTCCAGCTTCACCAAGACGGTCTGCCCGGGTGTCCGGGTCGGTTACCTGGTCGGGCCGGCGGACCTGATCGCCGACATCGCCAAGAAGGCGACCAACCTCTACATCTCGCCCGGCATGGTCTCCGAGGCGATCGTGCACCAGTTCTGCGTCTCCGGCGACATCCGGCGTTCGATCGAGACGGTCTCGACCGCCCTCGGTGAGCGGGCCCGGGTGCTGGCCGAGTCGCTGCGCCGGCACATCCCGGAGGCCAGCTTCGTGGAGCCGGACGGCGGCTACTTCCTCTGGGTCGAGTTCGGCGAGGACGTGGACGTGGAGAAGCTCGCCCCGGCCGCCGCCGAGCGCGGTGTGGCTGTGGTGAAGGGGAGCGACTTCATGGTCGACGGCGGTCGGCACGCGCTGCGGCTGGCGTTCTCCGCCGTGACCGCGGACCGGATCGACGAGGGTGTGCGGCGGCTCGCGGAGGCCGTGGCCGCCGTTCGAGGCTGAACGTCCACCGGGTTTACGACAATCGCGTAACGACGGCCGGTCCGGGTCTGCCCCCGGGCCGGCCGTCGTCACACAATGCTGCGAGCGTCGCTCACCTCCCGGCCACCACCGGTTACGACGCCCTCGACATCACCCCCGCCCCCACCGGGCGCCGGGTGGGTCGGGTCGCCCCCTCACCCCCCTGAACGCGGCCCGCCCCACCCGGCCCCACCCACCCCACCCACCCCCTCCCCACCCCGCCTCCCCACCCCGCCTCCCCACCCCGCCTCCCTCCCCGCCTCCCTCCCCGCCTCCCTCCCCGCCTCCCTCCCCGCCTCCCTCCCCGCGCCGATCTTGCAGTTCAGGTTGGGGATTCGGGCCTATATGTCCTTTACGTGCCCACCACAAGTGCAAGATCGCGGGGCCGGGGCGGCGGGGTGGGGTGTTCGGGTGGGTGGGTGTCGGGCGGCTGGTACGGGTGGGTGGGTGAGATGAGGGGATATCGCTGATGGAAGGGGCGGTCGGCGGCACGATGTGACCATGGCGGAGCGGGTGCAGGACGCGGGTCCGGGAGCGAGCAGGCGCCCCGATCCGGTGGTGCTCGCGCTGGGCGTCGGTGGGGTGCTGGCGGTGGTGCTCTGGGGCGTGTCGGCCCGCAGTTCGCTGGCCGGCTTCGGGGAGTCCGGGCTGGCCTGGGTGATCGACACCTTCGGCTGGTTCTTCGTCGTCGCGGCGGACGCCTTCCTGGTGCTCGCGGTGGTCATCGCGGCCTCCCGGTACGGCCGGATCCGGCTGGGCGCCGACGACGACGAGCCGGAGTTCAGCACGCTGGCCTGGATCGCCATGATGTTCAGCGCCGGGATGGGGATCGGCCTCGTCTTCTTCGCGGTGGCCGAGCCGATCCAGCACTACGCCGCGCCACCGCCGGCCACCGGCATCGCCGCGCAGACCCCGGCGGCCGGCGCGGCGGCGATGCAGTACACGCTCTTCCACTGGACGCTGCACCCGTGGGGGATCTACGCCGTCACCGCACTCGCGCTGGCCTACTCGACCTTTCGCAAGGGGCGGGACAACCGGATCTCGGCCGCTTTCCGACCGCTGCTCGGCGCGCGGGCCGACGGGCCGGCCGGTCGGGCCGTCGACCTGCTCGCCGTCTTCGCCACGGTCTTCGGCTCGGCCACCAGCCTCGGGCTCGGCGCGCTCCAGGTGGCCGCCGGGCTGGACCTGGTGGCCGGCGTACCGGACACCCGGGCGGTGGAGCTGATCGTGATCGGCGCGCTCACGTCGGCCTTCGTCGTGTCGGCCTTCTCCGGGCTGCACCGGGGCGTCAAGTGGCTCTCCACCACCAACGTCCTGCTGGCCGTGCTGCTGATGGTGTTCGTGTTCGTGGTGGGGCCGACGATCTACACGCTGGAGGTGCTGCCCGCGTCGGTCGGTGACTACCTGAGCAACCTGGTGTTCATGTCCACCCGTACCGGCGCCTTCTCCGACCCGGCCTGGCTCGGCTCCTGGACGATCTTCTACTGGGCCTGGTGGATCTCCTGGGCGCCGTTCGTCGGCACCTTCATCGCCCGCATCTCGCGGGGGCGGACCGTACGCCAGTTCCTGGTAGGGGTGCTGCTGGTGCCCAGCGGGGCCAGCGCCATCTGGTTCGCGATCATGGGCGGCAGCGCGCTGCGCGCCCAGGCCACCGGCGCCCGCGACCTGGTGGCGGACGTCGGGGCGGGCAGCGAGCAGGCGCTCTTCGGCCTGCTGGGGGCACTGCCGCTGGCGACCGTCACCAGCGTGCTGGCCATGGTCCTCATCGCGCTCTACTTCGTCACCAGCGCCGACTCGGCGTCGCTGGTGCTGGGTTCGCTCACCTCCGGCGGCGCGCTGCGCCCGCACCGGGTGCTCGTGGTGCTCTGGGGTGTGCTGATCGGGGCGGTCGCCGCCGCGCTGCTGCTCGCCGGCGGCCTCGCCGCCCTGCAACAAGCGACGATCATGGTGGCGCTGCCGTTCGTGGTGGTGATGCTCGGGCTCGCCGTGGCGCTGCTGCGCGACATGGGCCGGGACCCGGCGGCCAACCCGCAGCCGGCCCGGGGCCGCCGGTTCGGCCTGGCCGCCGCGGTGCGGGCCGCCCGGTCGTACGACGAGGAGGACCCGCCGCCGGTCACCCGCTGGCTGCACCGCCGCCCGCGCTGACCCGGGGCGTCCGCCACACGCCCGTCCCCCGCCCTACGGATCGCCGCCGCGGCAGGGCAGGATGTAGGGCCGAGGGGGTGGCACTGAATGGCTGGGCGGATCCGGGACGAGGACATCGCGCTGGTCCGGGAGCGCACCTCCATCGCCGAGGTCATCTCGGACACGGTGACCCTCCGGTCGGCCGGCGGCGGCAACCTCAAGGGGCTCTGCCCGTTCCACGACGAGAAGAGCCCGTCGTTCAACGTCTCGCCCGCGCGCAACGTCTTCTACTGCTTCGGCTGCGGGGTCGGCGGCGACGCGATCAAGTTCCTGATGGACGCCGAGCACCTCAGTTTCGTCGAGTCCGTCGAGCGGCTCGCCGCCCGGGCCGGCCTCCAGTTGCGCTACGTGGAGGGCGACCAGGCCGCCCCGCGCAGCCGTCCGCAGCAGGGGCAGAAGCAGCGGCTGGTGGCCGCGCACGCCGCCGCGGTGGAGTTCTACCAGGCCCAGCTCACCACGGCCGGCGCGCGACCGGCCCGGGAGTTCCTGGCCCAGCGCGGCTTCGACCGGGCCGCCGCCGAACGTTACGGCTGCGGCTTCGCCCCCGAGGCCTGGGACCTGCTCACCAAGCACCTGCGCCAGCAGGGGTTCAGCCATGACGAGCTGGTCACGGCGGGGCTGTCCCGTCCGGCCCGCTCGGGGTCGCTGATCGACCGGTTCCGCCGCCGACTGCTCTGGCCGATCCGCGACCTGGCCGGCGACGTGATCGGCTTCGGCGCCCGCAAGCTCTTCGACGACGACGACGGCCCGAAGTACCTCAACACCCCCGAGACGCCGATCTACAAGAAGTCGCACGTGCTCTACGGCATCGACCAGGCCAAGCGGGAGATCGCCAAGCAGGGCAAGGTGGTCGTCGTCGAGGGCTACACCGACGTGATGGCCTGCCACCTGGCCGGTGTGCCGACCGCGGTCGCCACCTGCGGCACCGCCTTCGGCGCCGACCACATCGGCGTGCTGCGCCGGCTCCTGCTGGACACCGACGCGGTGGCCGGCGAGATCATCTTCACCTTCGACGGGGACGCCGCCGGTCAGAAGGCGGCGCTGCGCGCGTTCGAGGACGACCAGCGCTTCGTGGGCCGTACCTTCATCGCGGTCAGCCCCGACAACATGGACCCGTGCGAGCTGCGCCTGGCCAAGGGCGACCTCGCGGTCCGCGACCTGGTCGCCCGCCGCGAGCCGCTGGTGGACTTCGCGCTGCGCCACGTGATCAGCCGGTACGACCTCGACACGGTCGACGGCCGGGTGGAGGCGATGCGCCGCGCCGCCCCCCTGGTCGCCAAGATCAAGGACCGGGAGAAGCGCCCGGAGTACGTGCGCAAGCTCGCCGGCGACCTCGGCATGGAGATCGAGCCGGTGCAGCGGGCGGTGCTCGCCGCCGGCAACGCCCCGACCGGTGACCGGGACGCCACCGCGCCGACCCGGTCCCGCGCCGCCGCGCCCGAGCCGGCCGTGGACAGCCCGCAGTCGATGGTCGAGCGGGAGGCGCTGAAGCTCGCCCTCCAGGAGCCGGTGCTGGCCGGGCCGATGTTCGACGCCGTCGAGGCGCCGGAGTACCGGCATCCGGTGCACCAGGCGGTGCGGTCGGCGATCGCGGCGGCCGGCGGGGCATCGGCGGCGGCCGGCGGCGCGGTGTGGATCGAGTCGGTCCGCGACGCCTGCGAGGACCTGGCCGCCCGGGCGGTCGTCGGCGAACTGGCCGTGGAGCCGCTGCGCATCGCCGGCGAGCCCGACCCGCGATACGTGTCGGTGACCATGGCCCGGCTCCAGTGGGGCTCGGTCACCGCCCGGATCCGGGACCTCAAATCCAAGATCCAGCGGATCAACCCGGTGAACAACAAGGACGAGTACTTCGCCCTCTTCGGGGAACTGCTCTCGCTGGAGCAGCACGCGCGGGCGCTGCGCGAGCAGGCCGCGGGAGGACTGTGATGGGACTGTTCAGCCGCAAGCCGAAGCTGCCGCCCGCCGTCCGGCCCCCGCTCGCCGCCGACGAGCGGGTGCTGGCCTGGGCCACCGCCGGCAACGGCGAGGGCGACGGAGTGCTGGTCGCCAGTAACCTCGGGCTCTGGCTGCCCGGCCGGGGGCACCGGCTGGGCTGGCACGACATCCTCAAGGCGGTCTGGTCCGGTCGCGAGCTGACCGTCACCCCGGCCGAGCCGCTGACCGAGCGGGACGGCTACCAGGTGGTCGCCGACTGTCCCGCCGAGACGTACCTGCTGCTCGACCCGGGCGACCTGCCGCACCAGGTGCGGGCCCGGGTCACCCGTTCGGTGGCGTACACCGCGCACCACCCGGTGCCCGGCGGCGCCGGCCGGATCGCGGCCCGGCGGGTGGCCGGTGTGGACGGACTGGCCTGGACGGTCCGGTTCGACCCCGGCACCCCGGCCGACGACGACGCGGTGCTGGCCGAGACCGACCGGCTGGTCGCCGACGCCCGGGTCGCCACCGCCCCGGCGGACGTCTGACCCGCGTCAGCCGCCCTGGTAGAAGCGGGCCGCGCCCGGGTGCAGCGGGATCGGATCGGTGCCGGCGGCGCTCTGCCGGGTGAAGTTGCCCGCCTCCGGGTGCACCCTGATCAGGTCACCCTGGTACGTGAAGAGCAGCCGGGTCAGGTCGTACGCGAGCTGGTCCGGCATGTCCGCGCCGACCAGCATCATGTTCGCCACCGTCACGGTGGGGGTGCCGCTGGGGGTGCGGTAGACGTCCTTCGGCAGCTCAGCGGTGGTGTACACCGAACCGTACTTGGCGTTGAGCGGCTCGATCAGGTCGGCGATCGGCAGCAGCTCGAACTTGCCCGGGGCGCTGGAGAGCAGGTCGGCGATGCCCGGGGTGGGCAGGCCACCGGAGAAGAACATCGCGTCGAGGCCGCCCGCCCGCATCCGCTTGACGGTCTCCGGCAGGGACAGGGTGAACCGACGGACGTCCCGGTCCGGGTCCATCCCGCCGGCGGTCAGCAGCCGCCCGGCGATGATGTCCGTGCCGGACTTCGGCGAACCGGTGGACACCCGCTTGCCGCGCAACCCCGCGAAGTCCTTGATCTTCGCGTCGGTCCGGACGATCACGTGGGTGTAGTTGCTGTAGACCCGGGCCAGCGCCCGGACCGGCTGGGGCTGGTTGAAGGCGCCCCGCCCGGCGACCGCGTCGGCGGCGGTGTCGGCGAGGCTGAAGGCGATCTCCATGTCCCCGCCGGCCAACCGGTTGATGTTCTCCACCGAGGCGCCGGTCGGCTCGGCCCGCGCCTCGTACCCGGGCAGGTGCCGGCTGATCACGTCGGCGTAGCCGCCGCCGAGCTGGTAGTACACGCCGGTGGTGTTGCCGGTGGCCAGGAAGATCCGCCCGTCGTGCCAGGCGTCCGGCGCGGGCTCGGCCTGCCCGCAGCCGGCGGCGAGCACGGTGACCAGCAGCGCGGCCAGCCACCGCAGCGACCGGCGGATCATCCCCGGACCGCCGGTTCCAGCGCCTCGGCCACCCGCTGCACCAACGTCGCCGTCTCGAAGCCGACCTGACCGAGGTCGCAGCCCGGCGCGGCGAGCACCCCGAGCAGCGCCCGCTCGCCGACCGCCATCACCAGCATCACGCCGCCGTCCATGTCGACGATCTGCTGCCGTACGCGCCCGGCCGACATCAGCCGCGCCGCGCCGACGGTGAGGCTGGCCAACCCGCTGATCACGGCGGCGAGCTGGTCCACCTGATCGGGCGCGAGGTGGGGCGAGGCGGCCAGCCGCAGCCCGTCCTCGGAGACGGCCACGGCGTGGGAGACGTCCGGCACCTGCTCGGCGAAGTTCGCCAGGAGCCAGTCGAGGCCCGGGCTCACGGGTGAGGTCATTGCTGTCTCCCAATCGGTCCGTTGTGCTGGTTGCGTCGCATCGCGCTGGCCACGCCCTCGGCGAGGGCGGAGAGGCGGGCCCGCACCACCTCCGGGTCCAGCGGGTCGTCCGCCCTCCGGGGCGGCGGGACGTGGTGCAGCCCGGTGGGCATCGCGCCGCCCCGGGTACGGCGGGGCAGGCCCGTCCCGGTCGCCACCGGGCCACCGGCGAGGGGACGGGAGGGGCCGGGCGGGGGCGAGGCGGCGGCCCGGGCGGCCGGCGGCCGGCTCGGTGCGGCGCCCCGGCCGCCGGGGGTGATCACCGGCAGCGAGACCGTGGGCGCGTGGTGCGCGCCGACCGGTTCGGCGAGGGCGTGGCCGTGGTACGGCGTCTCGGGCGGCCGTGCCCCGGACATCCCGGACGGCACCGCGGTCGCGGTGGCCGGCGTGCCGGCCCGGGGCCGGAACCAGGCGGCCGACGAGGAGGGCTGGCGGCTCGGAGCGGGACGGCGGGAAACCGCGTCGAGCCGGGTCAGCGCGCTCTCCGGCACCTCGACCTGGGCGATCGTGCCATGGCCGGTGTTGTGCAGCTGGACCCGGATCCCGTGCCGGGCCGCCAGGTGGGCCACCACGTGCAGGCCCATGCTGCCGGCCGCGGCGCTGGAGAGCACGGCCGGGGCGAGCAGCCGCTCGTTGATCTCGGCGAGCCGGTTGTCGCTGATGCCGATGCCCTGGTCGTGCACGCGCAGGGTGAGCCCGTCGACGGTACGGCGGCCGTCCACGTGCACCGGGGCGTGCGGCGGGGAGTAGTTGGTGGCGTTCTCCAGCAGCTCGGCGAGGAGATGGACCAGGTAACCCACCGCGGAACCGTGCACGGCGGCGGGCGGCACGTCGATCTCGACCCGGGTGTAGTCCTCGATCTCCGAGGCGGCGGCGCGGACCACGTCGGCCAGCAGGTGGTCGCCCTCGTGCGCGCGGCCGGGCTCGCCACCGGCGAGGACCAGCAGGTTCTCCCCGTTGCGGCGCATCCGGGCGGCGAGGTGGTCGAGGGCGAACAGCCGGGCCAGCGCGTCCGGGTCGGTCTCCTCGCGTTCGAACTCGTCGAGCAGCCGGAGCTGCCGGGTGATCAGCGTCCGGATCCGCCGGGCCAGCGCCTCGGCCATCCGGGTCACGTCCAGCCGCAGTTCGGCCTGTTCACCGGCGAGCCGCAGGGCCGCCCGGTTCACCGTGTCGAACGCCTCGGCCACCTGGGCGACCTCGTCGCGTCCCTGCCGGATGCCGGCGGTGAGCCGGGTGGCGGCGCCCTCGGCGGGCGTGCCGTCGCCGGACGCGATAGCGGTGATCCGCTCGGGCAGCTCGGTGTGGGCCATGGTCAGCGCGGCGATCCGCAACCGGCGCAGCCGGCGGCTGGTGCGCACCGCCAGCAGCGCGGCGGCGAGCAGCGCGGCGGCGGCCACGGCGGTGGTCGCGCCGCCGGTGACCAGGGCCCGCCGCCGGGCCTCCCCGGCCAGGGTGGCGGCCTGCCGGTCCAGGTCCTCGGAGAGTTCCCGGCCGAGCAGGTTGTACCGGCGGATCAGTCCGCTCTGCGCCACGAACCAGGCGTCGCCGTCGACCTTCAGCGCGGACGGGAGGGTCTCGCCGTTGACGGCGCTGTCGCGCATCCGCTGGGCGGTCGACACGTCCGAGCCGGAGACCAGCCGGGCGTACGCGGCCTGTGCCTCGTCGTCGGCGATCCGGGAGAACTCGGCCTGGCGCTGCTCCTGCGCGCCCCGTAGCTGGCCGAGCCGGACCAGCTCGCCCGGCGCCAGTTCGCTGCGGACGAAGACCGCCCGGATCAGGTCGCGTTCCAGCGAGGCCAGGTGCTCCTGGGCGGCGACCGCCGCCACCTCCCGGGCCGCGTTGGCCAGGTCGGTGTCGCGCAGCTGGGCCGGCAGGGCGTCGGCGACGGAGAGCAGGGAGTCGACCAGCGCCACGTAGGTCGAGTCGACCGCCTCGGACTCGGTCGCCGCGCGGCGGGCCGGATCGAGGCGGTAGAGGTGGTCGTCGGCGGCGTCGAGCGCGCCACCGAGGTCCGGGGCGGCGCGGCGGGCCTCCCGGCTGGCCGAACGGTACCGCTCGACGGCGGTGTCCACCCGCCGCCGCTGCGCGTCGACGAGGGGGCGGCCGCTGGTGCCGCCGCGCTGGCGCAGGGCGGCCGTCTCGCCGAGTTCCCGTTCGAGTTCGTGCACCAGGCGCACGGTGGCGGTGGCGGTGCCGGCGAGGACCCGGGCGCGGTCGGCGTCGGTGGAGGCGTCCAGCGCGGTGCCGGTCTGGGTGGCGCCGAGCACCACCAGGCCGAGGGTGGCCACCAGGATGGGCGCGAGGAGTTGGGTGCGGACCGACCAGAGTTGGTCGGTGTGGCCGCTGGGCCGGTTGTGCCGGCGTACGCGGGCGGGGCGGGGGAGCGGCACGGGGTCTCCCGGTGGTGGTCGGGGGCGCCGGGTCCGGGCGGTGGGGCCGGACCCGGCGCCGTGGGTCAGCTCGCGCCGAGGTCCTGCAGGGCCTTGGCCGCGCCGCGGTGCATCGGAACGGGGTCGGTCTTGCGGGCGTTGTTCAGGTCGATGCCCTTGGCCGCCGGGTTGGCCTGGGCCAGGGCGTCCTTCTTCTCGAAGACCGTGCGGGTGATCGCGCAGGCGACGTTGGCGTCGAGGTCCTTGCGGACCAGCAGCACGTTCGGCACCACGATGGTCGGGGTGTCCGCCGCGGTCCGGTAGACGTCGGCCTTGATGGTGCCCGCCTGGTACGCCGGGTTGAGTTCGGTCATCTTCGGCAGCAGCGGGGTGATGTCGATGAACTTCACCTTGTCGCCGGCGGTGGTGAAGAGGTCGGTCACGCCGCCGGTGGGTACGCCGCCGGACCAGAAGAACCCGTCGACGCTGCCGTCCTTGACCCCCTCGACGGTCTTGGTCAGGTCGAGGCGCTGCGCCTGGATGTCCTTGGCCGGGTCCAGGCCGGCGGCGGTGAGCAGGCGGTTGGCGATGACCTCGGTGCCGGACTTCGGGGAGCCGGTGGAGATCTTCTTGCCCTTCATGTCGGCGACCGAGTTGATGCCGGAGTCGGCCCGGACGACCACCTGCGTGTAGTTGTCGTAGATCCGGGCCAGCGCCTCGACCGGCTGCGGCGAGGTGAAGGTGCCCTTGCCCTGAACCGCGTTGACGGCGGTGTCGAAGAGGGAGAAGGCGACGTCGTACTGGCCGGCGACGAGCTGCTCGATGTTCTGCACGGAGGCGCCGGTCTCGGCGGCGGTGCCGGTGAGCTTGCCGTCGGTGCTGGCGGCGAGCTGTCCGGCGAGGGCGTTGCCGACCACGTAGTAGACACCGGTGGCGTTGCCGGTGGCGATGCCGACCCGGGTGCTGTCGGTGACCTTGCAGGTGACCTCGCTGGCCGCGTCGTCCTTCGCCGCGCCGTCCTGACGGCCCCCGCAACCGGCGGCCCCCGCCGCGACGAGGGCGAGCGCCCCCACTCCGGCGGCGATCCGCACGTTGATCCGTCTCACTGAATGTCCTCCCCAGGGTGTCCGGATGGAACTGGCCGCGGCGCGCCGGTCCGGCCGGCGGCGCCGCGTCGTACGAGCGCACCGGTCACCATCAGGGCGGCCAGGACCGCGCCGACCGTGACGGGCACGGGTTCGAGCCAGAGCAGCGTCAGCCCGGCGAGCGCGCCGACGAGCCGCTCCGGCGTGCCGGCCGGGCCGACGCCGGGCAGCCAGCCGCCCGCCGCCACGGCCAGCACGGCCACGCTGAGCGCGCAGACCACCCCGGCGACCGCGATCCGTTCCGGCCCGCCGATGCCGAGCAGCCCGAGCCCGGTCGGGGTGATCACGAAGGCGAGCGGGATGAGGTAGGCCGGCAGGGCGTACCGCAGGGTCTGCCACATGGTCGGCACCAGCCGCCCGCCGGTGACCGCGGCGGCGGCCACCGCGGCGAGCGCGGTCGGCGGGGAGACCTCGGACAGCACCGCGAAGTAGAAGACGAACATGGCCGCGGCGGGCGCGGCGACGCCGAGGTCGAGCAGGGCCGGCCCGATGATCACCCAGCCGATGACGAAGGAGGCGGTGACCGGCACCGCCAGCCCCAGCAGGGTGAGTGCGACGGCGGCGAGCAGCGCGGTCAGCGCCAGCACCACGGCCGGGTCGGAGCTGACCGCCTGCGCCCCGCTGATCAGCAGCGCCGCCGCCTGCGGGCCGAGACCGGTCTTGGTGGTGGTGGCGGTGATGATGCCGGCGGCGGCGCAGACCGCGCTGACCGCCAGCACTCCGCGCACCCCGGAGCTGAGCGCCTGGACCAGCCGGGCCGGGGTGAGCCGGCGCCGGCGGTCCAGGAAGGAGAGCGCGGCGGCCAGGACGGTGGCGCCGACGACGGCCTTCGTCGCGGAGAGGCCGAGGGCGAGCAGCCCGGTGATCACCAGCAGGGAGAGGAAGTGGTAGCCGAACCGGCCGAGCAACCGCCACGGGGAGGTGGTGTCGATGACCACCGGCCGGACCCCGGAGCGCCGGGCGTCGATCTCCACCGCGAGCAGGATGCCGAGGTAGTAGAGGACCGTCGGGACGGTCGCCCAGCCGAGCACCTGCAGGTACGACACGCCCAGGTACTCGGCGATGATGAAGGCGGCCGCGCCGAGGGTGGGCGGGGAGAGGATCGCCCCGACGCCGGCGGCGGCGAGCATCCCGCCGGCGCGTTCGGCCGGGTAGCCGGCCTTGCGCAGGACGGGCCAGGTGACCGCGCCGATGCTGACCGTCGTCGCGGCGCCCGAGCCGGAGACGGTGCCGAGCAGGAAGCCGGAGGCGACGGCGGTGCGCCCGGCGGCGGTGCGGGAGCGGCGGAAGGCGGCGGCGGAGAGTTCCACGAAGAACCGGCCGGCGCCGGAGAGGTCGAGCACCGCGCCGTAGATGGTGAAGAGCACGATGTACGAGGCCGCGACGTCGAGCGGGGTGCCGTAGAAGCCGCTGTCGGAGTTGTAGAACGCGTCGACCAGTTGGCCGAAGTCGAGCCCGGCGTGGGCCACCGGGAGGGACTGCGGGAGCAGCCCGCCGTAGTAGCCGTAGCCGAGGAAGAGCAGGCAGACCGCCGGCAGGATCCAGCCCGTGGTGCGCCGGCACGCCTCCAGCAGCAGGAGCAGCAGCACGGTGCCCATCGCGACGTCGAGCGGCGTCAGCAGGCCCTGCCGGTCCAGGAAGGCGTCGTACCCGCCACCGGCGCCCCCGATCGTGACCGGCAGCACCGGGTAGAGGCAGCTGAGCAGCGCCGCGCCGGCCAGCACCCAGTCCGGCGCGGTGGGGCGGGTCCGGTCCGCGCCGGGCGTCGCGTCCGGCTGCTGCCCGCCGGTGCGTCGCCACGGCAGCGGCAGGTCCGCCGGGTACGCCAGGAAGACCATGGGCAGCACACCGGCCAGGAAAATGATCAGGTAGTACTTGCTGCCCTGCGAGAGCGGGGCGAAGACCTGCGCGAGCGCGAGCAGCGCGACCGCCACGGTGGCGCCGGTGAGCAGTAGTCCGATCGGGCCGGTGAGGGTGCGTCCCGGTTTCTCGTCCTCGAATTGCGCGGCGAGTTCCCGCGGATCCGCGGCCGCCGGCCGGGCCGGGTCGAGCGGCGCGTCCTCGGCGGGCAGCGGCACGTGGGCGTCGTCCACCGTGGCGCCCGTACCGCCGGGGCCGGGCTGCGGCGACTGCGGGATGGGACCGTCGGAGGAACGTACGGATGACACGAGGGGGGACGATACGCGAATGGCGTACACCATGGAACATTGCCGAATGTGATTGCAGTCGGTAATGGAAGAGGCTTGTCAATTACTCTGAGAGAGCACATTAGAGTAGGGCTTCAGTAAGTTAGTGGTCAGTAATGGTTGACAATGAGGGAGACTTCCGCGGCGACCGAAAAGGATCTGTCCACTTTGGTCGGTTTCGCCCCTGGATGGGAGCGGGACCATCCCGTTGGGGCACCGATGTCTCAATTGCGTCACAACGGACACGGTGCGTAGTGGTCGCTACCGTCCGTGTCGGCCTCCGTGCCCCTTGTCGCGGATGTCGAAATGCCTCGTCGTTGTCGCAGGCCCCCGGTACGGTCGGCCGGTGACCAGTGCGGCACCACTCATCCGGGCCCGGGGGCTGGTGAAGCGGTTCGGCGACTTCACCGCCGTCGACGGCATCGACGTGGAGGTACGCCCCGGCGAAGCCTTCGGCTTCCTCGGTCCCAACGGCGCCGGCAAGTCCTCCACCATGCGCATGATCGGGTGCATCTCGCCGCCCAGCGGCGGGGAGCTGCGCATCCTCGGCATGGACCCGGTCCGCGACGGCCCCGCCATCCGGTCCCGCCTCGGCGTCTGCCCCCAACTGGACAACCTCGACCCCGAGCTGACCGTCCGGGAGAACCTCACCACCTACGCCCGCTACTTCGGCGTGCCGCGCTCCACGGCCCGTCGCCGCGCCGCCGAGCTGCTCGACTTCGTGCAACTCGCCGAGCGCGCCGACAGCCGGGTCGAGCCGCTCTCCGGCGGGATGAAGCGCCGGCTGACCATCGCCCGCGCATTGGTCAACGAGCCGGAGATCGTGCTGCTCGACGAGCCGACCACCGGGCTCGACCCGCAGGCCCGGCACCTCGTCTGGGAGCGGCTGTTCCGGCTCAAGCAGGAGGGGGTCACCCTGGTGCTGACCACCCACTACATGGACGAGGCCGAGCAGCTCTGCGACCGGTTGGTGGTGATGGACGGCGGCCGGATCGTGGCCGAGGGCTCGCCGCGCGCCCTGATCGAGCAGCACTCCACCCGCGAGGTGCTGGAACTGCGCTTCGCGGCCGAGTCGCAGGAGACGTTCGCCGGCAAGCTCGACGGCCTCGGGGAGCGGGTGGAGGTGCTGCCCGACCGGGTCCTGCTCTACGTCGGTGACGGGGACGCGGCGCTGGCGCAGGTGGAGGCACGCGGCCTGACGCCGGCCGCCGTGCTGATCCGGCGCAGCAGCCTGGAGGACGTCTTCCTGCACCTCACCGGCCGCACCCTGGTCGACTGACCGCGCCCGGCGCGGGGCGGCGTAGCATCGGCGTCCGCAACGGGGGAGGGGTCGACTGTGGATGTGCGATCACGGCGTCAGGCGGGTCTGACGGCGCTCGTTCTGGGGGTCTTCGCGACGATCTGGTTCAGCGTGCCGGCGGCCGAGGAGCCGCTGCGGACCCTGCTCGTGGTCGCCAGCGGCGCGGCGTTGCTGACCGCCCTCGGCGGCGCGGCCGTCGTGCTGCGGACCGGCCGCGCGGCGGCGGCCCTGCCCCGGGACCACCGCGCCGACCGGCGGTACGGGATCATCGTCGCCGCCGAGTTCGCCGTGGCGGCGCTCGGCGCGCTGCTGCTCTCCGCCGCCGGACGGGGCGAGTTCGTCCCGGTGCTGATCTGCGCGGTGGTCGGCGTGCACTTCGTGCCGCTCGCCCCCGTGCTGCGCGACCGGCTGCTGGTGCCGCTCGCGGTGGCGATGTGCCTGGTGGCCCTGACCGGGCTGGTGGTCGCGCTCGCCTCGTCGACCTCGGCGGGGTTGGTCGTCGGCACCGGCGCGGGGTTGGTGCTGTGGGGGTACGCGCTGCTCGCGCTGCTGCGCGTCGCCCGCGCCGCCGACCGGTGAATCGGCGCGACACCTCGACCCGCCGGCCGTAGGGTGGGTCCGGCCTGTCGTACCCCCGGGGTAGGAAGGCCGGGTGGTGGACGGCGGCGGGGCGGGGGTCGAGGTGAGCGTGGCGCAGCGGTCGCGGCCGGCGGTGCCCGCGCTGGCGGTGCTCGCGCACTACCTGACCGGCTACCGCCGCACCTGGCGCGCCGGGGTCTTCTCGTCCTTCCTGTTGCCGACGCTCACCGTGGTCGGCTTCGGCCTGGGCGTCGGCGCGTACGTCGACCGGGGCGTCGACGGGGTGCCCTATCTCGACTGGATCGTGCCCGGGCTGCTCGCCTCCACCGCCGTGCAGGTGGCCATCGGCGAGTCGACCTGGCCGGTGTTCAGCAACTTCCAGTGGACCAGGACGTACTTCGCGCAGAGTTCGGCGCCGCTGCGCGTCGGCGACATCGTCGCCGGGCACCTGGGCTTCGTGCTGTTCCGGGTGCTCACCGCCGGCGCCGCGTTCCTGCTGGTGACGGCACTGTTCGGGGCGCTGGCCTCACCCTGGGCGGTGCTCACCCTGCCGGTGGTGGCGCTGCTCTGCCTGGCGGTGGCCGCGCCCGCGTTCGCGTACGCCGCCGTCGTGTCGAGCGACAGTTGGCTGGCCATGCTGTTCCGCTTCGCGATCATCCCGATGACGCTCTTCGCGGGGGTCTTCTTCCCGGTCGAGTCACTGCCCGACGGGCTGCGCCCGCTGGCGTACGCCACGCCGCTCTGGCACGCGGTGGACCTGTGCCGGGCGGCGACGCTGGGCGTGCCCCCGCAGTCCTCCGCCGTCGGCCACCTGCTCTACCTCGCCGCCTGGGCGGCGGTCGGCTGGGCGCTGGCCGTGCGCCTCTTCCGCCGCCGGCTCGTGGTCTAGGAGCCGCACATGGTCACTCTCGTCCTGCCCCGGTTGCTCGACACCTCCGGCACGGCCCGCCGCTCCGCCTCGATGGTGGAGCGCAACGTGGCCGCGCTCAAGTCGGTCTACTGGCTGCTGCTCATCTCCGGGTTCGTCGAGCCGGTGCTCTACCTGCTCTCGATCGGCGTCGGGGTGGGTCGGCTGATCGACGGCTTCACCCTGCCCGACGGTCGGGTGGTGGAGTACGCCGTGTTCGTCGCCCCGGCCATGCTCGCCGCGTCCGCGATGACCGGCGCGCTGGCCGAGACCACCTTCAACTTCTTCGGCAAGTTCAAGTACCAGAAGCTCTACGACGGGATCATCGCCACGCCGGTGCGCCCGTTCGAGATCGCGCTGGGGGAGTTGTCCTGGGCGATGGTGCGCGGCTCGGCGTACTCGGCGGCCTTCCTCGCGGTGATGGTGGCGATGGACCTGACCACCGCCGGGCGGGCGCTGCTGGCCTTCCCTGCGGCGGTGCTGACCGGCTTCGCCTTCGGCTCCGCCGGCATGGCGCTCTCCACCTTCATGCGCAGCTGGCAGGACTTCGACCTGATGGGCTCGGCGCAGTTCGTCCTCTTCCTCTTCAGCGGCACCTTCGTCCCCGCCGAGGCGTACCCTGCGGCGCTGCGCTGGCTGGTCGAGGTGACCCCGCTCTACCGTTCCGTGCACCTGCTGCGCGACGTCTGCGTCGGCGGGGGCGGCTGGTGGTGGCTGGCCGACGTGTTCTACCTGCTGGGGCTGACCGCGCTCGGGCTGGCGGTGGCGTCCCGGCGGATGGTGGGCCTGCTCTACAGATGAGGGGTTAACGCCCGGCCCGGTCGGGGCATGTCGAGGGGACACCGCCGATCACGAGGAGGGGCGCATGGCCTCCGACGAGACATCCGCCCGCAGCGGGCGCGACCGCGACAACCCGGGCACCGTGTCCGACCGGCCCCGGCCGGGCGACCGGGCCGAGGCCGGGCGGTCGGACCGGGACGTACGCCGCCGGCCGGTCGGCCCCGACGACGGCCCGGACAGCCCGAGCGAGCTTCCCGGCTCCGGCTGGACGGCGGCGTTGAAGCGCACGGTCAAGGAGTTCCAGGACGACAGCCTGACCGACTGGGCCGCCGCGCTGACCTACTACGGGGTGCTCTCCATCTTCCCCGGCCTGCTGGTGCTGATCTCGCTGCTCGGCCTGCTCGGCGAGCGGGCCACCACCGGTGTCAAGGACACCGTCGGCCAGGCGGTCCCGGAGGAGAACATCCGCCGGATCATCGAGGGGGCGATCGACCAGGCGGGCGCCTCCGGCGGACTGGCCAGCATCGCGGCGATCATCGGTCTGCTCGCCGCCTTCTGGTCCGCGTCCGGCTACATCGCGGCCTTCATGCGCGCCTCGAACACGATCTACGACGTGCCGGAGGGCCGGCCGATCTGGAAGACCCTGCCGATCCGGCTCGGGGTGACCGCCGTGATCGGTGTGATGCTGCTGGCCTGCGCGGTGATCGTGGTCTTCACCGGCGGTTTCGCCGAGCAGGTGGGCAGCGCGATCGGGGTCGGCTCGACCGCGGTGACGGTGTGGAACATCGCCAAGTGGCCGGTGCTGCTGCTCCTGGTCAGCCTGATGTTCGCGATCCTCTACTGGGCCTCGCCGAACGCCCGCCACGGCGGCTTCCGCTGGGTGAGCCCGGGCGGCATCCTGGCCGTGGTGATCTGGCTGGTCATCTCCGGCCTCTTCGCGCTGTACGTCAGCAACTTCGGGTCCTACAACAAGACCTACGGCGCCCTGGCCGGCGTGATCATCTTCCTGATCTGGCTCTGGCTGAGCAACATCGCCATCCTGCTCGGCGCCGAGTTCGACGCGGAGCTGGAGCGCGGCCGGGCGATCTCCGCCGGCCACTCCCCGGAGGAGGAGCCGTACGTCGAGCTGCGCGACGACCGCAAGCTCAAGAAGAAGCGCAACGCCGCGGGCAGGCGCTGACCCTCCCGCTCCCGTACCGCCCCGCCGCTCTCCTCGCGGCGGGGCGGACGGGTGTCCGGGCCCGCCACCGCGCCGCCCCGGACCGCCGGGCCATCGGCCGCGCCGGCTCTCGGGCGGCGGTGACCGGACGGCCGGGCGACGGCCCGGCGATGCGCCCGGCCGGTCGTCCGGCGGCTGCCGTACGTTGGGCCGCATGGGACGCCTCGCACAGTGCCGTCGGGTCGCGCGGGCGCACCCGGTGGTGGCCGACGCGGTGCTCGCCGTCGTGCTGTTCGTGACGAGCCTGCTGCCGCTGAGCCCGCCCGGCGGGCCGCCCCGGGCACCGCTCACGGCCGGCGCGGTGCTGCTCGCCGCCGTCGGCTGCGGGGCGTTGACGCTGCGCCGGCGCCACCCGCTGCCGGTGCTCGCCGTGGCCACCGTCGCCGTGGTGCTGGCGCAGCTCACCGGTTTGGCGCGGGGACCCTTCGTGCTGGTCGTGGCGATCGCCGCGTACACCGTCGCCACCCGGACCGACCGGCGGACCGCCGCTGCGGCCGGCGCGGCCAGCGCGCTGGCGGTCGGGGTCGCGGCCGTGGTCACCCTCGGCGTGCCCTGGCTCGACCCGGCCGTGGTGGTGCTGCTGCTCTGGTTCGGCGTCGCGGTGGCCTTCGGCGACGCGGTGCGCAGCCGGCGGGCGTACGTGGCGGTGCTGGAGGAGCGGGCCCGGCGCGCCGAGCAGACCCGGGAGGAGGAGGCGTTGCGCCGGGTCGCCGAGGAACGCCTGCGCATCGCCCGGGAGCTGCACGACGTGGTCGCCCACCACATCGCGCTGATCAACGTGCAGGCCGGGGTGGCCGGGCACCTGCTGCGCGGGCAGCCCGACGCGGCCGAGGAGGCGCTCGGGCACGTCCGCGCCGCCGGCCGGACCGTCCTCGACGAGCTGGCCACCCTGCTCGGCGTGCTGCGCGGCACGGAGGAGTCCGACGCGCCGACCGAACCCGCCCCGAGCCTCAACCGGCTCGACGCGCTGGTGGAGGGATTCAGCTCCGGGCAGCCGGTGCGCTGGACCGTCGCCGGCCAACCCCGGCCGCTGCCCACGGCGGTGGACGTCGCGGCGTACCGGATCATCCAGGAGTCGCTGACCAACGCGCACCGGCACGCGCCGGGCGCGGCCGTCGCGGTCCGCCTGCGCTACGACCCCGACGGCGTCACCATCGAGGTACGCGACGACGGCACGCCCGAGCCGGCGGAGGCGGACGGCGACGTCGTCCCGGACGGCCACACCGGGCCCGGCACCGCCCCGGCCACCGGCGCCCGACCCGGCGCCGGCCTCGGCCTGCTCGGGATGCGCGAGCGTGCCGAGACGGTCGGCGGCACCTTCGCCGCCGGCCCGCGTCCCGGTGGGGGCTGGCTGGTCCGCGCCGAGCTGCCCGCCCCCGAGGAGGAGGCCGAGTGACGATCCGGGTGCTGCTCGCCGACGACCAGAAACTGCTGCGGGCCGGGTTCCGGGTGCTCATCGACTCCGCCGCCGACCTGACGGTCGTCGGTGAGGCGGCCACCGGCCGGGAGACCGTCGAGATGGCCCGCGCCACCCGCGCCGACGTGGTGCTGATGGACGTGCGGATGCCCGAGATGGACGGGCTGGCCGCCACCGCCGCGATCACCGCCGACGAGGACCTGGCCGGGGTGCGGGTGCTGATCCTGACCACCTTCGAGGTCGACGAGTACGTCTTCCAGGCGCTGCGCGCCGGAGCCAGCGGCTTCCTCGGCAAGGGGGTGGAGCCGGCCGAGCTGCTCGACGCCATCCGTACCGTCGCCGCCGGCGACGCCCTGCTGTCCCCGAAGGCCACCCGTGGACTGATCGCCCGGTTCCTGGCCCAGCCGGAGCCGGAGCCGCAGACCGGCCCCGAGCGGCTGCGGGTGCTCACCGAGCGGGAGCGGGAGGTGGTCACGCTGGTGGCGGCGGGACTGTCCAACGAGCAGATCGCCGATCGGCTGGTGGTCTCCCCGCTGACCGCCAAGACCCACGTCAACCGGGCGATGATGAAGCTGGGCGCCCGGGACCGGGCCCAACTCGTCGTCGTCGCGTACCAGAGCGGGCTGGTCCGGGTCGCGCCGCCGCCGGCGCGCTGAGCACACCTGTGGGCGCGGTAGCCGCGCCACCCGGATACCGCGCCCGCGGTACGCGCGATTGTCTGCGTCCGGCCGACGCCACGGCCCGGGTACGCGGGCGACCGTTGGTCGCATGATCGAAGCGACCGACCTGAGCAAGCGCTACGGCGACAAGACGGCCGTGGACTCGCTGACCTTCCGGGTGCAGCCCGGGATCGTGACCGGCTTCCTGGGCCCCAACGGCGCCGGCAAGTCCACCACGATGCGGATGATCCTCGGCCTGGACGCCCCGAGCGCCGGCACGGTGACCGTCGACGGCCGCCGGTACGCCGCGCACCCCGCGCCGTTGCGGGAGATCGGCGCGCTGCTGGAGGCGAAGGCCGTGCACCCCGGCCGGTCGGCCCGCGACCACCTGCTCGCCCTGGCCGCCACCACCGGCATCGGCCGCCGGCGGGTCGACGAGGTGATCGACCTGGTCGGCCTGCACGAGGTGGCCGGCAAGCGGGCCGGCGGCTTCTCCCTCGGCATGGGGCAGCGGCTCGGCATCGCCGCCGCGCTGCTCGGCGACCCGCAGGTGGTGATGCTCGACGAGCCGGTCAACGGCCTCGACCCGGACGGCATCCGGTGGATCCGGGGGCTGCTCAAGGGCCTGGCCGTCGAGGGACGGACGGTCTTCGTCTCCTCGCACCTGATGAGCGAGATGGCGCAGACCGCCGAGCACCTGATCGTGGTCGGCCGGGGGCGGCTGATCGCCGACCTCTCCCTCGCCGAGTTCACCCGGCAGGCGTCCCGGACCACCGTACGGGTCCGTTCCCCGCAGGCGACCGCCCTGCGGGAGCTGCTCCTCGGGCCGGACGTGACGGTGACCGCCGACGAGCCGGGGCTGCTGGAGGTGACCGGGCTCAGCCGCGAGCAGATCGGCGACCGGGCCGCCGCGGCGGGTCTCACCCTGCACGAGCTGACCGCCACCGAGGCATCCCTGGAGGAGGCGTTCATGACCATGACCCGCGACGCCGTCGAGTACCACGGCGAGGCCGTCCGGCCGGTCGCCACCGGAAGGAGCATCCGATGACCACCGCCGCCCCCACCCGCGTTCCCGTCCCCGCCGACGCCCGCGTCACCTGGTGGCGGGTGGTCCGCTCCGAGTGGATCAAGTTCCGTACGCTGCGGTCGTCCCTGCTGCTGCTGGCCGCCACGGTGGTCGTCTTCGCCGCGCTCGGCCTCGGGTTCTCCGCCTTCCTGTCGGACGCGACGATCGAGCCCGGTACGCCGGCCCCGCCGGGCGGTCCGTCCTCGCTGGATCCGCTCGGCGCCAGCCTCGGCGGGGTGAACCTGGCCCAGCTGCTCGTCGGCACCCTCGGCGTGCTGCTGGTGGCGGGGGAGTACACCACCGGGACGATCCGCTCCTCGCTGGCGGCCGTGCCGAGGCGCTGGCCGGTGCTGGGCGCGAAGGTGGTGGTCCTCGCCGGGGTCTGCCTCGCGGTGCTGGTGCCGACCGTGCTGCTGACCTTCCTCGGTGGGCAGGGCGTCCTCGGCGACGAGGGCATCTCCCTCGGCGACGAGGGAGTGCTGCGGGCGGTACTCGGCACGGCGGTCCACCTGGCCGGGGTCGGCGTGCTCGGCATGGCGCTGGGCGCGCTGCTGCGCACCACCGCCGGTGCGCTGACCAGCCTGGTGGCGCTGCTGCTGGTGCTGCCCGGGGTGGTCTCGCTGCTGCCGGAGGCCTGGTCGGACGCGATCTCGCCGTACCTGCCGTCGAACGCCGGGCAGGCGTTCATGTCGATCTCGTCCGACCCGGAGCTGCTCTCGCCGGGGGCCGGCCTGGCGGTCTTCGTGGGCTGGCTGGTGGCGCTGCTCGGGGTCGCGGTCGTCCGGCTGCTGCGACGGGACGCCTGAGACACACGTCGGGCCGGTCGCCAGACGGCGACCGGCCCGAGCGGCGTACGGACGATCAGATGGTGCTGCCGTTGGTGCCCGAGCCGGGCGCCTTGGGCTTCGGGGTGCTGGCCGACGAGCTGCTGGAGCTGGCCGAGCCGGTGCTGCTGGTCTTGGCGCCGACGGTGGCCGGGGTGCCCGCGAACGCGTCGTCCGCCGCGGTCAGACCCGGCTTGCTGCCGTTGCTGCCCAGCTTCTCGCCCAGCTTGGACTGGCCGAGCTTGTCCTTGCCCTCCGAGTAGAGCCGGGTCGCCTGGGCCTGCGCGACACCCGCCGCCTCCTGGACGGTGGGGTGGTCGAGCACCTTGCGGCCCCGTACGACCAGCTCCTCGTACTTCTCCCGGCCGGCACGGGCGCCCAGGACGAAGCCCGCAGCCAGCCCGCCAAGAAACATGATCTTTCCGCGCATGGCGGCTCCTTCCGTACCTGACGCTCCGCCGTTCCCGTCCGGTGGTCCCGGACCGGTCCGACCTGTTCGCGCCTGCGTCCTCTGTCGGCAGCTAACTACCCATCCTGCTCCGCGCTCATACCTGGTTGTGCCGGGATGACGAATTGTCTGTATTATTCCGCACGGCGGCGGTGCGGCGGCGACGGTCCGTCGATCGTGGCGAACGGCGGAACGTCGTGGGGTAACCCCCTGGGCCGAACCCCCGGGGAGTCCTGTACTCTTGTGCCGTCGCCGAGCGCCGGAGAGATCCGCCAGCGAGGTGACAAGCGGTCCCCCGTAGCTCAATTGGCAGAGCAGCCGGCTGTTAACCGGCAGGTTTTTGGTTCGAGTCCAAACGGGGGAGCTCAGCTCCACACCACGCCCGTCGGCCCACGCCGGCGGGCGTTTTTCGTCTTCGGTGCCGCCCCCCCCCGGGCTGTCCGCGCCGCCCCTGGACGTTCCGCGCCGCCTCCGGGTGATCGTCTCGCCGGCCCCGGCGGTTCGGCCGAGGGGCGTCGGGATGCGGTGGCCCGACGCACCCGCACCCGCGCCGGCTCACCGCGGGTCCGGCGGACCGGGTGGTTTCCGCCCCGCCGGGCGTCCTCGGCCGGCAGGATGGGCGATGTCGACTTAACTCCCGCTGCGTCGATTGATGCGTCGATAGGGACGGGTGGAGATGGCCGGAGGACGGGGCCGCTGGACGGCCACGCTGATCGCGGTGGCGGTCGTGCTGGGCTGGCTGGTCGTCGGCGGGATCGCGGGGCCGTACTCCGGCAAGCTGGGCGAGGTCGCCACCAACGACAACGCCTCGTTCCTGCCCACCGACGCCGAGGCGACCCGGGCCCAGGACCTCGCCGCCGGCTTCGTCGAAGAGCCGACCATCCCCGCCCTGGTCGTCTACGAGCGCCCCACCGGCATCACCGAGGCCGACCGGCAACGGGCCGCCGCCGACGCCGCCCGGTTCGCCCGGGTCCCGGGAGTGGTCGGCCCGCTACCACCGCCGATCCCCAGCCAGGACGGCCAGGCACTGCAGGTGGTCGTACCGATCGACGACTCCGAGGGCGAACAGGTCAGCCGGGTGGTCGACGAACTGCGGGGCATCGCCGGCGACGACCGGGACGGGCTCACCGTCGACGTCGCCGGCCCGGCCGGGCTGCTCGCCGACCTGATCGAGGTGTTCACCGCGATCGACGGGCCGCTGCTGCTGGTCACCCTCGTCGTGGTGCTGGTCATCCTGCTCGTCGTCTACCGCAGCCCGGTGCTCTGGATCTTCCCGCTGCTCGCCGCGGGAACGTCGTACGCGCTGGCATCGGTCTTCGTGTACCAGCTCGCGCGCAACGACGTGATCAAGCTGAACGGGCAGGCGCAGGGCATCCTCACCGTGCTGGTCTTCGGCGCGGGCACCGACTACGCGCTGCTGCTGATCGCCCGGTACCGCGAGGAACTGCACCGGCACCAGCGCCCCTGGGACGCGATGCGGACCGCCTGGAAGGGCGCCGCCCCGGCGATCGTCGCCTCCGGGGCCACCGTCATCGTCAGCCTGCTCTGCCTGCTGCTGTCCAGCCTGAACTCCAACCGGGCGCTCGGCCCGGTCGCCGCCATCGGCATCGCCGCCACCCTGCTGGTCATGCTCACCTTCCTGCCGGCGCTGCTGGTGCTCGGTGGTCGGTGGGCGTTCTGGCCGCGCCGGCCCGAGGCCGACCGGGCCGACCCGCAGACCGAACACGGCATCTGGAGCCGGATCGCCCGCTTCGTCGCCCGCCGCGCCCGGCCGGTCTGGATCGTCACCACGGTGGCGCTGGCCCTGCTCACCGTCGGCGTCACCCAGCTCGGCGCCACCACCCTCGGCCAGTCCGACCTGTTCACCGAGCGCACCGACTCCGTCGCCGGGCAGGAGGTGATCGCCCGGCACTACCCGGCAGGCACCGGCAGCCCGGCCACCATCTTCACCCGGCAGGAGACCGCGCAGGAGGTGGCCCGGGTGGCGCAGGGCGTCCCCGGGGTCGCCGCCGTCCGTCCGGTCGGCCAGGGCGACCGGACCGGCCCGCCCGCCCCGGACGCGCCACCGAAGGTCGTCGACGGCCTGGTGCAACTGGAGGCGACCCTGGCCGACCCGCCGGACAGCGACGGCGCGGAGCGGACCATCCGGGACCTGCGCGAGGCGGTGCACCGGGTGCCCGGCTCCGACTCGGTCGTCGGCGGGTTCACCGCGATCAACGTGGACACCTCCGACGCGTCCACCCGGGACCGCAACGTGATCATCCCGGTGGTGCTGGTGGTGATCGCCGTCATCCTGGCCCTGCTGCTGCGCGCCCTGGTCGCCCCGGTGCTGCTCATCGCGACCGTGGTGCTGTCGTTCCTGGCCACGCTGGGGCTCTGCGCGCTGATCTTCCGATACCTCTTCGGCTTCCCCGGGGTCGACGCGTCCTTCCCGCTCTTCGCGTTCGTCTTCCTGGTCGCCCTCGGCATCGACTACAACATCTTCCTGATGAGCCGGGTCCGCGAGGAGACGGTCAAGCGGGGCACCCGGGCCGGGGTGCTGGCCGGACTCGCCGTCACCGGCGGCGTGATCACCTCCGCCGGGATCGTGCTCGCCGCGACCTTCTCCGCGCTCGCCGTACTGCCGCTGGTGGTGCTGGTGGAGCTCGGGGTGGCGGTGGCGGTCGGCGTACTGCTGGACACCATCGTGGTCCGCTCGCTGCTGGTGCCCGCGCTGGCGTACGACATCGGGCCGAAGGTCTGGTGGCCCAGCCGGCTGTCCCGCGCGGCCCGGACCCCGACGGAGGCCGGCGATGCTCGCTGAGACGGACGTCGTCATCGTCGGCGCCGGCCTCGCCGGGCTCGCCGCCGCCCGCCGGCTGCACCGCGCCGGCGTGCCCTGGCGGCTGTTGGAGGCGGGCGACCGGCTCGGTGGCCGGGTCGCCACCGACGCCGTCGACGGCTACCTGCTCGACCGTGGCTTCCAGGTGCTCAACACCGCCTACCCCAGGTTGGGCACCCTGCTCGACCTGGACACCCTCGACCTGGGCTGGTTCACCTCCGGGGTGCTGCTGCGCCGCGGCGACCGGCTCGACCGGCTGGTCAACCCGCTGCGCGAACCCGGCGGCGCGCCCGGCACCGCGCTGGCCGGCGTCGGCTCGCTGCTCGACCGGCTGCGCTTCGCCACCCTCGCCGCCGGCTGCGCCACCCTGCCGAAGACCCGGCTGCTCACCGCCCCGGAGACCACCAGCGAAGCCGCGTTGCGCCGGGCCGGGCTCTCCGACGCCATCATCGAGGAACTGCTGCGGCCGTTCCTCTCCGGCGTCCTCATCGACCGGGAGCTGGAGACCTCCAGCCACGTGCTGGCGATGATCCTGCGCTCCTTCGCGCGCGGCCGGATCGGTCTGCCGGCGCGGGGCATGGCCGCGCTGCCCGCCGCCGTCGCCGCCCCGCTGCCGGCCGAACTGATCGCCCTGGACACCCCCGTCGCCGAGGTCGCGCCCCGCCGGGTCCGCACCCAATCCGGTGACATCGCCTGCCGCGCCGTCGTGGTCGCCGTCGACCCGCCGGCGGCGGGCACCCTGCTGCCCACCCTGGCCCGGGTACGCATGCACCGCTACACCACCTACTACCACGCCGCGCCCGAGGCGCCGCTGGACGAGCCGATCCTGCTGCTCGACGGGGACCGCCGGGAACTCGTCGCCAACACCGTGGTCGTCAGCAACGCCGCACCCGGCTACGCGCCCGCCGGACGGCACCTCATCGCCACCTCGGTGGTCGGCATCTCGGCCCCGCCCGAGCCGGTGATCCGGCGTGAGCTGGACCGGCTCTACGGGCGCTCCACTGCGGACTGGGAGCACCTCAGCACCGTCGAGGTCCCCGACGCGCTGCCGGCCGCGCCTCCGCCGCAGGGGCGGCTGCGCAAGCCGGTGGCCCTCGGCGACGGCCTGTTCGTGGCCGGCGACCACCGGGACAGCCCGTCGATCCAGGGCGCGTTGGCCAGCGGCTGGCGTACGGCCGGCGCGGTCCTCGCGCAGTTGCGCGCGCCGGAGTGATCGCGGGGCGTCCCCGGCGGCTGCTGACTGTTATCCTCGCGTAGCCCATCGTGCTGGCACGGGTGATCGTTCGTGCCGATTCGGTGGTGGCCGGTGATCCGTCGCGCGGGTTACGATCCGGCGCGGCATCGGGGCGGTAGCTCAGCCGGTTAGAGCAGGGGACTCATAATCCCTCGGTCGCGGGTTCGAGTCCCGCCCGCCCCACCGCATAACGTGACCTCGCTGTTGACCTGCGCTTCCGTGGTTCGCGGTGACCGAGACTCAGCCTGGTGGGCAAGGGTTTCGCCAGTTTCGCTGGATTGGTCTGACCTGGATCGGTCTGACCGTGGTCGGCTGTGTATAGCCCGAGCTGTAGTTGCCCCGTGACCAACGGGCCAGCCCATCGCTGGGCGGTCAGGACGACAGGTGATGTCCGTGACTGGTTACGGGCCCTGCGTCGGACCGATCCTGCGGCGTACCGGTCCGTGAACGCGGCGATCGACATGCTCGCCGAGACCGGCCCGGGTCTGGGGCGTCCGCTGGTCGATACTCTCCGGGGTTCGAGCATCAGCAACCTCAAGGAACTGCGGCCGAGGTCTGGCCGCGACGTCGCCATCCGGCTTCTGTTCGTCTTTGGCCCTTGGCCGCAGGCGGTGCTGACGCGCTCGATGCGGAACGTGCCCGTACCGAGGCGTGGGTCAGCGCGTTCCGCCTCGCCGAGGAGCGCAAGCGACTCGGTCTCACCCAGCGGCAGGTGGCCGAGCTGACGGGAGTCACGCCCGGCGGGGTGAGCCAGATCGAAAACGGCGACCTGGACGCCAATGAGGTGGCGACCCTCAGCCGATACGCACGAGCACTGGGCGCCCGGATGCGGATCATCTTCGACTACGGCAGCGACCTCCGGCAGATCGCCTGATCTTCGCGAGCCTCAGACGACATGTGGATGGCGAGGCCAGTCGTCCGGCGAAACGCACCGGTCGGCAAGCCGAGGTCATCGAGCACCGTCCGACGCCCGTGATCTGGGCAGATAAGGGCAGCGGATCGCCGGCCGGCCTTGCCCCTGCGCCGGACCGGGGCCCGTGCGGTAGACATCGGGACGTCTCATTTGATGTACTTACGTCACGCTACACGGGGAGCTGCATTGTTTGGCATACTGGGTCCGTTGCTGATTGCGAACGAGGCAGAGCACGCTAAGGTCACTTCTTCAAAAGCTCGCGCCCTCGCTGTCATGCTCCTTCTGGAGACTCGGCAGCAGATTCACCTCGACACATTGACGGAAGCGCTCTGGGACCACGCGATATCCTCCGGTGCTGCGAATTTGCGTAACTATGTCGCCCTGGTTCGACGCGCCCTGAGAAGAGTCGACGAACGATTGGGCGATTCACTATTGACAGTGCCGGGAAACGGCGTGGGGTTGAAAGCGTCCTACCAACTGGATGTCGACCCGGAACTCGTCGATGTGCACAGGTTCCGTTCTCTTGCGGCTCAGGGTCGGCGCGAACTCAACGCGAGAAACGCGAAGGCCGCCATCGAGACACTGGAACGGGCGCTTCGGCTGTGGCGCGGTCCGGCCGGAATCGATGCCGCTGGCTCCAGCCGCCTGCGGCGGCGCCTGGACGCGCTCGACGAACAGCGGATCGGGACCCAGGAATGCCTCATGCTCGCCCAGCTCTCACAGGGCCATGTGTCGTCCATCATCCCCAACGTGCGGGACGTTCTGGCCACTGACCCGCTACGAGAACCGTGCTGGATGCTGCTGATGAAGGCCCTCTACGCAGGAGGCGCCGTCTCCGCGGCGCTCAGTGCCTACCAGCAGGCGAGGAGGGCACTGGGTGAGGAACTCGGCATTGAGCCGTCGTCCGAACTGCAGGAGCTGCACGTCGCTATCCTTCGAGGCGACGAGCCGGCGCCACTGCAATTTGGGATCGCATAGCCGGGGAGACGACTACCCGCGTCTACCGAAAGCCGCTCGGCTGCCGTTCAACTCATCGAGAGCTCGCATGACGTGACCGGCGTCCGCCCGCGCATCTCCGCTCGTGGCAGCCAACAACTCGGCTCGGCGGCCCAACTCAGCGAAGAACGAGGCGGTGACACCGGCGGTTGATTCTACGATCCGGCTGACGTCGGCGTCACTCAGCAGGAGCGATCTTCCGTAGAGGGTCAGCAGGCGGGACCTGCCCGTCTCGTCCGGCGGCGGAACCTCGACCACGAGGTCCACGCGACCAGGGCGCTGCACCAACGCCTCCTCGACCGCCTCCAGCCGGTTGGTGGTCAGCAGGAAGGTGACGTCCGCGTCCTCCGCCACTCCATCCATCATGTTCAAGATCTCGGCCAGGAAAGGGTTGGTCAGCGCCGCGGACGGACGCTCGCGCCCTTGGGCGACCAAGTCCACGTCCTCGAGCACCACGATGGCCGGCGCGAGCGTCCGGGCCATTGTGCACGCCTCACGGATGAACTGCGCGGAGAACCCGGTGACGATCAGGACCGTCGCGGCCGGTGCCCGACCGATCAGGTGTCGCAGCGTGTGCGTCTTGCCGGTGCCTGGCGGCCCGTACAGAACGACGCCCCTCCTGAGCCTGTGACCGGCGGCTTGAAGGCGAGCTCGGTGCTCGGTCGTCCCGACAACGTTTCTGTGCAGGGCTTCCAGCGCACCGGGCGGAAGGATCACGTCGGCCTGGTCGACCTCGGGCCGGTGGTGGAACCGCAGTGGTCCCAGACCGTCGGAGAACTCGTGTGACTCGAAAGAGAGGACCTGGCCACGGAAGATGCTGCGCTCGACCGCCAGGTTGCGGATGGTGTCCAGGAACCGCCTCGCCGCGGTCACGTCGGCGGTGAGCACCTCCAGTTGCACCTGCGGCATACCGGTACGACGCGCCCCGACGCGTAGCAGGACGACGAGGCGGTCGTCCGACGACACGATCAACAGTAGACCGAAGCCGATGCACGTCATGTCCGTTTCGACCCCTACCGGGACCGAAACGTAGTCGACAGCGCCCACATCGAACTGCTGATGACGGCCCGTGGCGTTCACGATGTCCGCCAAGCCGTGGTGCTCGCGGTTGGCGCCGCTTATCCCCAGCAGGTCCGCCCTCCTGCCCCCTTCGTCGAGGTACGCGTCGAGCGCCACCTGGATGTTGGGGTGCTCAAACGCCGGAAACGAATCGGTGACCACCGGGAGTCCATCGGGATCCCTCCCCAGATGCGACTCGAGCCGTCGCCGCAGCGCGGAAGGCTTCTCGGGTGGGGCAAGCCGGGATACCGCGGTCATGAAGGCTCGGAACTGCCGAGCAAAGTCGGCCACGTCGAAGTTGTCCGTCATCACGTGACAGAGGCTACCGGCTGGCTGGACGGAACCGACGGACGCCCATTATCCATCGCTGCCGGACTACGTCACTTTTTGGCGGGTCAAGGGGATGAATCTGAGCTGGATGCCGCCGGGGTGCTCGCCGAATGCGGCCGAAATGCGCGCTGGTGACAGGATTTCTACACCAGCCCCAAGGAACGGAGTCGAGCATGAAGTTACGATCTGTCATCGCGGGAGCGGCGTTGATCGCCGGCGTAGGTATGGCGGCAGCGGCGCCGGCGCAGGCGGCCATCACCCAGAACCAGGACGGCACGACGTGCGTAACCGACCACCGTGAGACCGCCGCATGGACCAACTGCAGCGGTGGAAGTGGGACGTGGAAGATCTACGTCGAGTGCGACTGGCAGGCGGATCACACCGGCGACTGGCACACCGGTGGTGGAAGCGACAGCTACGAGTGCTGGAACGAGGTCCTGGGCGCCAATGTCCGTTGGCGCTGACCACACTTTCGAAGTATCAACCCGACGAGGAGGCACGTTGAAGCGAGCAATGGCACTGGCCAGCATTACCGCAGCCGCATTCCTGTCCTTCGGCGCCCCCGCCGGCGCCGCGGTGACCGAGACGGTCGACGGAACCACCTGCACCAGCGACTATCGGAATACCGCCGGCTGGACGGACTGTCGCGGTGGGGACGGCACGTGGCGCTTGTGGGTCGAGTGCGACTATCAGGGCGACTATACGTCCAGTTGGAAGACCGGCAGCGGGCAGAAGGCCTTCGAGTGCTGGAACAAGGCCACGGGCGCGGGGGTCGACTGGCAGTAGTGTGAACGGATTGAGGTGCGGCCGTTCTCGGTCGCACCTCAATTCAAGACGTCAGCATAAGGAGATCAATCACGTGGCAACGATCGAGACCAGTACGGCCACCATCGAAGCGCGCGAGCTCCGACAAGGGTACGGATCGCGACGCGTCATCGAAGGGCTTGACTTGCAGTTCGGGAAAGGCGTACTGGGTCTGCTCGGTCCGAACGGCGCGGGAAAGACGACTCTCCTGCGGACCTTGGCCACCGTAGTGCCCGCCCAGTCGGGGCAGCTACGCATCTTCGGCTCGACGGTGAATTCCGTTGCGGATGCGCGCCGGGTTCGCCGGGACATCGGCTACCTGCCGCAGGACTTTGGCTACTACGGCTCCTTCACCGTGCGGGAGTTCATCCGATACGCCGCCTGGCTCCGGGAACTGCCCGCTGCGGACACCGCAGCCGCAGTCGATGACGCCCTGGAGATGGTCGACCTCTCCAACCGGGCCACTACCCGCCTCAAGGCGCTCTCCGGCGGCATGTTGCGGCGCTGCGGGATCGCATCGGCCATTGTCGGTACACCGAAGCTCGTGATCCTCGACGAGCCCACCGTCGGCCTGGATCCACTGCAGCGCATGGAGTTCCGCCTCCTGGTCAGGAGGTTGGCCGCCACCTGCGCCGTGGTCGTCAGTACGCATCTGGTCGAGGACGTCGGGATGATGTGCACCGAGGTCGCTGTGATGGTGCAGGGCCGCATCGCCTTCCTCGACACCCCCGACAAGCTCGCCGCAGGCGCGGCTAGTGACGCGGTCGGCGACTCTCCCTTGGAGCGGGGCTACACAACCCTGCTGGCCGCCGCGAACGAGGGGAGCGACCAGTGATCGGAATCCTGCTGATCGAGTTACGTCGGTCGCCGATGCGCTGGTTGGTCGCACCGCTCGTCGTCCTGGGCGCAGCGCTGTTGTTCGGTCTCGACCGGGAGTGGATCGGCGTCTGGCCACAGACGAGTGCCTACGCCCAGCGACCGGTGATGTTCCTCGCGGCCGCGGCCGCAGCCGCAGCCGCGTGGTCGTCAGGTCGCGCCGCTCGTCAGGGGATGACGGACCGCATCTTGACGAGTGCGCGCCGGCCCGAGATGGTGGAGCTGACGCGGATCGCCGCGACTGTGGCGTACGCCATCACCGCCTACGCCGTGGTGGTCCTTGCCGCCATCGTAACCACCGCCCTAGCCACCGACGACATCGTCATCTGGCCGAGCTATCTACTGCTGGGTGCGACGACGATCGTCACCGCGACCGCCATCGGTGATCTGGCTGGCCGCCACCTGCACACCAAGATCGCCGCGCCCATCGCCGGAGCGGGAGTGCTCGTCGCGGTCTTCGCCACCACCTCTCAGCCGGTCTTCTCCTTCGTCGTGCTATCCGGTAAGCCGCAGGTGGAGTTGACTCCGCGCGCACTCGCCGCGCGCACGGTACTGTCGCTCGTCGCCCTGGTCGCCGCCATCTTCTGGTCGCCCGATACACCCATGAGCCGGCAGGGTCGGCCCCGAGCGGCCCGGCGTGTGGGCGCCGCATTCGTCGCGGTGCTCGTCGGTACCCTTGCCGTCGCTGGTGTCGCCGCTGCGGGGCCGGTTTCCCGCCCTCGAGAAGCTCCATCGGAGCCGCGGTGCGCCGGAACCGACGTACGGGTGTGTGTCTGGCCGGAGAACCGCAAGTACCTTCCGCATACCTTGGAACTCGCCGAACGGATCACCGCGGCCACGGCGATGACGCCGAAGCCGGTCACCGCGATCACCTTCGTCGAGGAGGGACTGCACCGCTCGCCCACCGGCCAGGATGACGGGTTCCCGCTCGGCATCACCGACTTCTCGACCGCGTACATGATGACGGTGCAGATGCTCCCGCCGTTCGGGACCTGCAAGTCTTACGACTCGCCACGGACGCAGGCGTGGACGGAAGCGTGGATCCGGGTCATGGATTGGATACTGGTCGGCAGTGCCGGTCCGATCGTCGCGCAGCGCTTGCCTGCCGCCAGATTGGCTGCGGCGACAGACCTGAGAAGCTTGCCCGACGGCCAGCAGAGAGCGACCATCGCGGGGTTCTACCGCACCCTGGAGGGACCATACTGTGATGCCTGACTTGGCGCAGGTCAAGGGCTTCCTAAAGCCTCGTCGGCTCACCATGATCCTGTCCGTGATGGCCGTCGCCGCAGCTCCGGGGGCAATCTGGGGGCAACAGGCTGTTGATGTCCCACAACTGTCGGGCCAGCCCAATGCGCCGCTGCTCGGTGCCCTGCTATTGCCGCTGCCGCTCGCGTGTCTCGTTGTTGCCGCACTGCACAGCGACATGAACGAGATGGAGGTGCGGGCCGCACGCAGCCTGCGTCGTCTCGAGGTCGCACAGATCGTGGCCCTGCTAATGATCGCCAGCACGCTGCTGGTTCTCGCTCTGGCGATCAACGAACAGCATCACGTCGTCCTGTACGCGCTGCGAGGGCTGCTCCTCTGGACGGGAGTCGGGCTTGCGGCGGTGCCGCTCATCGGCCGCCAGGTCGCCTGGGCGGCACCAATGGGGCTCTTCATCGCGATGTCACTGGCTACCCGTGACACGAAGGGCGCTGTCCATATCTGGGCCATCCCCGCCTACCCCGTCGATTCGATCGGGGCGTGGAGCATCTCCATCGCCACCTGCATCATCGGTACCGTTCTCGCAACGGCGGAACCCCACTGGTTGCGGCGTCGGCTTCCAAGGCTGAGCAGAACGCGCCCGACAGAAGCGCAGAGGCGCCCGGTCGCGGCCGAACGGGTGCCATGACGGTGCGCCTGCACCTCCGGGTGGTGAGGACGCGAAGGAGCCGGAACGGGTTGGTCTTTCCGTCCCGCGGACCCGCACCGGCGGATCAGGCGGTCGGATCGGGTTCATCGGGCCCCGCCCGATGCCTGTGGGCTGAACAGACTCAGCGGCAGCGGGTCGCCGGCGATCGTGGCGGTGTGGTTCGCATGGTGGTTGACCTCGGTCACCGACTCCGCCACCAGCAGCCGGCGCTTCATCCGGTCCATTCGCACCCGAAGCGCGGCGACCCCGTGGGTCTGGTCAATGGTCATCGACGTCGCGGGCCAGGCGCTCGACGACCGCCTCTGATCGGTCACCGAGGGGCAGCGGGCACAGCGAACCTGTCATCCGTCGACTGATGCGCGACACTCATCCGCCAACTGATCTGCGACACCTCGGTACGTTGGTCGCGGCAGGTGTGGAAGAACCATGGAGCGGCCAGGTAGCGGCCGAATCCGTGCTGCCCCTAGCGTGCCCCCTGTGGACGAGGGTCAGAACAGCCGGAGCATACGTCTATTCAAGATCAAACGCCCCGGAGGCATCTTCTGGTTCGACCTGGAGCCCGTCCGTCAGGACCGTGACGGGACCTGGCTGCGAGGCCCGGCTGGTTCACGATGGGGTGCTCCGCATGACAGTGGCACTCTTCCGATACCGGTCGTGGTCCTCCTCGGCGCGGGTCGACCCTGGGTGGCGTGGTGGGTCGGCGATCCCGCCGATCGGCGGCTTGAGATCGACGTATGCCTCCCGCCGGAGCGGACCGAAGCAGGCTGGCGGTACATCGATCTCGAACTGGACCCGGTGCTCCACGAGCGAGATTCGCGTGTCGAGATCGAAGACTGGGACGAATACGAGCAGGCGTTCCGCGACGGCTGGATGAGCGTGGATGACGCCGAGCTCGCACGGTCCACAGCCGAAGATCGGGCCGAGGCGCTCCGGCGTCGGGACGAGCCCTGGCAGGAGCGCGGATGGCAGTTGCTCCGTCAACAGCCGTGAGGCGCTCTCGGGCACCGCCAGACTGGTCGCCGTGTGCCGCAGCTCGTGCGGTGTCACGCCGGCGAGGCCGATCGACATCGCAGCGCGGCCGAAGATGCGGCGACGGAAGTGGTTGTTGCCCAGCACCTCGCCGGCCGGTCGTGGTTCCGTCCCTGGTCAGGCCGGAGCCCGCGTTCCGGCTCCTCGCGGCCCTCTGGATCGTCGGCCCGGCGGTCGGGGTCCTGAAGGGCCAGCTGCCTGCCGCCGGCACCGGTCACCCGTCGAGGGTCACCGGATCGCCCGGCGCCGTCGGGTCAGGAGCAGCAGTACGCCGCCAACCACCAGCATGGCGAGACCGGTCCCGGCGGTCAGCCCGGCCTGGGACCCGGTGATCGGCAAGCTGCCGCCACCACCAGCGCCACCACCGTCACCGGGGTCGCCGCCGCTGCCTCCGCCGCTGCTCCTCGCGGCCACCACGACCGCGAACCCGTCCTGGTTGTCGCTGTCGTCCACGTCGACCGCCCGTACGGCGACGGCGTTCGTGGGAAGGTCGCTCCGCGCCGGGCCGGAACGGTCCGACCGCGGGTCGCTCAGGCCCTCCACCCGGACGGTCCCGTTCCGCAACGTGACCGGCGCCTTCGTGGCGGCCGACACCGTCACCAGGTGGTACAGCTCGACGGCGGAGTGGAGTTGGTCGTTCGGGTCGGTGTCCTGGTCGACAGGAACGAGGGCCAGCCGGTCGTAGGTGCAGACCGCCGTACGCCCGGCGTCACCGAGGACGCATTCACCCGGCGGCCTGGTGAACGTCGCGCCCGCGGGCAGGCGCAGCTCGACCTTGACGCCATCGACCGGCTTCCGCCCCTGGTTGGCGATCGTGTAGCGCACCGCGCCCGTCTCGCCCGGATTCAACGTGCCGGTGGATGCGAGGCTGCCGTCGGCAGCGATCCGCACCGACTGCGTCACGTCCGGCGCGATCACCGAGAGGTCGGCTTCAGGGTTGTCCACCACCTCGATCGAGAACCACTTCGTGTTGTCGACCGGATTCGTGTCTTCCGGTCTGACCTCGACCGTCACCTTGATCCGGCCCGCGAGGGGCTCTTCGGCCTGGACGGTGGCGAGGATGGGAAGCTCCACCGTCTCGCCCGGCCCCGGAAGCTGATCCGGCAGCAGTTCGCAGTACCAGCCGGAGGAATCGCCGTCGCAGTCACGCGGCCCGCCGGTCGGCCAGAGCATGATCCTGAAATCGAACCGGTCCAGATCCGACGCGTCGACCCGGACGACGACCCGGGTCGGGGTCGTGTCGCCCCGGTTGCTGATCTTCAGATGGAGCGTCTTCTTCGTGACCCCCAGCGGAATCGTCCCGCCGGCCAGGTCGGCAGTAAGGTCCGCCCCCGCCGGAGCCGCCGAGGCGGACGCGGCGGGCACGCCGACCCCTCCGAGAAGAAGCAGCACGGTGGCCACCGTTCGGGGCAGCCACGGAAGTCCGAACCTCATGACGGAGCCCTCCGGATGTACGGGCGGTGCGATTCTCGGACACTATCGGCACCCGGCCGGGTTCGGTATCCCCGCGTGACCCGTGTCGGAGGGCGCGACCAGTGCCGTATCAGGCTACGTGCGCCCGGTCGTTGCGCGCTGTCGCACTAGGCAGCCTCGAGGACGAAGAACAGGAAGCACAGGATGTACCCCGAGGGGGAGGTCACGAGGTCGGGGAACGCCTCGCGGGCACCGGGGGCGGGAGGTGGTTCGCTCACGACGGCGATCCGGAAGCCGGCTGCGGTGAACTCGTTGGTCATCGCGTGCAGTGGTCGGTGCCAGGCCGTCAGCACGGCGGGCTGGCGTGTACTCGTCGGTCCACTGTTCGGTGGCGAAGTAGTCGCCTTCGGGCCTGATCAGGTGGTAGACGAAGGGATGGTTGACGGCCCCGATGAGCCGGCCGCCGGGTACGAGCACGCGCCGCAACTCGGCGAGCGGTGCCGTCCAGGCCTCGAGGTAGTGAAGGACGAGGCACGCGATGGCATCGTCGAACGCGGCGTCGGGGAACGGCAGCCGATCGGCGCCCGGACCGCCCTGATGCAGGGCCGTGCCGTCGCCGAGCCGCTGCCGGGCCAGGTCCAGCATCTTGACGCTGGGATCGATGCCGGTCACGAGGGCGCCGCGATCGCGTAGTGCCGCGAGCAGGGGGCCGGCTCCGCAGCCCACGTCGAGGATCCGCCGTCCGGCCACGTCTCCGGACAGGTCCAGGACCGCGAGTAGCCGTTGACGAGGTTGGACTCGGTCTCGATGGCGTACGCCTCGGCGAAGCTGTCGTAGTCGTTGGCCAGAGTCGGGCCGGCAGGCCGGGAGGAGTGGTCAAGGTCAGGAGACATGCGGCCAGTCCTGGCAGTTCCGATCGCCTTGCGGGCCGACAGTAATCTTGATCTTTTGCGAAGGCAAGGGCTGGCGAACTGACCACCTCGTGGCAGCGAGCAGTTCGCATCGCGGGTTCGAGTCCCGCCCGCCCCACCGACCGCACCGTCGTGCGAACCGGTGGCTACGCCCACCGTCGCTCGTGCCAGCTCCCGGCGTCGGGTCAGTGCCGATCGCCGTGGGCCGCGAGCGCGCGGAGCCCGGCCAGGTCGAGCACCGCGATCTGACGGTATCCGGTGCGGATCAGTCGCTCCGCGCGCAGGACGCGCAGCGCCCGCTGAGTGGTGTCCGTCGCCGCACCGACCAGGGTGGCCAGTTCCGTGTGGTTCAGCGCCACCCCGATGACGATCTCGTCGTCGGTGATCCGCCCGCAGCTGGCCGCGATCTCGGCCAGCACCCGGGCCAGCCGGACATGCACCGGATAGGCGAACTCCGCCCGCCGTTCGTTCGCGCACCGTAGCCGTTCGCCGACCACCGCGGTGACCTGGGCCGCGACGGCGGAGCGACGGTCGAGCAGGCGGAGGAAGTCCACCTGCCGGATCACGGTGGACACCAGGTCACCGCAGGCCGTCACGGTGGCCGAGCGCCCCTGCCCGGTGATCGCGCCGAACTCTCCCACGAGGTCACCGGGTACGCGGATCGCCAGCAGCCGGTCCACGCCGTCCACCATCGCGGTGACCTTGGCGAAACCACGCCGGAGCACCTCGACGTGGGTGTCCCGCGCGCCCTCGGTGAACAGTCGCCGGCCGGACGACACCGTGCGGGTGACCCCGAGAGCGAGCAACTCCTGACGGTCGGCGGGCGCGATCCGGTCCAGGAACGAACCCTCCGCCCAGGCCTCGTCACCATCCAGCGGTACGGCAGACATGCAGGTGCCTCCTCGACGAGCGACCGGGCGGGATCCCGTCCTTTCCCGGAATACCGCTCACCGGACCGGGGTGCAATGCCCGTACAGGCCGGTTCGATTGACTGACGAGGGGAGGCGACGTGGAGTCCCATCGGAGAAAGTCGTACCGCTGACGCCCTCCCAGGGGTCGCCCACCCGCCGGCCATCGGTACACCCGGTCGGTCGGCGGGCAGCGGTCGCGCCGACCGCCCGTCCGTCAGATGAGGGACGGATGACACGTATGGTGTGCGGCGCGGATCGGAGGCATCATGGCTGGCCGGGACCAACCCGTCGAACAACCATGATCGGCAGCGGCGACCGACCTCGGGCCGCGCCACGTCCGGCCCGGCCGGCGACGCGGCGACGTCCGTCGCGATTCCGTCGCGCGCCGGGCGGCGGCCGCCGCCCGGCGGCGGAGCAGTGAACAACCCGTCGGCCGCCCCGGGACCGACACCGAGGGAGCTCTCCCCGGCGCAGCGGGCCCGCATCCGGCGACTCCTCGAACGGGAGTTCACCGAGGCCTGGCGCGCCGCCCTGGCGGCCGGGGCCGACCCGGTCGCCCTGGTGGACGCCACCGAACGGGTAGGGGCGACGTGCTCACGGACGGATGTCGGCGATGATCCGGAGCACCTCGTCGACGATCCGCCGGACGGCCACGTCGTCGGCGAGCAGGACTGACACCCGCTCCTCGGTGGCGGCCGCTCCGCCAGGCGTGCGGTCGATCTCTTCGCCGCCGGTGTCGGCGCCGAAGACCGCGCCGAGCACCTCGACCACCGTGTCGTACGGGTCGGCCCCACCGCGCAGGCCACGGCTGATCGCCTCCACGGCGGCGGACGCGAGGTCGGCGAGCCGGGCCTCGTCCCGTTCCTGCGACCCGACCGGCACCAGCGGCCGGGGGTCGGCCACCCCGTCCCCGGGCACGGCGAGGACGGGGGCGTGTTTGCGGCCGAGCGGCCGCTCCACGTAGTCGGCGTACCACCGGGGGCGTCGTCGCATGGCGGCCAGCACCCTTTCGATCTCACGGGGGAGGGCTCGACCGTCGCCACCGGTCGGGTCGCCGGTCACGGCCTCGCGGCGCTGCACCCAACTGTCCAGGGGCCAGAGCTCGATGCCGGCGGTGGCCGGGACGCCGACCCAGGTGAGGATCTGTACCGCCAGTTCGGTGAGCCACGGGTCGTCGCCGAGTTCCGTGGCCAGCCAGGCCGGGACTCGGGGCCGTTGCAGCGCGCCCCGGCCGCCGCGCCGACGGCGGTGACCGTCGACGGTGGCGGCGGTGAGCCGGGCGGAGAGCCAGCGTTCGACGTCGACGATCGGCACCCTGGCGTTGGCGAGCAGGTCCAGCACGACCGCCTCCACGTCGTCGTGGTGCCGGTCGAGACAGTCGTCGGCGAGCATCCGGATGGAGGTGGCGCAGGCCCAGTGCCCGCGTCGGCGTTCCATCGGCCGCGTCACCCTGGCGAAGACTATCGGCCAGGCGATCGCGTACGCGGCGCCGGTCAGTCGGGTGCGGACCCCCTGTGCCGCGGTCGCCGCGGCGGCGGCAAGTTCGCCGCGGTGGGCCAGGTCGCGCAGTTCGTCCTCGGCGGACCGGAGGCGCGAATTCTCCGATCGGTCGAGTGTCGCAAAATTGACAGAGCTGGTCAGGAAAGGTCGGGAGGTCGAATCATCCGCGTTCCTCATGACGCCCCCTCCAATTCGTGGAATGAGTCACCGTCTCGAATCTGCAAATTGCGTGCGAAGAGGTGTCGTGGTCGAGCAGTAACAATGTCTCCAATGGACGGCGGAGGCGAGCCCCGGCCCGGCGAACGAGCGGTTCGCGGTACTTCGATGACGGAATCGCCGGGCCGCAGGGCCGATACGGCGACACCGCGGGCGGATCCGCCGAAGCGCGCCGGACCACGCGTCGGGCCGGACAGGTCCGTCAGGGCAGCCGACGCCCGTTCCCCATTCGACCGATCGGCGGCTCCGCACACCGACCGGCATGTGCTATGACCATCCACTGTGTTCGACCACATGACGGCGGTACGGTCCCGTCCCCCCAAGAATGCGACGTGAGCGGGTCCATTTTCGCGCTCACGAGCCATCGACACTGGCCAGACAATGGCCCATTTTCTGGCCAGCATGTGGTCGCGCCCGGCACGGCCGGCGATCAACGGGGCCGCGAGCGCGGCGCGGTGGCGGTAGCCTCCGCACCGTCCTGACGGACCACCCACGGAAGGGAGAGCACCCTGCCTGCCGGGATCGAACCCCGTCCCGCCTACGAGGCCGGACTCCGCCAGGAGTTGCTGGACCTCCGCCGTGGCGCGGGCCTGCAGCGCAGCCCGCTGCGCAGCCGACTCGGCCCACGGCTGGCCGACCTCTGCGGCGCCTCACCGACGGAGCCGGAGGCGGTGACCCGGTCGAAGGTGCGGGCCACCCTGCTCGCCCTCGCCGCCGACATGCCCCGCGAGCTGCACCGGGCCGTCGAGCTGGCGTACGCCCTCGATCCCGCCCACGCCTACCTCCGGCTGGACCGCCGCACCGACCGGCTCGCCGCGGAGCTCTCGGTCCAGCAGCGCACCGCCCGCCGCCGGATCGACGAGGCGGTCGCCCGGCTGGTCCGCGCCGCCGTCCCGGAGAACCCGGTCGAGGAGTCCGAGCCCGGTCCCGCCTGGCACGTGCACGCGATGAACGCGCTGCTGCGGCTCGACACACCGACTCCCGAGCTCTACGAGACGCGGGATGTCGTGGCGATCCGGCCGATCGACCGGATCACCGTGCAGTTCAGCCTGCCGCGCCGACCCGGTGACGACGCCCCGGGGCACGACGTGCGACCCGACGTCCTGTACGGAGCGCGGATCCGCGAGCTGACCCGGCACCACGCCGGCCAGGTCTTCCGGCTCACCCTCGCTCTGCCCCGGATCCTGGCACCGGGGGAGCGGCACCAGATCTGCGTGCACTACCGGGTACCCGAGGGGCAGGCCGTCCGGGAGCACTACGTCTTCCAGCCGCTGACACCGTGCGCGCACTGCACCGTCCGGCTGCGCTTCCCGCAGGACCGGGGGCCGGTGACCGCGTGGCGGCTCGACGGCGTCCCACCCCGTGCCGTGGACGACCGGAGCCCGGGCCCGGATCGGTTGCATCCCGACGCGGTGGGTGAGGTGACCTCGGCCTTCGACGGGTTGCAGCAGGGTTACGCATACGGCGTGGGGTGGTCCTTTCCCGACGGTGCGGGCAGCTGAGCCGGGCGGCGGTCCGTCAGGTAGGGACGTGGCGAGTTTCTCCGCCCGGCTCCGGGCCGGCGTCTCCCGGGCCGGGCACGCGGCCCGGCGGCCCTCGCCGTCCGGCGACGAACTCGGCAGCGTGCACGCCACGTTGAAGCCGCGCGGGCTCGTCGAGACCGGCGGGGTGGTCATCGCCGCCTGGTGGGTCGGCGACGGACCGGCGCCCCCGCCGGGCGCGGTCGTCCGCCGGCGCCCCGACCCGGGCGACCGCTGGCTGGCCGAGCGGGTCCTGCCGTGAACCCCTTCGCGCTGTTCGAGGACGGGCCGGACGAGTCGGACGGGATCCCGTTCGTCACCGACACCCACCGGCGGCGGTTCGTGGCGCTCCTGATCGACACCTCCTGGTCGATGGCGGCCACCCAGAGCAACGGTGTGCGCGCGATCGATGCGCTCAACCAGGAGCTGGCCCGTTGGCTGCCCGCCGTGCGCGCCGAGGGCCGCGGACCGCTGCGGGACGTCGAGTTCGTGGTCGTCACGTTCGGCGCGGGCGGGGTACAGGTGGCCTCCGGCCAAGGAACGGCCTCGGCCGAGGACGGCGCTGCCTTCGTACCCGCGGCGCGGCTCGACCTGCCGGCCCTGGTCGCGGGCGGCGCGACCCCGATGGTTCCGGCAGTGGAGTTGGCCCTCGACCTCGTCGAGCAGCGCCGCCAGCACGTACAGACGGTGCACGCCCAGCAGACCGGCGGGCCTCGGCTGATCCTGGTCAGCGACGGCACCCCCACCGACGAGGAGGGCAACCCCACCGACGACTGGCGGCCGCTCGCCCGGCGGTTGGAGCAGTGGCGGTCGACGCGGCGGATGCAGCTGTTCGCGTTCGGCGTGCCCGGAGTCGACGACGAGGTGATGCGGGCCCTCGCCACCCCCAGCGGCTACTTCCCGTTGGCGGACCTCGACCTGCGCAAGCTGCTCGACCTGATCCTCGTGGCCACCTCCGACCATGTCGACTTCGACCGGGTGCGCAGCCAGGTCTACGGGGACGATCTCCCATGACGGCGCGTTGGTCGGTGCTGGGCGGCAGCGTGGCGGGCGGGGCGCACGCCCGCGCCGGAGTCAGCGGCCAGGACGCCTACGCGATGCGGGAGGTCGACGGCACTCTGCTGCTGGTCGCCGCCGACGGCGCCGGCAGCCGGCGGTGCGCCGCGACCGGGGCGTCCCTGGTGGTCACCCTCGCCGTGCGGGTGTTCGTCGCCCTCGCCGCCGACGGGCCACCGACCACCGCCGCCGACTGGTCCCGACTGCTCGACGTCGCCTGGGACCGGCTGTCTCGCCGGTTCCGCCGTGCCGCCCGGGCGCTGGCCCGGGCCGCGGGTGACCTCGACCCGGAGGACCTGGCGACCACGGTGACCGTCGTGGTGGCCCGTCCACCCTGGGTGGCCGTGCTCGCGGTGGGGGACGGCGCCGTCGTGGTCCGGGCCGCCGACGGCAACCTCGACCTGCTGCTCGCCCCGCCGGGCGGCGCGGACCAGCCGCCCGGCGTGACGACCCTGTTGCCCGCCGCCCGGGCCCGCCGGCGCGCCCGACGGCTGGTCGCCCGGCTGCCCGATCTCACCGGGCTCGCGGTGTGCACCGACGGCCTGGACAACCTCCTCGTCGAGTACGACGGCAGCCAGCCCCGCCAGGCCGCCGCAGCGGCGTTCGCCCAGCTGTTCGCGCTGGTCGAGGCCGCTGATCCCGACCCGACGGCACTGACCCGGGTGCTCGGCGGCCGGCGGGTCGGCGCCCTCACCGACGACGACCGGACCCTGCTGCTGGCGGTGCCGCGATGACCCTCGACGTGTGGCTGGTCGGCCGGGACGGCAGTCGGACGGCCGACAGCCTGGCCGCGCCGGTCGGCTCGGTCGGCTCCCAGGGCCGGGTCTTCCGGCTGCGGAACCGGCCCGACACCGTGGCGAAGGTGCTGCACCGCGTGGACCCGGCGGAGCTGGCCACCCGGATCCGGGTGCTGCTCGCCGAACCGACCGGCTGGACCGGGCGGGCCGGCCGCCCGGTGGTGGCCTGGCCGTCCGCCGCCGTACACCGGCGGGCCGACGACCGCCTCGTCGGATACGCCGCCCCGCGGCTCGCGCCACCCGGGTTCGCCCCGCTGCCGCTGCTGTTCAACCCGGTCGCCCGGGCCCGGATGCTGCCGGGCGTCACCTGGGTCTGGTGGCTCACCGTGGCGGAGGAGCTGGCCCGGGTCGTGGAGGCGGTGCACCAGCGCGGGCACGTCGTCGGCGACCTCGCCCCGGCCAACGTCTTCGTCACCGCCGCCGGCGGCGTCTGCCTCATCGACGTCGACGGCTGGCAGCTGCACGACCCGACGACCGGGACGGACCTGCCGTGCCCGTTCTCCCGTCCCGAGTACACCGCCCCGGAGGATCTCGGCGCGGCGGGGCACCGGCGGGACCGGTCCGGTGACGACTGGGCGCTGGCCGTGCTCACCGCTCAACTCGCCTGCCTCGGCTTCCACCCCTACGGCGGGGTGCCGCCCGACGCAACCGGCCCGGTCGAGGAGGTCGACAACGTCCGGACGCGCCGCTGCCGGCTGCTCGGCGCCGACGTCCGGGCACCGGCCGCCGCCGTACCGCCGGACGTGCTGCCCGACGTGCTGCGGCGCCGGCTGGGCGAGGCCCTCGACTCCGGCTTCGACGCGCCGGCGGCCCGGCCCGGCCCGCGCTCCTGGGCGGCCGCGCTGGCGTACGCGCGGGACCGGCTGGTCGGGTGCCCCGCCGTGCCGACCCACGTGTACCCGCGTGGGCGCCGTGACTGCCCGTGGTGCGCGATGGTCGCCGCCGGGGCGTCCGATCCCTTTCCACGAGGTGGACGATGACCACGACGCTGGAGATCAGCCGGGTCGCCGACCGGACGACCGTGCTCGGGCCGGGCCTGCGCGCGGTGATCTGGGTACGGGGTTGTCCGCTGCGCTGCCCCGGCTGCGTGGCCCCGGAGGACCTGCCGTTCACCGGCGGCACCACCCGTAGCGTCGACGACCTGGCCGGATGGCTCGGCGGCCTGTCACCCGAGATCACCGGGGTGACCTTCTCCGGCGGTGAGCCGATGGCGCAGGCCGCCGGACTCAGCGCACTGGTCACCCGGATCCGGGCCGACCGCGAGTGGTCGGTGATGTCGTTCAGCGGGTGGACCGTCGAACATCTCCGGCGGCAGGGCGACCCCGACCAGCTCCGCCTGCTGGGCCAGCTCGACATCCTGGTGGACGGCCCGTACGTGGCCGCCCGCCACGCCGATCTGCGCTGGCGCGGCTCGGCGAACCAACGCCTGCACTTCCTCACCGACCGGCATGCGCCGCCGCCCGAGGACACCTCCGCCGGCATCGAGCTGCGGCTGGCCGACGACGGGGTGCAGTGGATCGGGGTTCCGCCGGTGCCCGACTTCCGCGCCGGATTCGAGACCGCCATGCGGGCCCAGGGGATCACGATCGACCCGGCCACCGCCCCCTCCGACGACGAGAAAGGCCGATGATGTCCGGCAGCCCCAAGTACACGACCGTCGACTTCGACGCGGCCCGCCGCGCCGAGCTGGAGGCCGCGCGGCGGCGGCGCCAGGAGGAACGCCGACGACGCCGGGAGGAGCAGCGCCAACAGCGTCTCGCAGCCGGCGTACGGGCGGCGGACGTCCGCCGTGACGCGCTGGCCACCCGCCTTCGCCAGCTCGCCGACACCTCGCGGGGACTGCCCCAGCATGCCCGGGTCACCGTGGAGGCGGACCGGGTGGCCGGCCTGCGCCGCCCCACCGACGAGGCGGGACTGAGCCGGCTCGGCCGGGAGCTGCGTGGCGCCGAACGGCGCGCCGACGAGCTCACCGCCGAGGTTTCCCAGGAGCTGACCCGCCAGGAACAGGGCCGGGCGGTGGAGCTGGCCGTCGCGCCACTGCGTGGGCTGGCCGACGCGGAACAGCTCGACCCGGTGGGGCACCGCACCATCGCGGTGCTGCTGGACGAGACCCGGCGGCGGGCGGGCGACCCACGCGGCTTCGCCGACCTGCATCGCCGGCTCGGCGAGGCGGTCGGGGCGCACCTGGAGACGGTCCGCGACCGCCAGGCCCACCTGCTGCGCCTGGCCACCGAGACAGACGAGCTGTCGGCCCAGCTCTCGGCCGTGCTGGCCGACGCGGAAGCGGCCGGTGTCGCGGTGGACGGGGAGGCCGAGCTGCGCGCCGAGGTCACCGGTCTGCGGCGGGAGGCCGCCGGCGGCAACGCCGACCGCTGGGAGCGGCGCGTCGCGGACCTGCGCGGTCGGGTCGAGGCGGTGACCGCGGCGACCGACGCCCGACTCGACCAGCTGGAACGGGTGGCACTCATCGTGGAGGCGGCCAGCGCGGCGCTGCCCGCCGCCGGCCTCCGAGTCGTGCCGGACAGCCTGACCGAGCGGCCCGACGCCGTGGTCTTCCTCGCCGAACGTGCCGACGGCTCGGCCATCGAGCTCACCGTGCACGCCGGGGACGGCGACGGCAACCGGCTGGAGTACCGCACCGACGGCTCCGACACGGTCGTCGAGCGCACGGTGGACGGCCGGACCTCCCGTTGCGACCTGACCGAGGAGCTGCTCGAACGCTTCCACGTCGAGCTCGCCGGTCAGGGGGTGGAGGCCGACGGCCTGCACTGGGAGGGCAAGCCCGGTGAACCCCGCCCGCCGGCCCGGCAGGCGCTGACCCGGCCCGTCCACGACGACCGGAGCCGGTCGTGACCGACGGGGCGGCGGGCCGGCCCACCGCGCCACCGGCAGCGGCCTGGTTGGAGCGGGTCACCGCCGAGATCGCCCGCGGCCGGCACGTCGTCATCCATGGCAACGTCCGCGACCTGGTCCGCTGGGACCGCTCGTTCCACCCGCTGCGCACCGCGGTCACCGGCCTGCTGTCGATCTTCGGCTACCAACTGACCGGCTACTACGACCCGGTCGACGGGCTGACTTTCGCCAGCCACGACGACCAGCGGGAGTTCGATCGGCTGGCCGGGGGCGGCACCGGGGCGGCCTCCGGTCAGCCGTCCGCCGCCACCGACCGGGCCGGAGCCACCCGGGGCAGGTTCGCCGCCGCGTTGCGCGACGCGCCCCCGCCGACCCTCACCAACCCGTACGACGCGATGGCCGCGGTCCGGCGGGTGCTGCGGCAGCCCACCACCTCGTCGGCGTTCCTCGTCGACCAGGCCGACCTGCTGCTGTCGCCACCCGACCGGGGCGGCGACGCCGAACGGCGCCTGCTGGGCACCGTGGCGAAGGCGATGACCGAGGCGGCCCAGAGCGGCACCCTGCGCAACCTGCTCGTGCTGGTCGCCGACGACCTGGCGGCGCTGCCGGCGTGGCTCTACCGGGACCGCCCGTACGTGCAGGTCGTCGAGGCGGCCCTGCCCACCTTCGACGAACGACACGTCTACCTCCACCAGCAGGCCCGTCACTTCCACGAGGCGGCCACCGCCCGCAAGGTCCCCGAGGACCTGCGGGTGCTGGCCAACCTGAGCGAGGGGATGGCGATCACCGAGCTGGACGGTCTGTGGCGGATGAGCAACCTGCAGAAGGTCCCGCTCGACGAACCGCGGACGCTGATGAAGCGCACCCTGTTCGGTCCGCGGCAGGACCCCTGGCGTCGGGTCCGCGACCGGCTCGACCGGTTCGGCCCCGCCGTCGGCGGGCGCGTCATCGGCCAACCCGTCGCGGTCGACCGGGTCCGCCGGGCGCTGACCTCGGCCACCGTCGGCATCGACTTCGTGGCCGACCCGCACAACGCCGAGTCCCGACCCAAGGGGATCTTCTTCTTCGTCGGGCCGACCGGCGTGGGCAAGACGGAGCTGGCCCGGGCGCTGAGCGAATTCGTCTTCGACGACGAGACCGCGCTGGCCCGGTTCGACATGTCGACCTTCGCCGAGGCGCACTCCGCGGAGCGGCTCACCGGCGCGCCGCCCGGGTACGTCGGGCACGAGCGCGGCGGCGAGCTGACCAACCGGGTGAGTCAGCGGCCGTTCAGCGTGCTGCTCTTCGACGAGATCGAGAAGGCGCACGCGTCGGTGTTCGACAAGTTCCTCCAGGTCCTCGACGACGGGCGGCTCACCGACGCGCTGGGCAACACGGCGTACTTCTCCGAGACCATCATCATCTTCACCTCGAACCTGGGTGCGGCGGAGACGTACGGCTGGCTCGACGGCGGCGAACTGCCCGACTACGAGAAGGTCACCGCGCACTTCGAACGCGCCGTTCGGGAGCACTTCACCGCCACCCTGGGCCGCCCCGAGCTGCTCGGCCGGCTCGGCGGCGGCATCACCGTCTTCGACATCCTGCGGCCGGAGTTCGTCGACCGGATCGTCCGCAAGCTGCTGGCGCAGCTTGTCGCCAGCGCCGCACGGCAAGGGGTGCGGCTCACCGTCGACGAGCGGGCCGTGGTGGCACGAGTGCAGGAGCTGATGCGCCGGCCCGAGGCGTTGCGGCTGGGGGTGCGCAGCATCCGCGACGCCCTGGACCGGCTGGTGCGGGAACCCCTGGTCGAGCACGTCTTCGCCCATCCGGTCCAGGCGGCCCTGCACCTGTCGGTCGGGCCGCACGGCACCGTCATCCGCGCCGGCTGACCTCAGCGGGTCCGGCTGGGCGTCGGCTTCGGCTTCGGTCTGGCCGGCGTGGGTGTCGGCGTGGTCGGGGGCACCGGTTCGGCCCCGCCCCGCAGCGGCGCCAGGAAGTACGCGACGACCTGCGCGGCCTGGTCCCAGGTGCCCCGGGCGAGGCCGGCCATGGCGGGCGCGGCGACGCCGGCGGCCAACGCGGCCAGCAACGCGCCGAGGATCACCAGCCGGGCCGCCCGGTGGCCGGGCGGCACCCATCCCTTCCCCTGCTCAGCCAAGATCGCTCCACTCTCTGCCGAGGATCCAGTTCGCCGGCCCGAAGCCGCCGTCCGGGCCGGCGTCCCGCCCGGAGACCAGGAAGAAGCGCACCTCCCGGAAGTCGCGTTCGGCGGACAGCACGAGGTTGCGTAGCCCGTTCTCCCGCAACCACGCCGGGACCCCGCCGGGGCCCCCCGGACCGGCGGACATCTTCTCGAGCAGGTCGGCCTTGGACACCACGAAGGCGAGTCGCCGACGGTCGGTGCGCACGCCGTACTCCTGCAACCGCTGCACGGTCGCGTTGTAGGCGTCCTCCGGGTCGTAGGTCGCCGGGTTCGCCGCGGCGAAGACCTCCGGTGCGCCGCTCTCGAACCCGTCGCGCACCCGGCGGATCGAGAACGGGTCGAGGACGTAGATCAGCGAACGCGCGTGGTCCAGATAGGCGAGCCGGGCGTTCTGCTCCCGGTCGACCAGGTTCTCGCCGGCCGCGTCGAAGAGATGCACCAGCGCCACCCGTGGCCCCCGGGCCAAGCGGAGGGTGACGGCCACCGGTGGCCCGGACGCCTCGGTCTTGGCCGGCGACGCACCCTCGCGCATGAGCCGCGCGTACACCTCGTGCCGCTGCCGGCTGTGCTCGTCGGCCAGGGACACCTCGACTCCGGCCTGCTTCGCGGCCCGCTCCAGGCCGGCCAGCGCCGACATGATGAGCTGCGTCTTGCCCGCCGACGCGGCGCCGAACACCGGCAGCCGGACGTCGGTGACCACCCCGGCACCGGGCAGCAGCAGCTCCCCGCAGCTCGGGCAGCACGCCTCCAACCGGCGACTGAACGCGGCGCGCAGGACGGTGGTGGGCAGCAGCTCGCCGCAGCCGCAGCGTCGCCAGAGCACGCCGAGCCGCCCGGGGCGCAGGTCCCGGTGCAGGTCCGCGCCGGTCAACCGGTGGCCGGGCGGGTGCGGGCCACGACAGCGGTACGTGGGAACGGCCGCGAGCTGGTGGCAGTGCCGGCAGCTGGCCCGGGCGCCCAGCGCTCTCTGCCAGCCCGCGTCCACCCCGCGCAGCAGCAGGACCACCGGCACGCCGACGAGCCAGGCGACCGCCGAGACCCCGACGGTGACCAGCCCGGCGCCCAGCACCCCGGCCACCACACCCAGCGTCGCCCCGGCCTGCACGGCGAGGACCGGCACGTAGAACGGCCACCAGAGCCGCACCCGGTGGGCCCGGGCCCACCGGCGCGGCCGGACCCAGACCTGGCGGGTGATCAGCCGTACGCGCTCCACCGACGCCCGGGCGTCGAGCAGCACCTGGACGGCGAAGTACTGCGGCCAGGCCCGGTCACGCCGGACGAAGGCCGGCGCCACCCGACCCGCCAGCGCGCCGCCGTGCACGTCGTCGGGAGTGCGTACCCGGACCCAGGGGGCGCGGCCGACCAGGACGACACCGGCGACCCCGAGCACCACCGCGATTCCCGCGGCCAGGCCGGCGACGGCGGTGAGGTAGGCCAGCGGCAGGGCGACGGAGAACAGCAGGCCGAGGCTGACGGCGAAGTGGAGGAGACGCCCGATGAACCGCACGGGTCACCGGTCCCGGAACGGGTGGGCGAGGCGGTACCTGCGGCGCCGCCCGCTGTAACTGTCGACGTACCGCTGCCAACCCGTGCGCCAGGCCTCGTCGAGCTGGGCGTAGTGGTGGCCGGCGCGTTCGAGTGGGCCGTCCGGGGACCGGGTCAACCACTGCCCGAGCGCCTGGGTGAGGCGCTTGATCTGCGGTTCGGTGGGTGTGGTCGAGCTGGCGACCAGGTAGTAGGCGAGCACCGCGGGCACCTCGCCGTCCTCGGTCGTCAACGCGGTGACGAGCCGGTCGACGAAGGGCGCACGCAGGGCCGGATGCCGGTCCAACACCCCGTCGAGATTGAGGAAGGCCACCACCCGGCTCAGCGCCACGACGACCTCGGGTTGCCGCATCTCGACCAGCCGCGCGGGGCAGTCGCGCAGCTGGCGGAGGAGGGCCGCCCTGCGACGCTGGTCGGGGCCGCGGCCCAGTGCGGCGATGGTGTCGATCAGTTTCGCGTCCTCGGCCAGTTCGGCGGCGAGCCGCGGGGTGGGTGCCATCAGGTCGCGGGCGACCAGCCGGTGACAGAGGTCGAACAGGCGCCGGTCCGCCGTACGGCCGCTGGTCCATTCCTCGTTGACCTTCCGGAAGACCCGGCCGGGCAGGCGCGCGCCGTCCGGGGCGAGGTCGAGCAGCAGTTCCAGCTCCGGCGTCGTCGGCGCGGACTGGCTCCACAGTGCCCCTGCCAGCTCGGAGAAGCCACGCGGATCGTCCCGGCTGCCGGTCAGGTACCGCTTGATCAGCGAGTCCCGCTCGTCGCCGTGCCGCACCGCCGCGCCCAACGCCGCCTCCGCGAGCGGAGAGGGCAGTCTCTCGACCCGGGGCAGCAGCTGCCGCCACCAGCCGTCGCCGACCTCCGCCCGCTCCTTCGCGCCGCGCCGGGCGCGATCCTCCAGCGCCGCCAGGAGCCGCTTTTCCAGCTCGTCCCGGCAGGCGAGCCCGCGGGCGCGGACACCTCGGGGGTGGTCGGCCCAGTAATCGACGAAATCCTCGGCGGCCCGGGCGATGTCCGGCCACCGTACGTCCACGTCGAATCGGGTCGCCACCCACAGCAGCGCCGCGAACCGGTCCGGCGTCACGCCGGAGGTGAGCGCCTCGGTGAGCAACTGCCGGGCCTGCTCGCCGTGGTCGGGGCGCCACTCGCCGGCCGGCAGCGGAGGCAGCCGACGGTCGGTCACCACGCCGTGCACACGGGCGTCCTCCACCTCGCTGATGATGAGCGCGAGTCGGACGTCCGCCGCCTTGCCGGGCAACAGGCCGTCGCAGCCGACCTCGTCGAGCAGTACCAGCACCCGCTGCTCCCAGCGTTCGGGAGTCTCGGCGAAGAGGTCCGCCACGTCGGCGCCGTACGCCCGGCGCATCCCCTCCGGCCCGGTGCGCAACCAGCCCACGATGGCTTCGGCGTGCCGGGGGTCCGGTAGGCGGTGCAGGATCGCGGCCAGGCCGAGCGCGGCGGCGGCCTCCTCCGCCGCGTCGTCGCCGGTCAGCCCGGACGCCGTCGCGACTCCCAGGGCGTCCACCACGTCCCGCGGATCCTCGGTCAGGAAGAGGTCGACCCACCGGCGGGCGGACGCGGTCGGCTCCACCGGGGTGTGCTGGTGGCGGTGCAGGTCGAACACGGCGTAGCCGAGCGGGTTGTCGATCCGGCCGGCCGGGCCGGCGAACTCCGGCAGGACCGCGACGACCGGCAGCGCCGAGCGCGCCGGATCGGTCGAGTAGATCTTGAAGCCCAGCTCCAACGCCCGCTCGCGGGGCAGCAGGAGGGTGCCGGCGACCAGCCACGCCACGATCGAGGCGATGTCGTCGCCGACGAAGAGCACCCGCGACCGCCCGGGCCGGCCGGCCTCGGCGAGCGCGGAGACCAGCGCCAGCAACGTCTCCCGGCCGTTCGGTTGACCGAGGACGAAGGCCTGCGCCCGTACGGGGGAGTGGTCGGCCCCCACCCCGTCGTCGAGCCGCACCGGATCGGACCGGGTGGTGGGCGCCGGCTCGGTCGACCAGAACCTGGCCTGAAACAGCTGGGCCGGTCGCAGGTCGCCGTAGCTGGCCGGGTCGGTGGTGACGACGGCGTGGGTGAGCTGGTTGCCCTCCCGGCTGCCGTTCGCCTCCCGGCCCAGGTAGAGCCCGGCCGCCGTGGCCAGCACACCGTCGGAGCTGATGTGCGCGAACGAGGGCGGGTACTGCGCGACGGGTCGCCGGTCGGCCATCCACCGCGACGGCGGCTCGTAGAGCAGGTGGTTCCTGACCAGGGCCTCCGCCGCCGCGGTGGAGTCCGCCGACCGGGCCTGGAACTGCAGGCCCGCATTGCCCTTGAGCCCCTGACCCGGCCGGCAGTCGGTGTAGATCAGCGTCTCGAAGTGACCGCTCATCGGGCCGCCTGGCGGCGCGGCACCACGTTGAACTCGCTGAGCAGCCAGAGCAGCGGCTCGTCGACCCGGAACGGCTGGACCCCGCGCGTGTCGACCGTGTTGGCGTCGTAGTCCGGTTCAGAGCCGAGGGCGGAGACCGCGAAGTAGCGGAATTTCTTGTAGTTGTGGGTGAGGTGGGTGTCGATGTCGTCCGCGCCCCAGTCGTGCAGCAGTGCGCGGACGTGTTCGTGGGTCTCCCGGCCGGCCTGCTCGTCGTAGTGGGGTCCGGGCTCCGGGCGGCGGACCAGGGGATGGTCGGCGCCGAGCACGTCGAAGAAGGCGTCGATCTTCGCGAAGGCGACCGCCACCGGGATGGGGATGTTCCTGCGGCCACCGAGACGGTGGCTGATCCGCAGGTTCTCGGTCACCCGGTTGACCACGTCGATGGTGTTGGCGTGTTTGTCGATCGCGGAGTCCGGCAGCCGGATCCGGTCCCGTGCCTGTGGGATCATGAACGGGTCGAGCAGCAGGATGAGCGCGTCGGCCGCCCCGAGGTAACCGAGGTTGTCGACCGTCTCCTGGTCGAGCAGGTCCTCACCGGCGGTGTCGAAGAAGGACAGGAAGGTCGTGTCGTAGCCGGTGATCCGCCGGTTCTGCCGCCAGGCGAACACGATCGGCTCGCGTCGCCCACTCTGCGCCTGATTCGTCCGCTGGTACAGGCCACCATCGGGAAACAGCTCACCGGACGGGTCGAGGAAGTCGGTGCCGCCACCGGTCTCCTCCTGGAACTGCCGGTCACCGGCGAGCCGCACGTCGGCCCCGAAACGCTGGCCCATGCCATGGCGGAGCTGGTGCGACAGCACCTTGAGGTACACGCTCTTGCCGGTGTGCCGGGCCCCGGCCATGGCGATCAGCGGGCTGCGCCCCTCGCCGAACGCCGCCGGCAACCGGCTGTGGCAGTTCGGGCAGACCTTGACCGCGGACTCGGTCCCGCAGTGCGGGCAGGGCGCGGCGTTCACCGGCCGCAGGGCGCGTCGGGGTCCGGCGAACGACGGCAGCACCAGCTCCTTGATGCCGAGTTCCCGCTCCCGCGCCTCGTCCCACTGCGGCTTGCAGGGCTCCTTCCCCGGCGACCGCCGCCCGGTGCACCGGAACCACGGCCCGCGGGGGTCGATCTTCCCGTAGCAGTACGGGCAGGAGAGGCTCGTCATGTCAGGACACCTTCATCTCGTCGATCGGATCGGTGACCCGCGCCCCGGGCGGCCGGATCACGAAACAGCGCAGCCAGTACGGCTTGGCCAGCCCGGTGGGCAGGGTGAACGGCAGCTGCCACGGCACGTCCGGATGCAGCGAGAGCCCGGTCACCCGGCTCACCACGCTGCCCCGCTCGGGTCGAGCCGGCATCGCGACCCCGGAGGCGGCCACCAGGAGCAGCTCCACCCCGTCGCACGGCTGGTCGACCTCGACGCTCAGCAGCCGCTTGCGACTGAACAGGCCGCCGTCCCGCCGGATGTGGTAGCCGAACGCGACGGGCATCCCGTCCACCGGCACCGACTCCGTGGCGGAGTACGTCTCCCCGCCGGCGCCGCGCTCCACCGCCCGGACCGACACCCGACCCCCGCCGGCACCCACCCGCAGCCGGCAGCCCGACTCGGTGAACTGCCCACGGGTGAGCCGCCGTACGGTCGGCGCGCCCTGCGGCGGGGTGAACGTGACCTCGGCCAGGTTGACCGAGGGCGGCCACACCCACGCCACGTTCACCTCGTCGCCGGTGCGGCGGGCGACGAGTTGACGGACCGGCTCGGTCACCCCGAGCAGGAGCGGTTCGCCCACCACCGCCGTGTCCGTCGCCCGGTCCACGGTGAACGGGACGTACACGAACCGGCCACTGGGCACGGACACCTCGAGCAGGGTCTCCGCCTCCTGCACGATCCGGTCGCTGACCAGCGCCTCGCCGTACCCCTCCATCTCGTCGCGGCGGATCCGGGTGCCCGCCGTCCACGTCGGGCGCAGCTCCGACCGGCGGATCGACACCGTGCCCGTGGCCGGGGTGAGCCAGACGAAGCTGGCCGTCGCGGTCCGCGCGTCACGCGCGGTGACGTGCGCCCGCAGCCGCTCGACGTACGGCGGCGGCGCGTCGCGCAGGGTGGCGCGGGCCACCACCAGCGGCGCCTCGACCTCGGTGCCGTGCTCGTCCCGGTAGACCGCGACGATGCCGTAGTAGCGGTCGGTGCTGCCGTCCCCGATGTCGTCGGAGAGCCCGGTGCGGCTGGCGCTCACCGGCTCCCCGTCCTCGGCGGAGGCCGGTGGCCGGCCCAGCGTGCGGCGTACCCGGACGCTCTCGGTGGCCGGGTGCGTCCGCCAGGAGCAGGACACCTCCTCCGGGCGGACCGACACCCGCACGCCCAACACCGGGGGCACGGTGCGGGTCTCGACGGCGGCGGGGCGCGACCAGTCCCCACCGAGGCTCGCGAAGACGCCGTAGTGCAGCGGTCGGGCCGGCGGTGCGGCCAGGTCGGTCGCCTCCGTCAGGGAGCTCTCGGCGACGGTCTCGCCGTCGGTGGCCGAGCGGGGTGGCCGGTCCGACCGGACCACCCGGTAGCGCACCTCCGTCCCCTGCCCGGGTGGCGCGCTCCAGGTGAGCCGGACGCCGGTCTCCACCGCCCGTACCGCCAGGTCACGCGGGGGCGGTGGCGGGAGCGCGGCCAGCCGTTCGGCGAGGTCCTCGTCGTCGGCGGCGATCCGCAGGGCCTTGCGGAGCAGCCGGGCCGCCTCCTCCTCGCGTTCCGAGCGGACCGCCTCGTCGGTGGCCCGCCGCAGCGACTCGACCTCGCCCAGCAGAACGTCGACCTGGCCACGCAACTCGTCGCGCTCCGGGGCGTCGGCGGGCAGCACCACGAGGGCCTGCCGGGCCGCGTGCAGCTGACCGTCGGCGACCAGCTCACGGATCCGGTCGGCCGGGCCGGTCTCCCGGTCGGTGTCGAGTGGCAGGTTGGCCACCACCGACCGGGCGTCGGACTGCTCCAGCCCGGCGTCGGTGGCGATCCGGACCAGCATGCCGTCCGCGAGCCCTCTGGTCCGCCCCGACCGGAGCCGGTCGACCACCTGGAACAGCGCGAGCGCCCGCAGGTCCACCCCCGTGCCGGCGGCCCGTTCCAGCAGGCCGAGGGCCTCCTTGCGGTGCCGCACGGCGGCGGCGTCGGCGAGCCGGTTCGCCTCCTCCGTCCGGGCTCGCACGGTGGCCAGGTCGAGCGGCACCGCGTCCGCGCCGAACAGCCGGAACGGCGCGGCGTCCGGGTGCACCAGCTGGACGACGGTGGGCGCGCCGAGCAGCTCCTGGAGTCGGAGCAGCGACCGGTAGCCGGTGCGTTCCATGCCCGGCTCGGTCGGCAGCTCCACGGGATCGACCACGGCCAGGCCGGCGCGCCGGACCGCTGCGGCGATCTGGTCGGCGTCCAGCCCCGGCCAGTGTCCGGCGATCTCCTTGAGCTGCGCCCGGGTGATCCGGCCCAGCGCGCCGTACGCCTGGGCCAGGTCCCGGGCGAACCGCTCGGACTCCGCCCGGGCCCCCTGGTCGTGCTCCTCGATCCGCTTCTCCCACCACGACGGCTCGAACATGGCCTCGCCGTGCTCGGCGCGCAGCAGCTCGTCCCGACTGAACAGCTGCGCGCAGACGCGGGCGGCCGAGTCGACGCCGCTCGAGCGTTGGTTCCACAGTCGCCGGACCGCCGCCAGGTGCTCGCGCAGCTCGGCCGTGGACATCTGCGGGGTGACCGCGTAGTGCCGGGCGAGATCGGTGGGCGACAGGCCGCCCGGCCGGTCGCGCAGCGGACCGATCACGTCGCGGAGGTACGCGCGCTGGTCGAACACCATGATCGTCAGCCCCGGACCGTGATCCCCGCGACGACCTCCCGGGCCTGCTCGACCTCCTCCTCGCTGAGCACGCTGACCTGCACCTCGATGACGAGGTCCTTGCCGCTGCCCGGCTCGACGGCGTGCAGCTTCAGCTCACCACCGCTGCTGACGTCCATGGTGATGTGGATCGGCGACTGCCGGGGGAGCGGCGGCAGTCCACTGATCAGCCCCTTGCCCTGGTCCACCGACTTGTTCGCCGACAGCTCCGGGCTCTCCGCGGCGCCGGCCTGCTCGTAGATCTCGATCTCGACGGCGGTCTGCCCCTCGACCACGGTCTGGGCGCCGAGCTCACGCTGGATCGGCAACGACTCGTTCGCGTGTACCAGGTGCTCGACGTAGAGCCGTTCCGGCTGGGTCTCCCAGTCGGGCGCCGAGGTGTCCCGGAGCTTCACCCCGAAGGACTTCGGCAGGACGGTGACGATCCGCTTGTCGGCGCTGGCCGCCAGCGCCTCCTCGTTCAGTCCGATGGCCAGCGCCATGGCCTCGGCCCGCTCCCGCCGCTCCTCCTGGGTGGGGCCCTCGCCCTCGCCGTCCCACGCCCACAGCGCCCGGCTCAGCGCGTAGCGGGCGGCGCCCTTGGCCACCGCCAGGTCGGGGTCGTGCAGCCGCGGCCTCCAACCCCACTTCTCGGTCAACCGCCTCGCCACCGCCGGCATCTTGCTGGAACCGCCGACGAGCAGCACCTCGTCGATGGCGGCGGCCGGGTCGTCCGTGCCCAGCTTGTCGCCGAGCGTGCGCAGGGTGCGCTCGGTGTACTCGACGGTCCGGCCGAGCAGGTCCCCGGTGATCTCCTCGAACGTGTCCCGGGTGACCTCCACCGAGGCGGACGCGCCCGCGTACCGCATCGGCACCTTGCGCGACGTCACCGTCGACAGCTGCCGCTTGACCTCCTCGGCGGTCAGCGCGAGGTCCTGCATGAACTCCTCGTCCCGGGTCGGGTCCTCGGCGGGCTCGGCACGGGCCACGAACTCGTCGACCAGGTACTGGACCAGGCGGGCGTCCCAGTCGGCGCCACCGAGCTTCTGGTCACCGTCGGTGCAGAGCACCTCGACCGCGTCCGGGCCGATCCGGATGACCGTGGTGTCGAAGGTGCCGCCGCCGAGGTCGTAGACGAGCACCGTCCGGGTGGCGTCGCCGCCCACCTCGTACTGGAGGGCGGCCGCGACCGGTTCCGGCACCACCTCGACCACGTCCAGCCCGGCGATCCGGCCGGCGTTGCGGGTGGCGTCCCGTTCCAGGAGGCCGAAGTACGCGGGCACGGTGATCACGACCTGGCGGACCGGACGCTGCGTGTAGTACTCGGCGTCCTGCGCCAGCTGCTTGAGGATCAGTGCGGAGATCGACTCAGGGGTGTACGTCGTCCCGTCGAACTCCCACTGCGCCTCCTTGCCCATGCTCCGCTTGACCCGCTCCACCACCCGCGACGGGTACAGCCGGGACACGTTCTTGGCGGCCTCGCCGACCACCACCTCAGCGGTGTCCTGCTCGAAGTAGACGACCGAGGGGGTGGTCTCGTTGTTGGTGATGACGTTGCGGACGACCGCGGGCCGTCCGGTCTCGTCGATGTACGACACGACCGAGTACGTGGTACCCAGGTCGATGCCGTAGAAGGTCAGGTTCTCGTCCGACATCGTGCTCCTGTCCCGCCGATCCGATCGGCTGTCACGGGGTGTGCGTGGGTTGCGTGCCGATCTCCGGCTGTGGTGCGGGGTCGACCGCGTCGGGCTCCGGGTCGACCGTCCAGCTGTGGACCCGGACCGCGGCGGGCACCACGGTGCGTCCCGCCTCGACGTCGTGGTAGCCGTCCAGGACGACGTCGGCGACCGTGCCGTCCCGGCCCGGGTCGCCCGTCGGCACCGTCCCGGTGGCCCGCTGGGTCGACGGGTCGAAGGCGGCGCCGACCGTGGGGGCCACCACGGTGATGCCACCCCGCTCCAGCGTCAGTTCGAGGTTGGCGGCGTAACTGCGCAGCATGTCCGCGGCGGCCACGGCGTCGAACGTCGCGGGCAGCCCGGCGGCGGTGCGCAGCAGATCGTGGCGCAGCCGTTGCAGGTCGGTCAGGAGCGGGCGGAGCAGCAGCAGCCGCTCACCGGCCCGCAGCCGTTGGTTCTCCTCGTGCAGCCGGTCGATGACCTGCTCGCGGGCTCTTGCCCGGTCCTGCGTCCGGGCGAACTCGGCGCGCAGCCCGGCGAGCTCGCCGCCGAGCCGTTCCGCGACGCCGGTCAGCTCGCCGCCGAGGCGCTCGACCATCCCGGTCAGCCCGTCACCCTGCCGCTGTGGCGGCACCTCGGCCACCGGCCCCGCCGTGTCGGCGGCCTCCTCATCCTCGGGACCGTGCGCTTCGTCGTGCACCGGGCGCTCCCTCCTCTGATCCATTCGGCAGCCGCGGTGGGCGTCTCGGCCTTCTCTGACGGACAGCTCCGGCCGCGGTCCGCCGTCCGTCAGGGACAGACGACGGACGGCAGGGCGGAGGGCGATCAGCATGGTTCGGCGTTTGGTGGCGACCGTCGCGGCGGCGCTCACGGCGGTGGTGGTGTCCTGCCTGCCCGCCGCGCCCGTGGCGGGCGCGCCGGCGGACAGCGACCAGGTCTACGCGGCGCTCGACGTCAACCAGGTGGTGGCCGACTACGTGGTGCTGGTCGACGTGTCCCGGTCGATGCGCGACGGCGGGCGGTACGAGCAGACGAAGCGGGGGCTGCGGACGTTCCTGGCCGCACTCGCCCCGGACGACCGGGTCGCCCTGGTCACCTTCGCCGACTCGGCGCGGCTGGTCCACGACGGACCGGCCGGCCGCGCCCCCGATCAACTGGTGGCGAAGTTGCCGAGGACCGCGGACGGGCGGCACACCGACATCGGTGCGGCCATCGAATCCAGCCTCCGGCTGGTGGGGCGCAGGGGCGCGGCGCCGATCGCCACCGTCCTCCTGCTCACCGACGGGCGACACGACCCACCCGCCGGCAGCGCCTACCCGTTCGAGCAGGGCTATTCCTGGAACCAACTGGTCCGGACCGCCCGGGCGCTGCGGAAGACCTCACTGACCGCGTACGCGGTGCCGCTCACCGGGTCGACGGGGGCGCCACTGCTGGCCCGGGTCTACCCCGGCGCCCGTGTCCTCGCGCCCACGTCGATCGACCGGCTCGGCGCCCAGCTGGAGCAGCCGAAGGCCGCCGCTCGCGCGGCGAAGGCGCGCAGTGTCCTCGGCGACGACGCCTCCCGTGGGGTCCGGGTGAGCTGGCCGGCCGGCATCGGGCGGATCGGGGCCGGCCGGACCCGGCTGGAGGTCCGGCTCACCTCGACCACCACGAAGATCCCGCTGACCGTCGACCACCTCGTCGTACGCAGCGACCGGCCGGAGGTGCGGGTGTCCGTACCGGCCGGGCCGGTGGAGCTGCCCGCCGGCGGCACCGTGACCGTCCCGGTGACGGTCGACTGGGACGCCGGCCCCCGGCGGGTGGCGCCGCTGGCCCGGGTCACCGGGGACGCGACGTTCACCCTCGAGGGCGAGGTCGGCTCCCCGTGGGCGGAGGTGCTGACCGGTGAGCTGGGTGCGGACTTCGCGCCCCGGCTGGACGGCGGTCCGACCCTGGGCACCCTCTCCGCCCAGCGCGGCAGCATCGGCTGGTGGTGCCTGGGCGCCGCCCTGATGGTCGCCCTGGCCGCCGCCGGGTGGTGGGGGCGGGGCCGGCGGCTGCACCCGGCCCCCGCCGGCACGGTGCGCCTCCGCGACGCGGCGGGTGGCGAACGCGACCTGGTGCTCACCGGCCGCCGGACCGCGATCACCGCGGACTCGACCGGGCTGCCCGGGTACGGCGAGGTGACCGCCCGCCGGCCCTCGCTCGGCGCGTCGGAGGTCCACCTGGTGATCGCCTACTCCCGGGACGGTTCGGTGACCGCCCGCGAGGTCGGCAGCTGCCGCCCGGGGGAGACGGTTGAACTGGGCGGTGTCGACTTCACCTGGCGCACCGCGACGCCGGCCAGATCGGGCCTGGTCGGCGGCGTCACCGGGTCGGCGCGGTGACCGCCGGCCCCGCCGGGGAGTCGGTCGAGCTGCTGGGCGACGCCGATCTGCTCGCGCTCGGCGAACTCGTCCCGGCCGGCGGCCGGCGGCCCGGGGAGGACGTCCCGGCCGAGCCGATCGGAGTACGGTGCGGGCGACCGCTGTTGTATCCGTTGCCCGCCGAGGACCTCCCGGTGCACCTGCGCCGCCGCGCCGCCGCCACCGGCGGCCGGTACGTCGGCGCGCTGTTCGCCTTCGACCTCGACGCCCCGCCCCGACGGCAGCGGTACACGGCCGCCCGGATCGAGGTGACGCTCGCCGACCCGGCGGCCCTCGCGGCCCGGCTCGACGGCGACGGCGGTGCGCTCGGGCTGAGCTGGCCGGAGGCGCTCCCCGAGCCGACGTCCACGACGGCGGTGCACACCGTGGCGGCGTCCCGGACCCGACCGGGCTGGCTGGCCCGGCTGGCCAGCCGGGCGGGCACACCGCGTGCCCACGTCTTCGGCATCCACCGCAACGAGTTCGGCTGGGTGTACGAGGACCCGCGGGGGACGTTGTTGGTGCCCCGGGTGTACGGCACACACGCCCTGCTGGAGCTGCCTGCCGGTACGACCCGGGTGGCCGGCACCCTAGACGTGCGGGTACGTGTGGCGGGCGGACGTGATCCGTACAGCGCGGGGCTGCGCGAGTCGGTGACGTTCGACGAGCCGCTCGGGACCGGCGCGGCGGTGGAGGGCGCGGCGGTCCGGCTCTGCATGGCCGTCGACGTCACCGGCTACAGCCGGCGCCGCACCGCCGACACCGAGCGGGTTCAGCGCGACCTGGTGGACCTGTTGTCCCGGGTACGGCGGGGAGCCGGCGTCCCGGACTCCGCCGTCCGCCCCCAGCCGCAGGGCGACGGACAGTTCACCGTGCTGCCGGCCGGGATCGACGAGTCGATGGTGATTCCCCGCCTGGTCGGCGGGCTGGGCGGGCACCTGCGCGCGCTCAACGCCGACCGGCCGGCGCAGGAGCGGCTCCGGATGCGGGTGGCCCTGCACCGAGGGCTGGTCAAACCGGCTGCGAACGGCTGGGTGGGGTCGTCGGCGATCGCGGTGCACCGGATCCTCGACAGCGCTCCGCTGCGGGACGCGCTGACCGAGCGCCCGGCCGTGGACTTCGTCCTCGGCCTGCCCGACGTGCTCTTCCAGGACGTCATCCGGCACGCCACCGAGCCGCCGCTGCCGGCGGACTTCGCCCCGGTCACCGTCGAGCTGCCCGCGAAGGGCTTCGTCGAGCACGGCTGGCTGCACATCGGACCCGAGGAGACGGCATGAGCACCCTGTACGCCCTGCTGGTGGGCATCGACGCGTACCGGGCGCCGGCGGTGCCGGACCTGGCCGGGTGCCGGACCGACGCGACGGAGGCGCGGGCCTTCCTGGAGACCCGCCTGGCACCCGGCGTCGCTCTCTCGGCGCTGTCGCTGCACGACGGGGAGGCGACGCGGGCGGCGGTGGTCGAGGCGTTCCGGTCCCATCTCGGGCAGGCCGGCCCGGCGGACACGGCGTTCTTCTGGTTCAGCGGCCACGGCTCCGAGGCGCCCGCCCCGGCCTGGTGGCACGTGGAACCGACGGGCATGCTGCAGACCCTGGTCTGCGCGGACAGTCGGGACGGCGGGGTGCCAGACCTGTTGGACAAGGAGTTGTCCGTGCTGCTCGACGAGGTCACCCGGCGGGCCGGGCACGTGGCGGTGGTCCTCGACTGCTGCCACTCGGCGGGCGGCACCCGGGAGCTGCCGGGCACCCGTGCCCGGATGGTGGCTCCGATGGCCGCCGCGCCGGCCCGGGAGCTGCTCCTGCCGGAACTCGGGAACGCGGTGCCCGGTGGGCCGCCGGCCCCGGAGCACGTCGCGCTCGCCGCCTGCCGCTCCCACGAGCTGGCCCGGGAGATGACGCTGGGCGGCCGGCGGCGGGGGCTGTTCAGCTGGGCCCTGCTGAAGGCCCTCGGTCGGCTCGGGCCGGCGGCGACGTACCGGGATCTGCTGATCGCCGCGCAGACGGAGGTGGAGCAGAACGCCGAGCGGCAGGTACCGCAGGTGACGCCGGCCGCCCGGGGGATCGCCGACCGTCCCTTCCTCGGCGGCCGCCTGGCCCCACCCGCCGCAGGCCTGGTGCTGCGGTACGCCCGCCAGGGCTGGGAGGTCAACGCCGGCAGCTGTCACGGCCTGGTCTCCGACGCCGCCGCGGACGAGATCCGGATGGCCGTGGTGGGCGAGCTGCCGGTGCGGGAGGTCCGGGTGGTCCAGGTGCTGCCGGAGCGGAGCCTGGTCGAGCCGTGCGGTTGGCAGCCCGAAACGGACCGTCAGTACCGGCTGGTGCTCAGCCAGGCACCGCTGCCCGCCACGACGGTGGTGGTGGGGGGACCGGGCGAGGACGACGCCACCGCCGAGACCGTGGTCGCCGCGCTGCGGTCGGCCGGTCCACGAGGCGGGCCGTCGCCGCACCTGCGCCTGGTCGATCCGGCGCACGTCGACATGGTTCCGGAGCTGCGGGTGCACGTTCCCCGCCGTGGGGTGGCCACTGTGCTGGACCGGTACGGCGCCCGGCTGACCGGGGAGCTGACCGACGTCGACCGGGACGGGGCGCGGCAGACCGTCGAGGTCCTGGAGCACATCGCCCGGTGGCGCCAGATCCGTGAGCTGAACAATCCGGTGACCGGCTTGGCCGGCGCGGTGACGGTGGATGTGGTGGCGGCGCGGCCGGGGGAACACCTGGCGCCGTTCGACCGGCCGCCCGTCGAGGCCGACGCCGACGGCGTGGTACGGCTGCGCTACGGGCGGGGGCCGGGGGGGTGGACGCCCCCGACCGTCTTCGTCCGGTTGCACAACCGGGGGGACCGGAAGCTGTTCTGCGTCCTGCTGGATTTGACCGAGCGGTTCCGGGTGCACGCCGAGCTGTTTGCGGGGGACTTCGTCGCTGCGGGTGGGCGTACCGCGGCCCTGCGCGGACGCCGGGTCGTGGCCGCCCTGCCGTCCGGCACGGTCCCCGAGCCGGGGGCCCGGGTGCGGGACTGGCTCAAGCTGGTGGTGGCCGAGGAACAGTTCAGCGCGGAACCGTTCGAGATGCCGGCGCTGGGCGCGCCGCGCGGCATGGACCGGGGACCGCTGGCGGTGCGGGGGTTCCTCGACCGCGTCGGGCGTGCCGTCCAGCACCGCGACCTGGCGGCGTCCGCCGACGACGGCGTGTACGACTGGATGACGGTCACCGTCCCGCTGGTGGTGGAGGTGCCCCGGGCCTGAGCGGGCTCAGAGCCCCCGCAGCACCAGCGCGGCCCGGTACGCCGGGTCGGTGAGGTCCAGGTCGGTGCGGCGCGCGAGGGCGGGCGGCAGCTGGGCGGGGGCGATCCGCGCGGGGTCCCGCAGCCGTCGGCCCAGGGCCCGGACGGCGGCGGCCGGACGCAGCCCGCCCCGGACCAGTTCGGTGTGCAGCAGGGTCAGCATCAGCGCGGCGACCGGGCGGGGTACCGGCCGGACCCAGTCCACCACCGCGGTGAAACCGGCGGTGAGCAGCGCGTCGGCGAGCGGCCCGGATCCCGGGCCGACGGGTGGCAGCACGGCCAGCCCACCCTCGGGTCCGGCGCGGCCGGCCCGACCGGCGATCGCCGCGGGCGTCAGCTCGGCCGGCCCGGCGAGCGCCAGCGACCCGCCGGTGTCGACGTCGCAGTCCAGGTGCAGCATCGACGCGCCGAGGTGGGCGAGGACCTCGTCCGGGGTGCCGGTGCCGTCGGCGTCCGGCCCGACCCGGCCGAGGACGACCGACCGTGGGTAGAGGCGGCGGAGCCGCTCCACGTCGGCCGCGCCCCGGTCGCCGCGCGGATCGGCGACGAGCACCGGCGCCTCGGTGACCCGCATCGGCATCCGGGCGGCCAGTTCGGCCGCCTGCCGGGCCGAGCTGACGAGCGAGAAGACCACCGCGTCGTCGTCCGGCAGCGGGCCGGTGCCCACGACCACGACCCGGTCCGGCAGGGTACGGCCGGCGGGGACGCGGTCGAACCGGCCACTCTCGGCGTGCAGCAGCAGCGTGCCGTCCGGCCGGGGCCAGGCCAGCGCGGCGACCCGGACGGCGCGCAGCGCCTCCGCAACCGAGGCAAAGCGGGCGTGTACGGCGTCACGCACCGGGGCACCGAGACGTTCCGCCAGCTCCCCGGCGAGCGGGACGACGCCGGAGCGGTCGGCCGGCAGGGCGTCGGCGACGGCCAGCAGGTGCGCGGCGGCCGATCGGGTGTCGTCGTCGGCGTCGTCCCAGCCGTCGTCGGCGTCGTCCGTGCCGCGCAGGTACAACGCCACGGCCAGGGTGACCCGGTCGGCGGCGGTGGCCGCGGCGCCCGCCGCGTGGACGACCGAGGTGGCCAGCCCCACCAGGTCGTCCACCAGACCGGCCGCCGGCGTCGGGGCGCCGGGGCGCAGCAGGGCCGCGAGGGCGGCGTACGGGTCGTCGCCGCCGACCCGCTCACGGAGGGCGCGGCGCAGCGCCGCCAGGTCGGGCGGCGCCGCCGCCGGTCGTGTCGTGGGGACGGAGTCGTCCTCCGCCGGGTCGGGCCGGGTCACGACGGTGACCGGGCGGTCCAACGGGTCGGCGGTGGCCGTGGTCGACAGGTCGAACAGAGAGGGCATCGCGAACCCGGCGAGGCCGCCGCTGCTCATCCGCTGTTGCATCTCCTGCAGCGTGGTCATGAGTCGCATCAGGGGCGCGAGGTCGAACGGGGCCGCGCCGGCCCGGGCGGTGCGGCGCAGGAGGTCGCGTACCGCCTCGGCGAGCTCCAGCATGACCTTGGTGGCCTCGGCCAGCTCGGCGCCCAGCTGGTCACCGGCGATCACCTGGCGGAAACAGTCCACCGCCCGGTCGGCGTCGGCCACCGCGCCGGGGTCCGGCGCGGCGCCGGTCAGCACCCCCGCGACGCCCTGGCTGCCGAGGTCGCGGACCAACCTGGTCAGGTAGAGCTGGCCGAGGGCGAACCGGGCGATGATCGAGAGGACCGGTGGCGCCCCTACCGCCGCGACGGCCTCCTCCAGCAGCCCGACGGCCTTCTGCCGGTCGATGTCCGGGCCGCCGTGCGCGACGTGCCGCGCGCTCAACAGCCAGCCCAACTGGGCGGCGAGCTGCGCGCGTAGCGGGTCGGCGGCGTCGAACAGGTCGTACGCCTCGGTCAGGCAGTCGATCGCGTCGTCGAGCACCGGTAACGCGGTCGCCTGCCCGGGGCCGATCCGCCAGTAGCGGTCCGTCAACTGCTGGGCGCGCTCCATCAGGAGCCGGATCCTGGCCGGGCCGGTTCGCTCGTTCACGATCGGTTCCTCTCCTGCTCGTACGATGCCGGGCGTCGGTTGGTCACTGTCCCCAGTGGACGAACCCGGCCCAGGCGGTGACGTGGGAGAGCTCGTCGTGGGCCAGGTGCCGGCGCAGCGGCGCCGGCATGCCGTCGGGAACGGACCGCCGCGGGTCGAGCATCCAGTTCTGCGCCCGCCGCAGCGCCTCCCACGCGGGCAGCCCCTCCGCGATCAGATGGTGGTGGAACATGTACATCAGCGCCGAGGTGGCTCGGTCGGGGATCGCCCACTGGGTCGAGAGCACCGACCGGACGCCGCCGGCGAGGAAGGCGGTGCCCAGGCTGTACGCCTCGTCGTAGCCGTTGATCGCCAGGCCCGTCCGGCAGGCGGCGAGCACGATCAGCCCGACGGTCCGCTCCGGGCAGCGTGCCGTCAGCTCGACCAACTCCTCCACGCTCAGCCGCCCGCCGCCGGCCAACAGGAGGTAGGAGGTGGCCACCGTCGGGTCGGTGTTGATGACGCCGTGACAGGCGAGGTGCAGCACCGTGCCGGCACCGGGACCGGCGTCGGTCAGCCAGGCCCGCACCTGCTCGACGCTGCCGGGTCCGGACCTGCTCGGCGACCCGTCGACCCGGCGGCCCACGTACCGGCCGCCGGGATAGAACGAGCGGTGGATCGCGTACGCCTCGAGGCGGGCCGCGGCCAGGTTCGGCGCCTCGCCGCCCGGGTCCGGATCCCCGACCACCAGGCCCACCGGGGTCGGCGGTACCGCGGGCAGGGCCGCCGAGTGGCACAGCATGCGGGCCGAGGCGGCCTGTGAGATCGCCGCCAGTTGCACCGCGTACGTGCCGTCGGGCCGGCGGGCCGCCTGCCACGGGATCCGGGCGAGCTCCCCCATCGGGACCAGCACCATCCGGGGCAGTCGCCTCGAGTCCGGACGGGGAAGGCCGGACAGGTACCGCTGCACCAGCGGGCCGATCGCCGCCCGCCATGCCCAGTCGCACACCGTGTCCAGGCTGCCGGCGAAGTCCGCCGGGTCGTCGAGGGCGGTCAGGTCCCGGTGCGGGTCCGCGATCAGCGTGTCCCGTCGGCCCAGGGCCTTCAGGTATCGCTCCACGTCCACGTCGTCGAGGAGGTGGAGGTTGGGCAGGGCCATGTACGCGGGCGGACCCTGCGCCGGCGCCATTACCGCGTACCCGGGCACCGCTCCCGCCGCCGGCACCAGGTAGACCAGCGCGTCCGCGTCGAGGGTGTGCAACGCGGCCCTGATCTCGCCGAGCGTCGGCGCGTCGAGCAGGGCTCCCGCGTTGCTGTGTTCGGTGAGCACCGTCAGCACCTCGCGCCGCAGGTCGATCGGGACCTCGGCGGCGGCGCCGGCCGCGGTGGCCGTCCGCCAGCGGGACGCCAGTTCGGGCCGGCCCGCCGCATCGAGGCGGCCGGGGATCTGGCGGTTCTCGGTCGCCGCGTAGAGGGCCAGGCCCCGACCGGAGTCGAGTGCGCGGATGGCGCTGGCCGGATCGTGGAACACCAGGCACTGCCGCGCCACGTCGACGGCCTCCTGGGCCGCCCGGCGCGCGGCGGTGTTCGCCGCCCTCAGGTCGGTCTGGAGCAGCACCCGCCAGGCGTGCTCGCGCAGGCCCTCCAGGGCGACGGTGTGCGGGTCATTCGTGCCGGCGTGCCGCCGCCGCACCTGACCGAGCATCTCGTTGATGACCGACCACAGGGTATGTCCCGGCCCGCCGGCCAGCCGCTTCGCCCGTTCCAGCACCTCGTCGGCCTCGACGGCGTCCGCCACCGAGCCTGTCAGCTCGCCGCGGTGGACCAGCCCCAGGGCCAGGCCGACCAGGTGCGAGGGGAGTCGGGGGTCGTCGTGCGGGGCCACGGCCGCCGACGTCCGGAGGTGCTCGAGGGCCTCTTCGACACGGGCCAGGTCGCCCTCCTCGCCGAGGGAGAGCAGCGCGCCGCCGATCGCCGAGTGATACATGGCGCGGTCCCCGGGGGAGAGGTCGGGCCGTCGCACCAGGGCGGTCATGGCGGCGAGTTGCTCGGCCGTGGCGGGGGTCACCGGCCCGTCCGGACCCCCGCTCCGCATCGTCGCCAGCGGTGCCAGCAGCGCGTCGAGATCCGTCACGGACTCCCGGATCGGGCTCCCCGGCGGCAGCCGCCGCACGGCCTCGCGGAGCACGTCGAGGGCGGGTCGTGGGTCGTCGCCCCGGTGGTTCGCCGCCATGAGGTCGGCCAGGCTGGCGAAGGCGTCGGCGAGCGGGCCCCCCGTCGGGTCGTCGGCCAGTGTCTCGCGCAGCCGTTGCGCATCCCGGGGCAGCCGCTCCAGGGTGGCCTCGTCGCCGTCGTCGATCGCCCGCAGCGCGTCGAGCATGGCCCGCATCGCGTCCCGCAGCGGCGCGACCTTGTCGTCGCCCCCGCCCGGCACCACGGCGAGGAAGGACTCCAGCTCCGCGAGCGCGGCCCGCGGGTCCGACACCTCCCCCTCGGCCCCGGCACGCAGCAACGCCAACGTCCGGGCCGCCGCCCGCACCTGCGGCCACTCCGGAGTGTCGGGTGGCTGGGCGTCGGCGATCTCCAGGAGGACGTCGAGTTGCCGTAGCCGGCGGGGTTCCACGGTCCGGTCACTGCGCACCAGCGCGTCGAGCAGGTCGGCCGCGAGGACGCCCCGGACCGGCAGGTCGGCCGGGAGCCGGTGCAGGTCCTCTACCGCCGCGTCCAGGTCGCCCCGGCCGAAGGCCGCCCGGCTGATCGCCACGCACCGCCCGGTGATGTCGGCCGCCCCGTCCACCCGCGCCCCCTCCCGCGTACCCCTTTTCCTACCCAACCTGACGGACGGCAGCGGACCGCGTCCGGCCGGGGGGCGACGTCGTCGACCAGGCGACAGCCGTGACGGCCCGAGACGAGGCGGTCGTCTCCGACCGCCTGCGGCCGACCAGGCAGTGTCGTAGAGGCGCTCCAGCGGCATCGGGCTGGTCTGACTGCCATGTCGCTCCGTTGTGGACGCGCAGGCTCGCGCGGAAGTCCGGCGGCATGGTCCGCTTCAGGGCGGCCTCCCCGTCTTTATAGATAGGAGTCTTTACTGTTAACAAGGTTTAATTTATGTTGGTGGGCATCCCCCATAGCCGTCCGCCCCCCGGAGGAGCCACCCACCATGCGTCGAAGGATCACCATCCCGCTCGTGACGACCGGCGTCGTCGCGTCCACCCTGGCCGTCGCCGCGCCCGCCCAGGCGCACGGCTACGTCTCGTCACCGCCCAGCCGGCAGGCGCTCTGCGCCCAGAACCGGGTGCCCGACTGCGGCCAGATCAAGTACGAGCCGCAGAGCGTCGAAGGCCCCAAGGGCCTGCGCAGCTGCCACGCCGGGATCCCCCAGTTCGCCGTGCTCAACGACGACAGCCGGGGCTGGCCGGCAACCTCCGTCGGCAGTTCGGTCACCTTCACCTGGGTCAACACCGCCCGCCACGCCACCAGCAACTGGGAGTACTGGATCGGCGGCACCCGGGTCGCGGTCGTCAACGGCGGCGGGCAGCAGCCCGGCGCGACCGTCTCGCACACCGTCAACCTGGGCGCTTACTCCGGTCGGCAGAAGCTTCTCGCGATCTGGAACATCGCCGACACCGCCAACGCCTTCTACTCCTGCGTGGACCTCCAGATCGGTGGCGGCGGCCCGACGCCCACGCCGACCCCGACCAGCCCGTCACCCGGCCCGACCCCGACGGCGACCCCGACCAGCACGCCGGCGCCCGGCGGCACCTGGACCGCGGGCCGGTCCTACCAGGTCGGCGACCAGGTCACCTACAACGGCCTGACGTACCGCTGCCGGCAGGCGCACACCGCCATCGCCGGCTGGGAGCCGCCGAACGTGCCGGCCCTCTGGACCCAGGTCTGACCGTCCGGGTGCGGCCCACTCTCCCGGTGCGCCGCACCCGGACCCGATCCCGGCTCCCACCGCGACGGAGGACGGCATGCCCCGCCTGATCGCCACCGCCCTGACCGTGGCCCTGCTCGCCGCCGCCGGCTGCGCGGGCGAGCCCGCGCCCTCGCCGCCGGCCGCGACCGCCCCGGCCTCCACCCCGGCCGGGGAGGTCCCGAGCAGCGGCATCGACGTGCTGTTCCTCAGCATGATGGTGGCGCACACGGCCGAGACGCTGGAGATCGTCCGGCTCGGTCGGGCCCGGGCCACGGACGCCGAGCTGCGGACCCTGGTCGCCGCGATCGAGGTGACCGAGGCCGACGAGCTGGCCACCATGCGGCGCTGGCTGTCCGACGCCGGTCCCTCGGCGCTGGCCGCCGCCGCCCGGCACGACCACTCCGGGCACAGCGACGCTCCGTCCGGACTGGCCCGGCTCCGCGCGGCCCCGGCCGACCAGGTGGACCGGGTGCTGCGCGACGTGCTCGGCGCGCACCAACGGACGGCGGCGGACCTGGCCCGGGCGCAGGTCCGCGCCGGCGTCAGCGAACGCGTGCGGGACCTGGCCCGCCGGATCGAGCGGTCGCGGACCGCCGAGGTCGAGCTGATGGCGACGCCGCCGGCCGCCCGGCGCTGAGCCCCGGCGGGCATCGGGCCGGGCTCGAATGCGGTTCGAGGAGAGCCGGTCGGCGTGGTGGACGCCGACCTCCGCCGGTCGTGAGTACGGGTGCTCAACCGTCCGGCGGCCGTGACGGGAAGGATCGGGGCGTGAACGACACCCCGCGTACCCGTACCCTCCTCGATGGCCTGATCCTCGCGGCCGTGACGGTCGCGACCTGGGCGGCCTGGCTGAGCTGGGACACCGGCTACACGACCGACCCGGAGACCGGCGCGACCAGCGGCCCGTACTCGTGGTGGCAGGTGGCCGGCTGCGTGCTCACCCTGGCCGTGGTCGCCGCCGTCGCCGGCTGGCGGCTCGGTCCGTGGCTGGTGGTCCCGGTGATGACGGTGGCGTTCACCAGCGCCTGGGCGGGGCACGCCGCGGCCACCGACGACAGCGGGCTCTGGGCGGTGGGGGCGGTGCTCGTCCTCATCGGAACGGCCACCGGGACCGCCCTGGTGAGCGTCCTCGCCCGGCTGGCACGCCGACGCCGGGCCGGCTGACCTCGTACCGGGCCCTCGCGGTCGTCGACACCCTCGACATCGAGATCACCCTCGAGGACGGCATCGGCGACCGGCACACCCTCCACCTCCGCTCGACGGCGCGACTGCCCTCGAAGGCGGTGGCCGTCGTCGACGCGACCCGCGCCGCCGCCGCGCCCGCCGAGGGCTGACGGCCCCCCGACCCGGGGGCCTCGCGGCGCAACCAGCTGGGCGACAGTCCGGCGGACGGATGGCCGACAGGACGTCGTACCTTCTCCCGGAGCATTGTTTATGCAGGTGGAGAGGCTGCGACGGCGGGCCACGTCCCATCCCTCCGGCCCCGGTGGCGGCCCCCGTGCCGCCGCCGGACGCCGCACCGCCGAGCCCGGCCCCGACGCCGCGCGCGGACCCGGTCCCCGCCGGTCCGACCGCGTCCGCGCCCCGGTCGTGCCCGGCCGACGCCGCCCGGCACCTGTGACGGCGTCAGCCCGCCAGGACACCGACGTCATCCCACCTCCGGTCGACGCCGTACCGACGGCGGTCCCTGCGGGGACGACCGGGCGCGCCGGCGGCTGCCCGCCGCGCACGAGCAAGGAAGGAGGGGGCGGAGATGGCCGCTCCCACCGTCAGCGCCAGCCTCAACGCCTCGACCTACTCCCCGGGCGATGCGATGACGCTCACCGTCACCTACGGCGACCCGGACACCCGGCCCGTCACCGTCACGATCGTGGTGACCGACGCCCAGGGCAACAGCAGCGCCCCGGTCAGCGTCACCGCCGTCATCGACCCGCTCACCGTCACCGTCACCGACGACTCCGGCCGGGCCTGGACCCGGATCTCCGACACCGGTGCGGTGGCCGTCTACCGGGCGGTGGCGTGATGCCCCGGGTCACCGTCACCGTCCGCGACTCCGGTGGGCGGACCGCGACAGCCGCCGCCGACTACGCCATCGCCCCGCCGGTGCTGGGCGGCTACTACCTCTCCGGCAACGGCGACCCGACGGCCGACATGGCCGGCGGCAACTTCCGCTCGCTCACCCAGTACCGCAGCTTCGCCGACGGCTACCTCTTCCCCGGCTGGAACAAGCCCTGGCTGCTCACCCTGGGGCGCAACGGGTTCGCGATCAACATGGTGCTGGAGCTGAAGCACTACGGCGCCGCCAACACCGGTCCGCAGACCTTCACCGTGGACGGCGTCAGCTACACCGTCCCGGCGCCCGCGATGACCATCCAGCAGCGCCCGGGGACGACCTGGCCCAGGGCGTACGGGTACGGCCAGGTGCTCGCCGGGCTCTGCGACGGGCTGTTCGCCCGGGCGCTGTCGCAGTACCGCACCATGGGCTTCCCGGTGACCGTCCAGCTCGCCTCCGAGTTGGACACCGACCACGAGTTCGGCACCACCGAGTCGGGGGTGGCCTACGACTGGGCGGAGTCCGACGCCCGGGCGGTGCAGGCGATGACCTACATCGTCAACTGGTTCAGGGCCCGCGCGCTGCCGGCCGGCACCACCTTCTCCGTCGGCTCGGGCGGCTTCGACCGGGCCTGCTTCCGGCGTACCCACCCGGAGTCGTTGATGTCCCGGCTGGACTTCCTGCAGTGGAACGTCTACGCCATCGACCCGGGCCACACCGCGCTGGGCCGGTTCCGCCGGACGAAGGACTGGGCGGTCGCCGACCTCGGGCCGGTGGCGCTCTCCCGCCCGGTGATCGTCGCCGAGTGGGGGGTGCGGGTCGCCGAGTTCCCCGACCAGGCCGCCTGGATCGCCACGGTGCCCCCGGCGATCGCCCGGCTCAACGCCGAGCGGGGTCCCCGGATCGTGCGGACCAACTACTTCAACTCCGGCTGGGGGACCCTGTCGCCGAAGGCGATCGGGCTGGCCGCGCTGCGGGCGGCGTACGGGACGCGGCCGTACGTCTGAGCGGCGACGCCGCGACCCGGCCCGCCCGACGCACCCGCGCCGGGCGGGCCCGGCCGGGCTGCGGCCCCCCGCCGCAGCCCGGCCGCCTCACCGGCGTCCGGCCCCCCGCCGGATCCCGGTGTCGCCGGCCGCCGGCCCCCGGATATCGCCGGCCCCACCGGCGCTCGGTTGTCGCCGCCCCTCGCCGGCCTCCGGTGTCGCCGGGCTCCTGGACCCGCCCGCCGGCCGCCCGGAGGAGACGGTGACCGGCGGGCGGGAGGTCAATACGCCAGTTCCACCGGGCGGCCGAGCAGCCGGGCGCCGTTGTTGCCCAGCCAGCCCTCGGCCGCCGCCGCGTGCTGGGCGAAGGTGTGGATGTCCCGGAAGCGCCGCTGCACCGGGGATTCGTCCCGGGCCGCCCCGCCACCGGCCGCCCGGTAGCAGGTGTCCACCGCCGCGGCACAGACCTCGGTCACCCAGGGCAGCGACGCGGAGACGGTCGGGTGCAGCGCGGCGACGGCGGCCGGATCGTCCGCGCAGGCCGTCCAGAGGTCGTCGGCGAGCGCGTGCAGCAGCGCCCGGGCGGCCCGCACGTTCAGGTCGGCCCGGCCCAGCCGCTCCCGCACGGCCGGCGAGTCGGCCAGCGGGGCACGGGCGTAGAGCCGCTGCCGGCCGTCGGCGAGCAACGCGGTCGTGTCGTCCAGCGCGCCCCGGGCGATCCCCACCGCCACCGCGCCGAGGTGCAGGACGAAGTGGACCAGCGGCGCCACGAACCCCGGTCCCGGTACGCACGGCACGCCGGTGAACAGGTCGAAGCTCTCCTCGGCCGGGCAGAACAGCCCGTCGATGGCCACGTCGTGGCTGCCGGTGCCGCGCAGCCCCAGCACGTGCCAGGTGTCGTGCACGGTGACCCGGCCGGCGGGGAAGAGCATCGACCGGGTCTCCGGCGGCCGGCCGACCGGACCCGGCAGCGGCTGCCCGTCGGCGGTGAGCAGGCAGTTGCCGAAGATCCAGTCGGCGTGCCGGGCCCCGCTGGCGAACGCCCACCGCCCGTCGACCAGGTAACCGCCGTCGGCCAGCTCCGCCCGCCCCTGCGGGGCGAAGCCACCGGCCACGATCACGTCCGGGCCGTCGGCGTAGAGCTTGTCGAACCGGTCCCGGGCGAGCATCGCCAGCAGGTGCGGGGTCTCCGCGCCGATCATCACGGTCCAGCCGGTGGATCCGTCGGCCCGGGCGAGGGTCTCCAGCACGGTCAGCCCGGTGCGCAGGTCCACCTCGTACCCGCCGTGGCTGCGGGGGACGAACATCCGGAAACAGCCGGCTGTGCGGAGCCGGTCGAGCAGGTCGGCGGGGAGTTCCCGGGCCGCCTCGATCTCCCCGGACCGGGCGGTCAGCTCGGGCGTCAGGTCGCGTACGGCGCGGATCAGCTCGGCGCTTCGGTCGTCCATCTCGGGGGACCTCCTGCTCGGTGACGGGGTGCGGTCTCCACGGTGGAGGTCGGGGCGTCCCGACGGCCAGGGACATCGGCACCGACCGGTCGGGACGACCACGGCTGCCCGGCCGGTCGGGACGTCCCGCCCCATGCGCCCGGGACGCCGGGACGGCGACGCTGCGTCGGGGCGACCACCCCGACCCGTACGTCACCAGGAGGAACCATGTCCGCGCCGATCTCGCTCGACGCCGTCACCGCCGCCGACCCGCCGGCCGTCCGCTCCGGCCGGGGCTGGGCGCTCGCCGGCGCCGTCGGCGGCCTGGTGGGGCTTGCCCTGTTCCAGTTCAACCCGGCCCTGACGGACGTGGACAGCTCGCTGCTGGCCGACAACGCCCGCTTCGTGCCGGCGATGGCCGGCCGGGAGGCGTACGTCTGGGTCTTCCAGGGGATGACCGTCCTCGCCGCCGGCTGCCTGGCGGTCTTCGCGGCCGGGCTGCGGCGGCGGCTCGCCGCGCGGGAGCCGGCCGGCGGGCTGCTGCCCGACGTCGCCGCCGGCGGGCTGCTGCTGGTCGCGACGATGTTGCTGGTCGGGGGTGGGGTCGCCACCGAGCTGTACTGGGACCTGCGACACGTCGCGGAGACCGACCCGGACACCGTCGCCGCCCTGGCCACCGGCTACGGCACCTTCGCCTGGGTCTGGGCCGGCGCCGCGCTCAGCGCCGGGGCGCTCGCCGTGGCCGGGCTGCGCCGCCGCTCGGTGAGCCGGTGGCTGGCGGTGTTCAGCCTGTTCATGGCGCTGCTGATCGTGGTGGTCCAGGCGGTGCCGTTGCAGTACCTGGCGTTGCTGCCGGCCGCGCTCTGGGCCACTGTCGCGGGACTGACACTCGCCGTCGAGCGCCGGCCTCTCGGCAACTGATCCGCCGCCTGCCAGGATCTGGTCATGCCCCTCGTGCAGACCCCGCCGGCCGGCCGCGCGGTGGCCGCCGACCACCGCCGGCCGGTCGCCGCGTGGTCCGTCGCCGCCGTCTGCGCGCTGCTCTTCACGGGTACGGCGGTCTGCTGGCTGCTCGCCCGCCGGCCCTGGGGCCTGTCCCAGCTCTACTTCCTGGTCGACTTCACCGACTGCCTGGTCTACGGCGTGGTCGCCGCCCTGGTGCTGCTGCGCCGCGGCCACCCCGTCGCCTGGCTGCTCGCCGCCACCGGGATCGGCGGCGGCCTGTCGGCGTTCAGCTCCGTCTGGGTCGACCTGCTGCGGGTGCACCCCGGGCTGCCCGACCCGGTGTGGCTCACCTCGGCCCGGGCCTGGGCGTGGGCACCGGGGATGCTCTCGCTCATCGTGGTGCTGCCCTGGCTGGTACGGGAGGGGCGGCTGCCCCGACCGGTCCGGCTGGCGGTGGGCGCGGGCGCGCTGGTGGTCGCCGCGATCGAGGTGTCCGCGTTGACCTGGCCCGGCACCCCGACCCGCCCGTCCGGCGCGCCGCTGCCGATCCGCAGCGCCGCCTGGGCGGAGCTGGTCCTGCGCGCCGAGCCCTGGCTGTTCGCGGCGGTGCCGGTGCTCGGGCTGGTCACCGCCGCCGCGCTGGCCCGCCGGTGGCGTACCGGGCCGGTGGGGGAGCGGGTGGGGCTGGGCTGGCTGGCGGTCGGCACCGTCCTGCTGGCGTTGAGCTTCGCGCCGGTCGGCTTTCCTGCCGACTGGGCCCGGCACGTCCCGGACTGGCTCGCGCCCACCGCCATGCTCGCCTCGCAGGCGTTCTTCCCCGCGGCGGTGCTGGCCGTGGTGCTCCGGCAGCGGCTCTGGGGCATCGAGATCGCCGTCCGCCGCACGCTGGTCTGGTTCCTGCTGACCTTCCTGCTGGTCGCCGCGTACGTGGTCGGGGTGACCGTGCTGGACGCCGTGCTGCCCGCCCCGCCCGCAGTGCCCGGCGCGCTGGTCACCGCGCTGGTCGCGATCACCGTCCATCCGGTGCGGGCCCGGGTGCAGCGCGGGGTGGACCGGCTTATCCACGGTGAGGCGGCCGAGCCGCTCGGGGTGGTCCGCGGCGTCGGGCACCGGCTCAGCGCCGCCGAGGACGCGGTGGACGCGCTGACCGGGGTGGCCCGCAGCCTCACCGACCTGCTCCGGCTCGGCGCCTGCGGGATCGAGGTGGACGTCCCCGAGAAGTGCCGCACCCACTGCGCCTCCGCCGGGCCGGCGGGCGAACCTCTGGTGCTGCCGCTGCGCCGGGGTGGCCGGGAGATCGGCCGGCTGGTGGCCTGGGCGCGGGCCGGGGAACGGCTGGACGGGCGTACCCGGGCCGCCCTGGTGGACCTGGTGCCGCTGGTGTCGTCCGCCGCCGACCTCGCCGCCACCGGCCGGGCGCTGGCCGGGTCGCGGGCCCGGCTCGCCGAGGCGCGCGACGAGGAGCGGCGGACGCTGCGCCGGGACCTGCACGACGGGTTGGGGCCCACGCTGGCCGGTGTGTCGCTGGGCCTGCAGGCCGCGTGCAACCTGCTCGCGGTGGACCCGGCGGCCGCCGGGCGGCTGCTGGACCGGCTGCGTGAGGAGACCGACCAGGGCGTCGAGCAGGTACGCGACCTGGCCCGGGCGCTGCTGCCGCCGGTGCTCGGCGAGCGCGGCCTGGCCCCGGCGCTGCACGACCTGGCCCGCCGGTACGACGGATCGGGGCTGGCGGTACGGGTCGAGGCGGCCCCGTTGCCGCTGCCCGAGCCGGTCGCCACCGCCGTCTACGGCATCGTCGCCGAGGCGGTCCGCAACGCGCACCGGCACTCCGGGTCGACGCTGTGCCGGGTCGAGGTGGCGCGTGACGGCGACGGTCTCACCGTGCGGGTGACCGACGCGGGCCGGGGCGTCCCGCCCGACGCGCCGGCCGGCGTGGGGATGCTCTCCATGCGGGAACGGGCCGAGGGGATCGGTGGGCAGTGCCGGGTCGAGCCGGCCGACGGCGGTGGCACCCGGGTGACCGTACGGGTGCCGGCCGACCGCCTGCCGGCACCGGACGCCGGGCGACCCGTCCCGGCGGGGCCGGCCGACGTGCTGTCCGCCCCGGCGGGTCCGGATCCGGCGGTGCCGGCGGCGCGGAGCGCGCCCGGCGGGGTCGGGCCGGGCACGGCCGCCGCCGTGCCGGCCGGGGAGCGGATCGTCGCGGACGAGGGCCGCCCGGTGGCGGTGGGCTCGTGACGGGGGAGGTGATCCGGGTGGCCGTGGTGGACGACCACCCGGTGTTCCGGCTGGGGATGACCGCGTTGCTGGCCTCCATCCCCGGCCTGTCGGTGGTCGGCGAGGCCGCGGACGCCGAGGGCGCGTTGCGGGTGACCGACCTGCACCGGCCGGACGTGGTGGTCATGGACCTGCACCTGCCCGGCCGCTCCGGCGTCGAGGCCACCCGGGAGATCGTGGCCCGGCACCCGGGCACGGGGGTGCTGGTGGTGACCATGCTGGACGACGACGACTGGGTCTTCGCCGCGCTGCGCGCCGGCGCTCGGGGCTACCTGCTCAAGGGCGCCGCCCCGGCCGAGGTCGACCGGGCGGTCCGGGCGGTCGCCAACGGGGAGGTGCTGCTCGGCCCGGTGGTCGCCGCTCGGGCGGTCAGTTTCCTCTCCGGCGCGCGCGCCGGGTCGGCCCCACCCTTCCCCGAGTTGACCGACCGGGAGCGGGAGGTGCTCGACCTGGTGGCCCAGGGACTGAGCAACGTGGTCATCGCGCGCCGGCTGACGCTCAGCCCGAAGACGGTCCGCAACCACCTGTCCAACGTGCTCACCAAGCTCCAGGTCACCGATCGGAGCCAGGCGATCGTCCGGGCCCGGGAGGCGGGGCTGGGGCAGCCCTGAGCCGGCCGTCCGGGGTCAGGACGCCTCGGCGCCGGCGGGCGCAGCGGAGCCTCACTCCTGGTCGAGATGGTGTCCCGTCCACAGCTCACGGTACGGCTCCAGCCAGCCGTCCACGGCCTGGAACGGGCGTACGTCGATGCGGTAGATGCGCTGCTGTGCCGCCGTGCGGCAGGAGACGAAGCCGGCCTCGCGGAGCACCTTGAGGTGCTTGGAGACGGCCGGTTGGCTCATGCCCAGCGCGTCGACGAGTTCACCGACGCTGTGCTCCGTGCGGCGGAGCGTGTCGAGGATCCGCCGCCGGGTCGGTTCGGCCAGGACGGCGAAGGCGTCGACGGACACCATCACAATATGCCTCGTTGTTCATATGCCTGCCAAGGGATGAAGGGGCGGCCCCGTGCGGGACCGCCCCCTCGTGGTCGCTCAGCGCCAGGTGTCGGTGAGCGTCACCGCGCCGGTGGCGGTGACCGTGCGGTTCGCCCCGGACTCCCAGACGACCGTGCCGTCGTCGGCGCGCTTGACGTACTTGTAGGAGAAGGCGGTGCCGGCCGGCAGGGTCAGGCTCCCCGTCCAGGTCGGGTAGCTCGCCGCCGACAGCGGCAAACCGCGGGCCGGGTCCCAGCCACCCAGGGCGGGGATGTCACCGACCACGAAGACGTTCTGCCCGGGCACGGTCTGCGCGGTGGCCCGGAAGCTCACCGGCGCGGTGGCCGGGGTGTTCGTGGTCCGCTGGTTCCAGGTGGCGTCGAGCGCCGTGCCGCCCGAGCCGCTGCGGTTCGGGTCGTTCTCCCAGACCACGCCGCCGTTGCCGACCTTCACCAGCTTCCACTCGAACGCGGCTCCGGTGGGCAGGTCCACCGAGCCGGTCCACGAGGGGTAGCCGGCGGCGGTGGTGGAGAGCCGCACCCCGTCGGCCGGGTTCCAGGCGCCGAGCTGCGGCAGCGAGCCGACCACGTACACCTCCTGGCCGGGCTCGGTCTGCACGGTGGCGGTGATGCGGGTCTGCCCGGCCGGCGCGGTCGTCGTCGGGGTCGGGGTCGGGGTCTCGTTCGGGTTCGGCGAGGGCGACCCGCTGGGCGACGGCGAGGCGGTCGGCGACGGCGAGGCGCCGCCGACCCGGGCGTCGACGTGCAGCGCCACCGCGCGGTCGGCGGGGATGCTGGTGGTGAAGGCGCCGCCGGAGACGGTCACCGTGCCGCCGGTGCAGGCGCCGGTGGTCCGGTCGAAGGTGCCACGGGCCACGTTGCAGTAGGTGCCGTTCGGCAGGGCGGTGGTGAAGGTAAGGCTCCACGCGCTGCCGGTGGCGTTGAACGCGGCGTACCCCTTGTCGCCCCGGGCGAAGGCGAGCCGGCCGGAGCCGTCGGTCACCACGGTGCCGATGCCGGTGCCGGCCACCGCGTTGCGGAACGAGGGCATCCCGGCGACCTGCTCGTCGCGGTGCTCGCAGATCCACTCGGCGCGGGCGCAGTCGGTGGCGTTCGTGGTGCCGTCGGCGCTGCTCGGCGGCCCCTGCGCGGTGACGGAGCCGAACGCGTAGCTGGACATCAGCTGCGGCCGGCCGTACGGGTGGGCCAGCATGAACGCGTCGGCCAGGTAGTAGCGGGCGCCGTTCTTGTAGGTCAGCGTCGGGGTGGCCCGCTGGGTGTCGTGGTTGTCGATGAAGGTGATCGACTGTGCGCCGGTCAGCCCGCCGTAGTTCGGCATCGAGGCCAGCCCGGAGATGGTGCCGTTGCGGAAGGCCGAGGCGACCGACTGCTGGTAGTCGAAGTTGGTCACCGCGCCGAGGCCCGCGTACGAGGTGTAGGGGGTGGTGGCGTCGCCGTACACCTCCTGGAAGATGTCCGGCCGGCCGCCGAAGCCGGGCACGTCGTGCAGCCGCTGGTAGATGTCGGCCAGCTCCGGCTCGGCCACGTGCTTGGCCGCGTCCACCCGGAAGCCGGCCACGCCGAGGTCGATCACCGCGTTCATGTACTTGGCGATCTTGCGACGTACCTCGGGGTTGGCGGTGTCCAGGTCGGCGAGGTCGAGCAGTTCGCAGTCCTGCACCTCGTTCTTGCTGCCCCAGTTGCTGATCCGCCGGTAGCAGGAGCCGAAGTCGCCGTAGCCGTAGCTGTCGCCGGAGTTGTCGCCGAAGAGGTTGGGGTAGCTGTACTTCGAATACACGGTGCCGGCGCTGCCGGGGCCCTGGCCGACCGAGCCGCTGCCGCTCATGTGGTTGAGCACCATGTCGACGTAGACCTTGACGCCCTGGTCCCGACACCGCTCGACCATGTCGACGAAGTCGGCCCTCGTGCCGCGGCGGGTCTTGTCCAGCCGGTACGACACCGGTTGGTAGTCCTGCCACCAGGGGTGGGTCGCGCCCTCGGCGTTGGCGATCACCACGTGCTCCTGCGGCGGCGAGACCTGCACGCCGCCCCAGCCGTCGGGGCCGAGGGTGGACTCGCACTCGTCGGCGATGGAGTCCCACCGCCATTGGAACAGGTGCACGATGGCGTCGCCGTTGGCGCGGACGGTGGGGGCGGCGGCGGCCGGCTGCGGGTCGGCCGCCGCGACGGTGGTGAGGGTGGCCGCGGCGAGACCGACGGCCAGCGCGGCCGCCGGTACGGCGGCACGCGATCGGGGGAACCTCATGGAGCTCTCCTCGGGGACGGAGTGGGAGCGTTGCCACGCGGGGGTGAAGTTTCCTGCAAGTTACGCAAGAAGTTTCGGATTCCCGAGACGGTAACAGTGACGAGGCTGATTGTGAACCGTAGATTTCCCCGCCTACGCTTGGCGTAAAGTCCCCTGTGGGCATATGAAATGCGTGCAAGACTTTTCGGATCCGGACGCCCCGACGGTCCGGAAGTGACGGAGCCGTCCACTCCATATGCTCGAACCATGGAACTGCGGATCTTCACCGAACCCCAGCAGGGTGCCGGCTACGACCAGCTGCTCGCCGTGGCCCGTGCCGCCGAGGACGCCGGGTACGGAGCCTTCTTCCGCTCCGACCACTACCTGAAGATGGGCGCGGTGAGCGGGGAGCCGGGGCCGACCGACGCCTGGACCACGCTGGCCGGGCTGGCCCGGGACACCTCCCGGATCCGCCTCGGCACGCTCATGACGGCGGCCACCTTCCGCCTGCCCGGCCCGCTCGCCATCACCGTGGCGCAGGTCGACCAGATGAGCGGCGGCCGGGTCGAACTCGGCATCGGCACCGGCTGGTACGCCGAGGAGCACACCGCGTACGGCATCCCGTTCCCGTCGTTGGGGGAGCGGTTCGCCCGGCTGGAGGAGCAGCTCGCGGTCATCACCGGGCTCTGGGAGACCCCGGCGGGCAGGACGTTCGACTTCGACGGCAGGTACTACCCGGTGGCCGACTCGCCCGCGCTGCCCAAGCCGGTGCAGCAGCCCCGCCCGCCGATCCTGCTCGGCGGCATGGGCCCGAAGCGCACCCCGCGGCTGGCCGCCCGCTACGCCGACGAGTTCAACCTCCCCTTCGTCTCCCTCGACGACACCGTGGCCCAGTTCGGTCGGGTCCGCGAGGCGTGCGCGGAGATCGGCCGTGACCCGGCCACGATGCGCTGGTCCAACGCGCTGGTGCTGTGCTGCGGCCGGGACGAGGCCGAGATCTCCCGCCGGGCCGCGGCGATCGGCCGGGAACCCGCCGAGCTGCGCGAGAACGGCCTGGCCGGCACCCCCGCCGAGCTGGTCGACAAGATCGGCCGGTACGCGCAGGCGGGCAGCGAGCGGATCTACCTCCAGCTGCTCGACCTGGCCGACCTGGACCACCTGGAGCTGGTCGCCACCGAGGTCATGCCGCAGCTCTGACCCGCCCGGGGCACGCGCTGGGCAGTCGGGTGGGCACTGTGGCGGCGATCCTGCGGTATCCGGCTGGCCCGGATACCGCCGTCTCGCCGACCTGGAGTCGATCAAGACGCCCGGAGTCGATCAAGACGCTCCGGGGCGGCCGGCCCTCATGCCCGGGCATCGGTCCGGTCCGTGGCGGTCAGCGGGAGGGGGCCGCGGCCCCCGGCTCGCGCAGCACGGTGTCCAGCCGGCCGTCCCGGTCGCTGTCCAGGTAGGTGATGTCCGGGACGCCGTCGCCGTCCAGGTCGAACTGGACCACGTCGGCGATGCCGTCGCCGTCCAGGTCCGTGACCACCTGCGTCGACCCGTCCAGGTGGTGGGTGACGATCGAGAGCGAGCCGGGGTCGGTCGCGCGCGGGGCCGGCTTGGGCCCCGGCGTCGGGGGCTCCGGCTCGGGCGTGGGGGCCGGCGTCGGCGCGGTCGCCGGGTACGCCGCCGACGGCGCGTCCTCCGGCTCCAGGCCGACGCCGGTCGGGTCCATCTCCTCCTCGGAGGGGTAGACGTCGCCGTGCAGGATGGGATCGCGGTAGCTGCTCATCGGTCCATGGTGCCCCGTGGACGGCGCGGACAACCGCGTGTCGGATGATGCAGCGGACGGACGGGGGTACGACGTGGAGCTGCACCGGCGACCGGGCCGGCTGGTGCTGCCGCTGATCTGTGTCCTGGCCGGCGTCGTGCTGCTGACGATCGGCCACGGGCTGCTGCGGACGCTGGTGGCCCTTGGCGGCATCGCGCTCGGCGGCACGGTGCTCGCCGGCGCCCTGCGCCCCTTCCGCTTCGTCGTCGACGCCGACGGGCTGACCGTCCGGCGGCCCGGCCTGCGCCGCTGCGTCGGCTGGACGGAGCTGGACGCGGTGGTGCTCGACCAGCCGGCGCCCCGCTCCGGCGTCCCCGCCGCGCCGCGCCTGCTCGCGGTGCCCGCCCCCGGTACCCGCCTCGGCCCGGCGCGGTCGCGTCACCCGTTCGACGACCGGCCGGCGGTGGACCTGCTCGACCTCGCCGGGATCCGGGAATCGCCCGACGAGCTGGCGGCGGCGCTGGCCCGCCACGCGGGCGATCGCTTCCTCGACGCCCGGGCGCGGCGTAGGAGCACGTTCGCCGACCCGGACTTCGCCGTGGCGCTGCGCGGCTACCGGGCCGAGGCGGTCGACGCGCTGGTCCGGCAGGGGCGCGACGCGCTCGCCTCCGGCGATCCGGAGCTGCGCCGGACGGCCCGCGCCGAGATCGACCGGGCCCGGGCGACCGGTCTGGCCCGCGCCGACCGCGGCTACAGTGTGCTCCAGGTCGACGAGGTGCTGGACGCCCTCGTCGCCGCCCTCACCGAGGAACCGGGGTGACATGGTGACCGACCTCCCGCGCCGCAACTGGGCCGGCAACGTCGCGTACGCCGCCCGGGCCTTCCACCGGCCCGCCACCGTCGACGAGCTGCGCAGGCTCGTCGCCCACAGCGACCGGATCCGGGCCGTCGGCACCGGCCACTCCTTCAACCGCCTCGGCGACACCACCGGCGACCTCGTCTCCCTCGCCGGACTGCCACCCACCGTCGAGATCGACCGGGCACGCCGCACGGTCACCGTGGCCGCCGCCGTGCGCTACGGCGACCTGGCGACGCGGCTGCACGCCGAAGGGCTGGCCCTGGCCAACCTGGCCTCGCTGCCGCACATCTCGGTGGCCGGCGCGGTGGCCACCGGCACCCACGGCTCCGGTGACGGCAACGGCAACCTGGCCGCGGCGGTGGCCGGCCTGGAACTGGTCACCGCCGACGGGGAACTGGTCACGGTGGGCCGGGCCGACGGCGACCGGTTCGCCGGTCACGTCGTCTCGCTCGGCGCGCTGGGCGTCGTCACCCGGGTCGCCCTGGACGTGACGCCCACCTTCGCCGTCCGCCAGTACGTGCACCGCGATCTGCCCGCCGACGCCCTCGACGCGGCGTTCGCGTCGGCGTACAGCGTCAGCGGGTTCACCTCCTGGCGGTCGTCGCGCATCGACATGGTGTGGCGCAAGCAGCTCGCCGACCGGCCGCCGCCGCCCGCCGACTGGCTCGGCGCCACGGCGGCCACGGAAGCCGCCCACCCGGTGCCCGGCATGGACCCGGTCAACTGCACCGCGCAGCTCGGCGAACCCGGCCCGTGGCACGAGCGGCTGCCGCACTTCCGGCTCGGCTTCACCCCGAGCAGCGGCGACGAACTCCAGTCCGAGTACCACCTGCCCCGGGCGGCCGGGCCCGACGCGCTGGCCGCGCTGGACGGGATGCGCGACCGGATCGCCCCGGTGCTGCAGGTCTGCGAGCTGCGGACGGTCGCCGCCGACGGGCTGTGGCTGAGCCCCAACCAGGGCCGGGACACGCTCGCCGTCCACTTCACCTGGGTCGACGACGCGGCGGCGGTGCTGCCGGTGGTGGCCGAGGTCGAGCGGCGCCTCGCCCCGTTCGCGCCCCGCCCGCACTGGGGCAAGGTCTTCACCCTCGACCCGTCGGCGGTGGCCGCCACCTTTCCCCGGTACGCCGACTTCCTCGACCTGCTGGCCGAGCGGGACCCGGCCGGGAAGTTCCGCACCGACCTGCTGGACCGCTACTTCCCCCGCCGCTGACCCGACCGCGGCGGGCACCGGATGTCGGGTCGGCCGGCCGGTCGCGTCCCTAGCGTGGATCCCGGCAACAGGAGGGAGACCCGGTGCTGGAGCGGCTGAACGAGGCCATGGCGTACGTCGAGCGCCATCTGGACGAGCGGATCGACGTCGCCGAGCTGGCGCGGATCGCGCTGACGTCGGAGTACCACTTCCGGCGGATGTTCTCCGCGCTGGCCGGGATGCCGCTGTCCGAGTACGTCCGTCGGCGGCGGCTCACCATCGCCGCCGCCGAGGTGGCGGCCGGCGAACGGACCCTGCTCGACATCGCGGTCCGGCACGGGTACGGCTCGACCGAGGCGTTCACCCGGGCGTTCCGCGCGATGCACGGGGTCGGACCCGGCGAGGCCCGGCGCACGGGCGCGGTCCTGCGCTCGCAGCAGCGGCTCTCCTTCCGTCTCATCGTCGAAGGGAGTGGCAGCATGCGGTACCGCGTGGTGGAGAAGCCGGAGTTCGGGCTGGTGGGGAAGCGGGCCCGGGTGCCCCTGGTCCACGAGGGGATGAACCCGGCGATCGTGGCGTTCGTCCGGAGCATCGGCCAGGAGACGGTGGCCCGGATCGAGGCCCTGTCCGACCAGGAGCCGGCGGGGATCGTGCACGCCAGCGACAAGCTGGGCGACGACCGCGAGGAGGGCGCCGAGCTGGACTACTGGTACGCCGTGGTGACCGACGCCGACGTGCCGGAGGGGCTGGACCGGGTGACCGTGCCGGCCGGGACGTGGGCGGTCTTCGAGACCTCCGGCGAGTTCCCGGCGGCGGTGCAGCACCTGTGGCGGGACGTGTTCACCCAGTGGTTCCCGGCCAACCCGTACCGCAGCCGGCCGGGGCCGGAGATCTCCCGTACCCGGATCTCGGCGGACGGCACCCGGGCGGACGCCGAGCTGTGGATCCCGGTGGAGCGCACGGCGGCCTGACCCGCCCCGCGTCGCTGCCGGTCCGTCGGCAGCGACGCGGACCGCCGTCACCGTGGCTGCCGCGCAAGCGGGGTGACCAGGGTGAGCAGCAGCAGGAACGCCACCAGGGCGGCGACGGTCCGTACGTCGTTGAACAGCTCCCAGCGGCGCAGGATCGCCGCGTAATCGGGCGGCGCGCCGGTGACGGCCCAGACCTTGATCCGGCCGTTGATCGGCACGTTGCCGAGCCGGGTCACCAGGAACGAGGTCGCCACCAGCACGGACGCGGCGGCGGCCACCCGGCGGGCGGCGCCGTGCAGCAGCACGGCCAGCACCAGTGAGCTGAGGAACGCCAGCGCCATCGTGGACTGGACGACCGGGCCGTTCATCCGCATCAGCGCGGTGTGGAAGGTGAGCCGGACGTCCAGCGGAACGGCCTTGAAGGTCTGGACGACGTTGACCGCGCCGTAGCCGAAGGCTCCGGCGAGCAGGCCGGTGAAGAGCAGCGCGAGCCCGCGTACGACGGGGAGCAGCCGGGGGTGGTCGGTCACGACTCCTCGCCGGCGGGCACGATCCGGGTGAGCTGGTCGATGCGGCACAGCCGCCCGTCGGGGGCGAGCCGGCCGAAGAGGTGGATGTCGGTCGAGAGTGGCCGGCCCCGGGAGACGGCGTGCAGGGTGTAGCGGGCCGCGACCCGGTCACCGTCGATCAGCGTGTCGTGGATGTCGACGTGCCCCTCGGTCGCGGTGCGGCGGACCGGTCGGGCGTGGTCGATCAGCCGTTGCCGGCCGAGCACCGTCCCGTCGTTGCGCCAGACCAGATCCGGGGTGTGGTAGCGGTCCAGGACGACCTCGGGATCCTCGGTGCCGAAGCCCATCTCCTGGACGTAGGAGCGGAGATAGCCGGCGAGGTCGTTGCCGGGCAGCATGGTCATGTCGCCTCCTTAGCCTTGACGATGCTGTCAAGGCTAAGGGGTGGAGGTAGCGTTGACAACCGTGTCAGAGATGAAGGCGGGACGGCCGCGACGGATGCGCGCCGAGGGGCGGCGCAGCGTCGCCGCCATCCTCGACGCGGCGCTGCGGATCCTCGGCGACCGGCCGCAGGCCAGCATGGACGAGGTGGCCGCCGCGGCCGGTGTCTCCCGGCAGACCGTCTACGCCCACTTCCCGTCCCGGGACGCGCTGCTCGGCGCGGTGGCGCGCCGGCTCACCGACGAGGCCGTGGCGGCGATGGACGCCGCCGATCTCGATCAGGGTCCCGCCGCCGAGGCGCTGCTGCGGGTGGTCGAGGTGAGCTGGGCGATCTTCGACCGGTTCCCGCTGCTCAGCGCCGTCCCCGAGGCCGCCGCCGAGGACCTGCACCTGCCGGTGTTCGACCGGCTGGAACGGCTGATCCGGCGCGGGCAGCAGGCCGGCGAGTTCGACCCGGACCTGTCGTCGGGCTGGCTGATCGCGGCCACCGTCGCGCTCGGGCACGCCGCCGGGACCGAGGCCGCCGCCGGCCGGATGCCCGCCGCCGACGCCCTCGCCGCGCTGCGTGCCAGCGTCCTGCGGGTGTACGGGGTACGCACACCACCGCCCGCCTGAGCGAGTGCCGGCCCCGCGGGGCGGATCAGCGCCGGTCGGCGGCCGACTGGTGGCGGAGGCTGCCCCGCTGCACGGCCCGGCTGATGTCGCTGGGCGAGACGATGCCGACCAGCCGCTGGTCCACCACGACCAGCGCCCGGCCGTCGGCGCACTCGCTGAGCCGGGGCAACAGGTCGTTGAGCTGCTCCTCCGGCCGGGCCAGCACCAGGTCCTCGGCCCGGCAGGAGACCTCGGCGAGGGTGGTGACGCCCCGCCGGTCGGCGGGGATGCCGCGTACCCGGTCGAGGGTGACCAGACCGACCGGCCGCTCGTTCTCGGTCAGCGGCAGCGCCGAGTGCCGGTACGCGAAGAGGTAGTGGTCGACGAAGTCGGCGACCGTCATCTCCGCCGAGGCGGTCTGCGGCTGGGGGGTCATCACGTCGGCGACCCGGACACCGGCCAACGCGCTGCCCATCCGGGCCTGACGCTCCTCCACGCCGGCCGCCCCGATCAGGAACCAGCCGATCAGCGCCAGCCAGAGCCCGCCCACCCCGAAGCCGACCAGGAACTGGAAGAGACCGAGGCCGATCAGCAGCGCGCCGAGCACCCAGCCGGCGCGGGCGGCCACCACCGACGCCTTGGTCCGGTCCCCGGTCGCCTTCCACACCGCGGCCCGTAGCAGCCGGCCGCCGTCCAGCGGCGCGGCCGGCAGGACGTTGAAGACCGCCAGCAGCACGTTGATCCCGGCCAGCCAGGCCAGCGACCCGAGCAGCAGCCCCTCCGCCCCGGCCAGGGTGAGGACCAGGGCGATGCCGCCGAAGAAGAACCCGAGCAGCAGGCTCACCAGCGGGCCGACCCCGGCGATGCGCAGTTCCGCGCCCGGGTTGGGCGCCTCGCCGCGCAGCTCGGCGACGCCGCCGAAGAGCCACAGGGTGATCCCCTCGACCTGCAGGCCGTTGCGCTTGGCGACGACCGCGTGGGAGACCTCGTGGGCGAGCAGGCCGAGGAAGAACACCACCGCCGCGGCGAGCCCGGCCGCGACGTACGCGGCCACCGGCCGGCCCGGGTACGCCCGGGGGAACTGGTTGGCCGACAGCGCCCAGGCGATCAGCAGGAAGATGACCAGGACACTCCAGTTGACCCCGACCGGTACACCCGCGATCCGGCCAATCCGGAAGCTAGCCCTCATGGATCCGTCATACCCGTGGGAAGACGTCCCATGCCAGGGCGGAAGGTCACCTCGTGCGGCGGATGACCGTTTCTTCGCGGCGACCGCCCGTCTGACGAACTGGTCAGCCGTTCCGGCTGGGACGACCCAGGCGGTGGGCTGTCCGGTGATCGCGGTGATCAGGCCGGAGTCGCCGTCGTAGTGCAGGACGGTGACTCCGTGTCTTGTCATCGACGTCAAGGATCGTCCGACTCACGGCCACCTCTGCTGGTGGGCGATCATCGCCGGTGACATCGATTTGTCGCGCTTTGACATCAGGCCCCGCTGAGTCGCCATGCTGACATCCGGGCTCGGATCGGGACCGCTCATCCGGGATAGTGGCGTGTGTGGCAACTAAGATCGACGAGGGCGACGACCCGTACCTCTGGCTTGAGGACCTCGACGGTGAGCGCGCCGCCGGGTGGGTGCGGGAGCGGAACGCGGAGACCGTCGCCGCGCTGACCGGGGACGAGGCGTTCGCCGCCCTGCGGACGGAGATCCGGCAGGTGTTCGACGCCGGGGACCGCATCCCGTACCCCGGCTGGCGGGGGGACGGGTTCTACTACAACTTCTGGACCGACGCCGCGCACCCGCGGGGGGTGTGGCGGCGGACCACCCTCGACCAGTACCGGCGGCCGGAGCCGGAGTGGGACGTGCTGCTCGACCTGGACGCACTCGCCACCGAGGAGGGCGAGAACTGGGTCTGGCAGCAGGCCACGGTGCTGCGCCCCGGCTACCGGCGCTGCCTGCTCAGCTTGTCCCGGGGTGGTGCCGACGCCGTCGTGGTACGGGAGTTCGACCTGGTGCGCCGCACTTTCGTCGAGGACGGCTTCACGCTTCCCGAGGCGAAGACCGACGTCTGCTGGATCGACGCCGACCACGTCTACGTCGGCACCGACTTCGGGCCCGGTTCGCTGACCGCGTCCGGGTATCCGCGCATCGTCAAGTGCTGGCGGCGGGGCACCCCGCTGGCCGAGGCGGAGGTGGTCCACGAGGGGCGGGTGGACGACATGACCGTGCACGCCTCGCACGACCCGACACCCGGCTTCGAGCGCGACTTCGTGGTCCGCAGCCTGGATTTCTACCGTACCGAGAGCTGTCTGCTGACCGACGCGGGCGAGCGGATCCGGATCGACGTGCCGGAGGACGCCCAGTGGGACGTGCACCGGGAGTGGCTACTGATCCGGCTGCGTTCGCCCTGGACGATCGACGGGGTGACCCATCCGGCGGGTGCGCTGCTGGTCACCCGGTTCGACGCGTTCCTCGCCGGTGGGCGGGAGCTGACGGTGCTGTTCCGGCCGGACGACCGTACCGCGCTGGGCGGCTACGCCTGGACGCGACACCACCTGATCCTGGCCACCCTCGTCGACGTGCGGAGCCGGCTGGAGGTGCTCACGCCCGACGGGGCGGGCTGGCGGCGTGAGCCGCTCGCGGGTGTACCGGCGGATGAACACAGCCAGATCGTGGCGACCGACCCGGACCACGGCGACGACTACCTGCTCGACTCCGAAGGGTTCCTGCAACCGGCGACGCTGCGGCTCGGGCAGGTCGGCGGCGCGGTCGGGACGCTCAAGCAGGAGCCGGCGTTCTTCGACCCGGACGGCCTGGCGGTGCGTCAGTTCTTCGCCACCTCGGCCGACGGCACGCGGGTGCCGTACTTCGTGGTGGGGGATCCGGGCGTGACCGGCGGACCGACGCTGCTCACCGGGTACGGCGGTTACGAGATCCCGCTGACCCCGTCCTACAGCGGGGCCATCGGCCGGGGCTGGCTGGCGCGGGGCGGCAGCTACGTGGTGGCGAACATCCGGGGCGGCGGAGAATACGGCCCCCGGTGGCACCGCGCCGCGTTGCGGGAGAACCGGCCCCGGGCGTACGAGGACTTCGCGGCGGTCGCAGCCGACCTGGTGACGCGCGGCATCACCACCCCGCAGCGGCTGGGCATCGAGGGCGGCAGCAACGGCGGGCTGCTGATGGGAGTGATGCTGACCCGGTACCCGGAGCTGTTCGGCGCGGTCGCCGCGCATGTGCCGGTGCTGGACATGCGGCGCTACCACCGACTGCTGGCCGGTGCCTCCTGGATGGCCGAGTACGGCGACCCGGACCGGGAAGCCGACTGGTCCTACCTGCGCCGGTACTCGCCGTACCACAACGTCCGGAGTGGAGGGCCGTACCCGCCGGTGCTGCTCGTCACCTCGACCCGCGACGACCGGGTGCATCCGGCGCACGCCCGCAAGATGGCGGCCCGGCTGCGCGAGCACGGCCACGAGGTGGCGTACTACGAGAACCTCGAGGGCGGGCACGGCGCGGCGGCGAACAGCGCGCAGCGGTCCTTCGTGTGGGCGCTGACGCTGGAGTTCCTGTGGCGGCAGCTGACATCACGTCCCCCCACTCTGCCGCGCCAGGTCTCGTCGGGCGACGCGGTCCAGCGGGGTGATCGGTTCGCATGGGGTTCACCGTCGAACCCTTGACGTTCTCGCTATCCATATGAATCTATATGGCTTCCGGTCGTCACATTCCCGGTCACCCGCCCACGAGCCGCAGGCCGGGACACGCAGAGGAGCCGACGTGAACCCACGTACCTTCCATCGCGCCGCCCGGTCGCTCGGCATCGCGGCCACCACCCTGGCCGTACTGGTTGCCAGCCCGGCGTACGCCCGTCCCGACCACGTCACCCCGGAACCGGCGGCCGTCACCGCCAGCCCGGTGCTCGCCATCATTGACGGTGTGGCTCGCCAGGTGGCGATCGCCGACCGGCCCACCGGCGAACGCCTGAGCGCCACTGCCGCGAGCGGCCCGGTTGACCTGCTCGCCGCCAAGGTGAACGGCCGGCTCGCCGGTGACCTGCGTGCCGCCAACCAGCGGCTGCTGATCGCCAAGGGGCTGCCGGCCGACACCGGCTCGCTGCTCCGGCTGCGGTTGGGCCACCCGGACATGCGCGCGGCGCTGGCCCGCGGCGAGGCGCCGCTGGTGGCCGCCGCCTCGACCGACGATTCGGCGACGAGCGTGACCGCCTACGACCGCTCCGGTACCACGGTGGTGCTGGACGCCGCACAGGTGCCGCAGCGGCCGGTGCTGCTGGTCGAGGTGGACGTCGAGCGGGCGCTCTCCGCCGGCCTGAAGCTGATGCGCGAAGGGCTGAGCCAGCGGGGCATCGGTCAAGCTGACTCGACGGGGCCCGCGTCCCGTACCACCGCCGCTGGGGTCACCGCCACATCCGGCTACTGGGCCACCAAGGTCAAGGCCGTCCGACTCAGCGACGACAAGGAGCCCTGGATCAAGGGCGCGGCCGAGATCTACAACGTCGTGGCCGGGTTCGGGCTGGACGGCAAGGCCAAGGTCGACCTGGTGCAGATGCCGTACCTGGACCACGACGACACGACGTACTACCCGAACCAGCTCCTGGTGCACTTCTCGGCGTACAAGTACAACCTCGCCGACGTGGTCATGATGGAGGACGACGGTGACACCAACTACTCGGCGCTGGTCAAGGCGATCGCCAACGCACTGCTGGTGATCGTGGACGGCGGCGCCTACGCCCCGCTGGTCAACGCGATCCTGGATGCCATCCCGACCTCCTGGTACACCGACGACCCGGACTTCGTGGACGCCTGGTACACCCTGAGCACCACCAGCAGTGGTCGGAAGTACGGCGCGGGCGCCAACGGCTGGATGGACGTGGCACCGTACTGGGTGGCGCCGCTCTGACCCCTTCGGTCGGGCGTTGACCCGCCCTGTCGGGCAGTAGTCCGAAGGCCGCCTCTCCGTTGATCGTGCGGGAGGCGGCCCCGCTGTGGGCCGGTGTTGAACGCTGCATCGAGCACGGATCGGGCATGAGCCTCGGCAAGCCTGACTGCGCTCAAATGCAGGTCAGGCGGGCGTGGTCGTAGACTGGACCAATTCGGCCGTGTCGCTCAGCGTCGGCTTGTGGGCCTTCACTGTCGCGGTGATCGACCATGCCAGCGCGACCAGCAGCGCGACGAGGGCGGCGGGAATCAGTCCCCAGGGCATGGCGTGCGGCGAGAACGTCCAGGCCTGGCGGCCGTCGGCGAGCACCCTTGGTTGCTTGGCCGAGGCAGGGATGATGACTTCCCATTCGTATGCATTGTTGGGTTCTTCGTCGATGGCCTTCCAAGATTCCTTGACGTCGACGCCGTAGATCGGCCCTTGATGCCCGCGACCGCCCCGGGTCCAGTTGCCGACGCACCGGCTGTTCATGACCTCGAGCCGGTCGTAGGTGACGTAGCAATGGTCCAGAGTTGCGCGGGGCTGGTCGCCGGGCCACAAGCCGGCTGTCCAGCTGAGCAACCCGATGAGGACCAAGCCCACGGAGACCACTGCCGCGAGTCGCATCCTGAACGCAGTCATGGTCGCTCCTTCTCCTCACCGCGCCGATTTTTTGCGCGCTCATGGATAAACGTGCGGGCCGCTCGCAAGGAACGGCCCGCACTCGTCATCAGCCGTTGGTGCTTGTGATGATCCGGAAGGTCGCGCCACCGGTGTAGCCGCTGTCTCGCCAACTGTCCATCAGCTCGTAGATCTTGCTGATGGCCACGTAGTTGTTCCTCTCGCCCGGAGCGCATGGTCCGCTCCGGTTCTGCTGGTTGCCCTCAAGGATTCCGTAGGCCTTGTTGTCGATCTGGCTGAACAGTGGCCCGCCCGCTGTCTCCCGCCCGGGCGCACACGTCTGTGTTGATGCCGACATCCTTCGACAGGACCCTGCCGCACCGGGTGCCGACGAGGTAGTCGTCGCCCGCACCCGAGTCATACGACTCGGGGTAGTTCTTGCTGTCCGAGCCGCTGCCGGTCGCGCAGACGACCCAGCCGGCCCCGATCGCGCTGAGCGAGTGATATCCGTTGATCGTCACCCGCTGCTCTGTCGCCTGAAGACCGCACGGCGTGTCGGCGTTGCTGTCCTGGCCGCCGTTACGGCAGTACTTCAGCACGCTGTTTCGGTATCCTGTCCCACCCCAGTTTTCGAGCCAGGCACCCGACTCGGTACCGCTGATGTAGTTGAGGAAGGCAAAGTCGTAGGGGTAGGAGTTGACCTCCATGACGTACCCGCCCGCGACTCCGTGCTGGTTCAGGATGTTGTATCCGTTGTGGTGGATCCTGGTGTTGTTGGTCTTCCCGACCACGCAGTGGCCGGCGGTCAGCACCCATCCCCAGCCGTTCACACCACCGCCGCCGGACCGGGCGTTGAACCCGGCCGTGCAGCCGCCCCACGTGCCGTTGTCGCGCTTGATGTTGAGGCGGAGCCCACCCCTCATGCCGCCATAGACCGCCTTGCAATAGAGCGGATGGCAGTATCCCCAGTCCACATAGGGCGTGAAGGACTGCTTGGGCTTGGGCAGGACGCGCCTCTCGACGCCGACCGTCGACGCCGCAGCAGCCGAGTCGGCCTTGGTCTTCTCCGACGAGCCGAGCGGTGGGTCATCCACCTGCCGGTGGTCGCCAACGACCTGCTCTCCGCCCAGCGGCTGGCCCGGGTGGTGGCGCACTGGACGCACGTCCTGCCGCAGACCGAGCCGGGCGGCACCACCGTCTCGGCGGAGGACGACCAGAACGTACGCCACTGGGCCTTCTGCGACCGGAGGATGCCCGGTGGCCTGCGCTGCCTGCTGCGGCCCGAGCACGACGGCCCGTGCTCCCGGCGTTTCCGCTGGCGGTGACCGCGCGTGCTCAGGCGGTGGCGGGCGGGGTGGGCAGCTCGTCGACCACGACCAGCGGGGTGCCGGGCGGCACCTCGTCGAGGAGTCTGCGCTGGGCGCTGCGGGTGAGCCGGATGCAGCCGTTGGTGACGTTGCGGCCGAGCGTGCCGTCGTCGTACCAGCTGTGCAGGCCGATGTGCGCGCCGCGCAGGCCGGTCGGCACCGCGTCCGGGTCGTCGGGGATGGCGCCGAGGGCGAAGATGTCGACCCCGCCGTAGACGTCCTGGGGCGGGGGAGTGCGACCGAGGACGAAGGTACGGCCCAGCGGCGTGAGCTGCCTCGGCATGCCGAGGGCGACCGGCCACGAGTCGACGGCCTCGCCGTGCCGGTACCAGGTCAGCCGGTGCGGCCGGCGTTCCACCACGATCTGGTCGCGCAGCACCACGGTGCTCCAGCCGCCCTCGGGGAGCCAGGCGATACGCCGGTTGGCCGAGGGGAGCAGCACCGCCGTCCACCCGGTGCGTCGCGCCACCACCGGCATGGTCAGCTCGACACCGCTGATGGTGGGGGCGAGCAGGGCCAACGGCCGCCCGCCGGGGGCGTCGTACGCGGCGATCCGCCGGGTCGGCGACAGCCCTTCGGTCAGCGGTGTGGTGTCGTCCGGGTGCGGGTCGGCGGGGAAGCCGTCGGGGGCGGGGTCGTAGTCGACCACTCCGAGCCCGGCCGGCACCGGCCCCGCCACCGGCACCGGCTCGTCCGTCGGCGGGCCGGTCGGTCCGGTGGTCGCAGTTGCCGGTGCGGCCGCCGGTGGCGGGACGAGGGCGGCCGGCGGGGCCACCCGGTCGTGGTGCAGCGCCGAGTTGACCAGCAGGGCGAGCGCGAGCAGCACCGGTACGCCGAACGCGGTGGCCAGCGGGCCGACGCCGAAGCGGGAGGTCAAACGGTCAAACAGCACGAAACTACTCTAAGCCACAAGGAAGACCAGGGGCCTCGTCCGGCGGAATCCGTCGGACGAGGCCCCTGGCGCCGGGGTCGGGTGGTCAGGACAGCTTGGCGCCCACGTGGATGGCGACCGCGTCGTGCGCCGGGATGTTGGCGGCGAACCAGCCGGCGGAGTCCACCGTGATCACCGGCCCGCTGCACGAGCCGTTGCTGAAGGTGCCGTGGATGACGTCGCAGTACCGGCCCGCCGGCAGCCCGGCGTAGTAGGACCGGCCGTTGATCGCGGAGTCCTCGTCGTTGACGGTCAGGTAGCCCTTGCCGGTCCGGCTGAAGGCGATGTGCTGGTAGCCGTTGTCGTACCAGTTGCTGACGCCGGCGCCCTGGGTGGCGTTGTGGAAGCCGACCATGTTGGCGATGACCTGCCAGCGGTGCTCGCACTCCCAGCCGGAGAAGCAGGTGGTGTTCGAGGTCTTGTTGTTGGCGTCCGAGGGCGGGCCGGCGTCCCGGTTGCTGAAGGTGTAGCTGGACTGGACCGTCTTGGAGCCGTACGGCCAGGCCAGCATGAAGGCGTTGGCCAGGGCGTAGGTGCGGCCGTTCTTGTACGTCAGCACGCCGCCCACGTCGCGCTGGGTGTCGTGGTTGTCGACGAAGACGGCGGCCTTGCCGTTGGGCAGGTAGCCCCACGCCTCGCCGAAGTTCTTCAGGTACGCCAGACGCTCGTTGTTGAACATCCGGGCCAGGTCCTTGCCGTACCGGAACTCGTGCACGTCGCCGTTGCCGGTGTACTCACCCGGGCCGATCGGCTCGCCGGCGCCGTAGATGACCTCCTGCACGATGTACGCCGACCGGGAGAGCTTGCCCTTGATGGCGGCGATGTCGGCGGCCGGCATGTGCTTGCTGGCGTCCAGCCGGAAGCCGTCCACGCCGAGGGAGAGCAGGTCGTTCATGTACGCCGCGATCCGCGACCGCACGTAGTCCGACTCGGTCTTGAGGTCGGAGAGGTTGACCAGCTCGCAGTTCTGCACCTCCCACCGGTCGTTGTAGTTGGTGATCTCGTTGCCGGCGTTGCGGCCGCAGTAGTGGAAGTCCTGCGACTGGTAGATGCCCGGGTAGTTGTAGTGCCCGTACGACGAGCCGGCCCAGCCGGTGCCGCCCGCGTCCTGGCCGGACATGTGGTTGATCACCGTGTCGACGATGACCTTCACGCCCGCGGCGTGGCAGGTGTTCACCATCGACTGGAACTGCGCCCGGGTGCCCTTGCGGGACTCGATCCGGTAGCTGACCGGCTGGTAGGCCACCCACCACTGGTTGCCCCGGACATGCTCCTGGGGCGGGGACACCTGGACGTAGCCGTAGCCCTTCGGGCCGAGCACGTTGGTGCACTCGCCGGCCACCGAGGGCCAGTTCCACTCGAAGAGGTTGGCGATGACGGTCTTCGTGCCGGACGGCGTCGCGGCGGCCGGGGGTGCCGCGACGACGGTGGGTACGAGCAGGCTGGCGAGCGCGCCGAGGGCGACTAGCGCCGAGCGGCATCGACGACGATGCATCGGTACTCCTGGGGGTGCGGGGGACGGTGGCAGCGCGGGGGAGGGCTCAGCTGACGACTTCTTGCGAGTCGTGCTGAAATTTTCGGCAAGGTTACAAGCGCGTTGCAAGAACTGTCAACGGATGGACATGTGTCGTTGCGCAGGGCGCTACACGCGCTCCGGGCCATGGCGGTTCGAAAAATCCCGCGAGAAATTCGACACCCGCACTGATCCGTACGCGCCGGACGTCCGTACTGGATGAAGGAGCAGGTCGGCCGGTGGCGGCGTCGCCGTGAGACATGATCGAGGAGCAGATGGCCCGGGCAAAGCAGAACCAGAAGGCGGCGACCGTCCGGACCACCACCAGCAGCCGTGGTGTCCGCACCGCGTCGAAGTCCACGATGGCGCTGATGGCCGCCTCCGCCCTCGGCCTGCTGTGGGCCGGTGTCGAGATGTCCGGCAACGGCGGTGCCATGTACGCCTACGGCTTCGTCTTCACGGAGTTCTTCGCCGGAGTGGTGGCCCTGGTCTCACTCAGCCTCACCGTCATGATGGGGCTGCTCGCCACCGACCGGCTCGTGCTGCAGATCCCGCACCGGGTGCTGTTGCAGTCCGCGCACCGGGCCACCGGCATCCTCGGTGTCGCCGGCCTGGTCTTCCACGTCATCACCAAGGTCTCGATCGGCCGGGCCGGCCCCACCGACGCCGTGGTGCCGTTCATCGGCGGCTCCGGCCTCTACGTCGGCCTCGGCACCGTCGCCGCCTTCCTCATGGTCAGCGTGCTGTGGACCGGTATCGTCCGGGTCCGCTTCGCCGGCGTCGGTCCGAAGTGGTTCTGGCGCGCCCTGCACTCGATGGCGTACGTGTCCTGGCCGTTCGCGTTGGTCCACGGCCTCAACGCCGGCCGTGCCGCCAAGTCCTGGGTGACCCTGAGCTACCTGGCCTGCGTGGTGCTCGTGGTGATCGCGCTGCTGGTCCGGTTCTCGCTCTACCTCGGCCGGCGCAGCCGGGAACAGCACCAGGCCGCCGTCCTGAACGCGGCGATGACCGGCAAGGGCAGCGAGGACGGCAAGGCCCGCACGCTGCTCGGCGGCCTCGGCCGCAGGAAGGGCGAGGCCGAGGAGGACGGCCGGGGCGCCCGGGGCGGCTGGGCGGAGACCACCGCCGCCGGCTCGTGGGGCCCGTCGGGCGCCGCCCGGCGGCGCGACCCCGACCGGTTCACCGTGCCGGTGGTGCCCGAGCCGGGCACCCTGCGCGAGTCGGTCCGCGCCGGCCGGTCCCGCCGTGAGGTCGAGGAGCCGGAGCCGCGACGCCGGGAGCGCGATCTGGAGCCCGCCGCCCGCCGCGCCGAGCGGACGGAGCGCGTCGAGCGCCGGCGGGACGAGGAGCGCTCCGCTCGCCGCCGGGGCGAGGAGGACGTCGCCCCCGTCTCCGGTAATCGGCGGTCCCGCTACGAGGAGGACGTGCGGCCGGTCTCCACGGGCCGTCGGGCGCGCCTCGACGACGAGGACGTGCGTCCGGTGTCGACCGGTCGGCGGGCCCGGTTGGAGGACGAGGACGTGCGTCCCGTCTCCACGGGCCGTCGGGCGCGGCTGGACGACGAGGACGTGCGTCCGGTGTCGACCGGTCGGCGGGCCCGGTTGGAGGACGAGGACGTGCGTCCCGTCTCCACGGGCCGTCGGGCCCGCCTCGACGACGAGGACGAGCGTCCGGTCTCCACCGGCCGGCGTGCCCGTCGCGACGACGACGACCTGGCCGCCCGCTACTCCGCGCCGCCCCGCCGGCGCACGGAGGAGCCCGAGGAGCCCTGGGACAGCCCTCGTCGCTGGGAGGCCACCTCGCCGGTGTCGGCCGAGCCGATCTCCGCGACCCCGCGCAGCGGCGCCGGCCGGCACAGCGTCGACGACGACGTGCCGGAGGAGCCGGACTACTGGCGTCCGCCGGCCCGGTACGCCGGGGACGACCTGCCCGTCGACGACACCCCCACCCTGGTCGACCTGGCCTCCCGCCGGGCGTTGCGGTCCTCCAGCGAGGGCCGGGGCCGGCGGGGTCGCCGGGCCAACGCGGCGGAGGTGGACGGGGCGTACTGGGCGGGGCTGCGGGGTGAGGCCAAGTGAGCCGGACCAAGGTCCCCCCGGTGGCCTGCATCGGTGAGCCCCGGCTCACCGCCGGGTTCGCCGAGTTCGGCCGGCTCGACCTGGTCGCGCACGAGATGGTGCACGGACCGATCGGCCCGATGGAACCGGCCAACCTGCTCCGGCTGGCCGAGAGCATCCAGCTCAAGGGCAAGGGCGGAGCCGGCTTCCCGTTCTTCCGCAAGGTCAAGGCCGTGCTGGAGTCCTGCGAGCGCCAGGACCTGCCCGCCGTGGTGGTGGTCAACGCCTCCGAGGGTGAGCCGGCGAGCTGGAAGGACAAGGTGCTGCTCACCCGCGCACCGCACCTGATCCTCGACGGCGCGGCGCTGGCCGCGTACGCGCTGGACGCCGAGGAGATCGTGCTCTGCGTCGCCGACGACCTGATCGGCCGGGATTCGCTCACCGAGGCCCTCGCCGAGCGCCGGATGCCCGTCGAGACCAGCATCGTCACCGTGCCGCACCGGTTCATCTCCGGTGAGGGCGGAGCGCTGGTCAACGGCATCAACGGGCTGCCGCACATCCCGCCCGGCACCAAGAAGCGCTCCAGCGACTCCGGCGTCCGCAACCTGCCGACCCTGCTCTCCAACGCCGAGACGTACGCCCAGGTCGCCATCGCCGCCCGGCTCGGCCCGTACGAGTACGCGGCGCTCGGCACCGACGACGAGCCCGGGACCGTGCTGCTCACCGTGACCGGCGCGGCCAAGCGCCCCGCCGTCGTGGAGTGCGCCACCGGCACCCCGCTGCGCGAGATCCTCGACCTGTGCGAGGTGCCGGAGGGGCCGGGCATCCTGATGGGTGGCTACCACGGCCGCTGGATCACCCCGGAGGCGGCGGACCGGGCGGAGGTCTCCCGCAGGAGCCTGACCAGGGTCGGCGGCACGCTCGGCGCCGGCATCATCCTCCCGCTCGGCACCGACACCTGCCCGCTCGGCGAGGCCGCCCAGGTGGTCCGCTACCTGGCCGGGGAGTCCGCCGGCCAGTGCGGGCCGTGCAAACGGGGCCTGCCGGACCTGGCCCGCGCCGTCGACCTGGCGGTCTCCGGCAGCGCGCCGGTGGAGGTCGTCCGGGCCGCCGCCGGCGACGTCAAGGGCCGTGGCGCGTGCAGCCACCCCGACGGTACGTCCCGGTTCGCGCTGTCCGCGATGGAGGTCTTCGCCGAGGACCTGCGCCTGCACACCACCGGTGAGGGGTGCGGCAAGCGGGTCAAGGGCGTGATGAGCCTGCCCGGCGCGCCCGACGCCAACCCGCAGAAGCTGACCCTGGACTGGTCCCGCTGCGACGGGCACGGGCTCTGTGCGCACGTCGTGCCCGACTTCATCCGGCTCGACCACAACGGATACCCCGCCTTCCCCGCCACGCCCGTGCCGACCTGGCTCAAGGAGGGCGCGATGAAGGCCGTCAAGGTCTGCCCCGAGCTGGCGTTGCGGCTCGTCGACGCCAACAAGTAGTCAGTACCGAGAGGAGACGCCGATGCGGTCGTACCGGAGGAACCGCCCGGACCGACGACCGCCCGGACGGCTCGTCGCCACCGCCGCCGTGCTGGCCGGTGTCCTGGTCGCCGCCGCCGGCTGCGCGGCCGGCGACGACCCGGCGCGGTCGGCCACCGAGGCCGTGGTCCCGGTCGGCACCACCTCGCCACTGCCGTCCGGCGGGCCGACGACCGGCGCCCCGTCGGCCCCGGCGCAGGTGCCGGACGCGCTGCGGTTCAGCGCGAAGACCCTCGACGGTACGGCGTTCTCCGCCGCCGAGCTGGCCGGGAAACCGGTGGTGCTCTGGTTCTGGGCACCCTGGTGCGCCACCTGCGCCAGCCAGGCGTGGACGGTGGCCGAGATCGCGCCGAAGTACCGGGACACCGTGCCGATCGTCGGGGTCGCCGGCCTCGGCGAGCAGAAGGCGATGAAGGACTTCGTCACCGAGTTCGAACTGGCCGGCACGCCGCAGCTCGACGACCGGGCCGGCGCGCTCTGGCGCCGCTTCGAGATCGTCGAGCAGAGCACCTTCCTGATCATCGACCGGGACGGCAGGGTGGTCCACCAGGGCTTCCTCGACGGCGAGGACCTCACCCGCCGGGTCGCCGCACTGGCCGGCTGACGTCAGGCGCCGCTCACGGTGGCGCTGAACGGACGGCGGGGATCGGGGTGACCCGATCCCCGCCGTCGTCGTTCGGTCAGCGGATCAGCGGACCGGGGTGAGCCGGTCGGTGCCCAGCCGGTCGTGCAGCACCTCGGGCAGCAGCACCGACCCGTCGGGCTGCTGGAACTGCTCCAGGATGGCCGGGAAGAGCCGGCTGGTGGCCAGCGCCGAGCCGTTGAGGGTGTGGACGAAGCGGGTCTGCTTGCCGCCCGGCTCGCGGTAGCGGATGGCCGCCCGGCGGGCCTGGTAGTCGCCGCCCCAGGAGACCGACGACACCTCCTTGTACTTGCCGGTGCTCGGCATCCAGACCTCGACGTCGAGGGTCTTCTTCATCGCGGCGCTGGCGTCGCCGGCCGCGAGCAGGCTGGTCTGGTGGTGCAGGCCCAGCTTCTGGACCAGGCCCTCCACGTGGCCGACCATCGACTCCAGCGCGGCGTCCGCCTGCTCCGGCAGGGTGAACTGGAAGATCTCCACCTTGTTGAACTGGTGGCCCCGCACGGTGCCGCGCTCGTCGGAGTGCGAACCGGCCGCCTCGCGGCGGTAGCAGGGCGTGTACGCGAACCGCTTCAGTGGCAGCGCCGTGGTGTCCAGGATCTCGTCCTGGTACGCCCCGAGGATCGCCGTCTCCGCGGTGGGCAGCAGGAACTGCCCGCGCGGCGCGGACTCCCGGTCCAGGTGGTAGACGTCGTCGTAGAACTTCGGGAACTGCCCGGCGGCGAAGCCGGCGGTGTCCAGCAGCAGGTGCGGCGGGAGCAGGAACTCGTAGCCGGCCTCGATGTTGCGCTCGATCAACCAGTTGAGCAGCGCCCACTCCAGCCGGGCACCGAGGCCGGTGTACATCCAGAAGCCGGAGCCGCCGAGCTTGACCCCCCGCTCGTGGTCGACCAGGCCCAGCGTGCGGCTCAGCTCGACGTGGTCGCGGACCTTTTCGATGGCCGGCGGCGCACCGAAGGTCCGGACCACCCGGTTGGCCTCCTTACCGCCGGGGACGACGTCGTCGGCGGGCAGGTTGGGCAGCTCGCTCATCGTGGTACGCAGCCGGGACTGCACCCCGTCCAGCTCGGACTCCAGCTCCGCGAGCTGCTTCCGGCCGGCCTCCGGCGCGGAGACCTCCGGCTCGGCGCCGGCGCGCTTGGCCGCCGCGTACGCCCGCGCCTCGGCCTTGCGGCGCTGCCGCTCGGCGTCGATCTCGGTGATCAGGGCGCGGCGTTCCTGGTCGAGCCGCTGGACCTCGTCCAGGACCCGATTGACCTCGGCGGGATCCAGACGCTTCGCAAGTGCGGTGGCCACCGCCTCGCGATCCTTCCGGATCAACTCCATGTCGAGCATGCTGCTCCGTACGCCTCCGTCCGGGAAGTCAGGTGGTAACCCCCCGATGCTACCGTCGCGGCCCGTTGCGCCCGGGGACGGCCCGGAGGAGCGGACCCTCTCGGCCACCCCGCCGTCGTCGTCAGCCCTCCGCGCGGCGCAGGGCGGGTCAGAGGCGGATCGGCATCAGGATGGAGAAGGCGTCCGTGTCGTCCGGGCGACGGATCGCCAGCGGGGCGATCGGGCCGTCCAGCTCCAGCACCAGCTGCGGCGCCCCGGCGGCGTCCAGCGCGTCGAGCAGGTATCCCCCGTTCACCCCGACGCGCAGCTCGTCGGGTTCGTCCCCGGCCGGCTCGTCCGCGCCGACCAGACGCCACCCGTCCCCGTCGCGGACGCCGAGCACGGTCACCGCCAGCGGCACGCCCTCGTGCTCCCGGGTGACGGTGGGCGCGGCGCCGTCGCGCAGCGCCGCGCGCAGGGCCGCCGCGTCGACCGGGACCTGCCGGGTCGGCCCGTCGTCGGCCGGCCGGCGCAGCAGCCGCCGGTAGTCGGGGAAGTCGTACGGCAGGGCGGAGGCGGTGACCTCCCGGCCGGCGACGGAGGCGGTGACCCGACCGGCGGTCACGGTCAGGACCACCTCCGGCGTCACCCCGGTCCCGGTGTCCAGCAGGGCCCGCAGCGCGTCCACCGCGTCGACCGGCAGCAGCGCCCGTACGGGTGGGCCGTCGACCGTGCCGGCGGCCCGGGCCACCGCCAGCCGGTGCCGGTCGGTGGCGACCAGCCGTACGCCGTCCGGCTCGACGTCGAACAGCACGCCGGCCAGCACCGGCAGGTCCGGGTCGGTGCCGACGGCGAAGCGGACGGCGTCGACGGCGGCGGCCAGGTCGGCACGGGACAGGACGAGTCGGGTGGTCACTGCATTCTCCTCGGGTACGAGCAGGGCACGGACGCGGGAGAGCTCACGGCGGGCGTCGGCGAGGCCGTCCTCCAGCCGGCGCAGGTGCGCGTCGAGCAGCCGGCCGACCACCGCCGGCTCGTGCCGGTGCCGCAGCGCGACACCGATCTCGGCCAGCGGCAGGCCCACCCGGCGCAGCCCGGCCACCAGCCGGGCCGGGTCCACCTGCTCGTCGGTGTACCAGCGGTAGCCGGTCACCGGATCGACCCGCGCCGGGGCGAGCACCCCGGTGCGGTCGTAGAACCGCAGGGCGCTGACCGTCAGGCCGCTGGCCCGGGCCAGCTCGCCGATGCTGCGCAGCTCGCTCTCCACGCCGAGGATCCTGTGGCCTGCACCAGGTCGAGGGTCAAGCGCGCCGGCTCAGCGCGCCCCGTCCAGCACCCGGAAGGTCATCCCGGCCGCGACGAGCCGGTCCAGCAGCGCGTCACCCATCGCGGTGACCGGGGTGACCTGCCCCGACGTGGGCGGCAGGTCGTCCAGGGCCAGGCAGAGCGCCGACTCGGCGAGCATCTTCGCGGTCTCGTCGTACCCGGGGTCGCCACCGGCCACCTCGGTGAGCACCTTCCGGCCCCCACCCTCGCCCACGAACCGGACCGTGAACCACGACTTCGCCCGGACCTCGGCGCTCGGCCCCTGGCCGGAGGAGAGCCGGCCCAGCAGCCACCGCCGGGTCGGCGGCAGCTTGACCAGGCCGACCAGACCGGCCATCCCGACCCCGGCGGCCAGGATCGTCGGCAGCCGCTTCACCGCCGCGAAGTGCCGGTAGCGGAAGTCCGGGCCGTACTCCGGGCGGGCCGCCGCGGACCGGCGGACCACCTGCGGGTCGATGGTCGGCAGCGGCACCGCCCAGCGGCCGATCTCCTTCGACCGGCCCACCTTCCCTGGCACGGCGCGCACCCGTCGCCCCTCCGGACGGGGCTCGACCGCCCGGCGCGCCTTCGCCGCGCGGCTCATCTCCCCGGACCGGGAGAACGCGGTCAGCGCCGAGTGGTACGTCCCGGCGGAGAACTTGCCGCCGGCCCGGACGAACCCGTCCACGGTGACCGGCCCGTCCGTCGGCAGGTGCTTGAGTGTGTACCAGACGCCCAGGTCGTGCGGGATCGAGTCGAAGCCGCAGGTGTGCACCAGCCGGGCCCCGGTGCGCACCGCCTCGGCGTGGTGCCGCAGGTACATCAGGTCGACGAACTCCGGCTCGCCGGTGATGTCGACGTAGTCGGTGCCGGCCGCAGCGCAGGCGGCGACGAGCGGCTCGCCGTGGTGGACGTACGGCCCGACGGTGGTCGCGACCACCCGGGCGCTCTCCGCGACCGCCCGCACCGACGCCGCGTCGGTGACGTCGGCGGTGAGCAGCGGCAGCTCGGCCAGGCCCGGGTCGATGTCGGCCAGCCGGTCGCGGACCGCCGCCAGCTTCGCCGGATTACGGCCGGCGAGCGCCCAGCGCAGCCCGGTCGGGGCGTGCCGGGCCAGGTACTCGGCGGTCAGGCCACCGGTGAAGCCGGTCGCGCCGAACAGGACGAGGTCGTACGGGCGGTCGTCGCGCATCCGCCGAGTGTGCCACCCGGGAGCCGGATTCACCCCTCCGGTGTGAAGACCGTCCGCACGCAGCCGTCGGCGCGGTCCCGGAACAGCGCGTAGCCGGCCGGGCCCTGCTCCAGCGGGAGCCGGTGGGTGGCCAGGTGCTCGGTGCGCAGCTCGTCACGGGCCATCCGGTCCAGCAGCATCGGGATCCAGCGTTGCCCGTGCTGCCGGGCGCTGCGCACGGTCAGCCCCTTGTTCATCACCGCCCCCAACGGGAAGGTGTCGACGAACCCGGTGAAGGTGCCGGAGACGAAGACCGTGCCGCCCTTGCGGCAGGCGTGCACCGCCTCCCGCACGGCGAGCGGGTCCTCGACCGGGCCGTCCCGCCGGCCGGTGAACCGCTCGGCCAGCGAGGCCGGCCGGCCACCGCCGTCGGCCGCCCCGACGGCCTCCACGCAGACGTCCGGGCCCCGGCCCCCGCTGCGCTCGCGCAGCTCGGCGGGGACGTCGGTCAGCTCGAAGTTGAGCGTCTCGGCCCCGGTGTGCGCCTCGGCCATCCGTAGCCGGTCCGGGTGCCGGTCGATGACGATCACCCGGTCCGCGCCGAGCAGGGTCGCCGCCTGCGCGGTCAACTGGCCGACCGCGCCCGCGCCCCAGACCGCCACCACGTCGCCGGGGCCCACCTCGCCCAGTTCGGCGCCCATCCAGCCGGCCGGGGCGGCGTCCGAGGCGAAGACCGCCCGGTCGTCGCTGACCGTCTCGGGGACGTTGAACGCCCCGACGTCGGCGTACGGCACCCGGACGAACTCCGCGTGGCTGCCGGCGAAGCCGCCCGTGGCGCGGGGGTGGCCGTAGCAGCCGCCGGTGGGCTGCCCCCAGGCCGTCTCGGTCACCGCCGTGGAAGCGCCGCCGTTGTCGCAGCAGGAGTGCAGCCCCTGCCGGCAGTACCAGCAGCTCCCGCAGGCGACGGCGGCGCAGACCACCACCCGGTCGCCGACCCGGTGCCGGCGCACCTGCGGTCCGACCTCCGCGACCTCGCCGAGGAACTCGTGCCCCAGCACGTCCCCGGCGGCGAGGAAGGGCGAGCGCCCGTCGAGCAGCGGCAGGTCCGCCCCGCAGGTGGCGCTGCGGCGTACCCGGACGATCATGTCGTGCGCGTTGCGCAGCTCCGGGTCGGGCACCTGGCGTACCGCGAGGGAGTTCGCGCCCTCCCAGCACAGCGCCCTCACCCGGGCACCGCCGGCCGGTCCACCGGCGAGCGGTCCGCACGCAGCACCTCGCCGGTCTCCACGAGCTGCTTGACCCGGCGCAGGGCCTCCCGCAGGAACAGGCCGGGATCGTCACCGACCAGGTGGGCGGCCATCCCCGGCAGGGTGGCCACCCCGCCCAGCGGGCGGGCCGCCAGTTCGGTGCCGCGCCCGCCCGGCGCCGGGCGCAGCCACAGCTCCACCGCGCCGTCCAGCGGGCGCAGCGGCTCGGGCCACCGCCCGCCGGGCAGCACCTCGGCCGCCGGCCGGTCCACGGTCACCACCTGCCAGTGGCCCGGTCGCGGGTCGGCGCCGGCCGCGTCCGGCCGGCGTCTCCGCCCGGGTACGACCAGCGCGCGCAGTGCCGCCAGGGCCCGCCGTCCCATCCGTACCATCTGTTCCTCCCGCCGCTCGGGGGCCGGTTGCGGTACGGGCGACCGGTCACGCGCGGCCGGTCGCCCACGTAGGCCCATGGTCGGCGCGGCCCGGGTGAACTCGGCTCCCCCCGAAGGGGTGAACCGGCGCGGGCCGGGTAACCGCCGCCGACCGGGGGAGGAACGCGTCCGACGGGGGTGCACGGATGCCGCAGCAGCGCAGCACGAACGGGATGGCCGAGGCGTCCGCCGGTCCGCCGCTGCTCGCCTCCCGGCTGGCCCCGCCCGCCCCGCCGGAGCCGCTGCTGCTGCGGCCCCGGCTGACCGCCCGCCTGGACGCCGGGACCGCCGGCCCGGTCACCCTGGTCCGGGCGCCCGCCGGCTGGGGCAAGACCACGCTCCTGGCCGCCTGGGCGCGCGGCGCGTCCGAGCCCGGGCCGGCCTGGGTGCAGGTCGAGGAGGGCGACACCGGGCAACGGCTCTGGGCGTACCTGACGGCGGCGCTGCACGGCGTGGCCGGGCACGAGCCGGGGCCGCCCGTGCCGGCGACCACGCCCCGCCCCGACCAGCTGGAACTGCTCGCCGCCGCGCTGGCCGCCCGGGAGCTGCCGGTGGTGCTGGTCGTGGACGACCTGCACCGGGTCGCCGACCCGGCCGCGCTGACCGGGCTGGAGTTCCTGCTGCGGCACACCGACGGGCGGTTGCGGCTGGTCGTCGGGGCCCGGGGCGAGCTGCCGCTGCCGCTGCACCGGCTGCGCCTGGCCGGCGAGCTGACCGAGATCGGCCCGGACGAGCTGGCCTTCACCGTCGACGAGGTCGCCGACCTGCTCGTCGCGCACGGCACGCCGCTGCCCGCGACGGCGGTCACCCGGCTGCGGGAGCGCACCGGCGGCTGGCCGGCCGGCCTGCGGTTCGCCGCGCTGGCCGTCCGGGAGCGCCCGGACCCGGAGCGCTGGGCGGAGCGGTTCGGCGGCGGCCAGCCGGAGATCGCCGCGTACCTGCGCACGGAGGTGCTTGGCGGGCTGCCGCCGCAGACGCGGGAGCTGCTGCGACGTACCGCCGTCAGCCCGGCCGTGCGGGCGGACCTCGCCGACGTGCTGACCGGCCGCGACGACGGCGGGCAGGTGCTCGCCGGGCTGGCCCGCGACGGTGGCTTCCTGCACGCCGACGACAGCGACCCGCCCTGGTACCGGGCCCACCCGCTCCTGGCCGACCTGCTGCGCGACGAGTTCGGCGGGCTGGACGAGCGGGACCGGCGGGAGCTGCATGTGCGCGCCGCCGGCTGGTACGCCGCGCACGACCGCCCCGCCGAGGCGCTGCGGCACGCCCTGGCCGCGCGGGAGTGGGACCGGGCGAGCGAGCTGCTGCTCACCGGCTGGCCGGAACTCGGCCCGTACGACCGCCGGGCCCCGGCCGTCGCGCCGCCCCCGCCACCCCCGCCGGAGGCGGTGCGCCGTGACCCGGAGCTGGCGCTGGCCTGCGCCGCCGAGCGGGCGTACGCCGGGGACGCCGAGGCGGCCGAGGCCCGGCTGGGGGACGCGGTGGCGGCGGCGCGGTCCCTGCCCGCCCCGCGCCGGGACCGGTTCCGCCGGCTGGCCACTGCGGTGGAACTGAGTCTGGCCCGGCTGGCGGGCGACCACCGGGAGGTCCGCGCCGCCGCAGCCCGGCTCCTGGGCACCCGCGCCCCCGCCGGCTCCACCGTGGACGACGATCCGCGCACCGGTGCGGGGGAGGACGCCGACGTGCGGGCGGTGGCCGGGGCGGCGCTCGGCCTGGTCGATCTCGCCGAGGGTGACCTGCGGGCGGCGGCGGCCCGGCTGGCCGGCGCGTACGACGCCGCGCGGGAGGCCGGCCGGCCGCGCACCGCGTTGGTCTGCGCGGCCCGGCTGGCCCTGCTGCGCGCCCTGGCCGGTGAGTTGCGCGCAGCCGAACGGACCGCCCGGGCGGCGCTGGAGATGCCGCCCTGCCAGGGCTGGTCGAGCCGGACCGAGTGCGCCTACGCGCACCTGGCGTTGGCGCTGGTGGCGGTGCACCGTGACCAGCCCGAGGAGGCCACCGCGCGGCTCGCCCTGACCGGCGCGGCCGGCGCGGAGAGCACCGGCGCGGCCGCCGCGGCGCTCTGCCGGGCCACCCTGCTGCGCGACGCCGGTCAGGCCGCCGCCGCGGCCCGGCTGGTGGCCGCCGCGCGCATCGAGGCGCGGCCGGACGGGGAACTCGCGGACCGGCTGCTCGCCCTGGAGGCGGACCTGCGCGGCGAGCAGGGGGACGTGGACACCGCCCGGGCGCTGATCGCCGACCGGGCGCGGGAGCCCGACCCGGCGCCGGCGCTGGCGGTGGCGCTGACCCGGGTGGAGCTGCGGGCCGGTGACGTGCGGGCCGCCGGGTACGCCCTGCCGGAGTGGGACACCCCGGTCGCCGAGGGCTGGCCACTGCCGGTACGCCTCGCCGCCGGGGTGCTGGACGCGGTGCTGGCCCGGCGCGGCGGCGACGACCAGCGGGCCGGCCGGCTGCTGGAGCGGGTGCTCGACCTGGCCGCGCCGGAGGGGTACCGGCGGGTGTTCACCCGCGCCGAGCCGGCGGTACGCGACCTGCTCGCCGCTCACCTCGACTCCGGCACCGCGCACTGGCCGGCGGTGAGCGACCTGGTCCGGGGCGCCGAGGAGCCGGCCGTGCGGGGGCCGGCCGGGGCGGAACGGGCGCTGGACGAGCCGCTGACCGAGCGGGAGCTGACCATCCTGCGGTACCTGCAGAGCATCCTGTCCAACGTGGAGATCGCCGGCGAGCTGTCGCTGTCGGTCAACACCGTCAAGACGCACGTGCGCAACATCTACCGCAAGCTCGACGCGACCCGCCGCCGCGAGGCGGTCCGCCGGGCCCGCGAGCTGCGCCTGCTGTGACCGCCCGGCCCGGATCGCCGTGGTGGGCGGCGTGTCGTCGTGGGGACACCGCCGAGCGGCCCGCCCCCTCGACCCCGATCGGGGCGGTGCCGGGGCCCGGGCGCCGTCCGCCGCCGGGCGGTGCGATCCCGGCGGTGGACGGGTGCGGGGGTCAGGCGCCGGCGGCCGCGTCCACCACGGCGAGCAGCTCCGGCAGGTCGTACCCGCCCTCGTGACGGACGTCGTTGACGAAGAGGGTGGGGGTGCCGTTCACCCCGCTGCGGATCCCGCCGACGAAGTCCCGCCGCACCCGGTCGGCGTACGCCTGCCGACCGAGCTCCGCGTCGACCTCGTCGGGCGGCAGCCCGAGCTGTTCGACGCCGAGCGACAGGTGCACCGGGTCCAGCTGGTCCTGGTGCTCGTAGAGCCAGTCGTGCATCTCCCAGAACCGGTCCCGCCGACCGGCCGCCTCGGCGACCTCGGCCGCCGCCTCCGCGTACGGGTGCACGTTGGCGATCGGGAAGTGCCGGTAGACCAGGCGGACGGTGTCGGCCCGCTGGCGCAGCACCTCGGCGAGGTTCGGGTACGCCGCCCCGCAGAATCGGCACTGGAAGTCGCCGTACTGCACCACGGTCACCGGCGCGTCCACCGGCCCACGGACGTGGTCGACGCCGTCCACCGGCATCCGCAGTCGAGCGTTGACCTGCAACGGTGTGCTGCTCACCGGGTCACCACCTGCTGCCCTGCCCCGAGCTGTTCCAGCGCGTCGAGGATGCCGTCGGCGCCCGGGTTCACCTCGGGCGGGGAGAGGTGGCTCCAGGCCACCGTCTGGTCCCGGTCGAGCACCACCAGCGCCCGGGCCGACTGCCCCTGCGCGGTGTACGCCCCGTACCGGCGGGACACCTCGCCCTTGGGCTCGAAGTCCGCCAGCAGCGGGAACCGGACGCCCTGGGCCTCGGCGAAAGCGCGGTGGGACCAGAGGCTGTCCACCGAGATGCCGAACAGCACCGCGTCGTAGCGGTCGAACTCCGGCATCGCGGCCTGGTAGAGCGCCATCTGGTCGCCGCAGACCGGGGTCCAGTCGGCGGGGTAGAAGGCCAGCACCACCGGCCGGCCGCGGAACCGTCCGGGACCCGTGCGCCGCCCGTCCGGGGTGGCCGGCAGGGAGAAGTCGGGGGCCGGGCTCCCGGGTCGGATCAGCCCGTCGGATTCAGTCATGACTCCCACCCTGCCGCCGGGCCGGGTGAGGGCGGCTCACCCGGCCCGGGTGGTCTCAGCGCGCCACCGTGACATGGTTGTGCACCTCCCGGATGCCGGGGGCGGACCAGACGACCCGCTCCACCTCGTCGCGCTCGGTCACCGAGTGGACCAGCCCGTCGACGACCACGGTGTCGCCGTACACCCGGACGCTGATCCGGTCCGGCTCGGTGGCGCCGCTGCGGGCCAGCGCGTCGACGATCCGGTCGGGCAGGTCGGCCCCGGACGGCCGGGTCGACGGCCGGACGGTGACCCCGTTGCTCACCCCGCGTACGCCGGTCAGCCGGCCCACCACCCGCTCGGCGGCCCGGCGCTGGTACTCCCACTCGACCGTGCCGCGCAGCGTCACCCAGCCGCCGGCCACAGTGACCTCCAGGTTCTCCACGGGCACGAACGCGTCCCAGGCCAGGGCGCGCTCGGCGGCCGAGGCGATCTCCGGGTCGGTGCGCTCGGCCGACGGACCGATCCGGACGGTCAGGTCGTTGGCGACGGCCCGGACCCGGGCCACCCGGTGCGCGGCCCGTTCGGCGGCCCACTTGGCGGCGTAGCTGTCCACCCAGCCGGTCAGCGTCACCACCCCCTCGGTGACGGTCACCCCCACCTCGGTCGGGCCGACCCGGGGGTCCCAGGTCAACTCGTCGAGCACGTCGGTCTGGATGTCCTGGTCGGTACGGGTGACGGTGGTCGCGGTGGCCATGCGCTCACTCCTCAGCAGGATCGGGGCATTTCCGGCGGCCGTGCGGCCCGCCGACCGCGATCCTGTCGCCGTCCGGGGTGAGTCGCCCTCGCCCGCTCCGGATGAGCCCCGCCGGTCGGGCCACCGGGTCTTCCCGGGTGCCCGGGTCGTCCCGGGCGGCCGGGTCGTCCCGGGTGCCCGGGTGTCGCGGCGGCGGGTGCAGAGCGCTCTGCACCCGGATGCGCGCCGAACCCGGGGCGGGGCCGGCGCGGCCGGGTGGCGGTGGCGTCGACAACCCGGCCCGGCTCGGGCAGGATCTGGCGATCGGCGCGCGGGAGGGGACGGATGGACGTGGACCGGGGCCGGATGGTCGCCCGCCGCGTCGGCCGAGGGCTGCGGTGGGCGGGCCGGTGGGCGGGCCGGGCGGCCCGGCACGAGTGGAGCCTCGCCGTGCTCGCCGGGCTGCTGCTGGCCGTCGCGCTGACCTGGCCGACGCTGCGCGACCCGGCCGGCGCCATCCCGCAGGACACCGGCGACCCGACGTTGCAGGCCTGGCAGATCGCCTGGGGCGGGCACGCCCTGCTCACCGACCCGGCGCGGCTGTGGCACTCGAACACGTTCTTCCCCGAGCCGTACACCTACGCCTACTCCGACACCCTGCTCGGCTTCGCCCCGTTCGCCCTGGTCGGCGAGGGGCCGGTGGCCGCCGTGATCCGGTACAACCTGCTCTACGTGCTGACCCACGCGCTGGCGTTCGTCGGGGCGTACGCGCTGGCCCGGCAGGTGGGGGCCGGTCGGGCGGGGGCGGCGGTGGCCGGTGCCTCGTTCGCGTACGCGCCCTGGAAGCTGGCCCAGGCCGGGCACCTGCACGTGCTCTGCGTGGGCGGCATCGCCCTGGCGCTGGCCATGCTCGCCCGGGGGCACGGCTGGTCACTGCGGCACGGGTACCGGCCGGACCGGGTGCGGCCGGGCTGGGCGGCGGCCGGCTGGGCGGTCGCCGCCTGGCAGGTCACCCTCGGCTTCGGCATCGGCCTGCCCTTCGCGTACGTCCTCGCGCTGCTCTGCCTCACGGTCGCCACCGCGTACGCCCTCACCTGGCGGTGGCGGCGCACCCGGCCGGCGGTCCCACGCGGGCTGCTCCTGGCGGACCTGGCCGGGGCGACCGGGTTCGCCGGGGTGACCCTGCTGATGGCCGCGCCGTACTTCGAGGTGGTGGCCCGCCATCCGGCCGGGCGACGGACGGTGGCCCAGGTCGAGATGTTCTCCCCGCCGGTGCGGGGCTTCCTGACCGCCCCACCCGAGTCCTGGCTCTGGGGCCCGCGGCACGAGGCGGCCCGCGCCACGCTCGGCTTCCCCGGGGAGATGACCCTGCTGCCCGGGGTGGTGCTGGTCGCGCTCGCGCTGACCGGGCTGGTCTTCTCCGCCTGGCGGCTGCGGCACCGGCTCGCGCTCGCCGCCGGGGTGCTGGTCAGCCTGGCGCTCGCCGCCGGGACCACGTTCGGCGGTGACGGCGATCCCGGCTACGTCACGCTGGTGCGGCACGTGCCGGGCTGGGACGGCATCCGCACGCCGGGGCGGCTGGTGCTCTGGACGACGTTGCTGCTCGGCCTGCTCGCCGCCGGGGCGCTGACCGTCCGCGAGCCCGCGCCGGCCGGTCGCCGCGACTGGCGGCGCGCGGCCCGGGCCGCGCTGGTGCTGCCGGTGCTGCTGGTGCTGGTCGAGGGGGTCAACCGCACCCCGCACGTGCCGGTGCCGGCCGAGCCGGCGGCGCTGCGCGGGGTCCGGGGCCCGGTGCTGGTGCTGCCGCTGGGCGGCGTCCGGGACTACCACGTGATGCTCTGGTCCACCGACGGCTTCCCGCGCACGGTCAACGGGTTCGCCTCGTTCACCCCGGCCAGCCAGCGGCGGACCCGCGACGCCACGCTGGGCTTCCCGGACGTCGCCTCGGTGGCGTACCTGCGGGCGGCGGGGGTGCGTACGGTGGTGCTGCTGCCCCGGTACGCCGCTGGCACCCCCTGGCAGGACGCGGCCGCCCGTCCCACCGACGGACTGGGGATCCGCCGTGAGCAGGTGGCCGACGGGCTGGTCTACCGCCTCGATCCCTAGGGGCGTGGGAGCGCTTCCATGTTAGCGCTCGCCGTGGCTACGGTGTCGTCCTCGGCAGCGGGAGCCAGCATGCCGGCGGAGAGCCAGGGCAGCTCTCCGCCCCTCGACGATCCGGGCGTCGCATCCCCACCACACCTGGCATCCCCGAGAGGAACCGCAGATGCGGAGAAGTCTCGTCGGCGCGGTCACGTCCGTGCTCGCCGCCGCGACGGCCCTGGTGGCCGTCCAGTTCACCGTCGCACCGTCCACACCCGCCGCCGCCGCGGCGGCCGAGCCGTACTCCTGGAAGAACGTCCGGATCGACGGCGGCGGGTTCGTCCCCGGCATCGTCTTCAACCCCACCGAGAAGAACCTGGTCTACGCCCGGACCGACATCGGCGGGGCGTACCGCTGGGAGCAGGCCACCCAGTCGTGGACGCCGCTGCTGGACTGGGTCGGGGTCGACAAGTGGGGCTGGAACGGAGTGGCCAGCATCGCCACCGACCCGGTGCAGACCAACCGGGTGTACGCCGCCGTCGGCATGTACACCAACGGCTGGGACCCGAACAAGGGCGCCGTGCTGCGCTCCGCCGACAAGGGCGCCACCTGGCAGGTCAGCGAGTTGCCGTTCCACCTGGGCGGCAACATGCCCGGCCGGGGCATGGGCGAGCGGCTGGCCGTCGACCCGAACCGCAACGGCATCGTCTACCTCGGCGCACCGGGCGGCAACGGGTTGTGGCGCAGCACCGATCACGGGGCCACCTGGGCCCGGGTGACCGCCTTCCCGAACGCCGGCAACTATCCGGCGGCCGACGCCAACAACCAGGGCGTCGTCTGGGTGAGCTTCGACGAGAGCACCGGTACGGCCGGCGCCGCGACCCGGACGATCTACGTCGGGGTGGCGGACAAGCAGCACCCCGTCTACCGCAGCACCGATGCCGGTGTGACCTGGGAACCGGTGCCGGGCGCACCCACCGGGTACCTCCCGCACAAGGGTGTGGTCGACCATGAAGGTGGCTTCCTCTACATCGCCACCAGTGACACCGGTGGGCCGTACGACGGCGGCAAGGGTGATGTGTGGCGGTTCAGCCGGGCCACCGGCCAGTGGACCCGGATCAGCCCGGTCCCGTCGACCGACAGCGGCAACACCTTCGGCTACTCCGGGCTGACCGTCGACCGGCAGGACCCCGACACCGTCATGGTGGCCAGTCAGGTCGCCTGGTGGCCGGACACCCAGTTCTGGCGCAGCACCGACCGGGGCGCCACCTGGACCCGGATCTGGGACTGGACCAACTACCCGAACCGCAGCTTCCGCTACACGATGGACGCCTCGTCCGTGCCGTGGCTGACCTTCGGCAACGACAACCCCGCTCCGCCGGACACCTCGCCGAAGCTGGGCTGGATGAACGAGTCGGTGGAGATCGACCCGCACGACTCGGACCGGATGATGTACGGCACCGGCGCGACCATCTACGGCACCACCGACCTCACCAAGTGGGACACCGGTGACAAGTTCACCATCAGGCCGATGGTGAAGGGGCTGGAGGAGACCGCCATCCTCGACCTGATCAGCCCGCCGTCCGGCGCCCCGCTGCACAGCGCCATCGGTGACATCGCCGGATTCCGCCACGACGACCTCGACGTCGTGCCGGGCTGGACGTACCGGGGCCCGAACTGGAGCCCGCACGACCTGGACTACGCGGAGACGAAGCCGGCGGTGATCGTCCGGGCGGGCAGCTTCAAGGACGCGGACCGGCCGGGGGACAGCCACGTCGCCTTCTCCACCGACGGCGGGGTGACCTGGTTCCAGGGCGGCGAGCCGGCCGGCATCACCAACGGCGGCATGGTGGCCGCCGCCGCCGACGGCAGCCGGTTCGTCTGGGCGCCCGGTGACTCCGGCGCGGCCGTGCTCCACTCGGTCGGCCACGGCACCTCGTGGACCGCGTCGACCGGCATCCCGGCGAACGCGCGGGTCGCCTCCGACCGGGTGAACCCGAACAAGTTCTACGGCCTCAGCAACGGCAAGGTCTACGTCAGCACCAACGGCGGGGCCGGTTTCACCGCCTCGGCCGCCGCCGGGTTGCCGGCCACGGGCCGGCTCAAGGCGGTGCCCGGCCGGGAGGGGGAGCTGTGGCTGGCCGGCTCCGGTGGGCTCTGGCGCTCGTCCGACTCGGGGGCGAGCTTCACCAAGCTCTCCACCGTGACCACGTCCGGCAACATCGGCTTCGGCAAGGCGGCTCCCGGGCAGACGTACCCGGCGCTGTACCTGTTCGGCACCGTCGACGGCAAGCACGGCGTCTACCGGTCGGACAACGCCGGCGCGGCCTGGGTCCGGATCAACGACGACCAGCACCAGTACGGCAACGCCGGCGACGCGCTGACCGGTGACCCCCGGGTCTACGGCCGGGTCTACCTGGGCACGAACGGTCGCGGCATCCTGGTCGCCGACCGGCTCGGCGGCACCCCGAGCCCGACGCCGACCACCCCCGCGCCGACCCCGACCTCGCCGAGCCCGTCGCCCACCTCGCCGAGCCCGTCGCCGACCGGCTCCGCCCCGACCACACCGGTCCCGGCGGGCGGCTGCACGGCCACCTACAAGGTCACCGGATCCTGGCAGGGCGGTTTCCAGGCCGAGGTGTCGGTACGCAACAACGGCGGCTCGTCGACCAGCGCCTGGTCGGTGGTGTGGAACTACACCGCCGGGCAGAAGGTGACCCAGCTCTGGGGCGGCAGCGTCACGCAGACCGGAACGCAGGTGGTGGTCCGCAACGCCGACTGGAACGGCGCCCTGGGCGTCGGGGCCAGCACCAGCTTCGGCTTCATCGGCAGTTGGACCGGCACCAACCCGGTGCCGACCCTGACCTGCACGGCCGTGCCGGCCCGCTAGGGGCCCGGTGACAGGTGCGGGTGAGCAGTTCGTCGACAGGGCCCGGTGGACCCTGCCGGGACCCCGCTCATCCGCACCTGTCACCGCTCGACGGCCTCGTGCGGTCGCCGCAACCCGACCGGTGGCGCGTCGTCAGACGCAGTTGGGGAACTGGGCGCCGACGAGGTCGCAGTTCGTGCTCGGCGCCAGGGTGCCGAACTGGTTGAGGAACCGTAGGTTCCAGGTCGTGCCGGTGCCCCGGAGGACCGCGTAGCCGAACTCCTGCACGGTGACGAGGTGCCCCACGGGGACGCCGTCGACGGGTCTGCCGATCATGGCGCTGTCCTGCCGGGTCTTCTGGTCGAGCGCGGTGCCGGAGGCGCCCACCGTGAGCTGGGGCGGGCGACGGGTGAGGGTGGTGGCGCCGAAGTCGCGCATCTCGTGAAGGTGGACGTGGCCCGAGAGCACCAGGTCGATCCGCGGGTCGCGCATGCCGCTGGTGGTCATCGCCACTGCCGCTTCGAGGTCCTGGTCGATCGATACCGGGTTGTCGAACGGGGTACGTCCGACGATGGTCCAGCTGGGCGGGTGGCCGAGCAGGAAGTTGTCGCCACCCGGACCCCGTTCCGACGCTTCATGCTGTCCCTCCGCGTTGCCTCCGACCCCCATCGACGCTACGGGGGTTCTGGCGGTGCCTGCGGATCCCCTCGGTGGCCTCGCGTCAGATGGGTGCGGCGTGGGTGACGTGGCCGAAGAGCCGACCGAACAGCTCGGGCGAGTAGCGGGCGAGGACGTCGGCGATCCTGCGGCGTCCGGGTGCGCCGACCTGGAAGGGGCGCGAACATGGTCGAGCCCCGGCCGACGTCCCTGTCGACCGGGGCTCGGAGCCGTCCGCGGACCCCGTCAGCCGTCGAGGCCGGCGGGGGAGTTGGGCCGGTCCACGTCGACGAACTCGATGTCGTCCACCGTGCGGCCGTCCCGGCTGCCGGCGGCCCGCGCGGCCGTGCCGGCGGCCCAGCCGATCGCGGCGCCGACCAGCGCGGCGCTGATCAGCAGGGTCCACGGCAGGGCGGGACGTCGGCCGGCGAGCGCGTCGAAGGCGAGCGTGGCCCGGCGCCGGGCCTCGTCGGCGGCCGAGCCCACCAGGTCGCCGGCGTCGGAGAGGCCGCCACCGCGTACCGACTTCGCGGCGTCGCGGACGCTGTCGCCGGCGGACCCGACCGTCGAGACGAGCTGCTGCCAAGCCTGGTCGGCGATCCGTTCCGGCTTGCTGCGGCGCTCCAGCAGGTTGTTGCCGAACATCTGGGTTACCTCCTCGGGGTGCCGAAGTCTGCGGGCACTTCGCACGTCGACGTCTGCGGCGCGTCACGGTCCGCCTGCCACGGCCAGTGCCCCGTGGGCCCGACCGCCAAACCAGCGCCCGGCCCGGCGCGGGGAAGCCGCGCCGTGGACCGGGCAGGTGCCGTCAACGGACCGCGACCACCGCGACGCCACGGGCGAAGTCGTCGCCGTCGTCGTCATCGTCGTCGTCCCCGCCACCGCCACCGCCGAAGCCGCAGGCCAGTACGAGGGCGAGCAGCGCGCCGACACCGGCCAGGCCGAGCAGTCTCCTGATCATTGGATCGTCCTTCCGTCGTGGTGGACCCCTCGCCGCCGAGGCTAGGCGGCCCCGGCAAGCAGGAAGGTGACCTGCGGCGCATCGGGCGCGTGTCGCACGGGCACGAACGCGTGTCGCACCGGGCGCGACCTGCGGCGCGCCGGTCGCGGCCAGAGGGTGGACGGGCCGGCGAGGGTCGCCACCCGGTCGGGGTGCGGGCCGGAGTGGACCGGGGCGGCTACCCTGGGACGGTTCGAGCGGCCCCGCCGGGGTTGCTCGTTGGAATGTTCAGGACCAGGAGAAATGCGGCGAAGGGCGGCCCGTTCCGTCCGGATCCGCGAATTGCTCATCCCGAGGGGTGGCGACCGAGGCCGTGAGAGGAATACTCTCGGTCGCGGCCCGCGTACTGATGAGGCGCCCGTGAATGGGCGAGTGGAGGTGCTCGCGTGAGCCTGTCGATCGTGAAGTCGGTTCTGTCGGGTGGTGTCATCGAGATCGCTCCGCGAGGGGAGATCGACGTCGACACCGCGTACGAGGTGCGTGAGGCGATCGCCGAGGTGCTCGCGAAGGGCCGACCGTCCCGGATCGAGCTGAACATGCGACTCGTCACCTTCATCGACTCGGTCGGCATCAGCGCGATGGTCGCCGGGTTCCAGACCGCAGAGGTCAGCGGCGTCAAGCTGGTCGTCACCGAGCCGAGCCGGTTCGTGCACCGGCAGCTCTGGGTGACCGGCCTGCTCGGCCTCTTCGGCGCTCCCGAGCCGTACTTCGCCGGCGCGGCCACCCCGGAGGTCCTGCCCGGCGCCTGAGCCGAGCACCCGTCACTCCCCGGCGAGGCCGGCGAGGTCGACGTCGGCCGCCTCGACGACGGCCCGTACGGCGGTGACCGAGGCGTACCCCTCGGCCAGCAGCGCCAGGTCCGTGCCCGGCTGCACCGCCTGCCCGGGTTCCTCCAGCGACGTCCGCACGAAGCCGTGTCCGGCCTCGGCCACCGTCATCTGCACCTGGCCGAAGCTGGCCAGGCCGGCCCGGCGCACCCCGCGCAGCCGGCCGTGCGGCACGTCCGGCGCGTTGACGTTGAGCACGCTCTCCACCGGCCCGGCGGTGAGCCGGGGCAGCAGGTCCAGCGCTACCCGCGCGGCGGTGGCCCAGTGCCGGTCCGCGTCGCGGACCCGCGCGGCGGCGGAGACGGCGGCGCCGCCGCTCACGGCGGTGGCCTCGCCGGCGGAGAGCACGTCCAGCGAGACCGCCATGGCGCGGCAGCCGTTCGCGGCGGCGGTGAAGGCGGCGCCGACCGTGCCGGAGTGCAGCACCGCGTGGCCCGCGTTGGCGCCCCGGTTGATCCCAGAGAGCACCACCGCCGGGGGCGGTCCGAACGCCCCGTGCACCGCGATCAGCGCGATGAACCCGGGGGAGCCGCCCACCCCGTACGCGGGCACCCCGGTCAGCCCCGGCAGCGGATGCTCGCGGACCACCACGTGCCCGTCCCGCTCCACCGCGGTCATCGAGGCGCTGGTGCCGCTCGCCTCCTCCAGTGGAGCGGCGACAACCACGTCCAGACCCCGGTCGGCCGCCGCCCGGGCCAGCGCCTCGATGCCGGGCGCGGCGATCCCGTCGTCGTTGGTGACCAGCACCCGCAGCGTCATCGGTCGACCGCCCGGTCGGCCAGCTCGTCCGGGGTGGTGCGCTCCTGCGGGCGGCTGTCGGAGGGCACCAGGCGGACCCGGTCGACCAGGCCGGTGATGGTGTCCAGCCGGCCGGTGCCGAGGCCGTGCCGGGTGACGTTCAGCGCCCCGGCCGCCGCGCCGGTGCGGATCGCGGTGCGGATGTCACCGCCGCCGGCGACCACGGCGGCCACCCCGGCGGTCATCGAGTCACCCGCGCCGCGCGGGTCGGCCGTCTCCAGCTTCGGCATCTGCACCTCGAAGATCTCCCCGTCGACCAGCGCCAGGGCCGGCTCGGCAGCCCGGCTGACCACCACGTTCTCGGCGCCGGCGGCGTGCAGGTCGTACATGGCCCGGGTGAGCTGGTCCTCCTCGGCGCCGGCGGCCAGCCCGTCGGCGATCAGTTCCTCGTGGCTGACCTTGAGGAAGTAGACCCCGCTGGAGAGCACCGCCGTCAGGTGCGGGCCGGCGAGGTCCACCACCACCCGGCCGCCGTTGGCCCCGAGATCGGCGGCGAACCGGCGGTACAGGTCGGCCGGGACGAGGGACGGCTCGTTGGGGCCGCTGAGCACGCTGACCGGCGCGCGCAGCCCCTCGCCGAGCGACAGGTTGTAGAGCTCGTCCAGCTCGTGCCGGCTCAGCGACGCGCCGACCACGTCGACGATCTCGTGTCGGGCGCCGTCGCGCCGGTCGTGCACGTACCCGCCGCTGGTCGAGTCGCGGCGGACCACCCGCAGGTCCGCCCCCTCGCTGAGCAGCAGCGGCTCCAGCACCTGACCGATCTCGCCGCCCAGGCTGGTGCAGAGCACCACCGGTACCCCGAGCGACATGATCATCCGGGCCTGCCAGACGCCCTGCCCGCCCGGGTGCAGGTGCAGCTCCGGCTGGTCGCTGGGCTGGTCCACGGTCACCGTCAGCCGGGGCGTCGGCGCGAAGACCATCACGTGCCCACTCATCCGCCGTACCCGCCCATGTCCGCCTCCCGTGGCCGTCGCCGGGCGCGGGATTCCCCGCCCCGCCCGCGTCATGCGCGACCGGCCGCCGCCGGCGTTGCCAGCCCGTCCCCGGTACGGGACTATCGTGCGACCGACGAGGAGTGGAGGGCGGAGTGGTCCGGCGGGAGACGTTCAGCTACACGGTGCAGGCGCGCTGCTCACGGGCGGACGCGGTGGCGCTGCTGAGCGATCTCGCCAGGCAGGGTGAGCTGCATCCGCTGATCGTCCGGGTCCGCGAACTGCCGCCGCGCCCGGGCGCCCGGGCCAGCTATGCGATCACCGACCGGCTGGAGTTGGGGCCGCTGAGCTTCCCGGTGACGTACCAGGCCGACGTCCTGGTGGTCACCGACGACGAGATCGTCACGGTGGCGCGGCAGCAGCCCGGCACGACCGTGCGCAACCGCACCCGGATCCGTGAGGAGGACGGGCTGTTGCAGGTGGACGTGGAGATCACCCTGGCCGCCCCGGCGCCGCTGTTCGGGTACGCCTTCCGCCAGGCCCGTGCCGCGCACCTGGGGCTCGCCGGTCGGCTCGGCGCGGTGCTGGACCGGCTCTCCGACGGCGGCCCGGTCGCCGGCTGACGCCACGCGTCCGGCAGGCTCCACCGGCGTACGCGGGCGGGGCCCGTCCGACGGACGGGCCCCGCTCCCGGTCCGGGTCAGTACACCGACAGGTGCACGTGGTTGGTGTGGTCGCTGGACGGGTCCCCACCCGCCCCGCTGTACGACTTCCAACCGCTACTGGGCAGCCAGATCTGCCGGTACCAGATCACGTAGAGCACGCCGAGCCGGTCGGCGTTGCGGACGTGGTACGCGGCCAGGTTGTTGCCGTACGTCCGGTCGCCACCGGTCGCGTCCCCGCCGAAGCCGCCCTTCTGCGCGGCGAAGTCGCAGGCCCGACCCTTGGGATGCTCGCCGGAGCCGCTGGGGCGGTAGCAGGAGACGTATCGGGTGAAGCCGGCCGCCTGGCTCTGCTGGAGCGCGTTGAGCATGCGCGGCGTGATGCACCCGTTGGCCGGGGTGGGATCGTTGACGCTGCACGACTCCGACGGCCAGGAGCCGTCCGAGTTGCGCGGGGCCGGCCGGGCGTTCGCGGTGGAGGTGCCCCGGCTGGCGCCGCTGTCGGCGCGTGGGGCGGGCTTGTCGGCGGCGGCCACCGCCAGCGCCCGTTCGGCCTGCTGCTTGCGCTTGGCCATCACCGCGATCTGCTTGCGTTGCTCGACGATCTCGGTGTCGAGCGCGGCCCGGGTGCGGGTGGCCTCCTCCTTGGTGCGCAGCAGGTTGCGCAGTTCGCGGTCCTCGTTGCTGGCGACCGTCTCCAGTTCGGCGGCCCGGTCCAGGAAGCCCTCGGGGGTGCTGCTGTTGAGCAGCGCCGAGACGGGGCCGAGCCGGCCGGTGCGGTACGCCACCCCGGCGATCTCGCCGACCTTGCCGGTGCGCTGGGTCAGCTCCGACTCGATGGTCTTGAGCTGGTTGTTGAGTTCCTGCTGGCGCCGGGTGGAGCGCTCCAGCGCGGCCTTGGCGTCGATCCAGCCCTTGCTGGCGGCGTCGAGTTGGGCGCGCAGGGCGGGGGTGCCGCCCTCTTCGTCGCCGGGCGCGGCGAGCCGGGTGGTGGGCGGGGCGGCGGTGACGGGCGGTGGCGCCGACGACACCCCGAGGGCGAGGGTGGCGGCGACCGCGGCCACCAGTCGGACAGTGGTACGTCGTACGTGCATGCACAATCCTTCCGTCAGCCGCCGACCGGGTTAGCTGACGGGTTCGGGACGGAAGATCCCTACCGCTGGCGCGGATGCACCCCACGTACCTGGTTCCCCGGTACGCCCTGGCGGGCGTTTAGGCGGCGGCCACCGCCGGCACCGTCGGGTGCCGCCTGGCGGAGGCCGGAACCGAGACTACCGGTACTGGTGTGACTGATGCCCGGTTCGTGACTGAGGGTACGGGAGGTAAGCCAGCTAAAAAGGGCATAAGCGGATAATTGGTGTTACCACTCGACCGGGCCGCAGGTCCCCGGCGTCGCTCCGGGCTCGATCTGGAGGGTGGCGTGCTCGATGTGGAAGTCCTCGTGCAGCGCGCTGCGGGCGGCGGCCAGCACCGCGCCCACCTCGGCCTTGGGGTGCACGGTCAGGTGCGCCGAGGCCACCTCCATGCCGGAGGTGAGCGTCCAGACGTGCAGGTCGTGCACCTCGGCCACGCCGGGGACGGCGACCAGCCGGTCGTGCACCGCGGTCACCTGGAGATGCTCCGGGGCGGCCTGCACCAGGATCCGGACGGCCGCCCGGCCGAGCCGCCAGGTGCGGGGCAGGATGAACAGGGCGATCGCCACCGCCACCGCCGGGTCGGCCCACCACCAGCCGGTGCCGGCGATCAGCAGCGCCGCGCCGATCACGCCGAGCGAGCCGAGCAGGTCGCCGAGCACCTCCAGGTACGCCCCGCGCAGGTTGATGCTCTCCTGCGCCCCCTCGCGGAGCAGGGCGAAGGCGACGACGTTGGCGAGCAGGCCCAGCACGGCCACCGCCAGCATCGGCCCGGTGCTCACCTCGGGCGGGTCGCCGAACCGGCGTACCGCCTCGATCAGGACGTAGACGGCGACGCCGCTGAGCAGCACCGCGTTGCCGAGCGCGGCGAGCACCTCCAGCCGGTAGAGGCCGAAGGTGCGCTGCGGGTCGCGGTCCGCCCGCCGGGTGGCGGTGATCGCGGCCAGGGCCATCCCGATGCCGAGCACGTCGGTGAACATGTGCCCGGCGTCGGAGAGCAGGGCCAGCGAGCCGGTGACGACGGCCGTCACCGCCTCGACCAGCATCAGGACGGCGAGCAGTGCGAAGGCCGCCCAGAGCCGACCCCGGTGACGGTGCGCGGCGTTCGCCACCGACCCGTGGTGGTCATGACCTGCGCCCACGCCCACACCTTCCGCCGTCGGACCGACCCGACACCCAACCTATGCTCACATCGCTATGTATGCAAGTGAACCGGTCACGCCGACCGTCGATCATGAAGTTGTTGCCACGACACGCCGATGCACGGGGCAACAACTTCATGATCAACGGGGGTGGGGGTGGGGCGGGGTTGGGGGGGTCAGGTTAGGGGTTCGATGGTGGTGAGGCGTTGGGTGGCGCGGGATAGGGCCACGTAGAGGGTCCGGACGCCCGAGGGCTCGGAACGGATCTCGCCCGGGTGGACCAGCACCACCCCGTCGTACTCCATGCCCTTGGCCTGGAGGCTGGTCACCACTTGGAGCCGGGGGCCGCCGTGCCCGTCCAGCCAGCCGGCCACCTCGTCGCGGCGCGGCACCGGCGTGATCACACCCACGGTGCCCTCCACCTCACCGAGCAGCGTCCGGACGGCCTCCACCGTCGTGGCGGCCAGCTCCGCCGCCGGAACGGTCAGCGCCACCGGCTCGACACCGGTGGACCGCACCGCGACGGGCAGCTCCAGGTCGGGGTGCAGTCGGCGGATCTCCGCCGCCGCCACCGCGAAGATCTCCGCCGAGTTGCGGTAGTTGGTGGTGAGGTTGAAGCGGTGCCGCCGACGCCGGCCCAGCGCCTGGTCCCGGGCCCGGTCCAGCTCCTGCGGGTCGCCCGTCCACGCGGTCTGCGCCGGGTCGCCCACCACCGTCCAGGAGGCCAACCGCCCGCGCCGGCCGACCATCCGCCACTGCATCGGCGAGACGTCCTGCGCCTCGTCCACCACCACGTGCGCGTAGTCGCGGTAGTCCTCCGGGCGCTCCCGGGCCGCCGCCCGTGCCGCCCGCTGCCGGTCGGCGAAGGTGCTCAGCTCGCGTACCCCGCCGGCGAGCTGGAACGGGTCGCGCTTCGCCCGCTTCGGCCGCACCGGCTGACCCAGCAGGGCGTCCAGCTCGTCGAGCAGGGCGATGTCGGCCACCGTCAGCCCCTGCGACCCCAACGTCCGGTACGCCTCCGACAACAGCGTGGTCTCGGCCCGGGACAGGACGCCGGCGGCGTACCGGCGCAGTCGTGCCGGCCGGGCCAGCCAGTCCAGCACGTGCCGGGGGTGCAGCCGGGGCCACCACGCCTTGAGGAACTCCCGGAACTCCGGCCGCTCGATGATCTCGTCCTCGAAGGCGGGCTGCTCGGGCAGGCGCGGGACGGCCAGCCGGCGCGCCTGGGCGTACAGCGCGGCGAGCACGGCGTCGAACGCGGCCCGGCGGACCTCGTTGCGGCGTGCGCCCCGCGACAGCGTCCGGTCCCGGATGCCGTCCAGCTCCCGCCGCTCCAGCCGCAGCAGCTGACCCCGGTAGAGCAGGCGCAGCTCGTCGGGGCCGTCCGGCACCGCGTCGCGTACCGCCCGCTCCAGCACCCGCCGCATCCGCAGCGAACCCTTCACCGCCGCCACCTCGGGCGGATCGGTGCGGGTCGCCGACATGCCGGGGAAGAGCGAGCCGAGCGAGTGCAGGGTGGCGGTCTCCTCACCGAGCGAGGGGAGCACCGAGGCGATGTACTCGACGAAGACCGACGACGGGCCGAGCACCAGGATGCCGCCACCGGCGTACCGGGCGCGGTCGGAGTAGAGCAGGTACGCGGCCCGGTGCAGGGCCACCGCCGTCTTGCCGGTGCCCGGGCCGCCCGAGACGATCGTGACGCCGGAGCCGGGGGAGCGGATCGCCTCGTCCTGCTCCCGCTGGATGGTCGCCACGATGTCCCGCATCCCCCGGCCGGTGGCCCGGGACAGGGTGGCCAGCAGCGCCCCGTCGCCGACCACCGCCAGGTCGGCCGGCGCCGCCTCCGGGTCGAGCAGGTCGTCCTCGATCCGGGTCACCTTCTCACCGGAGGACTGGATGGTGCGCCGCCGCACCACGCCCAGCGGCTCGGCGGGCGTGGCCTGGTAGAAGGCCGCGGCGGCCGGGGCCCGCCAGTCGACCACCAGCGTCTCGGCCTGCTCGCCGCGCACCCCGAGCCGCCCCACGTGCAGCACCTGGCCGGTACGCAGGTCGAGCCGGCCGAAGACCAGTCCCTCGTGCTCGGCGTCCAGCACGTACCGTCGCTGCGCGGCGTGGAAGACCATCGCGTCCCGCTCGACCAGCGCGCCGAAGTTGCCGACCCGGGCCAGTCGGTAGCCCTCCTTCTCGGCCTGCGCGGCCGAGCGGCGCAGTTCGGCCAGGCGGGCGTACACCCGGTCGAGATGCCGCTGCTCGGCGGCGATCTCCCGTTCCAGGGTGGTGTGGTCGGTCAAGGCGAGGGCTCCTGTGCGACGGCGGCGCCGGACGCGGGCGCACGCCAGGCGGAATGAGGGTACGGGCCGCACGCCCGACCGTGTCGGGGCCATGCCGCCTCCCGCGACCTCCGCCACGTCCCACCGGCCGGTCCCGGACCCGGCGGTCGGGCCGCCACGCCCGTTCCGGTCGCCCCGGCCCGGTGGTGTCCGGGCGCGGGACGTCGCCGGGCCACGCTCCACACGGTACGGGTCGCCGCGATCTCCCGGCCGGTCAGGCAGGTACGGGCGGGCCGGCGGGCGTCGGCTCGGTCGTACCGGTCAGCACCCGCTGGAGTACCCCGGCCACCGCGGCGTTCACCTCGTCCGGGCGTTCCATCATCAGCATGTGCCCCGCCCCGGGGCAGACGGTCAGCTCGGTCACCGGCAACGCGGCCGCGATCGACTCCGCGCACGGCGGCGGGGTCAACCGGTCCCGGTCACCGACCAGGGCCGCCGCCGGCAGGTGGGCCAGCTCGGCCAGCGTCTCCAGCCGGTGCTGGGCGCCGATCGAGGCGCGGAACCCACCGATCGAGCGGAGCGAGGCGCGGGCCGCCGCCGAGGTGACCAGGCGGATGTCGCCCGGGTCGCAGCGGTCGCCGAAGAGCATCCAGCGGATGCTGGGCTGCAAGGCCCGCAGCAGCGCCCGCGGCGGACGCCAGGAGCCGCACCGGGCCAGCACCCCGGCGCCGGTGGTCTCGGCGATCCGGATCAACCGGGCGATGCGGGGCGACAGGCCGTAGACGGTGTGGGTGTGCCCCTCGGCGGTGGTGGAGACGAAGACCAGCCCGGCGGTACGGGCGGCGAAGTGCTCGGGGTGGCGGTGGGCGTACTCCATCACGGTCATCCCGCCCATCGAGTGCCCGACGAGCACCACCGGGCCGGTGGGGGAGACCTCGTCCACCACGGCGGCCAGATCGTCGCCGAGCTGGGCCAGGGTGGCCGTCCGCAGCGCCATGCAGCTCGACCGGCCGTGCCCCCGGGCGTCGTAGGTGACCACGCGCACCCGCTCACCGAAGCGCTCGGTCAGGTCGGCGAGCTGCCGGTGCCAGGCCCGCCCGTCCAGGGTCCAGCCGTGCAGCAGGATCGCGGTGATCTCGGCGTCCGCCGGCCCGGTCACCTCGACGTGCAGGCGGACGTCGTCGGGGAGTCGTACCTCCCGTTTCTCCGGCATCGTCACCTCCCCGGGCCACCCGGAACCGATTCACCGGCGTAACCCGGCGGTAACACCGGCTACCCGTCATGAGAACACGCCAACCGTGCCGGTGAGAAGATTCGCAACCCGGCCCCGCACGATCGGATCGGTGGGCCAGGGTGGGACGTATGACCTCCGCACGTCCCGGAGCTGCCCGGACACCCCGGGCCGCGCTGGCCGAGCTGCTCGCCGGCAACCGGCGGTTCGTCAGCGGCCAGCCGGTGCACGGGCACGACGTCACCGCTGCGGCGGCCGTGGCCTCCGGCGACCAGCAGCCGTACGCCGTGCTGCTCGGCTGCATCGACTCCCGGGTGCCGCTGGAGGCGATCTTCGACCAGACCTTCGGGTCGATCTGCGTCATCCGCACCGGCGCGCACGTGCTCGACCGGGCGGTCTGCGGCTCGATCGAGTACGTGGTGGGCCAGCTCGGGGTGCCGCTGGTGATGGTGCTCGGGCACGAGCGGTGCGGGGCGGTCGCCTCGGCGGTGCAGACCCTGCGCACCGGCCGGACGCCCGGCGGCTCGCTGGCGTACGTCGTCGACCAGATCGCCCCGGCGGTGACCGAGGTGGGCCCGGACGACCCGGCCGTCCACCCGATGGCGGTACGCCGGCACGTGCTGCGCACGGTGGCCGCGCTGCGCGCCGACGACCTGCTGACCGGGCCGGTCGCGGCGGGCGACGTCGACGTCGTCGGCGCCCTGTACGACCTGGCCACCGGCGAGGTCACCCTGCTCGACCGCTGACCCGACACCCCCGCACTCCGCCGAACTCCGCGCCGGATGCGGCGTGTGGCGGCATCCCCTCGCTCGGACACCGCGACTCGCCGCGAACGGGGCGCGGGCGTACCCGGGAAAGACGGAACCGCCCGTCGGGGTGACCCGACGGGCGGTTCCGGTGTGGCTCGGGGGAGGGCTCAGCCCTCGAAGACGCCGGCCTCGACGAGACGCTTCTCGGTCTTGTCCCAGCCGTCGCCCGGGTGCGCCGCGGCGAGGTTGTTGATCTCGGCGCGGATCTTGGCGGCGTGGCCGGCGGCGGCCAGCACCCGGATCTCCTCGACGAAGGCGTCGGAGTCGGTGCGCAGGTGCGCGGTCTTGCCGTTGGTCAGGTTCCGCACGTAGGCGTGCTTGCCGCCGTTGAGCGGGATGAGGTACTTGAACTCGCCCAGCACGCTGAGGGCGCCACCCTGGCCAGCCTGGCCGGCCCGGACTGACGCGCGCGCGGTCTTAGAGGTGTTGCTCGCCACGGAGGTACTCCTTGCAAGACGTACGGGAGGACGCGGGAAACGTCCGGGGGCTGTAGCGGGTGACGCCCGGGATGAGCCTCGGCCCGCGAAGATGTACGGCGGCACAGAACCGCCCGGAGAACTGTACACGACCACGATGCCTGGCTGGCCACCGCGTCTGTCGGGGAGCACAACCGACGTCACCGGTCCGGGTATTCCGCCCGGCGAATTTTCCGATTCCCTGGCGCATCATCCGCCCCACCAGTCATCATGTGTTGCAGAAGCCACCCGGGTGGTCGAGGTCGTAGGGGAAGACGCACCTCGCTCTCCGGGAGGTCACCGTGCCAACGCGTGGCGTCGTATACGTCCACTCGACCCCGCTCGCCGTGTGCTCGCACGTCGAGTGGGCGATCGCGCGCGTCCTCGCCGCGCCGGTCAACCTGCAGTGGACGGCTCAGCCCGTCGACCCCGGCGCTCGCCGGGCCGAGTGCGGGTGGACCGGCCGTCCGGGGACGGGCGCCGAGCTGGCTGCTGCCCTCCGGCAGTGGCCCATGATCCGTTTCGAGGTGACCGAGGAGCCCAGCGCCGGCGTCGACGGTGAGCGCTTCATGCACGTCCCCGGTCGAGGGCTGTTCCGGGCGACCGTCGGCGCGGCCGGCGACATCCAGCTCGGCGAGGACCGCCTGCGCGGCATCATGGCCGCCGCCCGCGCGCCGGAGGCGCTGGCGCACGCCCTGGACAAGGCGCTCGGCACGGCCTGGGACGCGGAGCTGGAGCCCTACCGGTACGCCGGCGACGGCGCCCCGGTGACCCTGCTCACCCGCGTCGGCTGAGTCGGACGCCGTACCCGGACAGCCGGGTGCGGACCGGCACGCCCCACGTGGACGACCCGCCGGTCGGGTTGCCGCAGCGACGCGACGCCGGGTTTGATGGGGCGCGTGCCGATTTCCCCGCGACGTGCCGGCGTCGCCCTCGCCGCCCTGACCGCGCTGCTCGTCTCCGGCTGCTCGGCGGAGCCGGAGACGCCGCGGCCGGGGCTGAGCCCGTCGCCCTCCACCACCGCACCGAGTCCCGCCCCCACCCCCGCCGGTGACCCGGCCGCCCGTGCCGCCGCGCTGGTCGGCACGCTCACCGACGAGGACCTGGCCGGCCAGGTGCTGATGCCCTACGCGTACGGCAGCGCGGCGACGAAGGTCACGCCCGCCTCGGCCGCCGGCAACCGCGCCCTGGCCGGGGTCGACACTCCCGCCGAGATGGTGGCGAAGTACCGCCTCGGCGGCGTGATCCTGGTCGGCTTCAGCGCCGACGACCCCACCTCCGGCAACCAGGCCACCACCAACGTCGACAACCCCCGACAGGTCCGGGAGCTCACCGGCGGGCTGCGCGAGGCCGCCGCCGAGCTCCCCGCCGGCAGCGCGCCCTTCCTGATCGGCACCGACCAGGAGTACGGCGTGGTCACCCGGATCACCGACGGGGTGACCACGCTGCCCAGCGCCCTGGCCGCCGGAGCGGCCGGTGACCCGGCGCTCACCGAGGCCGCCTGGCGGGCCGCCGGCCAGGAGCTGGCCGCCATGGGGATCAACCTGGACTTCGCGCCGGTGGCCGACGTGCTCGCCACCCGCAGCACGGTCATCGGCTCCCGCTCCTTCGGCGCCGACCCGAAGCGCGCCTCGGAGCAGGTCGCAGGCGCGGTGCGGGGCCTGCAGAGCGCCGGCGTCGCGGCCAGCGTCAAGCACTTCCCCGGGCACGGCCTGAGCGCCGCCGACTCGCACAAGGACCTGCCGGTCATCGGCCAGTCCCGCACGCAGCTGGACCGCACCGCCTTCCCGCCGTTCACCGGCGGCATCGGCGCCGGCGCGATGGCGGTCATGTCGGCCCACCTGGACGTCAAGGCGGTCGACCCGGGCACCCCGGCCACCTTCTCCCGCAAGCTGCTCACCGACGTGCTGCGCGGGCAGCTCGGCTTCACCGGCGTGGTGATCACCGACGGGATGAACATGGCGCCGGCCAAGCGGTACCCGCCGGGCGAGGCCGCGGTGAAGGCGTTGCTGGCCGGCAACGACCTGATCCTGATGCCGCCGAACGTCGGCCAGGCGTACGACGGCCTGCTCGCCGCGCTGCGCGACGGGTCGCTGCCCCGGGCCCGGCTGGTCGAGGCGGCCACCCGGGTGCTGACCATGAAGTTCCAGCTCGCCGACCGGCCCGCCCCGGCGATGTCCACCCTGAACAGCCCCGAGCACCGCAGGGCGGCCGACGACCTCGCCGCCGCGGCGGTCACCATGCTGCGCGGCACCTGCGGCGCGCCGGTACGCGGCCCGGTGACCGTGACCTCCTCCGCCGGGCGGGACCGCACCCGTGCCGCGCTGACGGAGGCGTTGACCGAGGCGGGGGTGCGGGTGGTCCCGAGCGGCGGCACCAGGGTGCACCTGGTCGGCTACGGCGACTCCGCCGGTGACCTCAGCGCCGACGCGGCGGTGACCGTCGCGATGGACACCCCGTACGTGCTGGAGAAGGCGACGTCGCCGACGCTGCTGGCCACCTACTCCTCCAGCCGTACCTCGATGACCGCGCTGGCCCGGGTGCTCGCCGGCAAGGCGCAGCCGGGCGGTCGCTCGCCGGTGCCGGTGCCGGGGCTGCCCGCCACCAGCTGCGCCTGACGACGGCACGACGAGCGAGGGGCCTCGCCGGTACGGCCGGGGCCCCTCGCCCGTCGTGGCGCCGGCCCGGCGGAAGCGGGGTGCCCGTGTCCCGCCGACCCGTGCCCGGCCACGCCACCGGCGGGCCGGGCACACCGGTCACTTCGGCAGGTTGGCGCTCGACCTGGCCAGCTGGTACGCCGGGAGCATCGCCGTGTACTCCTCGTCGTCCATCCCGCCGAGGGTGATGAGGACCTTGCCGTAGAGGCTGGACACCAGGATCGCCCGCTTGCGCCCGTCCTCGCCGGCCCAGGTCGCCTCGAACGAGTCCAGCGGGCCGGCCTTGGTCCGGCGGTACTGCCGCTCGGTCGCCTTGCCGTAGTCGTCGATGAACGTGTCCAGCGTGATCTGCGGCGTCCGGGGAGCCGCCCCCTCGATCCGCCAGACCCGCAGGAACCCGATGTGCCCGGCCGGCTTCGCGTCGATCTCGCAGATCGGCACGGCGGGACCGATCTTGAAGTCCGCGCCGGACGTCACCGCCTCGACCTTCCACTTCGCCGGCACGGAGAACGTGATCGGCAGCGGGCAGGTGGTGCCCTTCGGGCCGACCGTGGTGGCGGCGGCGGCCGGGGCGACCTCGTCGTGCCAGGGTGGCCCGGACGCGATCGGCGAGGCGGTCGGGCTCGCCGACGCCGACGGCGTGGCGGCGGGCTGCTCCTGCTTCTCGGCGCAGCCGGCCGACACGGCCAGGGTGAGTGCGGCCAGTACGGCCACCTGTCGCTTCATGTGTCACGTTCCCCGTCGAAGTTCCCGCCGTCGATGCGACGGCCGACGGATGCTAGCCGACGCGTGGCGTGCCGTGCTGCCAGCGGTCGGCCGGTCGACCGCCGGCGGGAGGGGTGGCTGTCGGTGGAGATCCGGGGCCACGCCCCGGTCGAGGGGCGGAAATCCGGATGCGGCACCGGCCCGGCGCTGGCAGCCTGCCCGGCATGGGACAGGACGCGCGAGGTTTCGCGTACGTGCGGCGGGCGGACGGCTCGGTGGTGATCACCCACCACGGCCGGGCGGCCGGCACGTTGCGGGGCGGCCGGGCGGCGGAGTTCCTCGCCGAGGTGGACGAGGACCCGCAACTGGTGATGGCCCGCTGGACGGGCAACTACCGGCGGGGCAACGAGCGGACCGCCCGGCAGCACCTGCGAAACCGGGGCTGAGACGACGGTGAGGTCCGCGCTCGACGAGCGCGGACCCCACGAGTACGTCCGGTGTTACAGCGGAATGTTGCCGTGCGCGCCCCGGGCGGCCGGTGCGGCGGCGAGGGCTTCGGCGATGCGGCGTCGGGTTTCGTCGGGTTTGATGACGTCGTCGACGACGCCGATCTCCAGGGCGCGGTTGACGCCGCCGGCGACGCGGGTCTGTTCCTCGATCAGCTGTGCGCGGAGGGTTTCGCGTTCCTCGGCGGGGGCGGCGGCCAACTTCTTGCGGTGCAGGATGTTGACCGCGGCGCTGGCGCCCATGACGGCGACTTCGGCGTTCGGCCAGGCGAACACGGCCGTCGCCCCGAGGGAGCGGGAGTTCATCGCGATGTACGCCCCGCCGTAGGCCTTGCGGGTGACCAGGGTGACCCGGGGCACGACGGCTTCGGCGAAGGCGTGCAGCAGTTTCGCGCCGCGGCGCACCACACCGTCCCATTCCTGCCCGAGGCCGGGCAGGTAGCCGGGCACGTCGACCAGCACGATCAACGGCACCCCCAGGCTGTCGCACATGCGCACGAACCGGGCCGCCTTCTCCGCGCTGGAGGCGTCCAGGCAGCCACCCAGGCGCAGCGGGTTGTTCGCGATCACCCCCACCGTGCGCCCGGCGAACCGGCCCAGCGTGGTCACCACGTTCGGCGCCCACTTGGCGTGCAACTCCACCCCCGGGCCGTCCAACAGCGCGGCGACGACCGGCTTGACGTCGTAGGCCCGGTTGGTCTCCGTCGGCAGCTTCGCGGCGAGGTCGTGCCCGGCGTCCCCGACCGGCACATCATCCGGCGACAGGCGACCCTGATGCCCCAGCAACGCGGCCAACGCCCGCGCCCGACCCAGCGCCGCCTCGTCGTCGGTGCACGTCACGTGCACCACCCCGGACCGACGTCCGTGCGGCTCCGGCCCACCCAGGCGCTCCATGTCGACCTGCTCACCCGTGACCGACCGCACCACCTCCGGGCCGGTCACGAAGATCCGCCCCGCCCCACTCATCACCACGATGTCGGTCAACGCCGGACCATAGGCCGCCCCACCCGCGGCCGGACCCAACACCACCGAAATCTGCGGCACCCGCCCCGACGCCCGCACCATCGCCGCGAACACCTGACCCACCGCGTCCAACGCGACCACACCCTCAGCCAGCCGCGCCCCACCCGAATGCCACAACCCCACCACCGGCACCCGCTCACGCACCGCCGCATCGATCGCGTCCACCACGTGCCGACACCCCTCGGCACCCATCGCACCACCCATCCGAGTGGCATCCGTGGCATACCCCACCACCGGCACACCCTCGACCTCACCCCGCGCCCACAACACCCCCGAGGCATCCCGCGACACACACAAACGCAACGAACCCGCATCGAACAACGCCCGGAGCCGAACCTCCGGATCGCGGTAGTCGGCTGTCGAGGGGTCCGCGCTGACGGCGGTCGTGGTCACTTGAGCCTCCAGGGTGTGGTCTCAGGCCCGCGTGAAGACGAGAGCCACGTTGTGGCCGCCGAAGCCGAACGCGTTGTTCAGCGCGGCGGGGATCTCCATGCGACGCGCCTCGTGTGCGGCCACGTCCATGGTCAGGCCGTCGTCGGGGTCGTCCAGGTTGATGGTCGGAGGTACGACACCGTCGCGGATGGCCAGGATGGTGGCGATCGACTCCAACGCCCCGGCCGCGCCGAGCAGGTGACCGGTCATCGACTTGGTCGCCGCCAGCACCGGGTGGTCCCCGAGTGCCTGGTGCAGCGCCCCGATCTCCAACATGTCGCCCACCGGCGTCGACGTCGCGTGCGCGTTGACGTGCATGATGTCCATTTTGGCGACGTCGGCGTCCGCGATCGCCTTCCGGATTGCCCTGATGGCGCCCTCGCCCTCGGCGTGCGGCTGCACCATGTCGTACGCGTCGGAGGTGATGCCGGCGCCGGCCAGGCGCGCGTACACCCGGGCGCCGCGGGCGGCGGCGTGGTCGGCGCGTTCCAGCACCACGATGCCGGCGCCCTCGCCGAGGACGAAGCCGTCGCGGCCCTTGTCCCACGGGCGGGAGGCCCGCTCCGGCTCGTCGTTGCGGGTCGACATGGCCCGCATCGAGGCGAACCCGGCGATCGGCAGCGGGTGGATGACCGCCTCGGTGCCGCCGGCCACCACCACATCTGCCCGGCCGGCCCGGATGATGTCGAGACCGAGCGCGATGGCCTCGGCGCCGGTGGCGCAGGCGCTGGCCACCGAGTGCACGCCGGCCTTCGCGCCCAGCTCCAGCCCGACCCAGGCGGCCGGGCCGTTGGGCATCAGCATCGGCACCGTGTGCGGAGAGACCCGCCGCGGGCCGGACGCCTCCAGGATGTCGTCCTGGGCGAGCATGGTGGTGGCGCCCCCGATGCCGGAGCCGACGCTGACGGCCAGCCGCTCCGGGTCCAGCCCGGAGTCGGCGAGGCCGGCGTCGGCCCAGGCCTGGTGGGCGGCGATCAGGGCGATCGCCTCGGAGCGGTCCAGCCGGCGCAGCTTGACCCGCTCCAGCACCTCGGCGGGGTCGACCGCGAGCTGGGCGGCGATCTGGACGGGAAGCTGCCCGGCCCACTCCTGGGTGAGCGGACCCACCCCGGAGCGGCCGGCGAGCATGGCGTCCCAGGTCGACGCGACGTCCCCGCCCAGCGGGGTGGTCGCGCCGAGCCCGGTGACGACGACGTCGGGACGACTCATATCAGGACTGCGCCTCGATGTAGCTGACGGCGTCCCCGACGGTCTTCAGGTTCTGCACCTCGTTGTCCGGGATCTTGACGCCGAACTTCTCCTCGGCCGCCACCACGACCTCCACCATGGAGAGCGAGTCGACGTCGAGGTCGTCGGTGAAGGACTTCCCCTCGGCCACGTCGTCCGGGTTCACCCCGGCAACCTCTTCGAGGATCTCGGCGAGGCCGGTGGTGATCTCGTCACGGGTCATTGCGGTTGGGTTTCCTCTCCATAGGGGGGTAGTTCTCCGCCGGACGGCGGCGCGGCACGGTGGGACCGGGCCGGGTCTCAGGGGCAGCGGACGACCTGACCGGCGTAGGTCAGGCCGCCGCCGAAGCCGAAGAGCAGCACCGGGGCGCCCGAGGGCACCTCCCGCCGCTCGACCAGCTTGGACAGGGCCAGCGGCACACTGGCCGCCGAGGTGTTGCCGGACTCGACGATGTCCTTGGCGACGATGGCCTGCGGGATGCCCAGGCGCTTGGCGATGCCGTCGATGATCCGGCCGTTGGCCTGGTGCGGCACGAACGCGGCCAGCTCCGACGGGGCGACCCCGGCCCGCTCGCAGGCCTGCAGGGCCAGCGGGGCCAGCGCGGTGGTGGCCCAGCGGAAGACCGCCTGCCCCTCCTGCGCGATGTACGGGCGCCAGCCCTCGATCCGTACCGCGTCGCTCTTCTCCGGCACCGATCCCCAGACCACCGGGCCGACCCCGGCGGGCTCGCCCTCGCCGGTGGCGGTGACCACCGCGGCACCGGCGCCGTCACCGAAGATGATGCAGGTCGAGCGGTCGGTCCAGTCGGTGAAGTCGGAGAGCTTCTCCGCGCCGATGACGATCGCGTTGCGCGCCGCCCCGGCCCGGATCGCGTGGTCCACCGTGCCGAGCGCGTACGCGAAGCCCGAGCAGGCCGTGTTGAGGTCGTACGCCCCGGGGGCGGTGATGCCCAGCTTCGCGGCGACCCGGCAGGCCACGTTCGGGCTGCGGTCGATCGAGGTGCAGGTGGCGACGACGACCAGGTCGATGTCGGCGGCGGTGAGGCCGGAGTTGGCCAGGGCCTTGCCGGCGGCGGCGGTCGCCATGTCGGCCACCGTCTCACCGTCGGCGATCCGCCGGGAGACGATGCCGACCCGGTCCCGGATCCACTCGTCGTTGGTGTCGACGAGTTGGGCGAGGTCGTCGTTGGTCACCACCCGCGAGGGCTGGTAGTGGCCGAGCGCGAGGATCCGACTGCCGGTGACGGGCCTGCTCATGCCGACGCCTCCCGGCGACGGTCCCTGACGATGCGCTCGCTCATACGTGGCCTCCGATGCGGGCGAGGGGCTGACCCGGAGCGACCGGGTCGTCGTGGTGGGCGAGCCACTCGGTGAGCAGCCCGCTGTCGTGCGCGGTCACCTCGACCGGCCCCTGTCGGGTGGCGACGTGGCCGATCACCTGGCCGGTGCGGAGGTCGGCGCCCTCGGCGAGCTCCGCGTCCGGTTCGAAGGTGCCCGCGACGGGCGAGACGACCACCCGGAACTGGACCACCGGCTCGTGGCCGCGCAGGCCGCTGTGCCGGGCGATCAGGTCGCGGGCGGCGGGCAGGTCGTCGGGGGTGTTCAGGGAGACGATCTCGGGCACGCCGGTCTCCTTGAGCTCCCGCTTGACCAGGCCGGCAAGGGTGCCGGCCGGGGGCAGCTCGATCACGCCGGTGACGCCGAGGTCGGCCAGGGTGCGCATGCACAGGTCCCAGCGGACCGGGGCGGTGACCTGGCGGACCAGCCGCTGCACCATCTCCCGGCCGTGGTTGACCGCCGCGCCGTCGAGGTTGGACAGCAGGATCCGGCGCGGGTCGGCGGGGGTGATCCCGGCGGCCACCGCGGCGAGCGCGGCCTCGGCCGGCGCCATGTACGGGGTGTGGAACGCCCCGGCCACCTTGAGCCGGATCACCCGGCTCTTCGCGGGCGGCTCGGCGGCGAGCTTGTCCAGCGCGTCGAGGCTGCCGGCCGCGACGATCTGGCCGGCGCCGTTGCGGTTGGCGGGGTGCAGCCCGTGCGCGTCGAGCGCGGCGAGGACCTCGTCGGAGTCGCCGCCGAGCACGGCGGCCATGCCGGTCGGCTCCAGCGCGCAGGCGGCGGCCATCTCGCGTCCGCGTACCCCGGCGAGGGTGATCGCGGCTTCGGCCGGGAGGACCCCGGCCAGCGCGGCGGCGCCCAGTTCGCCGACGCTGTGCCCGGCGGTGAGCGTGACGTCGTACATCGGCAGGTGCTCGGCGGCCAGCAGGGCGGCGGCCACCAGCAGCGGCTGCGTGCGGGCGGTGTCCTTGATCTCGTCGGCGTCGGCCGCGGTGCCGAGGTGCACCAGGTCGACCCCGGCGAGCGCGGACCACCAGCGCAGCCGTGCCTCGGCGCCGGTCAGGTCGAGCCAGGGGGTCAGGAAGCCGGGCTTCTGGGAACCCTGGCCGGGAGAGAGTACGGCGAGCACGTCTATGACTCTCCTGGATACGCGTGGGTAGCGCTGTGTCGGCACCAACCAAACCGCACTAGGACCTTTGGTGGGATCCTACAAAAATCAACGGCGGTCATCACCTGTCTGTGAGGTTTTCCTGACGGCTGGGGTCATTGTCTGGGTCGGGACAGTGGTGACGGCCGGGAAGACCGGGTCCAACCGCCCCACCGTCAGCGCCACCTGCAGGGCGAACGCGTCCCGCGCGGCCAACGGGGAGAAACCGGTCACCTCGGCGATCCGCCGCAGCCGGTAGCGGACCGTGTTCGGGTGCACGAACAGCGACCGGGCCGCGCTCTCCAGCGTCCCGCCGGCGGCGAAGAAGGCGTCCAGCGTCTCCAGCAGCTCGCCGCCCGCGCGCACCAGCGTCGCGTACACGTCGTGGCGCAACCGGCGGCGGGCCTCCGCGTCGCCGGCCAGGGCCCGCTCGGGCAGCAGGTCCGCCGCGGCGACCGGGCGCGGCGCGGTCGGCCAGGCCGGCGCCGCGCGGAACCCGGCGAGCGCGGCCCGCGCCGACTCCGTCGCCTCGTCCAGGCTCGGCACGCCCGGCCCGACCACCACCGGCCCGTCACCGAACGCGGGGAGCAGCTTCTCGGTGGCGGCGACCGGGTCGGCGGCGCCACCGAGGACGATCACCAGGCGGTCACCGTGCACCCCGCCGATCACCTCCACCCCGATCCGCCGGGCCTGGCGGTAGACGGTGTGCAGCACGGCGGCCACCTCGCCGCCGGGGGAGCGCCCCACCGCCACCGAGACCGGCGGGGCGTCCGCCCAGCCCAGCGCCGCCGCCCGGCTGGCCAGCACGTCGGGGGAGTCGCCCCGCAGCAGCGCGTCCACCAGCAGCGCCTGCAACCGGGCGTCCCAGGAGCCGCGCGACTCGGCGGCGCGGGCGTACACCCGGGCGGCGGCGAAGGCGATCTCCCGGGAGAAGCGCAGCACGGCCTCCCGGAGCTGCTGCTCCTCACCCTTGGCGGCCAGGTGCGACACCTGCTCCTCGACCACGTCGATGGTCACCTTGATCAGCGCCACGGTCTGCTGGAGGGTGATCGAGCGGGCCAGGGCCTGCGGGGCGGTGGCGAAGACCTCGTCGGAGACCTCCTGGGTGCTGTCCGTCGTGCCGCCGCCGCCGTGCAGCCACTGCACCAGGGACCGGACGCCGGCCTGCGCCACCAGCATGACCCAGGAACGCTGGTCGGCCGGCAGCTCGCGGAACCAGGGCAGGGTCTCGTCCATCCGGGAGACGCTGGCGGTGGCCAGCGCCCCCGCCGCCCGCTCGATCCGGCGCAGCGTGGCCGACAGCTCGGTACCGCCCGGCTCGCTCACCGCTCCAGCCTGACATGTGCTGACCAGGGCAACCACGTCGGCCTCCGGCGGGGCCGCCGGTGCGCCCGACAGCCCGGCCGGTGGCGGGTGCGGGACGCCGCCCACGTCCGAGGGCGCGGTCGCCGCGGTCACGGCGTCGGGGGCGTGGGCAGGCCCAGCTCCTGGGCGAGGATGGCGGCCTGTACCCGGCTGCGCAGCTCCAGCTTGGCCAGGATCCGGCTGACGTGGGTCTTGGCGGTGCTCTCCGCCATCGCCAGCCGCGACCCGATCTGCTGGTTGGACAGGCCGGCGCCCAGGCAGGCCAGCACGTCGCGTTCCCGGGGGGTCAGCGTCGCCACCGCCGCCCGGGTCGCCGCCGGGGTGGCGGGCGGGGCGGCCGCGAAGGCGCTGATCAGCCGGCGGGTCACCGCCGGGGCGATGAACCCCTCACCGCGTGCGATCGTGCGCACCGCCGCCACCAGGCCCGCCGCGTCGGTGTCCTTGAGCAGGAACCCGGCCGCCCCGGCCCGCAGCGCGCCGAAGACGTACTCGTCGAGGTCGAAGGTGGTGAGCACCAGGACGTCGGCCAGGTGATCGGCGACGATCTCCCGGGTGGCCGAGACGCCGTCGAGCCGGGGCATCCGGATGTCCAGGACGGCGACGTCGGGGCGCAGCTCCCGGCAGAGCCGCACGGCCGCCTCGCCGTCACCGGCCTCGCCGACCACCTCGATGCCCGGATCGCCGGAGAGGATCAGGACGAGCCCGGCCCGCACGGCGTCCTGGTCGTCGGCGAGGACGACCCGCACCGGGGCGGTCACCGGGCCACCCCGGTGGGCAGCGCCGCGTGCACCCGCCACCGGCCGTGCACCGGACCGGCGGAGAACCGGCCGTCCAGCAGCGCGGCCCGTTCCCGCATGCCGATCAGCCCGGCGCCCGCCCCGGTGAGCGGGCCGGTGCCCGCGCGTACCGGGTTCTGCACCGTCACCACCACCTCCGTCGGCTCGTACGCGACGCACAGCTCCGCCGTGCCGGCGCCGTGCCGCAGCGCGTTGGTCAGCGATTCCTGCACGATCCGGTACGCGGCCAGGTCCACCCCGACCGGCAGCGGGCGGGGCTGCCCGGTGACGGTGGCGCGGACCGCCAGCCCGGCCGCGCCCACCCGGTCGACCAGGCGGTCCAGCTCGTCGAGGCGTACCCGGGTCGGCTCCTCGGCGTCGTCGGCCGGCTCCCGGAGCAGGCCGATCAGCTGGCGCATCTCCGCCATGCCCTGCACGCTGCTCTCCCGGATCACCCGCAGCGCCGCGTCGACCCGGGTCCGCTCCAGCTCCGGCGCGGAGAGCACGGCGGTGGCGTGCAGGGCCACCGCGCTCAGGTGGTTGGCCACCACGTCGTGCAGCTCCCGGGCCATCCGGGCGCGTTCGGCGAGCACCGCCTGGCGGCGGTCCAGCTCGGCCAGCCGGGCGGTCTGCTCGGCCCGGGTCCGTTCGGCCGCCGCCTGGTCCCGGTACTGGCGCACGCTGACGCCGGTCAGCACCGGCAGCACACCGCCCAGCACGAACGGCACCCCGGCCGCCGCGCCGCGCCAGCCCCAGAGCACGGTGCCGATCACCACCCCGGCCACGCTGAGCCAGACCGTGACCCGCAGCAGCCAGCGCCGCACCCGGGGCGGGCCGTAGACGCAGGCGTCGTAGAGCACCTGGGTGTAGACCAGGGCCGTGCCCAGCGACACGCCGAGCGCCGTGTCGGCCAGCACGGCGGCGGTGCCGAGCGCCAGGCTGGTCCGGGTGGCCGCCCGGCGCAGCCCGACGGCGACGCAGGCCACCAGCAGCGGCGCCAGGAAGAACTGCTCCGGCACGTCCGGGTCCCAGGGGAACTGGGGCTGCAACCCCACGCCGTAGAGGACCAGTCCGCCGGCGAGCGAGGCCACGGCCAGCGCCGGGTCACGTGCCGGCGAGCCGGGGCCGATCCAGGCCGGTGTCCGCATGGCCCGATCCCACCACACGCCGCGCCGCCCACCGTCCGCCCGCCGGAGGAGGCCGCCGGCCGCGACCTCCGCCGAAGGAGGTACGCCGACCCGGGGGTCCGCCGAAGGAGGTACCCCGATCTCGTCCCCGCCGTCGAGGTGCCGCCGCCCGTCGCCGGAGAGGCTGATGGCGGACGAACGGGAGGTTCGGGGGATGTTGCTGGCGGTCATCGTCGGGTGTGAGATCGCGTTCTGGGTGGTGCTCGCCGCCGGGTTGGTCGCCCGGTACCCGCTGCGCCGGCCACGGCTGGGCGCGGCGCTGCTGTTCTGCGTCCCGCTGGTGGATCTCGTGCTGCTCGTGGCGACCGTGCTCGACCTGCGCCGCGGTGCGGTGGCGAACGCCGGCCACGGGCTCGCCGCCGCCTACCTCGGCTTCTCGGTGGCCTTCGGGCACTCCATGGTCCGCTGGGCGGACCAGCGGTTCGCCCACCGTTTCGCCGGCGGCCCGCCCCCGGTGAAGCCGCCCCGGCACGGCTGGGCGCGGGCCCGGCACGAGTGGCGCGAATGGGGCAAGGGACTGCTCGGCTGGGCCGTCGCCTGCGCCCTGCTCGGCGCGGCGATCCGCTACGTCGACGACCCGGAGCGCACCCGCGAGCTGGGGAACTGGATCCAGAAGCTCACCGTCGCGATCGTGATCTGGCTGGTCGCCTTCCCGGTCTGGGAGACGATCTTCCCGCGCCGGCCGAAGTCCTGACACCGGGGTACGCGCTGCACGAGCCGTCGGTGCCGGACAGTACGGTGGCACTGCCGCCGGGGCGACCTCCCGGCGCGCGACGCGAGCGTGAGGAGACCGGGATGGCGCACGGGGAGGCCGAACACGGCTGCGCCCAGGGGGAGCCCTGCCGGCCGGGCCACCACGACCAGCCGGGGCAGGTCCGACCCCACCGTCGGCTGGCCGCGCTGCCCTGCCCCACGGAGCAGGCCGGTCGGGCGGCGGAGCGGGTCGACGACGAGGTGGCGGTCCCGCGCCAGCGGGCGGCCGAGCCGTCCGGGCCGGAGGCCACGCCCACGCGTCCCCGCGCCGTCGAGCCGGCGCCCCGGCCGCGTCCCGCCGAGCCGTCCGCCTCCGGCGAGCCCGAGCGGGGCGTGTCGCACGGCTGCCGCAGCGAGCTGGCCGGCTGGGCGGGCGCGCACCGGCACGGCCCGGTCCGCCCCAGCCGCCGTCGGGTCCGCCGGGAGCGGCCGCCGCACCGCTGGTGCTGACCCCCGCGGTGCGTCTGCCGGCAGCTCCGTCTGCGTCGCACAGTCCACGGCGGACCTGAGCGGGCCGGCCGGCCCGGACACGGACAGGTTCCGTGCCGGGACCGAGGTCCGACCGGCCGCCGGTGGACGAGCCCCGCCGGGCGCGCTCAGCGGGTGCGGCGGCGGACCAGCAGGGCGATCCCGGCCAGCCCGGAGGTGATCACCAGCACCACGCCGAGGTTGAGCAGCAGCAGGCGCTGGAGTTCACCGATCGCGGTGTCGAGGTCCTTGGCCGGGTTCAGGGCCTCCTCCGGGATGACCCGCTCACCGCCGCCGATCCCGCCGCTGAGCGTGTCGAACTGCCGCTCCAACGGAACCCCGGCGTGGCGCAGGGTCTCGGACATGTTGAGCCGGCCGAGGAACCAGCCGGCGCTGGTCTTGCGGGCGTCGGGCTGCTTCGCCGGCCGGTACGCCCGCGGCCCACCCTTGGCCAGCGGGTAGAGGTCGTAGGTCTGCTTCGGCGTCTCCCCGGCGAGCACCACGACGGTGTACTTCGGACCGAGATTGGCGGCCTTGGGGCCGGTGGACGCGCCGGTGCGGCCGAACCAGTTGACCTGGTCGATCACCGCGAGCACGAGGGCGGGCTGGGTCTCCGAACGCAGCCGCAGCGGCTCGCTGAGCCCGTCTCCGGTGATGTCCACCCCGGCGGGCGGGGGCTTCGGCGCCGTCCGGGCAGGACCGGCGGCCCGCGCCGGGGCAGCCGCTGCCAGGCCGAGCGCCGCGGCCAGCGCGGCTGCCGCCACCGTACTGAGCAACCGCCTCATCCGTCCGACCATCGCCGCCTCCTCGCCCCGTTCGATGGATGGCTGTGCTGCAGGTCACGCGTTGGCTGGCCGACGGCGGTGACCATGCCCCCAGGCCGGGTACCCACCTCAAAGACTCCGCAGATCGGCGTTCGGTTGCAGCTGCCTGACCAGTATGTGGAACTAATCGCGATCCGGACCCGACTAATGGTCAGCCGTTGATCAGCGGGCGGATCGTACCTTTGCGGAGGGGTTCATGGGGGGCAGGGTCCCACGGGCGGCGCGCACCGCGCCAGTGGTCTTGGGCGTGGCGCTCGGTGTGTCGTTGCTGCTGCCGGCGGCGCCGGCGCTCGCGCACAACTCGCTGACCGGCAGCAACCCGGCCGACGGGGCCCGGGTGGCGAGCGCACCGGCCCGCATCGAGCTGCGGTTCCTGTCGAAGCCGGACCCGGCTACGACGAAGATCACAGTGGTCGGACCGGGCAGCGTGCCGGCCGCCGGTGGCGCGCCGAGCTTCACCGGCAGCCGGGTGAGCGTCCCGTTCGCCGCCGGCCCGGCCGGCGAGTACACCGTGGGCTACCAGCTCGCCTCCAGCGACGGCCACCCGGTGAAGGGGACGGTGCGGTTCACCCTCACCACCGGCGTGTCGAGCACCCCGAGCGCGGGCGGGACCCCGACGGCGTCCGCCCCGCCCACCACCGCCGCACCGGTCACCACCGCCGTGCCGACCACCGCGTCGGAGACCGACGACGACGGCGCACCGGTCTGGCCGTGGCTGCTCGGCGCCGGGGTGCTCGTCGCTGCGGGCGCCGCGCTGCTGCTGCGCCGCCGCGCCCCGCGCGCCTGACCCGGTACGACGCGAGGGCCCGCCGGAGACCGGCGGGCCCTCGTTCGGGTACCCCTCAGACCAGGCGGGCCCGGGCGGCGCGCAACCGGGCCAGGGTGCGCTCCCGGCCGAGCACCTCCAGCGACTCGAACAGCGGCAGCCCGACGGTGCGGCCGGTCACCGCGACCCGGACCGGCGCCTGCGCCTTGCCCAGCTTCAGCCCGCGCTCCGCGCCGACCGCCTCCAGCGTCGACTTCAGCGAGTCGGCGTCCCACGAGGCCAGCCCCGCGTAGCCGGAGATCGCCGCGTCGAGCAGCTCGGCCGCGCCCTCCTTCATCGCCTTCGCCCAGGCGGCCTCGTCGATCAGCGGGTCGGCCACGAAGAGGAAGTCGACGTTCGGCACGATCTCGCTGAGCACCGCGATCCGGGTCTGCGCCAGCGGGGCGACCGTCGCGAACGCCTGCGCGTCGAACTCGGCCGGCTGCCACGGCGGCGGGGCGATGGTGTCGGTGCCGGTCAGCCAGGGCTGGCAGGCGGCGACGAACTCGTCGACCGGCAGAGCGCGGATGTACTCGCCGTTGAACGCGCGCAGCTTCTTCTCGTCGAAGAAGGCGGGGGAGGGGTTGACCTCCTCCAGCCGGAACTCCTCCTCGATGACCGACCACGGCACGATCTCGCGGTCCCCGGACGGGGCCCAGCCGAGCAGCATCAGGTAGTTGCGCATCGCGTCGGCGAGGTAGCCCTCGTCCTTGTACGCCTCCAGGGCGACCTTGTCGCGGCGCTTGGAGAGCTTCTGCCGCTTCTCGTTGACCACCACCGGCACGTGCGCCCAGACCGGCGGCTTGACGCCGAGGGCGTCCCAGAGCAGCTGCTGCTTCGGGGTGTTGGGCAGGTGCTCCTCGGCCCGGATCACGTGGGTGATCCCCATGGTCATGTCGTCCACGACGTTGGCCAGCAGGAAGACCGGGGAGCCGTCGCCACGGGCGATGACGAAGTCCTCGATGAGCTTGTTCTCGAAGGTCGGCTCGCCGCGGATCAGGTCGACCACCACGGTCTCGCCGGTGTCCGGGGTACGGAAGCGCAGCGCGCGTCCCTCGCCCGCCGCCAGGCCCCGGTCCCGGCAGTGGCCGTCGTACCCCTGGTACTGCGAACCGGTGCGGGCCTGCACGGCCTCCCGGGTGCAGTCGCAGTAGTAGGCCCGGCCGGACTCGTACAGCCGCTGGGCGGCGGCGCGGTGCTCGCCGGCGTACGAGGACTGGAAGTAGGGACCCTCGTAGCTGCCGCGCGCGATGCCGATCCAGTCCAACGCCGACAGGATGCCCTCGGTCCATTCGGGCTTGTTGCGCGCCGCGTCGGTGTCCTCGATGCGCAGGACGAAGACCCCGCCCTGCTGCTTGGCGTAGATCCAGTTCTGCAGCGCCGAGCGGGCGCCGCCGACGTGGAACATACCGGTCGGGGAAGGGGCGAAGCGCACACGTACCGTCACGTCCCCCAGCCTACGGCCGGCCGCGACCGCATTCCCCCAGGGGGCCGACCCACCCGCTCCCCGCTCCGGTGATCCGCGCACTTTCACGGAAAGTGTGGCTTCGCGGGGTCGGATAGCCACTCTTTCCGTGAAAGTGCGGGCTGCGAGCGGCGGGCTGCGGGCGGCGGGCGGCGGGGTGGGCTGGGGGAATGGGGGGGGGCAGTCAGCGGACGGCGCGGATCTTGAGGACGAGGGCGCTGCCGAGCAGGGTGACCGCCGCGGTGACCGCGTAGAGCGCGGGGTAGCCGCCCAGGTGCACCACGATCGGGGCGGAGAGCGCCGGGCCGAGCACCTGCGGGGCGGAGTTCGCGATGTTGATCACGCCGAGGTCCTTGGCCCGGTCGGTGGCGCGGGGCAGCACCTCGGTGATCAGCGCCGCGTCCACCGACAGGTAGACCCCGTAGCCGGCGCCGAGCAGCAGCGCGGCGACGACCGCCGTGGACCAGACCGGGGCGACGGCGAGCAGCAGCGCGGCCACCGCCATCACCACCCCGGCGGCGATGACGAAGACCTTGCGCCGCCCGGACCGGTCGGAGAGCCGGCCGGCGACCACGGCGGTGAGCATCATCCCGGCGGTGTAGAGCAGGATCAGCACCAGCAGGGCGCCCTCGGGGTCGGGGTGGCGCACCCCGTCGGTGAGGAAGTACAGCAGGTAGAGGGTGCCCAGGGCGTTGCCGATCTGGACCAGGAACCGGGTGATCCAGGCCCAGGCGAAGTCCGGGTGCCGGCGCGGGCTGATCCACATCGAGGCCGCCAGGGCCCGCAGCCGCAGTGGCGGCCGGTGCGCCCGGGGCAGCGGGTCGTCGCGGGTGAGCAGGGCGAACGGCAGCGACAGCACCAGCACCGCGACGGCGATCGCGGCGTACCCGGCGGCGTTGCCGGTGACCACGGCGGTGACCAGCACCGCGCCGACCACCAGACCGAGGGCCTGCGGGATGCCGACCCAGCCGGAGACCCCGCCCCGCTGGGCGACCGGCACCCGGTCCGGGATCGCGGCGGTCAGGCTGGCCAGCATCGCGTTGAAGCACACCTGGGCGGCGACCCAGCCGAGCGCCACCCCGGCGATGGTCTCCTGCCGGGCCAGCAGCACCAGGGCGAGCGCGCCGAGCAGCGCCCCGCCGGCCGTCCAGACGTGCCGCCGGCCGAACTCCCGCCCGGCCACCCGCAGGCAGGTACGGTCCGACAGCGCCCCCGCGAGCGGGTTGGCCAGCACCGCCGCCAGCGCGCCGAGGCCGGTCACCACGGCGAGCATGGCCTCCTTGTCGGCCGGGGCGATGCGTTCCACCTGCTGCGGCAGCAGCACCTGGATCGGGGTGAAGAACGCCATCCAGACGCCCAGGTTGGCCGCGAAGATCAGGGCGATCCAGTTCCGCCGGACCGGGACGACCGGCTCGGCGAGCGCCGCCGGCAGCGACGTCGGTGTCGGGTCGACGGTGGTCATCGCCGGGTGACGAGGTCGCGGTACCAGGCGTACGAGGACTTGGGCGTGCGGGCTCCGGTGGCGAAGTCGACGTGCACCAGACCGAAGCGTTTGGTGAAGCCCTCCGCCCACTCCCAGTTGTCCAGCAGTGACCAGACGAAGTACCCGGTGACGTCGACCCCGGCGTCGATCGCCTCGCGGACGGCCCGCAGGTGCCCGTCGAGGTACGCGATCCGCTCCGGGTCGTGCACCCGGCCCGTGGTGTCCGGCGCGTCGTCGTAGGCGCAGCCGCTCTCGGTGACCTGGATCGGCGGGAGCGCGTCGCCGTAGCGCTCCTTCAGGCCGGTGAGCAGGTCGCGCAGCCCGCCGGGGACGACCGGCCAGTCGAAGGCGGTGCGCGGGTGGCCCTCCAGCGGCACCAGGTCGAAGGGGAGCGGCGAGTCCTCCTCGGCGGCCCGGATGCCGGTGGGGTTGTAGTAGTTCACCCCGAGCACGTCGAGCGGGGCGGCGATCACGTCGAGGTCGCCGTCGCGCACCCCGGCCGGCTCGATGCCGGCCGGGTAGCCGAGCCCGAGCAGCGGGTCGGTGAAGAGCCGGTTGTGCAGCGCGTCGTACGCGAGCCCGGCCGCCCGGTCGGCGTCGGTGTCGCCGCGCAGCACCACCGGCGAGTAGTTGTTGGCGATCGCCACCGGGCTGCTGCTGCGGGCACGCAGCGCGGCGACCGCGAGCCCGTGCGCGAGGAGTTGGTGGTGGGCCACCGGGAAGGCGTCGAAGAGCAGGAAGCGGCCGGGGGCGTGCACGCCGGTGCCGTGCCCGAGGCTCATGTGGATGAACGGCTCGTTGAGGGTGATCCAGAGCTTCACCCGGTCGCCGAGGCGGGCGGCGACGAGGTCGGCGTACTCGGCGAAGCGGGCGGCGGTGTCCCGGTGCAGCCAGCCGCCGGCGTCCTCCAGCGGCTGCGGCAGGTCCCAGTGGAAGAGGGTGGCGACCGGGTCGATGCCGGCGGCGAGCAGGTCGTCGACGAGTCGCTCGTAGAAGTCCAGGCCGGCCGCGTTGGCCGCGCCGGTGCCGCCGGGCTGCACCCGGGGCCAGGAGATCGAGAACCGGTACGCCGAGATGCCGAGCCCGGCCATCAGCGCGACGTCCTCGGCGTGCCGGTGGTAGTGGTCGCAGGCGACGTCGCCGGTGCTGCCGTCGGCGATCCGTCCGGGGGTGTGCGCGAAGGTGTCCCAGATGGACGGTCCGCGCCCGTCGGCGTCGGCGCCGCCCTCGATCTGGTACGCCGAGGTGGAGACGCCCCAGCGGAAGCCGGCGGGGAACGAGGGCAGCGGCGCGGTCGTCATGGACCCCTCCCGGGAACGCGAATCGTGTTCGCGACTCTAGGGGTCGTCGGGCTGTTGCGCCATAGGCCCTCGGCAATGCGGGCGCAAGGGTTTTCGGCGTGTCTTTACCGAACCCGTCCGCTTACGTCCGAATTTGCGCATAGAGTGCCGAATATCGCGGATGTCCTCAGTGGGGGAAGACAGAAATGATCCTCGTGGAACGCAGTGCGCACGTGATGGCGCCGGTGGAAGCGGTCTGGGACGTCGTGCAGCGGGCCGAGCAGTTGCCGGCCTGGCTGGCGGGCGTCCGCGCGGCCGAGGTCCTCTCGGGTGAGGGCTTCGGTCGGCGGCAGCTGGTCCAGGCCGGACGCGGCGCGGCGCACGAGGCCGAGGTGATCGCCTTCCAGGAGCCGACCCTGATCGGCTGGCGGGAACGGGCCAAGGGCGCCGGCGCCCGGGCCGAGGCGCGCACCGAGATCTACGTCCAGCTCACTCCCGACGAGGAGGAGGGCGGGACGGTCGTGCGGCTCATCGTCGTACGGTGGCCGGCCGGACCGGTCAAGGCGGCCCTGCTCCGGCTCGGGCTGCGTCGGGTCGGCGCCGACCTGGAGGACTCGCTGGCCCGGCTCACCGATCTGGCCGCCGTCGGCTGACCAGGCCACGTCCTCCGGCGTCACCCGCGACGGCGGTGGCCCGGCGTCCCCGCCAGGGGCGTCCGGACCACCGCCGGCTTGCGTCCGGTACGGGAGTCACGCGGTGACGGTGAACGCCGCGACGTGCACGACGTCCCGGTGGCGGAACTCGAAGAACAGTCGGTAGGTGCCCGCCGACGGCACCGTCACGCCGAACGCCACCACCGACTCGGGTCGACTGGCCGCCGCCGGGTGCACGTGCAGGTAGGCCAGGTCGCCGTGGCGCAACGCCACCAGGTGCCCGTACGCGCCCAGGTGCGGTTGCAGGTCCTCGACCGGCCGGCCGTCGCGGCCGAGCCACACCAGCACCTGGTTCGACTCGCCGGGGCGCAGCCCGCCGTCCAGGGTGACCGTGTAGCCGTCGACGAGGATGGTCTCCTGCGGCTCGGCCGGTGGGCGGGGCGCGTACCGGCCGGGCACCGGCACGTCGACGCCCAGGGTGACCTGCCGGGCGGCGTCCTCGGGCCAGAAGTCGGCGATCGCCCGCAGCGGCCCGGGCGCCTCCGGGGTGACCAGGGCCCGCCAGGTCCCGTCGGCGGCCATCTCCGGGTGCACGTGCCGGTAGCCGGTCAGGTCCCGCCCCACCAGGACCAGGTGCATCAGCCGCTCGTGGTTGAGCCGGAACCGGGTCACCGGCGCGCCCGCCGCGTCGGTGATGCGGAAGGCCAGCTCGCCCGGCCGACCGGCGGTCAGGGCGGGGGTGTCCAGCACGAGGGTCCAGCCGTCGCGCGAGACCTGCAACCCGGCCGGGCCGTGATCGGCGTGCGCGGCCGGGCCCGCCACTGCGGATCGGACCGGCGCCGGCGCGGCGTCGAGCCGTCCCGCCACGAAGCCGAGCGTCAGGGTCAGCCCGAGGACCAGGGCGGCGGCCAGGTACCGGTGCGGCCGGCCGCCGTCCGGGCGGGGGCGCCACTGGGACGCCCCCTCGGCTCGGTCGAGGGCCGGCAGCACCGGCCGGTCACTGGTCGCGGTCACGACAACCGGGGCTGGAGGACGAAGAGCCCCTGCTCGATGCCGCTGACCACCACGGTCCCGCTGGGGAAGTACGGGTAGACGCTCCACGCCCCGTTCATCGAGCTGCTGTTGCTGGACGGGTAGACGTCGAAGTACCCGGCCTCCGTCGCGCGGCCGGCCGGCACGTCCCGCAGGTCCAGGATGCGCAGCCCGGCCCGGTAGTTGGCCTGGTAGCTGTAGTTGCCCTTGACGTACTGGTTGTGGTCGGTGGCCTTGACCCCGGTGGGCGCGCTGTAGGTGCCGATGTGCCGGGGCGCGTCCAGGTCGGCCAGGTCCCAGATGTACGTCTGGGTGTTCACCCCGCGCCGGGACTCGTCCAGCTCGTCGTCGAGCAGGAAGTACCGCTGGTCGGCGGTGAACCAACCCTGGTGGGTGTACGCGCGGCCGGTGTAGCCGATCCGGGCGAGCTGACGGGGCGCCGACTTGGTGGTCACGTCCGCCACGGTGACGGTGTCCTCGTTGGAGCTGACGCAGATCTCCCGGCCGCTGTAGGTGGTGTCCGGGCCGCGGTAGACGACGCACTGGGTGTCGTGGGTGTACCCGTCGGTGCTGACGCAGCCGGCCTGCACCGGCGACTTCGGGTTCCGGATGTCGACCATGTGCAGCCCGCCGGAGCAGGTGTTCGACCCCACCGCGTACGCGTAGCCGGTCTCCTCGTTGATCGCGATGTTGTGCGAGTTGCCGAACCGGTTGTACTGCGCGTCCGACGTCCAGGTCTTCGGCGTGGTGACGCCGCGCAGCCGGGTCAGGTCGAAGACCTGCATCCCGTGGCCGGACACGTCGGCCACCACGTACGCGTGGTTCCGGTAGACCTTGATGTCCCGCCAGATCGCCGTCCGGTTCTGGTACGCGGGCAGGTTGCCCAGGTAGACCGGCGCGGTGGGGTTGGACACGTCCACGAACGAGGTGCCGTTGCGGCGCCCGACCAGCGCGTACTCCTTGCCGGTCTGGCTGTCAGTCCAGCCCCAGATGTCGTTGGCCTGGCTGCCGCCGATGTTGGCCAGCGGCATGAACGACAGCAGGTCGACGTTGCGGCAGGGATACCCCGCCGCCTGCCCGTTGGTGCAGGTCGCCGCCGCGGCGGCGGCCAACTGCTGGGTCGGCTCGCGCTGCGCCATGAACTCCTGGGCCGAGGCACGCCCGGCGGGCGTGTCCGGCGAGTGCGCCACCGTGGGCGTCCCCGACCCGAGCATCGACACCGCCAGGGTGCCGACCGCCAGGGCGATTCCGATCCGGACGACTCGCATGCCGCCTCCCTACCGTCGCGCCGGGTGTGGCGTCGGTGTCCCGAGCGGCGGGTGGACGGGCACGACGGGAGGGTCCACCGGACCGGCCCGGGGCGACGCGGCATCGCGCGGCGTCCCGGACGCGCCGACCTTTATCGAGAATTGTGGATGCGATGGCTCGGTGGGGGCAAGAAGCGCGGTGGATACCGGTTGCGTCATACCGCCGTACACGCGCAGAGGCCCGGCGCGCGGTGCGCCGGGCCTCTGCGGGGTACGCGGGAACTAGCTGTCGCCGCCGGTTTCGCCCACCGGGGCCGCGTTGACGTCCTCGATGGCGTACTTCTTGGCCGCCTCGGCCGGCACGTTCGCCGGCACCGTGCCGCGCAGCGCGAGCTGCCGCAGCGTCGCCACCGCCACCGACTCGGCGTCGACGTGGAAGTGCCGGCGCAGCGCGTGCCGGGTGTCCGACATGCCGAAGCCGTCGGTGCCGAGCGAGGTGTAGTCGCCGGGCACCCAGCGGGCGATCAGGTCCGGCACCGCGCGCATCCAGTCGCTGACCGCGACCTTCGGCCCGTCGGCGTCGGCCAGCTTCTGCTGCACGTACGGCACCCGCGGCTCGCCGCCCGGGTTGAGCAGGTTGTGCTCCTCGCACTGCACCGCGTCGCGGCGCAGCTCCGTCCAGGAGGTCACCGACCAGACGTCGGCGGCCACCCCCCAGTCCTGGGCGAGCAGCTGCTGGGCCTTCAGCGCCCACTGCATGCCCGTGCCGGAGGCCAGGATGTTGGCCCTCGGGCCGTCGACCTGCGGGGCCGGCGAGTACCGGTAGATGCCCTTGAGCAGCCCCTCGACGTCCACCTCGGCCGGCTCGGCCGGCTGGTGGATCGGCTCGTTGTAGACGGTGAGGTAGTAGAAGATGTTCTCCTGCTGCTCGCCGTACATCCGGTGCAGGCCGTTCTCCACGATGTGCGCGATCTCGAACGCGAACGCCGGGTCGTACGCGACCACCGCCGGGTTGGTGGCGGCCAGCAGCAGCGAGTGGCCGTCCTCGTGCTGCAGGCCCTCACCGTTGAGCGTGGTCCGGCCGGCGGTCGCGCCGAGCACGAAACCGCGGGTCATCTGGTCCGCCGCCGCCCAGAAGCCGTCGCCGGTGCGCTGGAACCCGAACATCGAGTAGAAGATGTACATCGGGATCATCGGCTCGTCGTGCGTGGCGTACGAGGTGCCGGCGGCGGTGAACGAGGCGACCGAGCCGGCCTCGTTGATGCCCTCGTGCAGGATCTGCCCGGCGGTCGACTCCTTGTACGACAGGAACAGCTCCCGGTCGACCGAGGTGTAGCGCTGGCCGTGCGGCGAGTAGATCTTCGCGGTCGGGAAGATCGAGTCCAGGCCGAAGGTGCGCGCCTCGTCCGGAATGATCGGCACCCAGCGCTTGCCGAACTCCTTGTCCTTCATCACGTCCTTGAGCAGGCGGACGAAGGCCATGGTGGTGGCCACCTTCTGCTTGCCCGAGCCGCGCTTGATGTCGGAGAACCGCTCCGAGCCGGGAATGGCCAGCGACTTGAACGTGGTCCGCCGCGACGGCAGGTAGCCACCGAGCTGCTGGCGCCGCTCCTTGAGGTACGCCATCTCGTCGGAGGACTCACCCGGGTTCAGGTACGGCGGGAGGTACGGGTTCTCCTCCAGGACCTTGTCCGGGATGTCCAGGTAGAGCCGGTCGCGGAAGAGCTTGAGGTCCTCCAGCGTCAGCTTCTTCATCTGGTGGGTGGCGTTGCGGCCCTCGAAGTGCGAGCCGAGCGTCCAGCCCTTGATCGTCTTGGCCAGGATGACCGTCGGCTGCCCGGTGTGCTCGGTCGCCGCCTTGTACGCCGCGTAGAGCTTGCGGTAGTCGTGCCCGCCCCGCTTGAGGTTCCAGATCTCGTCGTCGCTGAGGTGCTCGACCATCTTGCGGGTCCGCTGGTCGCGGCCGAAGAAGTGCTCCCGCACGTACGCCCCGGACTCCGCCTTGTAGGTCTGGTAGTCGCCGTCGGGCGTGGTGTTCATCAGGTTGACCAGCGCGCCGTCGGTGTCCGCGGCGAGCAGCGGGTCCCACTCCCGGCCCCAGACCACCTTGATGACGTTCCAGCCGGCGCCCCGGAAGAACGCCTCCAACTCCTGCATGACCTTGCCGTTGCCGCGGACCGGACCGTCCAGCCGCTGGAGGTTGCAGTTGATCACGAAGGTGAGGTTGTCCAGCTCCTCGCGGGCGGCCACCCCGATCGCGCCGAGGGTCTCCGGCTCGTCCATCTCGCCGTCGCCGAGGAACGCCCAGACGTGCTGGTCGGAGGTGTCCTTGATGCCACGGTGGTGCAGGTAGCGGTTGAACCGCGCCTGGTAGATCGCGTTCAGGCCGCCCAGACCCATGGACACCGTGGGGAACTCCCAGAAGTCCGGCATCAGCCGCGGGTGCGGGTACGACGGCAGCCCGCCGCCCGGGTGGGACAGCTCCTGGCGGAACCCGTCGAGCTGGTGCTCGCTGAGCCGGCCCTCGAGGAAGGCCCGGGCGTACATGCCGGGGGAGGCGTGGCCCTGGTAGAAGATGTGGTCGCCGCCACCGGGGTGGTTCTTGCCCCGGAAGAAGTGGTTGAAGCCGACCTCGTAGAGCGAGGCGGAGCTGGCGAAGGTGGAGATGTGCCCGCCGACGCCGATCTCCGGGCGCTGCGCCCGGTGCACCAGCATCGCGGCGTTCCACCGCACGTACGCCCGGATCCGGCGCTCGACGTGCTCGTCACCCGGGAACCACGGCTCGCGCTCCGGCGGAATGGTGTTGATGTAGTCGGTGGTGGTCAGCGACGGCACCCCGACCTGGCGCTCGCGGGCCCGCTCCAGCAGGCGCAGCATGACGTAGCGGGCGCGTTTGGTCCCGCGCTCGTCGATGACACCGTCGAGCGACTCGACCCATTCGCCGGTCTCTTCAGGGTCGATGTCCGGAAGCTGGCTCGGCAGACCAGCGGTGATCACCGGGCGCTTGCGTTCCGTAGCCACAGGCGTTCCCTCGGTTGTGTGTGGGATAGGTCTCTAGCGCCATCCTGCCCCCTGTTGGCACCCGTCGTCACGTCCACCGCCCGGAGACGCGACGCTCGACACAGGTACCCACCAGTAACTTTGTGCGACCGGCACGCGCGCCGCCCCGACGGCCGGCTTGCCGCTGCCGCCTACCCTCCGGGCCATGCGATGGCAGGTGGCGTCCCTCGGGCTCGTGACGGCCGGCGCCGGGCTCGCCGGGATCGTCCTGGGACTGGTCGGCCTGGCCCTGGGGAGGGTGGAGATGGTGGGTTTCCTCGTGCTGGGCGTGTTCGCGCTGCTGCTGGTCGTCGGGCTGGCGCGGGACACCCGGCGGACCCGTGGCCGGCGCCCGGCCCGCGACGACGGCGGCTACTACGGTTACGGCGTCGTCGCCCCCGGCGCGGCGGACTCCGACCCGCGCTGCTCCGACGACGGGTCGAGCGGGGACCGCTCCGGCGGCGGGTGGGGCTGGGGCGACTCCGGCGGCTGGAGCGGGGGTGACTCCGGCGGGTCGGGTGGTGGCTCGGACGGTGGCGGCAGCTCCTGAGCGGGTGCGGCAGAATGCGCCGTATGCGCAGTGAGGTGATCACCGTCCGGACCGGTGCCCGGCCCACCGTCCTGGACATCACCGCCGAGGCCGAGCGGTTCGTCTCCGGGCAGGGCGACGGGCTGCTGCACGTCTTCGTGCCGCACGCCACCGCCGGCCTGGCGATCATCGAGACCGGCGCCGGCTCCGACGACGACCTGCTGCGGGCCCTCGACGACCTGCTCCCCACCGACGACCGCTGGCGGCACCGGCACGGCTCGCCGGGGCACGGCCGCGATCACGTGCTGCCCGCGTTCGTCCCGCCGTACGCGACGCTGCCGGTGCTCGGCGGGCGGCTCCAGCTCGGCACCTGGCAGTCGGTGTGTCTGGTGGACACCAACGGCGACAACCCGACTCGCCAGGTCCGCTTCTCCTTCCTCCCCGGCTGACGCCCGCCCCGGCCCGACGTCGCCCGCCCGGGCCGCGATGCCCGCCCCGGGCCGCGATGCCCGCCCCGGGCCGCGATGCCCGCCCCGGGCCGTGCGCCGTGGCCACTCTTTCGTGGAAAGCGTGGTCACGCGGCAACGGCATGGCCCCTCCTTCCGGGAAACTGCCGGTCGCCGGGAGCGCGAGGGGGGTGCGGCACCGGCTTCCCGGCAGCCTGTCGACGACCGTCTGCGGCGTCACTACCGGCGGGGCTGGTTGACCTACCCGACAGTGGAGCGGGTCAATTGTTGCGGGATGCGTACCATTGTCGGTGTGACTGACAGCGTCGGGGCCGACCCGGGCGACCGCGCCGAGCTGGCCGGCGACGCGGTCCGGCGGATCATGCACGTCGCCGCCGCCATCCGGCACTACCAGGACGTGGACATCGCCGGGCTGGGCCTCACGCCGGCCGCCGCCCGCGCTCTGCACCAGCTCGATCCGGACCGTCCGTCGCCCGCCCGCGACCTCGCCGAGCAGCTGCGCTGCGACCGCTCCAACGTGACCGCCCTGGTCGACAAGCTGGAGCAGGCCGGTCTCGTCGAGCGTCGGCTCGACCCCGCCGACCGGCGGCAGAAGACGCTGGTCGTCACCGAGGCGGGCCGCCGGATGCGCGAGCGGGTGCACCGGGTGATGTCGGACTCCCGGCTGCTCGCCCCGCTCAGCACCGGCGAACTGGCCGTCCTGCGCGAGCTGGTGTGGAAGGTCTCCGACGGCGGCTGCCCGGACGGTGAGGTGTGAGACCGCCCGGGCGGATCGTGTCTGAGTGGGCGACCCTGGCCTCCGTCGGTAATGCTGATCGACGTGACCACCCCGCAAGATCTCGACGACCGGTTCCGGGAGACGCTGGGCGCGCTGCCCGAGCCCGAGCGGCGGCGTGACCCGGGCGAACCGGTGCGCGCGGGCGCCGCGCTGACCGGGCGGCACCTGCTCGCCCTCTTCGACGCCCAGGTCACCAGCCGCCAGCTCGACCTGGCCGGGCGCTGGCTGCGCAGCTTCGACGAGGGCTACTACACCATCGGCTCGGCCGGCCATGAGGCCAACGCGGCGGTCGCCGCCGCGCTGCGCCCCACCGACCCGGCGCTGCTGCACTACCGCTCGGGGGCGTTCTACTGCACCCGCGCCGCGCAGGCCGCCGGCGAGTTCCCCGCCCCGGGCCCCGGCGACGGCACGCCCACCTCCGGCGGCCCCACCGCTGCCGGCGGACCCGACGACGGCGTGGCCGACGGCGGGCCCGACGGGCGGCGGACCGGCCCCGACGACGACGTGGCCGGCGACGGCCCCGACGACGACAGGGCGGACCCGACGGGCGGCGGGCCGGAGCCGGCCGACCGTTCCGGGCCCGCCGCCCCTACCGTCACCGAGGCCGGGGTGGCCGGCACCGTGACGGCCGGGTACCGGGTCGGGGTGGACGGCACCGCCGAGGCGGTCACCGTCGAGCTGCCGGCCGACCCGGCGGCGGCCGACGACGCGGATGCTGCGCGCCCCGCGGCCGGCACGAACCCGGTCAGGCGGGAGGAGGTCGCCGCTGAGCCTGCCACGCCCGCCCTGGCCGAGCCCCCACCGGGCGGACCCGGCGACGACGCGTACGCGGCCGCGGCGCGGGACGTGCTGCGGGGCATGGTCGCCTCGTCCCAGGACCCGATCGCCGGGGGCCGGCACAAGGTCTTCGGCCGGGCCGACCTGGCCGTCGTGCCGACCACCTCGACGATCGCCTCGCACCTGCCCCGGGCGGTCGGCCTCGGGCTGGCCCTGGAACGGCTGCGCCGGGTGGAGACCGCCGGCCGGCGCGGCGGCGACAGCCCGCTGCGCTCGCCCTGGCCCCGGGACGCGATCGTGGTCTGCTCCTTCGGCGACGCCTCGGTCAACCACGCCAGCGCCACCGCCGCGCTGAACACCGCCGGTTGGTACGACCACACCGGGCTGCGCATCCCGGTGCTCTTCCTCTGCGAGGACAACGGCCTCGGCATCAGCGTCCGCTCGCCCGACGGCTGGGTCGAGCGGGCGTTGCGGGCGCGTCCCGGGGTGCGGTACTTCGCCGCCGACGGCGAGGACCCGGTCGGCACGTACGCGGTGGCGGCCGAGGCCGCGGCCTGGGTACGGCGGCACCGGCGGCCGGCGGTGCTGCACCTGCGCACGGTACGGCTGATGGGGCACGCGGGGGCCGACGCCGAGACCGCGTACCGCAGCACCGCCGAGATCGCCGCCGACGAGGCGCGCGACCCGCTGCTGGCCACCGCCCGGATGCTGGTGGAGGCCGGCGTGGCCACCGGAGAGGAACTGCTCACCCGGTACGACGAACGCGGCTGGCAGGTCCGCCGGATCGCCGAGGAGGTGCTGGAGGAGCCGAAGCTGGGCGGCGTGGCCGAGGTGGTGGCCCCGCTGGCGCCGCGCCGGCCGGCCCGGGTCGCCGCGACGGTGGCCGAGCTGGCGGCCCGGGCCGCCGGGCCGGGTGCCGCGACGCGGAACGAGGTCTTCGGCGGGAAGCCGCCGGAGCTGGCCGGCCCGCTGACCCTCGCGCAGAGCGTCAACGCGGCGCTCGCCGACGCGATGCTCGCGCACCCCGGCATGGCGGTCTTCGGCGAGGACGTCGCCGCCAAGGGCGGGGTGTACGGGGTGACCAAGGGGCTGCGCGAGAAGTTCGGCGCGGCCCGGGTCTTCGACACGCTGCTCGACGAGACGTCGGTGCTCGGGCTCGGCCTGGGCGCCGGGCTGGCCGGGATGCTGCCGGTACCGGAGATCCAGTACCTGGCGTACCTGCACAACGCCGAGGACCAGGTGCGCGGCGAGGCGGCCACCATGCAGTTCTTCTCGCAGGGTGCGTTCCGCAACCCGATGGTGGTGCGGGTGCCGGGGCTGGCGTACCAGGAGGGTTTCGGCGGGCACTTCCACAACGACAACTCGGTGGCCGTACTGCGGGACGTGCCCGGCCTGGTGATCGCGGTGCCGGCGCGGCCGGACGACGCCGCGCCGCTGCTGCGGACCTGCCTGGCCGCCGCGGCGGTGGACGGCACGGTGAGCGTCCTGCTGGAGCCCATCGCGCTCTACCACGTGCGTGACCTGTACGAGCCGGGCGACGGCGAGTGGCTGGGGCAGTACGCCGAACCCGGCGCGTGGGCGGCCGGGCACGTGCCGATCGGCCGGGCCCGGGTCTACGGCGTCGGCTCCGCCGAGGACGTCACGATCCTCACCTTCGGTAACGGGGTGCGGATGTCGCTGCGGGCGGCGGCCATCCTCGCCGACGAGGGGATCGGCACCCGGGTGGTGGACCTGCGCTGGCTGGCCCCGCTGCCGGTGGCGGACATCATCCGGGAGGCGTCGGCGACCGGCCGGGTGCTGGTGGTGGACGAGACGCGCCGCTCCGGCGGGGTGGGCGAGGGGATCATCGCGGCCCTGGTCGATGCCGGATATGTCGGAGCCGCGCGGCGAGTAGCCGCAATTGACTCGTTTGTACCATTAGGTCCGGCGGCGCGTCAGGTTCTGGTCTCCGAGGAAGCCATTACCCAGGGTGCCCGCGCGCTGCTGGCACGGTAAATTCCGTTCCACCCGGTGCGCCACTTGCGCGGGGGGCCGCAACTGTGTGGACTTGGCCCGACGGCGTCGACGACGCCGTCGGGCGAGGATGAGATGAGGAGGCACGCGACAGTGAGCGCGACCGCTGGTCAGGCCGCCGACGGGGTACGCAGCCTGGCGGACCGGTTCGGAATCGAGCCGGGGATGGTCGTCATGGAGATGGGGTACGACGACGACGTCGACTCCGATCTCCGGGACGCCCTTACCGACCGCTGTGGAGATCTGGTCGACGAGGACACCGACGAGGTGGTCGACGCGGTGCTGGTGTGGTACCGCGACGGCGACGGTGACCTCTTCGAACTCCTCGTCGACGCCCTCGGCCCGCTGGCCGACGCCGGTGTCGTGTGGCTGCTGACCCCGAAGGCCGGCCGCGACGGGCACGTCGAGCCGAGCGAGGTCGCCGAGTCGGCGCAGACCGCCGGCCTGCAGCAGACCTCCACCGTCAACGCCGGTCGGGACTGGAGCGGAGCCCGCCTCGTGCTGCGGCGCGGCTCCAAGGGCAAGAAGTAGCCCGAGCGCCGTGGCCCGGCGGCAGCCGCCGCCGGGTGTGGCAGGCTGATGCCACCTCCAGAATCGACCCAAGGAGCTCGCATGCCGATCGAGGTTGGCGCCCAGGCGCCCGACTTCGTGCTCAAGGACCAGAACAACCAGGAGGTCCGACTCTCGGACTACCGGGGCAGGCGCACCGTGCTGCTGGTCTTCTACCCGCTCGCCTTCACCGGCATCTGCCAGGGGGAGCTCTGCGAGGTGCGCGACAACCTCAACGAGTACGTCAACGACGACGTCCAGGTCCTCACCGTCAGCGTCGACTCGGTCTACGCCCACAAGATCTGGGCCGACAAGGAGGGGTACCAGTTCCCGCTGCTGGCCGACTTCTGGCCGCACGGGGCGGTCGCCCAGGCGTACGGCGTCTTCAACGACGTCGCGGGCATCGCCAACCGGGGCACGTTCGTGATCGACAAGGCCGGCGTGGTCCGGTTCGCCGAGATGAACATGCCGGGTGAGGCGCGCGACCAGCAGGGCTGGCGCAAGGCCCTCGCGGAGGCCGTCGCCGGCTGACGCCCCCACCGGGCACACCGTTCGACCGGGCCGGAGGGCGGCAGGTAAGCTTGCCAACCTCCGGCCCGCCGTACGGGGCGTTCCGGGCGCGTAGCTCAGTGGGAGAGCACTCGCCTTACAAGCGAGGGGTCGCAGGTTCGAAACCTGCCGCGCCCACCTTTCATCACCAAGATTGCGGGTTCTCCGTGAGCGCCGCCGAGGCCGGCGGGGATGTCACCAGCCCAGCGCGGGCTCACCCCTGACCTGTCCTCCTACGGCCGCCGCGAGGTCGTCCGCAAGCTCGGGTCTTGCCGGATGGACGTGTACGTAGAGACTGTGGCCGGGCGGCGCCGGAGCGTGCCACAGTTCGGACCCGTTGATGGCGAGTTCGAATCCGCTCCGGTTGTGTTCGCTCGGCCAGCAGGTGTCCCACGAGATCGATGCAGGGTCCGTGTCCGCCGCTACCAGGAACGCGTCGACCGAGGTGTCCGGCAGCGGGTGTTCGGGTGTGGAGACCTCGGCGCTGATCGGTGACACCTGACGGAACGCTGTCACGACCTCGGTCGTCATGTCCGTCATGAGGAATGCGCTGCCGTCCCGGTCCGCTCTCGGTCTGTCGGCCGGTGGCAGCTGTGGGTCCAGGACGTTCCGCACCTGAGCGAGCAGGTGCGCCGGGATGGACAGGGACACGAACGCGGGGCGGATGCCCAGGTACCGGTCCAGTTCATGAGTGTTCGTCTCTGCGTTGGCGCTGACCGTTTGCGGGCAGCGGCAGTCGACCGATGTGTGGGCGAGCAGACGCCGGGCCATCGCATACGCTGCGTCGAGGTCGTCGCCGGTGTGTATCCGGTAGACCGCCGAATTCCCCATGCCGCGCAGTCTCCCAGTCCGGAGCGCGAGGCTCCGGGGAGTTTTCCGCGCACCAGCCTTCCCGACGCCGCCGTCCGCGACGTCATCGGCCCGGTGCCCGACGAACCGGATCCCCCCGGCGGGTCGGGCTCGCGCGTTCGGCCGACAGCTGTCTGCGTACGTGATCGAGGTCGGCCAGCGAGTCGTCCATCTGTTGCCGGTCCCCGGCAATCCGCCACGTCGGCACCCAGACCTCGAGCCGGCCCACCAGGGCCAGCGCCGCCGAAGGCTCCAGCCGCCCGGTCCGCAGTATCGCGCAGATCCGGGAGACCAGCGACTGGTAGTACGAGCCCTCGGGGCAGGGCTGCACCAGCGCGTCCGGTCTGGTGACCCAGGTGAGGACGATGTCGTCGAGGCGGGCGCCGCCGATGCCCTTCAGGTACGTCACGGTCCGGCAGAGTTCGTTGACGAGGCCGTACATCTCGGGCCTCGAGGCGAAGGTGTCCGGGATGGCGGTCACCGCCGCGAGGTGCCGGTCCACGGCGGTGAGCATCCGGTCGGCGAGCAGCGGCTCACGGTCCAGGAGCTTGCGGGTGCGGATCTCCTGTCTCGGGCCGCCGTGCTCCGGCAGGCGGGCCTTCGCCACGGGGGTGAGCCGCCATCCGACGTCCGTCGCGTCCGGCGCGGCGATGACGCCGTCCACGATGGCGCTGGCCATGGCCGGGCTGAGCCGCTGCTGACGGGCGAGGTGCTTGGCGACGAAGCCGACGTCGGAGCGGTCGGCGTGCGCCACGATCCATTCTTCCACCTTGGCGACGAACGACGGCTCGCCCGCGATCGTGGGGACGCGGGCCAGCAGCTGCGGCAGCACGAAGCCCGCGTCGATGGTGGTGTGGTGGTGGTCGAACCAGACGCGGGCGTGCTCGGTTACCCGCCGCAGGGTGGGCGCATCGGTGGCGTGCTCGAACAGCCCGCAGAGCAGGAAGGCCGCGTTGGTCGCGTTGGTCGTACGGTGCTGCTGCAGCCAGGTCAACCCCTGCGCGATCTCGCGTCGCCGGCCGGGCGGGTCGGGGGCACGGTCGAGCAGCACGTTGATCACCAGGGCCGCCTCGACGGTCGAGCCGTGCTGGTCGAGCCAGGCGCGGGCGTGGTCGGTGGCACGGCGGGTGTCGGCGGGATCCAGCGGGTGGGGCAGGATCGCGGAGAGCACGAACTGTGCGTCCACGAGTGCTCCGTGCCGGTCGAGCCAGTTCAGCGCGTACGGGACACCACGACGGTGGGTGTCGGGATCGGGGGCGCGCCGGAGCAACGCGTAGAGGACGTACCCCGCCTCCGGGGCGAGCCCGTGCCGCTGCAGCCACTGCAGGGCGTGGGCAATGACCTCGGGGTCGGGGCTCCGCTCGATCAGCGGCCCCAGCACGAACGCGCTGACGGGCGCGTCATGGTGGCGGTCCCACCATCGCAACGCGATGCCGGTGCTCCACTCGGCCAACTCCGGTTCCTCCCGGCCCAGCAGCCTGCTGATCACGTGGCTGGCCTCGACGCGGTCGCCGTGCAGCGCCAGCCACCGCCGGGCGGCGTCCCGCAGCGATGGCGTCAGCGGCGCCCGGCGCAGCGTGGTGTCCAGGACGTAGCTGGCCTCCATGGTGGCGCCGTGGCGGTCCAGCCAGGTGGCGGCGGTCGTGGTCGCCTGCTCCTGCACGTCCGGCGGCAGGTCCTCGCGGCTGAGCAGAGGATGCAGAACGTAGCCGGCGTCCATGGTGGCGCCGTGGCGGTCCAGCCAGGTGGCGGCGGTCGTGGTCGCCTGCTCCCGCACATCCGGCGGCAGGTCCCAACGGCTGAGCAGGGGATGCAGGACGTAGCTCGCCTCCAGCCGCGTCCCGTGTCGCCGCAGCCAGGTCGACGCGACGCCGAGGAGTTCGTCCAACTGCTCCGGGCGCACCGCCCGCAGCCCCTTGTAGAGCAGGTGTCGTGCCGGCAGCGACCGGCCGTGCAGGGCGAGCCAGGGCGCCACGACCTGCTCCCACCTGCGGAACAGCACCGGTGACCAGGCGGGATCGTCGATGATCGAACCCAGGGCGTAGGACCCCTCGTCCTGGCCGGTGGAGAGCACCGCGCCGACGGCGGTGGCGTGGGTGTCGAACCATGCCGCGCAGTGCTCGCCGAGGCGCCTGACCCGCTCGTCGTCCTCCAGGTCGCGCAGCAGCCGGGCGAGGTTCATGGCGTACCGGCCGATGCTGCGCGCCCGGGTGAGGCTGCCGTCCAGGATCCGGTCGGCCACCGCCCGGCGTACGGTGTTGGTCGCCGGCCTGAGCGTGGTGCGTTCCAGCAGTTGGTCGACGACGATGTCGTGGACCATGCTGACGCCCTCCGGCGTGTCCACCGCCCAGCCCATCGCGAACAGCACGTCGAGCAGGCGCTCGGCCTGTTCGACGTCGTCGCCGTGCACCAGCGCGCCGCAGCGCAGCACACTGGCCCGGTCCTGCGGCATCGCCGCCCCCATGGCGGCGTAGCACTGCAGCGCCGGCGGCGGGTCGTCGTCGGAGAGCAGGTCGGCGGCGGCGTAGAGCAGCCCGTCCTCCTGAAGCCGGTTGACCAGCCACGGCAGCAGTTGCTCCGGGCGGAGCCGGCCGGACTCCACGGACTGCCGCAGCCGCCCCGAGACGGCCTGGACCTCGGCCTCGGTGGCGATGAGGGTGGCGATGACCGGTCGGGTACCGCACAGGTCCGCGAGCCTGTCCTCACCGAGCTGGGCACGCGCGGTCGGGGCGAGGGTCGTCATGATCTGGTGACGGATCCGGTGCAGGTGACCGGCTTCGGGTTGCAGCCCCACCGGCGTGAAGACCTGGTTGACCGGGGCGTTGTCCTTCTTGTGGTACCAGCCGGGACGGGCCGAGGCGAGCAGGGCGACGCGGACGTTGCGGCGTCGCGCCTCGGGCAGCAGGCGGTACCGGACGGCCGGGTAGTCCAGGCGGCTCAGGTTCAGGTAGTCGACGATGAACAGCACCCGATCGGTCGAGCCGGTCTGCAGCACCTGTACGAGGTGGTCTGTGGTGACCGCCGGCTCACCCGGCTTCACGTGCAGCACCCGCCAGCCGGACTCCACGGCCAACTGGCCGACCTCGTAGCAGGTGCGGGTCTTGCCGATCCCGGCCGGGCCCACCAGCAGCAGACCGGTCTCACCCGCGCGCCGGTCCAACTCGGCCAGGATCCGTCGAGGGTGGATCGGGTCGTCCTCGTCCGGCGCGACGTACGGCAGCCGATCGGCGCGCAGCGCGCTGGCCCGGTCCAACTCCAGCAGCGCCTCGTCGTGCTCCAGCACGCCGCTGGGCAGCACCACCGGCGGGATCTGCTCCACCTGCTCCGGACCACTGCCGACCAGGTGCGCGAACATCTGGTCGGCCAGCAGGGTGACGACCCGCACCGCCTCCAGCCGGCCGGTCGGGTAGGCGGCCGGATCGGTGATCATCACGCCGATCAGGACCTGTTCGTCGGCGGTCAGCAGCGCCGCGCCGGAGTGGCCGGCGTACGGCGATGCCGGCCGGGCGGGCTCATCCGTGCCGTCGGATGCCGGCGGCAGCGGCTCCGGCGGGATCAGGGCCGAGTTGAACGCGTAACGGCCGTCCTCGAAACCCAGCGTCGGCATGACGGCGCCGAAGAGTTCGTCGACCCGGCGCCGGCCGGCGGAGTCCCGGCGGACCTTCGGGTAGCCGACCGTGACGCAGTCGACCGGGCGGACGCCGCGCAGCTCGCCGTAACGGGTGAGCACCTCCCCGGGGTCCCACAGCGACGTGCAGACCCGTACGAGTGCGGCGTCCGCGCCCAGGTGGTCGCCGGTCCAGACGACCACGGCGGGGTGCTCTGCGTCGCCCTCCGCGCGCGCCACCACGCAGGTGTCACCCACCCGGCCGGCGACGTGCCGCGCGGTCAGGACGAGTTCGGTGCTGACCGCGTACCCGGTGCCGTACTTGACCCCGGTCACCTTGACGGTCCGTCGCACGTGCTCTTCGAGCGCCACGCCGTCGGCACCTCCTGTCGTGGCTCCGCTGCTCGCTCAGGACAGGTGGCCGGCGCAGGTCCCGTCGCTCGCGTCGCTGTTGGTGCCGTCGGGGCAGGTGGTGTCCCGCCACACGACGCCGCGGATCGAGGCACCGGTGAGATCCGCGCCGGTCAGGTCCGCTCCGGTCAGGTCGGCGTGGTCCAGCTTGGCGTCGCGCAGGTCGGCGTCGCGCAGGTACGCCCCGATGAGTCGGGCGTGCCGCAGATCGGCGGCCGGCGTACGGGCCGGCGGGTTCGCCGCCCAGGCGAACGCCACGATGCCGGCGGCGGTGAGGCCGGTGGCGAACAGCAGCCGGCGCAGGGTGTGCTGGAACTGCGCCCGCAACGCCTCGTGGGTGGCGATGTCCTCGATCGCGGTGATCCGCTCGTCCAGGTCCGCCAGTCGGACGCGGACCGCCGCCCGGTCCACCGGCGGCTCGCCCTCGGCCGGCGCCCGGCGCTGCTCGGCGATCAGCCGTTCCCGGGCGTCGATGACCTGCTGCGGCGTGGCGAAGCCCTGCAGGTACTTCGGGTTCGCCCGGAACCGGGCGACGACCGGCGCCGCCGCCCGGCCGGGTCGCTCCCACTCGGCGGCCAACTCCCCGACCAGGACGAGCTTCGGCAGCAGGATCTGCACCGCGGTCCACACCGCGTACACGACCGCCCCGAGACCCGCGATGGCGCCGGCCGCCGCGACCCACAGCCGGGCGTGCTCGACCGAGTCGGGCCAGGCCGGCTGGAGCCGCCCGATGCTGGACAGCTGGCTGCCGGCCAGCAGCGCGGCACCGACCGCCGCCGCGCTGGCCACCAGCCACTTCGCGGTGTCCCGGATCCGGTCGTTGGCCTTCTCCAGCGGGTCCGGCGCGTCACCCGGCACGCCGGTCGACGGCTCACTCGTCACGGTCACCGCCGTCGTAGCCCGGCTTCGGGCGCACGATCGGTGGCAGCTCGCCGAGGATGTCCTCGCCGATCTCCTCGTCGTCCGGCAGGGGCGGCCTCCGCCGCGGACGCGCCGGTACCGATCGGGTCGACGGCACGGCGGGCACGGGACGGCTCAGCGTGACCGTCACCCGGTGCGGCGCGTCGTCCCCGGCCCCGGCGAGACGCCAGCGGACCTGGTCACCGTCCCGTTCGGCGACCACCGCGAGTTCGACCTCGAACCGGTCGGCGGTGCCGTCGGACAGGGCGCTGCCGAGTTCCTGGCGTAGGCGCGTGAGCGCGGTGGCGAGGGGGATACCGGTCACGACGCCTCCCACGTCCGGCGCTGTTGTCGATCACCTGGAACGCTACCCGGACCGCCCACTGTGGTGGCCGCCCGTACTGTCGGACATGCGTCAGCAGGCGGTCCCGTCGAGACTCGGACGGAGTCCGTGCCGGCACTGAGGGAGAGGCGACGGCCGAGGGCGCTCGGGGCAGGGGTTATTGCCGCTGCGGCTCGGGGGCGGTGAGCAGCCGGAAGACCTGCTCGACGTAGCGGTGGCGGTCCGCCTCGGTGGCCGGCAGGGTTCCCGGCGCGACGTGTGCCATCTGCGCGTGGCCCAGGTAGGCGGTGACCGCCAGCAGCGCACGCCGACGGGCCTCTTCGGCCGGCCAGCCGAGCTCGGCGAACAGCTTCGCGGTGTACGCCACCCGTCGCTCGGTGACCCGGGCGAGCACCGGGGCGACGTGCGGATGGTCGGCGGTGGCCAGCATCGCCAGCTCGACTGAATTGTCCGCCTGGAGCACGGTGGACTCCAGGACGAGGTCGAGGAGCAGCCGGAGGCGGGCCACCGGGTCGGGTTGGGCCTCGACGTGGCCGATGACGGCCTCGGTGTGCTCTCGTTCCCACCGCAGCACGGCCGCCTCGATCAGGGCGTCCCGGTTCGCGAAGTGCCAGTAGAAGCTGCCTTTGGTGGCGCCGAGCCGGGCCGCGAGCGGCTCGACGGCGACCGCCGCGAGGCCCCCGCCGGCCATCGCGTCCAGCGCTGCGGAGGTCCAGTCGTCGGCCGTCAGCCGGGGCGCCGTCCGCTTCCCGTCACCGTGCTTGACGCGTCGCTCGCTCATCACTGTACGGTAGCGTACGGAAACATACGGGAGCGTATGGAGGCGACGATGGCTGCCACGGTGCACAACGTCCACGAACGAGCGTTACCTGTTCCCGCCGCGGTGGTGGGCCGGCTGGTCGACCGGATCGGCGCCGCCGACGACCCGCTGTGGCCCGTACCCGCCTGGGTGCCGGTGCGGTTCGACCGACCGCTCGCCGTCGGCGCCGACGGCGGGCACGGCCCGATCCGCTACCACGTCACCGGGTACGAGCCGGGCCGGCGGGTCGAGCTGACCTTCCACCCGCGCACCGGCCTGATCGGCACCCACACCCTGGAGGTCGAGGAACGCGGCCCGGACGCCTGCGTGCTGCGGCACCGGTTGAGCGCGCGGCCGGTCGGGCGGATGCGCCTGCTCTGGCCCACCCTGGTACGGGTCTGCCACGACACCGTCATCGAGCACCTGCTGGACAACGCCGAACGCGTCGTGACCGGCGCCGTCGCGCACCCCGTCCGGTACCCGTGGCGCGCCCGGCTCGCCGTCGGCGTGGAGAGCGTCCGGGTACGCGTCGTGCCGGTCCCCGCCGCCGCGACCCTGCTGCACGGCTCCGTCCACCGGCCCGACCTGGCCGACGCCTTCGCGCTGCGGGTGCCACCCGGCACCACCACCGACCCGCAGGACTGGGCGGACGCGGTCTTCCGCAATCCGCCCCGGGTAGTGCTCGCGCTGCTGCACCTGAGGAACCGGCTGGTCACCCCGCTCGGCATCGAGCGCGGCGACGCCTCCGCCTTCGACACCATCACCCGTACCGACCGTGAGGTGCTGCTGGGCACCGATGCCGGCCACCTGGACTTCCGCGCCGGCGTCCTGGTCGAGCCGGACGCCGACGGCACGACGGTCACCGTGGCCACCCTGGCGGCGACCCGGTCCCGGTCCGGCCGCGCCTACCTCGCCGTCGTACGCCTGGTGCACCCACTGGTGGTCCGGGCGATGCTGCGCCATGCCGGCCGGACCACCGTCGCCCCGTGGCGCTCCACGGGCCCCGTCCGGACACCCGCCTGACCGGCGCGCCGTCCGGGTACGCGGCGGCGGGGCCGGCCCGCCCGGACGGCGCGGGGCCACGTCGTCCCGAGTCGTGCGGCGGGCCGGGCGTGGTGGTCCGTGCCGGACGGCCGGCACGGACCACACATCGGCGGGTCAGCTCGCGCAGACGGCGTACGCGCGAACCTTCCAGTTGCTGCCGAAGCCGTCCTCGTCCTCGGCGGCGGCGACCGTGACCGTGGTCGAGGTCCGGGCCCGCATCTCGGTCAGGCGGACCTCGCCGTCACCGCCGAGGATCTCGCCGCCCACACCGTGCACCCGGGTGCCGGTCGGGCAGGTGGCCGTCACGGACCGGGTCGCGGCGGAGCTGTAGACGCTGTCGTCGGTGACCCGCTGCTCGCCGGGCAGCGGGTCCGCGCAGATCGCGGTGGCGTCCAGCCACCACGACTTGTCGAAGCCGGTGCCGTCCTCGGCACCGGCCACCACGACGCTGCTCTGGTGGATGCGCAGATCCTCCAGGACGACCTCGCTGTTCGGCGCTCCGACGACCGCGCCACCGACCCCGATGGCGTGCTTGCCGAGCGGGCAGGACTTCTCGAACCAGTTGGCCGAGCCGAGGCTGGGCGCCGAACTGCCGGACACGGTCACCAGGCCCTTGGGCGCCGGGGCGCACACCGCGCTCGCCGTCACCGCCCAGTTGCCGGCGACCCCGTTCTCGTCCTCACGACCGGTCACCGAGTACGTGGTCCCGCCGATCAGCGGACGCATGATGTCCATGCCGACCTGCCCGAGCCCGGAACCGGTGATCGCGCCACCACCGCCGATGACCACGGTGCCGGCCGGGCAGGTCGCGTTCTGCGACTTCGCGATGCTGTTGCTGGGGCCGGTCGTCGTCTTGATGCTCAGGCCGGGCACCGCCGCCACCGGGCCGGTCAGGGCCAACTGGCCGAGCACGAGCGCGCTCAGCGCGGACCCGACGACAACGGGGGTGCGACGCGACCACCGGGTGCGGTTCGATCCATCTCGCATGGTGTCTTCCTCTCCTACGAATGTTCAGTGCGACACCGGTAGGAGCGCCCCCGGGTCGGGATGCCAACAGAAAGTTCCGAAGAAAAAATTCGGCGGTTCTACTGGACCGGTCGACGAGTAGCGGGGGACACGGATGGACACGGCGGCACAGGACGACATCGCCCTGGTGGAGGCGGTGCGTCGGGGCGAGCGGGCCGGCCTGGAGGGCATGTACCGGCGGTACGCCGACCGGCTGTACACGTACGCGCGGACCGTGCTGCGGGAGCCGGAGGCCGCCGCGGACGCCGTGCACGACGCGTTCCTCACCGCCGGGCAGCGCATCGGCCAGCTCCGCGAGCCCGACCGGTTGCGCCCCTGGCTGTACGCGATCGTGCGCAACGAATGCCTGCGGCAACTGCGGGACCGGTCCCGATCCCGGCCGCTGGAGGAGGCCGGCGAGCCGGTGGCCGACCTCGCCGACCCGGCCACGGGGGTCAACGCCGAGCAGGTACGCCACCTGGTGCACGCCGCCGCCGACGCGCTGAACCCGGGTGACCGTGAGGTGGTCCACCTGGCCATCCGGCACGACCTGTCGTCCGCCGACATCGGCGCGGCCCTCGGGGTGCCCACCAACCATGCGCACGCCCGCCTGTCGCGTGCCCGCTCGCAGCTCGAACGGGCGTTGGGGGCGTTGCTGGTGGCCCGTACCGGGGCGCGGGACTGTCCCACCCTGGCCGGACTGGTCGACGGCTGGCAGGGCCGGCTCACCCCGACCCTGCGCAAGCGCGTCTCGCGGCACATCGAGAGCTGCGCGGTCTGCGGATCGCTGCGGCGGGAGCAGCTCAGCCCCGCCGCGCTGCTGTCGGCGTACACGGCACCGGCCTTCCTGGTCGTCGCCGACACGGTGTGGCCGCGCCTCGTCGGCGCGACCCCGGCCGATGCGGCGACCGGGCCGGGCGCGGTGACGGCCGACCCGACGGCGGACCTGCCGCCCGGGTCCGACGAACCCGGCGGGCCGGCGGACGGACCCACGTCGGCGGCGTCCCCGGACGGTGCGACCGTGTCGCCGGACCACGTGGCCGTGTCGCCGGATGGTGCGGCGGCGTCGCCCGACCACGCGGCCGTGCCGCCCGACCAGGCGCCCGTGCCGGCGGAGGCTGCGGTAGCGCCTCCGGAGCATGGGGCCGTGCCCGTGGACGGTGGGGCGGGACTCCCGGATCGTGCGGCGGTGCCGGTCGAACCGGCCGCGATGTCGGTGGAACGCACGGCGGTGCCGGCGAATCGTGCGGTGGCGCCGGCGGACTCGGCGGTGCCGGCGAAGCCTGCGGTGGTGCGACGGGGTGCGGCGCACCCCGTCCGGGTGACCTCGCCGGCGCAACGCCGCCGCAGGCGTCGCCGGGTGGCCGCGACGGCGGCGCCGCTGGTCCTGCTCGCCGTGCTCGGCGCCTGGGCGCTGGCGCCCGGCCGCCCGACCGCCGCCCAGGACGGCCCCGGCCGGCCGGTGTCCGGGGCACTCGGGCCACGGGCCGACGAGCCGGCGGCACCCGCCGCCGTGCCCCTGCCGTCCGGCGCGGCCACCGCCGCCGGCAACCCGGCACCCGGCACGCCACCGCCGTCCGGCGTCGCCGACGCGACGTCCGGATCGGTGGACGCGACCGAGGCGGCCCGGCCGGGTACGCCCGCCACGCCTGACGCCGCGCCGGGCGACGCCGCACCGGCCTCGACCGCGGCGCCGGCCCCGGTGCCGACCGCGCCCCGGCCGACCGGCCCGGCGCGGGTCACCGCGCCGTTCACGGTCTCCGCCACCGGCGTGGTGCGGTGCGGTGCGCAGACGTACAGCCTCGCCGTGCGGGTCGCCGGTAGCGCCACGCTCAGGGACGCCGTGGTGCGGTGGACACCCGCCGGAGGCAGGACATCGGTCCGGGCCACCACCGTGGACGGATCGGCCGCGCGGGCGACCATCGGGTCCCTGAGCGCGTCGACGCTGACCTGGTCGGTACGGGCGACCGCCACCGACGGCCGCACGGCGCAGAGCCCGACCTACACGGTCACCGACCCCTGCGTCCGGCCGGGATAGCCGCCGACGGCCGGGATCGGCCGGTGCCGCGTCGTCCGGCGGTGCGACCCGCGCGCGTCGCCCGTGCAGGGCCGGCGCGGCGTACCAGAATCACCTGACGGGGGACGACGGGAGGCGCTGGTGGGCTACGCGGACGTGAACGGCCTGCGCCTCTGGTACGAGGTGCACGGCGCCGGCCACCCGCTGGTGCTGCTGCACGGCGGGTACGGCGCGGTGGAGATGTTCGCCCCGGTCCTGCCCGCCCTCGCCACCCGGCGGCAGGTGATCGCCGTCGACCTCCAGGGGCACGGCCGCACCGCCGACGTCGACCGTCCACTGCGGTACGAGTCGATGGCCGGCGACGTCGCCGCGCTGCTGCGCCACCTCGACCTGCCCGAGGCCGACGTGCTCGGCTACTCGCTCGGCGGCGGGGTGGCGTTGCGTACCGCGATCCAGCAGCCCGGGCTGGTCCGCCGGCTGGTGCTGGTCTCCACGCCCTGCCGGCGGCAGGGCTGGTACCCGCAGGTGCTGGCCGCGATGGCAGCCCAGGACGAGCGGGTCGGCGAGCAGATGCGCGGCACACCCCCGCACCAGCTGTACGCCCGGATCGCCCCCCGCCCCGAGGACTGGCCGCGACTGTGGGCCCGTACCGGTGAGCTGCTGCGCCGCGAGTACGACTGGTCGGCGGAGGTGGCCGCGCTCACCACCCCCACCCTGCTGGTCTACGCCGACGCCGACTCGATCCCGGTGACCCACATGGCGTACTTCTACGGCCTGCTCGGTGGCGGGCACCGGGACGCCGGCTGGGACGGCACCGACCGGCCCGCCTCCCGGCTGGCCGTGCTGCCCGGCCTGACCCACTACGACGTCATCGCCTCGCCGGCCCTGCCCGCCGCCGTCCTGCCCTTCCTCACCCACGAGGTCCGCGCGCCGCAGTGACCGGCCCACGACCGCTGCACCACGAACTCGTGGAACGACTCGACCATCTCCGCCCCTCACCGTCATCGGGCGCGGGTCCGGGCGTGGATGGTCGGGGCGGGTGCGGAGCAGGTCGCTCCGCACCCGCCCGGCGGGTCAGACGGTGAAGCCACCGTCGACGGTGATCGTCGCGCCGGTGACGTCCCGGCGTCGGGGCCGGCGAGGTGGGCGACCGCGGCGGCCACCTCGTCCGGGGAGGCGTACCGGCCGAGGGCGGTGAAGCCGCGGATCGTCTCGGCGTTCGGGCCGTCCGCCGGGTTGGCGTCCGTGTCGGTCGGCCCGGGTACGACCAGGTTGACCGTGACGCCGCGTGGCCCGAGGTCCCGGGCGAGCCCCTTGGTCATGCCGACCAGCGCGCTCTTGCTCATCGCGTACGCGGCCAGCCCGGGGAAGACCGCCCGCTCGGCGACGTTGCTGCCGATCGAGATGATCCGGCCGCCGGCACCCAGGTGCCGGGCGGCGGCCTGCGCGGCGACGAAGGGTGCCCGGACGTTGACCGCGATGGTGCGGTCCAGGTCGGCGGCGTCGAAGTCGTCGACCGCGCCGACCAGGAACACCGCCGCGTTGTTCACCAGGATGTCGAGCCGGCCCAGCTCGTCGGCCGTCCGGTCGACCGCCTCCCGCAGGGCGGTCGGGTCGGCGCTGTCGGCCCGCAGGGCGAGCGCCCGGCGGCCGGTCGCCTCGATCCGCTTCACCACCGTCGCCGCCTGCTCGGCGTCCTGCCGCCAGGTCAGTGCCACGTCGGCGCCGTCCGCGGCCAGCCGCAGCGCGGTCGCCGCCCCGATGCCCCGGCTGCCGCCGGTCACGAGGGCCACCTTGCCGTCGAGAAGTGTCGTCGTCATGGCAACCAGCCTGGTCGGTGACTGCCGGCGGGTCTGGCGGTCATCGGACGCCTCGTTCGAGATGCGTCGGACCGCCCGCGAGCTTCGGTCGACGTCCACGCCGGGGCGACCGTCAGGCGGTGGTGTCGTCCCCGTCGAGGCGCAGGCCGCGCTGCCGCAGCGCCTCCCGCAGCACGCCGATCGCCTTCGGTCCGACGCCGTGCAGGGCGCGCAGCTCCCGCTCGGTGACGCCGGTGAGCTGGTCGAGTCGGGTCCAGCCGGCGGCGGTCAACGCGCGGCGGGCCGGCGCGCCGACCGCCGGTGGGATGTCCGTCGTGGTCACCTGTGGCTCCTCCCGCGTGGACGGTCCCAGCCTGCCACAGGAGCGCCCCGGTTCAGCGCAGCCGACGGCGTACCCAGGGCAGCAGCGCGTCGCCCTGGGCCCGCTGGAACGCCCGGACGGTCGGGATGCCGGGTGGCGGCGGTCGCCGGGCGCCGTCGAGGAAGAACCCGGCCAGGCCGGCGTGGACCCCGGTCAGGGCGTCGGGGTCGACGGCGGCGGTGAGCGGCAGCCGGCGCAGCAGCGCCTCGACGTCGTGCCCGCCGTGCAGCAGGACGTTGACCAGCAGCAGGGCGGTGTCGAGCCAGGCCGGGCCCCGACAGGCGTGCGGCCAGTCGACCACGGTGACCGCGCCGGCCGTGTCGAGCAGCAGGTTGTCGGCCCGCAGGTCGACGTGGCAGAGGGTCTCACCGTCGAGCGCGGCCAGACCCCGTTCGGCGGCGGCGCACAGCTCGGGCAGGTGCGCCCGGGCCCACGGGTCGAGGTCGGCGGGTGGGTCGGCGGCGATCCGGTGCCAGCCGGTGAAGTCCGTCGCCAGCCGTTCGGCGGCGGCCGGGACGTGCGGGACGGGGTTGGGGGTGAGGGTGGCCGCCAGCACCTCCAGCGTCCGGAGTACGGCGGCGAGTTCGTCGTCCCGCCACGGGGTTCGCGGGTGCCGGCCGTCCACGTCGGTGAAGACCAGCGCCACCCACTCGCCGTCGTCGTGGCAGCCGAGCAGCCGGGGTGTCGGGGCGTACCCGGGCAGCCCGGCCGCGACGGCCGCCTCCGCGCGGTGCAGCGTGACGCTGTGCGCGTTCAACGTGGGGCAGACCGCCTTGACGAACGCCCGCCCGCCACGCGCGGTGCGGACCCGGTCGGCGGTGCCGGGGGAGTATCCGCCGGGCTGGGAGATGGCGGCGACCACCTCGTCGCCGAGCATCTCCTGTACGGCGGAGCGGACCTGCTCGGGCAGGTCAGGCCAGCCGATCCGGCTCTTCGTCGGCGCACCCATCCGTCCACGGTGGTGGACGGATGGGTGCGGGACAACCGGTTAACCGGCTCACCCGGCGAGGTAGCGCAGGACGACCACTCCGCTGTCGAAGGGGCGGGTCTCCACCAGGCGGAACCGGCGCGGGTCGAACTCCCGGTCGACGATCGGCACCCCGCTGCCGAGCAGGAACGGGTTGAGCTTGACGACCAGCTCGTCCACCTCGGGGAGCAGCTGCCCGGCGAGCTCGCCGCCCCCGCACAGCCAGATGTCCCCGCCGTCGCGCCGCTTCAGTTCCCGGACGAAGGCGACCGGGTCGCCGTCGACGATCTCCACCTCCGGGTAGTCGGCCGGGGCCAGGGAGCGGGAGAAGACGTACTGCTCCAGGTGGGCGTACGGGCTGGTGACGCCCACCTTCAGGGCCGGCTCGTAGGTGTGCCGGCCCATCACCACCGCGTCGAACCGCCCCTGCGGCCGGTCGATGCCGAGCTGCCCGTGGGCGAAGCCGGGGAACGTCTGGGGCCAGTGCGCCACCAGGTGCTCCCGCACGTCGTCGTCGAGCGGGAAGAAGTCGTACGACCCGTCGGGGGCGGCGATGAAGCCGTCGAGGGTGCTGGCGACGTAGTACACGAGCTTGCGCAATCGAACTCCTCAATCACTACTGCTGTCGTGGTTGAGAAACTACAACACCTGTCGTGGTTGCGCTAGGGTGATTCTCGTGGCGAGGAACGTGGAGCGGCGGACGGCGCTGGCCGACGCGGGGTTGCGGGTGCTGGCGGCGACCGGGGCGCGCGGGCTGACCCATCGCGCCGTCGACGCCGAGGCCGGCGTGCCCGTCGGCACCGCCTCGAACTACTTCCGGTCCCGGGACGCGCTGCTCGGCGCGCTCGGCGAGCGGATCATGGAACGGTTCGCCCCGGACGAGCACCGGCTCGCCGAACTGGGCGCCCGCGAGCCCTCGCCGGAGCTGCTCACCGACTACGTGCGCTACATCGTCGAGCGGACCACCGCCCAGCCCGAGCTGACCCGCGCGCTGATCGAACTGCGGCTGGAGGCCGTCCGCCGCCCCGGGCTGGCCCGCGTCCTCGGGGACACGCTGCGCCGCGGGTACCGCGACGACGTCGCCTTCCACGTCGCGGCCGGGCTGCCCGGCGGGGCCTTCGAGGTGGCCCTGCTGCACTACGCGGTGGACGGGCTCCTGCTCGACCTGCTCAGCACCTCGATCGACGCCGGGTTCGACCCCGACGAGGTGGTCTCGGCCCTGGTGTCCCGGCTGCTCGGCCGCCCCGGCTGAGCGTCGCGCATCCGGGTGCAGAACAGCTCTGCACCCGCCGCCGCGCCGCCGCGCCGAGGCAGGGCTCCGCGTGGCCGCCGTGCGACGAGGCATGGCCCGGCGCGCAGCGGGAAACCGCCCCGGACGTACCCGGGGAGGAGTGACGGATGAGAGACGACACCGGACTGACCATCGGTGTGCTCGGTTCGTACGGCGGCCGGAACCTCGGTGACGAGGCGATCCTCACCGGCCTGCTGGCCGATCTGCGCCAGCAGGAGCCGAACGCCCGGATCATCGTCTTCTCCCGCAACCCGGCCCACACCGCTCTCGCCCACCCCGACGTGGAGGCGGTGCCCTGGGAGGGCGTCAGCCGGGTCGACTCCGCCGAGGTGCTGGCCCAGCTCGACCTGCTGATCCTGGGCGGCGGCGGCATCCTCTACGACAAGGAGGCCCGCCGCTACCTGCGGGTCGTCCGGGTCGCCCAGGAACGCGGACTGCCCCTGCTGACGTACGCGGTCGGTGTCGGTCCGCTCAACGACGGGGTGGACACCGGCATGGTCCGGGAGACGCTGGCCGGAGCGACCGAGGTGACCGTCCGGGACCAGGAGTCCCGGATGGTGCTGGAGGAGGCCGGTCTGCTCAACCCGATCACCGTCACCGCCGACCCGGCGTTCCTGCTCACACCGGAGGAGTTCCCCGCCCGGCTGCTGCGCGAGGAGGGCGTTCCGGCCGGCCGACGCCTGGTCGGGCTGAGCGTCCGGGAGCCCGGCCGGGCCGCCGAACGGCTCGACGTCGACGGGTACCACCGGCTGATCGCCCAGATCGGGGACTTCCTGGTGCAGCGGATCGACGCGTACGTGCTCTTCGTGCCGATGGAACGCGACGACATCCGCCACTCGCACGGCGTGCTGTCGCACATGGTCGCCGCCGAGCGGGGCCGGATCCTGCACGGCGACTACTCACCCCGGCAGGTGCTCGGCCTGATGAGGCACTTCGACCTGGCCGTGGGCATGCGGCTGCACTTCCTGATCTTCGCCGCGATGGTCGGCACCCCGTTCCTGCCCCTGCCGTACGCCGGGAAGGTCTTCGACCTGGCCCAGCGGCTCGGGGTGCCGGCGCTGCGCGGCGTGGAGCGCGAGGTGGAGGGTCCGCTGCTCGCGGAGGTCGACCGGCTCTGGGACGAGCGGGAGTCCCGCGCGGACGAGACCGCCCGGCGCGTCGCCGACGTCTGCGAGCAGGCCCGGGGCACCTCCCAGGTCACCCGCGCGGTGCTGGAGAGCCTGCGCAACCGGAGCCTGGCCCGGATGGCCGCCTGACCGGCCGGCGGGCGGAGTGACCCGACCGCCGCCCGCGCCGCCACACCCGGTGCTCAGACCGCCGGGCCCCGCCAGCGGTAGCACCACTGCTCGCCGACGGACTCCAACTCGTAGATCTGGGCGTCGGCCAGCCCTTCCGCGCCCAGGTGGTGATGGGTCAGCGGGGGACGGTCGTTGCTGTCCAGCTCGGCGTCGATCGTCTCGCCGTCGGCCGGGCCGTCCACCAGGGGGATCCTCACCGTTGATGCCATGGGCCCATCCTGCCCGGCGGATCGCCGGTCCGCAGGGTTTGCCGGGGCAGCGCGCCCGGCCACCCGCCGACTAGGGTCCTGCGAATGGCGGACATCCGGATCGATCCCACCCTCGCGCCGGTGGTGGCCCGCACCGGCGACGAACGAGCCATCCTCGAGGCGTTCCTCGACTTCCACCGCTCCGTCGTGCTGCGCAAGGTACGCGGGCTGACCGACGCCGACGCCACTCGCCGGCTGGTGCCCTCCGCGACCACCCTCGCCGGCCTGGTGAAGCACCTGGCCGTCATCGAACGCAACTGGTTCCCGATCCTGCTCGACCCCGCCCCCGGCGAGGAGTTCCCGACCTCCGAGGAGGACGCGGCCGCGAGCTTCGCCCTGGCCGAGGGGGAGACCCTGGAGTCCCTCGTCGAGGCGTACGAGGCGGCCTGCGTGCGCTCCCGCGAGGTGGCCGCCCGGTTCCCGCTGGACCACGTCGTCGGGCAGCCGCAGCTCGGCGAGGTGTCGCTGCGCTGGATCCTGGTGCACATGATCGAGGAGACCGCCCGGCACGCCGGGCACGCCGACATCCTCCGCGAACTGACCGACGGCGAGACCGGCGCGGTCTGAGACCGTCCCGGCCGCGCCGGGCGGGTGGCGCGGCCGGGCAGCGGCGGGGTCAGCGGGTCGGCAGCAGGCCGGGCGGGTACTCCATGCCGTCGTGGGTGCACGCCGCGGCGGCGACCCGGGCGGCGTGCGCGGCCGCGTCCGGCAGTGCCACGCCGGTCAGCCGGCCGGCGATCAGCGCGGCGGCGAAGGCGTCCCCGGCGCCGTTGCTGTCGATGACCGGGGCGGGTGGCACGGTGGCCCACACGTGGTGGCGCGCGCCGTCGCCGGGGTACAGGTCCGCGCCGTCCGCGCCCCGGGTCACCAGCACCGTGCGGGGCGCCAGCGCGGCGGCGAGCGCGGGCGCGTCGTCGCCCAGCCGTACGCCGCTGACGAAGACCAGGTCCGCCGCCTCGGCGAACGGGCGGTGGTACGGGTTCTGCCCGTCCCAGTCGTGCAGGTCCGTGGAGAGTGCCACCCCGTCGGGCAGGGCCGCGCGCAGCACCGGCAGTCGGTCCCGTGCCCAGTCCATGATCGAGACGTGCACGTGGGCGGCGTCGCGGACCAGCGCGGCGAGCCGGTCGTCGTCGAACGGGGCGTCCGCCCCCGGCCAGGGGGCCGGGTCGTACAGCGACATCCGCCGTCCCGCCGGGTCCACCAGGTTCACCGACTGCCGGGTGCCGCCGGGGCTCTCCGCGAGCACGGTGTGCACCGAGGTCCGGGCCAGCGCCGCGCGGACCACCTCGCCGGCCGGGTCGGCGCCGAGCACGTCGACCAGGGCCACCCGCAGCCCGAGGGCGTGCGCGGCCAGGGCCACCCCGGCGCCGGTGTTGCCGATCCGGGCCCGGATCGGCGGGACGGTCAGCGAGTCGGCGGCGGGCGGCGGGATGGCCGGCACGTGGACCCGCAGGTCCACTCCCAGGCCGCCGATCACGAGAAGGTCGAACATGGCGCCGACGGTAGCCTGACCGCGCCGCCTATCCTGGGCCCGGGCGTCGACGAGGGGGAAGTGTGCTGGTCATCCACGGGGTGTGGCTGGTCGGTGCCGGTCTCGCCGTCTGGGCCGAGGACAGCGCGCTGCCGGCGCGCGCGCCGCGCCGGCCCGGCCGCGCGCCGCGGGAACGTCCGCACCCGTTCGCCGCCGACCACGCCACGCTGGCCGCCGCGCTCGGCGACGTCCCGGCCGTGGCCGGGTCCCTGCCACTCACCCTCCCCACCCGCGCCGGCTCGCCGCTGGACTCGCCCGAACTGGTCCGGACCACCGTCGTCGAGCCGGTGCGCGGTCCGGTCACCCTCGCCGGGTGGCGCGCCCCCGTGCTGGCGTACGACCCGGACGACGCGCTGGCCCTGCTGCGTACCCTCGCCGGCTGCCCGGCCGTGCCCGGCGCCACCCTGCGTCACCTCGCCGGGCTGGCCGACTTCGCCGTCGATCTGGTGGCCCGGGGCCGGGTGCTGCCCGGCCTCGCCGACCCGCCGCCGAGGTCGCCGGCCACCCTGGTCGGCGCGGCCGCCCCCACCCCGGCCGACAGCACAGGCGCGACGACCCTCACCCCGGCCGTGGCCGACGGCGCCCCCGAGACGGCCGGCCGGTGGCGTCGGCCGGGCGTGGCCGACGGTCACCTGCCGGCGTGGGCGGTGTGGCGGCCCCTGCTCACCGGCGTCGACGCGGGTTGGGCCCGGTCGCTGGCGCTGGCCCTGCCTCCGGCCGCCCGCGCCGCCGCCGTCCCGTTCCCGCCCCGGGCCACCGGTGCGGCCGGCGGCGGTGGCCGTGCCGCACGGGACACCGTCGGAGTCGACGCCGCCGCGCTGGTCGCCGACGCGCTGGACGCCCTGACCGACGCCGCCGCGCGGCTCGCCCTCGCCGACGTCGACCTGGCCCGGGGCGGCCGGCGCGACGGCGTGGTCGGCGGCTGGCTGACGGCGCTGACCGGCCCGCACCGGGGATTCACCGCCGAGCCCGAGCCGTTGCGCACCCTGCGCACCGAACTGGACGCCTGGCAGCGCGACGCCGCCGGCGGTGCGGTACGGGCCAGCTTCCGCCTGGTCGAGCCGGAGGCCGAGGAGATCGTCGACCCGCTCGTGGTGGTGCCGGCGGACCCGACCACCGTGGTCCGGCGCGACGGCCCCTGGCGGGTCGAGTTCGGGCTGCAGGCCGCCGAGGAGCCCGGCCTGCACGTCGGGGCCGGGCAGGTGTGGCGGGCGCCGGAGACCGTACCCGTGCTGGCCGGGTCGCTGGAGAGCCCGCAGGAGACGCTCCTGGCCGAGCTGGGGCGGGCCGGGCGGCTCTGGCCGGAGCTGGACGCGGCGCTGCGCACCGCGGCGCCGGAGGAGTTGGAGCTGGACGCCGAGGGCGCCCACCGGTTCCTGCGCGACGGCGCGCCGGTGCTGCACGCCGCCGGTTTCGGGGTGCTGTTGCCCTCCTGGTGGCAGCGCCCGTCGGCGCGGCTCGGCGCCCGGCTACGGGCGCGCGGACGGACCGCCCCCGGCACGGTCGCCGACGCCGCCGGCGGGCTCGGCCTCGACGCCCTGGTCGACTACCGGTGGGAGGTGGCGCTCGGCGACGAGACCGTCGACGCCGACGAGCTGGCCGCCCTCGCCGCGCTGAAGACGCCACTGGTCCGGCTGCGCGGCCGGTGGGTGGAGCTGGACCCGAAGCGGCTCGCCGCCGGGCTGCGCCTGCTGCGCTCCTCCGGCGAGCTGACCGTCGCGGACCTGCTCCGGCTCGGCCTCGCCGAGGGCGACCGGCCCGAGGCGCTGCCGGTGCTGGAGGTGAGCGCCGACGGGCCGTTGGGGGACCTGCTCGCCGGGGAGGCCGAGCGCCGGCTCACCCCGCTCGACCCGCCGCCTGCGTTCAAGGGCACGCTGCGGCCGTACCAGCGGCGCGGGCTGGCCTGGCTGGTCTTCCTCCAGTCGCTCGGTCTCGGCGGGATCCTCGCCGACGACATGGGGCTGGGCAAGACGGTGCAGTTGCTCGCCCTGCTCGCCGGGGACCCGCCCGGCGTCGGCCCGACCCTGCTGGTCTGCCCGATGTCGCTGGTCGGCAACTGGCAGCGGGAGGCGGCGAAGTTCACCCCCGGGTTGCGGGTGCACGTGCACCACGGCGCGGACCGGGCCCGGGGCGCGCAGTTCGAGGAGGCGGTGCACGCCGCCGACCTCGTGCTCACCACGTACTCGGTGGCCGCCCGGGACGCGGCCGCACTCGCCTCGCTGGCCTGGCACCGGGTCGTCGTGGACGAGGCGCAGGCGATCAAGAACGCCTCGACCCGGCAGGCCGAGGCGGTCCGGTCGCTGCCCGCCCGGCACCGGGTGGCGGTCACCGGCACGCCGGTGGAGAACCGCCTCGCCGACCTCTGGTCGATCATGCAGTTCGCCAACCCCGGGCTGCTCGGCCCCGCGTCCAGCTTCAAGAAGTCGTACGCGGTGCCGATCGAGCGGCACTCCGACGCCGAGACGGCCGCCCGGCTGCGCCGGATGACCGGCCCCTTCGTGCTGCGGCGGCTCAAGACCGACTCCTCGATCATCTCCGACCTGCCGGAGAAGCTGGAGATGGAGGTGGTCTGCAACCTGACCACCGAGCAGGCCTCGCTCTACCGGGCGATCGTCGACGACATGCTGGCGAAGATCGAGTCCAGCGACGGGATGGAGCGGCGCGGCCTGGTGCTGGCCACCATGACCCGGCTCAAGCAGGTCTGCAACCACCCGGCCCAACTGCTGCGCGACGGCTCCGCCCTGCCCGGACGCTCGGGCAAGCTGGAACGGCTGGAGGAGATCCTCGACGAGGTTCTCGCGGCCGGGGAGAAGGTCCTGCTCTTCACCCAGTACGCCGAGTTCGGCGGGATGCTGCGCGGTCACCTGTCGGCCCGCTTCGGCCGGGAGGTGCTCTTCCTGCACGGCGGGGTCGGCAAGGCCGACCGGGACGCGATGGTGACCCGGTTCCAGTCCCCGGACGGCCCGCCGGTCTTCGTGCTGTCGCTCAAGGCCGGGGGCACCGGGCTCACCCTCACCGCCGCCAACCACGTGGTGCACGTGGACCGTTGGTGGAACCCGGCGGTGGAGGACCAGGCCACCGACCGGGCGTTCCGGATCGGCCAGCGCCGACGGGTGCAGGTCCGCAAGTTCGTCTGCGCCGGCACCGTGGAGGAGAAGGTGGCCGCGATGATCGCCGACAAGCGCAGCCTGGCCGCCTCGGTGGTGGGCAGCGGCGAGCAGTGGGTCACCGAGCTCTCCACCGCCCAGCTGCGCGAACTGTTCACCCTGGAGGCCGGGGCGGTGGTCGAGTGACCGGCCGGAACTCCACGCCCCGGCCGGACGACGCTGCGGCCGGGGCCGGCGGCGGCCCGGCGGGTGCCGGCCGGTTCGCCGACTTCGGCCGTCCGCGCCGGGTCGACGGCGGGCTCAGGGCGCGCAGCACCCGGGGCGCGATCGGCGTGTCCTGGTGGTCGCGGCGCTTCCTGGAGGTGCTGGAGTCGTTCGCGCTCGGCACCCGGCTCACCCGTGGCCGCTCGTACGCGCGGCGGGGCCAGGTGCTCCGGCTCGACGTGACGCCCGGCCGGGTGACGGCGAGCGTGCAGGGCTCCCGGGCCGAGCCGTACCGGGTCACCATCGCGCTGGCGCCCTTCCCGGCGGAGCTCTGGGAACTCCTCGAGCGGGACCTCGCCGGGCAGGCGTTCTTCAGCGCCCGGCTGCTCGCCGGTGACCTCCCGGCCGAGCTGGAGCAGGTGTTCGCCGACGCGGGCGCGCCGCTCTTCCCGGCCGGGGTCGACGAGTTGAGCCAGCGGTGCAGCTGTCCCGACTTCGCGGTGCCCTGCAAGCACCTCGCCGCGACGTTCTACCTGCTCGCCGAGGCGTTCGACGCGGACCCGTTCCAGTTGCTGCACTGGCGGGGCCGCAGCCGGGCCGACCTGCTCGACCGGCTGCGTACGCGACGCGCCGCCGCGTCCGGGGTGGACGTGGCGGCCGGGTCGTCCGGAGGGGACGGGCCGGTGACCGTCCCCGCGCCGGCAGGCGTCGCCGGCGTCGTACCCGGTGGCCCGTTCGGCGACGACGGCGCTCCGGCCGCCGGTGCGGCGCGGGTGCTGGCGGGCCTGCCCGCGGCCCCGTTGGACGAGGCGGTGGACCGGTTCTGGCTGCCGCCGGTGCCGCTGCCGGACCGCCCGGCCACGCTGGCGACCGGCCCGGAACTGCTGCTGCGGCAACTCGGCGCGCCCGCTCCGGCGATCGGTGGCCCCGGCCTGCTGGAGCGGCTGCGACGCGGGTATCGGACCTTCGGCCGGTCGTAGCGCGGTGACCGGCGGCCGCACGAGCCCCGGCGGCGACGTCCGGCTGTGCGCAGGACACCGGATCTTGGACAGTTACCGTCCTGGTCGGACGCCAACTGTCCAAGATCTCGGTGTCCGGGTGGGGCGACCGGATGCCACGGTCACAGCCAGCGGCGGCGGAAGCGCCACATCAGTGCGGCGTTGACCGCCAACACCACGGCACAGATCGCGCCCGCCGGCCGTCCGGCCAGTACGGTCATCGCCGGCAGCGACGCCCAGAGCACGATCGTGAGCAGCATCAGCCAGCGCCCGCGCCGGGCCCGCGCCCGATGGTCGAGTCTCGCGAAGAACTTCGGGTCGCTCTCCCGCAGGTTCCGGGTGATCTGTTCGAATCTGCGCTGATCCTCTTTGCTGAGCATGGCGGTGCCTTCCCCTCACGGCTTCAGCGGTTCGGCGGCTTACCCGCTGCGGCGGCGGCTCACGCACTCCTGCCGCTGCTAACTTCGCGACCGGGCCGGGGCCTGCTCAGGGGCGGCTCAGCACAGGCTTATCCCTTCCTTAAGTTTCACTGTGCCGGTGAACGTCGCGTCCAGCGCCGCGTACGCAGGAAACGTTACGCCCGGGCCGTCGGCGGGCGTGTCACCCCTGCTCGGGACGGTGCTGCCCAGCCGGGGTGAAACCGCCTCATCTTCTGCGCTGCTGAGCGGTGCCTTAAGTGCGGTGAGTGGGCCTCTCCGGCCGTCTTGAGGCAGGTGAACCGCTTGGTTACTTTCCCGTAGCAACCCCCTCAGGCAACAGTCGCCGCACCCTTCGCCCCGCTCCGGTCGCAGCGTGTCGGCGCCTTCAAGAAATCGGGATTGGTGCATGGCCGACCAGAACGTGCCACCGCGTGGACCGTGGGACGACCGCGGTGGAAACCCCGGGCAACACCCGTACGCCCCGCAGTACCAGGGACCGAGGGACGTGGCCCCCGGGTACCCGGCCGCGCCGCCGGCCCAGGGTCCGCAGTGGGTCGGCCCGGAAGGGCTGGGCCGACAGAGCTTCCACCAGCCGGCCGGAACCGGACTGCCCACGCTGGACGATGACGACGAGCCGGGCCGCCGCACCGGCCGGCGTCGTGCCCTCGCCACCATCGGCGGAGTCGCCGCCGTCGTGGCCGGCGGCGCGGCCCTCGCCCCGGCCGTGCGCGGGTTCTTCGACGACGGCGCGGTGGCCGGCGACGCCACCGGCACCACCGTCACCGACGGCACCGCCGCCCGCCCCAGCGGCCAGCAGCCGAGCAGGGTGCGCACCTACACCGAGCAGAACGAGAGCTACATGGGCTCCCGGGCCGGGGCGGTGCTGAAGAAGAACAACCCCACCGGTGGCCGGCTCTACTCCGGCCCGGCCTCCGCCGCCGCGGAGACCCCGGTGACGGTGAAGACCGTCCTGGCCAAGGACCCGGTCCGGCACCTGGCCAGCCGGGCCACCTTCGGCGCCACGCCCAAGGTGCTCGCCGACATCCGGCGGATGGGCATCGACGGCTGGATCCGCTGGCAGCTCGACCCGGAGAAGATCTCGCCGAGCCCGGCCGAGCTGAAGCTCGCCGAGTTGCCCAGCCTCAAGCTGAGCCCGCAGCAGCTCCGCGAGCAGCGCGACCAGCTCAACGAGCGGGGCGTGCAGCCGGAGAAGGAGACGGTGGACGCCACGCTGGCCCGGCAGATCTGGTCGGAGCGCCAACTCTTCGAGGTGATGGTCGACTTCTGGAACGACTTCCTGCACGTCGCCGCCGACTTCGACGGCGGCGAGGTCTACCGCAACTCCTTCGACCGCGACGTCGTACGGGCCCACGCCCTGGGCAGCTACCCGGAGATGCTGGTCGCCGCGAACAGGCACCCGGCGCTGCTGCTCTACCTGAACCAGAACGACTCGCGCGCCGACGCCGTCAACGAGAACCTGGCCCGGGAGAACTTGGAGCTCTACTCGGTCGGCGTCGACGGCGGATACACCGAGAAGGACGTGCGGCAGGCGGCCCTGCTGCAGACCGGGCGGGGTGTCCAGGACGGGAAGTACGTCTTCCGCGCCAACCAGCACTACCGGGGCAAGGTGAAGATCCTCGGCTTCACCCACGCCAACGCCTCGGACGACCCGAAGCAGGCCGACGCCGCCATCGACTCCTACCTGCGCTACATCGCCCTGCACCCGTCGACCGCCCAGTACGTGGCGCGCAGCCTGGCCACCCGGTTCGTCTCGGACACCCCGCCGAAGTCCCTGGTGGACCGGCTGGCCAAGACGTACACGGTGAACAAGGGCATGGTGAAGCCGCTGCTGATGACGCTCTTCAGCTCCTCGGAGTTCTGGGCCGCGGTGGGGCAGAAGGTGCGCCGGCCGATGGAGTACCTGATCGCCACGTACCGCACCCTCAACGTCCGGCCGGAGGCCTCGCCGGCCTTCAAGCAGGACGGCGGCCGGCCCGCCTTCGCGCGTGGCCTGCGGCAGATCCACGACAAGCTGCGCCAGCTCGGCCAGTACCCGATGGGCCAGCCCACCCCCGACGGCTACCCCGACGTCTACGTCGCCTGGACCTCCGCCGGGACGATGGTCAGCGGCTGGAACGAGGCGGGGGACCTGCTCGCCGGCTACCGCACCGAGTTCACGTTCACGCCCGCCGAGGCGCTGGTGGCCCGACCGCCAACCACCGCCGGGGCGTACGTGGACGCGCTCGCCCAGCGGCTGGTGCACCAGAAGCTGAGCGCCAAGGAGAAGGCGCTGATCCTGAGCGTGGCCGGCGTCCCGGCGGGCGCCAAGGTCGACGCGACGTTCAACGGGGCCGTCACCGCCGTCGCGCGGGCGATCCTCGCTTCCCCCCAGCACCACCTCCGGTGAGGCACCCGATGGAGAAGACTGTGCACTCGTTCCCCCTGCACCCCGAATGCCCCGACGTGCGGCGGCTGGCCGACAACCCGGCCGAGGCGCTGCTGCGCGCGGAGGCCGACGTCGTCGCCGCCGAGAACGCCGCCGAAGCCGACCGGTACCGCCGGCTGGAGGACCTGGAGGAGGCCCAGCAGGACGGGCGGGGGGTGACCCGGCGGACCTTCGTCGCCGGCGCCGCCGCCACCGCCACCGCGCTGGCCACCGCCCAGTTCGTCACCACCTCCGCGTCGTTCGCCGCGACGAAGACCGGCACCCTGATCCACGTCTTCCTCTACGGCGGGCTGGACGGGCTGAGCCTGGTCGCCCCCGCCGAGGACCCGGTGCTGGCCAAGGCCCGCCCCGACCTGCTGCTCGGCGACGACTCGCTGGCGTTGGGCCGCGGCTTCAAGCTGACCAGCGCGTTCGCGCCGCTGGAGAAGTGGCTGCGGGCCGGGCAGCTCGGGTTCGTCCCGGCGGTCTCCGACGAGCGGCTGTCCCGCAGCCACTTCCAGGCCGCCGACGCCTGCAACCTCGGCGGCCTGCCCGGTGAGACCGGCGGTCGGGGCTGGCTGGACAGCCTGGTCGACGCGCTCGGCAAGGGCACCGCGTTCCGCAGCGTCGGCATCGGCAGCACGCTGCCCCGGTCGCTGGTCGGCAACAACGGCGCGCTCTCGATCAACAACGTCGGCTCGCTGAAGCTCAACGGCGAGGAGAAGTACCGGGCGGCCACCGAGAAGGCGATCCGCGGCCTGTTCACCGGGATCAACCACCCGGTCCAGGAGGCGGTGCTCGACGGCATGTCCGCGCTGACCACCGCGCAGAAGCTGTCGGCCCGGCCGTACCAGCCGGCCGAGGGTGTGGAGTACAGGGGCGTCGGCTCCGCGTTCCAGCAGCTCGCCCAACTGATCAAGGGCGGGGCGAACGTCCGGGTGGCCACGGTCGGCATGGGCGGCTACGACACCCACGAGAACCAGGGCACCCGCCCCGGCGGACAACTGCACCGGCGGCTCAACGAGCTCGCCACGGCGCTGGCCGCGTTCTTCACCGACCTCGGCGACTCCGCCGCCGACGTCACGGTCATGGTGTCCAGCGAGTTCGGCCGGCGGGTCGCCTCCAACGGCGGCGGCACCGACCACGGCCACGGCGGGGTGATCACCGTCCTGTCGGGCCGTAAGCTCGCCGGCTCGCTGCTGGGCACCTGGAACGGCTTGAACGATCTGGACTCCGGCGACGTACCCGAGTACAACAACATGTTCAACGTCTACGGAAGCGTGGCGCAGGGGCGGTTCGGCCTGACCAACGCCGAGGTGGACAAGATCTTCCCGAGGCAGAAGTACACCCCCATGAAGCTGTACGCGTGACATACCAGGACACCTGGGCCGCCGGCCGCCGTACGGGGACGACCTCCCCGCACGGCGGCCGTTCGGCTGCCCCCGTACCCCCGACACCGGCGCCGCCGCGACGCGGGCCCGGCGGCCGGCGGGCCCTGGCCCTGCTCTTCTGGGCGGGCCTGGTGGCCGCCGTGCTGCCGTGGTGGCTGGACACCCCCGCCGGGGCGCTGAAGGACACCGGCGACCTGCTCACCGCCGCCGGGCGGATCACCGGGCTGGTCGCCGGCTACCTGCTGCTGGTGCAGGTGCTGATGATGAGCCGCCTCGGCGCGCTGGAACGCTGGGTCGGCGGGGAACGGATCTCCCGCCTGCACCGGGACCTCGGCGCCACCCTGCTCGTCGCGGTGCTGGCCCACCTGTCGCTGCTGCTGGTCGCGTACGCCGAGGCCGACGGGGAGTCCGTCCCCGGCGAGGTGGGCGTGCTGCTGCGCGACTACGAGGACATGCTCTCCGCGTTCCTCGCCGCCGGCATCATGGTCCTCATCGGCTGCACCGGCATCCGGGCGATCCGCACCGTCATGCCCTACGAACTCTGGTACCACCTGCACCTGGCCAGCTACGCCGCGCTGCTGCTCGGCTTCGGCCACCAGTTCAGCAACGGCGCGCAGCTGCACCCGCCCGGTCCGGTGCGCACCGGCTGGATCGCCGCCTACCTGCTGGTGCTCGCCGCCCTGCTCTGGGGGCGGGTGGTCGCCCCGCTGCACTTCAACCTGCGGCACCGGCTGCGGGTGGCCGACGTGGTGGCGGAGAGTCCGGACACCGTGTCGATCTACCTGACCGGCCGACGGCTCAACCAGATCGACATGCTCGGCGGGCAGTACTTCCGCTGGCGCTTCCTGGCCCGCGGCTGCTGGTGGCAGTCGCACCCGTTCTCGCTCTCCGCCGCGGCCAACGGCCGCTGGCTGCGCCTGACCGTCAAGGTCGTCGGCGTGCACACCGCCGACCTGCGCGACCTCGACTCCGGCACCCGGGTCTGGGCGGAGGGCCCGTCGGGCACCTTCACCGCCGCCCACCGGACCAGGGAGCGGGCGCTGCTGATCGCCGGTGGCAGCGGCATCGCGCCGCTGCGGGCGATGCTGGAGGAGCTGCCGCCCGGGGCGGCGCTGATCTACCGCGCCCGTACCCCCGCCGACGTGCTGATGCACCACGAGCTGGACTGGCTGGCCCAGGCCCGGCACACCTCCGTCTGGTACGTGATCGGGTCCCGCGACGACCCCGGCCCTCGGCAGGTGATGAGCCCCGACGGGCTGCGCCGCCTGGTGCCGGACGTGGCCCGTCGCGACGTCTACCTCTGTGGGCCGGCCGGCCTGGTCGAGGAGTCGGTACGGGCGCTGCGCGCCGCCGGCGTGCCGCGCCGGCAGATCCACCTCGCCACGTTCGAGCTGTGAGAGAGGCACTTCAGATGCGTCGCGCGCTCCTCGCGATCACCGGCCTGGCCGCCGGCACCACCGCCCTGGTGGTGCTGAAGGGCTCCCCGGGGGCCAGCCAGGTCGCCGCCGTCGAGCAGCCACCGGTCGTCCCCGCCGGCTCCGACCCGGCCGCGCTCCCCGAGGCCGCTTCCACCCCGACCGCCTCCGGCCCGGCCCGCTCCACCCGGCCCACCCCGGGCGCCCGGCAGAGCCCGACCGGCCGGGCGGGCGCCGACGCGCCGAGACCGGCGGCCCCGGCTCCCACCAGCAGCGCGCCGAGGCCGACCCTGCGCACCGTCAGCGGCCCGCAGGTCACCTACGAGTACGGCACCCTGTCGGTGCAGATCACCCTCTCCGGCACCCGCATCGTCAACGCCACCGGCATCGGGCTGCCGCAGAGCGGGCAGTCGGGCCAGCGCAGCGACGACGTGCAGGCCACCTACAGCGGGACGTCCGGCGAGGTGGTGCGCAGGCAGAGCGCCGGCCTGGACACCGTCTCCGACGCCACCGCCACCAGCGACGCGTACAAGAAGTCGCTCCAGGCCGCGATCGACCGGGCCCGCTGAGGTGCCGGTGGCACCGGCCCGGCCCGGCCTGCGCCGGGTCGAGCAGATCATGGGTACGGCGATCAGCCTGGACCTGGCCGACGACCTGCCCGCCGCGACCCTGCACGAACTCGCCGAGCAGACCTTCGACTGGCTGCGCGAGGTCGACGCCCGGTTCAGCACCTGGCGCGACGACAGCGAGGTGTGCCGCCTCGACCGGGGCGAGCTGCCCCTGGCCGAGGCGTCGGCGGACCTGCGGGCGGTGCTGGAACGCTGCGCCGACCTGTGGCGCGTCACCGACGGGTTCTTCGACGCGTACGCCACCGGCCGGCTCGACCCGTCCGGCTACGTGAAGGGCTGGTCGGCGCAGGTCGCCTCGGACCGCCTGGTCGCCGCAGGGGCGGGCAACCACTGCCTCAACGCCGGCGGCGACGTGGTGGTGCGCGGGCTGTCCCCGACCCGACGGCCGTGGCGGATCGGCGTCGCGCACCCCTGGGACCCGACGGCCACCTGCCTGGTGCTCGCCGGCACCGACCTGGCGGTCGCCACCTCGGGCGTCCAGCACCGGGGCCACCACGTACACGACCCGCGTCGGGGTGTGCCGGCCCGCGGGCTGCGCTCGGTCACCGTGGTCGGGGCGGACCTGGGCCTTGCCGACGCGTACGCGACCGCCGCGATGGCGATGGGGGAGTCCGGCGTCGGCTGGCTCGACCGCCTCGACGGCCACCTGCACGCCGTCGTCACCGACGACGCCCGCCTCCTCCACTCCACCACCCTCCCCCTAACCCCCTGACCATCCCCCCGCCCTCCCGCCCCGCCCCGCCCCG
>NZ_JBNADX010000004.1:0-353596 GCF_049629545.1 Micromonospora citrea
TCAGCGTTGCAGGGTGAGCAGTCCCGGTCGGTAGGGCAGGAGGCCGTAGTCGCCGCCGGAGTTGGGGGAGCGTCCCTGGTAGAGCAGTTGCAGGTTGCAGGCGTTGACGGTCATGGTCTGGTCGGGGTTGGTGCGGATGAGTTCGCCGTGGCTGATGTCGTTGGTCCAGGTGGCGCTGCTGTTGGTCTTGCCGGCGAAGGGGTTGTTCTCGGTGGCGGCCTGCGGGGTCCACGTACCGCCCAGGTTGGTGGCGGTGAAGGAGCGGAAGTAGCGGCCCTGCGAGCCGATGGCCTCGACGAGCATGAGGTATCGGTTCTCGCCTTCGAGTTTGTAGACCTGGACGGCTTCGAACAGGTTGTTCGTGGTGTCGGTCATGATGGTCGTGTAGGACGAGCCGAAGTTGCCCGGGAAGTTGCCGATGGGCATGGTGGCCCGGTAGATGCGGCCGTTGTCGCCGGCGAAGAACAGGTACATGTTCGTGTCGTCACCGATGAGTGCCTGGTCGATGGGGCCGGTGCCGGAGTTGGAGATGCTTCCGGTGAACAGCGTCTGCTGCGACGACCAACTGTTCACATTGCTGGGGTCGCTCGACGTCCGGTAGGAGAAGGCGGTCCCGCCCCACTGGTAGGCGAGCACCCAGATGTTCTTCGGGGCGAAGTAGAAGAGGGTCGGTGCGACGGCGGAGAAAGGCATCGTGTTCTGGCTGGCCGAGGCCATGTCGGACCAGTTCGTGAAGAGGCCGAAGTTCATCGAGCCCCACCTCGTGCCCGTGTCGTGCGTCGTGGCGTAGACGAGATGCCGGCCGTTGTAGGGGGCGTGGGTGAAGTCCTTGAGCGAGACCCACCCCGACTTCGGCTGCGCCAGCGGCCCCGTCGACGACCAGCGGTACGTCGACGGAAGAACGCACGTGCCGCCCGGCGGCGGCGTGGTGGGGTTGCCCCCGCCGTCGACGCGGACGAGTTGCCACTGCTGGTTGTTGCCACCCCAGTCGTCGTACTGCACGATGTTGCCACCGTCAGCGGTCGAGGCACCCTGCACCTCCACCACCTTGTTGCTGTGCCGGTTGATCAGCCGGACGTAGCCGCCGGCCGAGTCCGCCAACCGGAACTGCTGGTTGGACCCGTTGCCGTCGGTCCACTGCACGATGCTGGCACCGTTGGCGGTCGACCAGTTGTAGACGTCCAGCACCTTGCCGGACAGCCGCGACTTCAACCGGTAGTAACCGCCGCCGGAGTCGACGAACTGCCACTGCTGCTGGTTGCCGTTGTTCCGGGTCCACTGGGTGATCCGCGCCCCGTCGTTCGTGGCCAGGTTGTACACGTCCAACGCCTTGCCGCTGTTGCGGTTCAACAACACGTACCACGCGCTCGTGTCGACGGTCGCCGCGACGGCGGGCGTCGACACCACCGCGGCGGCGGCGACACCGACCACCACGGCCGTCACGCCGGCGGCGACGACCCGCGGCAGCCACCCACGCCGCCGCGACGGCGGCGCGATCGATGGAGATCTACCAAAGACAGACATGATCCTCCTCCAATGACCAAGAGCCGAACGGTCCACCCGAGGCTGGGCGCACCGCGACGCACAGGACGGGTGCATGCGGGGAGAATGTCAGCGCTAACAGAGAGCCTCCGCATGCCCTGGTGTACGCCTGATCAAGGTCCGGCGAAGCAGGCTTGCCCGGTAAGCCGCAGGCGCGTCGCCGCCCTCAGCCATCGACTGTGAGCGATAACATGTTGTTCGTCAAGTCGTCATGTTCGGGTCCGCCAGCCGGTAGCGCCGCTGCGGCGTCCGGCGCGACCGCAGGGCGGGCACACGACGGTCAGCCTCGACCGCGACGGCGCGATGGCGGATCCTCGCGTGCCGGCAAACCCCGGCCGCCAAGCCGGCACGCCAGCGCAAGCTGCTCCGACGCTGCCACGTCCGCAACCACGTCCAGGTCGCCCACACCATGGCCGCCGCCGCGCCTGACAGCAGAACGCCCGGCGGCGCATCTACTCGAACAACCCGGCGCGGGCGTCGTGACAGGCGCTGACGAGCCGCTGCACCTCGCGGACATGGATTGCAACCAGGGGTGCCAGCAGCAGCGGCCTCGCCCCGATCCAGTGCGACGTCACTGAGCCCGAATCGAGCGGCCGAACGGTACAGCGCTTCGGCCGTTTCGGCGTTGCTCACATTGGTGTTCGCCGGTGTAATCTGCCGCGACATACAAGTTGATCACGGGGGTGGTCGGTGACGACCGTATCTGTCCTGGCGCGACTGGCGCTCGTACCCCTGCTCGGCGGTGCGGGCCTGATGGCCCCGACGGAGGCTTCCGCCGCCGCGGTGCCCACGCAGGCGGCCGGGACAACAGCGACTGTGTCCGAGCTGCACGTCAGCAACCAGAACTGCACTGCGGGCGGGGTGACCGACGGCAGCATGGAGAATCCGTTCTGCACCATCTCCGCCGCCGTCGCGGTTGCCCAGCCGGGCCAGACGGTGCTGGTGCGGCCCGGCAGCTACCCCGAGACAGTGTCGATCACCCGGTCCGGCACGGTCGAGGCGCCGATCACCGTCAGGGGCGTCGCCTCGCCCGACGGGTACGTCCGGGTCGGCAAGTACAGCACGGACGTCCCGGTCGAGGGGACGATCCTGGCGTTGCACGGTGTGCACGACGTACGGGTCGAGGGGTTCCGGCTCCTGGGCGTACGAGGCGCCGACGCGGTGACCGTCACCGGTTCCAGCCGAGTCACGCTCGACGGGCTCTCGGTGGACCAGGGTGGATCGGCGAGGGGCATCCGAATCACCGGTCCGGCTGAGGATGTGACGGTCAGCCGCACGCTCGTCGATGTCGGCAACCTGCCCGGCCTGACGGTGGAGCCGGGCGTCGTCGACCTGACGGTGACCGCCAGCCAGTTCGTCGGACAGGGCATCGTCGCCACTGACGCGCCGGGTCTGACCCTCACCGGTAACACGTTCTTCAGCTCATGCCGTCAGGTGATCGAGGTGGCCGGTGCCTCACAGGGTGCCTCCATCAAGAACAACGCCGTCCAGGACGTGGTGGTGAGCGGCAACGTCACCTGCGCAGGCCGGCTCGTGTCGGTCTCGGCGGGATCCGTGCCGAGCACCGAGGTCGACTACAACATCATCGATCCGCGCGGTGGGCGGGCACCGTACCGGTGGGCCGACGTCGACCACCCGGACCTCGCGTCGTTCCAGCAGGCCACCGGCCTGGCCGGGCACGACCTGGCGGCGGATCCGAAGATTCACTGGACGAGTCATCCGAACGGCCGGCCCTATTTGGAGTTGTCGTTCGACTCTCCCGCCCTGGACTCGGCGGACGACTCGGCCCGTGGTGCCAGCGACCGGGACCTGCTCGGCAATCCGCACGCCGACGACCCGACGCAGCCCAACACCGGCGCCGGGACCGGCTTCCGTGACCGGGGCGCCGTCGAGTTGCGGAACGGCAGGCCCCTCGCCACCGCCACCCTCCAGCCGAAGAGCGGCGGAGGCCCGCTCGATGTGGTGGCCGACGTGGCCGCGCCGGGCGGCTGGCCGACGGACGGCACCCCGGGTCGGGTCGCCTTCCGCTTCTACCCGGAGACCGTCTGGCGGGTGGGTGACGCGGCGTCGATGGAGTACACCTATCGCCGGGCCGGCCAGGCATGCGCCGGCATCGAAATCAGCTACGACGACTTCCGCACCTACGCGAGCTACACCGGCGGCACCCGCTGCACCGTCCTCGGCTCCCGGTACACCCCCGTGCCGCCGGTCCGGCTGCTGGACACCCGGGCGGCGGTCGGCACGCCCACCACCTCACCCGTGCCGGCCGACAACGAGGTCGTGCTCGACGTCCCGCGGATCCAGGAGGTGCCGGCTGCGGACGTCACCGCGGTGGTGCTCAATCTGACCGTCACGAAGCCGACGGCAGCCGGGTTTCTCCGGATCTACCCGGACGGGACGAACCTGCCCGACGTGTCCAGCGTGAACTTCGTCGCCGGTGAGACCGTGCCGAACCTGGTGACGGTGCCGATGTCCAACGGACGGTTACGCATCCATCACACCGGCACCGGGACCGCACACATCGTCGCCGACCTCCAAGGCTTCTACGCGGCGTCCGGCTCCGGCTTCCGTCCGGTCGCACCGGTGCGCGTGCTGGACACCCGAAGCGCCGGGTCCATCGCCCTGCCCGCGAACACGTCGCGGACCCTGGACCTGAGTGGCCGCATCCCCGCCGGAGCCACCGCCGTGGTGCTGAACACCACGGTGACGAAGCCGACCGCGGGCGGGGTGCTGAAGGTCTTCCCGTACGGAACCCCGGTCCCGACGGCCTCGAACCTCAACTTCGTCGCCGGGCAGACCATCCCGAACCTGGTGGTGGCACAGGTGGTGAACGGCCGAGTGGCCGTCCACAACGCCAGCTCCGGCAGTACCCATGTGGTGGTGGACCTGTCCGGCTGGTACGGCGAGGGCGCCACCGACCTGTTCGTGCCCACCCCGCTCCAGCGCATCCACGACACCCGGGGCACCTATGGCGGCGGGGCGCCGATGGACCCGTGGGCGCAGCTTGCCGTCGGGCCGTCGGTGCTGCGGACGGACTGGACACCGCCCCGGCCGACCGCGTTGGTGGCGAACCTGACCGTCACCGCGCCGACCGCGAGCGGCGTCCTCGTCGCCCGGCCCAACGGCGCGCCGGTGCCGCAAGCCTCGAACGTCAACTTCGTGGCCCGCGAGACCGCCGCGAATCACATGGTGGCCCAGGTCGGCGTCGACGACCGCGTAATCGTCCGCAACGGCAGCGCCGGTCGCAGCCACGTCATCGTCGACCAGGCAGGTTACTTCATCGCGGGGTACTGACGTACCCCGCGAACCGGAGCCGGCGTCCCCACGACCAGCGGGCGCCGACGCGACACCGGTCCCGTCGGCCGCTTCACCCTGCCCAACCCGGGTGACCGCAGTGATCGCGGCGTGGCTGGCCACCCGGATCCCGCCAGCCCCGGGTGCGAAGCGGGCCATCGCGATGGATGGCAAGACCATCCGAGGATTCCACACCGGTGACAGCGCTGAGGGTTCCCCTGACCACGCGGAGTTTGCCGCTCCATCCGAGACGTTGACCGAGCCCTGCAGCCCGAACGCCGGGAAGGCCACCGCGACCGTCGAGAGCAGCCCGACGGCCCACCGCCATTCGCCGATGCGGTGAGCCACCGGCAGATAACCCCTGACGTTGCGACGAGCACGCACGACCTCGTCTGCGCCGAGGCTGCGGTCGATCAGCGTGAGCACCTCCCCTTCCCGCTCGGTTACCACCCTCCAGCCGTCGCGGCAGCGGTCGGGCCGCCCCGGCCGACGCGCGAACTCGTCGATCAGCCGACGGGTCACCGTCGGCGCGAGCAGCCCATCGCCGGCGGCCACCACCCGGATACCGGTCGTCGGAGTCGATTCGTCGCCGGGATCACGGCTCGCGCCTGCCGCCGGTCGGCATCCATCACTGTGCGGAGAATGACCGAGGCGACGGCGTAAGGTGGGCGGCGTAACGGCCGCCCTGGTCCCTGGTGGTGCCCCAGCCGCAGGCACACCACCAGGAGCACCGGATGCCTGTTTCCCCTGCTCATGTCCTCCCTGGCCGGGAGTCCGTGGATGACCTCGTCAAGCGGATCGCCGACCGTGACCGGGCCGCCTTCGGTCGGCTCTACCGCCGTCTCGTCCGTGCTGTCTTCATCCAGGTGTGTGAGGGTGTGGGCAGCCCGTCGGCCGCCGTCGCGGTGACCCGGGCGGTGTTCGTCGAGGTCTGGCAACTCGCGCCGAGGTGCACCGCCGATCAGGTAGATGGTCTCGCGTGGGTGATGGCCATCGCCGTGCGTCGGGTTGCGGAACGGCTCCGCGCGATCGATGGCCGCCCTCCGGATCCACCGGACACGACGAGTTCCTCGGCCGTCAACTGACCGCCGCGCGGGGCGAGCCGCCGGCATCGTATCGGGCCGACCAGCGGTTCTTGTCGGTCAGCCCACCGGCACCGCAGCCGTCTGCCAGCCCCACCTGAACCTGGATTCAGGCGGCGTCGACACCGTCGTGGGCTCTGGCTCGGTGAGGATCCGCGCCGATCGGCAAGGTGCTGCCACCTTCGTTGTCCCACACCGCGTACGTGTCGGAGCCGGTCGCCGCCGCAGCCCTGGGCCGAGCCGGTGTGCTGGCCAGGATGTCGGGCGCGCGTCTGAGGTTGGTGGGGTCGGCGGCGGTCGCCATCGCCCACTCGGCCGCCGCGGTTGGGGTGGCCGGCGGTACCACCAGCAGGTCGACCTGGAGGTCGCGGCCGGTGGTGGCGACCAGCAGGGCGGGGTCGAGGGTGTTGAACCAGCCGATCCGGATCACGTCCGGTCCGACGGTCAACCGGCGGATCCGGCTCTCCCAGGTGTGGATGTTGAGGATGAGATGCCGGATCCGCCCGTGGCGTTCGGACAGGGCGAGGACCAGGCCGGGGAGTTCGGTGGCCGGGTCCCAGGACCGTGGCCACCACCCGCCGTCCAGAACCGCCCGGTCGTGGGGGAGGGCGAGGACGAGCCGGGGTGCGGCAAGGGCCGATACGGAGATCGTGGTGGCTGGCGTGGTGACGGACATGGCTCAACCGTCCTGATTCTCTGGCCGGGGCGGCAGTGGGACGCCGGTGGCTCCGGGCGCCGGCCGGGTAGTCGCACGATGCCCGGGCGCGCTGGCTTCCCGCGTGACGCGACGGCGGCCCAGCATTCTGAGTTGCACGATCCGGGCGGTGCCGGGGAGGGCGACGAGCAGGACCCCGGAAACCGCGGCCAGCAGCAGTGCCACCCCCATCGGCAGGGTGCCGTGCGCGCCCAGGAACGACACCTCAGCGCGTTGCCCGTTCTGCAGTACGAAGACGAGCAGCAGCAGGAGTACGACCGCGAACACCACGGCGGCGACCCACAGGCCGCCGACCCGTGAGCGCTTCACCGCCGGCCGTGGGGGCATCGGACGAGAAGCATCCGTGCCGCGGTGACCGTCGTGCGGAAGGAATCGAACATGACTGTTCCGGGGTGCGGTCATCAAGAACCGCCGCCTTCCGAGGAGCATCTGGTCGGCCTGAGCGCGATGGTGCGCCGGCGCGTCCGGTTGATTGCGGACCTGTGACAGACCGCCGCAGTCCGACGTGCGGTGAAAGGTGCCTTGCCAGGAACGCGGGGAGGCCCAGCGGCCTGCGGTGGGGGTGCGTAGCGGATGGCCGACACGGTGACCTCGATCGGTGGGGGCGTCCGCCAGCGGCGGCTGTCAGCCACCGGGGTCCCGAGCGACGCTTCCAGCGTACGCTTCCGCGCCTCGACCGGCTCGACAGCCGTCGGCGCCGTCGCGGTTCGGTGAGCCGCCGGTCGCGCTGCGGCGTCGTGCGGAGTATGGTTTGGCCTTCGCCGGGCCTTGACGCCGTACCGTAACGTCCGCTTCGAACGATCCGGGTCGGAGTCAGCAGTGGGCACGGACAACCCGGGGCGCGGCGATCCGATGACCTCCGATCGCCGGCTGCGGCTGTGGGCCGCTCTCGGCGATGTCGCCCGAGGTGGCGCGGTCACGGTCGATCATGTCTGCGCGGCGGCGGTCTCGGTCGCGGGCGTCGACTCCGCGGCCGTCGCCGTCATCCTCGAGGCCACGCCGCGCGAACTGGTGTACGCCACGGACCAGACCGCCCTGGATCTGGAAGACCTGACCCTCACCCTCGGTGAGGGGCCGTGCGTGGACGCGACCACCGGTGGACCTGTCCTGGTCGCGGATCTGACTGTGCCGGAGTGCCGGAACCGCTGGCCGGTGTTCGCGCCGGCCGCGGTGCGCGCCGGGGTCTGTGCGGTGTTCGCGTTGCCACTACGGGTGGGCGGGATCAGCCTCGGTGTCCTGGACCTCTACCGGGCCCGCGCCGATGACCTCGCGGCGGAGGAACTGGCCGACGTGCTGGTCCTGGCGGACACGGCATGCGCGGTGCTGCTGGACGGCGCGATGCGCCACGGGGTGGACCGGGACGATCAGTGGCCCGAGGGGACCGGCCTGCACCACCCCGAGGTGCACCAGGCGACCGGCATGATCATGGTCCAGTTCGGAGTGCCCGCGGCGGTGGCGCTCGTCCGGTTGCGCGCCTACGCGTACTCCCGGGACCGGCGGCTGCGGGACGTGGCAGCTGACGTCGTCGCCCGGCGCCTGTTTCTCGGACCGGCCGGGACACCTGGTGACCGAGATGGGTGAACAAGCGGATCGGCGCCGGGGCGGCGCCTCACGGACCATCCCGTCGGGTGACCGGCGGAACCACTGATTGACGAGGTGACTGACATGGCCGAGATCCCGCTGGCCGACGTTTTCGTGGAGATGGCCGACACTCTCGTGGACGACTTCGACGTCCTCGAGTTCCTGCACGTGCTGACCGAGAGGTGTGTCGATCTGCTGGGTGTGTCGGCGGCCGGGCTTCTCCTGACCGACCAGCGGGACACGCTGCAGGTGGTCGCCGCCTCCTCCGAACGCACCCGGCTGCTGGAGCTGTTCCAGCTCCAGACCGACCAGGGGCCCTGCCTCGACTGCTTCCGTACCGGCCAACCGGTGTCGGTCGCCGACCTTAACCTGACCACCGTCCGATGGCCGAGGTTCGCCGCCGCGGCGGCCGAGGTGGGCTTCGCCGCGGTGCACGCCCTGCCCATGCGCCTGCGCTCCGAGGTGATCGGCGCGCTGAACCTCTTCGACGTCCGGCCGGGGTCCCTCGACGAGGACAAGCTCCGCATCGGTCAGGCGCTCGCCGACGTGGCCACCATCGGACTGCTGCAACACCGCGCCATCCACCGGCGCGACATGCTCACCGAGCAGCTGCAGACTGCCCTGAACAGCCGCGTTCTGATCGAGCAGGCCAAGGGAATCCTCGCCGAACGCCTCCAGGTGGACGTGGGTCAGGCCTTCGCGTTGCTGCGCGACGGCGCCCGCAGTCGCAACCGGCGACTGTCCGAACTGTCCCAGGCGATCGTCGACGGCTCCGAGCAGATCGTGCCGGGGCCAGTCACCCACCGGTCCGGCTGACGACCGGTTCGACAGCCGAGTGCGCTTCCCGAGCCCGTCCGGGTGTCGGTCGGGGGGATGAAGGCGTACGGTTACGGTGTCGCCCGGGTCCCCGGTGGCCGCCAGTCTCGCCGCCACCAGCCCGTTAGGGGCGTGGAACCATGGTCACCTCCACCGTGACACCCGCGGCCGTTTCGTCCCCTCCGACGCTGAGCCCGGCTACGGGGGACAGCGAACAACTGTTGCGTCAACGCGCAGCCCTGAAGGCCGATGATCCCGACCGCGCACGGCTGCGGAACCGGATCATCGAGGCGAACCTGCCGATGGCGGGTCGGCTGGCCCGCCGGTACACCGGCCGCGGGGAGTCCTACGAAGACTTGGCGCAGGTCGGCGCGCTCGGCCTGATCAAGGCCGTCGACGGGTACGACAGCAGTCGGGGCGTGCCGTTCGCCTCCTACGCCGTCCCGACCATCCTCGGCGGCATCCGGAAGCACTTCCGCGACACAGCCTGGGCGATCCGGGTCCCGCGCAAGGCACAGGAACTGGGTGCACAGGTGTCCGAGGCCCGGGGCAGGCTGGCGCAGCAACGCGGTCGCCAACCGACGGATCGAGAGCTCGCCGACGACCTGGAGGTGACCGTAGCCCAACTCGTGGCCGCAGTCGCCGCCCTCGGTGTCTATCGCCTGGCGTCGCTGAACGAGCCACGGCCCGGGGCCGACGGCGTCGATCGCCACGCGCTCAGCGGCGCCGCCGATGCGGGATACGCAGCCGTGGACGACCACCTCACCCTCCGACCGCTCCTCGCGGCGCTTCCCCCACGCGAACGTCGGATCCTGACCATGCGGTTCTACGGTGACCTGACCCAGGCGGAGATCGCCACCCGGGTCGGGCTGTCCCAGATGCACGTCTCCCGGCTGCTGATGCGCTCGCTGACCCAGCTGAGAGTCGGGATGCTCCGCTGACCGGTCGTCGACCGGGACCGCTCAGGCACCCGGGCCGAGCCGTCGAGATCACCAGGAGACAGTGCCATGGCCGTTCGTCCAATCGCCGCTGGCCGGCTCTCGCCGCCGGTCAGCGGGAGATCCGGCCCCTCGACATTCGGGGTACGGGTCAGGCGGGCCCTCGTCGTCCGCGCGCTCCGCCTGCGGGTGTTCCTCCTGGTGACCGTCCTGCTTCTGCCGCTGGTGCTCATCACGACGTTTGCCGACCGCTGACCGCTTCCCGGGCGTCCCCGGCACTGGCACCGGGCAGGGCAGGGGCCGGGCCGGCGTAGCCTGAAGCGGGTCCGGATCGACGGGGTCCCACCGCTGCGATGCCGGCCACGCCGGCCGCGCCCTGGGGATCGCAGGTACGTGCCGCACTATTCGTCGGTCACGGCGACAGGTCGACCGCGGCACCCCGGTGATGGGATTCGACCAGGGCCTCCACTCCGCCTCCCGTGACCATGACCGTCCGGAACGGCTTCTCAAGGGGGCAGACGATGAGGATCGCCAGGTACAGGATCGTCGCGGCGCTGCGCGACCGCGGCCAGCAGTTCAGGGCCGACTGGGTCGAGCGCGAACTACCGGAGCGGGTGGACCCCGCCAAGCACGTGGGGCTGCTCGCCACCCTGCGTCTCGATCCGGCCGACCTCGCCGACGTGCCGTCCCCGTGAGGGTCGCCCTGCTCGGTCCGGTCGCCTGGCGGACACCCCCGGACCACTACGGTCCCTGGGAGCAGGTGACCGGTCTGCTCGCCGAGGGGCTGGTCACCCGTGGCGTGGATGTGACTCTCTTCGCGACGCTGGACTCCGTCACCTCGGCGGCCCTCGACGGCGTGTGCCCTCGGGGGTACGCCGACGATCCGGACCTGGACGGCCGGGTGTGGGAGGCGATGCACGTGTCCCACGCGATGGCCCGCTCGTCGGAGTTCGACCTGGTGCACAGCCACCTCGACTGGCTGCCGCTCGCCTTCGCCGAGCACTGCCGCGCTCCGCTGCTCACCACCGTGCACGGCTTCTCCGGCCCAGGGATCCTCCCCGCGTACGTCCGGGCCCGTTCGTCCTACGTGTCGATCTCCGACGCCGACCGGAGCGCGGAGCTCGACTACGTCGCCACGGTGCACCACGGTGTCGACCTCACCGGGCTGCCGTTCACCCGCGACGCCGGCCCCGGACTGGCCGCCTTCGGCCGGATCCATCCCGACAAGGGCACCCACACCGCCATCGAGATCGCCCGCCGCGCCGGCCGGCCGCTGACCATCTGTGGCGAGGAGGACTGCGACAACGAGATCACCGCCACCGTGCTGGACGCCCTGTTCCGGCGGAGAGCAACGGCATGGAGGACGCCCGGTTCGTCCGGTTCACCGACGAATCCGGACCCGTGTACCGGGCCACTTACACCGCCTACGACGGCCGGCACATTGCCGCCCGCGCGCTGGGCAGCGGTGACCTGCGCCGTTTCGAGAGCGCCCCGATGCGCGGGCCGGGCGTCCGCAACAAGGGCATCGCGCTGTTCCCCCGTACCGCCTGCGGCCGGCACCTCGCCCTGTGCCGCGCCGACGGCGAGACCATCGGCCTGACCCGCCTGGACGGCGAGAACCGGTGGCAGGAGCCGGTGCCGCTGCACGCCCCCGGGACAGCTGGGAACTGATCCAGGTCGGCAACTGCGGATCCCCGATCGAGACCGACGCCGGCTGGCTCGTGCTCACCCACGGGGTCGGCCGTTCTCCGGGATTCCCCGTCGGCGGCTGCCTGTGGTGGAGAGGACGCGACGGACAGCGCGAGGGCGTCGGCGCGGTCGCGCTCGCTGAAGGGTGCCGGCACGAAGGGCCTGCCGTCAGGTGGGCGGGTGGGGTGGGCCGATGACCCCCCCGTTCCGCCTAGCTGGCCTGCAGGGTCACGTCGCCGATGACGAAGCTGGTCAGCAGGGACGAGTCCTCCACGCCGGTGAACTTCACGGTCATCGTCTGCCGGCGTACGAGGCCACGTTGACGGTGCGCTGCACGTAGCCGGCCGCCGCGTTCACGTTCGAGTACGTCGCCACCGTCGTGGACCCGACCTGGACGGTCAACGTGTCGTACGCCGTCGACGTCGTCTCCGCCGTGTCGACCTGCAGCCAGAACGACAACGTGTAACTGCGTCACGCGACCAGATGCCGTATTCTGATCCGCTTCTATGCGGCTTCGTCCCGACCTACCGTCACCAACCGCGCCATGACGAGCTGGCGGGAGACTCCTACCGTCTCACGCACCTGTGGTGAAGCGGTGTTCCTCCGGTGGATCGCCGTCGCCTCGCCATCGCAGCGTTGCGCCTCGTCTTCCCGCCCGGCGGCGACGTACGCCTGTGCGAGCGCGAGCAGCGCCTCCCCCTCCAGTATCCGGTAACCCACGCTGCGGGCGATGCCCAGCGCCTCGGTGGCCTCGCGGACGGCGTGACAGTGCATTCAGTCATGGGTGACGGCTGACGTTGGCGAGCAATGAGGTGAGCCGAGGTCACGCCGTAGCGGTCGGGACCGTCTCCCACCCTGCCGCTCCGCCGACGATCGGCTCCGGCTGACCGGGCGCGGAGCGGGATCAGCGCACCGTCGATGTCGACAAAGACCAACGGTCGCCCAACGTTGGGAGGCACTGCCGAGCTGTACCGGCGGTCCAGCCCCCTGGCACCAGCGACCCGCAACCTCAGACAGTCCGCCAGATGCGGCAGAAGCGGACACCGTCTTGCCGCAGGTTGTTCGGCAGCACGTCAGCGCTGGTGGCAGGACCGAGCCGGCCAGCGACTCGTCCGTTGACAACATCACTCGCGCTTCAATACGCTTAACACATTGGTTAAGTGAAGGGAGCTTCCGATGGCTGGCACCGATCAGCTCAGCGCGGTGTTCTCGGCGCTCGCCGACCCGACTCGCCGGGCGATCATCGCCGAGCTGGCCGCACGCGACGCCACGGTCACCGAGCTCACCGCTCCTCTCTCCATCTCGATGCCGGCGGTGTCACGGCACCTGAAAGTGCTCGAGCGCGCCGCGCTCATCTCGCGGTCACGGTCGGGCAAGTGGCGCGCGAGTCACCTCGAAGCTGCCCCGCTGCGCGAGGCGGCCGACTGGATCGAGCGCTACCGGCGGTTCTGGGACTCGTCCCTCACCCGCCTCGATGCCCACCTCGCCGCGGTGCAGGCCGCCGGACCGGCAACGGACCGGATGGCCGACGACCCCAGGGAGCTCGAATGAACACCGAAACTCCGCAACTCGTCATTTCCCGCGTGCTCGACGCGCCGCGGGAGCTCGTCTACCGAGCCTTCACCGATCCCGACCACCTGGCGGCGTGGTGGGGCCCGACCGGCAACTCACTACCGCGCGACAAGATCGAGTTCGACGTACGCCCCGGCGGCTATCAGCGGTGGACGGAGGTCAATGCAGCCGAACCCGACCTTCGCGTGCACATCCACGTTGACCTCACCGACGTCGCCGACGGCGAACTACTCGAAGGCGTCATGCACGTCAGTGGCCGGCTGCAGGAGGGCATCGAGCCGTTCGAGACGAGACTCCGGATCGAGTTCCACGACGAGGCTGACGGACGGACGCGACTGGAGATCCGCCAGTGGCTCCCCGAACGCCTGGCGCACCCCAGCGAGGAGGGTTGGCGCCAAGCGTTCACCAAGCTGGACGCCACACTGATGAATGTCCAGGCTGTTGCAGCCAATCATCGAGAGGTAGAGGCATGGCAAAGCTGATCTACGTGACGAACGTGTCGCTTGACGGCTACATCGAGGACGAACGCGGCGCGTTCGACTGGTTCCCACCCGACGACGAGGTATTCGCGTTCACCACCGACCTCCTGCGGTCTGCGGGCACGTTTCTCTACGGGCGGCGCCTGTACGAGGCGATGGCCGTCTGGGAGACCGACGCCGCTCTGGCCGCGCAGTCCGACCTCACGGCCGACTTCGCGAGCGCCTGGCAGGCGGCGAGCAAGGTCGTGTACTCCACGACCCTTCCCGCGGTGTCAACTGCCGACACCCGACTCGAACGCCGTTTCGACCCCGCCGCAGTGCACGCGCTGAAGGCCACGGCCAGCAGCGATCTCACCGTAGGAGGTGCCAACCTCGCAACGCAGGCTTTCAAGGCCGGGCTGGTCGACGAGTGCCAGCTGTTCATCCTGCCCATCGTCGTCGGCGGGGGCAAGCCAGGGCTGCCGACCGGCATGCGCGCCGACCTTGAGCTCCTCGATGAGCGCCGATTCCGAAACGGCGTCGTACACCTCCGCTACCGCCCTCTCGGACAGTGAGCGCTGACGACTGATCCGGCCGGATGAGGTCGCCCATCACGAACTCGGGTTGCGTCACGTCGCAGTGTGCGGAGACGTCAACCGCCGCGTCGAGACGACGGTGGCGACAGCGAACCTCAGTCCGGGGAACGCCCCGAGAACTACCCCCTTCGTCTATCCGTCGGCATGCCAGCCGCACGCTCGTCGACCGCTCCCGACGCAACCGCTCATCGGCATGAGCGGACACCTGGTAGGAACCGTCGCCGTAGGCATCAGGGTGGGGCGCCGTCTCCACAGGCCGGGCGCAGCAACCCCGTGGACCAAGCGTCCACCGGCGTGCTCGGCGGGCCTCGCCTCTGAGATCAGCAGCGGTCCAGCGGCCTGACGAGGGCGGTCCCCAGTCTTCGGCGTGGGTGAGGCCGAGGACTGACACCGCGTCGGTCACCGCCGTCCGGTGCCCGGCCAGCGGGTCCCGGGCCGAGGGAGCGCACGTCATGATCTTCGATGCTGTGCGCGGTGTTTGCTCTCCAGCGGATACCAACCGGGGTCAACCCGTGCCAGCGCAGGTCACCGCGGTCGACCGCCGGTCGCAAACCGGAGTACGTGTGCTCCAGATGTGCTCCTGCTCCTGGGCTTGGGAGAACGGGGGCACGGGTGACTTGGGTGAACGTGGGCCATTCCCTGCCACCCCAGGTGAACCCCCAGGTCGCTGGACTAGGCCCTCGCGCCCTCGTAGCTCAGGGGATAGAGCATCGGTTTCCTAACCGGAGGCTCCGCTTGTGTCCGCACGCTGATGACCTGCGGCTTCTCTTTTTTCAGGTCCCGTGCCCCGGTCGCACGCGCGGGTCACTGTGATCGCCTGCTGAAGATCAGCAGAGGTGCATGACGCTGCTCAGTGCCGCTTTGCGTGGTTGGCCGTGTCGGTGGCGTACGCAGTGCCACGCCGGCTCATGAACGTTCCGCATGCAGTCACCCTTAATCGCGGAAGACCGAGCTGAGTGTGCGGTCAATAGGGGTCTTCTCCCGATGGGATTCCCGGCATCATCGTGCGTGTGACGACCGCCCGGTCCACCAGCCACCGGCGGTTGCCGGACTCCCGCGAACCTTCTGGGGAAGGAACTGCCTTGTCCACTCGTCGTCAACTGCTGCGCCTCGGCGCGGCGTCGGGCATCGCCGGGGCGACCGGTGGCCTGGCCGGCCTGTCCGGACAGTTCGGCGCGGCACCCGCAACGGCACGGGTCGCCGCACCGGCAGCCACGCCCGTGACCCCGTTCACCGTCCCGATGACCGTGCCGCAGACCCTGCGCCCGGTGCTGCGGACCGCCACCACCGACTACTACTCGGTCACCATGCACCGGAGGCGATTGGAGATCGTGCCGGGCAGCCGCACCGAGGTGTACACCTACAACGGTGACCTACCTGGCCCGACGATCCGCGCCACCTCGGGCCGGCGGGTGGTGGTACGCCAGCGCAACCGGCTGCACGTGCCCACGGCGGTGCACCTGCACGGTGGCGCCACCGCCCCCGAGGACGACGGCTCAGGCCACGCCGTGATTCCACCCGGCGGCGAGCGGGTCTACACCTATCCGAACCGGCAGCCGCACGCCACGCTCTGGATGCACGACCACACCCACCACATGGAGGCCGAGCACCTCTACCGGGGCCTGTCCAGCCTCTACCTGCTCACCGACCGCACCGAGGCGGCACTTCCGCTGCCCCGAGGCCGATTCGATGTCCCACTGGTGCTCCGCGACGCGCATCTGGACGCCGACGCCCAGTTGGTCTGGAACATGGACGACGCCGACAACCGGACCACCCTGCTGGTCAACGGTCGGCCGTGGCCGCGCTTCGAGGTGGAGGCCCGCCGCTACCGCTTCCGCCTGGTCAACGCCAGCAACCTGCGGTTCTTCCTGCTGCGGCTCGCCGACGGCGGGGACCTCGCGGTGATCGGCTCCGACGGCGGCCTGCTGGAGGCACCGGTCACCATGCCATACCTGATGCTCTCACCCGGCGAACGACTCGACGTGGTGATCGACTTCGCCCGCTACCAGCCGGGCACCTCCGTGGTGCTGCAGAACCTGATGGGACCCGGTCCGGCCGAGATGGTCGGCCAGGTGATGCGCTTCGACGTCGTACCGGCCAAGGGGCCGGACCGCACGTCGGTGCCGCAACGGCTACGTACCCTGCCGCCGCTGCCCACACCGACCGTGCGCCGCAGCATCGAGCTGCGGATGGACGAGACGGGCTCCGATGGACACCAGGCGTACATCGACGGGAAGGTCTTCGATCCGGCCCGGATCGACACCACCATCGCCTGGGGCAGCACCGAGGAGTGGACGGTGACCAACGCCAACGTCTTCATGCCGCACAACTTCCACATGCACCTGGTGCAGTTCCGGGTGCTCGACCGCAACGGCGCGCCGGCCGATCCCACCGAGTCCGGCCTGAAGGACACCGTGATCGTCTGGCCCGGACAGAGCGTGCGGTTGCAGGCCACCTTTGACACCTGGCGCGGCGTCTACCCGTATCACTGCCACATGGTCGACCACAGCGCGATGGGCATGATGGCCAATCTCAGGATCATCTGATCCCACCCGCAGTCGCATCCGGGGCAGGCAACAGCAGCATCGCCCGACAGTTGCGGCTGCGGCACGGCCGCTCGGATCATGAACAGCGGCAAGGTGGCCGGCTGGCGGGGCCGGATCAGTCCGGGGATCAGCCCCGCCCTGGAGCGGGACGTGGACCTGAACCGGAAGGCCCCGATGATGTGCTGGCGTGCTGGCAGACGCCGGGCGCGATCCGGCACGCCGGCATCGACCGGATCACCGCCCTGCTCCGACGCGGCCATGTCAGAACGCCGTCCAGGTCGCCGAGGCGATGGTCGCCGCCGCCCGGCAGCAGACCGTCACTCTGCCCGGCCAACGCGCCGCCGTCGTGGTGGTCGGGCAGCTGGCCACCGAGATCCTCGCCCTCGAGCAACGCATCGCCGAACACCTGGACCAGCACCCCCTCGCGCCGATCGTGAGCAGCCTGCCCGGCATGGGCACCCTGCTCACTGCCGAACTGCTGGTCCATACCGCCGGTATGACCGGATACGACAGCCCCGCCGAACTCGCCGCCCACGCCGGCTCGGCACCGGTGTCCCACGACTCCGGTACGGTTTCCGGGAACCATCGGCAGCCCCGCCGATACCACCGGAGACTGCGGCACATTCTGTGGATGGCCGCGTTCACCGCCGCCGGGGAATGCCCCACCTCCCGCGCCTACTACGAAAAGAAGCGCGCCGAAGGCAATAACCACCGCCAAGCCATGCTCGCCCTCGCCCGACGACGCGTCGACGTCCTCTGGGCCCTCGTTCGCGACAACAGGACGTTCACCCGACCGGCACCAGCGGTTCGCGCCGCAGTCTGAACCAGCAAGCTCCCCGCCGACGCGACCCCGGTCCCGCCGGCCACCCCACCCTGCCCACCAAGATCACCCCGAGTCACATGGAGCTCCGGGTGTGATCCTGGGCTGGGCGAACAGGGGTCCGGGTGACGTGGGTGAACGTGGGCCACTCCCTGCCACCCCAGGTGAACCCCCGGGTCGCTGGACTAGGCCCTCGCGCCCTCGTAGCTCAGGGGATAGAGCATCGGTTTCCTAACCCGGCGCTCCGCTTGTGTCCGCAGGCTGCCTGACCTGCGGGTTCTTGTTTTCTACCCTGTGTGTGCCCGCGCTTCGCGGCCTTGCTGTGATCGCTTGCCGAAGATCAGCTGGAGTGTTGTGGGGTCCTGCGTGTGCAGGCTTATCGCTGCCGCGAGTCGGGAGTCGGGTCATCCTCGGCGGGTTCATCCTTGTCGAGCAGTTCACGGCGTCATTCGGCGAATCGGCTACGGAGATTGTCCAGCGCTCGGCCCGCGACGCCGTACTGGGCGAAGTCGTCAGGATCGAGCAGGGTGGCTTTTCCGAGAGCGTCGGCGAAGCCGCGCCGGTCGAAGCCACGGTCGGCGCGCTGGGCGAGGGTGAGGAGGGCTTCGCGGGTGTAGCTGCGATCGCGACCTGGCGATCGAGAACGGGTACTGCCGGTTGTGCCGGCACCAGGCCGCCCTGGACGGCACGCCGCCGGTCGACGCCGCGGCACCGACGCCGCCTACCTGCACGGCCGGCTCGACCTGGCGCCGATCCGCCACCACCAGATGTTCTCCGACCGGATGAAGCACCGGCGCCCCAGCGGCCCGGTCCGCACCCGCGACCGGTGGGCTCGGCCCCGCAAGACAGCACCACCGGCCGCTACGGCTCACCAGAGGGCGGCCGGCATCGGGATCTCGGTGCCGTATGAGAACCAGTCGCTCCACCTGCGTACGTCGGTGGAGAACGACGATCCGGTCGTCGCCGGGGCGACGTAGACGTCCGCTGCGGAGCCCCGGGTGAAGGCGATCACGTCGTCGCGACCGTCGCCGGTGAAGTCACCGATGCCAGGCACCTGCACTGCGCCGGCGAAGTCATGATGCCAGACGGTTGCCGTACCGAACTGGCGCAATGACCAGGAATGGACCATCGACAGTGCGACCACCACCGACCGGCGCTCTCCTCTGGCGAATCCGACCAGGTCGGCGCAGCCGTCGCCGTTGACGTCGCCCACCGCCGGTACGTCTGTGCCGAGGGCGAGCGGGTGACCCCAGTACGTCGCCGGCGCGAACCGGTCGCCCTGGGAGGCGGAGACCCGCAGCATGCCTGCACCGACCCGGTCGACCGCCACCAGGTCGTCGCGCCCGTCGCAGTCGAAGTCACCGACCAGCGGTATCGCGTCTGCGCCGGGGAAGCCGCTGGTCCAGCTGACTCCGGTGCCGACGAACTGGCTGCCGTTGGAGAGTGCGACGAAGACCGTACGGTTGGTCGACGGGTGGACCCGGATGCCCCGGGTGACGGTGGCGATGTCGTCGCGGCCGTCGCCGTTGAAGTCACCGACCACCGGGGTTTCGTTGCCCACCGCGAAGCGGCTGTGCCAGAGCTGCGACGGCCCGAACGACGTGCCGGTCGACAGCGCCACGTACACGTGGGCGGAGACACCCCGGGTGAACGTGATCAGGTCGTCGCGGCCGTCGCCGTCGACGTCGCCGAGCAGCGGGATCTCCTCACCGGCGCTGAAATACTCGTGCCATCTGGTGCCGGCGGTGAACCCGGATCCGGTGGACAGCGCCACCCACACGTCGGCGGCGGCACCCCGGGTGAAGGTGACGATGTCGTCGCGACCGTCGCCGTCGACATCGGATCCGGTACGCCCGAAGCCGTCGTTGCCCGGGCCGTTGCGGTCCAGGTAGAGCACCCGGTTCGGCGAGCCCGCGATGTCGGTGATCCGGTCCCTGCTTGCCTCGTTGATCAGGGTGGTCGCCACCAACTCGGGCGAGGCGTCCGGGAAACGGTCCAGGTAGCGGGCGACCGCGCCGGTGACGTGTGCGGCGGCGATCGACGTACCGTTGCCGAGGTTGGTCGTCGCGGTGTCACTGTCGTTGGTCGTGGTCGTCACCTGCTCGCCGGGCGCGAAAAGGTCGACACACGGGCCCCAGGAGGTGCCCCGGATCCGGTCCTTGAGCGCATGTATCGAACCGACAGTGATCACCGCCGGCACCCGGCCGGGGGAGAATCGGCAGGCGTCATGGTCGCTGTTGCCGGCCGCCGCGACCACGGTGATCCCCCGGTCGACCACCCGGGTCACCGCGGCGTCAAGTGGCGGGTGTATCCCCGGCACCCGCCAGCTCAGGTTGACCACCGCCGGGCGGACCGCATTGACGTGCAGCCAGTCCATGATGGCGATCATGTCGGCGGTGGTCGCCGTGGTGCAGCCCAGCCGGATCGAGTGCAGCCGGACGTTCTTGGCCACCCCGTGCAGCCGGCCCCCGATGGTCCCGGCCATCGGCGTGCCATGCCCGTGGCAGTCGTGCGAGCCGCCCGGCCCCACGTCGCTCTGGCCGAAGGTGACCGTGCTGACCACGCGTCCGCCGAAGTCTTCGTGGGTCGTCCGGATCCCGCTGTCGACGACGTACGCGTTGACGCCGGTGCCGTCGGAGTCCCACCGGTAGCTGCCGTCGAAGTCCCGGCGCTGGTCGATGACGTCCAGCCCCCACGACGGGGGGCGCTGCTCGCCGCCGAGCCATTCGATCTCCATCTGCGGCGCGATGTAAGCCACCAGGGGGCTCTTGGCCAGCGCTTCGGCGATTTGCTTCGACATGTGCACGGCGAAGCCGGGCAGCGCGTGGTAGTAGGTGTGGGTCAGCTTTCCGGGGTACTCGGCGAGCAGGCTGGCGACAGCTTTGTCGATTTTTTCCTTGGTCGCTTCTTTGTCCTTGTCGTCGAGTTCTTTGTCGTCAAAGGCCAGGACCACCACGTGGGAGTCCGCGATGTCTTCCTTGCCAGCTGGCGCGGCGGAGGCCGGCGACGCGTCCGGGGTGAGCCCGGTCGAGACGAGCAGGGTCGCGGTGAGCAGCGCCGCGGCGGTGAGACGAGGCCAGCGAAGGCGGGGCAAGCGATACCGGACGGTTGACATGACGGTCGCTCCGATCGGGTGGTTGGTCTCAGAGCCGGTCGACAGCGGTACGCAGTAGTCGCGTCACGTTGTCGGCCCGCTGCGCCGGCTCGGCGTTCGTGCTGAGCAGGATCTGGTAGTTGAGGAAGACGACCTGCTCACCGTCGCGGGTGCCGGCGGTGACCCCGAGCGGGCTGCTGCGGATCAGGAACGCCTCGTCGCCGAGCCCGGTCACCGGTTCGCCGGTGCCTCCCCAGCGCGCCGGCGAATAGAACGACCGTCCGGTGTAGACCTGGAGGTGGAGCTGGTGCATCGCGCCGTCGCGGCCCACCCAGACACACTCGCGGGTCGACTCCTCGCCGCTGTCGACCGTGGCGGCGGCGCCGAACAGGTCACCGGCCTCGGCGATGGTCAGCAGCTCGCAGACGGCAACTGCGGTGGCCCCCTCGTCTCGGGCGGGCTCCGCCGGTCGGGCCGACTGGGAACCACTGGACACCGCCGTCGCTTCCCCGGCCGGCACCCGGGTGTCGTCCGGTCCGCCGCAGCCGACGGCTGTGAGGGCGCACGCGACCGCGAGGAGTCGTACGCCGTACCGTCGGATGATCGCCATGGTGCCCACGCAGATCACTGCCGTCCGGCGGTGCTGAAGCTGACCCGGCGACGCCTGGTCACGACGAACAGCGCCACTCCGGTGCCGAGCAGGACCAGTCCAGCGATGGAGATCAGTGCGGTCTGGGCGCCGGTGATCGGCAGTTGGCCGCTCGCACCCGGCGGGACGATCGCGCCCGGCGTGGTGACGCTCGCGCTCGGCGTGGTGACGCTTGGGCTCGGGTCGGCGCTCGGGCCAGCGCTGGGGCCCGGGTCGCCGCTGGGGCTCGGGCTTGGCTCGACGGCACAGTCGGTCGGCCGGACATGGGTGCCGGTCAACCAGGTGGACCAACCACCGCCGGCCCGCGGGCCACGGACGTAGAACGGGTCGCCGTCGACCAGCGGCAGCTCAAGCGCGGTGCGACCGGGAGCGAGCGGCGCCACCTCCCACGGTGGGTAGCCGTCGGCGAGGACCTGGATTCCAGGAACCGGCCGGGTTCCCTCGTTGCTGAAGGACAACACCAGCCCGTCGCAGCCGCTGGTCGGGGTGACGGTCAGCAGCGGCGCGTCGGTGCAGCCCTCCGGCGTACGGTGCAGGTAGCTCGATGTCGGCAGGCCCTCGCGCCGGATCTCGAACAGGTCACCGTCGCTGGCGCCGTACTCCGCGCTTCCCCGGGAACGCATCGAGAACTCGTCGATCACGGCGTCGTTGCGCACCACCGTGGTCTGCCAGGCGTCGTCACCTCCGATCGTCCCGGTGTCCCAGGAGAAACCGACCGCCCCGCAGAGGTCCGCGAAGTTGACCATCGGCGGGTCGGCGACGGCCGGCGTGGCGGTGCCGAGTAGCAGACCGCCAATCGTCATGAGTGTTGCGGCGGTGAGAACGGACGATCTGCGACGCATGAGGGAAGGCCCTTCGAAGGGAGGCGTGCGGTGGCGAGTGATCGGCACGGTGGTCGGGTCGTCCGAGCCCACCACTGGCGCTGGTGATCCAGCATGAGTGCCCGGGTACTCAACCGCGCCGAGCTGAGCCTCCATGCGGGCCGAGGGCTGCCCGGAGCTCCGCACGGCCAGAGACACCGAGCTTGGCGTACGCCCGATGCAGGTGGTTCTCCACGGTACGTTCCGACAAATGCAGCCGGCTGGCGATGCCCCGAGCGGATTCACCACGGGCAGCCGCCAACGCCACCTCCCACTCGCGTGTGGTCAACTGGCTGACCGGGCCGCGGCGTCGCAGCGCCGGAGTGCTGGCCGGCTCGCCGGTCGACACCAACTGCACCTCGGCGAGCAGGTGCGCGCCGGCTGCCACCGCCGGATCGCCGCCGGCCGACCCGGGAGCCCTGTCGCGGGTGGCGACGCCGGTTCGGGCGGCGGCCTCAGCCAGAGCGGCGGCCTCGGCGGCGTGCAACGGCATCCCGTACCCGGCGAACTGCTGGGCCACATTCAGTAGTCCGGCCGGATCGGCGGCCTGCGCGGCGGCGGCGTACCGGACCACGGTGTGACCGAGCAGCCAGCCAGGAGGCGGCGGATACGCGGCGAGTAGCGTCACCGCTCGCGCGCCGGCACCGAGCCGCACCAGATCGAGTGCGCCCAGCGCCCCTGCACCTACCGCGCCGAGCCGGCCGTGTTCGGCGACCGACGCCGCCAGCACGCCGATACCGACGCCACCGTCCCCGACGACTGCACCCCGCCAGGCGTACGCGCGGGCGACGTCGATGTCGAACAGCCGCATCGAGCGTGGTCCGCCCGCGTAGCGGTGCAGATCGGCGGTGAGACCCTCGATGTCGGCGTCGGTGCCGAGTTGCGCGGCGGCCTGCAGTCCAACGGCGACGGACCAGCGGCACACCGGACGGAGGCTGATCTCTTCGGCGACCAGCTTGGCTTCCCGCGCCCAGCGCAACGCGGTGCGTGGCCGGCCGCGGACCAGAGCGATCTGGCCGAGCACCAGTGCGTGCAGCGCCTGGCTGACCGGGTTGGTCGGATGCAGACTGGCCTGGTAGCCGTGTTCGGCGAACTCCAGGGCAGCGGCCGGGTCGGGCCGGTAACAGCGCAACGCGGCAGCGGCGGGTGACGCGCCGGCGGCCTGCAGCTGGCTACCGCCGATGTTCCCGCCGGTCAGTGGCATGGTGTGCGCTATCAGTGCCTCCGCCTCGGCGTACCGGCCGGCGACCAGCAGAGCGCCGCCAGCCGCGCCGCTGGCCGCCAAACGGGCCGGCATCGGTGCATCGCTGCCGATCACCGCCAAGGACGGTTCGATCACCGTGCAGTCCAGTTGCACCGAGCGAAGGTACAGGTCGAACGCGGCCAGTGGGCAGGCCGCCGGGTCGCCGGCGGCGGTCGGGTCCGCGCCGGTCACCCGTGCTCGGTCTTGGCGGGCACGCTCGACGACGCTGCGTGCAGCGGGTACGTCGTCCATCGCGTGTACCAGGATCTCGGCGTGTTCGACGGCGACCAGCAGCCGGTCCAGATCGCTCTCGGCCAACCGGGCCAGCTTCGTCAGCTCGGCGCAGCGGGCGAGTGCCTCGCCGACGCGGCCGAGCTGCACCAGCGCCCGTACCGAAACCAGCCCGGCGGCGACGTCACGGTGGGCCTGGAAGGCCCGGTCGGCCAGCCGGTACGCTAGGGCGTACTCCCGGTTTCTGGTCGCCTGTTCCGCGGCGGCCAGCATCACCTGCGGGTTGACCGGGCCGCCGGCGTCGAGCCGCCAGCGGGCGACCCGCAGCCGATCCTCCCCGCACCCGGCCGATGCCGAACAGGTCGTCTCCGGCTCGGACGCGTCGGCGAGCCGCCGCAGGTGCCGCAGGCGGCCGAACGCCGGGGTGCCGGCACGCAGCAGTTCGCCGTAGAGCGGATGGCTGAGCCGGACCACCGGCGGGTCGGCGGGGCTGACGGAGAGGAGACCTCGGCGTTCCAGGGCCTCCAGGGTGTCCTCGGCGACGAGGGCGACCGCCAGCCGCAGTGGGACCGGCTCGCCGGCGGCAAGCAGTTCCAGCGCGTCGCGTTCGGCCGAACAGGTGGCGGCGAGGCGGTTGGCCAACAGCTCGGTCAGCCGGGGTACGGCGGTCATCGGGCCAGTAAGCCGCCACAGCCCACCGGTCTGGTCGAGCAACCCGGCCTCATCGGCAGATATGACGAGCTCGCGTAGGAAGAGCGGGTTGCCGGCGGCGGTGTCCCGCAACTGGCGCAGAGTCCGACCCTCCACTGGGCCGCCGAGCAGGGCGGTCAGTAGCGCCTCGGACGCCAACGGGTTCAGCGGCGCGAGGTCGATCCGGACTACTCCGGCGTCTTTCCACAGGGCCGTGACCGCATCCGGGACCGACTGATCGTTGCGTACGGTCGCCAGCAGGGTGAGAGTCCGGTCGACAGCGGCGTGGTGCAACACCGCGAGAGAGACCGGATCCAGCAGGTGCGCGTCGTCGACTGAGAGGATCACCCGGCCCTGCTCCTGCGCGGCGATCCGGCGTAGCCCGAGCAGGCCGACCTGCACCGGGCTGAGGCTGGTCTGGTCAGGCCCCGGCGGGCCGAGCAGACCGGCCAACGCGCCGAGCACCAGCTCGGCGGAGTCGGCGGCGCCATGGACAGCGAGGGTTCGCGCGCCGCGTACCCGTGTGATGGCATCGTGTCCGACCGCCTCGCGGGCGAGCCGGCTCTTGCCGACGCCGGCTGATCCGGCGATCAGCGCGCCCGGTCCGTCCGAGGCACGCAGCGACTCGACCGCCGTGGCCAGCTCCAGCTCACGGCCGATCAGCGGCGACTCCTGCACCGGCCGGGCCATGGTCGGCACACTAGTCGCCCGCGGCCAACCGGCAACGATCCGATGCAGGGGAGCGATGTGGAGTCGACTACCAACCGTTCCTTGCCCAAGATCCTCGATCTGCTCGAAAAGGTCTGGACCATCAAATCAGAGCCGGAACCTCAAGCCGCATAACTCCCGCTGGCCTCAAATCCTTGGCCCGTCCCGCACCGTAACCATTACCGCGCTCGATGGAAGGCCGAAGCTCCCCGGGTCTCGCACATCGTGTCCGAGGCGCCGGCCAGCGACGGCGGGAGGTTGGGATCGCCGTGCCCGCGGGGCCGGGGGTGGGGATGGCTGCGTGTGTTTCGTCGAGATCGTTTGGCTGACGGTAGGAGATGCCACCCGCCGCTTCGTCGTCTGCGAGATTCGGTGGACCGCTGATGGAGACCCGCGACCTGCGTTCGCATTGGTAGAAGGTGCCGGCAAACCCGAACCCACAGACGACGGCCCGACAGAGAGATCCATTCAGATGAAGGAGCGCGAGGGTGGCGAAGCTGTGGATCGGCGTGGACATTGGCAAGACCCACCACCCGTCGCCGCCGTTGATGGCGACGGTCGGCTCGTCTACTTCCGCCGGGTCGCCATCGACGAGACCGCCCTACTCACCGTCATGGCCGAGGTGTCGACACACGGCCGGCCGGTCTGCTGGGCGGTCGATGTCACCACCGGCCTGTCCGCGCTGCTGCTGACCCTGCTGTGGCGCAGGCAGGTCCAGGTCCGCTACGTCTCCGGCACCGTCGCGTTCCACATGGCCGCCGCGTTCGCCGGGGAGAACAAGACCGACGCCCGCGACGCGGTGGTCATCGCCCAGACCATCCGCATGCGCCCCGACATCCCGATCCTGGAACCCTCCGACCGGCTGCTTGCCGAGCTGACCGTGTTGACGGGCTACCGCGCCGACCTCGTCGGCCAGCGCGTCGCGACCCTGTTCCGGATGCAGGAACCCCTCACCGGGATCAGCCCCGCCCTGGAACGTGCGGTCGACTTGAACCGGAAGGGGCCGATGATGTCCTCGCGTGCTGGCAGACCCCGGCGGCGATCCGGCACGCCGGCGTCGACCGGATCACCGCCCTGCTCCGACGCGGCCACGTCAAGATCGCCATCCAGGTCGCCGAAGCGATGGTCGCCGCCGCCCGACAGCAGACCGTCACCCTGCCCGTGCAACGCGCCGCCGCCGTGGTGGTCGGCTAGATGGCCACCGAAATCCTCGCCCTCGAACAACGCATCGCCGCTGTCGACGACCTCATCGCCGAGCAGCTTGACCACCACCCCTTAGCGCCGATCATCGGGAGCCTGCCGGGCATGGGCGCCCTGCTCACCGCCGAACTGCTCGTCCACACCGCCGGCATGACCGAGTACGACAGCCCCGCGAAACTCGCCGCCCACGCCGGCCTGGCGCCCGTTTCCCGCGACTCCGGAACGGTCTCCGGCAACCATCGGCAGCCTCGCCGCTACCACTGAGACTGCGGCACATTCTGTGGATGGCCGCGTTCACCGCCGCCGGGGAATTCCCCACCTCCCGCGCGTACTACGAGAAGAAACGCGCCGAAGGAAAAAACCACCGCCAGGCCATACTCGCCCTCGCCCGACGACGCGTCGACGTCCTCTGGGCACTCATCCGCGACCGCAAAACCTTCGCCCGGCCGACGCCGGCAGTCCGCGCCGCAGCCTGAACCAGCACGCTCCAAGCCGACGCGAATCCATCGCGCCGGCCACTCCGCCCTGCCCGCCAAGATCAATGGGAGTCACATGGAGACTCCGGGTGTGGTCCTGGGCTGGGCGAACAGGGGTCCGGGTGACGTGGGTGAACGTGGGTCACTCCCTGCCACCCCAGGTGAACCCGCAGGTCGCTAGACTAGGCCTTCGCGCCCTCGTAGCTCAGGGGATAGAGCATCGGTTTCCAAACCCGACGCTCCGTTTGTGTCCGCAGGCTGATGACCTGCGGCTTCTCTCTTTCCAGGCGTCCTGCGCCGGTCGCACGTGCGTGTCGCTGTGATCGCCTGCTGAAGCTCAGCGGAAGTGCATAAGCGCTGCTCAGCCTCACTTCCCACGGAGCGCCGGGTTGGCCTCATGCGACGTGCCGCGCCCGATTCCGACGCCGGGCCTCGCTGTGAGACACGGCCAGCAGGACTGGACGAGCGATACGAGGACCTATCTGGTTACTGCCGTTTTAGTGCATCTTGTCGGTTTGAAGCATGTTTGCACCGCTACACTCCGGTCCGAGGCTTTTGGGTGCTCATCGCGAGCGTCGGTACAGCTTTCGCGTTCTGAATCTCTGCCCGCTGGCGGGCTTTATTGGTGGGGGAATCCGTGTCGAGATCCGTTTGGCTCGCGTATCGCGTGCGTCGTCGGTCCACTGCGATGCTGATGGCGGGGGCCGTCGCCGCTACGACGATCCTTGTCGGCGTCGCGGGGGCGCCGGCCTGGGCCCAGTCTCCGGTGCCGTTGGGGGTTGCCGAGACCTACGGGGTGTTGGCCGGTCAGGCGGTCACCGACGTTCCGCCCCCCGTCGGTCCTTCGGTCATCAACGGGGATCTGGGTGTCTGGCCGGGCACGTCGGTCACCGGGGCTCCCGTGGTGAACGGCGCCACGCACATCGGCGACGCAGAGGCGATGCAGGCCCAGTCCGATCTGACCACGGCGTACAACTTCGCCGCGGCCGAGCCCACGACCAGCACGGTGGGCGAACTCGGCGGGCAAACCCTGGTCGCCGGGGTGTACACGTCACCCGCCACCATGTCTCTGACCGGCACCGTCACGTTGGACGGGCAGAACGATCCCAACTCGGTGTTCATCTTCCAAGCGGGGTCCGATCTGATCACCGCGGTTGACAGCCGGGTCAGTCTGGTCAACGGCGCCCAGGCGTGCAACGTGTTCTGGCAGGTCAGCAGCTCGGCGACCCTGAACACCCGGACCGTCTTCGTCGGAAGCATCCTGGCGTTGCAGTCGGCGACTCTGGGTGAGGGAGCCACCGTCGCCGGACGGGTGCTGGCCCGCAACGGCGCCGTCACGCTGATCCACAACACGATCACGCGACCGTTCTGTGCCGCATCCATCGCGCCCCCGACCATCTCGAAGGCCTTCGAAGATGCGACGATCCCGGTTGGCGGGACGACGTCGTTGAGTTTCACTCTCACCAACCCCAACGCGGGTACCGCGTTGACCGGGGTCACTTTCACCGATGCGCTACCCGCCGGGCTGGTGGTGGCCACTCCGAATGGTCTGACTGGTTCGTGCGGTGGTGGCACGATCGCCGCGACGGCCGGTGGTGGCAGCATCAGCCTGGCTGGTGCGACGCTGCCGGGTGGTGGGAGTTGCACCTTCTCGGTGAACGTCACCGCTACGACCAGCGGTACGAAGGTCAACACGACAAGTCCGGTGGACTCGAACGAGAGCGGCCCGGGCGCCGTCGCGTCGGCAACCGTCACGGTCGGCGCGGAGGTCGTCGCGCCACCGACGATCGCCAAGGCTTTCGATGACGCGACCATTCCGGTTGGCGGGACGACCGCGCTGGGTTTCACCCTCACCAACCCGAACGCGGATACGTCACTGACCGGGGTCGGTTTCACTGACGCGTTGCCTGCGGGGTTGGTGGTGGCCACTCCGAATGGTCTGACTGGTTCGTGCGGTGGTGGCACGATCGCCGCGACGGCCGGTAGCAGCAGCATCAGTTTGGCTGGTGCGACGTTGCTGGCTGGTGGGAGTTGCACCTTCTCGGTGAACGTCACCGCTACGACCAGCGGTACGAAGGTCAACACGACAAGTCCGGTGGACTCGAACGAGAGCGGCCCGGGCGCCGTCGCTTCGGCAAGCGTCACGGTTGCCGTCGCCACACCACCGACGATCTCCAAAGCCTTCGGGGCCACGACCATCGCCGCGGACGGGACGACATCGCTGAGCTTCACCCTCAGCAACCCGAACGCGAGCACGCCGCTGACCGGAGTCAATTTCACCGATGCGCTGCCTGCGGGGTTGGTGGTGGCCACTCCGAATGGTCTGACTGGTTCGTGCGGTGGTGGCACGATCACCGCGACGGCCGGTAGCAGCAGCATCAGTTTGGCTGGTGCGACGTTGCCGGCTGGTGGGAGTTGCACGTTCTCGGTGAACGTCACCGGCACGACCAGCGGTACGAAGGTCAACACGACAAGTCCGGTGGACTCGAACGAGAGCGGCCCGGGCACCCCCGCCGCGGCGAGCATCACCGTCAGGGTTGCGGAAGCACCGACAATCGCCAAGGCATTCCAGGACCCCACCATCCCGCTCAACGGAACGACGGCGCTGGAGTTCACCCTTACCAACCCCAACGCGAACACGACGCTGACCGGTGTCAGCTTCGTCGACAACCTTCCTGCGGGGCTGGTGGTCGCCACTCCCAATGGCGCGGAGACCGACTGCGCCTCCGGCACGATCACTGCGACTGCCGGGAGCAGCACCATCAGCCTGTTCGGCGCCACCCTGCCGGCCAACGCAAGCTGCACCGTGTCAGTCAACGTCACCGGCACAACCACCGGAACGAAGGTCAACACCACCACTGCCGTCACCTCGGTTCAGAGTGGTCCGGGCGCCCCTGCCTCGGCAACCGTCACCGTCGGCGCGGCGGTCGTCGCGCCACCGACGATCGCCAAGGCTTTCGATGACGCGACCATTCCGGTTGGCGGGACGACCGCGCTGGGTTTCAGCCTCACCAACCCCAACGCGGATACGCCGCTGACCGGGGTCGGTTTCACTGACGCGTTGCCTGCGGGGTTGGTGGTGGCCACTCCGAATGGTCTGACTGGTTCGTGCGGTGGTGGCACGATCACCGCGACTGCCGGCGGTGGCAGCATCAGTTTGGCTGGTGCGACGTTGCCGGGTGGCGGGAGCTGCACGTTCTCGGTGAACGTCACCGCTACGACCAGCGGTACGAAGGTCAACACGAGCGGCCCGGTGGACTCGAACGAGAGCGGCCCCGGTGCTCCTGCCTCGGCAAGCATCACAGTCGGCGCCGTCGCAGCACCGACGCTCGCCAAGGCATTCCGGGACGACACCATCCCCCTGAACGGGACGACGTCCCTGCGCTTCACCCTCCGCAACCCCAACCCGGCGACGTCGCTGACCGGAGTCGGTTTCGTCGACAACCTGCCTTCGGGTCTGGTGGTCGCCAATCCCAACGCCGCGCAGACCAACTGCGCCTCCGGCACGGTCACCGCGACTTCCGGCGGCAGCAGCATCAGCCTGGCCGGAGCGACCCTGCCCGCCAACGAGAGTTGCACGGTGTCGGTGAACGTCACCGGCAAGACCGCGGGGAAGAAGGTCAACACGACGGCCGCCACCTCGATCGAAAGCGGTCCAGGCTCTCCTGCCTCGGCAAGCATCACGGTCCGTAAGGGCATGCTGCCCGTCACCGGCAGCCGGATCTCGACCTACGCCACGGTCGCACTGACCATGCTCGGCCTCGGTGGAATGCTCATCGTGATGAGCCACCGGCTGGTCCGGCGTAGGCGCCAAATCGCCTAGTGCCTCGTCCTGAGCGTTGATCGTGTAATCGGTCGGGGTTCTCAGGACCTGTCGGGGTATCGATGGCCGATGCGGCGCAGGGCGATCGTCGGCGATATCCGCCCAGGGGCAACCGGCGCCGGACATGCCCCCTTGTTGAGGTGACCAAATGGAGTGGGGGCCGCACCGAGACGAATCGATGAGCACACCCGCGATTGGGTCTGCGTCATCACCCGGTGCGGCCTCCGTTCCCTCGGCCAGCCGTTCTCCTGCTGGTTGCTGGCCAAGCTGCGTGACTACCTGATCGAGTCGGGCTCAGTCACGGCGATCAGAGTCGCAACGATCCGGCGGATCCTGCACGAGCGAGGGGTGTCCTGGCAGGCCACGAAGATGTGGAAGACCAGCAACGGCCCCCTGGCCAGGCCTTGGCGGCCCGTAACCCGTCCGACTACGGCCACCCTGATCAACCTCGGCATGCTCCTGTTCATGGACGAGGAGGGAGGCGCGGTCGTGCCGATGCTGATGCTCGGAGCGTCGGGCCTGGCGGCGGCGCTGCTGTGGGTTGCCGCCCACCTACACCGACGAGGGCCTGCAGGCCGTGCTGCAGGCCCGCCGCCAGCGAACCGGCCTCCCGTCCTCGTGCTGTCCCAGTACGTCGAGCAGTTCTACGCCCACGAGTTGCTCGCCGGCGGGCAGGGCGCCATCGGCAACTGCTCTAGGACCGGGTCACCAACACCGAGCAGTTCATCGACACCGTGCGCCGGGTCGCCGCCGGCGGCACGGTCATGGACCCGCACGTCATCGTGAAGTTGTTGTCCTGCAGCGAAGCGCGCGGCACGATCAGCGCCCTCACCCCGCGCGAACGAGACGTACCCGAACTCACGGCCGGCAGTTGCTCGGCGACGCGGGCTTCGGAGCCGTGGCGGCGGGTGTGGCGCAGGTGCGTAACGCGATCACGGGCATCCAGGGCGGCCTGGGAAGTCTTGCCGGTTCGATCGGTGAGGCGACGAAGGCCGCCGCGGCGGTGCCGAACGAGGCCACCCCGCAGGAGACGATCGCCGGGCTGGCGCCCGTGCAGAGCCCGTGGACGCCGCTCGTGACGCGGCGACCGTGGCCATCACCGGAGTCGGTGAGGCGCAGCAACTCGTTGCCATGGTCCTGGAGGGCGGGCAGCCCGGGCCGCTGCTGCAGGCCCTGGACGGCATCAAGCAGGTCCTGGTGCTGGTCGTTCAGCGCACCGGCGGGGCCCGGCAGGCCGTCGAAGCGGCGATCGCGCAGGCCCGGCAGTTGGGGTCGTCGGGAAACTGACGGGGGAGTTGGAGAACGAGTGTGCCGAAAGGGTCGCCGGCAAGGGGTACCGGGTTCACCAGGACCCCACGAGGTAGGAGGTGGCGGCGCGCGACTCGAAACCGGGGATTCTGGGAGGCCGGATGGCTGTCGAGTACCGGCTGACGCTGGCGGGCGACATCCCACTCGAACAGGTGGCGGAGCTGGCCGCTCCCGGAGCGGTCGGGACGCCCACGACGTCCGGCGGCCGGAGACTCAGCGCCGACCTGAACGACGAGCACGGGGTACGTCGTGGACATCACCGGCGGCAGGCACGGCTACTACCGCGCCGAGGACGACGATGGTTCCCAGTGGCAGTGGGAGCCGACGACCTACGTCGACGTCAGCTTCTACATGCGCAAGGACACCCTGGTCGACAAGGGCAAGCCCCACATGCTTGCCACCGTGGCCAGAATCCTCACCGACAGGGCCGAGGACGCGGCCCCAACCTTCAACGGCGACGTGCTGATGTTGACACGCGTCGCGGGGACCACTCAGACGCATAACGTCGACGGATGGTACGACGAGGAATACGGCAGGATTCGTTACCTCTGACGCCGCTATGAATCGTTGCGGCGAGGGCGTGCTCTGGCTCCCGCCGTGCCTGAGGTCGTTTGCAGCAGCATCGCGCGTATCCACGAAGAAGCGCGGGTCGGTAAACGCCGAGTGGGTGCGATCGTGCAGATCGTTCGTCGAGACTGAGGAGAGACGTCAAGATGGCTGTCGAGCTCAGACTGACACTGTCGGGCGACCTCCCTCCCCCGGGACATCATTTTGATCTCGTGGCAGCGGACACCGCCGACAGGCTGAGGCCGACCGGCACCAACCCGCGGCTGTTCAGTGCCCGCCTCTACGACACCCGCGGGTACGCGCTGACCGTCTCCTCAGGGAGCCAGGGCTATTTCGATGCCGAGGGCGACGACGGTGCCCGCTGGGAGTGGGAGCCGGAGACGTACGTCGACATCGACTTCTCCATGCGGGCAGACGACCTGGTCGACGAGGGCATCCCGAACATGATGAAGGCCGTGGCCCGGGTGTTGGCCGCCCGGCAGGAGGACGCGGCGCTGGTCCAGAACGGCAACTGGCTCCTGCTGACCCGCGTCGAGGGCGAACTCCGCAGACACCGGCCTACCTGGTGGAGCCACTACGGCACAGGCGACCTCATCATCACTTAATGAACCAGCCGAGCGCGGGTGACCCGCTGACGGACGGCGCGGCTTCGACCCGCCGTCCGTGGGCGACGTCGACGTCGTCTTCCTCGACCCGACGGACCTGACCCGCGACAACGACGACCAGCCACCGCGCGGCTGATGGCGAGCTGGCCGGAATCCCCCGTGGGAGGCGGCGCCCAGCCGGGGGAGCGGGCAGCCCCACATGATCCTCGATGATGTGCGCGGTGTGTGCTCTCCAGCGGATGCCAACCGGGGTGAACCGGTGCCAACGCGGTCACCGTGGCCGACCGCCGGTCGCAAACCGGGTCCGTGTGCTCGGGGTGTGCTCCTGGGCTGCTACAACACGAGTCCGGGGAACGTGGGTGAACGTGGGGCACTCCCTGCCACCCCAGGTGAACCCCCAGGTCGCTAGACTAGGCCCTCGCGCCCTCGTAGCTCAGGGGATAGAGCATCGGTTTCCTAAACCGTGTGTCGCAGGTTCGAATCCTGCCGGGGGCACCTCGAACATCAACCCAACTGACCCCTCGGCCTGCGGACAAGGATCCACGTCAATCTGCCCACCGGGCACTGATGTGCCGCTTGGAGCCGCCGCTCATCGCCGTCCGACGACCTGCCACGCACCTTGAGAGTTCTCTCAACCTCGACGGAGCGATTCCACTGACTGGCCCGGACGTCGGATCCCTGGGAGCTCTGGCCGACGCTTCGTAGCTGGCTCGCTCGGTGCCGGGTCGCCTCCCGTTGTCGACGGGCCGAGCAGGGCGACGACTGCTGCCACGATCGTCTCGACGGCCGGAGTCCCGTCGTCCGAGGTGTCGATCTCGACGACGGCGTCGACGCCCGCTGGCGGTTCGAAGATCGACCGTTTCATCTCGCCCCGCTGGAACAGGGCCAGGAGTTGCTGGTCGACGGCTCCGCCTTCGGCGGCCCGAGCGGCGAGTCGCCGGCCGATGACCGCCTCTCGGGCGACCACGTGAACAGCCAACACTCGGGTGCCACATGTGAGCAGCACACCCAGCAGCTCGTGGGAGAGCACCGAGGACTCCACGACGAAGCTCACCCCTGAGGCCGCGAGCAGTCGGACGGCGTCCGTCATCACGCCCTCAGCCCGGCGGCTGACGGGACCGCCGGCAACATGGAAGTCCCGGTCGAGCCGGACTCGGCCGTCGTGGGCGACGGAGGCGGAGGACAGTCCGAGGCCCACCTTGATCTCGTCCCGGGTGAGGAACGGGATGCCGAGGCGGCCAGCCGTCGCAGCGGCAATGGTGGTCTTCCCTGCCCCGGGGCACCCGCATACAGCGATCACCACCGGCCGCTCCCTCACCATCCGTCGATCCTGGCAGACCCGCAGGCACGTGGTAAGGAGGCACCTGCTCGACACCCCGTAGCCACCGGCGACCGTCCTCGGCGGTATCACCACTCCCGGGTGATTTGAAAGCGACAAAACCCCACATTCATGTCCAGCCGGGCAGGGTGCGTGGAGGTGGACGCCGACCGTCGGGGTCACTGATCGCTGGAGGAGGACGGTATGTTCCGTCGGATCACCCGAGCCGTGCTGCGGGTTCCCGTCGTGCTCGTCGCGTCGTGCGGTCTCGTTCTCTTCGCCGGTGGCTCGGCCGGGGTGGGTGCGGTTCCGGAGGCTGTCGCGTACCGGGCCGACGGCGGTCCGGCTCCGGACGACCCGGTGGGCCTGCGGATCCGTACGGTGATGGCGGGGATGACCCTGGCGCAGAAGGTCGGCCAGATGTTCGTCCTCCAGGTGAACGGCGACACCGCGACGACGACGAACCCCGCCGACGTGGCGGCCAACCAGGCGCTCTACGGCAACGATGTCCGCAACGGGGCGGAGCTGCTGGCGAGGTTCCACCCCGGCGGCGTCATCTACTTCAATGCCACCAACAACCTGAACAATCCGCAGCAGATCGCGCTGCTGTCCAACGGGCTGCAACGGGCGGCGTTGGCCGACCACGGCGTGCCGGTGCAGATCAGCACCGACCAGGAGGGTGGCGTCGTCACCCGGATCCCGCCGCCGTCGGCGATCTCGCCGGGCAACATGGCGATCGGGGCGACGTTCGACCGCGACGTGTCGTTCTCGACGGCCGCGGTGACCGGCAGGCAGCTGCGGGCGATGGGCATCAACATGGACCACGCGCCCGTGGTGGACGTCAACACCAACCCCCGCAACACGGCTGACGGGACACGTGCCTTCAGCGACCGGACCGCGACGGTCTCCGCGTTCGGGGCCGCGGCCGTCCTCGGGTACCAGGGCAGCGGGGTGGCCGCCACGGCGAAGCACTTCCCCGGCCTGGGCGACGCGGAGGCCAACCCCGACACGGGGATCGCGGTCGTCGACGAGACCCGCGAGGAGATCCTGCGTACGCACATCCCGCCGTTCCGGGCGGCGATAGCCGCCGGGGTGAAGTCGATCATGCCGACGGCGGTGATCGTGCCCGCGCTGGATCCCTCCGGGACGCCGGCCATCCTGTCCCGGCCGATCGTGACCGGGCTGCTCCGCGACACCCTGAGGTACGACGGGGTGGTGGTCACCGACGCGCTGCGCGCCGACGCGCTCGCGGGCATCCCGCAGGAGGAGGTGATCCTCGGCGCGATCCGGGCCGGCAACGACGAGTTGCTCCTGCCCACGGATCCGCCCGCCGCCATCGCCACGGTGATCGACGCGGTACGCACCGGCGCCGTGAGCCGGCACCGCATCGACCAGTCGGTGTACCGGATCCTGCGGATGAAGGCCGAGTTGGGGCTCTTCGAGGATCCGTTCACCACGAGCGAGGCGGTCGACTCGACGGTCGGCACGCCTGCCGCCCAACAGGTCATGGCCGACGCCGCGCGTCGCTCGATCACCCTGCTGCGCAACCAGGCCGGTGTGCTGCCGTTGCCGGCGAACTCCGGTCGCCACGTGCTGGTCACCGGCTGGGGCGTCAACGCCGTGCCGTCCCTGGCCAACCAACTGTCGTCCAAGGGGCTGGTCGCGACCCCGATGTGGACCGGGTCGCCGGACCAGCAGACGATCCGCCAGGTGGTGGCGGCGGCCGGCGCGAGTGACGTGGTCGTGGTGCTGACCAACAACGCCTGGGGTGACGTGAACCAGCAGAACCTGGTGGCGGCGCTGCTGGCGACGAACACCCCGGTGGTGACCGTCGCCGTCGGCGGGCCGTACGACATCGCCTACTTCCCGTCGGCTCCCACCTTCCTGGCGGCGTACGGATATCGGGACGTCTCGCTCGTCGCCCTGGCCGACATCCTGGTCGGCGCGGAGCCGACCGGCCGTCTCCCGGTCACCATCCGTACGCCGGACGGCACGCGGGTCCTCTACCCCTACGGTTCGGGCATCGGCTACCGGGGCTCGGAACCGGCCGGATCGGAGTCCGCCGGCCAGCCGGGCCGGTGACCGGCGGTGGTGGCCCGCGACGCCGACCGGGCGGGCCGCAGGGCAGCGGCTGGCGGGGATTCTGCTCGATACTGCGGGTCCGAGTATCGACAGGAGAACCGTGAACAGTCGTACACAGTGGATCTCGAGCGCCCTGGCCGTCCCACTCGTCCTGCTGGCGGGCTACGGCGCAGCCGGGTTGGGCCGGCCGTCGCCGCCGTCGCCGCGGCCGGAGGCGGGTGCAATTCCGGGCAGCGTCGCGGAGTACCCGTCGATGACCGCGTTGCGCAAGGTCGAGAAGGAGGAGGCATACGACCTCACCTGGACGGTCACCGACTCACCGCTGATCGTCGTAGCCCCGCACGGTGGCGCGATCGAGCCGCGTACCAGCGAGATCGCGAGCGCGATCGCGGGCCCCGAGCACACCCAGTGCCAGTTCAAGGGCAAGCTGCCCGCCGGTCAGAACTTCCCGAGACTGCACGTCACCAGCGTGAACTGGGACGTCGAGGAGTGCCTGATCCTGATCCGCCAGCGGACGCACGCGCTGTCGATCCACGGCATGGCGGGCTCGGACAAGACGGTCCACATCGGTGGGCTGGACGCCGCCAAGGGCGCTCAGCTGGCGACGGCCCTGGAAGCCATCGACGGCATCAACGTTGTCTACCCCGCGACCGGCAATGTCGCCGGCACGTTGCCGGAGAACTTCGTCAACAAGGACGCCGACGGCGCCGGGGTCCAGCTCGAACTCACGTACGCCCTGCGGATGGAGCTGTTCCCCATCAAGGACCAGCCGCCCTCGGAGCTCGGGGATGCGTTCGTCGAAGCAGTACGGGGCGTGTACTCCTGACCGGCCCTGCCGGCCTGCATGCGCCTGCGGTGGGCGGGACCCGCGAGCCCGTGGTGGGCGGCGCTCACTGCTGAGTGGTCCTGGTGGAAGGCGGCTGCCGTGCCGGTACGGCAGCCGCCTTCCGCATGCCGGCGGGGTCGGCTGGGCGGCCGGGAGGGGCAGGGCATCCACGCCCGTCGCCTTCCGTTACCGTTTCGTTACTTCCCCGGAACGACGTCAGCCAATATGTTGTCCCTTACAACAATCGACGGAGAGCGTTCTCACGTCACCCTACCGTGACGCACCGCTCGTACCGGCGGGGAAGGCCCGCCTGCCCACCCACCCGCCGCGAGCCGCCGGCGCGCGGTCGATCCACCCTGCCCGCGTACCCCCACCCCCACCACAGGAGGCACCGTGCATCCCGACCCTCATCGCAGGCGGGGCGGCTCCCGTACCCGGACCGCCGCCCTGCTCGCCGTCGTCCTGCCCGCGTCGTTACTGGTCACGCCGACGGTCGCGCAGGCCGTGCCGGACCACGTCACGGCCCGCGGCGTCGCCGCCGAGCCGCCGCCGGCCGGCGTCCGGCGGACCGTCGAGGACTACTCCGACGGCATCCCGCCCGAGGTCGCGCTCTTCGCCTCCACCGACGCCGAGCGGCCCGTGGTGGCCACCGTCCCGACCGGCGACCGGCCGGGCGCGGGCGAGGGCGACGACGCCTTCGCCGTCCGGTACGACATCGACGGCTGGGGCGGCTTCACCCACAACTTCACCGCCCCGGACGGTCACCAGGACTGGCGGGCGTACGACGGGTTCTCGTTCTGGGTGAAGGGTGACGGCAGCGGCCGGCGCGTCCAGTTCGAGATCAAGGACGGCGGCGCGCACGGCGAGGCGTCGGAGCTGTGGGAGTCCTCCTTCGTCGACGACTCCACCGGCTGGAAGCAGGTCCGGACGACCTTCCCCGAGTTCGCCTGGCGGACCAGCTACCAGCCGGCGGACGGTCCGAAGGACCGGGAGCTCCAGCTCGACCGGATGTGGGGGTTCGCGGTCAACCTGCCGCAGGGCGCCGGTGAGCTGCGCTTCGACCAGGTGGAGCTGTTCACCAACGTGGCGACGGTCGCCGACTTCGAGGTCCCGCGACCGCCGCTGGACCCACCCGCCGGCCAGCCCGGCGTCTCCACCTTCGCCGGCGACGCCTCCCGCGTCCCGAAGCTGAGCTACGTCGACACGCCCCGCGACGGTGCGCCCGCCGGCAACCACGCCCTGGCCGTGGCCGTCGACACGACCACCAGCTGGGCCGGCTTCTCGCACCACCTGAGCTTCGACACCGACCCGCAGGACTGGAGCCGCTTCGGCGGGTTCCGGTTCTGGTACTTCAGCCCGCTGACCGTGCCGCCGGCCGCGCCCGGGGCCGGGCGCCGGATCGACCTGGAGATCAAGGACGGCGGGGCGGACGCCGACCACAGCGAACTCTGGACCACCAGCTTCACCGAGGACTGGGTCGGCTGGCGGTTGGTCGAGATCCCCTTCTCCCGGTTCGCGTACCGGACCGACTATCAGCCCGTCGGCGGCATCAACAAGGAGTTGGACCTCGACCGGATGTGGGGCTACGCCATGCAGCCCCGCTCCGGCTACGCCGACACCTTCCGCATCGACGACGTCCAGGTGTACGGCGTACCCGAGGTGAAGCCGACCGTGCGGGTGGACGCCACCCCGGCGGTCAGCCTGCTCGACGAGGGTGGGTCGGCCACCGTGACGCTCCGGCTCACCACCACCGGTGGCACGCCGCTGGAGCGCGACGTGACCCTCCGGTACGCCACCGGCAGCGGCTCCGCCACCCTCGGCGAGGACTACGAGCCGGTCGAGGGGGAGTTCGTCTTCCCCGCCGGCACCGCGTCCGGGGCCACCCGGCAGATCACCGTGTCCACGCGCCCCGACGACCGGGCCGAGACGGCGGAGAACATCCCGCTGACGCTCTCCGGGAGCGGCGTCGCCGTCCCCGAGGACCTGCCGAACATCGTGGTGAACGCGCACGGCCTGCCGTACCTGGACCCGTCCCGGCCGGTCCGTGAGCGGGTCGCCGACCTGCTCGGGCGGATGTCGGTGGAGGAGAAGGTCGGCCAGATGACCCAGGCCGAGCGGAACGCCCTCGACGCCCCGGACGACCCGGCCACCTGGCGGCTCGGCTCGCTGCTCTCCGGTGGCGGCTCGGTGCCCGACCCGAACACCCCGGCGTCCTGGGCGGACATGGTCGACGGCTACCAGACCCGCGCGCTGCAGACCCGGTTGCAGATCCCGCTGGTCTACGGCGTCGACTCGGTGCACGGGCACGGCAACCTCAGAGGCGCCACGATCTTCCCGCACAACATCGGGCTCGGCGCGGCCCGTGACCCGGGCCTGGTCGAGCGGGCCGGGCACGTCACCGCGAAGGAGACCCGGGCGACCGGGCCGCAGTGGGCGTTCGCGCCCTGTGTCTGCGTGGCCCGCGACGACCGGTGGGGGCGCACCTACGAGTCCTTCGGGGAGGACCCGGCGCTGGTGGTCGCCAACGAGACGGTGATCGACGGGCTCCAGGGCCGCTCGCTGGCCGACCGCAAGGACGCCGACCGGGTGCTCGCCTCGGTGAAGCACTTCGCCGGCGACGGCGGGACCACGTACCAGCCGGGCAGCGGGGGGTACCGGATCGACCAGGGCGTCACCACGATGAGCCGGGCCGAGTTCGACCGGGTCCACCTGGGGCCGTACGTGCCGGCGGTGCGCAGGCACCACGCGGGGACGATCATGCCCTCGTACTCCAGCGTCGACTTCACCGACGACGGGGTGGGCAACCCGGTCAAGATGCACGCCCACAAGGAACTGCTCACCGACGTCCTCAAGCAGAAGATCGGCTTCGACGGCTTCCTGATCAGCGACTACGCCGCGATCGACCAGATCCCCGGGGACTACGCCAGCGACGTGCGCACCTCGATCAACGCCGGCCTGGACATGATCATGGTGCCGAACGAGTACCAGCGCTTCGAGGAGACGCTGCTCGGCCAGATCGAGGCCGGGACGGTGCCGATGTCCCGGATCGACGACGCGGTCGGTCGGATCCTGACCCAGAAGTTCCACCTCGGCCTCTTCGAGCAGCCGTTCACCGACCGGACCCACCTCGCCGACGTGGGCTCGCCCGCGCACCGGGCGGTGGCCCGCGAGGCGGCGGCGAAGTCCCAGGTGCTGCTCCGCCACACCGGTCGGGTGCTGCCGCTGCCCACCACCGGCAAGGTCTACGTGGCGGGCGGCAACGCCGACGACGTCGGCGCGCAGTCCGGCGGCTGGACCATCACCTGGCAGGGCGGCAACGGCGACATCACCCCCGGCACCAGCATCGTCGAGGGCATCCGGCAGGTGGCCCCGGACGCCGAGGTCACCTTCAGCGCCGACGCCTCCGCACCGCTGGCCGGGCACGACCGGGCCGTCGTCGTCATCGGCGAGCGACCGTACGCCGAGGGCCAGGGCGACGTCGGCAACAACGGCTTCACCATGACGCTGAGCGCCGCCGAGCGGGACATCGTCCGGAAGGTCTGCGCGGCGGTGGCCGACTGCGTCGTGCTGGTGGTGTCGGGCCGCCCGCTCGTGCTCGACGACGCGCTCGCCGGGGCGGACGCCGTGGTGGCCTCCTGGCTGCCCGGCACCGAGGGCGCCGGCGTGGCGGACGTGCTCTTCGGCAGGCGCCCGTTCACCGGCCGGCTGCCGGTGTCCTGGCCGCGTTCGCTGGCGCAGGAGCCGGTCAACGTCGGCGACGCCGGCTACGACCCGCTGTACCCGTACGGCTGGGGTCTGCGTACCGATCCGACCCGGGACCGGCTGCGGGAGCTGCGCGCCGGGTTGGCGGCGGTGAAGGGTGACGGCCGGATCCGCGCCGCGGTGGCCCTGCTGGACCGGTCGCTGCGCGGCGGCGGCTCCTGGCACGCCGACGGTTCGGTGCGCGACGAGCGCCGGGTGGTCAAGGACCTGGTAGCGGTCTCGGCCCTGCTGGCCCTCACCGGCCGGGACGGCGCCGCGCAGCACGAGCTGCTGGTGTCGGCGCTCCGGGACGTCGCGCAGGCGGCGATCGTGCGGGAGGGGACCACGGCCGCCTCGGCCGCGCGGACCTCCACGCTGACCGCCGACGCGGAGCACGCGTTGCTGGTCGGCGAGCCGACCAGGGCGGTGCTGAAGCTCGCCGAGGCCTGGCGGGTCGCGGCGGGCTGACCCACCTGGGCGGTGTCCCGGTCCGACCCGGATCGGGACGCCGCCCGGGCGTTCCGGCCGCCTTCGCCTCAGGCCTCGGCCGCGTAGCGCCGCAGCAGGCCGGGCCAGCCGCCCTCGCCGCCCACCCCGGCGCGGACGCCCTCCCAACCGGGCCCGTGCGCGTCGAGCCGGTCGTGGACCAGGTCGACGCGGGTGCCCCGGTCGGTCGGGGTGAACGTGACGGTGACCCGGCTGCCGGTCGCGTCCGGTGCGGGCACCGCCCAGTCCGGGCCGATGAGCCAGGAGAAGGCGAAGGTGCGGGGCGGCTCCCAGGTGAGCACCCGACCCCAGACGCACACCTCGCCGGCGTCGTTCTCCTCCCAGACCCGCCCGCCCTCGTGCGGGTCCACGCCGACCTGCTTGAGTTCGCCGGGCAGCAGGTGGTGCTGCCGGTTCCACCAGCGGTCGAGGCCGTCGGTGAAGACGCTGAAGGCCTGCTCGGGCGTGGCGACGACCTCGATGCTGCTGCGGACGACGGTCGGTTCGCTGACGTCGGTTGTCATGATTTCTCCTCCGGTTTCTCCACGGCCTGCGCGAAGGCGGCCAGGGCCTGGTTCCAGAACTGGTCGAAGTAGCCGCGTACGGCCGCCAGGCCCTGCGGGTCCAGCGCGTAGACGCGACGGGTGCCCACCGGGGTGGACGAGACGAGTCGGGCTTCCTTGAGCACCTTCAGGTGTTGGGAGACCGCGGGGCGGCTGACCGGCAGGTCGGCGGCGATCTCGGCGACGGAGCGGGGGCCGACGGCGAGGAGTTCGAAGATGGACCGTCGGGTCGGGTCGCCCAGGGCGTCCAACATCCGCCCTTGGTAAGGGGTCACGAACGGTAAGTCTAGACTAACGAATACTCCCGTCAAGCTCCGATGCGGCGTGACCTCTGGCGCGATCGCCGTCGAGGCGGTAGAAACGGCGGCATCCCCCTGTTCCTCCACCGGGACGCCCGACGGTCATCCGAGAGAGCGCTCTCACGATGTCCGTGGGGCCGCCCACCACCGACAGGCAGGCCGATGACCTCCCACTTCCACCCGTCCCGCCGCCAACTGCTGACCCTCGCCGCGGCCACCGCGGCGGCCGGGCTCGTCCCGACCGCCGCCTCCGCCGCGCCCGCCCGCCACGACGAACCGGAGCCCGACTTCGGGCCGAACGTCTTCGTGTACGACCCGAGCACCCCCGCCGCCGAGATCCAGTCCACCGTCGACCGGCTCTTCGCCCGGCAGGAACGCAACGAGATGGGCACCGACCGGTACGCGGTGCTGCTCAAGCCCGGCCGGTACGACGTGGACGCCCGACTGGGCTACTACACGACGGTCGCCGGCCTCGGCGAGCACCCCGACGACGTCGACATCCGCGGCGCGGTACGCGTCGTCGGCCAGCCCGACCCGAACTCACCGGCCGGCATCTCCGCACTGACCAACTTCTGGCGCTCGGCCGAGAACCTTTCCGTCACCCCCACCGACTGGTCGAACCAGTGGGCCGTCTCGCAGGCGTCCCCGATGCGCCGGGTGCACGTCAAGGGCATCCTCTGGCTGGAACCCGGCAACGGCGGCTACTCCAGCGGCGGCTTCATCGCCGACTCGAAGGTCGACGGCATCACCATCAACGGCTCCCAGCAGCAGTGGCTCACCCGGGACAGCGAACTCGGCGGCGACTGGACCAACGGGGTCTGGAACCAGGTCTTCTCCGGCGTCCTCGGCGCACCCGCGCAGGGCTTCCCCGACCCGCCGTACACCACCCTGGCGACCAGCCCGGTGACCCGGGAGAAGCCGTACCTCTTCGTCGACGCCGCCGGACGCTGGCGGGTCGCCGTGCCGGGGCTGCGCCGGGACACCGTCGGCACGAGTTGGGCGTCGGGCGGCGGCGCCACCCGGTCGCTGCCGCTGCGGGCCTTCTTCGTCGCCCGGCCGGAGCACGACGCCCAGCGGATCAACCGGGAACTGGCGCGCGGGAAGCACCTGCTGCTCACCCCCGGCGTCTACCGGCTGGACCGGGCCCTGCGGGTGATCCACCCGGGCACCGTCGTCCTCGGCCTGGGCATGCCGAGCCTCGCCCCGACCACCGGTGACGCCGCGCTGCGGGTCGCCGACGTCGACGGCGTACGCATCGCCGGCATCCTGGTCGACGCGGGCGAGCAGGAGTCGGCGACGCTGGTCGAGATCGGCCACCGTCACTCCCGCCGCGTGCACGCCGACGACCCGATCTCGGTGCACGACCTCTTCTTCCGCATCGGCGGACCGTGGGTCGGCCGGGCCCGGACCAGCCTGGTGGTGAACAGCCGCCACACCCTGATCGACAACGTCTGGGCCTGGCGGGGCGACCACGGCAACGGCATCGGCTGGACGGCCAACACCGCCGACACCGGCGTCGTCGTCAACGGCGACGACGTGACCGCGTACGGGCTCTTCGTGGAGCACTACCAGCGCTACCAGACCATCTGGAACGGCGAGCGCGGCCGGACGATCTTCTACCAGAGCGAACTGCCGTACGACCCGCCGAGCCAGGCGGCCTGGCGCAGCCCGACCGGGCGCGGCTGGGCGTCGTACAAGGTCGCCGACGGGGTACGCGAGCACGAGGCCTGGGGGCTCGGCGTCTACTCGTACTTCAACCAGGGCGTCGACATCCGCTGCGACCGGGGGATCGAGGCGCCGCGCCGCGACGGGGTGCGCTTCCACCACATGGTGACCGTCTTCCTCGACGGCAGCGGCGGCATCGAGAAGACGATCAACGAGGTCGGCGTCCCGGTGGTCGGCGAGTACGGCACCAGCCCGGTCGTCAGCTACCCCTGACCGGCCGTGCCGGCCCGGCGCCCCGGCGGACAGGGACGCGGGGCCCGCGCGAGGGGACCGGCCGGCCGTCGACACCGGTGTGCGCCGGGCCGACGACGGCGCATGTAACGAGAATTGATCGAAAAGCGCTGCGCCCGCGTCCGGAGCGCGCCGGAGCACCCCGGCATAGGCTCGGCGGGTATCGAGGAACGCAGGTCCCGGCCCTGGCCGGGACGGCCGACGGACGCGATCGAGGGGGCGGGTCCGCCGCAGCCGCCCTCGATGTCCACCGGTCCCGGTGACTCGCCGCGCTGCGCCACCGACGTGGTGTGCCGGCGGGACACCGGCCCCGCGCGGGCTCGTCGAGCTGCCCTGACCCGGACGCGGGACGGCCGGCGGGGGACCATCCCGCCGGCCGTCGTCACGTCCCGCCCCGGCCGGACGGGACGGTCAGGCGGCGAGCTGCTCGACGTGGGTCAGCACCTGGTCGATCAGGCCGTACTCGCGGGCCTGCTCGGCGGTGAACCAGCGGTCCCGGTCCCAGTCGCGCTGGATCTCGTCGAGCGTGCGGCCGCTGTGCTCGGCGATCAGCTCCTGCATGGTCCGCTTCACGTGCAGCATGTTCTCCGCCTGGATGGTGATGTCGGCGGCCGTGCCGCCCATCCCGCCGGACGGCTGGTGCATCATGATCCGCGAGTGGGGGAGCGCGAACCGTTTGCCCGCCGCCCCGGCGCAGAGCAGGAACTGGCCCATCGAGCCGGCGAAGCCGAGGGCCAGGGTGGCCACGTCGTTGGGTACGTAGCGCATGGTGTCGTAGACGGCCATTCCCGCGCTCACCGAGCCGCCCGGCGAGTTGATGTAGAGGTAGATGTCCCGCTCGCCGTCCTCGGCGGCGAGCAGCAGGATCTGGGCGCAGATCTGGTTGGCCGAGGCGTCGGTGACCTCCGTGCCGAGGAAGATGATCCGTTCCTTCAGCAACCGCTCGAAGACGTGGTCACCGAAGGACGGCTGTCCGTCGGCCAGCATCCGCACGTCGTACCCGATCATGGTGGCCACCCTCCGCGCTGCCGGCGGGCGACGAGATCCGCCCGGGGGACCGGCACGTCCCCAGCCTGCGCCCGGCGGTGGTCGGGCCCCCAGCGTTTCTGCCGGCGGCAGATCCGCCGACGGCAGAACCGGCACGCCCTACCGGGCGGTCAGCCGCCGCCGGCCCGTCCGGGCCCGCCGCCGGGCCAGCAACCGGGAGGTACGCGCAGCGGGGCGACCGGCCGGCGCGGAGGCGAACAGCCGGACCCGCAGACCCGTCCCGCCGACCGGCGAACCGAGGTGCGGAACCACTCCGCCGGTGGCCAGCACGGTCGCGCCCGTGCCGACGGCCGACCCGCCCACGTGCAGCAGGCGGCCACCGGTCGCCGGCGGTGCGGCGTCGAGGCGGAACAGCCGGTCGCCGAGCACCGGTGTCGCCGCCCGCGGCTCGGGTGCCGGGGAGTCCGGGTGGAACCCGACGCGCAGGCGCGGGCCGGCGGCGTCGCCACGGGCGGCCGGCACCCGCTCCAGCCGGGCGAGCGCGGCCCGGGGAGCGGCGGGGACCCGCCGTTCGACCCGGCGCAGGTCGTCGCGCGCCTCCTCCAACAGGTCGGAGAGGCTGATCCCGAGGGCGCGGCAGATCGCGGCCAGCACCTCGGAGCTGGCCTCCTTGCGGCCGCGCTCCACCTCCGACAGGTACGGCAGGGACACCCCCGCCGCCTCGGCAACCTCGCGCAGGGTGCGGCCCTGGCGCTGGCGCACCCGGCGCAGCACCGCGCCGATAACCCGTCGCAGCAACGACATGGGGGCCTCCTCGCGGCAGGGCGGTTGCGGGGACTGTTCCCATCATGCCCGTTGCCGGCCCGGCCGGCCGTCCCGTACGACACCCCGACGTGCGGAACCGTGGCCAACCGCTATGTTGTGGTCGTGCAGGCGACGGCGAGGTCGGGGCAGGCCCCACGGTGATCCACTTTCCCGCGCAGCGGCGGGGCCCGCTCAGCGCGCTGAGTATCCGCCTCGCGGCCGCCCTCGGTCTGGTGCTGGCCGTCGTCGCGGTGGTGTACCTGGAGCGGGACGGCTACCGCGACGTCAACGAGGACGGCCTCACCCTTCTCGACTGCTTCTACTACGCGGTCGTGTCGCTCTCGACCACCGGGTACGGCGACATCACGCCGTTCACCCCCTCCGCCCGGCTGGTGAACGTCCTGTTCATCACCCCCGCCCGGGTGATCTTCCTGATCATCCTGGTCGGCACCACCCTGGAAGTCCTGACCGAGCAGTACCGGACCGGCCGTCGCCTGGGTCGGTGGAGGAGGACCGTGAAGGACCACGTCATCATCTGCGGCTACGGCACAAAGGGGCGCAGCGCGGTCTCCGCCCTGCTCGAGAACGGCCTGGACAAGTCCCGGATCGTGGTGGTGGAGCGCAGCGGGACGGCCCTGCGGCAGGCCACCTCCGCCGGCCTGGTCGCGATCGAGGGGTCCGCCACCCGCTCGTCGGTGCTGGAAGAGGCGCACGTCCGCAACGCCAAGGCGGTGATCATCGCGACCGACAGCGACGACGCCTCGGTGCTGGTGGCGCTCACCGCCCGGCAGCTCACCGCCGGCCAGGTCCGGATCATCGCCGCGGTAAGGGAGGCGGAGAACGCCCCGCTGCTGCGGCAGAGCGGCGCCCACCACGTGATCGTCTCCTCGGCCACCGCCGGCCGGCTGCTGGGGCTCTCCACCTCGGCCCCGCCGCTCATCGACGTGGTGGAGGATCTGCTCACCCCCGGCCAGGGCATGGCGCTGGCGATGCGGTCGGCGGAGCGGCACGAGGTGGGCAAGTCCCCGCGCGAGCTGGAGTCGCTGGTGATCGCGCTGGTGCGGCGGGGCAAGGTGGTCACCCTGGCGGACAGGGCCGGCGCGGTGATCGAGACCGGCGACATGCTGGTCCACGTGCGCGACGACCGGCCCAGGTCCGCCACCGCCACCCCCTGACCGACGACGGAGGCGGCCACCCGGTGGGGTGGCCGCCTCCGTCGTGTCAGTGCCGGTGGGTCAGAGGATGGTCCAGGTGTCGCCGCTGGCCAGCAGGCCGGCGAGCTGCTGCTCCGGCGTCTCGGTGACCTTCGCCTTCGCCGTGGCGACCTGCTCCTGCACGACGCTGTCGTACGACGGGCGGTCGACCGAGCGGAACACCCCGATCGGGGTGTTGCGCAGGTCCAGCCCGGGCAGCCGGGACAGCGCGAAGGCGTACGCCGGGTCGGCCACCGTGGTGTCGTGCACGACGATCTCCTCGGCCGGGGTGGCCGCGGTCTCGCGCACCTCGAGGCCGAAGCCGCCCGGCGGGTGGACGACGCAGAACTGCCCGTCGGCGCCGAAGGTGATCGGCTGCCCGTGCTCCAGCCGGATCAGGAAGTCGTCCCGGGTGGCCGGCTCCTTGAGCTGGTCGAACGCGCCGTCGTTGAAGATGTTGCAGTTCTGGTAGATCTCCACGAACGCCGAGCCCTCATGCTGGGCGGCGGCCCGCAGCACCGACTGGAGGTGCTTGCGGTCGGAGTCGATGGTGCGGGCGACGAAGGTGGCCTCCGCGCCGAGCGCCAGCGACAGCGGGTTGAACGGGGCGTCCGCCGAACCGAGCGGGGTCGACTTGGTGATCTTGCCGACCTCGGAGGTGGGCGAGTACTGCCCCTTGGTCAGGCCGTAGATCCGGTTGTTGAAGAGCAGGATCTTGAGGTTGACGTTGCGACGCAGCGCGTGGATCAGGTGGTTGCCGCCGATGGAGAGCGCGTCGCCGTCACCGGTGACCACCCAGACCGACAGGTCCGGCCGGGACACCGACAGGCCGGTGGCGATCGCCGGGGCGCGGCCGTGGATCGAGTGCATCCCGTAGGTGTTCATGTAGTACGGGAAGCGGGACGAGCAGCCGATGCCCGAGACGAAGACAATGTTCTCCCGGGGGATGTTCAGCTCCGGCATGAACCCCTGGACGGCGGCCAGGATGGCGTAGTCGCCGCAGCCGGGGCACCAGCGCACCTCCTGGTCGGACTTGAAGTCCTTCGCGGTGAGCTTGAGGGCGACGGGCTCAGACATTCTTCAGGACCTCTTCCAGCATCGTCTCCAGCTCGGCGGCGGTGAAGGGCAGGCCGCGGACCTGGTTGTAGCCGATGGCGTCGACCAGGTACGTCGCCCGGATCACGTGGGCGAGCTGGCCGAGGTTCATCTCGGGGATGACCACCCGTTCGTACGAGCGCAGCACCTCACCGAGGTTGGCCGGCATCGGGGCCAGGTGCCGCAGGTGGGCCTGGGCGACGGAGAGCCCGCGCTGGCGCAGGCCACGGCAGGCCGCGCCGATCGGGCCGTACGTCGAGCCCCAGCCGAGCACCAGCACCCGGGCGTCGCCGTCCGGGTCGTCCACCTCGACGTCCGGCACTCCGATGGTCTCGATCCGGGCGGCCCGGGTCCGCACCATGAAGTCGTGGTTCGCCGGGTCGTACGAGATGTCGCCGGTCTTGTCGGCCTTCTCCAGGCCGCCGATCCGGTGCTCCAGCCCCGGGGTGCCCGGGACGGCCCACGGCCGGGCCAGCGTCTCCGGGTCCCGCAGGTACGGCAGGAAGGTGGTGCCGTCCTCGCCGTTCGGCGCGCTGGCGAACTCCACCCGCAGGTCGGGCAGGGACTCCACGTCGGGCAGCAGCCACGGCTCGGAGCCGTTGGCGACGTAGTTGTCCGACAGCAGGATCACCGGGGTGCGGTAGGTCAGCGCGATCCGGGCCGCCTCCAGCGCCGCGTGGAAGCAGTCGGACGGCGACTTGGGCGCGATCACCGCGACCGGGGCCTCGCCGTGCCGGCCGTACAGCGCCATGTTGAGGTCGGCCTGCTCGGTCTTGGTGGGCATGCCGGTGGACGGCCCGGCCCGCTGCACGTCCACGATGACCAGCGGCAGCTCCAGCGCGACGGCCAGCGAGATCGTCTCGCTCTTGAGGGCCACGCCGGGGCCGCTGGTGGTGGTCACGCCGAGCGCGCCGCCGTACGAGGCGCCCAGCGCGGCGCCGACCGCGGCGATCTCGTCCTCGGCCTGCATGGTGACCACGCCGAGCCGCTTGTGCTTGCTCAGCTCGTGCAGGATGTCCGACGCCGGGGTGATCGGGTACGCCCCGAGGAACACCGGCAGTCCGGAGCGGACCCCGGCGGCCACCAGGCCGAGCGAGAGCGCCGCGTTGCCGGTGATGTTCCGGTAGGTGCCCGGCAGCATCTTCGCCGGCTTCACCTCGTACCGGACGGAGAAGGAGTCGGTGGTCTCGCCGAAGTTCCAGCCGGCCCGGAAGGCGGCCACGTTCGCCGCGACCAGCTCGGGCCGGGCGGCGAACTTGCGCTCCAGGAACCGCAGCGTCGACTCGTACGGCCGGGAGTACATCCAGGAGAGCAGGCCGAGGGCGAACATGTTCTTGGCCCGCTCGGCGTCCTTCTTGGACACCTCGTGCTCGGCCAGCGCGCCGACGGTCATCGACGTCAGCGCGACCGGGTGCACCACGTAGCCGGCGAGCGAGTCGTCGTCCAGCGGGCTGGTCGTGTAGCCGACCTTGGCCAGGTTGCGCCGGTTGAACTCGTCGGTGTTGACGATGATGTCCGCGCCGCGCGGCAGGTCGGCCAGGTTGGCCTTGAGCGCCGCCGGGTTCATCGCCACCAGGACGTTCGGGGCGTCGCCCGGGGTGAGGATGTCGTAGTCGGCGAAGTGCACCTGGAAGCTCGACACGCCGGGCAGCGTGCCGGCGGGCGCCCGGATCTCGGCCGGGAAGTTGGGCAACGTGGAGATGTCGTTGCCCAGCTGCGCCGTCTCGGAGGTGAACCGGTCGCCGGTCAACTGCATGCCGTCGCCGGAGTCGCCGGCGAACCGGATGACCACCCGGTCCAGTTGACGGATCTGCTTGGTCACGCCTGCACCTCGCTTCGCTCAGCCCCGTCGCGCGGGCGGCTGAACCTGATGGTGACCCGGCCTTGCCCCGCCACGTGACCTCCTTGACGCGCCGCTGCGCCGATCCGCCCGTGGCTGGTCCGGCCCGCTGTCGTTTCTCACCCCAGAGCCTACGTCGAGCCGTTAGGGCAACCTTGGTGGAGGTCCGACGAATGGGAATGGATTCGGCGGATTTTTTTCCTTATTTGTGCCGTTTCATGACCGCCGCCGTAATCCATATCACCGGCTGGTGACAGTTCCGGCGGGGTCGGCTCAGTCCGCTGCCGGATTCGCGGTCGGGTCCGGCGCCGGTCCGCCCATCCGCCGCCGCAGCGAAGTGGTGGCCAGCGCGAGCGCCAGGACGACCAGCAGCACCGAGACCGCGATCAGGGCGACCGCGATCCGCTGCACCGAATTCATCCCGCCGGTGTCCGCGTTCCGGCCGGCCGCGGCGAGCACGCCCTGCGAACCGGTCGGTGTGGGGGTGCTCGCCGGCGGGGTGGCCAGCGCCGCCGCCGCGACGATCCGGAAGCTCATCTGCATCTGCCGGGTACGACCGCTGCGCGGGTCGAGCTCGCCGATCACCGCGCCGGCCAGTGGCGCCTCGCGCTGGGCCTGCGGGGTGGCGACCACCGGCAGCCGCAGGGTCTGCGTCCGGCCCGTCGGCAGCATGCCCAGGTCGCAGCGGGTACGCGTCGGCGACGCCACGGCGCAGTACGGCGGGGGACTCTGCACGCTGACCCCGGACGGCAGGACCACCTCGACCCGCCCGGTGGCGTCCACCCCGCCGGTGTTGCCCAGCCGGACGGCCAGCTCGGTCGCGCCTCCGGTGATGTCGAAGGCCACCTCGTCGGCGTCGAGCAGCATCCCGGGCACCGGCGGGCCGGGCGGGAAGAGGACCGCGAAGCCCTCGTTGTCCTCGACGGCGCCGCTCGTGCCGGGCCCGGTGGCGGTCACCCGGACCGAGCCGCTCAGCGGCATCCTCCGCCAGGCGTCGCCGCCGACGCGTACCTTGATCAGGCTGGTGAAGCGCGCGCCCGGCGCGACGCTCCACTCACCGCAGCCCCAGCTCCCGCCGCCCGCGGCGACGCAGCCGGCCGTCCCGGCGTCGCTCAGCCCGGCGGGCAGGGTGTAGCCGAGGCGGACCCGCTCGCCGACCGTGCCGGTGTTCTCCACGGTGACCCGCAGGCTGGCCACGGTGCTCTTCGCGTTCCAGTAGGAGCGGCCCAGTGTGAGGTCCCGGGTGGTGACCCGGACCCCGAGCCCGTCGGCGTTCGGCTGGCTCGACGCCGGCGCGTTCGGCGGGGCCGGCCTGCCGCCGGCCGGCGGGGGCGGGGTGGTGGTCGGCGCGGCGGTCGTCGGGGCCGGGTCGCCCGGCGGGGTGGTGGTCGGCGCGGTGGTGGTCGGCGCCGGCGCCGGGGTGGTCGGATCGGGCGGCAGGGTCGGGGGCGCGGTGGTCGGCACCGGCTCCGTCGCCGTCGGCTCCACCGGAGGCGTGCTCGTGTCGTCCGTCGGCTCACCGCCGGGGGCGGTCTCGCCGGTGCCGGGGGTGGTCACCGTGGTCGCCGGAGCTGCGGTGGCCAGCTCGGGCGCGACCGCCAGGGCCACCGCCAGGCCGGCCGCGAGCGATGCCGCGAGCAGCGATGAGGTACGCCGGGCGAGCGCCCGCCGAGGGGGGCGTACGTCCACGCGGGCCATCTGTCCTCCGTGACACTGGGTGAGGTTTCATCTTCGTTAAAAGTTGCCGGAGCGCACTAGTCCCATCGGGAAACAAGTCCGTAACGCATTCGGTACGAGTCCTGATCCGGCGGGCGCGGGACGGTGCCCGGTAGGCTGACCCACCGTGACCGGTTACCTGGGCTCGTACGCGACGCTCGGGCTCTTGCTGCTCGCCAGCGTCCTCTTCTTCGTTACGGCGTTCTCGGCCAACCGGGTGTTACGTCCCAGCCGTACGGCTGATCCCTGGGGCAAGCGGGCCAGCTACGAGTGCGGTCTCGACCCGGTCGGCGGGGACTGGGCGCAGATGCAGATCCGCTACTACGTGTACGCGTACCTGTACGTGCTCTTCGCGGTGGAGGCGGTCTTCCTCTTCCCCTGGGCGCTGGTCTTCGACCGCCCGGGCTTCGGCCTGGTCACCGTCGTCGAGATGGGCGTCTTCGTGGCCGTGGTCGCCCTCGGCATCCTCTACGCCTGGCGGAAGAACATCCTGCGCTGGACCTGACCCGGCCGCCGTCGGACGGATCAGGCGAGGCCGCGGCGGGTGAGCGCCGGGGGGCGGTCGCCCCGGATCGAGGCGACCATGTCCAGCACGCGGCGGGTCGGCAGGACCTGGTGGGCGCGGAAGACCTGGGCGCCGAGCCAGGCCGAGACGGCGGTGGCGGCGAGGGTGCCCTCCAGCCGCTCCGGCACCGGCAGGTCCAGCGTCTCGCCGATGAAGTCCTTGTTCGACAGGGCCACCAGCAGTGGCCAGCCGGTGCCGGAGAGCTCGTCGAGCCGCCGGGTGATCTCCAGCGAGTGCCGGGTGTTCTTGCCGAAGTCGTGCGCCGGGTCGATGAGGATGCCGTCGGGGCGTACCCCCAGGGCAACCGCGCGCTCGGCGAGCCCGGTCACCGTGGCCACCACGTCGGCGACCACGTCGTCGAAGGCGGCCCGGTGCGGCCGGGTACGCGGCGCGAGGCCGCCGGCGTGCGAGCAGACCAGCCCGGCGCCGGTCCGTGCGGCGACCCGGGCGAGCGCCGGGTCTGCCCCGGACCAGGTGTCGTTGAGCAGGTCGGCGCCGGCCGCCACCGCCTCCACCGCGACCTCGGCCCGCCACGTGTCGATCGAGATGACCACCTCGGGGAAGGCGGCCCGCACGGCGGCGATGGTGTCCACCGTCCGCCGGATCTCCTCGGCGACGTCGACCTCGTCGCCGGGCCCGGCCTTCACCCCGCCGATGTCGATGATCTCCGCGCCCTCGGCGACCGCGCGTTCCACCGCGCGCAACGCGCTGTCCTGGGCGAAGGTGGCCCCCCGGTCGAAGAACGAGTCCGGCGTCCGGTTGACGATCGCCATCACCACCAGCTCGCCCGGTGCGAACGTCCGCCCACCCAGCCGCAGCGCCCCGGCCATTCCGCCTCCCGACCTCGCCGGCCGGGTCCACCCGGCCGCTGACGACGCTATCCGGTCGCCTGGCCGGCCGTCGGGGCGGCCGCCGCCGCTGCCGGGCGCGGGGCGTGTGCGGTGGCGTGACCAGGGGATCGGGAACCGGTGGCGTGGTTGGGGTCGCTCGGGGGCCGGTCGCCGTGCCACGATCTGTCCATGGGTCAGGTTCTGCTCGTACTGGTTGTCGCGTTGACCGTGGCGGCGGTGGTGTTCGGGGTGACGGTGCTGGTCTCCGGGCGGGATCCGGGCCTGGTCCCGGCGGAGCCGGACGGCCGGGCGGTGCCGTTGCCGGGCGCCCGCCCGCTGCGCGAGTCGGACGTCGGCGAGGTCCGCTTCGACACCGCGCTGCGCGGCTACCGGATGGCCCAGGTCGACCAGGCGATGCGCCGCGCCGCCTACGACATCGGCTACAAGACCGAGCTGATCGGCGTGCTGGAGGCCGAGGTCACCGCGCTGCGCGAGGGCCGCACGGCCGACGCCGACGCGCTGCGCCGGACCCGCGAGGAGGCCGCCGGCGCCGCCGCCGACGTGCCCACCGGCCCGACGCCGGCCACCACCGACCCGACGCCGGCCGGTGACGAGCCGGCGGCCGGTGACGCGACGCCGGCCCTGCGCGACGCCGCCGCCGCACCGGCCCCGGTCGACGTGGCCGAGCCGACCACCGCCGGGCGAACCGACCCGGCCGACGGGCGGGACGCCGATCCGGCGGATACCGCCAAGGTCCGCTCGGAGCCGGTGTGACCGGCCCGGACGGCGCGGACGGGCTGCGCGAGGCCGCCCGCAAGGGGGCCGGTGAGTTCACCGCCACGGTGATCGTCGACGCCCCCGCCGACCGGGTCTTCGCCGCGCTCACCGACTGGGAGCGGCAGTCCGACTGGATCCCGCTCACCACCGTCCGGGTGGTGGAGGGCGACGGCGGCGAGGGCAGCCTGGTCGAGGCGGTCACCACGCTCGGACCGGCCGCGCTCCGGGACGAGATGCGGGTGGTCCGGGTGGACGCGCCGTACGAGGTCGGTGTGGTCCACTGCGGGAAGCTGCTGCGTGGCCCCGGCGTGCTGCGCTGCACCCCGCTGGCACGCGACCGCACCCAGGTGGTCTGGCACGAGTGGTTCCACCTGCCCGGCGGGGCGGCCGGTCGGGTCGCCTGGCCGCTGCTCTGGCCCGGCTCCAAGGCCAGCCTGACCCTGGCCCTGAAGCGGTTCGCCCGACTGGTCGAGCAGGGCCGCCTGCCCTGACCCCGGCCCGCTGTCGGGGCCCTGCCCTACCGTGTACGACGTGAGTGACCTGGTTACCGGCGCCGACGGGCTGGCCCGCTGCGCCTGGGGGTTCAGCACCCCGGACTACGCCGCCTACCACGACACCGAGTGGGGCCGTCCGCTGCGTGGCGACGACGTGCTCTACGAGCGGCTCACGCTGGAGGCGTTCCAGTCGGGCCTGTCGTGGCTGACCATCCTGCGCAAGCGGCCGGCGTTCCGGCTCGCCTTCGACGACTTCCGGATCGAGCGGGTCGCCTCGTACGGCGAGGCCGACGTGACCCGGCTGCTCGCCGACGCGGGGATCGTCCGCAACCGGGCCAAGATCGAGGCGGCGATCGCCAACGCCCGTGCCGCCCTGGAGCTGCCCGACGGGCTCTCCGCGCTGCTCTGGTCGTACGCGCCACCGCCGCGGGCCGCCCGGCCGGAGTCGTTCGCCGACGTGCCCGCGCTCACCCCGGAGTCCACGGCGATGGCCAAGGGCCTCAAGAAGCGCGGCTTCCGCTTCGTCGGTCCGACCACCGCGTACGCGCTCATGCAGGCCACCGGGATGGTCGACGACCACCTGGCGGGCTGCCACGTCGCCGCCCCGGCGTCGGCGCGTGATGGGATGGGGGCATGACCGCAACCGACCACCGCGCCAGCCGGAGCACCGACGCGGGCACCGGGCGGGCCGAGGGCGCCTGGGCGGTGCTCCTCCCGCCGGGGCGCCTCGACGCCGAGCGTCTCGTCCACCACGACTCGCTGGAGCTGCCCGGCTCCGCCGCCGGGCCCCGGCCGCGCCCCGGCGACCCGGTGGCCGTGCTGGTGGACTCCCCGCCCCGGCTGGTGGCGCTGGGTCGGGTCACCCGCTCCGGTGCCGGGCTGGTGGTCGCGTACACCCGGCGGGCCTTCGACGAGCCCGTCCCGGCCGAGCAGGTGACGGTCACCGGGCCGGTCGGCCCGCTCGATCCCGACGTGTTCCGGCAGCTCGTCGACCGGCTCGGGCCGCCCGCGCCGCGCCGGACCTGGCTGGTCAGCCTCGACCTGCCCATCGAGGCGGACTCGCGGGCCGAGGCGGTCCGGCTCTTCTGGGCGTACGTGCAGGAGTTGGGCCCGGCCGAGCTGCCCGCGTTCGTCTCCCCCTCCGGCGACGAGCTGGCCATGCAGGCGTTCGTGCTGGGCGCCGAGGCCAACCAGGACCCGGAGGAGGACGACTAGCCCGCGTCCCGGTGAAGATGGGGCTACCCGGTGATGTTCGCGGTACCGGCACCCTCCGACGCGGTCTGGTACGTCGGCTCCGGCGTACGTGACCATCAGTGACATCTGGGTCGATCACAGTGTGTCACCGGGCGGCGCGGGGAGCGGGACCGCTCACCGCGTCCTTTGCTCTGCAGCCACCCACGCACCACCGGGTTGAGCTGCGCTTGTGTGATCCGCGCAGATTGCCGCCTCGGCCGGGGCGGATACCCAGGGTGCCTGTCGCGCCGGTGGGTGCAGAGCAAAGGGCCCGCATCCAGCGGCGGTCCTCCGGCGGTAACGTCACCCGGCGTGGTCGTGCGCGGGGTGCCGTGCCGCCGCCCGGCAGCGGGCGCACTGGGCGAGGGCGCGGCCGGGTGGTGTGCGCAGGGCCTGGGCGCGGCCCGCGCGTGCGGGTCGCGCGGGCCGCGTCAGGTGTCAGTGGCCCTCGAAGGTGGGCTTCTGCTTGTTGACGAAGGCCAGGGTGGCGGCCTTGTGGTCGGCGGTGGCCCCGCAGATCGCCTGGGCCTGGGCCTCGGCGGCCAGGGCGTCGGCCAGGGTGCCCGCGTCGGCGATGGAGAGCTGCCGCTTGATCGCCCCGTACGCCACCGTCGGGCCGGCGGCGAGCCGGGCCGCCAGCTCCTGCGCGGTCGGCAGCACCGCCTCGTCGTCCTCGACGAGCCTGGTGAGCAGGCCCAGCCGGCTGGCCTCGTCGGCGCCCACCGGCTCGGCGAGCATCAGCAGCTCGACGGCCTTGGCATGGCCGACCAGCCGGGGCAGCGTCCAGGAGGCGCCGGTGTCGGCGGCCAGCCCCACCCCGGCGAACGCCATCAGGAACTTCGTCTTCGGCCCGCCGATCCGGAAGTCGGCGAGGAACGCCAGCGAGGCGCCGGCTCCGGCGGCCATCCCGCGTACCGCGGCGACCACCGGCTTGGGCAGGTTGGCCAGCTTCGCCGCGATCGGGTTGTAGTGCGCCCGGACGGTGTCCAGCGGGTTCGTGGTGGGGGACTGGAGGGTCTGCACGTGCTCGCGCAGGTCCTGTCCCGCGCTGAACGAGCCGCCGGCCCCGGCCAGCACCACCGCCCGGCAGGACCGGTCGGTCTCCAGCTCGGCCAGGGTGTCCCGGAGCGCCTCCTTGAGCGCCACGTCGAGCGAGTTCATCGCCGTGGGACGGTTCAGCGTCAGGGTGACCACGGCGTCGGTGCGGTCGACGAGCAGCGGCTCGGTCACGTTCTCAACGACCCTTCTGTCGGGTGGTGCGGTTGCCGTTGTCGAGGCACTGCTCGACGTACCGGTCGGCGGCCGGGCGCAGCCGGGCCGCGTGCCGGTCGAAGAAACTGGCCGCGGCGATGCCGGGCCAGCGCTCCGGGAGCAGCGCCGGTGGCAGCTGCGGGTCCCGGAAGAGGAAGGTACGCCACGCGTGCACCAGCCGGAACCGGGCTGCGTACGCCTCCTCGTCGCCGCTGCGCACGGTCACCCCGGCCAGCAGGGGACGCTGCTCGGCGACGAAACGCTCGTACGCGTGCCCGATCTCGGTGAGGTCCCAGGCCCGCCGGACCACCCCCATCGCGCCCGGCGTGCCGGCGGCGTGCGCGGCGGTGAACCGCTCGTAGCGCACCCCGGCCTCCTCCAGGAGCAGGTCCACGTCCTCGCTCGCCCGGGTGGCGACCCAGGTGTGCTCGTCGAGGGTGCCGTAGCCCAGGAAGCTCAGGTTGGCGGCCAGCCGCTGCCGGTCGCGCCGGGCCGTCGGGGTCTGAAGGACCAGCAGGTCGAACCGGCCGTCCCAGGTGACCCGGCCGGTGCGGTAGATCCGGGCGGCCGCCTCGTCGAGTCGTCGGGCGGCCTTCGGTGTGATCGAATATCCCGGCCCGGAGGCCAGGCGGAGCGGATCGAGCCAACCCTGGCGGACCATCCGGGAGACCGCGGTGCGCACGGCCGGGGGCGCGATCCCCAGCGGCGCGAGCAGCTTGACCAGGGCGGCGACCGGTGCACGGCCACCCCTCGGCCGGAGGTAGTCGCCGTACAGGTCGAAGAGTGCCGACCGTGCCTGCATGACCGCACATTGTGACAGGCCTATCCAAGATAAGCTAGGTGCTGTTACATCAATGCTGCTTCGGTTTGGGTCCGGCGGTGTTCATCAGGGAAAATCGTTGGTCGACACCCCCGCGTACGTTGCGGGTGGTCATGACGAAGTGGCTGTGGGGCAACCCACCGACCCTGGTGTAGGTCTGAGGGGAGACAACATGGCGGCGATGAAGCCGCGGACGGGCGACGGTCCGCTGGAAGTCACCAAGGAGGGCCGGGGCATCGTCATGCGAGTCCCGCTGGAGGGCGGTGGCCGGCTCGTCGTCGAGATGACTCCCGACGAGGCCAACGCGCTCGGTGACGCGCTGAAGGCGGCCGCCGGCTGATCGAACGACAATCCGCGCGACGGTGCGCGGACGGTTCGTCGTGTCCCTGAGCCACCGGCGCCGCCGGTGGCTCAGGGTCTTCAGAACACGTACGCGGGGCGTCCACGCCCCGCGCCACGATCATTCCCGGAGGTACGGTCCAGCGTGCTCGCCATCCGTCTGACAGCCGGTCCCGACCGGCTGGACACCCTCGTCCTGCCCGTCCGGGCCGGTGCCGCGACCGACGGGGGCGAGACCCCGGCGACGTTGGCCCCGACCGTCACGGCCCTGCCCGACGAGGTGGCGGCGGAGGCGAACGCCCTGCTACCCGCCACCCGGCTGACCGGCCGGGCCGGTGAGACCTTCGTTCACCTGCGACCCGCCCGCACGCCGGGCCGGCTGCTGCTGCTCGGGGTCGGCGACGGCGCCGACAAGGCCTGGCGGACCGCCGGGGCGGCGCTCGCCCGCGCAGCGAAGGATGAGACGCGTGTCACACTCGCGCTGCCCGTCGACGTCGAGGCCGGTGCGGTCCGCGCCCTCGTGGAGGGGCTGCAACTCGCCGCGTACCGGTTCCGGATGACCGAGGCGGGCGAGACGCCCGCGCTCACCGAGGTCGAACTACTGGTCGCCGACCCGCAGGCGCACCGCGAGGCGCTCGCCGCCGCGGAGACCACCGCCCGGATGACCCGGTTCGCCCGGGACCTCACCAACACCCCGTCGTCGGTGAAGAACCCCCAGTGGTTCGTCGCCCAGGTCGAGGCCGCCGCTGCCGACCTGGCCGACCTGCACCTGCGGGTACGCGGCCCGGAGGAACTGGCCGCCGAGGGCTTCGGCGGCATCCTCGCCGTCGGCCGCGGCTCGGCCAGCGGCCCCCGCCTGGTCGAGCTGGACTGGCGGCCCGCCGACGCCCGCATTCACGTGGTGCTGGTCGGCAAGGGGATCACCTTCGACACCGGCGGCATCTCGATCAAGCCGGTGCCGGCGATGAAGCTGATGCGCAAGGACATGGCCGGCGCCGCCGCCGTGGTCGCGGCGACCCTGGGCGCCGCCGCGCTTCGCCTGCCCGTCCGGGTGACCACCCTCGCCCCGCTGGCCGAGAACATGGTCAGCGGCTCGGCGTTCCGCCCCGGTGACATCGTCCGCCACTACGGCGGCCTCACCAGCGAGACCACCAACTCCGACGCCGAGGGACGGCTCGTGCTCGCCGACGCCATGGCGTACGCGGTGCGGGAGCTCCAGCCCGACCTGCTGATCGACCTGGCCACCCTCACCGGTGCCAACGCGGTCGCGCTCGGCAAGCGCCACGGCGCCCTCTACAGCGAGAACGACCAGCTCGCCGCCGACGTGCTGGCCGCCGTCGACGCCGCGGGCGAGGCCGCCTGGCGGATGCCGTTGCCCGCCGACTACGTCGAGCACCTCGGCAGCGACCTCGCCGACCTGCACAGCTCGCCGGACGCCGGCGCGGGTTCGGTCACCGCCGCGCTCTTCCTCCGCGAGTTCACCGGCGACCTGCGCGACCAGTGGCTGCACATCGACATGTCCGCGCCCTCCTGGGCCGACGGCGACGACGCCGAGCTGACCCGGGGCGCGACCGGCTGGGGCGTACGCGGGCTGCTGCGCTGGCTGGCGACCCTGGGCTGAGCGGTCGGTCCCGCCCGGCGGGTGCCGGGCGGGCCGGTCAGCGACCGGTCAGCACTTCACCGCGACGAGCAGGCCGTGCCCGACCGGCAGCAGCGCGGTCGTCCAGTGCTCGGACTCCCGGATCGCCTTGACCGTCTCCCGGACGGTCACCGTCTCGGCGTCCCGGGCGGTCGGATCGCCGATCCGCCCGTTGGCCAGGATGCCGTTGAGGGCGACCATCCCGCCGGGGCGCAGCAGCCGCAGCGCGGCGTCGACGTAGGCGGCGAAACCGGTCGCCTCGGCGTCGACGAAGACCAGGTCGTACGCGCCGTCGGCGAGCCGGGGCAGCACGTCCAGCGCCCGGCCGGTGATGATCCGGGTACGCCCGGAGGGGAAGCCGGCCTCGACGAAGATGCGCCGGGCGATCCGCTGGTGCTCGACCTCCAGGTCGATGGTGGTCAGCACGCCGTCGGCGCGCATCCCGCGCAGCAGCCAGACGCCGCTGACCCCGGTGCCGGTGCCGATCTCCACCACCGCGCGGGCGTTGCCGGCGGCGGCGAGCAGGCGCAGCGCGGCCCCGGCGCCCGGGGTGACCGCGTCGAGGCCCACTTCCCGGGCGAGGCTGCGGGCGGTGCGCAGCACGAGGTCCTCCCCGACGTACGACTCGGCGAACTGCAGCGTCTGCGCCGTCGGAGTGCCGGAATTGGCGACCGTGGCGATGGGACACCTCCGGGCGGCGGGAGTGGTGCGAGGGGCGGGTTGGCACTGTGAGCCTAGAGGCGAGGCTCGCGCCGCGCAGCCGCGCCGTCCACCGATGACGATCACGCCCGCCGAGAGCCGACTCGGTACCCGGCCATTCGTGCAATCCTGGAAGCGGTGTCCCGCGTTCCGCCCCGGCCGTCGTGCCGTGCCGGACGGGGACCGGGGGACGGAGTGGGAGGCACCGACGTGACCGACGGCTGGGACTGGCGCCGGCCCGGCAGCGATCCGACGCCGGCGGGACCGCCGGCCGGGGCGCCGCCGGTGGGGCCGCCGACGGCGCCGCACGGCGCCGGGGCAGGGACGACATCCCCCTGGTGGTCCGACGCGCTCGCCGATCCGTGGCGGGACCCGTACGCGCCGGCCGCCGTGGTGATCCCGACCGCGCCCGCCGGGGCCGGGCCGGAGCCGGTCACCGACCCCGACGCCCCGGGCCGGCCGAAGCTGCGCCAGTTGCTGCTGATCCCGCTGATCACCGCGCTGCTCGCGGGGTCGCTCGGCGGCGCCCTCGGGTACGCCTTCGCGGTGCGTGGCGGCGCGGGCGGCGGCGTGACGCTCGGCGCCCGTCCCGCCGAGGCCCCCGGGCTGGCCCAGCGTCGCCCCGACTCGCTGGCCGGGGTCGCCGAGAAGGTCCTGCCCAGCGTGGTGACCGTGCGGGTGGCCGGTCTGGGCGGAGTGAGCGAGGGCTCCGGCTTCATCGTCAGCGCCGACGGGCACGTGATCACCAACGACCACGTGGTCTCCGGCGGCACCGGCAAGGCCACCGTGGTCCTCAACGACGGCAGCACCGCCCCGGCCACCGTGGTCGGGCAGGACCCGGAGTCGGACATCGCCGTGATCAAGGTGAACCGGACGGGGCTGCGGCCGATCGAGTTCGGCGACTCCGACGCGCTCGCCGTCGGCGACCCGGTGCTCGCCATCGGCTCGCCGCTCTCGCTGGCCAACACGGTCACCGCCGGCATCGTCAGCGCCCTGGACCGCACCATGCAGGCCGGGGAGCCGGGCGGCCCGGTGCGCTACTACGCGGCGATCCAGACCGACGCGGCGGTCAACCACGGCAACTCCGGCGGGCCGTTGGTCGACTCGGCCGGCCGGGTGATCGGGGTGAACTCCACGATCAAGTCGCTGGTCGCCGAGGGGCAGGAGGCGGGGAACATCGGGCTCGCCTTCGCCATCCCGATCAACCAGGCCAAGCGGATCACCCAGGAGATCATCGGCACCGGCAAGGCCCGGCGTACGGTGATCGGCGCCCAGGTGGGCGGCACCGGCTCGGCGACCGGCGGCGCCGGCGTACGGCTGGCGACGGTGGAGCCGTCCGGGCCGGCGGCCGGTGCGGGCCTGCGGTCCGGAGACGTGATCCTGCGGTTGAACGGCCGGCCGATGACCGAGCCGACCGACCTGATCGCGCTGGTCCGCAAGTTCGCCCCGGGCTCGGTGGTGACCGTGGAGTACCGACGCGGCTCGACCCGGCAGAACACCTCGGTGACGCTCGCCGCAGACGCCAAGTGAGGACCGGTCACCCCCTCCCGGGTGGGCGTCCGACGTGCGTAGTCTTGGCCTGACGCCGACGAGGAGGCCCAGCAGTGCTCGACAACCTGAACTGGTGGGAGATCGGTGCGCTGCTGCTCCTGGCGCTGCTGATCTTCGGTGACCGGCTGCCCGCCGTCATCAACGACGGCCTGCGGATGGTGCGCAACCTGCGCAACATGGCCCGCAACGCGACCGGCGACCTGAGCCGTGAGCTGGGCACCGACATCCAGCTGGAGGACCTGCACCCGAAGGCGTTCATCCGCAAGCACCTGCTCAGCGAGGAGGACGAGGCGGCGATCCGTAAGCCGTTGCAGGGCGTCTACGACAACCTGCGCGCCGACGTCACCGGGGTGCACGACGAGCTCAAGGACGTCGCCAACGCCGCCGACCTGCGCTCCGACGGTCGCCGGAGCACCGCGACCGGCGCGGCCCCCGCCCCCGCCCCGCGCCCCAGCTACGACGACGCCACCTGACCCACCCCGCCGTCCCCCGCCGCCCGGCCCCGCGCGCCCACCGGCCCTTCGGGAAACCGCACTTTCACGGAAAGAGTGGCCTCCCCGACGAGGGAGGCCACTCTTTCTCTGAAGTTGCGTAGCCCCTACGGGCCGAGTGGTCGAAGGGGCTGCCGGGGTCAGCGGCCGGCGGGCTTGAGGCCGAGCGGCTTGCCGAGCAGGGACTCGCGGCGCACCGCGAGCCGGTCCGCGACCTGGCCCAGCGCCTTCGAGGCCGGGGCGTCCGGCTCGGCCAGCACGATCGGGTGACCGGCGTCGCCACCCTCCCGGACCCGGGTGTCGAGGGGGATCTGACCCAGCAGCGGGACCTGCGCGCCGATCGTCCGGCTCAGCGAGTCGGCGACCGTCTGGCCGCCGCCGGAGCCGAAGACCTCCATCCGCGAGCCGTCGGGCAGCTCCAGCCAGGCCATGTTCTCGATCACGCCGACCACCCGCTGGTGGGTCTGCAGGGCGATCGCGCCGGCCCGCTCGGCCACCTCGGCGGCTGCGGCCTGCGGGGTGGTCACCACCAGGATCTCGGCGTTGGGCAGCAGCTGGGCCACCGAGATGGCGATGTCGCCGGTGCCCGGAGGCAGGTCGAGCAGGAGGACGTCCAGGTCGCCCCAGTAGACGTCGCCGAGGAACTGCTGAAGCGCCCGGTGCAGCATCGGGCCGCGCCACACCACGGCCGCGTTGCCCGGGGTGAACATGCCGATCGAGATGACCTTCACGCCGTGCGCCTGCGGCGGCATGATCATGTCTTCGACCCGGGTGGGCTTGCCGTCCGCGCCGAGCATCCGGGGCACCGAGTGGCCGTAGATGTCCGCGTCGACCACGCCGACGGACAGGCCGCGGGCGGCCAGCGCGGCGGCCAGGTTGACCGTGACGCTGGACTTGCCGACGCCGCCCTTGCCGCTGGCGACCGCGTAGACGCGGGTGCGGGAGCCGGGCTGGGCGAACGGGATGACCGGTTCCTGGGAAGCGGCACCGCCGCGCAGCTTCGTCTGCAGCTCCTGGCGCTGCTCGGGGCTCATCACACCGAACTCGATCTCGACACCCGTCACACCGGGCACCGCGCCCACCGCGGCGGTGATGTCGCTGCGCAACTTGTCCTTCAGCGGGCAGCCGGCCACGGTGAGCAGCAGCTCGACGCGGACGACGCCGTCGTCGCCGACCACGGCGGAGCGGACCATGCCGAGATCCGTGATCGGGCGGCGGATCTCCGGGTCGTTGACGGTGGCCAGGGCGGCCTGGATCGCGTCGGAGACGGTGCTGACGGGTGCTGACATGCCGGCAATGCTACGTCGGCGGGGATCCGTCCCCGCCGCCAGCGCGGCCGGGTGTGAGGGAATCGATCGTCGCTGCTGACGCCCCGGCGACGGCGGGACGGCTCAGCCCTCCGGACGGCCGTCGCGGGCGAAGTCGCCGTCCAGGTCGTCGCGGGGCTCGTCGAGCGGCGGCTCCCCGCCGCCGGGGCGCTGGGCCGCCCGCTCCTGCTGCCGGCGTTCCAGCTTCTGCCGGCGCTGAGCCGCCTCGTCCAGTTCCTCGGCCAACCGGGACAACTCCGTGCGGAGGAAGTCCCGGGTGGCCACCTCGCCCATCGCGATCCGCAACGCGGCGATCTCCCGGGCCAGGTACTCGGTGTCCGCTTTCTGCATGGTCGCCCGACGCCGGTCCTCCTCCAGCGCCACCCGGTCCCGGTCGGCCTGCCGGTTCTGCGCGAGCAGGATCAGCGGGGCCGCGTACGACGCCTGGAGCGACAGCACCAGGGTGAGGAAGGTGAAGGTGTACGGGTCGAAGCGCAGGTTCGCGGGGGCCAGGGTGTTCCAGGCGAACCAGGCGGCGATCACCACCGTCATGTAGACGATGAAGACCGCGGTGCCCATGCCCCGGGCGATCCCCTCGGACCAGCGGCCGAACGCCTCCGGATCGAAGCGGGGCAGCTTGACGCCCCGGGGCTCGCGCGGCTGGTCCAGCCGCTCGGCCCGTCGTTGCTCAGCCATCGGCGCCGTCCAGCGTCTCCCCGGCGGGGCCCGGGGCCGGCACGGCGTCCCGGTCCCGCCAGTCGCGGGGCAACGAGTGGTCCAGCACGTCGTCCACGGTCACCGCGCCCACCAGCCGGTTGTTCCGGTCCACCACCGGCATCGCCACCAGGTCGTACGTGGCCATCCGGCGGGTGATCTCCGGCAGCGGGGTGGTCGGGCGCAGCGGGTCGATGTCGTTGACCACCACCCCGCCGAGCAGGTCGGCCGGCGGCTCCCGGAGCAGCCGCTGGAAGTGCACCATGCCCAGGTAGCGGCCGGTCGGGGTGGTCATCGGGGCGCGGGCGACGAAGACCTGCGCGGCCACGGCGGGGGAGAGCTGCTCCTCCCGGATGCGGGCCAGCGCCTCGGCGACGGTGGCGTCCGGGGGCAGGATCACCGGCTCGGAGGTCATCACGCTGCCGGCGGTGCCGGAGGCGTACCGGAGCAACTGGCGTACGGGGTCGGCCTCGTTCGGCTCCATCAGGTCCAGCAGCACGTCCTGCTCCGGCGGGGGCAGTTCGTTGAGCAGGTCGGCGGCGTCGTCCGGGTCCATCTCCTCCAGCACGTCGGCGGCCCGCTCCCGGTCCAGCGCGGCGAGGATCTCCACCTGGTCGTGCTCGGGCAGCTCGCTGAGGACGTCGGCGAGGCGCTCGTCGTCCAGCGCGGCGGCGACCTCGTTGCGCCGGGCGTCGGGCAGGTCCTGCAGGGCGTTGGCCAGGTCGGCGGGGCGCATGTCCTCCAGCACGGAGAGCAGGTTGGCCGTACCCCGGTTGTCGGCGATGCCGCTGAGGCCGCGCACCCGGTCCCACTCGACCTGGTGGAGGTGGCCGCGGCGGGTGAGCCGGCTGCTCTGCTCGCGGACGGCGACCCGGGACAGCGACCACTCGCCGCCCCGGCTGCACTCCATCGCGACGTCGACCACCGCGCCCGGCTGGCCGCCCGGTTCGAGCTGCACCCGCCGGTCCAGCAGTTCCTGGAGCACGAGCAGCTCGTTCGGGCGCTTCTCGAAACGGCGCAGGTTGAGGGTGCCGCTGCCGAGGACGACCGCGTCCGCGTCGATGGAGGTGATCCGGTTGATGGAGAGGAAGATCCGTCGGCGCATCGGCATCTCGGCGACCAGCCCCACCACCTCGGGCGGGCGCTGCGTCGGCCGGAGCCGGGCCACCGCGTCGCGGACCCGCCCCACCTGGTCGCCGTTGGGGTCGAAGACGGCGACTCCGGCGAGTCGAGCGATGTAGACCCGGTTCGGCGTGCTCACGGGCACCAGCCTAAGCGCCTAGTGTTTATCAACATGTCGACCTTGGCCTACGAGATCGTGGACGTCTTCACCGACCGCCCGTTCGCCGGCAACCCGCTGGCGGTGGTGTTCGGCGCCGAAGGGCTGGCCACCGAACAGATGCAGGCGCTCGCGCTGGAGTTCAACCTCTCGGAGACGGTGTTCGTGCTGCCCCCGACACAGGTCGGCGCCACCTACCGGGCCCGGATCTTCACCCCGGCCGAGGAGCTGCCGTTCGCCGGGCACCCCAGCGTCGGCGCGGCGGTCACCGCGAGCCGGCGCGGGATGTTCGACGTGGGCCAGGTCACCCAGGAGTGCGGCGCCGGGGTGCTCCCGATCGAGGTGACCGCGACCGGGGCCACGCTGACCGGCGGCACCCCCACCCTCGGCCCGGAGCTCGACCCGGAGCCGCTGCTGGAGATGGCCGGTCTGCGCCCCGAGGACCACGTCGGCCCGGCGCCCCGGGTCGCCGGCTGCGGCCTGGAGTTCCCCTACCTCCCGGTACGTCCGGACGCGGTGGCGCGCGCCCGGGTGAACGCGGTCGCGGCGGCGAAGTACGGGGTGGAGCATGTCAGCGTCTTCTCCTGGGACGCCGCGTCGCAAACCGCGCACGCCCGGGTCTTCGTGCCCGGACTGGGCGTGCCGGAGGATCCGGCGACCGGCTCGGCGGCCCTCGGGCTCGGTGTCTGGCTGGTCGCCAGCGGGCTGCTCCCCGGTGAGGGACGCTCCGCGTACGCGGTCCGGCAGGGCATCGAGATGCGCCGCCCCTCGGCGTTGGCCTGCACGGTGACCGCGGCCGGGGGCGCGGCGGTCGGCGCCACCGTCTCGGGTCGGGTGATGCCGGTGGCCAAGGGCGAGATCATCATTCCGCCCTTCATCGGCTGAGCCGGCCTGTTCGAGCCGGACGGTCGCGCGCCCGGTGGTTCCGCTGTGCGGCCGTGCCCGGCGGTTCGCTGGGCGGTCGTGCGCCTGGCGGTTCCGCTGTGCGGTCGTGCGCCTGGCGGCTCCGACATGCGGGCCTGGCAGCGGCACCGTGGCCGGCCGGCTGGGTGGTCCCGGCGTCACCGGTCCCGGTGCCCCGCCGCCGACCCGGCCTTCGGCGCCGCTACCGACTTGACGGCACAGATGGATCGCCGGTGCTCCCGTCACGCATCGCTGCTCGCCACCTGATCCATGTATGAGTTCAGGTCGGTAGCGGCCCGACACCACCTCCGGGAGGCAGCCGCCGGCGGGATCCGGGCCGCCGGCGGGACCCGCTGCCACGGGCCGGGTCGACGACGTCGGTCGGTGACGGCCTGCCCGGCACCGGCCGACAACGCACGGCGGAACCCCGGGTGGCGGGACCCCGGGTGGCGGGATCGGGTGGCGGATCGGGCAGCGCACCCGGGCAGCGCACCCGGGCAGCGGCAGCGGACGGTAGCGTGCCGCTGGGCGGTACGGCTTCGCCGGCCGGGTGCGGGCGACGTACGAGAGGATGCCGGTGTGACGGACGAGGTGGACGCCCCCGTGTCGACGCCGCTGGTCGACGAGGCGATGAAGAAGGCCGCCGTCTGCTGGGTGAACGTCGGCGACGGCCCGGCGGTGGCGTTGTGGTGCGTACCGCTGGAGGGATCGCTCTTCGTGGTCAGCGGGCCGGGCGAGCAGTCCGCGCCGGGGCTGGCCGACGCCGCCGAGGCCCGGGTGACGCTGCGCGGCGACCACGGCGGGCGGATCGTGACCTGGCCGGCCCGGGTGGCCCGACTGGTCCCGGGCACCGAGGAGTGGGAGACCTCCGCCCCGCTGGTGGCGGCCAAGCGGCTCAACGCGCCGGGGCCGACGGCCGACCTGGTCGCCCGCTGGGCGGCCGACGGCTGCGCGCTGAACCGCCTCGTCCCGGCCGGCACACCGGACGCCGGCGACGCGCTGCCGGACGCCTCGCTCGCCGAGGAGCCACGCGGAGCCACCGTCGTCCGGGCCACCCGCAAGCCGTTCCGCCTGCACCGGGTCCGCCGCCGCTGACCCGCGCCGCCGGTTCAGCAGGACGCCGGCACGGCGTCGACCAGCTCGACCACCTCGCTGAGTGATCCGACGGCCGGCCCGTCCCAGTCCCGCTCGGCGTCGAAGACCAGATGATCGGCCAGATCGGGAGCGGCGAGCCGGACCGCTGTCATCCCGGCCCGTTGCGCGCCGCTGAGTTCCCGGCTGCCGCCGTCACCGACGTAGAGGCAGTCCTGCGGGCGTACGTCGAGGCGGTGGCAGGCGGCCAGGTAGAGCGCCGGGTCGGGCTTGCAGCGACCGAGCTGGACGGAGTAGACCCGCACGTCGAGCAGCGGGGCGACCGCCAACTGCGGCAGGAACGCGGGCAGCTCGTGGGTGCAGTCGCTGATCACCCCGGTGCGTACGCCCCGTCGGCGCAGCTCGGCGAGGGCGGGGACCGCGTCCTCGCGCAGCCGGGTGTCGGCGCGGACCGCCCGGTGCCGGGCCGCCACCGCCGCGCGTACCGCCGCGTCCGAGGGGTGTACGCCGGCCTGCGCGCAGACCCAGCGCAGGGTCGCCTCGGCGGTGCCGTGGCGGCCGCTGGCCCGCTGGTAGAAGGTCCGGTCGAGGACGGCGGTGAGGGTGTCCTCCGGGCAGCCGAGCAGTTCGGCGGTCGTCCGGTGGGCCGAGCTGCGGTGCACGCAGCGGGTGAGGGTGCCGAAGAAGTCGAACAGCACCGCGTGGAACCTGGGCATGGGGGAGCGCCTCCGGACGTCGAGGGGGAGGGAAGTCGCCGGCGCGGACCCGCATGATCGTAACGGACCGATGACTCACCGTCGCGTCCGACACTGTGTGAGGATTGCTCTCCGTGTCCTCCACCCCGCACCGCCCACCGGTGGACCCGCTGACCGTCGGCGTCCTCGTGCTCGCCGTCGCCGCGGTCTCCTCCTCCGCCCCGCTGATCGCCTTCGCGGCGGCCCCCGCGCTGGCCGTCGCGTTCTGGCGCAACCTGCTCGCCGTCGCCGTGCTCGGCCCGTTCTCGCTGGCCCGCCGCCGGGCCGAGTTCCGGGCGCTGACCGTGGGGGAGGGCCGGCGGGAGGGCTGGTACTGCGTGCTCTCCGGGGTGGCACTCGCCGCCCACTTCGCCACCTGGATGCCGAGCGCTCAGCTCACCTCGGTGGCGGCGGCCACCGCGCTGGGCGCCACCCAGCCGGTCTGGCAGGGGCTCATCGCCCGCTGGCAGGGCCGGCGCCTGCCGTACGCCGTCTGGGCCGGCATCGCGGTGGCGGTGACCGGCGCGGTGCTGGCGACCGGCGCGGACTTCGCCGTCTCCGGGCGGGCCTTCGCCGGTGACCTGCTGGCGGTGACCGGCGGGATGTTCGCCGCCGTCTACACCGCGTTCGGCGAGCGGGCCCGGACCACCATCAGCACCACCACCTACACCACCATCTGCTACGGGGTCTGCGCGGCGATCCTGCTGGTGGTCTGCCTGGTCGGCGGGGTACGGCTGCACGGTTACGACTCCGGCACCTGGCTGGCGATCCTCGGCCTGGTCGCCGGCGCGCAGCTGCTCGGGCACTCGATGTTCAACTACGCCCTGCGCCGGATCTCCGCCACCACGGTCAGCGTGCTGGTCCTGCTGGAGGCCCCCGGGGCCGCCCTGATCGCCTGGGCGTGGCTGGGCCAGCTGCCCCGCCCGCTCGCCCTGCCCGGGCTGGCCCTGCTGCTCGCCGGGGTGGCCGTGGTGGTGCTCGGCGGCGCCCGTGCCGGCCGCCGCCCAGAACCCGCGCCGGTCCCCGCCGACGCCGCCCCACCCACCGGCTGACCGGCAGCCGCCGCCGTGCTCCCCGCCGGTCTGCCCGGCGACGCCGTTCGGCGGCCCGGCGGGTCAGACCTCCCGCATCTCGATCACCCGGGCGACCGGGGCCGCGTCACCGAGTGCGGCCCGCAGGGCCCGCCGCCGCGGGTCGGCCTGGAACGCCTCCCAGCCGGCCCGCGAGTCGAACCGCAGCAGGTGCACCTCGGTCCATCCGTCGATGCTGCGCAGCCGGCGTTCCACCCGCCCGCCGTGTCCTTCGAGCAGGGCCAGCGCCGCGTCCTCGTACCGGCGGGCGGCCTCGGGGTCGTCGAGGGGGAACTCGACGAGGGCCACCAGCAGCAGGCCGCTCATGCGTCGACGCCGACGGCCTTGGCGCTCGCCGTCCAGAGCCGGGCGGCGAGCTGCGGGTCGGCCGCCTTGGGCCAGGGACGGCGTAGCCGCCGGTCGGCGTAGTAGGCGCCGTCGACCAGCCGGGACGGGTCCTGGTGGGCGAGCCAGACCAGCGTCTCGGCGCCCTTCTCCGGGCTGCGGAACGGCATGAACCGCATGCCGAGGGCGACGATCCGGCTGTCCGCGCCGAACCGGGTCCGTACCACGCCCGGGTGGAAGCAGTGCGACGGAACGTCCGGCCAGCGCCGGGCCGCCTCGGCGGTGAACAGGATATTCGCCTGCTTGCTGGTGCCGTACGCCTGGATCGGCCGGTAGCGGCGCAGCGGGGCGTTCAGGTCGTCCGGGTCGAGCACCCCGCTGCGGTGCGCCCCGGAGGCGGTGACCACCATCCGGCCGATCCGGTCGCGCAGCAGGTTGCTGAGCAGGAACGGGGCCAGGTGGTTGGCCTGGATCGACAGCTCGAACCCGTCCACCGTCGTGAGCGGCTCCAGCACGATCGCCCCGGCGTTGTTGGCGAGCACGTCGATCCGGTCGTACGCCGCGCGCAGCCGCTCGGCGAGGCCGCGTACGTCGTCCAGGACGGCGAAGTCGGCGCGGAACAGCTCGGGTCGCTCGCCGCTGGCCTCGCGTACCCGGTCGCCGGCGGCCTGGAGCCGGGCCGGGTCCCGCCCGACCAGCACGACCTGGTCACCCCGGCAGGCCAGCGCCACGGCGGCGGCCAGGCCGATGCCGGAGCTGGCCCCGGTCACCACCACGATCCGGCGCCCAGTGAGATCTTCCACAGGTCCATTCACCCCGGTCACGGCACGAGGTTACCGTGGCGTCACAACGCCCTTTGGGATCGTTAAGTTCTCGGATTTCACATTCATGGCGTCGGCGTGCCCGCCGGACGCTGGAAGGAGCGCATCCATGGCCGCTGTCGGTCGCCCCCGCCGGTCCTGCCTCGCCGTGCCGGGCTCCAGCGTCAAGATGCTCGGCAAGGCCCAGGGCCTCCCGGCTGACCAGGTCTTCCTCGACCTGGAGGACGCGGTCGCCCCGCTCGCCAAGCCGGACGCCCGGAAGAACATCGTCGCCGCGCTCAACGAGGGCGACTGGTCCGGCAAGACCCGGGTGGTCCGGGTGAACGACCTGACCACGCCGTGGACCTACCGGGACGTCATCGAGGTGGTCGAGGGCGCCGGCGCGAACCTCGACTGCATCATGCTGCCCAAGGTGCAGAACGCCGCCCAGGTGCACTGGCTGGACATGACGCTGACCCAGATCGAGAAGACCCTCGGCCTGGAGGTCGGGCGGATCGGCATCGAGGCGCAGATCGAGAACGCCGCCGGTCTGGTGAACGTCGACGCCATCGCCGCCGCCTCGCCCCGGGTGGAGACCATCATCTTCGGCCCGGCCGACTTCATGGCCTCGATCAACATGAAGTCGCTGGTGGTCGGCGCGCTGATCCCGGACTACCCGGGTGACCCGTACCACTACATCCTGATGCGGATCCTGATGGCCGCCCGGATGCACGACAAGCAGGCCATCGACGGCCCGTTCCTGCAGATCCGCGACGTCGACGCGTTCCGCGAGGTGGCCAAGCGCTCGGCGGCGCTGGGCTTCGACGGCAAGTGGGTGCTGCACCCGGGTCAGATCGACGCCGCCAACGAGGTCTACTCGCCGGCCCAGGCCGACTACGACCACGCCGAGCTGATCCTCGACGCGTACGACTGGTACACCTCGGAGGCCGGCGGGAAGCTCGGCGCGGTGATGCTCGGCGACGAGATGATCGACGAGGCGTCCCGCAAGATGGCCCTGGTGATCGCCGCCAAGGGCCGGGCCGCCGGGATGACCCGCACCTCGACCTTCACCCCGCCCTCGGAGTGAGCCGTACGCCGCCGCCCCGGTCGCCCCCGGGGCGGCGGCGCTCCGGTCAGTAGGTGGTGCTGTCGTAGGTCGACGAGTCCTGGTTGGCCGCCCAGACGACGAGCACCACGATGGCGATGGTGGCCAGGAACGCGATCACGGTGGAGATCCAGCCCACGATGATGCCGGCGGTGGCGAAGCCCTCGCCGCCCTCACCCTTCTCCCGGATCTGCTTGCGGGAGACGTGGCCGAGGATCGCGCCGATGAGCCCGATCCAACCGCCGAGTCCGTAGCCGCAGAGGCCGAGCGCGCCGAGGATCGAGACGACCATCGCGGCGATGGCCAGCCCGTTGGTCTGCGGGGCGGGCGGGTAGCCGTACCCCGGGTAGCCGGTCGGCGGCGGGTAGCCGTGCGGCGCGTACGGGTCGACCGGCGCCGCCTGCGGTGGCACGGCGGCGTACGGGTCCGCCGGGGCGTACGGGTCCTTGCCCGTCGGCTGCACCGGGATCGGTTGGCCGCTGACCGGCATGGTCGGGTCGCCGGACGGGCTGCTCCAGCCGCCGCCGGGAGGTGGGGGATATGTCATCAGGTCTTCTCCGTCGCGTGTAGGTGCGCCGTCAGGGTAGTCAGCACGGCGCAAACCTGCGGCCCCCGTGGTGCCGCGTTGCCCGGGCCGCCCCGAGGGGGCAGGATCGCGGCATGGTTATCGACGCGCGTGGCGCCGACCGGTCCGGCAGTCGACCGAGGCGGGACGTGAGCCGTCCGGGCCTGGCCCGGCGCTCCCGTGCCGTGCCCGCCGCGACGGTTCCCGGCCAGGACGAGCCGGCCCCGTTGTCCGAGCCGGTGACCATGCGCCTGGACGGCCGGGTGGCCCTGGTCACCGGGGCGGGCAGCCCCGACGGCATCGGGTACGCGACCGCCCGCCGGCTGGCCGACCTGGGTGCCCGGGTGGCGATCGTCTCCACCACCCGCCGGATCCACGAGCGGGCCGGCGAGCTGGGGGTGACCGGTTTCGTCGCCGACCTCACCGACGAGTCGGAGGTGGGCGCGCTCGCCGACGCGGTGGCCGAGCAGCTCGGTGACGTCGAGGTGCTGGTCAACAACGCCGGCCTGGCGAGCCGGGCCAGCCCCGAGGTGCTGCGCCCGGTGGCGCAGCTCAGCTACGACGAGTGGCGCGGCGAGATCGACCGGAACCTGACCACCGCCTTCCTGTGCAGCCGCGCCTTCATCGGCGGGATGGCCGAGCGCGGCTGGGGGCGGATCGTGAACCTGTCGGCGACCGCCGGGCCGGTGAACGCGCTGCCCACCGAGGCGGCGTACGCGGCGGCGAAGGCGGGCGTGGTGGGGCTGACCCGGGCGCTGGCGATGGAGATGATCGCCGACGGGGTGACCGTGAACGCGGTGGCCCCGGGCACCATCTACACCGCGGCCTCCACCGTCGCCGAGATCAAGCAGGGGATGGGCACGCCGGTCGGCCGCCCCGGCACGCCGGACGAGGTGGCCGCGGCGATCGCCTTCCTCTGCTCGCCGGCCGCCTCGTACATCACCGGGCAGATGCTGGTGGTGGACGGCGGCAACAGCGTCCGTGAGGCGCAGTTCCGCTGATCGGGCGGGATCAGTAGGTGGTGCCGTCGCCGGAGCCGGCCCAGATGGCGAAGATCAGCCAGCCGCAGCAGGCCAGCAGCCCGATCACGGTGAAGGCGTAGCTGAGCACCAGCCCCCAGGTGGCGAGCTGGTCGCCCTCCTCGCCGGTCCGCTTGATCTGCCGCTTGGCGAGGTGGCCCAGGACGATCCCGGCCGGGGCGAAGACGAAGGCCAGGACCAGCGACAGGATCGCCAGGGTGTTCGGGCCGCCGCCACCCTGCGGCGGGCCGTACTGCCCGTACGGCCCCTGCGGCGGGTACGGCGGCTGCTGACCCCACTGCTGGTGCTGGCCGGATTGCTGACCCCACGGGTGCTCCGGCGGTCCCCACGGCTGCCCGGAGGGTGGCCGGCTCCACTGCTGCTGCTCGCCGGTCCCGCCGGGCGGCTCGTACGGCGACGGCGGCTGCTCCGGCTGCGTCTCGCCCCAGCGCTGGCCGGGTTGCTCCCACCGCGGTTGCCCCGGCTCGTCGGACGGTGGCTGACTCATCGCCGTTCACCCCTTCCGCCGCAGGTCGAAGCGCCTTTCCCTTGCGGACGCTACCCGTAGCGGTGAACCTTTTCACAGCGGTTGTGTGGACTGGTCACCTTGGCGCGGCAGGCCCGGGGGCCGATACTGACCGAGCGTTCAGTTACCCATGAGTAATGCGCCGATCCCCCGGAGGCTGAGATGGCCCGACTCGCCCAGACGCCCGGCCTGACCGACGTGCAGCGGTCGATCCTGGAAACCGTCCGGGAGTTCGCCGACAAGGAGATCATCCCGCACGCGCAGCGGCTGGAGCACGCCGACGAGTACCCCACCGACATCCTCGACGGGATGCGCGAGATGGGCCTCTTCGGCCTCACCATCGACGAGGAGTTCGGCGGGCTCGGTGAGTCCCTGCTGACCTACGCCCTGGTCGTCGAGGAGTTGTCGCGCGGCTGGATGTCGATCTCCGGCATCGTCAACACCCACTTCATCGTGGCGTACCTGATCTCCCAGCACGGCTCGCCGGAGCAGAAGGCCCGGCTGCTGCCGCGGATGGCCACCGGCGAGGTGCGCGGCGCGTTCTCGATGTCCGAGCCGGAGTGCGGCTCCGACGTCTCGGCGATCAAGTCGAAGGCCGTCCGCGACGGCGACAACTTCGTGCTCAACGGCCAGAAGATGTGGCTGACCAACGGGGCGTACTCCTCGGTGGTGGCGACCCTGGTCAAGACCGACACCGGCGCCGACTCCGTCTACGGCAACATGAGCACCTTCCTGCTGGAGAAGGAGCCCGGCTTCGGCGAGACCGCGCCCGGCCTGACCATCCCCGGCAAGATCGACAAGATGGGCTACAAGGGCGTCGAGACCACCGAGATGGTGCTCGACGGCGTGACCGTCCCGGAGAGCGCGGTGCTCGGCGGGGCGGACAAGGTCGGTCGCGGCTTCTACCAGATGATGGACGGCATCGAGGTCGGCCGGGTCAACGTCGCCGCCCGTGCCTGCGGCATCTCCATCCGCGCCTTCGAACTGGCCGTCGCGTACGCCCAGCAGCGCCGCACCTTCGGCAAGCCGCTGGCCGGGCACCAGGCCGTCGCCTTCAAGCTCGCCGAGATGGGTACGAAGATCGAGGCGGCGCACGCCCTCATGGTCAACGCGGCCCGGCTCAAGGACGCCGGCCAGCGCAACGACGTCGAGGCCGGTATGGCCAAGCTGCTCGCCTCCGAGTACTGCGCCGAGGTCGTGCAGGAGGCGTTCCGCATCCACGGCGGCTACGGCTACTCCAAGGAGTACGAGATCGAGCGGCTGATGCGCGAGGCCCCGTTCCTGCTGATCGGCGAGGGCACCTCGGAGATCCAGAAGACGATCATCTCCCGGGGCCTGCTCAAGGAGTACAAGCTCTGACCACCGGCCGGTCACCGGCCGGTGGTCGACCCGGCGGTCGGCTCCGGCCCGGCGGCGGGAGCCGGCTCCGGGGCGGTGACCGGCAGCCCCATCCCCAGTACCTCCGGCCGGGACCGGTAGTGCTCGATCGCGGCGATCAGCCGCTCCTCGGGCACCGCCGTGTCCCGGCCGCCCACCACCGGCGCCGGCTCCAGCGAGTGCCAGATCACCGGCCGCAGCCGTACGCCGTCGATCCGGCCGTCCCGCCGGTGCGGACCGACCCGGTCGATGTTCGTCCAGTCGTACACCCGGCGGCCGTACCGGATGCCGCTCGCGGTGAGCGCCAGCCGGCCGGTGAACCGGGCCTCCTCGTAGCCGGCCCGGCCCAGCCACGCCGCGAACCCGCAGATCAGCGCCACCCGGGTGACCTCGGCCCACTGGGCTTCAGGCAGCAGGGACAGCCCCGTCAGCCACATCGGCGTGATCCACAGCAGGTCGGCGACGCGGTCGACCCAGCCGGCCGGCGACCGGCGGGCCACCAGCCCGGACTCCACGGCGTCCCGGCCGGCCACCCGCAGCCGCCAGGTCAGCCGGGCGTCCCGCCGGGGCCACCAGCGCCGCGCCAACTGCTGCGCGCCGATCATCAGCCAGAATCCGCAGGCCGCACCGTCGACGTCGAACCGGGGCACCCGCAGCAGCGGCACGGCCACCGCCGCCGCTACTCCCACGGCCACCGTCAGCGAGAGCAGCCGGCGCGACCAGAGCCCGTCGTCGAGGGACGGTGCGCGTAGTGGCCGCCGGGAGGGCATGCCCGGCAGGGTAGGTCCGGCCCGCCAGTCGGCTCAGCGCCCGCGTGCCGGATTCGGTGGTGTCTTCGGCCCGACGCCGGGTGCCGGCTCAGTGTCATGTGCCGGTTTCAGTGGCGTGGGCCGGTTCAGTGGCGTGGGCCCGCTCAGCGCCGTGGGCCGGGGAGGGTGGCTGCCAGGTGCTCGCGGGCCCGGGCGACCAGCGCGTGCGGGTCGTCGGCGTAGATCCGGATCTCGGTGACCGGCGCGCTCGGGCCCTTCGGCAGCGGTACGGCGACCGGCTCGCGGAGCACCACGTCGACGCTGGTCTGGCTGCCGGTCGCGACGTTCAGGATCGCCCCGTCGTCGCCCTGCTCGACCTGGATCGTCCGGCTGGACGGCAGTGAACGGTAGTTGGCGGCGATGCCGGCGACGGCCGCCCAGGGCAGCGCGATGTCGACGGTCGTGCCGTTGCGGATCCGCAGCCCGTCCGGGCCCACGAGGTGCGGGTGGAGGCGCAGGCCGGCGAGGAGACCGATCATCCAGAGCAGGCCCCACACGCCGAGTGCGAGGACGACGTGCCGCACCCACTCCCACGGCACGGTGCGCCGGATGATCAGGTCGAAGATGGGGATCTCGATCGCGGAGAGGGCGATGAACACGCCCAGGATCGGCTTCACGACGCCCGCGTAGCCGAACGCCTCGGTCTCCGGCGGCAGCGCGAGGGGGCGCCGCATGATCCAGTGGTAGAGGCTGCGCCACATGCCGATCTCGTAGGCGACCGCACGCCGCAGCAGCGGCGCGACGGCCGGTCGGTGATGCTCCCGCATGGTCGGCCCGCCCTTCCGGGGGTCTTTTACATTGCAGTTGCAATGTAAAAGGTGTCCGGGTGCGTGTCAATGCAGTCGCACTGTGAAATCATGGGGCCATGCCGAAGCGGGTGGACCACCGGGAGCGGCGCACACTCATCGCCGACGCCCTGATGCGGGTGGCTGCGGAACACGGACTGGAGGCCGTCAGCCTCCGGCACGTCGCGGCCGAGGCCGGCGTCTCGTCCGGAATGGTGCAGCACTACTTCCGTACCAAGGACGAGATGATGGCCTTCGCGCTCTCCGTGGTACGCGAGCACGGCGAGGCCCGGGTGACCGCCGCGCTCACGGCGCTCGGGGCCACCCCGTCCCCGCGTACGCTGCTGCGGACCATGCTCGGCGAGCTGCTCCCCCTCGACGAGGCCCGACGCGCCGACGGCCGGGTCGCCCTGGCGTTCCTGGCCTACACCGCCGTACGCCCAGCCGTCGCCGCCGGGCTGCACCAGGACACCGCCGAGATGCTGGCCTTCATCGCCGGTCAGATCCGATCGGCGCAGGCGGCCGGCGCGGCCCGTCGGGAAGTGGACCCGGACGCCGCCGCGACCGCCCTGCTGGCCCTCATGGAAGGACTCGGCGTCTACCTGCTCGGCGGGCACATCGCGCCGGAGACCGCGCTCACCGCGCTCGACGCCCACCTGGACCTGATCTTCGACGCCGACCCACCGGCATCCTGACCCACCGCTCCCGCGCGTCGCGTCGCTGGGGCGGGGCGGGGGGCTCAGCCGAGCCGGGTCAGGCCGGCGGCGGCGCGCTCGACGATCAGGCAGCGGTCCTCGACGTAGTCCATCCCCGCCTCCTCGGCGATCCGCCGCGCTTCGGCCGAGACGATGCCCAACTGGAGCCAGACCGCCGGCGCGCCGATCGTCGCCGCGTCCCGGACCACCTGCACGGCGTCCTGCGCCGGCCGGAACACGTCCACCAGGTCCACCGGGTGCGGGATGTCGGCCAGCGACGGGTACGCCTTCTCACCGAAGAGTTCGTCCACCGTCGGGTTGACCGGGATGATCCGCCAGCCGTACCGCTGCATCTGCAACGGCACGCTGTGCGCGGCCTTGCGGGGATCGCGGGACGCGCCCACGACGGCGATCACGGCCGAGTCGGCGAGGATCTGCTGAGCGCTACGCATCCGCCGACTCTAGCCCGGTGACCCGGGGCCCGACCCTCGGACGACCGGCACCGCCCGCGCGGCCGGGCCGGCTACAGCAGCGACAGCTGCTCGGCGGCCGGCGGTGGCGATGCCGGCGGCGGCCGGCGCTGGTCGCCTCCCTCGGCCCGGTGCAGCCCGTGCCGGCGCGCCGCCATCCGCACCCGCGCGGTCAGCTCCCGCTGGTACGCCTGCGGCGCGTACGCCCCGGCCCGGTAGAGCTGGCGGTAGCGGGGGACCAGGTGCGGGTGCTCGCGGGCCAGCCAGTGCGCGTACCACTCGCGGGCCCCGGGGCGCAGGTGCAGCGCGAGCGGTGTGACGCTGGTGGCGCCGGCGGCGGCGATCGCCGAGACCGTCGCCTCGATCGACTCGTCGCTGTCGCTGAGGCCGGGCAGGATCGGTGCCATCAGCACCCCGACCTCGAAGCCGGCGTCGGCCAGTTGGCGCACTGCGTCGAGCCGCCGCCGAGGGCTCGGCGTGCCGGGTTCGACCGTCCGCCACAGCGCCTCGTCGACGAAGCCCACCGAGAACGAGACGCCGACCCGGGTCACCGCCGCGGCCTGTCGCAGCAGCGGCAGGTCCCGCAGGATCAACGTGCCCTTGGTGAGGATGGAGAACGGGTTGGCGAAGTCCCGCAACGCCTCGATGATCGGTGGCATCAGCCGGTAACGCCCCTCGGCCCGTTGGTAGCAGTCCACGTTGGTGCCCATCGCGACGTGCGCGCCCCGCCAGCGCGGCGCGGCCAGCTCACGGCGGACCAGCTCACCGGCGTTGACCTTGACGATCACCTTCCGGTCGAAGTCCGCCCCCGCGTCGAGGTCGAGATAGGTGTGCGTGTTGCGGGCGAAGCAGTATTTACATGCATGACTGCATCCGCGGTACGGGTTGATCGTCCACTCGAACGGGACCTGCGACGTGCCCGGGACCCGGTTGATGATCGACTTGGCCCGCACCTCGTAGAACGTCATCCCGGCGAAGCCGGGGGTGTCGAAGGTGCGGGCCACCGCGCCGGGCAGCGCCAGCGGCAGGGGTGGAGTCGCCGGCGCCGGCCCGTCGGGATGCCCCTCGTCCGGGGGAGCGGAGAGGTTCTCCCAGCGCATGGACTCATTCGAACACGCGTACGAACGATCCGCAAGTGACCCGCCGGACACCGGTCCCCGCCGGCCGGCCGCCGGGTGGAGGATGGCCCCATGGAGAGGTCGACCTTCGTCTACGACGGGGACTGCGCGTTCTGCACCCGGTGCGCCGAGTTCATCGAGCGGCGGATCCCGACCACCGCCCGGGTGGTGCCCTGGCAGTTCGCCGACCTCGACGCGCTCGGGCTGACCGAGGCCGAGTGCGAGGAGGCGGTGCAGTGGGTCGGGTCCGACGGCTCCCGGGCCGCCGGGCCGGACGCGATCGCCCGGCTCCTCGGCGACAGCGGCGCGCTCTGGCGGGTCACCGGGGCCGGCCTGCGCATCCCGCCGGTCCGCCTCGCCGCCTGGCCCGCGTACCGCTGGGTGGCCCGCAACCGGCACCGACTGCCCGGCGGCACGGCCGCCTGCGCCGTTCCGTCGGCCCGCCGCGACTGACCGCGCGCCGGCCGGCCGCCCCGCGCGCTGCAGCCGGCCGGCGCGGCGTGCCCAGAACGGCCGACGCGGCGGACGACCGACCGCGACAAGGTCGTGCGTCGGCCGTGACCGACGGCGAAACCGCCGTCAGCCGCCGTGACCGACCGCGGAACGGCCGTCAGCCGGTGACGCCGCCGCAGGGGGCCCCGTCGACGGCGCAGGCCGTCGGCGCGGAGGTCTGCGGTGGCCCGGTCACCCGGAAGGTCACCCGGACCTGAGCCTGCCCGGCCACCTGGCCGGTCGTGCCGTCCGGGGCGAACGTCCAGGTCGCACCGTTGCGGGTGGCGGACGCGCCGTCGACGTGGGTGACGTCGAGGGAGTCCCGGGGCAGCGTCACGACCAGCGTCCAACCGGTCACCGGGACGGACCCCGGGTTGCTGATCGTCACGGCGGCGCCGTAGCTGAGCAGTTGAGGGCTCTCGATCACGAAGTCGGCGCCGAGCGCCGCCGGTGCGGGCCTCGACGGGCGCGACGGCGCCGTGCCGTCCGGCGTACCGCCCGGCGTCGTGACGGGCGACGGGCTCGCGGTGGCCGTCCGTCGCGGCCCGACGGACGGGCGGGGGGAGGCCGACGGCGTGGAGGTGGTGGGCTCCGCGGTGCCCCGCGTCCCGACCGGCTCCGGCACGATCACCGCCCCGCCGGGCGGGGCCGGGTCCTGGGCCGCCGGCGCCAGCCGCTCCGGGTCCCGCAGCACCGAGGCCACCAGCAGCACCGCCGCGACCACCAAGGCCAGCACGGCGAGCACCGACCAGCCGAGCAGGCGTGAGCCGTCGCCCCGGCCGGTGAGGGCCCGCCGGATCGCCGTGGGCACCGTGGCGGCGAGGTCCAGCACGACGACCGCCTTGGTACGCCGTGGTCGGAGCGACGTCGTCTGCACAGGCTCTCCCGTCGGGTGCCTCGGTCCGGCCGGGCCGGACGCCCACCGTGCCCGCAGCACGGTGAGCAGCGTCTGGAGCAGTTCCCGGGACGCGTCGGCGTGCGTCGGCGGCTGCGGCACATCGATCGGTCCCGCCCGCGACAGTACGGCCAGCGGCCCCCCGGACGGGTCCCCGGGGGCGGGCGTGGATCGGCGGCGGTCTCCGTGGCCGGGAGGCGACACGGCGGCTCCGGACCCGTTGGCGCGTTCCGCCGCCGGATCGGTGCAGGTCGATCCCGGTGCGCCGGGCGGGGAGCATCGGGACCGCGCGGCGGGTCCGACGCTAGGGCTGGGGCAGCGGCGTGGCGCGCCGGTCGTCGGTCGCGGTGGTGAGGGGCTGCCCGTCCGGCTGGTCGACCGGGCCCTCCGGATGCCGCCGACGGAGCCGGCGCAGCCGGTCGAGCGGGCGGAGCTTCTCCAGCGGCAGGAAGCTGGTCATCGCCACCAGGTGCGGGGCGAACGAGATGGTGATCGTCGCGATGGTGACCAGGTGGAACGAGTAGAAGAAGCCGATCGTGGCGTGCCGCCAGCGTTCCGGGAGCAGGAACACCAGTGGGCTGAGCAGCTCGAAGGCGAGGATGCCGAACTGGGCCACGATCAGCAGGTACGGCACCTGGGCGATCAGGTCGGCCAGGTCGGTGCCGCGCCGGATGATCGCCCGGGCGAGCACCGACCCGGTCGCCCAGTCCGGCCCGCCGAAGCGCAGCTTGGCCCAGGCGGCCAGGAAGTACGTGCAGATCACCGCGATCTGGGTGACCCGCAGCGCCCACCCGCCGGCCTCGGAGCGGGTCGGGTCCCCGTGTCGGGCCCGGCCGGCGGTGGGCAGGGCGGCCAGCGCGACGAGGAGCGCGAAACGGTCGTGGTCGACCTTCCCGTAGCTCATCGCGACGATCATCCACTCGAAGTAGAGCGCGAACACCGTCCAGCCGAGCAGCCGGGGAGCGCGGCCGGTGGCGGCGAGCAGGGCGAACGCGAGCAGGGCCCAGAAGACCGCCGCGACCAGCCCCGGCGTCGGGGTCGGCAGCGGCAGCAGCCGGCCGATCAGCAGCGGCTGGTAGAGCTCGCCGGGGACGTCGACCCGGGTGCGTACCCAGGGTGTGAAGATCACCAGATCGGCGGCGACGAAGAGGTAGACCAGGGTGCGGAAGGCGGCGACCCGGCCGCGGGGGACCGGCTCGGTCAGCCACCGGATCATCGGGACGCCTGCCAGCGTACGGCGGTCTCGTCGGTCCAGGTGCCGGTCGGGCGGCCCTGGCGGATGCCGTACCAGCGGATCACGATCCGCACCTCGACCAGTTCGGGGGCGCCGGGGTGGCGTTCGGCGTACGCCTCGGCGACCTGGCGCAGTCGGCCCGGGTGGGCGGCGTAGCGGTCCTGCTGGCCCTCGATCTCGGCCCGGCGGATGCCGGTGGCGTCCTGGCCGAGCGCGACCACGGCGCCGGTGCGGTCCATGCCCTCGACGCGGGTGTCGGGGGCCGGGGCGTCCGCCGGCTCCGAGGTGGAGTACATCCGGAAGGGCCCGAACGGGAAGTGGTCGTCGACGCCCCCGACCGTGCCCGCGAGCAGCAGCGCGAGGCCGAGCGCGGTGGCCCCCAGCCGGGCCGTGTGACCGTGCGAGGTCAGCGTCTCCACGGATCGTGACGATACGGGATCGGGGTGCCCGGGCGTGCTCGCGTGAACCGTTACCGATCCGCGTGTCGGCGGGCACGACGACGGCCGGGCCCGCGGTGCGGCGGGCCCGGCCGGGGTCGGTGTGCTCAGTGCTTGTGTTCGGACAGCTGCTTGCGCACGTCGTCCATGTCCAGCGCCCGGACCTGCTCGATCAGATTCTCCAGGGCCGACTCGGGCAGCGCGCCCGGCTGGGCGAAGACGATCACGCCGTCCCGGATCGCCATGATCGTCGGGATCGAGCGGATGTCGAACTTGGCGCCCAGCTCCTGCTGCGCCTCGGTGTCGACCTTGCCGAAGACGATGTCCGGGTGCTTCTGCGAGGAGCGCTCGTAGACCGGGGCGAACCGCTTGCACGGGCCGCACCACTCGGCCCAGAAGTCGACGAGCACGATGCCGTCGCTCTCGGTCACCTCGTCGAAGTTGGCCGTGGTCAGCTCAACCGTTGCCATTGCACTCTCCGATCAGCGCGGATTGTTTCCGTCCCGTAGAACCAGGGCCGTCCCGGTTCAATTCCCGACCCGGGAGGGCCGAAACCGGACGACGCCCGTGGTCCGGGCCTGCGGCTCCATCGAGACACATCTGTCGGTCCCGTAGTGCGGAACGCAAATGCATCACGCACTTGCGTAACGTGACGTGATGGGAGCGTTTCCAAGGAGATCCGCACGATGGAAGGCTACGAATCAGTAACTTGGGGGTTGACAAGCGGGGATCCGGCCTGCGTAGATCGCTTTTGTCCAGTGTGGTCATCACTCAGAGTGATGTAACAAAAAGATAAATGTGATGTCCATCTCTGTCGGTACGTCGTGGTCGTACGGCAGAATCTTGGGCATCAGAGCGTGGGCGGCGGGTGCCGGGGAGGGCCCCGCCGCTCATTGCGTCTCCCCCCAGGCGGCGCCCGGTGTGACATTTCCGCCCGGCCAGCGCCCCCGGTGTCTCCTTAACAAGCGGTAAGGCATGCTGTGGCGAACTCGTCGCCGCCCGTCGAAGGGGACCAGGATGCAGTTCGGCCGCTACTACGAGGAGTTCGAGGTCGGCGCGGTCTACCGGCACTGGCCGGGCAAGACCGTCACCGAGTACGACGACCACCTCTTCTGCCTGCTCACCATGAACCACCACCCGTTGCACATGGACGCCCACTACGCCGAGTCGGCGACCCACTTCAAGCGCAACGTCGTGGTCGGCAACTACATCTACTCGCTGCTCCTGGGCATGTCCGTGCCGGACGTCAGCGGCAAGGCGATCGCCAACCTGGAGGTCGAGTCGCTGCGGCACGTGGCACCGACCTTCCACGGCGACACCATCTACGGCGAGACCACCGTGCTCGACAAGCGCGAGTCCGGCTCGAAGCCGGACCGGGGCGTCGTGTCGGTGGAGACCCGCGGCTACAACCAGGACGGCACCATGGTCTGCGTCTTCCGCCGCAAGGTCATGGTCCCCAAGAAGGAGTACGCCGCCGCGGCGGCGCCCGACGGTGTCGACCCGGAGCGGCCCAGCTTCCCCGAGCCCCGCTGAGCGCGGTCCCCGCGTCACCACGGGCCCCGTCCCCGCCGGAACCGGCGGGGACGGGGCCCGTGCTGCTCCCGGCGGCTTATGCTGACGCCGGAGGTCTTCAGATGAGCCACTCCCTCGCCGGAGAGCCGCCCTCTGCCGGACGCCGTGCCGCACCGCTGACCACCGCCGTCTACTCCGCCGCCGAGTGGGACCTGCTGACCACCCTGCCCGGCCGGGTGCTCGTGGCCGCCGCCTCGCCCGCCCCGGGGCGTCCGCCCCGTGGTGTGGCCGCCGGACTCGCCGGACTCGACGCGGTCGCCGCCGGCCGGGCCTTCGACAGTGATCTCGTCCGCGCCGTCGTCGCGGCGATCTACGCCCGGCACGACGGCGCGCCGGCCCCGGCCGATCGCCTCGCCGACCTGGTGGACCTGCTGGCCGCCTGCCGGGCGGCGGTACGGGTGCTGCGCCGGCGCGCCGACCCGGCCGACTCGGCCGCGTACCGGCAGTGGCTGGAGTCGGTGGCCGCCCGGGTGTGCCATGCCGGTGACCTCACCGGCCCCGCCGACCGCCGCTTCCTGGCGCGGCTCGGCGGTGCCCTGGAACTGCGGTGACCGCAGGTGGCGTCGGGCCCTCGTCCGACGCTGCGTACCCTCTTGTGACCGTGACCGAGGATCAGCTCGACGTGGGGGTCGGCCCCTGGCCCGGCGACCTGCCGGACGACCCCCGGTACGACCCGGAGCTGCTCGCCCACGGCGACCGGCGCAACGTGGTCGACCGCTACCGGTACTGGCGGCGGGAGGCCGTCGTCGCGGACCTCGACGAGCGCCGGCACGACTTCCACGTGGCGATCGAGAACTGGCAGCACGACTTCAACATCGGCACCGTGGTCCGCAACGCCAACGCCTTCCTCGCCGCCGAGGTGCACATCGTGGGGCTGCGCCGCTGGAACCGGCGGGGCGCCATGGTGACCGACCGCTACCAGCACGTCCGGCACCACCCGACGATCGAGGAGTTCGTCGGTTGGGCGGCCGGGGCGGGCCTGTTCGTGGTGGGCATCGACAACCTCCCGGGCTCCCGGCCGTTGGAGACCACCACCCTGCCCCGGCGGTGCGTGCTGCTGTTCGGCCAGGAGGGGCCCGGCCTCTCCGACCCGGCCCGTGCCGCCTGCGACCAGCTCTTCTCGATCGCCCAGTACGGCTCGACCCGGTCGATCAACGCCGGGGTGGCCAGCGGCATCGCCATGCACGCCTGGATCCGTGCCCACGCCGGCCCACCGCCGGCCTGACGACCACCCACCGGCTCCGCCTGCCCGGAGCGCCCGGTCGGCCGGCGTCACGGTCCGCGTGATGATCGTCACCTTCCGTGCCGGGTCGGCCGTCCCCTCGGCCGTGGGTGGTCCCGTGAGCGGTGGAAACGGCCGCTCCGCTTGACGACGCCCGGTGGTGGGGTGACGGTGGGGTGGTGAGTGTCGTGGTGAGTTGTCCCAGATGCGGTGGGCCGGTGCGGACTCCGGACCTGATGCACGCCGAGTCCCGCTGCGTGCGGTGCGGGCCGGTCGCGCCGCTGCACGTGCCCGAGCACATCGACGGCCAGATCGTGGCGAGCGTGGTCGACCGGGTCGCCGCCGACGGGGCGGCGGAGCGGCCCGGCGTGCCGCTGTGGTGCCCGTGGCCGCTGCCGCCGGGTTGGACGGTCACCGGGGTCGCCTGGGCCGGCGACGACGCCACCGGGGTGCGGGCCACCGCGGTCGCCTGCGCCGGGCCGGCGCCGCTCGGCGGTGGACCCGCCGACCTGGTCCTGGTGGCCGAGGAGCCGGGCGTCGGGCTGGGCACCCGCTTCGCCGGAGTGTCCGGACCGGACCCGGGGCCGGAACTCGCCGAGGCGCTGACCGGGCCGGGGCCGGGTCTCGGCCACCCGGAGCACGTCGAGCCCGCCCGGATCAAGGTGGCCGGACATCCGACTCCACTGTGGCTCGTGGATTCGGCCACGGATCGAAGCGCGTACGCCGGCGAGGCTCGGGGAATGTGGCTCCATGCGATAGCCTGGCCGGCGAGCGCGGGTCACCTCCTCGCGGAAGATGTCGTCCTGCACGACCTCACCGAGTGGACTCCGCCCGAGCTCGTGTACGGCGCACCGTCCCCGTATCTGCACGGCAAGGCGTGAGCCTGCCGGGCTTGTCGGGGAACGGACGCAGATATTCACTGTACGACACCAGACTGATACTCTGGGTGCCGCTGCGGTAATCGGACCCGGCGCCGCGCGAGAGGATGGCCCGCTATGGTCAAGAAGGTCCTCACCTGGGCCGGCATCGCGTTCTTGATCTTCTTTGTCGCGTACCGGCCCAACTCCGCCGCGGACGTCTTCAAGTCGCTCGGCGGCGGCATCATGGACATCGCCCAGGGCTTCGGCGACTTCTTCACCAGCCTGGTCGCCTAACCGTCGATGGGCAGCCCCTCCGGACCCCCCTTCGACCCCGACGACCCGGACCGGGAGCGTCGGGAGCGGGACACCGAACCGATCCCGAGGTACCGGCCCGACGACGCGCCGAACCCCGGACCCGGTCCGGGCATGTCGGACGGTCCGTTCCTCTCCGACGACGTCGGTTACGGCCCCGGCCCCGGCTATCCGGGCGAGGGCCGCTCCGGGCGGGCCTGGGTGGGTGACCCCGACCAGCCCCCGACCATCTCCGAAGAGGAGCTGGCCGGCCTGCGCGCCGACGCGCAGGGCATGGCCCCCCGCCGGGTGCTGCCGCTGGAGGACGAGCCCAGTTCGCTGGTCGCCCGTTACCTCTTCCCCACGGAGCGCTACCGGGGCGAGTGGAAGCGGCACTGGATCCACCTCACCACGCCGATCATCGTGGGCATCGCCGCGACCTTCGTGCTCGGCTACCTCTCCGGCTTCCTCGCCGGTCAGGACGTCGGCGCCCTCACCACCATCGCGGTGCTGCTCTGGTTCGCGGTGATGGGCTGGGTGGCCTGGAAGGTCGCCGACTGGTGGTACGACCGCTTCATCCTGACCAACAAGCGGGTCATGGTGGTCAACGGCATCATCACCCGAAAGGTGGCCATGATGCCGCTGACCCGGGTCACCGACATGAAGTACGAGCAGTCCCCGACCGGCCGCGCGCTCAACTACGGCACCTTCGTGCTGGAGTCCGCCGGTCAGGAGCAGGCGCTGCGCGAGATCAAGAACCTGCCCAACCCGAACGAGCTGTACCTGCGCGTCGTCGAGGAGATGTACGAGCCGCAGGCGGTCGAGGCGCGGCTGGGCAAGGAGGCCGACGAGGCGAAGGCCGACGACGGCGCCTGAAGGTTTTCGTCCGTCCGTCGGAGGAACTGCGAACCATTCGCCGTCGACCCCGCCGCCGGGTTCATGGCACCCTGCCAGGGACGACAGGGGCACGGAGGTGAGCGGTGGGCGAGCGGGACCCGCTGGAGGAGGAGTTCCGCGAGTTCGTCGCGGCTCGCTCCGGCGCCCTGCTGCGCACCGCGTACCTGCTGGCCGGGGACTGGGCCACCGCCGAGGACCTGCTCCAGACCGCGCTCACCAAGACGTACCTGGCCTGGAAGCGGCTCGGCGGGATCGAGGCCGTCGAGCCGTACGCCCGCCGGGTCATGGTCAACACCTCCACCAGTTGGTGGCGGCGGCGCTGGCACGGTGAACGCCCCACCGAGGTGCTGCCCGAGCGGGCCGGCGTCGACGAGATCGCGCAGCAACTCGACCGGGACGTCCTCTGGCGGCACCTGAGCGCGCTGCCCTCCCGGCAACGGGCGGTGCTGGTGCTCCGCTACTACGAGGACATGTCCGAGGCGCAGACCGCCGCCCTGCTGGAGATCTCGCCGGGCACGGTGAAGAGCCAGACCTCCCGGGCCCTGGCCACGCTGCGCCGCCGGCTCGGCGAGGAGGCGGCCCTGGAACTGCCGGACGAGCGGCGGGCCAGCACCCCCGCGCCGACCCCGGCCCCGCAACGCGCCCGGGCGCGGTCCAGCGCCCCGGTCGTACCCCCGCAGCCGCCGCGGCAGGGCCGCCCGGCCACCCCCGACCCGGCCAACCAGGACGGGCGCGGTACGCCCGCGCCGGTCCCGGCCCACGGCGGGCGGCCCGTCGGCGCGCCGCCGGTCGGAGCCGGCCGGACCCGCACCGCGGCGGTCGGCGGGAAGTCACGATGACGCCCACCTCCGCACGGGCGGACAACCAGACCGGCGGCCCGGAGCGTTCCACAGCTGTGACACGCGACGACCTGGAAGGTGCGCTGCGGGAGACCCTCTCCCGCCGGGTCGCCGCGCCCCCGCCGCTGGCCGTCGACCCGGCCGGGCTGGCGATCCGGCAGGCCCGGCGCATCCGACGCCGGCGCACGCTGACCGGCATCAGCCTCGCCGTGGTCGCCACCTCGGCGCTCACCGCCGGGATGGCCCAGCTCGGTGAGCACCCCGGCCGGGTCAGCACCCCCGTCGTGGTGCTCGGCGGTCCGACCGTCTCCGCCTCCTGGCCGGTCGCCCCCGCGCCCGACTCCCCACCGGCCGACGGCCAGGCCGAACTCATCGTCGGCGGCGCCCTGCTCACCGCCGACGGTAAACGGCACGACCTGGGACTCGGCCCGGTCGAGCGGGCCCAGCGGCTGCCCGAGCGCGGCGGCTGGCTGGTGGTCTCCGCGCGGACACCGGGCGGCCGCACCCTGTGGGTCGTACCCCCGGGCGAGTCGCCGCAGGTGCTGCTGGCCGGCGCGGAGGAGATCGCCCTGACCCCCGACGGGCGGCGGGTGGGCTGGCGCGACGGCGACGGGCTCTTCGTGGCCGGCCTCGTCGGGCGGCAGCTCGTCGCCGCCACCGGCACCCCCAACGCGGCCGGCGCGGCGCCGGTCCGCTTCGTCGGCGACCGCCTGCTGGTGCGCGCCCGCGACGGGGGGCACCTGATCTGGCAGCCGGGCCCGGGGCCGCTGCCCGCCGGTGACCGGGGCGTCCTCGACGTCTACGGCGTGCTGCCCGACGGCCGGCTCGCCGCCCGGGTGCCCGCCGACGACTCCCGCCGGTCCTGCCTGGCCCTGCTCGACCCGGCGACGCTGGAGCCGGGCCGCACCGGCTGCGGGCCCGCCCTGACCGGCGACGGCCTCGGCGCGGTCTCCGCCGACGGCCGCTGGCTGCTGGTCAACGGCCTCGGCGGCACGGGCGGCGCCCTGCTGGTCGACCTGGCCAGCCCGGGCCTCACCGCCCGGGCCGCCGGTCCGGCCGTCAGCGGCGCGGTGGCGTGGACCGGCTCGACCGTCGCCACCTACGTCGACCGGGGCGGGGTGTTGGCCCGGGTCCGCCCCGAGCGCACGGTGGCCGGGGAACGCGCCTCCTCGACCCTGCTGAGCGGTGTCACCGCCGGGGACCGGCCCGTCGTGGTCACCGGCGGATCCTGAGCGGTCGGACGGTAGCGTCGGAGCGTGACCCCGGTGATCGACCTGCACGCCCACTCCACCGCCAGCGACGGCACCCTGACCCCGGTCGAGCTGGTGCGAGCCGCCGCCGACGCCGGCCTGGACGTCGTCGCGATCACCGACCACGACACCACCGGCGGCTGGGACGCCGCCGTGCGCGCCCTCCCGCCCGGCCTCACCCTGGTCCGCGGCGCGGAGATCTCCTGCCGGTGGCACGGGGTCGAGCCGGCGGTGCCGCTGCACCTGCTGGCGTACCTCTTCGACCCCGGCCACCCGGAGCTGGTCGACGAACTGGCCCGGGTCCGGGCCGCCCGGGAGGTGCGCGGCGAGCGGATCGTCCGGCTGCTCCAGGCCGACGGGATCGACATCAGCTGGTCGGAGATCATCACCGCCGCCGGCGGTGGCACGGTCGGCCGTCCGCACATCGCGGCGGCGCTGATCCGGGCCGGCCTGGTCGCCAGCACCACCGAGGCGTTCGGGCCGGACTGGCTGGGCGAGCGGTACCGGCTGCCGAAGGACGACATCGACGTCTTCCGGGCGGTCGAGCTGGTCCGGGCCGCCGGCGGCGTACCGGTCTTCGCCCATCCCCGGGCGACCCGGCGTGGACGGATCGTGCCGGACGAGCTGATCGTCGCGCTGGCCGCCGCCGGGCTGGCCGGCCTGGAGGCCGACCACGAGGACCACTCCCCGGCCGAGGCCGCGCACGTACGGGCCCTCGCCGCCGAACTGGGCCTGCTGGTCACCGGCTCGTCCGACTTCCACGGCACGCACAAGAGCGTCCGGCTCGGCGCGCACACCACCGCCGTCGAGGCGTACAAGCGGATCGTCGCGCAGGCGCGCGGGGTGACCCCCGTCGCTTCCGGCTGATCCGCGTTTCCGCCTCCGGCGGCGCGGCTACCGTTACCCGGTGGATCTCAAGCTCTTCGGCGAGGTCTTCGTGACCCTGCTGGTCATCGTCGACCCGCCGGGCATGATGCCGATCTTCCTCGCCCTGACCGGCCCGCTGACGGCCCGTGACCGCCACCGGGCCGCCTGGCAGGCCGTGGCGCTGGCGCTGGGCGTCATCGTGATCTTCGCGGTGGCGGGCCAGACGCTCCTCGACTACCTGCACGTGGACCTGCCGGCGTTGCAGGCGGCCGGCGGCCTGCTGCTGGTGCTGGTCGCGTTGGAGCTGCTCACCGGCAAGGCGGACGACCCCAGCCAGCAGGTCACCTCGAACATCGCCCTGGTGCCGCTGGGCACCCCGCTGCTGGCCGGGCCCGGCGCGATCGTGGCGACCATGCTCTTCGTGCAGCAGGCCGACGGCGCGGGGCAGTTCTCCGCCATCGCCGCCGCGATCGTCGCGGTGATGCTCGCGGTCTGGATCGTGCTGCGCTTCTCCGGCGGGATCGTCAAGATCCTGCGCCCCGGCGGCATCGAGGTGCTGACCCGGATCGCCGGCCTGCTGCTGGCCGCCATCGCCGTGCAGCTCATCGCCGACGCGGTCGCCGCCTTCGTCACCCAGTACGCCAACATGGGTTAGCCGTGCCGGTGCGGGGCTGTCGTACGCGGGTGGCAGGATCGGTCCCGTGCGAACGCCCCGTCCCCGGTCCGGCCAACCCGAGCAGCTCGGCTTCGAGGGCATGCCGGAGCGGCTCTTCGTCTGCACCCCCAGCAAACTCGGGGCGTACGAGGACTGCCCCCGCCGCTACCGCTACTCCTACGTCGACCGCCCCGCCCCGCCGAAGGGGCCGCCGTGGGCGCACAACTCGCTCGGCGCCAGCGTCCACACCGCACTGAAGAACTGGTACGCGCTCACCCCCGACCGGCGCCGGCCGGAAGCCCTCGCCGGTCTGCTGAAGGGGACGTGGGTGCGCGAGGGCTACCGGGACGACGAGCAGGAGCGCGAGGCGTACCGGCGGGCGCTCGGCTGGCTGGAGGCGTACGTCGAGACGCTGGAGCCGGGCGTCGACCCGCTCGGCGTCGAGCGGGTGGTCGCGGTGAAGACGGCGGTGCTGGCCTTCAACGGCCGCGCCGACCGGATCGACTCCCGCCCCGGCCCGGACGGGCCGGAGTTGGTCATCGTCGACTACAAGACCGGGCGCAGCGGGCTCGACGGCGACGACGCACGCGGCTCGCAGGCGCTGGCGCTCTACGCGTACGCCGCCGAGCGGACGTTCCGCCGGCCGTGCCGCCGGGTGGAGCTGCACCATCTGCCCACCGGGACGATCGCCGCACACGAGCACACCGCCGACTCCCTGGCCCGGCAGCTCACCCGCGCCGAGGACACCGCCCGCGACATCATGGCCGCCGAACGCGCGGTCGCCGACGGCAGCGACCCCGACGAGGCGTTCCCGACCGTCGCCGGCCCGCGCTGCGGCTGGTGCGACTACCGTCGGGTGTGCCCGACGGGCGCGCAGACCCCGGCCCGGGAACCGTGGGCGGCCATGGACCGCCCGGCCGCGCCGACCGGCGACTGACCCCGGCGGTCAGCCCGGGCCGGACCCCGCGTCGGGGCGTGACCGAAGCCGGCGGCGTGCGGTCAGGCGGCCGTGGCGGTGAGCCGGGCGGCCCGTTCCTTGGCCGCCTGCTGCATCGGCCCCTCCCGCCAGTCGCGCGGCAGCGCGGCCAGCACCAGCCGCAGCGCGCGGACGCTCAGGTCGGCGGAGAGCGCGGTGGTGGGCAGTCCCAGGCCGCCGTACAACCGCAGCGCCCAGGGCGGCAGCAGCCCGAGCGCGGTGCCGGCGACACCGAGGTACGCCCACCGTGGCGGCCCGAGGCTCACCCCGAGCCGGGCCGGCAGGCTCAGCTTCCACGGGATCGGCGGCGCGGTCAGGAACAGCGCGGTCTCGGCCGCCTCCTTCGTCATCCGCAGCTCCGGCCGGACGGCCCGGTAGTAGTCGGCCACCTCGGCGGCGCTGCCCGGCACGTCGGCGGGGTCGAGACCCACCAGCGCGGCGGCCCGCCGCTGCTCGTCGTAGTAGCCGTCCACCTCGGCGTCGGTCAGCGACAGCCCGGCCCGACGGGCGGTGCTGACGAACGACTCCACCTCGGTGACGTGCACCCAGCGCAGCAGGTCCGGTTCGTCGATGCGGAACTCCGCACCGGTGGCCGGGTCGGTGGCGCGCATCCGGGCGTGCAGGGCGCGCAGCCGCCGCCCGGCCGCCTCCGCCTCGCCCGTGGTGCCGTAGATGACGGTGCCGACGTACGTGGCGGTACGGACGAGCCGGCCCCAGGCGTCCGCGCGGTAGTTGCTGTTCTGCGCCACCCCGGCCATCGCCCGGGGATGCAGCGCCTGGAGGTAGAGCGAGCGCAGGCCGGCGACGATCAGGACCGGTTCGTCGTGCACCTTCCACGTGACCGATCCGGGACCGAAGAGGCCGATGTCGTCGGAGTCCACCGCCCAAGAGTGCCACGCGGGTCGCCCGTCGACCGGGGACTGCGATGCCGGACGCGGCAAGGCCCGGTGTCGACGGGGCCCGGTGTCGTCGGGGTCGGACTGCGCCGGGCCGGTGTCGGCGGGTCAGACGTCGGCGGAGCGCTGGGCCTGGCAGGTGGGGCAGAGGCCCCAGAAGGTCACTTCCGCCTCGTCGACCTCGAAGCCGTGTGCCGTGTTCGGATCGAGGCAGGGGGCGCCGCCGACGGCGCAGTCGACGTCGGCGATGTGGCCGCAGCCCCGGCACACCACGTGGTGGTGGTTGTCGCCGGTCCGGGCCTCGTAGCGGGCGGGGCTGCCCGCCGGCTCGATCCGACGGGCCAGGTCGGCGCGGGACAGCGCGCCGAGGACGTCGTACACGGCCTGGGTGGAGACGGAGTCGAGACGCTCACGAACCCGGCGGGTGATCTCGTCGACCTCCAGGTGCCCACCGGCGGCCAGCACGTCCAGCACGGCGAGCCGCGGCCGGGTGACCCGCAGGCCCCTCGACCGGAGCAGTTGCTCGCCACTGGACATGCAGCAATGACAGCACGCCGGCTACGGGGCGACAAGCGAACCCGGTGGCGCGTGGCCCCGGACACAGCGCAGGTGGAGGCGCGATCCGCGCTGAACCGCCGCGCTGAACCTCGGGCCGCCCGCCGGGCTGAACCGCCGCGCCGCCCGTCGCGTGTACCCGATCGATAGCGCCGTGGAGGCATGGATGGTCGTACGCTTCTGCGGCGGATCCGCGTCGATCGTCGGAGGTGTCGGTGTTCAAGGAGATCAACGGTCTGCCCGGGCACATCCTGGTGATCCATGCGGCGGTGGTGTTCGTCCCGCTGCTGGCGCTGCTCGCCGCCGCGTACGGGGTGGTGCCGCGCTGGCGGCCCCGGCTGGGCTGGGCGGTGGCGATCCTCGCCGTGGTGACCCCGGTGATCACCTGGGTGGCGACCGAGTCGGGCGAGGCGTTCGAGGAGTTCCTGGAGGGCAAGGGCTACCCGCCGGAGCTGCTCGCCAAGATCGAGGAGCACTCCGGGTACGGCGAGACGACTCTCTGGCTCACCGTGGGGCTGGCCGTGGCGGCGCTCCTGCTGCTGGCGTCGACCAGTGGCCGGCTCCGCGCGCCGCGTCTGCCGTCCTGGGTCAACTGGCTGCTCACCGGGGTGATCGTGGTGCTGGCCGGTTTCGCGCTGGTCTACGTCTACCTGACCGGTGACACGGGTGCCGCGTCGGTCTGGGGCAACACGCTCTGAGATCCGGCTCCCGGGCGTGGCTCAGAACAGCGCCCGGGAGCACAGCAGACAGAGCAGGACCAGCAGCACCGCGCCGGCCACCGCGCCGACGACGTAGGTGAGCCGCTGGGCCTGCTGCTCCGCCGCGTCCATCGCCTCCATGTCCTGGGGCGGCAGGGTCCGGGGCGGGTTGGCCTGCAGGTGCACCGGTGGCCGCCAGCCGGGCGGCGGCGGGGTGGTCGGCGGCGGCCCGGCGTAGCCGCCCCCGGACGGCGGGACGGGCGGGGCCGGCGCCGACGCCGGTACGTCCGTCGGGGCCGCCCAGGGCGAGGGCGAGGTGGGTGTGGCCGGTGGCGCACCGAGCCCGGGACCGTCCGTGGACGCAGCCGGGGCACCGGGTCCCGGCGACGGGGTCGGCGCGGGGGTGGGGGACGTCGGCCGGACGTGCTCGGGCGGCCGTCGCCAGTAGTCGTCCTCGTGGCTGGCACCGCTGGGCGTCGTCACGCCGTCCGACGCTACCAACGCCACCGCGATCCCACCCCCCGACGCGCGCCACGGCCTTCCCGCCCCTGACGCGACCGGGTTACCGGCGTTCCGCGTCTGCCGGTGTACGCCGGTCCGGGCCCCGGCTGAGCTAGTCTTGCCGCTCGTGAGCACCCAGGAACCGGGCGTACGCGACGACGACCGCCCCGTCGACCTCAGTGAGGACTTCGTGGTGCTGCCCGAGCAGACGGTCGACGACACCGACCACGGCTGGGGTGAGCGAGGCGGCGGCAACGACGAGTGGCTGCTCGCCGAGCGCCCCCCGCACTGGGACTGACCTGCCCGGCTGATGACCGGGCGGCGCGACTGTCGAGTGCGCGGCCCCGACGGCTCAGCCCCGGACGACGACCGTGAAGCGGCTCCCCTCCGGCTGGCCCACCGTGCGCCGCGCCTGGTCCGGCCCGAGGGCCAGGTAGAGCGCCGACGAGCCGTCCCCGCTGTCGCCGCCGACCACGTCCAGCACCAGCGCCCCCGACGCCAGCGGCACCGCCTCGACCCCCGTCGGGCCGGCCGGTACGACCAGCAGGTCGACCCGCGCGCCCGGCCGGAGCACGGCGAGCGCCGCCGGTTCCGCCAACCGCACCGGTACGCCCACCGCCCCGCTCGGCAGCGGCAGGGCACCCGGCCGGCCACCACCGACCCCGGTGCCACCTCCGGCCGCCGGGCCTGCCGTGGGTGCTCCGCCGGCCGTCCGCTCGCCCGCCTCCGTCACCGTGACACCCGACGGTCGCACGGGAGCGGTGGCCGACGTGCCGGGCGCGGCCGGCCCCGGACCGGGGCAGCTCTCCCCGCTGTCCAGCACGAGCACGGCGAGCCCGAGCAGGGCGGCGACCAGCCCGGTCCGCAGCAGTGTCCCGCCGGTGGGCAGGCGCGGCCGGCGCACCGGCCCGAGCGAGCCGCCCGTCGCACTGCCGGCCACGGCCCCACCTCCGCCCCCGCCCGTCGGCGACGCCCACTGCGACCGTGCCGGCCGTCGCCGTCCACGGATGTCCGTCCCGGACGTTAGGCGGACGGCGGGGGTCGGCGGACACCCGGACACCGGGCCTGTGGACAACCGGCGGGCCTGTGGACGACGCCTCTCGGCGCGGGAGATGTGCTACACACTGTCCGGTTCGGCGCACCGTGCCGGGACCGGGGACCGGGGCCCGGCGGGGTACGCCGAAAAGCCCCTGCGGCCCGAGGGCGGCAGGGGCTTTTCGGCGGAGCGACGGTCAGGAGGAGCTGGCGGCGCTGGCGGCCGGGGCCTTGGCCGCCCCGCCGTTCGAGGAGCCCGAGGCGCTGGTCGACGACGTGCTCGACGACGACGTCGAGGAGTCCGACGAGGTGCTGCCCTCGGTCTTCGCCGGCTTGGTGGCGGTGCTGCCGCTCGTGGTCTCCGAGCCGGAGGAGCGGGAGTCGGTGCGGTAGAAGCCGGAGCCCTTGAACACGATGCCGACCGAGTTGAAGAGCTTGCGCAGCCGCCCCTCGCACGTGGGGCACTCGGTCAGCGGCTCGTCAGAGAAGGACTGCACCGCCTCGAGCTGGTGGCCGCACGCGGTGCAGGCGTACTGGTACGTGGGCACGTTCTCCTCCGGATCTGGCACGGCCGGTTGGCACTCGACGTCTTCGAGTGCCAATGGTGCGTCATCACACCCAGGTTCGTCCAGCGGACGTGTGGCGATCGACACCGGGCGCGTCACCCAGCGTACGCAGGCCGCCCGACGGGGTGATCACGGCGCGGACCGGACGGTCGTGGGGCTGGGCGGGCAGCACGTCGAGAAGCTCCCCGTCGTGCAGCAGCGCCACCGTCAGGGTCGAGGCCGGCACCCGGGCCAGCGCCCGGTCGTACGAGCCGCCGCCCCGGCCCAGCCGCAGGCCCCGCCGGTCCACCGCCAGCGCCGGCACCACCACCAGCTCCGCCCCGCCGACCGCCGTACGCCCCAGCCGGGGGCCGTCGGGCTCGCGCATGCCGCGTCCGGCGGCCACCAGCGAGCCCGGCCCGGCGTACCCGGCCCAGTCCAGGTCCAGGTCGTCGCGGAGCACCGGCAGCAGCAGCTCACCCCCGGCGGGCAGCGCGCCGCGCAGCGCCTCCGGCAGGTCCGGCCCACCCGGCTCGGAGCCCACCGGCACGTACCCGGTCATCCGGCGCGGCCGTAGCCGGCGTACCAGATCGACCAGCTCGGCCAGGACGGACGCCGCAGCCCCGGCGCGCTGGTCGGCGGTGAGCGCCCGGCGGGCGGCGAGCAGCGCGACGCGGGTCGTCCGCTTCGCCTCGTGTGCCGAATCCGCCTCATCAGAAAAATCCGTCACGCAACACTCCTGACGCAACGCTTGTCCACCGGTCGCTCTGTGTCAGCATCGCAGGAACGGGCCGGGGACATCCGGGGGGAAGCGTTGACGCTACGCGGGCGGTTGACGGCGGCCTTCCTCGCGGTGGTGCTCGGCCCGGTGCTGGTCGGCGCGGTCTTCGTCGGCACCACCCTGACGGCCGTCGACCGCAGCCGCTCCGCCGACCGCCTCGGGCTCGCCGCGTCCACCGTCCGCGCCTCGGTCGACGCCCTCTGCCAGCAGTTGCGCGCCGCCGCCGACGCGGTGGCGCTGCGCGTCGACCCGGCCGCCCGGGCCGGGGCCGCCGGGCAGGTGGTCAGCCGGGGACTCGCCGCCGCCGTACTGGTCACCGACGTCGCCGGCACCACCACCTACGTCACTCCGGGCGCGCCCCCGACGCCCTGGCAGGACTGCTCCGGCAGCCGGGCCGTGCCCGGTCCGGTGCGGGCGCTCAGCGCCCGGGTGGACCTGCGCGACCCGGCCGGCGCGGCGCTCGGCACGGTCGCCGCCGCCCAGGTCGTCGACCCGGCGTTCGTGGCCCGGCTGGCCGCCGCGACCGGCGTCGCGGTCACCCTGCTCGACGGCGACGCCGACCGGGTCACCTTCACCACCGAGACCGACGGGGTACGCGAGACGGTGCTCGCCGCCACCGGCGAGCAGGTCACCGAAACCCCCGACGGCCGGTACGCGCGGCGGCTCGGCCCGTCCCCCGGGCAGCCGCTGCCGCTGGTGCTCTCCGTCTCCGGCGAGCAGCCGGCCGGGCTGCCCGCCGTGCTGCTCGGCGCGGTGCTGCTCGCCGTGGTGCTGGCGGTGCTGGCAGCCTGGCGGCTGGCCCGGGTGACCACCCGGCCGCTGGTGGAACTGGCCGGCGCGGTGGACCGGGTCGCCCACGGCGACCTGACCGCCCGGGTGCCGGTGCGCAGCCGGGACGAGATCGGGCGGCTGGCCGGCGCGTTCAACCGGATGACCCGCGAGACCGCCGGCTACGTGACCGCCCTCACCAGCAGTCGTGACCAGCTGCGCGGGCACCTGGCGGTGCTCGGTGACACCCTGGCCAGCACCCACGACCTGCAACGCATCCTGCGGGTGATCCTGCACAGCGCCGTCGCGGCCACCGGGGCGCGGGCCGGCGCGGTGCTGCTGCTCGACGGCGGCGACGTGCTGGTGGGGCGGTGCGCCGAGGGGCTGGAGGGCCGGCTGCCGGACGGGCAGCTGCGGGTGCCGGTCGGGGCCGGGGTGATCGGGTCGGTGGCGGCCACCGGGGAGGCGCGGCGGGGACGGGTGGAACCGGCGACCGCGCCGGTGGGGGAGCCGCACTGCGAGACGTACGTGGCGGTGCCCTTCGCCGCGCCCGCCGCCGGTGATGCGACCGGCCGCGACCCGGCGGTCGGGGTGCTGGCCCTCTACGACCGCCTCGGCGGCGCGGAGTTCGACGACGACGACCTTGCCACCCTGCGCACCTTCGCCGGGCACGCGGCGGTGGCGGTGGAGAACGTCCGGGTGCACGAGGAGGCGCAACGGCTCTCCCTCACCGACCCGCTGACCGGGTTGTGGAACTACCGCTACCTGCGGGAGTCGCTGCGTCGAGAGGTGGAACGCGCCAACCGGTTCGGCCGGATGCTGAGCATCCTCGCCCTCGACCTGGACCGGTTCAAGCGGGTCAACGACACGTACGGCCACGCGGCCGGCGACGCCGTGCTGGCCGAGTTCGCCCGGCGGGTACGCGGCGAGATCCGCGAGGTCGACCTGGCGTTCCGGCAGGGCGGCGAGGAGTTCGTGCTGCTGCTGCCCGAGACCGACGCCCGGGGCGCGGCGATCGTCGCCGAGCGGCTCGGCTCGGCCGTCCGGGACATCCCGATGACCGTGGACGAGCACCTCTCCATCCCGGTGACCGTCTCCATCGGCATCGCCGTCTACCCGGACCACGCCAGCACCGGCCAGGAGGTGCTCGACGCCGCCGACGAGGCGCTCTACGCGGCCAAGGCCGCCGGGCGCGACGGCTACCGGGTCACCGGGCAGCGCGCCGACGCGCCGACGGAGGAGATCACCGTCCCGGCCGGGGCGGTCAGCCCGGAGGACGGGCTGCCCCGCGCCGGGCCCGGCGCGGCCCCGGTGGAGGCCGGCGGCCGGCACGCCGCCGGTACGCCCCGGCCCGCCCAGGGTGTGACGCAGCCGGCTACGGGCGGCGCGTCTTCCGGTCCTCAACCGCCGAGACAGAGCCGTGGCCGATAGTCTCGCGACATGTCGGAGCACTCAGCGAACCCCTCAGCGGCCGCCGCAACCGGTCGTCCCCGCGCCGCCAAGGCCGTCATCCCGGCCGCCGGCCTGGCCACCCGGTTCCTGCCGGCCACGAAGGCGGTCCCCAAGGAGCTGCTACCGGTCGTCGACCGGCCGGTGCTCCAGTACATCGTCGAGGAGGCCACCCAGGCCGGGATCACCGACGTGCTGCTGATCACCGGGCGCGGCAAGACAGCCATGGTGGACCACTTCGACCGCCGTCCCGACCTGGAGGAGCGGCTCGCGAAGAAGCCCGAACTGCTGGCCGCCGTCAAGCGGACCGAGGAACTGGCCGCGATCCACACCTGCCGCCAGCCGGAGCAGCTCGGTCTCGGCCACGCCGTCGGGTACGCCGAGTCGCACGTCGGCGACGCGCCCTTCGCGGTGCTGCTCGGCGACGAGTTCGTCAAGCCGTCCGAGCCGCTGCTGCCGGCCATGCTGGAGCTGCAGGCCCGCACCGGCGGCGTGGTGCTGGCCTTCTTCGAGGTCGACCCGGCCGAGACCAGCCGGTACGGCATCGCCTCCGTCGAGCCCGCCGAGTCCGAGCTGACCGACATCGGCGAGGTCGTCAAGGTCACCGGCATGGTGGAGAAGCCCGATCCGGAGGCGGCGCCGAGCAACCTCGCCGTGCTCGGCCGGTACGTGCTGCCGGGGCGGATCTTCGACGCGATCCGGCGTACCGAGCCGGGCAGCGGCGGCGAGATCCAGCTGACCGACGCCATGGAACTGCTGCGCCACGAGGGGGTGCCGGTGCACGCGATCGTCTACCGGGGCACCCGCTACGACACCGGCATGCCGCTGGGCTACCTCCAGACGGTCGTGCAGATCGCCGCCGAGCGCGAGGACCTCGGCGCCGAGTTCCGCAAGTGGCTGGCGGAGTTCGTCAACAAGGGCGACGAGACAGTCACCGCGGCGATCCTCAACGGGATGCGCGACGCGTCGGGCGGTCCTAGTACATGACCGCGACGGCCGACGCCGAGGCGGCCGCGAACGAGTTGACGCCGCTCGCCGACTACCTGGGCAGCGTGCTGCGCAGGTTACGCGCGCTGCCTCCGCTCGACCTCGACCTCACCCAGGCGTACGGCAACGTCCTCGCCGAGGACGTCGTGGCGCCGCACTCCTTCCCCGCCTTCGACCAGGCGGCGGTGGACGGGTACGCGGCACGCTGGGAGGACCTCGTCGGCTACGGCCCGGTCCCCTCCGGGGGGCCGGGCGGCCGTACCGTGCGGTTGAACGTGGTCGGCGACCTGGGAGCGGCGAGCTGGCGGCCGGTCCGGCTCACCCCGGGCTCGTGCTTCTCCGTGGCCGCCGGGGCTCCGCTGCCCGTCGCCGCGGACGTGGTCGTCCCGGTGGAGTGGACCGACCAGGGCATGGCGGCGGTGGAGATCTTCCGCACCCCCAAGCGGGGGTACGGCGTCCGCCGCGCCGGTGAGGAGCTGCCCGCCGGCACCCTGCTCGCCCGCGCCGGCACGTACGTCTCACCGGCGCTGGTCGCCGTCCTCGCCGCCACGGGGATCGGGCACGTGGTGGTCCGGCCCAGCCCTCGGGTGGTCATCGTGGCCACCGGCGACGAGCTGGTGGACGTCGGCCGGGGCAGCCAGCCCGGTCAGGTGGTGGACGCCAACTCGCACGCGTTGACCGCCGCCGCGGCGGAGGTGGGCGCGCTGGCGTACCGGGTGGGCATCTGCGACGACGACCCGGAGGGGCTGCGCGGCCTGCTGGAGGACCAGACCCTGCGGGCCGACCTGATCATCACCACCGGCGGCACCGGCACCGGCCCGGGCGACATGGTCCGCCGGATCCTGTCCAGGAGGGAGGGTGGCCGTGCCGGGCCGGTCACCTTCACCGAGGTGGCGCTCTATCCCGGCACCGCCCTCGGATTCGGTACGGTCGGCGCCGAGGAGGTGCCGGTGGTCTGTCTGCCCGGTGAGCCCGGCGCGGCGCTGATCGGCTTCGAGGTGCTGGCCCGTCCGGCGATCAACCTGCTGGCCGGGGCGGAGCCGGTGTTCCGGCCGAGTGTCCGGGCGCACCTGCTGGAGACGATCACCTCGCCCGGCGGGCTGCGCGAGTTCCGCCCCGCGCACGTCGCCGAGCGGCGCGGCGGCGGCTACACCGTCCAGCCGCTGCCGGGCGGGCCGTTCACCCTCTCCGGCCTGGCCGAGGCGAACGGGCTGATGGTGCTCGGCGAGCGGGTCACCAGCGCGGCGGCCGGCTCCACCGTGGACGTGCTCCTGCTGGACCGGCGCCGGTGAACTGGTTCGCACGGGCGCCCGGCTGGCCCGCGGTGCTGGTCGACGGGCCGGTGGTGCTGCGGCCGTACCGGCGCTCGGACGCCGCGGCCTGGTCCGAGATGCGCCGCGCCAACCGGGCCTGGCTGGCGCCCTGGGAGTCGCACCTGCCCGGCGGCTGGGACGAGACCAACTCGCCGGCCGCGTTCCGCTACGTCCACGCCGACCAGCGGCGGTCGGCCCGTACCGGCGAGGGGATGCCGTTCGCGGTCTGCCTGCGCGAGGACGGCCGGGACCGACTGGTCGGGCACCTCAACGTGGGCAACATCGTGCGGCGCGCGTTCTGCTCCGGGTACGTCGGATACTGGGTGGACGCCCGGGTGGCCGGTCGCGGGATCATCCCCACCGCGATGGCGCTCGCGGTGGACCACGCCTTCGGCCCCGGTGGGCTGCACCGGGTCGAGGTGAACATCCGGCCGGAGAACAGGCCCTCCCGGCGGGTGGTGGAGAAGCTCGGCTTCCGCGAGGAGGCGTACCACGTGCGCTACATGCACATCGACGGTGCGTGGCGCGACCACATCGGATACGCGATGACCAGTGAGGAAGTGGCCGCCGAAGGTGGACTGTTGGCGCGGTGGCACCGGATCCGCGCCACCGCGGGGTGAGCCGTCCCACGGCCGGGATCGGCGCGGCGCGCCGGCAGGACCGTTGACAGCCCGTAACCTCAAGTAACTGCAAGCTGTGGCAAGCACTGCCCGCCCGTACGATCTGCGCCGTGGACGACCATCCTTGGAAGATCCTGCGGTGGCCCGGTGGTTGCCCCGAATTCGGTGACGGGAGGGGTGAGGGTGCCGACCTCGGTGCTCCTCGCCGTCCTCGCCGCCGCCGGCCTGCTCGCCCTCGCGCCGGCGCTGGTTCGCCGGTACGACGCCACGGAGCGGCTGGTGGCGGAGCGGGCGCAGTCGACGGCGCGGGTGCTCCAGCGCCGCCGGCGGCGTCGTACTGTCCCCGGGCGGCGACCGGTCAACCCGTCCCGCGCCCTCGTCGTCACTCTCAGTGAAGATGCGAATACGGGCGGCCTGACCGCGCCGGTCTCCGCGCCGCCCGCCCCGGGCCGCCGCAGGGGGCGGCTGCGCGCCGTGCCGCCCCCGCCGAAGCGGGCCCGCCGCCGGCCGCCGCCCCGCCGGCACCACACCCCCGCCGTCTACCGGCGACGCCGGGTGCTCGCCGCGCTGGTGCTGCTCAACGTCGTCGAACTGGTCGGCGTGATCGTGGTCGGCCCCGGCTTCTGGATCAGCGTCTCGGTCACCGGCATGCTGCTCGTGGCGTACGTCGTACACCTGCGGGCGCGGGCGGTGGCCGAGCGCCGCCGACGGCGGCTGCGGGCCCGGGAGGCCGCCTGGCTGGCCGCCCGGCAGGCCGAGGTGCGGCGGGAGCAGGCCCGCCGGGCGGCGGCCCGCCGGGAGGCGCAGCGCCGCCTGGCGGCCCAGCGCGAGGCGGTACGACGGACCGCCATGGGCCTGGACCGCTCCGGCGACCTGCCGGCGGCGGCCAGCGGCGGCGGCTCGGTGATGTACCGGCGCTCCGGCGGCCTGCGCGGCCGTCCCTACTCCTCCGGCCGCCCGCGCTGATCCCGGCCGGGTGTCGGCGGTGTGATCGTCGCGCGGCCCCACTTCAGGGGCCGCCGCCTGCCAAGATCGCACCGCGCCGGGGGGTGATTCGCCGGGCGGGCGGTGGACCTGTTAGCCTTGTCGCCGGCCCGCCTGGTGCAAGCCAGGGGGACCGAAGCCGGTTCGCCGGCGGAGGGGTTGTGGCGCAGTCCGGTAGCGCACCTCGTTCGCATCGAGGGGGTCAGGGGTTCGAATCCCCTCAACTCCACCCAAGGTCAAAGGCCGTTTCCGCCAGTCGGAGACGGCCTTTTTCGATCTTGTGCAGCAGTGAGCCCCGGGAGCCTCTGCTCGCGGCGCGACCAGGGGCCTACGGTGGTTGTGTGCCGCGCATCGAGTTGACTACGGATGTTCAGGCAGCCCCGGAGACCGTCTTCGACGCCTGCCTCGATGTTGATATGCACGCCGAGTCCATGGAAGGTAGCGCCGAACGGGCGGTCGGCGGCGTAACGACCGGCCGGTTGAAGTCCGGCGATGCGGTTACGTGGGAGGCCAGGCACTTCGGCCTTCCCTGGCGGATGACCGTTCGGATCACTGACTACCGGCAGCCGTACGGCTTCACGGACGAGCAGATCCGCGGCCCATTCGGTCGATGGCGCCATGAGCACAGCTTCACGCCGAACCCGGCTGACCCCTCGGCAACGCTCATGCGCGATGTCATCGACTTCACTGCGCCGATGGGACCCGTTGGTGGCCTCGTGGCCAGCCTCATCCTGCGGCCGTACCTGCAACGGCTCATCGCGCGCCGCAACGCCTATCTTGCTGCCACCCTGGCAAGGCTTCCTCGCTCAGCCCATGAGGATGGGGCAACAAAAATGCCCGGTGACGGTGGGGCACAGATGGGGCACAACAAAGCGTGAAACGTCGTGAAGTAGCCATCAGCGATGGCAACCCAAGACGCCGTGTGAGCAGGCGTCAAGCGCCGTTCCTGCTGGTGGCAAGGCAGCGGCTCTGAGTTCCGCTTCAACGTCTGAGTTGAGCGTCGCCATCCGAGCACGCCGCTTGGTTGAATTCGGCTGTCCTCGCCCAAGGCGTGGTGGCTCCGGATGACCACGCCCTGCACGGACCCTCCCGGACGGAGCGCCCAGAACTTGCAAGCGAGGGGTCCAAGCCGCGTTGTCTGACTGTAGGGAGGGGTCTACTCGGCGACGAAGACGCCCACGCCTGGCAGGGTCTCGGTCATTCCCTTGATCCGTAGCACCTGCATCGCTCGGTCGATCACGGGCTCTGTAACGCCGTAGTGCTCGATCAACTCTCGGCGGCTGGGCAGCTTGGAGCCCGGCGGGAACTCGCCGGTCGCGATGCGTTCGGCAAGGTCATCGGCGATCTGCTCATAGCGGTAACGCGGTGGCACGGTGTTCCCCTCGGTTGGCAACACGAGTAGACCACCTACGTCAGCCCTTAACTACCCAATGGTACCTATGGGAGGTTGCCGAGGAGGTCGATTCCCCCGGTTGGCGCTGTGGGTCGTCCTCGCCGGCGTGGATGTCCGGCGCATCCTCCGCGATCGGGCATCCACGCCTCCGGACACCTGCGGCACCAGGAGGCGGTAGTGATCCCTTCCAATTCGCTTACCCGGGTGTACGTCGCCCCGGCGGCTGTGGCGAACCAATGAGACAGGTTTCGTACGACGAGTACGTCCTGGCGGCAGCGCTCACCCTCGCCCGTCGCCACCGGTCCGTCTGGTCGTGGCGACACTGGCGGCGCATCTGCCGCTGTGGCGCGAACCTGCCGTGCAGAAACCGTCACCGAATCCCGATCAACCGCGGCCGTTGGCCCAGCAAAGACGGCCGGCGATGACCACTCATCGCCCGATCAAGCCGGCCTGGACGTGCGGCGACTGTGCGGGGGACTGGCCCTGCCGGACCCGGCGGCAGGAGCTGCGAGCGGAGTACGACCCGGCCCCGGTGTCACTGGCCCTCTACCTGGCCGCGCAGCTCGTCGACGCCGCCCAGGACCTGGCTCACGTCCCCGCCGGCCACCTGCACCACCGATTTCTCGGCTGGACCCGATGAGCATCCTGCGACCCGGCGACGAGAAGTTCCACTACAGCGACGGCTCCCACAAGTGGATCCCGCCGGACCCCGATTACGACCAGAAGGTCTGGGACGAGCAGGTCCGCCAGCACAAGCAGGGCCACCTGAGAAACGAGCGCCCGAAGGTCCGCATCCAGTGCCTCGTCTGACGCCAGCAGTACAGCAGCGAAGTACAGCAACCGTGCCAGCCGAACGACGCCGTGCCGAGCGTCAGCAGAGCCCGTGACCTTGGGAGCAGCCCGACCCGACCACGATGCAGCCAGTTCGCATCGAGGGGGTCAGGGGTTCGAATCCCCTCAACTCCACCCACTGAAAGGCCGTCTCCCGTGGTGGGAGACGGCCTTTTCGATTTCTTGCAGTAGTGGACTCCAGGGCGGCCACTTACCGGCCGGTGGCGGTCCGCGGGTGGTTGAGATCGGCCGTCCCGCCTGCCATCGACCGAGCAAGCCCGCAGGCCACCGCCCGACCCGCCGACGTCCGAACCTGTGTCAAGGTCCGATTGACGTGGCGGGCCGGGCGGTAGCCGCTCCCAGAGGGAGGGTCGACGCCAGGCAGGTCGCCAATGAACGGGGTCCGGCCGGCGGCGTCGTTGAAGGCCGTGGTCAGGTCGCTCTGGGCCTGGAGAGCCACCGCGTCGCCGAGGTGGACCTCGCCGCCGATGGTTGCCGTCTCGAAGCCCGACGCAGTGTTCCCCGGGTACCGTCCGAGGCTCTGGCCCAGGAAGCTCGGGCCGGTGTTGGTGGGCTCGGCTCCGGCGAGTACGGAGAAGTTGCCGGCCGTTCCCAGGCCGACCGGCGCTTCCTGGGCGTGGGCGGCGGTCGCGTTGAGCGCCAGCAGGGTGGCGGTCACGGCGGCAGCCGCGGCAGCCGCGAGCGCCGGCAGGGCTGCCCGCCGAAGGCGATGAATGGGTTTTACTTTTACAGAACATCCTCCGTGGGTACTGCTCGCAGGACGCGTCCGTAAGTCGCGTCCCGCCCGAAGCGTTATATATGGCGCAAAACGGCCTGCCGACCACCACACCACTTTCGGGCTGTCGAAGTGGCTAAAACGGGACAATTCGCGAGTTTCGCGATAGGAGTGGCGGGGAGCACCGTCCACTGCGGTGCGACAACTGCACCCGCGCGAGCCAGCACTGTCGAGGTTGACCCTGCGCGCCCCAGGTCAGCGAGAACGGCAGGTAGGGATGTCGGACGAGCGGCGACACCGACAATTCCTGGACCACGTGGTGGTCGACCTGCTCGGTGACGACGGCGCCATCGCCGGATCGGCGTACCGCTAGTCGCGCAGGGCCAGGTGGTACGTGCGCAGCGCGTCCTCCCCGTCCGGCGAGCGCTGCTGAGGTCCGGCCTCCCAGCCCAACCGTTCGTAGAACCCGGCCGCCCCCAGCGGGCCGGTGGAGGTCTGCAACTCCGCCCGCGTCGCGCCGGCGTCCCGGGCGTGCTCGACGAAGCGCCTGGCCAGCCGTACCCCGATCCCGCTCCCACGCCAGTCCGGATGCACTGCCAGCGCGCTCATGACGGCCACCTGCGAGGGAGCGGCCTCCGGTGCCGCCGGGCGGGGTGAGACGGCTCGCTGCCGCTGCGAGGACAGTCGGCGGGTCCACGGCCCCAGCCGCGAGCGCAGCAGGCGGGCGGCGACCCGGGGCCGGACGCACAGGGCGGTGAACCCGGTGACGGCGAGGGACGCCATCGTGCGCCGGTCCGCCGCCAGTGCCGTGGTGTGGGCGGCATGGTCGGTGGTGCCCACCAGGAAGCCGACGATCTCTCCCGGTGTGGCGGGGTCGACGACGACGTAGCCGAGGCCGTGGGGCGAGTCGAGGTACGTGCGGTGCCAGCGGCGGACGAAGCGTGCGCCCAGGGACGGGAACAGCCCCACCGGTAGGAGATCGACGTGGGCGCGGGACATGACGGGAAGGTCCGCGTGCGTCGCCGCCCGCAGGACGGGGCCGCCCGGATCCGGGCTCGGCGACGACGCGGCGACACCGGCGTCGGGTCCGCTCATGGTCCTCCTGTTCGGGAATCGCATGCCGTCACCCGGAGTCAGCTCGTGAAGTCGTCCCTCGCGTCCCGCGCGTCCTCCTGGACGTGCTCCCCGGGCTGCTTGCCCCGGATCTCGTCCCGCCGCATCACCTGTTCCGCCTCCGCCCGCTCGTCCCGGGTCAGGTCGCCCATCCGGGCGCGGGCGGGCCCGGCAACCTGTTCGACCTGTTCGCTCGGCCGTTCGATGGAGCTCATGTCGCCTCCCTGCCGGTTCGGGCGGGCAGCACGGCGGCCCGCCTCTGCTGCCCGCGTCCCCGTCCCCGTACGGAGGAAACCTGCCCTGGTCGCGGGCCTCGCCGGACGGGAGTGACCGGACCGAGTCGCCGGGCCGGCCCGGATGGGCACCGGCTCCGGCTACGTACGGTCACTCCAGCGCGAGCGAGCCGAGGGGGATCTCCCCGGCGGGTACGTAGGTGCCCATCACCACTCCGGTGCCGAAGACGTGGCTGTCGACCAGTTTCAGCCCGGCCGGGACGGTGCCGTCGGCGAACAGCCGTTTGCCCGACCCGACGACGAGCGGGAAGAACCACAGCCGGTACTCGTCGACGAGGCCGGCCCGCATCAGGGTCTGGGCCAGGTCGGCGCTGCCGTGCACCTGCAGGTCCGGGCCGTCGCCCTGCTTGAGCGCCGCGACGCCCCCGGCGGCGTCGCCCTCGATGAGCACGGACCTGTGCCACGGGAGGCTGGGACGGCCGCGCGAGGCGACGTACTTCGTCGCGTCGTTCAACGGCTTGGCGCTCTCGTCCGTGACCCGGGGCCAGTGGGCGGCGAAGAGGTCGTACGTGCGGCGGCCGAGGACGAGGTCGAAGGGCCGGCTCAACGCCTGTCCCATGACCTCGCCCATCCGGTCGTCCCAGTAGTTCACCGACCAGCCGCCGTACGCGAAGCCACCGTCGGTGTCCTCCCGCGGGGTCCCGGGGGCCTGCATGACCCCGTCGAGGGTCAGGTAGCTCTGCACGATCAGCTTTCTCATGGCGGGTCCTCTCGGTCGGTCCCGTCCTCACGGGGGCCGGGACGGGAGACGGGCCGGTGCGGTGGATCCGTGCGGGAGCGCCGGCTCCCGGTGCGTCGGGCGGCGGCCTCCGTGGCGATCCCAGGCTAGGCGACCGAGCCGACGATCGGCGGTCCACGACGACCCGCCATTGTGCTCTCCACAGTGGAACCCGGTGACGGTGGACGGGTCGACCGACGGGAACGGGCCGGCCCCCGAACAGGGGGCCGGCCCGTCACACGAGCGCGGAGGTCACGGCTTCCAGGAGCCGGCGGCCTCGAACCGGTGCTCGTACTCGACGACGCCGTTCTTGTCCTTGACGTCGAAGACCACCGCGCCGGAGCGCTTGCTGCCGGCCCGGATGCCGCTGCCGGAGTCCAGCATGTCGCCGCCGCAGCCGGAGAGGGCGGCGGCCAGCCCGTTGCTGGTGGTGCCGTCCTCGGCCACCCACTGGAAGTAGAACGGGTTGATCGACGCCTTGCCCTTGGTCACCGTCGCGGTCACGTCGGCGATCAGGTACATGCCCTTGGACGGCGCCGGGGCGAACGAGCGGCAGCCCTTGGTGGAGGTGGAGAACTTCCGGACGGTGATTTCGAGGGTGCCCTCGTCGTCCTCGATGACCAGGGTGTCGCCGGCCTTCATGTTGAAGGTCTCACCGTCGTCCTTGCTGGACGCCGACGGCTTGGTGCCGGGGAGGTCCGGCAGCGAGGTCGTGCCCGGCGTCGGCAGCGAGCGCTCGATCTCCTCCGCCTTGTCGGCGGCCTTCTTGCCCCCGACGGCCAGCGCCACGATGCCGCCACCGCAGCAGAGCACGAGCAGCACCGCGACCACGATGCCGATGATGAGCCAGGGCTTCTTCTTCGAGCCGGAGGTGACCGGCGGCCCGAGCGGCTGGCCCGGCGCCGGCGGGTAGCCGGGACCGGACACCGGCGGGTAGCCGCCCCCGGACACCGGCGGGTAGCCGCCCCCGGACACCGGCGGGTAGCCGCCCCCGGAGACCGGCGGGTACGGAGCACCGGACACCGGCGGCATCGACGCGTTCGGGTCGTAGGCCGGGTACGGCGAACCCGACACCGGCGGCTGGGCGTACGGCGAGCCGGAGACCGGCGGCGGGGCGTACGGCGAGCCGGAGACCGGCGGCTGCGGGGTGGTCGGGTCGACCGGCGCGTACGGGTTCTGCGGCGGGCCGGAGACCGGCGGCGGGGCGGCGGTCGGGTCGGCGGGGTAGTGGGGCACCGGCGCCGTGGGGAACGGGTCCACGGGCGGCTGGTTGGGGTCCTGCGGCCCGTAGGGGGGCTGGGGCTGGCTCACCGTACTCCTCGGCGCTTCGAATCAGGTCTGATGAAACTCCTCGACGCTAGTCGGTGCGGTCAATCCGGAATTGTCTCGGGTCCGGCCCCGCCGTTCGGCTCGCCGGGCAGGGGCCGAACGGTCAGCGCAGCAGCACGGCGGCCGTGCGGACCAGGTCGTCCTCGACCGCGAAGCGGCCGTGGACCACCGTGGGCGGATCGACCGCCGTCGCCGCCGCCACCCGCACCGGGTCGATCCGCGCGGTGAACGTCCCCGCGTCCGGGTCCAGCTCGACGGTGGCGTCCTGGAAGTCCAACCAGGACCCGACGACCGGATGCCAGATCTTGTAGACGGTCTCCTTGGCGCTGAACAGCACCACCGGCCACGCGGTGCCGGCGGGCAGCCGGGCGCAGCGGTCCTCCTCCTCGGGGCGGCAGATCAGCCGGCGTACCCCCGGGTTGAGTTCGCGCTGCCGCTCGGCGTCCATGCCGACGGAGCGCACGTCGTCGGCGCGGGCGACCGCGGCGGCGCAGTAGTCGCGGGTGTGGGTGATGGTGCCGACCACGCCCGGCGGCCAGACCGGGGAGCGGTCGGCCGCCGCGAGCACCGGGACCGGCGGCAGCCCCAGGTCGGTCATCGCCCGCCGGGCGCAGACCCGCCCGGCGGTGAAGTCCCGCCGCCGGCTCTCCACCGCGCGTTCGCCCAGGCCGGTCCGCTCGGCGGGGAGCAGCTCGCCCGCCCAGTCCGCCGGCCCGGCCACCACGACCGACACGGCCGGTGGCAGCAGGTCACGCATCCTCCACCCCTTTCAGGTACGACCGCAGTCGCGACCGCTCCTCGTCGAGCCGGTCGGCCGGCACCGGCGGCGACTCGGGCCAGAGGGTCACCTCGGGCTCGCCGTGGCGGGCCTCCCAGGTGCCGACCACCCGGCCCCGGTGCACCACGACCGGGGCGATCCAGCCGGCCGCCCGGCTCACGTCCGCCCGGCGTGCCGCCGGCACCACCGTGGTGTCCCTGGTGCCCGGCCCGAGCACCCACTGGTCGAAGGCGGGCAGCAGGCGTACGTCGTCGGTGGGCTCGGCGGCGACGATCTCCGGCACGTCGCCCGCCCGGGCGTACCCGGGCCGCCCGTCGACCGTCACCGGGACCAGTTCACCCGCCTCGACCAGCGCCCGGAACCAGCCGCGCAGCATCGGTCGCTTCGAGCCGCCCCGGCTGAGCCACTGGTCGAAGGTCTCCGGATCCGCCGGCCCGTACGCCCCGAGGTACGCCGGCACCACCCGCGCGGCGGCCTCCTCCGGCTCGGGCAGCCCCGACCAGCCCGGCAGGTACGTGTCGGGACGGGTGAAGGTGACCCGGTTGCCGTCGGCCGGCCCGTGCACCAGCAGCCCCTGCCAGGCCAGCGGCTTGAGCACCGCGCCCCAGCCGGAGCCGAGGTGCGCGGCGAGCGAGGCGTCGCCGGTGCGCTCGACGATCTCGGCGGTCAGCGCCTCCCGGCTGAGCACCCGGCCGTCCAGTGCGGACCAGGTCGCCTCGGCGAGCGCGTCGAGCTGCCCGACCGTGACGAAGCTGCGCTGCCAGGAGCCCTTCTCCCAGAACCGGCCGGCGGCCAGCAGCGCCAGGCAGGCCGACGCCTCGGCGGTGGGCAGCAGGTGCAGGGTGCCGCGCATCGCCCAGGTCTTCACCAGGTCGCCGGCGGCGAGCGCGGCAGCCGCCGTACCCGGACGGGGGGCCGGCTGTCGCGCGGCGACGGCCTGCTCGGCGGCGGAGGCCACCTGTGCCTGCACGCCGGCCAGCCGGCCGACCACGGCGACCGCGTCGAGGCCCGACGGCCGGTGCAGCAGCTGACGGTGGGCCCGCCAGGCCAGCACCCGCTCGACAGGAAGGTTCGTGGCGGCCATGGATGGTCAACGTACCGCAACCGCGTAACGCCGGAGGGTTCCGGAGCGCTGTTGGGGCGACACGGGGGGAGTCGACCGGTCTCTCTCCGTGCCGACGGGTGGTGACCGGCGGCACGGCCGACGTCGACGTACGTGAGAGGAAGTGACCGATGACCGGTGCCACGGCTGCGTCGGGATGCCTGCCCGACGAGCACGTCCCGGTGACCCCCGCGTGGACCTGCGGCACGTGCGGCGACGAGTGGCCCTGCGCGGCCAAGCGGGACCTGCTGCTCTCGGAGTACCAGGTGGACCGCGCGTCGCTCAGCGTCTACCTGGGATCGTGCCTGGCCGTGGCGACCGCCGACCTCACCGCGACCCCGGTACGGCCACTGCGCGAGCGGTTCATCGGCTGGCTGCCCCGGGGACCGGTCACGTCCTGATCCTGCGGTGGCCGCATCCGGAGGGCGCGGCCACCGTCGCAGCCGACCTGGCGGTCGCCGCCGGCCACGGTGGCCGCGCCGCCGGTGCCGGCGCGGCCACCGTGGCGGTGGTCAGGGGCGGCGGGGTCGGCGGGTGAGGGCGAACCCGATCACGCCGGCCACGGCGGCGAGGACGCCGCCCATCGTGCTCCAGATCCAGCGCGAACCCGGGTCGGGCAGCCAACCGGCGAACCCGGTCGACTCCTCCTCGGCCGGAGCCGCCGTCGGTTCGGCGTTCAGCACCGTGCCGGCCTTCGTGTTCGGCACCAGCGGCGCCTTCAGCTCCCCGTCGTCCCGGGAGCCCGCGCTGTCGGCGCCGACCAGCAGGTCCACGTCGACCGGCAGCCCGAGGTCGGCCTCCGCCAGCCTGGGCACCGACAGCCGGACGTGGTAGGTGCCGGGCAGCGGGTCCGCCGACCAGGGTTCCGCCCAGGACCGCACCTGGCGCAGCGTGCAGCCCAGGGCCACGCTGCCGGCGGTGGCGTCGACGGTCGGGGCCTGCGCCCCGGCCGTGCAGGACTGCCGCCGTCGGAGCCCGTCGAAGACCTCCACCGTCCAGGTGGAGGCGCCGGTGCGGGCCTTCGGGAACGACACCGTCGCGGTGATCTCGTGCCGTTCCCCGGCCGAGGCGGGGAACGACCAGTAGAGGTGGTCGCCGATGGAGGCGTCCACCCGGACCGGCTGGCCGGCGGCGACGGCGGTGGCGGTCAGGAAGGACGTCCCGGCCCGGGTGACCGGGGTGGCGCCGGGCGAGGGGGTGGGCGCGGCTCGGGCCGGCGCGGGTGCGGCCAGCAGAGCCAGGCCGGCGGCGGCCAGCGCCGCGCCGGTGCGGATCATCGGGGTACGCATGCTCAGTTCTCCCTCCACGTGGCCACCCACCAGCGGGTGAGCAGGCCGGCGACCAGACCGGTGAGCAGGCCGGCCAGGGTCAGCAGCACCAGCAGCACCCAGCCCCGGCCGAGGTCGGGCGCGGCCGGCGCGGGGGAGGAGGCGACCACGTCGATCATCAGCTCGACCGGCATGCCGGGCGTGGCCCGCGTACCCGGGCGCAGCGCGAACGAGTTGCTCACCACCAGGCAGACCGTGGTGGCCGGGACGGTGGCGGTCGCCTCCGGCGTCGGGCTCGCGCCGTCGGCGGGATCCTCGGTGGCCGCCCAGCGCAGGCCGGCGGAGACCACGTCGGTACGGCCGCTGCCGGCGTCCACCCCGCGGACCAGTTCCCGGCCGTCGGTGGCGGTGGCGCGCAGCAGGACGCCGTGGTCGGGGTTCACCGGGCGGTCCAGCGCCACGCTGACCGAGGCGCGCAGCTCCTGCCCGGGGCGTACCGGCACCCGGTACCAGCGGTGCTCGGAGACCGCTTCCCGGTCGCTGTAGACGCCGGGCGCGAGCAGCGGCGCGTCGGCGCACTCCGCCGAGCCGCCGACCATGGTGGGCGTGGCGGTGTAGGTGTCCCGGGCCCGGTCGACGAGTTGCTTGATCCGGCCGGTGAGCTCCTCGGCGCTCTGCGCCGCGGTGTACGTGCCGCCGGTCGCCCCGGCGATGCAGAGCAACTGCTTGCGGACCTTCTCGTCGGGGGCCAGGCCGAGGGTGTCCACCACCAGCTTCGTACCCTGGGCGGCCAGCTCCCGGGCCACCTCGCACGGGTCCGGCGGGGCGCAGGTGTCCTCGCCGTCGGTGATCAGTACGATCCGCCGGGCGGTGGCGCCGGTGCCCAGGTCCCGGGCGGCCTCCCGCAGGGCCAGCCCGACCGGGGTGAAGCCGGTCGGCCGCAGCGTGGCCACGGCGGCCTTGGCCTGGACCCGGTCCACCGGCCCGACCGGGACGATCTGCTGGGTGTCCAGGCAGCCCTGTTTCTTGTCCTTGCCCCGGTAGGTCGCGCCGAGCACCCGGATGCCGAGCTGGGTCTCCTCGGGCAGCGCGTCGACGACCTCGTTGAACGCCTGCTGGGCGACGGCTATCCGGCTGCGCCCGTCGATGTCCCGGGCCCGCATCGAGCCGCTGACGTCGAGCACCAGCTCGACCTTCGGCGGCTCGGCGGGTGTCTCCTCCTCGTCGGCCAGGGCCGGCGCCGGACCGGTCAGCGCGGTCGCCGCCAGCAGCCCGATCAGGACGGCCGTCGATCGTCTCTTGTTGATCACCGGGCGGAGTGTAGTGGCGTCCACATCGGATGGACATTTGGGTGACCCGTCGGCGGGGGATCGCGTCGGTGGGGTCCTCGGAGGCCGCGCGGACCGGGCGGACCGTGGATGCCCGATGACGGTCCGTTAGATGCCCGATGTAAACCTTTTGCTCGACCATGCATCCGTCAGAAATCTGACTGAAGTCGACCCGTTGTGCCGGTGCCCAAGGGTGGTTAAGCTCTGTGTTGCGCGCCCCAATCGCCCGCTTCCCCCGTGGCAGGCGATCGGGGCGCGCTCTATGTCTGCCCAGGCCCCGGTGCGTGGCGATCCCGCCCGACCGGCCCGGCCGATCCGAACTCCGCCCCGGTTGCCCACGCGATCGCGCCCGGTCCGGGAGATGTCCGGAAACCGGGCGCGACCACGATGACGTCCGGCGGCGTCCCTTCGCCGCCCGGTGGGATCAGATCCAGCGGCCGTCCAGCCACATCCGGCCCGACCAGTCCTCGTACGGCAGCGAGTTGCCCACGAAGATCGGGTAAAAGTACGCGAAGCAGAGCGCCACCAGCAGCACGTACGCGCCGACGATGACTCCACCCACCAGCCGCCGGTCGGCGCTGCGCCCGGGATCGGCCGGGGCCTCCGGCGTGCCCTCCGGGGTGCTCGGCGTGGCGATCGCGCCCAGCACGTAGACCACCGCCAGCACCAGGAACGGCAGCGCCGGGGCGGCGTAGAAGGAGAACATCGTCCGGCCGTCGAGGGCGAACCAGAACCAGGGCAGCAGGCCGGCGGCGAGGCTCAGCAGGATCGCCCCGGCCCGCCAGTCCCGCCGGGCGATGCCGAGCCAGGCCAGCGCCGCCAGCGCGGGCAGGAACGACCACCAGAGCAGCGGCGTGCCGAGCAGCAGGATCTCCGAGGCGCAGCTCGCCGCCCCGCACCCGGCCGCGTTCGACCAGTAGAACGCCACCGGCCGCCCGAGCAGCAGCCACTGCCAGGGCCAGGACTGGTACTTGTGCGGCGTTTCCAGGCCGGTGTGGAAGTCGAAGGCCGCCTTGTGGTACTGGAACAGGTTGTTCAGCGCCCCGACGACCGGGGTGTCGCTCAGGCCGGGCGTGTTCGGGTACCGCTCGGCCAGCCGGTAGTAGCCGTCGTCGCCGAGCAGCCAGCCCGACCACGTCGCCACGTACGTCACCACCATGATCACCCCTGCCAGCACCAGCCAGGGCAGTTCGTCCAGCAGTGCGTCCCGCCACGGGCGGCGTACCCCGGCCGAGCGGCGGACGCCGACCTCCCACAGCAGCGCCAGCAGGCCGAACGCCGGCACGAAGTACAGGGCGCTCCACTTCACCGCGACGGCGCAGCCGAGCAGCACCCCGACGGCGAGCCGCCACCAGGGCCAGGTGCGCCAGCCGCCGGCCGGACGCCCGGCCGGGCCGGCGGCGGTCGGGTCCAGCCCGTCCTCCAGCGCCCGGGCCCAGCGCCGCCGCCGGGAGTCCCGGTCCAGCACCAGCGCGCCGAAGGCGGCCAGCACGAACAGCAGCAGGAAGATGTCGAGCAGCGCGGTGCGGGAGAGCACCAGGTGGAAGCCGTCCAGGGCCAGCAGCAGGCCGGCCGCGCAGCCGAGCGTGGTGGAGCGGAACATCCGGCGCGCGATCCGGGTCAGCATCAGCACCGACAGGATGCCGGCGACCGCCGCCGAGATCCGCCAGCCGAACTCCGGGGCGGTGGTCATCAGGTGACCCGGCACCGTGATGTTGTGCTCGGCGTCGGCGTAGCCGAAGGCCCACTCACCGAGCCCGATGAGCCACTTGCCCAGCGGCGGGTGCACCACGTACGACGGGCCGTTGTCCTTGTAGTTCCACTCGACGCCCTTGTCGATCAGCCCGTAGCCGTCGCGGGCGTAGTAGATCTCGTCGAAGATCTTGCCCGCCGGGCGGCTGAGGTCGAGCAGGCGCAGGACCGCCGCGATGACCACCACCACGGCGGTGGCCAGCCACGAGTTCACGTCCAGCCGGGCCTCGACGGTGGCGAGCCGGCGGCGTACGACGGCCGGGATGCCGCCACCGCCGCCGGTGGGGGAACTCCCCTGCTCGGAACCGGCTTCGTTCGCGCTCTGCGCTGTCGACGCACTCGTCACCCGGCGATCGTAGGCTCTGAAGGTGCCCGGTGGCGCCCATCGTCCCCGATACTGGCACGCTCGTCGATGAAGGAGCGCTACTCGTGGGTGAAATGTCCGAGCTCGGACGCCTGGTCCTGCTCGGCGCGCCGTTGGGCAACCCGGCCGACGCCTCGGCCCGGTTCCGCGAGGTGCTCGCCACCGCCGACGTGGTCGCCGCCGAGGACACCCGCCGCCTCACCCGGCTGGCCCGGGACCTCGACGTCGCCATCCCGGGCCGGATCGTCTCCTACTTCGAGGGCAACGAGGAGCGGCGTACCCCCGAACTGGTCGAGGTGCTGACCGCCGGGTACACGGTCGCCCTGGTCACCGACGGCGGCATGCCCAGCGTCTCCGACCCCGGGTACCGCCTGGTCCGGGGCGCGCTGGACGCCGGGGTGCCGGTCACCGCCGCGCCCGGCCCGAGCGCGGTCACCACCGCGCTGGCCCTGTCCGGCCTGCCCTGCGACCGGTTCTGCTTCGAGGGGTTCCTGCCCCGCACGCCCGGCGCGCGCCGGTCCCGGCTGCGGGCCCTCGCCGCCGAGGAGCGGACCCTGGTCCTCTTCGAGGCCCCGCACCGGATCGCCGGCGCGCTGGCCGACCTGGCCGCAACGTTCGGCGCCGACCGCCCGGCCGCGCTCTGCCGGGAACTGACCAAGACGTACGAGGAGGTTGTCCGCCGGCCCCTGGGCGAGCTGGCCGACTGGGCGGCCGAGGGCGAACCGCGCGGCGAGATCACCCTCGTGGTGGCCGGCGCGCCGCAGCGGCCGGCGGAACGTCCCGACGACGACACCCTGCGCGCCGCCGTCGCCGGGCGGGAGGCCGCCGGTCTCTCCCGCCGCGACGCCATCACCGAGGTCGCGACGGAGTACGCCCTCCGCCGCCGCGACGTCTACACCGTCGTCCACACCCAGCCCTGACCCGCCCGCCCCGCCCCGCCCGCCCGCCCGTCAGTGCCGATCATGAAGTTGTTGCGCGCCGCGACGGCGTGTCGTGACAACAACTTCATGATCGGCGGGCCGAGGCGGGCGGGCTCACCAGGCGGCGGTCAGAAAGCCGAGGGTGATCAGGGTGGGGCCGGCGTGGGCGGCGAGGGTGGCCCAGCGGCGGTGCCGGGGGTCGGTCAGCCGGGTGGCGCCGGTCCACCGGGCGATCCCGGCGCCGCAGCCGGCCACCACCAGCAGGCCGAGCAGCCAGCGCAGGTGCCCGCCCACCCCGGTGTCGACGTACGCGGTGTCGTCGCCCGCCCCGGTCATCCGGGCCGGCAACGCCGTACCGGGGGCGCTGCGCTCGCCCGGCACCCCGCTGACCCGGACGCCGTGGGCGAGGAACCGGCCCCCGTCGGCGGTGAAGATGCCCCGACAGCGCTGGGTCAACCCGCCCCCGGCGCAGTCCGTGATCACCACCGTCCCGGCGCTGGCGTGGCCGACGGCCAGCCAGAACGGGCCGGCGCTGACCCAGGCGAAGAAGGCGGCGAGCAGGCTCAACGCCAGCAGTGCCGCCAGGCCCCGCACCGGGTCCGGCGGGTGGGCGGCGCGAGGCGCGCGGGTCCGGGCCGGCGCGGCGGAAGCCCGCTCGGCACGCTTCTGCTCCTCACGCAGCGGCGTGCCGTCCCAGTGCACCTGCTCGATCGGGGGCCAGAAGAGCTCGCCTTCCTCCGCCGTACCCGCATCGGGGTCGGGCCCCGCGCGCAGGCCGCGCGGCTGGCGGACCGGGACCCGGCTCGGCACGGCGTCGACCGGGGCGCCGGTGGTCGGCTCGACCTCGACGGGCGAGTCGTCCGGGCCGGGCACCACCCGGGGCTGGGGGGCGACCGCGCCGCCGCGCGACGGCGCGGGCCGGCCGGGCGCCGGTGCGCTCCGGGCGCCGGGGGAGGGTTCGTCGTGTCCCGCTCGTCTCGCCGTCACGGCGTTCATTGGACACCGCAGAGGCGCGACGGCAGGGCAGCTCAGGCCGCGTGTCGGCGACAAATCGGACCAACGCCGGGGGCGTCGCGGGCCGCTGCGCGTGGCGGGTGCCCTATTGGTTCGCGGGCACCGGGAGCCGGTCACTAGGCTTGCTGGTCATGAGTCACGTTCTCGCCGCGGTCGCCTGGCCCTACGCCAACGGCCCGCGCCACATCGGCCACGTATCCGGATTCGGGGTTCCCTCCGACGTCTTCGCCCGGTACATGCGGATGGCCGGCCACGACGTGCTCATGGTCTCCGGCACCGACGAGCACGGCACCCCGATCCAGGTGCAGGCCGACGCCGAGGGGGTCACGCCGCGCGAGCTGGCCGACCGGTACAACCGGGTGATCGCCGAGGACCTCAAGGCGCTGGGCCTCTCCTACGACCTGTTCACCCGCACCACCACCCGCAACCACTACGCCGTGGTGCAGGAGCTCTTCCAGGGGCTGCACCGCAACGGGTACATCGTCCCGAAGGTCACCACCGGCGCGATCTCCCCGTCCACCGGCCGGACCCTGCCCGACCGCTACATCGAGGGCACCTGCCCGATCTGCGGCTACGACAGCGCCCGCGGCGACCAGTGCGACAACTGCGGCAACCAGCTCGACCCGATCGACCTGATCAACCCGAAGTCCAAGATCAACGGCGAGACGCCGGAGTTCGTCGAGACCGAGCACTTCTTCCTCGACCTGCCGGCCCTCGCCGACGCGCTGCGCCAGTGGCTGGACAACCGGGAGGGGTGGCGCCCCAACGTGCTGCGGTTCTCCCGCAACCTGCTCGACGACCTCCAGCCCCGGGCCATCACCCGGGACCTGGAGTGGGGCGTGCCGATCCCGCTCGACGGCTGGCAGGACCGCCCCGACAAGCGGATCTACGTCTGGTTCGACGCGGTCATCGGCTACCTGTCCGCGTCCATCGAATGGGCCCGCCGCACCGGCGACCCGGAGGCCTGGCGCAAGTGGTGGTCCGCCGACGGCGAGGGCAAGGACGCCCGGGGCTACTACTTCATGGGCAAGGACAACATCGTCTTCCACTCGGTGATCTGGCCGGCGCTGCTCGGCGGCTACTCCGGCGAGGGCGCGCGCGACGGCCAGCCGGGCGAGCTGGGCCGGCTGAACCTCCCCACCGAGGTCGTCTCCAGCGAGTACCTGACCATGGAGGGACGCAAGTTCTCCTCCTCCCGCAAGGTCGTCATCTACGTCCGCGACTTCCTGGAGCGCTACGACGCCGACGCGCTGCGCTACTTCATCGCCGTCGCCGGCCCGGAGAGCAACGACACCGACTTCACCTGGGCCGAGTTCCTGCGCCGCAACAACGACGAGCTGGTCGCCGGCTGGGGCAACCTGGTCAACCGCTCCGTCTCGATGGCGGCGAAGAACTTCGGCGCGATCCCCCCGGTCGACCCGGCCGGGCTCACCGAGGCCGACGAGGCGCTGCTCGCGGTGGCCCGCGCCGGCTTCACCACCGTCGGCGACCTGATCGCCAAGCACCGGCAGAAGCAGGCCATCGGCGAGGCGATGAAGGTCGTCGCCGAGGCCAACCGGTACCTGTCCGAGCAGGCCCCGTGGAAGCTCAAGGGTGAGGACGACAAGCCCCGGATGGGCACCATCCTGCACGTCGCCCTTCAGGTGGTCAGCGACGCCAACACGCTGCTCACGCCCTTCCTGCCGCACTCCGCGCAGCAGGTGCACGAGCTGCTCGGCGGCACCGGCGTGCACGCGCCGATGCCGGTGATCGAGGAGGTCGAGGACCTCGACGGCGGGCCGGCGTACCCGGTGCTGACCGGTGACTACACGGTCGGGGCGCGCTGGGAGTCCGTACCGGTGCAGGCGGGCCGGCCGCTCGCCGCGCCGAAGCCGGTCTTCCGCAAGCTCGACCCGTCGATCGTCGACGAGGAACTGGCCCGCCTGGCGGGCTGACCCGGCAGTACGACGGGGACGGGCGTCGACGCGCCCGTCCCCGTCGCGCGTCTCAGCGCCGAGCCATCGCCGGGGCGCTGACGAAATCCATGATCGCCTGGTTCACCTCGGCCGCGTTGGTCCACGGAATGCCGTGCGGCGCGCCCTGCAACGTCACCAACGTCGCCGTCGGCAGCATCGGCTGCAACCGCTGACCGGTCACCGGGTACGGCAGCACCATGTCCTGGTCGCCCTGCACGATCAGCACCGGCACGTCGATCCGGGGCAGGTCGCCGCGGAAGTCCGTCAGCCAGGCGTCCACGCAGTCCAGCGTCCCCTTCGCCGACGCCTGCGCGCCGATGTTCCAGTGCGCCCGGAAGGCTTCCTCGCTGACCAGCTTGCCCTTGTTGGCGTCGAAGTTGAAGAAGTTCTGGCAGAACTGGGTGAGGTAGGCGAACCGGTCGTCCCGGATGGCCTGCTTGAACCCGTCGAAGAGGCTCTGCTCCACGCCTTCGGGATTGTCCGCCGTCTTCAGCAGGAACGGCGCCAGCGGGGCGAGCAGCACTGCCCGGTCCACCCGGTTCGACCCGTAGGTGCCCAGGTAGCGGGTCACCTCACCGGTGCCCATCGAGTGCCCGATCAGGATCGCGTTGCGCAGGTCCAGCTCGGTCATGATCACGTCGAGGTCGGCGGTGAAGGTGTCGTAGTCGTACCCCGTGGCCGGCTGGCTGGACGCGCCGAAGCCCCGCCGGTCGTACGTGATCACCCGGTAGCCGGCCGCCAGCAGCGGGCCGGACTGCTTCTCCCAGGTCGCCCCGTTGAACGGGAAGCCGTGGATGAGCACCACCGGCTGCCCGGAGCCGTGGTCCTCGTAGTACAGGTCGATGGGCGCGGAGTTCTCCGCGCCGACAGTGATGAAGGGCATCGGGTCTCCCGGTCGTCGCGTCTCGGACGAGCGCGCTTTCCCGACCCGCCGGTGCTTATGCCAGCGGATACGGCACATCCACCACCCGGTCGTCGGTGACCTCCGCCCCCGGCGCCCACACCTCGTACACGCCCCGTTCCTGGCACTGCGCCCCGGTCGCGAGCACCGCGTCCGGGTCCGGCCGGCACAGCCGCAGCCGCAGCCAGCCCGGCTCCTCCCGCAGCACCTGGCAGGGGGCGCCCCGCCAGTGGGCGAAGCGCAGCCGGCGGCCCACCGACTCCACCGGGTACCGGGCCGCCCGGGTCATCGCCAGCACCCGGAACCCGCCGGGCAGGTCCGCCACCGCTTCGTACTCGCTGCCGGCGTAGCCGCCGACCAGCTGCGTGGAGCGGGGCGCGTCCCCGGTGGGCACGTACTCCTGGTCGGGGGAGAGCTCCGGCACGGCGGCCAGCAGGTGCCGCCACTGCGGGCCGGCCATGCGCAACCAGCCCCGCTGCTCCGCCTGGTAGCTGTAGAGCACCACCTCCACCCCCTCGGCGGTGTACGCCAGCAGGGTCGCGTTCGCCGGCAGCGGCAGGTCGGCGAAGTCCCGGGTGACGAACTCGGGGATCAGCTGCCCGCTGCTCGGCACGAAACCGGTGCCCAGCACCGGCGGGCCGAGCCGGTCGCGCGGCGGCATCGCCAGCAACCCGCGGTGCGCCGGGCCGACCGGCACGTCGTAGTCGCCCGGGTCGGCGGCCCGCCAGCGCAGCGCGTACGCCACGTCGCCCGCCGCGCCGCCGTCGCCGCCCAGCACCGCCAGCCCGGCCGGGGTACGCAGGTGCGCCACGTCGTGCTCGCGGAAGCAGAACCCGTGCGGCAGCCGACCCCGCACCACCCCGGCGAGCTGCTCGGCGGAGAGCACCTTCACCATCCGGGTGCCCCGCCGCACCACCGCCGAGGCGCGCACCGTGCGCAGCGTCGGATCCCCGGCCGCCGCCGGCTGCTGGCTGAGCTGCTGCACGTACGACCAGCCCCGCTCCCGGTGCAGCGGCACCAGCAGCGGCGCCTCCGGCTCCTCGGCCGGCTCGCTCGTCCCGTGCACCGCGTCCACCTCGGTCACGTGCACGAACCTGCGCCAGGGCAACGCCGACCCGGGGCGGGGCGCCCACTCGAAGCCGGCCGCCTCCTCGGCGCTGAGCAACTCGTACGCCGCACCGCGGGCGATCTCCTCCGCCGGGTACGCCGTGCCCTCGTACGTCACGCGCAGTCCGGTGCCGCTTGCCTGAGGGGTGACGGTCATCCTGCAGACGGTAAGCGCGGCTGATGCCGGACCGGTGAACAGTCGATGGCGTCCCGGAGACGCGACGGCGTGTCGGTGTGTGATGCTGGCCGCGATGAGTGAGCGCACCGAAACCCGCAAGCAGCGCGCCGCCCGGCGGGCCGGGGAGTTCCCGCCCGCCCCGGAGCCGCTGCCCCGTCCCGTGCTCGACAGCCACACCCACCTGGACATCACGGTCAGCGAATACGGGGTGCCCCTGCGAGCCCCGCAGTCGCCGGCGGAAGACGGCTCGGGCGGCGCCGTCGCCGACCCGGTCGCCGCCGCGATCGAGGTGGCCGCCGCCGTCGGTGTGGACCGGCTGGTGCAGGTCGGCGTCGACGTCGAGTCGTCGCGCTGGGGCGCCGAGGTCGCCGAGCGGTACCCGGCCGTGCTGGCCACCGTCGCGCTGCACCCGAACGAGGCGCCCCGCCTGGCCGACCTGGACGAGGCGCTGCGCGAGATCGAGACGCTCGCCGCCCACGACCGGGTACGCGGCGTCGGCGAGACCGGGATGGACTTCTTCCGTACCGGGGACGAGGGGCGGGCCGCGCAGGAGGAGAGCTTCCGCGCGCACGTCGCCATCGCCAAGCGGTACGGCAAGGCGCTGGTGATCCACGACCGCGACGCGCACGCCGACGTGCTGCGGATCCTCGACGACGAGGGCGCGCCGGACACCGTGGTGCTGCACTGCTTCTCCGGCGACGCCGAGTTCGCCGCCGAGTGCGTGCGCCGCGGCTACCTGCTCAGCTTCGCCGGCACGGTCACCTTCGGCAGCGCCGGCGCGCTGCGGGAGGCCGCCGCGCTCACCCCGATCGACCAGCTCCTGGTGGAGACCGACGCGCCGTACCTGACCCCGATGCCGCACCGGGGACGGCCTAACGCGTCGTACCTGATCCCGCTGACGGTCCGGTCCCTGGCCGCGACCACCGGGGCCGACGTGGACGAACTCTGCGCGGCCGTCTCCGCCACCGGCGACCGGGTCTTCGGCCCGTGGTGAGCGGGCCGGAGCCCGCCGCTACGCTACGGGGCGTGACCGGTCTCCTCGGCCCGGCGGAGATCCGGGAACTCGCCGCCCGCCTGGGCGTCGCCCCCACCAAGAAGCTCGGCCAGAACTTCGTGCACGACCCGAACACGGTCCGCCGGATCGTCACCGCCGCCGGGCTGGCCCCCGACGACGTGGCGCTGGAGGTCGGCCCCGGCCTCGGCTCGCTCACCCTGGCCCTGCTTCCGGTGGCCGCGCACGTGCACGCCGTGGAGATCGACCCGACGCTGGCCGGGGCGCTGCCGGAGACCGCCGCCCGGCATGCCGGCGCGGACGCCGCCCGGCTCACCGTGCACCACGCCGACGCGCTGCGGGTCACCGCCGCCGAGCTGGCCGGTCCCGCGCCGACCGCGCTGGTGGCGAACCTGCCGTACAACGTCGCGGTGCCGGTGGTGCTGCACCTGCTCGCCGAGCTGCCCACGCTGCGCCACGGCCTGGTGATGGTGCAGAAGGAGGTCGCCGACCGGCTCGTCGCCGGTCCCGGCTCCAAGGTGTACGGCATCCCGTCGGTCAAGCTCGCCTGGTACTCCCGGGCCCGCGCCGCCGGCCGGGTGCCACCGAACGTGTTCTGGCCGGTGCCGAACGTCGACTCCGGCCTGGTCGCCTTCACCCGGCGTGAGCCGCCCCGCGACGACGTCGCCCGGCAGGCCGTCTTCGCCGTGGTGGACGCCGCGTTCGCCCAGCGTCGCAAGACCTTGCGCGCCGCCCTGGCGGGCTGGGCCGGCGGCCCGGACCGGGCCGCCGCCGCGCTCACCGCCGCCGGTGTGGACCCCGGCGCACGCGGGGAGTCACTCACCGTGGAGCAGTTCGCCGCCATCGCCGCGTCGGCCCCGACCGCCGCCCCCACCGCCGGTTAGGCTGGCGCCGTTGCCCGCGCAGGGCCCACCGTTGTACGCCTACGACCCGGTCGACGACGACGCCGACCCTGCCGAGGAGCTGATCGTGAGCAAGCCGTTCGACATCCGCCTGCGGGACGTCGCTCCGTGACCGAGGCCTGGCGACCGGACGACGAGGACGAGCAGCGGCGGCGCGGGGCCACCGGCCCGGTCAAGGTCCGGGTGCCCGCCAAGGTCAACCTGCACCTCGGGGTGGGGCCGCTGCGCCGCGACGGCTACCACGAGCTGAACACCGTCTACCACGCGATCTCCATCCACGACGAGCTGACCGCCCGGCGGGGTGACACGCTCACCCTGACCATGGAGGGCGAGGGCACCGGCGAGCTGGCCCTGGACGACTCCAACCTGGTCATCCGGGCGGCCCACGCCCTCGCCGGGTACGCCGGGGTCATGCCGCACGCCCGGCTGCACCTGCGCAAGCAGATCCCGCTGGCCGGCGGGCTGGCCGGCGGCAGCGCCGACGCGGCCGCCGCCCTGGTCGCCTGCGACGCCCTCTGGGGCACCGGGCTGTCCCGGGACGAGCTGGCCGGCATCGCCGCCGACCTCGGCTCCGACGTGCCCTTCCTGATCCACGGCGGCACCGCGCTCGGCACCGGCCGGGGCGAGGCGGTCAGCCCGGTGCTGGCCCGTCCCACCTCCTGGCACTGGGTGGTGGCCGTCGCCGACGGCGGCCTGTCCACCCCCGCCGCCTACCGGGAGCTGGACCGGCTGCGGGACGCCGGCACCGCCGGTGAGCCGCTCGGCAGCACCGACGGGCTGCTCGCGGCGCTGCGCCAGCGCGACCCCCGGGTGCTCGCCGCCGCCCTCGGCAACGACCTCCAGGACGCCGCGCTGGCCATGCGCCCGTCGCTCGCCGACACCCTCAAGGCCGGCGAGGCGGCCGGCGCGCTCGCCGGCATCGTCTCCGGCTCCGGCCCGACCTGCGTCTTCCTCGCCGCCGGCGTCGCCGACGCGGAGCGGATCGCCCGTGAGGTGGAGGCGGCCGGGGTGTGCCGGGAGGCGCGGGTGGCCCACGGCCCGGTGGCCGGGGCCCGCGTCGTCTGACCCGCCGCACCCCCCGACCCGCCGCCGACCCGCCGCCGACCCGGTCCACCCCCGAGGACCGGATGCGAGATCGACTCGGTTTGCGGTGTGTCGCGCCTTCGCCCGCCAGGGATACCGCAACACGCCGCAAACGGAGTCGATCAAGACGGGGCGGGGGCGTCGGTGAGCGTGCCGCGCGACCGCCGGGCGTGCCCGCGTACCCTGGGAGGCCAGGCGTCCCGAGGTGCCAGCCGGCACCGGGACGCCTTGATCATGGGAGGTGAGGTCGTGGCCAACATCGTCAACCTGGACCGGGTGTCCAAGGGGTACGGCGCCGCCGGGCCGCTGCTCACCGACGTCTCGCTCGGCCTCGACGACGCCGACCGGATCGGCGTGGTCGGCCTCAACGGCGCCGGCAAGTCCACCCTGCTGCGGCTGCTCACCAAGCAGGAGGAGCCGGACGACGGCCGGGTCACCCACCGCCGCGACCTGCGCGTCGCCTGGCTGCCGCAGTCCCTCCAACTCGCCCCCGAGGCCACCGTCCGCGACGTCGTCCTCGGCACCGCGTGGCTCGGCCAGAGCATGGGCGCCGAGCACGAGTGGGCCGGCGACGCAGGCGTGCGGGCCATCCTCGACGGCCTCGGCATGCCCCACCTCGGCCTCGACCAGCCGGTCGGCCCGATGTCCGGTGGCGAGCGCCGCCGTGTCGCGCTGGCCGCGCTGCTGGTCCGCGAGGCCGACCTGCTGATCCTCGACGAGCCCACCAACCACCTCGACGTCGGCGGCGTCGACTGGCTGGCCAGGCACCTGGTCGGCCGCAAGGGCGCCCTGGTCGTGGTCACCCACGACCGGTGGTTCCTCGACGCCGTCTGCACCACCACCTGGGAGGTCGCCGACCAGACCGTCCGGGCCTACGAGGGCGGCTTCGCCGCCTGGACCCTGGCCCGCGTCGAGCGGGAACGGGTCGCCGCCGCCACCGAGGCCCGCCGGCAGAACCTGCTCCGCAAGGAGATCGCCTGGCTGCGCCGCGGCCCGCCCGCCCGCACCTCCAAGCCGCGGTTCCGGATCGACGCGGCCAACGCGCTCATCGCCGACGTCCCGCCGCCGCGCGACACCATGTCGCTGCAACGGATGGCCACCGCCCGGCTCGGCAAGCAGGTGTACGACCTGGAGCAGGTCACCCTGCACGCCGGCCCCAAGGAGATCCTGCACGACGTCACCTGGCAGGTCGGCCCCGGCGACCGGATCGCGATCCTCGGCCGCAACGGCGCCGGCAAGACCACCCTGCTGCGCATGCTGGCCGGGATCACCCGCCCCGACGGCGGGAGCCTGCGCACCGGCTCGACCGTCCGGCCCGCGTTCCTCTCCCAGGAACTGGCCGAACTCCCCGGCCACCTGCGGGTCCTCGAAGCCGTCGAGGAGGTCGCCCGCCGGGTGCAGCTCGGGGACCGGGAGATCTCCGCAGCCCAGCTCGCCGAGGTCTTCGGCTTCGACGACCGACGGCTCTGGACCCCGGTCAGCGACCTCTCCGGCGGTGAACGCCGCCGCCTGCAGATGCTGCGGCTGCTCGCCGGCGAGCCCAACGTGCTCCTCTTCGACGAGCCCACCAACGACCTGGACACGGACACCCTCGCCTCGCTGGAGGACCTGCTCGACTCCTGGCCCGGCACCATCGTCGTCGCCAGCCACGACCGCTACCTGATCGAACGGGTCACCGACGTCGCGTACGGGATGTTCGGCGACGGCCGGCTGGTGCACCTGCCCGGCGGCATCGACGAGTACCTCGCCCGGGCCGACGGCGCGAACCCCCCGCCGAAGGCCGACACCGGGCCGGCCCCGGCCCCGGCGGCCACCACCGGGATGTCCGCCGCCGAGGCCCGGCAGGCCCGCAAGGAGCTGACCCGGCTGGAACGGCAGATCGGCAAGCTGGAGCAGAAGGAGGCGACGCTGCTCGACCAGCTCGCCGCCCACGCCACCGACTACGGCAAGGTCGCCGAACTCGACGCGCAGCTCAAGGAGGTACGCGCCGAGCGGGAACGGACCGAGGAGACCTGGCTCACCCTGGCCGACGAGATCCCGCCGGTCTGACCCCTGCTGCACGCCCCCGCCCGCGACAGGCGGGGGCCGTGTGCGGCGTCACATTCCGGCGTGCGGGACAATCGTCGGCGACCTCTCATCCGAACGCGTTGGAGACTCAGACATGGCCCATACCCCCGTCAACCACCCCGCGCGGCCGATCTACCGGGCGATCGGCGGGCTCGTTGGTCTGTACTTCGTGGTCTTCGGTGTGCTCGGCCTCATCGCGAGCGCCGGCAACGACATCTTCGCCCAGGACGACACCAAGGTCCTCGGGCAGGGCACGAACCTCGGGTTCTCGCTGCTCAGCATCGTGATCGGCATCGCCGTCCTGGCCGGCACCGCGATCGGCCGCAACCTCGACGTGGCGATCAACCAGTTCCTGGCGTACGCCCTGATGGTGCTCGGCCTGGCGGAGCTGGCGTTCCTCCAGACCGACGCCAACATCCTCAACTTCACCATCCTCACCGACATCGTGGTGCTGACCCTCAGCCTCGTCCTGCTGATGGTCGGCATGTACAGCAAGGTCGGCAGCGACGAGGAGAAGGAAGCCTGGCAGAAGGCCCGCCTGGTCCTCTGATCTCCGGTCGCGTTCCGGCGACGACCGTCGTGATCCCGCTCCGCCCGTGGCACCTGCTGCCCGGCGGGGCGGGATTTCGCGTCCGACGGGGGCGGCGGTTCGGCGGACAGCGGCCCCCGGACGAGGGACAATCCTCCTGGACCGGTCATACCTGGATGCAGAAGGAGTCATGGTGCACTTTCCGGTGAACCATCCGGCGCGCCCGCTCTACCGGGTCCTCGCCGGGCTCGTGGGCCTCTACATCCTCGTCTTCGGGGTCTGGGGTGTCTTCCAGACCTGGGGCGACCCCCTCTTCGACCGGGGCGGCAACTGGGTCCTCGGGCTCCGCACCAACCTGGCGTTCTCGTTGGCCTCCGTGGCCTTCGGAATCGTGCTGATCGTCGGCGCGTCCCGACGCGGCAACCTCGGCCACTACATGAACCTGACCGCCGGGGCGATCTTCCTGGTCACCAGCATCCTGATGATGGCGGTGCTGCAGACCTCGGTGAACTTCCTCAACTTCTCGATGTCGACCGTCATCGTGTCGATGCTCTTCGGCCTGCTCCTGCTCGGCACCGGCCTCTACGACAAGGTCGGCACCGACGAGCACGCCGAGGAGGAGCGGCGCAAGCGGCACCATCCCGTCTCCGAGGCCGGCGCCCGCTGACCGGGCCGGTCAGGCCCGCTTGCGGGTGATCAGGCCCGGCTTCGCCTCCAGGTGCGACAGCCCGTTCCAGGCCAGGTTGACCAGATGCGCGGCCACCGTCTCCTTGCGCGGCTTGCGCACCTCCAGCCACCAGCGGCCGGTCAACGCCACCATCCCCACCAGCGCCTGCGAGTAGAGCTCGGCCAGCTTCGGGTCGTACCCCCGGCTGGAGAACTCCGCGCCCAGGATGTGCTCCACCTGGTGCCCGACGTCGTTCATCACGCTGCTGAAGTTCCCCGTCGCCGACATCAGCGGCGACTCGCGGACCAGCACCCGGAACCCGGGCGTCTCCTCCTCGATGTACGTCAGCAGCGCCAACGCCGCCTGCTCCAGCAACTCGTGCGGGTGCCCGGCGGTCAGCGCGGTGGTGATCCGGTCCAGCAGGGCCCGCACCTCGCGGTCCACCACCACCGCGTACAGCCCTTCCTTGCCGCCGAAGTGCTCGTAGACCACCGGCTTGGAGACCTTGGCCCGGGACGCCACCTCCTCGATCGAGGTGGCGTCGAAACCCTTCTCGGCGAAGACCTGCCGGCCGATCGAGATCAACTGCTCGCGCCGCTGGGCCGCGGACATCCGCACCCGGGACGCCGGCTTCGCGCCCGCCGCCGGCACCGCTCGCCGCCGCCCGCCCGTGGTCCCGTCCGTCATGTCGTCACCTCGCCGGCGCTCGGTGACGCCCTGTCGTGGGAAGTTCCTGCCGCCGTGCCCGTCTTCCTCGGTCACCCGGCCATCCTGCCAGGCCCGCTGCGAATCCACCGTCGGGTTTCCCGCCGGTGTCGTACCTCCGTTCTAACGTTCGGTCATGGAGGACGCCACGGCGGGTGAGGTGCGGCGGCTGCGCGTGGAGGAGAGGCTCTCCGTGGCCCAGATCCGGGCTCGGACGGGGCTGGGGCGCAACCGGGTGCAGGAACTGCTGCGCGGGGTGCCCCCGCCCGCGTGGACGCGGCGTCCGAGGGCCAAGGACGAGTTGCGGGTGGCGGCGGTGGCGCTGCGCGGCGAGGGGCTGTCGGTGGGTACGATCGCCGACCGGCTCGGCGTGGCGAAGTCGACCGCCTACCTGTGGGTGCGGCACCTGCCGCTGGATCGCGACGGTGCGGCCGAACGGGAGCGGCGCCGCGCGCACTCGAAGGTGATGACGGACGCGCAGTGGGCCGCACACCGCGAGACCCGGGACGCCGCGCGGGCGGAGCTGGCCGAGTTCGGCGCCGCCTGGGTGTCCCGGCTGGACGGTCGGGAATTGCTCCTGGTCGGGGCCGCCCTCTACTGGGCCGAAGGGGTCAAGGCGAAGCCCTGGCGACCCCACGACTGCCGGGTCCGGTTCACCAACAGCGATCCGGCGCTCATCGACCTCTTCGTACGCTTCGTCGAGGAGTTGGGCGTGCCGCGCGAGGGTCTGCGGTTCCGGGTGTGCATCCACGAGACGGCCGACGCGGACGCGGCGGTTCGCTGGTGGGCTCGGCAGGTCGGCGTCGCCGTGGAGGCGTTCCAGCGCACCTCCCTCAAGAGACACCGGCCCGCCACGGTCCGGCACAACATCGGCGATGACTACCACGGCTGCCTGGTCGTCTCGGTGCCCGACTCCCGCCGGATGTACTGGACCATCGAAGGGATCATGAAGGGAATGAGTGATGGCGCGGGCTGGGCGGGGCGCTAAGGTGTAGTGGAGTCCAGGCGCGACAGTGTTTCGAGCGTTTTAGACCGTCCCGGGTCGTCTAATGGCAGGACGTCAGGTTTTGGTCCTGATTGTAGGGGTTCGAGTCCTCTCCCGGGAGCTTCTGCTGATCGCCAGGTGATGTCTGGTTAGCATGGCCGCGAGACTGTCGCCTTCGACGGGAGCCACGTCGTGCCCCAGCCCCACCTCCGTACCGTCGTCGTGCTCGCCGCCGGTGAGGGCAAGCGGATGAAGTCGGCGCTGCCCAAGGTGCTGCACCCGCTGCTCGGCCGTACCCTGCTCGGCCACGTGCTGGCCGCGGCGGCGCCGCTGGCCGCGGACCGCACGGTGGTCGTGGTCGGACACGGCGCCGAGCAGGTCCGGGCGCACCTGGGCGAGATCGCCCCGGACGCCACCGCGGTCCTCCAGGCCGAGCAGCTCGGCACCGGTCACGCGGTGCGGATCGCGCTGGACGCGGTGCCCGAGGTCTCCGGCACGGTGGTCGTGATCAACGGGGACGTCCCGCTGCTGCGCCCCGAGACGGTCGCGGCGCTGGTCGAGGCGCACGAGGGCGAGGGCGCGGCGGCGACCGTGCTCGCGGCCGAGGTGCCCGACCCGACCGGCCTGGGCCGGATCGTGCGGGACGCCGACGGCCGGTTGGAGCAGATCGTCGAGGAGCGCGACGCCGGCCCCGCCCAGCGCGCGCTGCGGGAGATCAACGCCGGCATCTACGCCTTCGACGTGGCCCGGCTGCGCGACGCGTTGGGCAAGCTCTCCACGGACAACGACCAGGGCGAGGAGTACCTCACCGACGTCTTCGGGCTGCTCGTCTCGGCGGGTGAGCCGGTGGGGGTGCACGTCGCGGCGGACCACGTCGAGACGCTGGGCTGCAACGACCGGGTGGAGCTGGCGGGCCTGCGCCGGCTGCTGCGCGACCGGGTCAACGAGGCGTGGATGCGGACCGGCGTGAGCATCCTGGACCCGGAGACCACCTGGATCGACGTCACCGCCACCGTCGAGCGGGACGCGGTGATCGACCAGAACACGCAGCTGCGCGGGACGACGGTGGTCGGCGCGGAGGCGGTCGTCGGGCCGGACGTGACGCTGGTGGACACGGTGGTGGGCGCGGCGGCGACGGTGCTGCGCAGCCACGCGGTCGGCGCCGAGGTGGGGCCGGGCGCGAGCGTCGGGCCGTACGCGTACCTGCGGCCGGCGGCGAAGTTGGCCGAGAAGGCAAAGATCGGCACGTTCGTCGAGGTGAAGAACTCCGAGGTGGGCGCGGGCGCGAAGGTGCCGCACCTGTCGTACGTGGGTGACGCGACGATCGGCGCGAAGGCGAACATCGGCGCGGCGACGATCTTCGTGAACTACGACGGGGTGAACAAGCACCGCACGACGGTCGGTGAGGCGGCCTTCATCGGCTGCGACACCAGCCTGATCGCCCCGGTCGAGGTGGGTCCGGGGGCGTACGTGGCGGCGGGCAGCGCGATCTCGCAGGACGTGCCGGCGGGTGCGCTCGGGGTGACCCGGGCGCCGCAGCGCAGCATCGAGGGCTGGGTGGCGCGCAAGCGGCCCGGCACGGCCTCGGCGGCCGCAGCAGAGCGGGCGCAGAGTGCGTCGGCGGACACGCCGGCCGCAAGGGAAGGTGAGGCAATCCACGAGGGCGCGGAGACCGTGGGTGGGCCGTCGTCGGCGGGGGATACTGCAACCGAATAGTCCCCGGCCACACCGCCGCCGGGCACCACCGACCAACGGGAGCAGACGGGCCCATGGGCAGCATCGTCGCCGAAAACCGCAAGAGCCTGATGCTCTTCTCCGGACGTGGCTTTCCGGAGCTGGCGAAGGAGATCGGTGAGGTGCTCGGCGTCGCGCCGACGCCTTCCGACGCCTACGAGTTCGCCAACGGTGAGATCTTCGTACGGTTCAAGGACTCGGTGCGTGGGTCGGACGCCTTCGTGGTGCAGTCCGTCACGCACGGCGTCAACACCTGGGTCATGGAGACCCTGATCATGATCGACGCGTTGAAGCGCGGTTCGGCCAAGCGGATCACCGTGGTGCTGCCGTTCTACCCGTACTCGCGGCAGGACAAGAAGCACCGCGGCCGGGAGCCGATCTCGGCCCGGCTGATCGCGGACCTGCTGAAGACGGCGGGCGCGAACCGGATCCTCACGGTCGACCTGCACACCGCGCAGATCCAGGGCTTCTTCGACGGCCCGGTGGACCACCTCTTCGCGATGGACGTGCTGGCCGAGTACGTGCAGCACAAGTTCGACGGCCGGCCGATGACGGTGGTGGCCCCGGACTCGGGCCGGGTACGGGTGGCCGAGCGGTGGACGGACCGGCTGGGCGGCTGCCCGCTGGCGTTCATCCACAAGACCCGGGACCCGCTCAAGCCGAACCAGGTGGTGGCGAACCGGGTGGTCGGTGAGGTCGAGGGCCGGGTCTGCCTGATCGTCGACGACATGATCGACACCGGTGGGACGATCAGCAAGGCCGCCGACATCCTCAAGCAGTCGGGCGCGGCGGAGATCGTGGTGGCCTCCACCCACGCCCTGTTGTCCGACCCGGCGACCGAGCGGCTGAAGAACAGCCCGATCAGCGAGGTCGTGGTGACCAACACGCTGCCGCTGCCGCCGGAGAAGCAGCTCGACAAGATCACCGTGCTGTCGATCGCGCCGCTGCTGGCGCGGGCGATCCGGGAGGTCTTCGACGACGGTTCGGTGACCACCCTCTTCGGTGGCCTGAGCTGACCCCGCCGGCCGGGGCGCCGCGGGCGCCCCGGCCGTTGGCGTTTTCGCGCTGCGCGCGGGGCCGGAGGGTGATAGTGGGGACTGCCGGCACCCTCGGAATCGGCTCGGGTAGACTGGCACGGTTGCCACGGCGAGGGTGCCCGGCGGGCCGCTGAGCGGCACCGTCCGGAGGCACCGTCATCGACGCGGTGCTCCGGGCAGTCATGACGCACGAGCCCCAGCGAGCCCCTCGCCCAGCACCGCCAGTCGACAAGCCGCCGCAGCGAAAGCATCAGGAGTTTCCCCGTGTCCGAGGTAAAGATCAGCGCCGAGCCCCGTACCGAGTTCGGCAAGGGTGGTGCCCGTCGTACCCGCCGGGCCGGCAAGGTGCCCGCCGTGCTGTACGGCCACGGCGAGAAGCCGAAGCACATCGCGCTTCCGGCCCGTGAGTTCGCCGCCGCGATCCGCAAGGGCGGGGCCAACCAGCTCTTCGCGATCGAGGTCAGCGACGGCACCCAGGTGCTGGCGCTGCCGAAGGCGATCCAGCGTGACCCGATCCGGGACACCTTCGAGCACGTCGACCTGCTGCTGGTCCGCCGGGGCGAGAAGGTCACCGTCGAGGTCCCGGTCCAGCTGACCGGCGAGGCCGCCAAGGACACCCTGATCGTGCACGACCACGACACCCTGTCGGTGACCGCGGACGCCACCAAGGTTCCGGACCACCTGGAGGCCTCGATCGAGGGCCTGGAGGCCGGCACCCAGGTCACCGCCGCCGACGTGGAGCTGCCGGCCGGCGTCGAGCTGGCCGCCGACGCGGAGCAGACGGTCGCCTCGGTGACCGCCGCGCCGACCGCCGAGCAGCTCGAGGCGACCCTGCCCGAGGTCGAGACCGCCGACGAGGAGGTCGAGGCCGGCGTCGGTGAGGAGACCGCCGAGTCGTCCGAGGGCGCCGAGGCCGGCGAGCCGGCCGCCGCGGGTGGCGAGGAGACCGCCGAGGCGAAGACCGAGGCCTGATCGGTCCCGCATCGTTGCGACAGGCGTCCCCGCACCGTCGGGGGCGCCTGTCGGCGTATCGGGACACGGACGTTTGACCCCGGGAGGGACGGGACGTGACGGACGAGGCGGGGCCGTGGCTGGTGGTCGGCCTGGGCAACCCCGGTCGGGAGTACGCCGGCAACCGGCACAACGTCGGTTTCATGGTGGCCGACCTGCTGGCGGGTCGGGTGGGCGCGAGGTTCGGCCGGCACAAGCGGGCGGTGGCGGAGGTCGCCGAGGGGCGGCTGGGGTTCGGCGGGCCGAAGCTGGTGCTGGTCAAGCCGTTGACGTACATGAACCTCTCCGGTGGGCCGGTGGTGGCGCTGGCCCAGTTCCACAAGATCCCCGCCGACCGGGTGATCGCCGTGCACGACGAGCTGGACATCCCGTACGGCCAGCTGCGGATCAAGCTGGGCGGCGGGGAGGGCGGGCACAACGGCCTGCGCTCGATGTCGAAGTCGCTGGGGACGAAGGACTACGTCCGGGTCCGGTTCGGCATCGGCCGGCCCCCGGGACGGCAGGACCCGGCGGACTACGTGCTGTCGGATTTCGGCGCCGCGGAGCGCAAGGAGCTGGAGTTCCTGGTGGACCGGGCGGCCGACGTGGTGGAGTCGGTGGTCAGCAAGGGTGTGGAGCCGACCCAGAACGCGTACCACGGGGTGTGACGCGCGGGGCGTACTCGACAGGGGCGCGTGCGGGGCCGGTAGTCTGCGCCTTCTGACGTGGCGCGACCGGCGACGTGGGCCGCGCGAGGCGACGGGAGCGTGGTGTGGGCAGTCCTCCGATGATCGACGGTGCGTTCGCCCGGTGGTTGGCGGCGCGGGCCGGGCAGGCGCTGCTGGCGTTGCGCTCCGAGATGGGGTTCGAGGATCCGGGCGCGTTGAAGTCGGCGGGGGACAAGGTCTCGCACGACCTGATCCGCACCGAGTTGGCGAGGTGGCGGCCGGGTGACGCGGTGCTCTCCGAGGAGGACGAGGGTTCGCGGCTGGCCTGGGCGGCGCAGGTGAGCGCCGGGGCGGTGTCCCGGCTGGGCGCGGACCGGGTGTGGATCGTCGACCCGCTGGACGGCACCCGGGAGTTCTCCGAACAGGGGCGCTCGGACTGGGCGGTGCACGTGGCGCTCTGGGCACGCAACGCGCCGACGGCGCACGGTCTGGTGGCCGGCGCGGTGGGGCTGCCGGCGCAGCACCGGGTGCTGGGCACGGACCAGCCGCCGGCGTACCCGCCGTTGACGGTGGAGGCGGCGACGGCGGGTGGTGGGCGGACGCTGCGGCTGGCGGCGAGTCGGAGCCGGCCGCCGGTCTTCCTGACCGATCTGGCCGAGGACGTGGGCGCGCACCTGGTGCCGATGGGTTCGGCCGGCGCGAAGATCGCCGCGGTGGTCACCGGTGAGGTGGACGCCTACATCCACGCGGGCGGCCAGTACGAGTGGGACTCGGCCGCGCCGGTGGCTGTGGCGACGGCCACCGGGCTGCACGCTTCCCGGATCGACGGTTCTGCGCTGAAATACAACGAGGCGGATCCGCGTCTGCCGGACCTGCTGGTCTGTCGCAAGGATCTCGCCACTCGGTTGCTTGCAGCGCTGCAGAGACATTCCGGGTAGCCTGAGCGCCTGTTCTTGATATATCCGACCGGAAAGGTCTGGAACCGATGAGCGGATCCACGCCGAGCGAGACCGAGTCATGACCGCCCCCGCCCGCTTCTACCAGGTGTCCCACCTCGACGCGCTCGAGGCGGAGAGCATCTTCGTGATGCGCGAGGTGGTCGCGGAGATGGAGCGCCCCGTGCTGCTCTTCTCCGGCGGCAAGGACTCCATCGTCATGCTCCGGTTGGCCCAGAAGGCGTTCGCGCCGGCCAACATCCCGTTCCCCGTCATGCACGTGGACACCGGGCACAACTTCCCCGAGGTGCTGGAGTACCGCGACCAGCGGGTCGCCGAGCTGGGCCTGCAGCTGATCGTGGCGAGCGTGCCCGAGGCCCTGGCCGGCGGGACGGTGCGCGAGCCGGCCGACGGGACGCGCAACCGGATCCAGACCCCGGTGCTGCTGGACGCGGTGGAGAAGCACCGCTTCGACGCGCTCTTCGGCGGCGCCCGGCGCGACGAGGAGAAGGCCCGGGCCAAGGAGCGGGTGTTCAGCTTCCGCGACGAGTTCGGCCAGTGGGACCCGAAGAACCAGCGGCCGGAGCTGTGGTCGCTCTACAACGGCCGGCACCACCCGGGCGAGTCGATCCGGGTCTTCCCGCTGTCCAACTGGACCGAGCTGGACGTCTGGCACTACATCGCCCGGGAGCGCATCCCGCTGCCGTCGATCTACTACGCGCACGAGCGCGAGGTCGTCGAGCGGGACGACATGCTCTACGCGGTCAACGAGTTCTTCCGCCCCCGAGCGGGCGAGGAGCGGTTCAAGGCCCGGGTGCGGTACCGCACCGTGGGCGACGCCTCCTGCACGGCGGCCGTCCGCTCGGACGCCGACACGGTGGAGAAGGTGATCGAGGAGGTGGCCGCCACGCGGATCACCGAGCGCGGCGCGACCCGTGGCGACGACCGGGTCAGCGAGGCCGCCATGGAGGACCGCAAGCGGGAGGGCTACTTCTGATGAGCGCCGAGACGATCGCCGCGGGCGCGGCGGAGAGCCGCGCTGCAGGGCCGGAGGCCCGGCCGATGGACCTGCTCCGCTTCGCCACCGCCGGCAGCGTGGACGACGGCAAGTCGACCCTGATCGGCCGGCTGCTGTACGACACCAAGTCGCTCTTCACCGACCAGCTCGCCGCCGTGGAGGCGGTCAGCGCGGCCCGCGGCGACGAGTACACCAACCTGGCGCTGCTCACCGACGGCCTGCGCGCCGAGCGGGAGCAGGGCATCACCATCGACGTGGCGTACCGCTACTTCGCCACGCCGCGGCGGAAGTTCATCATCGCCGACACCCCGGGGCACATCCAGTACACCCGGAACATGGTCACCGGCGCCTCCACCGCCGACCTGGCGCTGATCCTGGTGGACGCCCGCAAGGGCCTGGTGGAGCAGTCCCGCCGGCACGCCTTCCTCTGCTCGCTGCTTCGGGTGCCGCACCTGGTCCTCTGCGTCAACAAGATGGACCTGGTCGACTACTCGCAGGAGGTCTTCGAGCGGATCGCCGACGAGTTCACCGCGTTCGCCGCGAAGCTGGACGTGCCGGACCTGACCGTGGTGCCGATCTCCGCGCTCAAGGGCGACAACATCGTCTCCCGGTCGGAGAGCATGCCCTGGTACGAGGGGCCGTCGCTGCTGCACCACCTGGAGCGGGTGCACATCGCCAGCGACCGCAACCTGGTCGACGTCCGCTTCCCGGTGCAGTACGTGATCCGCCCACAGTCCACCACCGTCACCGACTACCGGGGCTACGCCGGTCAGGTCGCCTCGGGCGTGCTCAAGCCCGGCGACGAGGTGATGGTGCTGCCGTCCGGCTTCACCAGCCGGATCTCCTCGGTGGAGACGGCGGACGGCCCGGTGGCCGAGGCGTTCCCGCCGATGTCGGTGACCGTACGGCTGGAAGACGAGATCGACATCTCGCGCGGCGACCTGATCTGCCGGCCGAACAACGCCCCGGCGGTGTCGCAGGACATCGAGGCGATGGTCTGCTGGATGGACGAGACCCGTCCGCTCCAGATCGGCGGCAAGTACGCGATCAAGCACACCACCCGGTCCGCGCGGGCGATCGTGCGGGCGCTGCACTACCGGCTGGACATCAACACGCTGCACCGGGACGAGGCGGCCGGCGAGCTGAAGCTCAACGAGATCGGCCGGGTCCGGCTGCGCACCACGGTGCCGCTGCTGGCCGACGAGTACCGCCGCAACCGCACCACGGGCGGTTTCGTCATCATCGACGAGACCACCAACCGCACCGTCGGCGCCGCCATGATCGTCGACGCCACCTGACCTACCCCCACCCGCCCTCCACCGCGCCCCGCCGGGGCCGGAGACGCAAATACAGAGAAAGAGTGGCTATCCGCCGAGGAATAGCCACTCTTTCTCTGTATTTGCGCCCGGCGGGCTGGCGGCCTCACGGGCTGGCGGGCGGCGTGGCCGGCGCGGTGGCGTGGGCCACGGCGGCGGTCGGGGCGGGTGGTGTCAGGGGAGGCGGGTGGCGCCGGGGGCGGGGAGGACGGTGACGTGGTGGGGGGCGGCGAAGCCGCGCTCGGCGTACGCGTGGGTGACGGCGTCGGCGACCGCCCCGGCGGAGGCCGCCTCGACCAGGGCGAGGACGCAGCCGCCGAAGCCGCCGCCGGTCATCCGGGCGCCGAGCGCCCCGGCCGCCAGCGCCGCCTCGACAGCGGTGTCGATCTCCGGCACGGTGATCTCGAAGTCGTCCCGCATCGACGCGTGCGAGGCGGTGAGCAGCGGGCCGATCTCGCGTACCCGACCGGCGCGCAGCAGCTCGACGGTGTCGAGGACCCGCTGGTCCTCGGTGACCACGTGCCGGACCCGACGGCGCGTCTCGTCGTCGGACAGCCGGCCGAGCGCCGTGTCCAGGTCGGCGACGGCCACGTCGCGCAGCGCCGGCACGCCCAGCGCGGACGCCGCCGCCTCGCAGGACCTGCGGCGGGAGGCGTACTCGCCGTCGGCGTGCCGGTGCGGGGCCCGGCTGTCCACGACCAGCACGGCCAGGCCGGCGGCGTCCAGGTCGAAGGGGATGTGCTCGACGGCCTCGGTGCGGCAGTCCAGGAAGAGGGCGTGCCCCTCCCGGCAGCGGATCACCGCGGACTGGTCCATGATCCCGGTCGGCGCGCCGACGTAGGAGTTCTCGGCGCGCTGGGCCAGCCGGGGCCGGCGCTCGGCGGGCAGGTCCAGCCCGCCGAGGTCGACCAGGGCGGCGAGCACCGCCGCCTCCAGCGCGGCCGACGAGGAGAGCCCGGAGCCGAGCGGCACGTCCGAGGCGATCGCCAGGCGTGCGCCGGGCACGGCGTACCCGGCCTCGCGCAGCGCCCAGACGACCCCGGCGACGTACCCGCCCCAGCCGGTGACCCGACCGGGCTCGTCGGCCTCGGCCGCGCCGAACTCGACCGGCTGGTCCGTCGTCTCCGACCAGACCGTCCAGCGCTCACCCGGCTGCCCGGACGCGGCGACGACGGTCCGCAGCGACAGGGCGAACGGGAGCACGAAGCCGTCGTTGTAGTCGGTGTGCTCGCCGATCAGGTTGGCCCGGCCGGGAGCCGCCCAGCGGCCCGCCGGCTGCTGCCCGTACGCGGACCGGAAGCCGGCGGTGGCGCGGGCCGCGACGTCGGTCATCGCTGCTCCAGGATGTGGGTGCGGTAGAAGGCCCAGGCGTCGCCGACCATGTCTTGCAGGGTCGGCTTCTCCGGCGTCCAGCCCAGCTCCTCGCGGGCCAGCGCGGAGGAGGCGACCAGTTCGGCGGGGTCGCCCTCGCGGCGCGGCGCCATCTCGACCGGCAGCGGCCGGCCGGTGACCTCGCGGACCACGTCCACCACCTGCCGGTTGGTGAAGCCGTTGCCGTTGCCGAGGTTGTAGATCCGGTGCCGGCCGGCGACGGCGGCGGTCAGCGCCAGCAGGTGGGCGCGGGCCAGGTCCTCGACGTGGATGTAGTCGCGCACGCAGGTGCCGTCGACGGTCGGGTAGTCGTCGCCGAAGAGTTGGAGCTTCTCCCGCCGGCCGGCGGCGACCTCCAGCGCGATCGGGATCAGGTGCGTCTCCGGGTCGTGCCGTTCGCCGATCGCGAGGTCGCCGCGCAGGTACGCCCCGGCGACGTTGAAGTAGCGCAGCGAGACGGCGGCCAGGTCGTGCGCGACCGCCTCGGAGGTGAGCGCCATGTCGACGGCGAGCTTGGTGGCCCCGTACGTGTTGGTGGGGGCCTTGACCGCGGTCTCGGGGATGGGCAGTTCGGCCGGGTTGCCGTAGACGGCTGCGGTGGAGGAGAAGACCAGCCGGGGCACGCCGGCCGCGCGGACCGCGTCGATCAGGGCGATCGAGCTGACCGTGTTGGCGTGCCAGTACAGCTCCGGCTTCACCATCGACTCGCCGGCGGCGATCAGCGCGGCGAAGTGCAGCACCCCGTCGAAGCCGGCCTCGGGGGTGAGCACCCGGGCCGCCTCGTGGACCGGCAGGTCGACGTGGGTGGCGTCGGGGGCGAGCGCCGCGCGGTGCCCGGTGCGCAGGTCGTCCAGGACCGTCACGTCGTGGCCGTTGTCCAGCAGCATCCGGGTCACCACGCTGCCGATGAAGCCGGCGCCGCCGGTGACGAGCAGTTTCACGTGGGGTCCTCCCTGCCTGGCCGTGTCCCGCCACGGCCGTTCGTGATCACCCTACGGCCGTACGGGGGGCCCGCGCCCGGCGTCGACCTGGGCCGTCATTCCATCATAAACCTTCAGGAATGAACAGATACGAACACGGGGCGTCGGGCGACACGGACGGCCCTACCATCACCTGCATGCGGGAAGTGGCAGGTCCCGGGTCCCGGAGGCGCGCAACCGGACGACCACGGCGGGCACCCGGGCCGGTGGCGCGCAGCGTGGCCCGGCTCGTCGTCCGGGCCGCCGACGGCGCCACCCGGCTCGTCACCGCCCTGCTCGGCGCGAGCCCGGCCGCCGGGCGGGAACGGATCAGCGAGGACGAGCTGCGCGACCTGGTCGCCGCCAACACGGTGCTCGACCCCGACGAGCGCCGGATCATCGACGAGGTGCTGGTCGCCGGGGCGAGCCTGGTGCGCGAGGTGATGATGCCCCGCACCGAGGTGGTCTTCCTCTCCGCCGGGATGAGCCTCGCCGAGGCCGGCCGGGTGGTCCGGGCCGACACGCACACCCGCTACCCGGTGGTCAACGGCACCCACGACGACGTCGTCGGCTTCGTGCACCTGCGTGACGTGCTGCTCCGCCCCGACCTCGACCCGCACGCCACGATCGGCGAGCTGGTCCGCGAGGTGAAGCAGCTGCCCGGCAGCAAGCGGGTGCTCGCCGCGCTGACCGAGATGCGCCGGGAGGGCCACCACCTGGCGGTGGTGATCGACGAGTACGGCGGGACCGCCGGCATCGTCACCCTCGAAGACCTGATCGAGGAGCTGGTCGGGGAGATCCACGACGAGTACGACGGCGCGCCCGAGCCGCCCCACGCCGGGCTGCCCGCCGTGGTCGACGGCCGGCTCAACCTCGCCGACTTCGCCGAGCGGACCGGCGTCGCGCTGCCGACCGGGCCGTACGAGACGGTCGGCGGGTTCGTGATGGCCGCGCTGGGACGGCTGCCGGTCGCCGGCGACGAGGTGCCGGTGGTCCCGCCCGACGCCGACGACCCGGAGACGCCGGGCGGCGGCTGGCTGGTGCGGGTGCTGGCCCTGGAGGGACGCCGGGTGTCCCGCATAGCGGTCTCCGCCGCGCGCCTGCCCGAGCAGCGACGCGAGGTCACGGCCCCGGGCGGGCCGGCGGTGAGTCGACCCGCCGGCCCGTCATGACGTACGCCGGGGGTTGCTGACAGAATTGCCGGCATGTCCGACGTACCCGCCCGCCCGCGCGTCTTCTCCGGCATCCAGCCGACGGCCGACTCGTTCCACCTCGGCAACTACCTGGGCGCGGTACGACACTGGGTGGCGCTGCAGGAGAGCCACGACGCGTTCTACTGCGTGGTCGACCTGCACGCGATCACCGCCGGGCACGACCCGAAGGTGCTCAGGCAGCGCAGCCGGGTGGCCGCCGCCCAGCTCTTCGCGGTCGGGCTCGACCCGGAGCGCAGCACCCTCTTCGTCCAGTCGCAGGTGCCCGAGCACTCGCAGCTGGCCTGGGTGCTCGGCTGCATCACCGGCTTCGGCGAGGCCAGCCGGATGACCCAGTTCAAGGACAAGTCGCAGAAGCAGGGCAGCGAGCGGGCCAGCGTCGGGCTGTTCACGTACCCGATCCTGCAGGCCGCCGACATCCTGCTCTACCAGGCGAACGCGGTGCCGGTCGGCGAGGACCAGCGCCAGCACCTGGAGCTCTCCCGCGACCTGGCGCAGCGGTTCAACTCGCTGTTCGGGCAGACCTTCACGGTGCCCGCGCCGCACATCGTCAAGGACACCGCGAAGATCACCGACCTGCAGGACCCGACGGCGAAGATGTCGAAGTCGTCCTCCTCGCCGGCCGGCATCATCGACCTGCTGGAGGACCCGGCCCGCTCGGCCAAGAAGATCCGTTCGGCGGTCACCGACACCGGGCGTGAGATCGTCTTCGACACCGAGACCAAGCCGGGCATCTCCAACCTGCTGACGATCTACTCGGCGCTCTCCGGCCGGGGCATCGACGACCTGGTCGCCGCGTACGACGGCAAGGGCTACGGCGACCTGAAGAAGGACCTCGGCGAGGTGGTCCGGGAGTTCGTCACCCCGATCCAGGAGCGCACCCGCGGTTATCTGGACGACCCCGCCCAGCTCGACAAGCTCCTCGCCGCCGGTGCGGAGAAGGCGCGCGCGGTGGCCTCGGCGACGTTGCGCACGGCGTACGACCGGGTCGGCTTCTTCCCGCCGGTCCGCTTCGAGTAGCGGCCCCGGGTCGTCAGGGGTGGAGTCGGTGGCCGGAGGGGTGGCGCGGAGCGTGGATCGCAGGGACGGGGCGCCGAGGGCCGGTGACACCATCCAGATCGGGATCGCGGTGGACATCCCGGAGCCGTGGGGCGGCATGCTCACCCGGCGTCGGGTCGAGGCGGGCGACCCGCAGGTGGTGCCGGCGCACGTGACCCTGCTCGGGCCGACCGAGATCCCGGTGGCCGCGCTGCCGGCGGTCGAGGAGCACCTGGTCCGGGTCGCCGCCGTGCACCTGCCCTTCACCCTGCACCTGCGCGGCACCGGCACCTTCCGGCCGGTGACCCAGGTGGTCTTCGTGGCGGTGGCGGCCGGGATCAGCGAGTGCGAACTGCTCGCCGCCGCCATCAACGCCGCGCCCGAGCTGCACCGGGAGGCCCGCTTCCCGTACCACCCGCACGTCACCGTCGCGCAGGACGTCGCGCCGGAGGCGCTGGACCGGGCGTACGAGGACCTGGCCGACTTCTCGGCGATGTTCGAGGTCGACTCGTTCACCCTCTTCTCGCACAGCGGCGAAACCCGGTGGCAGCCGCGCCGGGACTTCCGGCTCGGTGGCTGACCGGGCCCGGTGAGCACTTGCCCGCCCCGGCCGGCGGGAGATCGGCGAGGATGACGTGGTGGACGCGTGGGGTCGGCTGACGACCGGCATGGACCGCCGGTTCACCACGGCCCGGCGGAGGTGGCCCCGGTTCGACCACCTGTGGCGGGCGGTCGACCTGTACGGCAACGTGCTCGGCGGCCGGCTCGCGGCGGCCATCGCCTACTACGGGTTCTTCGCCGTCTTCGCGCTCGCATTGGTCGCGTACTCGATCTTCGGGGCGATCCTGGAGGACAACGACGAGGTCAGCGACGCGGCGGCCGACTTCCTGCGGCAGAACCTGCCCTTCCTCGACCCGCAGCAGATCGCGCAGAGCAGCAACACCGTCGGCGTGGTCGGCCTGGTCATCCTGGTCTTCACCGGGATCGGCTGGGTGGAGGCGATCCGCTCGTCGCAGCGGCTGATGTACGGGTTCAACCAGCAGCCCGGCAACCTGGTGGTGCGCCGCCTGGTCGACCTGGGCGTGCTGGTGCTGGTCTTCGTCATGCTCGGGCTCTCGGTGGCGGCCGTGGACGCCCTGGAGTCGCTGCTGCGCTTCCTGCTCCGGGCCACCGGCTCGGTCGGCCTCACCACGATCAGCGCGGTGCTCAGCGTCGTGATCAACGCGGTGCTCGCGGCGGCGCTGCTGGTGGCGGTGCCCCGGCTGCGGATGAGCCGGCGCCGGCTGCGGCCCGTGGTGCTGTTCGTCGCGGTGGGGATCACGCTGTTGAACACCGTCGGGCGCTACTACATCGTGCGGACCGAGCGGAACCCGGCGTACACGGTGGTGGCCGGCGCGGTGGCCGTGCTGCTCTACCTCTACGTGCTCAACCAGCTGGTGCTCTTCGGCGCCGCGCTGGCCGCGACCAGCCGGCACGGCCGGGTGGTCGACCTGGCCGAGGGGCCCGCCCCGGCGGACCTCGACGTCGAGGTGGACGCGGACACCGATCCGGGTACGCCGGGAGGGGCGGGCTGACATGCTGATCGAGATCGACCCGGGCGCGACGGCGCCGCCGTACGAGCAGGTGCGCGGGCAGTTGGCCGCCATGATCGGCGACGGGCGGCTGCCGGTCGGCACCCGGCTGCCCCCGGTCCGGCAGTTCGCCGGGGAGCTGGGACTGGCGGTGAACACCGTGGCCCGGGCGTACCGGGAGCTGGAGGGCGCCGGGCTGGTGGAGACCCGGGGCCGGCACGGCACGTACGTCGCGCCGGGGCGGGACGACGCGACCGACCGGTTGCAGCGCTCGGCGCTGCGCTACGCCGAGGAGGCGGCCCGGCTCGGCGTGCCGCCGGAGACGGCGCTGGCGCTGGTGCGCGCGGCCCTCGACGCCGCCACGCCCGGCTGACCACCGCCGCGCCCGCGCCACCGGCGCTCCCGCTCACCACCGCCGCGCCCGCGCCACCGACGGAACGGATGCCCGGCCCGTCGCCGTACCGGGCCGCGTCGTCGTCGGCTCACCGTGGGTGCTTGACCCGGTGCGGTGGGGCCGGGAGGGTGGGGCGATGACGGGGTTCGAGGTGCGGACGGTCGTGGCGGCGCCACGCGAGCGGGTCTGGTCGGCGTTGACGGAGCCGGCGGAGGTCCGGCAGTGGTTCGGCTGGGACCATCCCGGCCTGGACGAGGAGATCCGGTACATCTTCGTCGACCACGCCCAGGCGGTCCCGCCGGACCGGATCGCGCTCGCCGGCGGCCAGGAGATCCAGGTCGTGGACGACGGCGGGCGCACGGTCGTCCGGGTGGTCATGCCGGGGGAGAGCGACGAGGCGTACGACGCGCTGGCGGAGGGCTGGCGGCTCTTCTTCGCCCAGCTGAGGTTCCGGCTGGAGCAGGCTCCCGCCGGGGACCGGCGCACGGTGCGCCTCAGCGGTGTCACCGGCGGCTCCCGACTGCTCGCCGCCCTCGACTCGGCCGGGGTGAAGGAGGACTGGCACCGTAGCCGGTACCTGCACATGGTGGTGGACGCCGACGGGCTGCTCGTCGCGGCGACCGCCGAGCGGCCGCTGACCGACGAGGGGCCGGCCCCGGCCGCCCTCGTGGTCAGCGGGTACGGTCGGGACCTCGCCGAAGTGCGGGCCGGCTGGGTCGAGCGCTGGCGGGCCACCGTGGGCGACGATCCGGTGGTGGAGTGAACCGCAGGCGGGACACCGACAGTCGAAGGAAAGATGAATAGGGCAAATGCCGCACGGCCCGGTGAGCCGACCGACCATGATGAGCCGGTGGGCGCACTCGTGACGTTGGACCTGCCGGACGACTCGCCGATGCTCGGCCTGCCGTGGATCATCACGTTCGGCCCGCTCGGCGACCCGGCGGAGTGGGAGCCGGTGGTCTGCGGCCCGTACGAGCGACCGCACGCGCTCGCCCTGGCCGAGGCGGTGGTGGCCGAGGAGCAGTTGATGGCGGTGGTCGAGCCGCTGGTGCCGGCGCTCTCGGCCGACGAGGTCCGGGGCGAGATCGCCGCCGCGCAGATCGCCGCGCGCGACGACGAGTCCCGGATCGAGGAGTCCGACCTCTACGGCGACTTCTCCGACGTCCTCGACGAGGAGTTGGAGCGGGCGGCCGCGCAGGAGGAGCACCCGCCGGAGCCGTTGCCCGCGCCGACCGAGGCGGAGCTGCGCGCCGGCTTCGAGCGGATCGCCGAGCAGCTGCGACGCAAGGGGCGTTGACCGGGCCCCGGCCTGTCGGGCGGCGGGGCAGCGGCCCGGGCGCTGTGGGCCGAGGGAACCACCACGGCCGGACGAGCGGCGGTCAGCTCACCGTCATGGCCTGCAGGTCCACGTTGCCGCACCCGCCGTGGTAGTCGATCTCGGTGGTCCAGGTGATCGCGAGGTGCGCGTCCCGGGCTGCCCGGAACCGGATCTCGAACCGGGCGGTACGGTTGGTGCTCCGGTCCTCCATCCGCAGCGTGGTGGTCGGGCCGCCGTTGGAGAGGCGGACGTCCAGCCGGCCACGGGCGATCCACAGGCCGGCGTAGAGCTGCACCGTACGCAGCTCACCCGAGCCGGCGACGGCGAGCGCGAAGCCGTTGCCCCTGCCGCAGGTGTACACGCCGGTGGGGGTCGCGTGGGCCGACGCGACCGGTGCGCCGTCGGACCAGCTGAACGACTCCGGATTGCTGTCGTAGCTGCCCCGGACACCCGGTCCACCCTGGTCGACGATCTCGCCCGTGCCGTTGCGCTTGCGCACCACGGAGTCCCCACCACGCAGGCCCCAGTGCGCCCAGTCGCGGCTGCCGCCCGAGGTCAGGTCCACCACGTCCGGTACGTCGTGCCGCGTCACGGTGAGGTACGGCGACGCGGGTGGTGGCTTCGCCACCGTCGTGGACGGCGACGCCGCCGGCCGGGCGGTCGTGGTCGCCGCCGGCCGTGCGACCGGGGACCGCTCCCGCTGCCGGAATCCGGGTGACGGCCTGTCGGTCCGCGGGTCGGCGGGCACGCTGGTGAAGTCGGTGGTGGGCAGACCGACCGGGTGGGGTGCGCGGCCGGGTCGGGGGTCGTCGGCGGTGCGGCCCGTTCCGAGGTACGCCCCCAGGCCCATCAGGCAGGCCAGGACGGTCAGCGCCGAGACCACCCGGTGCCGGCGGGGGCGGGAGCCGATCAGCCGCCCGGAGCCGGGGCTCCCCCCGATCGGGGCGGGTCGACGCGCCGCCGGGAGCGCCGGTGGCCTCTCGCCGGCCGGGAGCGTCCGCGGCCTCTCGCCGGCCGGGATTGTGCCCCGGTCCACGGTCGCGCCGCCGCCGCGCGACCCGGAGCGGTCGACCGTGGCGGCCCCGTCCACGATCGCGCGGAGCTGCCGGGGATTCACCACGGGGAAATCCGGATCCGTGCTGCGGGTGACATCCCGGGCGGTCCGCGTCTCCCTCGTCGGCCGGTCGGGCGGCAGGCCGCCGACCCGTGGCTCTTGCTGGGGGTTCTCGTCCGTCATGAAGCCTTCCCCTGCCACCCGGAACCGGCGATCACGCTTCTTGCGAAGCGCCCTCGGGACCGAGGGTGTTACACGCCGAAGCCGGGCGGTCGCGGGCAGGGCCGCGGAAGTGGACGGTCCGAAACGGACACCGGCGCTCCGGGGAGCGGACTCCCCGGAGCGCCGGCATCACCTCACCCCCCACCACAAGGGGTCGGCTGCCCAGTCGCCCGTCGGCGCGGAGCACAACGGACGACCAGGTCGATGGCGGGTTACCCGGCTCAGCGCCGTTCGAACCACGCAGCTGCGTCGACCGGCAGGACGTGACCCGGTCCCTGCTCGGTGAGTTCCTCGCTGGCGACGATCGGCCGGCCGTACCCCTCGACCACGACCGCGGCGCCGCTGATGTTGACCACGCAGGTCAGGGTGATGGCACCGTCGGTGCGGTGGAAGGCCAGCACGCCCGGTTCGGTCTCCAGCCAGGTCACGCCGCCGGTCGTGCCGGCCAGGGCCGGGTGCTCGCGCCGGATCCGCAGCGCCGCGCGGTAGAGCTCCAGCGTCGAGCCGGGCACGCCCGCCTGGGCGGCCACCGAGAGGGCACGCCAGGTCGCCGGGGCCGGCAGCCAGCTCAGCTCGCAACCCTGCGGGCCGAAGCCGTACGGGGCCAGCTCGCCGCTCCACGGGATCGGCACCCGGCAGCCGTCCCGGCTCTCCCCGGTGCGCAGGAACGCCGGGTCCTGGCGCAGCTCGTCGGGGATGTCCAGCACCTCGGGCAGGCCCAGCTCCTCGCCCTGGTAGACGTAGGCGCAGCCGGGCAGGGCCAGCATCAGCAGGGCGGCGGCGCGGGCGCGGCGCAGGCCGACCTCGCCGTCGCCGTACCGGGTGACGTGCCGCTGGCGGTCGTGGTTGGAGAGCACCCAGGTGGTCGGGGCGCCGACGATGGTCGACTCGGCCAGCGCGGTGTCGATGACCTTGCGGAACGAGTCGGCCGACCAGGTGGCGTCGAGGAAGTCGAAGCTGAACGCCTGGTGCAGCTCGTCCGGCCCGATGTAGCGGGCCAGCCGCTGCGGGGTCTCCGCCCACGCCTCGGCCACCGCCATCCGGCCGCCCGGGTAGCTGTCCAGGATCGGTCGCCAGGCGCGGTAGATGTCGTGCACCTCGTCCTGGTCGAAGTAGGGCAGGCGGCCCTTGCCGAGCAGTTCGGACTGGCGCTGGCCGGTGGTCATCGAGTTGAAGCCGACGTCCGGCAGCCCCTCGGCCTTGATCATTCCGTGCGCCACGTCGATGCGGAACCCGTCGACGCCGCGGTCCAGCCAGAAGCGGAGCACGTCCTCGAACTCGGCGCGGACCTGCGGGTGCCGCCAGTTCAGGTCGGGCTGGGCCGGGTCGAACAGGTGCAGGTACCACTGGCCGTCCGGCACCCGGGTCCAGGCCGGGCCGCCGAAGATGCTCTCCCAGTCGTTCGGTGGCAGCTCGCCGTTCTCGCCCTTGCCGTCGGCGAAGAGGTAGAACTCCCGCTCCGGGGAGCCGGGGGCGGCGGCGAGCGCGGCCTGGAACCAGGGGTGCTGGCTGGAGGTGTGGTTCGGGACCAGGTCGACGATGATCCGCAGGCCGAGGGCGTGCGCGTCGGTGATCATCGCGTCGAAGTCGGTGAGCGAGCCGAACAGCGGGTCGACGTCGCGGTAGTCGGCGACGTCGTAGCCGGCGTCGATCTGCGGCGAGGTGTAGAAGGGGGTGAGCCAGAGCGCGTCGACCCCGAGGTCGCGCAGGTACGGCAGGCGCTCGCGGATGCCCTGGAGGTCACCCACGCCGTCGCCGTTGGCGTCGGCGAAGCTGCGGACGTAGACCTGGTAGACGACCGCGGAACGCCACCAGTCGTCGTCGGCGGTCAGCGGGGCCGGGTTGGTGGCGTCGGTCATCGGTGACGATCCCCGTTCTGTGGCGCGGGACGGCGTGAGCCCGCGCGGGGGTGGGTGATGGGCGCGGGTGTCAGAGCAGAATGCCGGCCCAGCGCTGCAAGAGTCAAGCATTCCTTGCGCAAGAAATGACGGCCGTCACCCTCCGGCCAGGGTAACGTCACCTTCCGGCATGTCCCAAGAAGTGGGACGCGTCGGGCCGGGGCGGGACGCGCGGACGGTCGCTCGGTGGGAGCGCGTCCACGAGGCGGTCTCCGACCGCCGCCCTGATCGAGCACGGATCGCCCCTGGCGGCGTGCCGCGGGCTGCGGGCGCGGGATTGCCGACGGTGTCGTGACGCGGCCCGCGGCCTCGCTCGACCCGCGCCGCGGTGGCGAGATCGACTCCATGTCGGCGAGGTGGCGGGGTCACGGGGGCCCGGATGCCGCCACCTCGCCGACATGGCGAGACGGCACCAGCCGGAGCGCCGGCGGGGCCGGGCCGGGGCGGGGCGGGGCGGGGGTGGGCCGTCAGGCGGGGACGGCGAGCGCGGGCGGCACCGGCCGCTGCCGCTTCGGGCCCCCGGGCGCCTGGGTGGCGCCGGCCTGACGGACCACGGCGGTGGAGCCGCGCACCACCAGTTCGGGGCGGAACAGGTACTCCGAGTGCGGGGCGGCGTGCCCGTTGATCTCGTCGACCAGGGCGCGGACCGCGGCGACCGCCATCGCCGCCACCGGCTGCCGCATGGTGGTCAGCGGCGGGTCGGTGAAGGCCATCAGCGGTGAGTCGTCGTACCCGACCACCGAGAGGTCGCCGGGGACCGACATGCCGCGCTGCCGGGCCGCCCGGATCGCGCCGAGGGCCATCAGGTCGGAGCCGCAGACGATGCCGGTGACCCCGCGCTCGATCAGCCGTCCGGCGGCGGCCTCGCCGCCCTCGACGCCGAAGAGCGAGAGTTCGGCCAGCTCGGTCAGGTCCGCCTCGGTGGCTCCGGCCAGTCGCATCATCGCGGCCCGGAAACCGGCCACCCGGCGCTGTACCGGCACGAACCGGTCCGGGCCGGTGATCAGGCCGATCCGGCGGTGGCCGAGTGCGACGAGGTGGGCGACGGCCAGTTCGGTGGCCTCCCCGTCGTCGCAGGAGACGAAGGGGGCGGCAATGCCCGGCGCGTACCCGTTGATCATCACGATCGGCAGCGGGCGGGCGATCAGCGCCCGGTAGCGGTCGTGGTTGGCGGCCGTGTCGGCGTGCAGGCCGGAGACGAAGACGATCCCGGAGACCTGCCGGTCCAGCAGCATCTCGACGTACTCGTCCTCGGTGACCCCGCCGGGGGTCTGGGTGCAGAGCACCGGGGTGAACCCGCTCTGCGCCAGGGTCGACTCGATGACCTGGGCGAACGCGGGGAAGATCGGGTTGTCCAGCTCCGGTACGACCAGCCCGACGAGCCCGGCGCTGCGCTTGCGCAGCCGGGCGGGGCGCTCGTAACCGAGCACATCGAGGGCGGTCAGGACGGCCTGCCGGGTCTCGGGGGCCACTCCGGGGCGGTCGTTGAGCACCCGCGACACCGTGGCCTCGCTGACTTCGGCCTGCTGGGCGATGTCGGACAGTCGAGCGCGCATGGCGGCACTTTAGCTCACGGGCAAGTTCTTGCGTACACTTCTGCAAGCCCTTCCATTCTCTGCAACCTCTTGCTAACGTCCCCGCAACACGCGAGAGCAGCGGCGCAGCACCCCGGCGCCGGTTAGGCAAGAACTTACAGAGGTTTCCACTGGCGGGCCGCCCTTCCCCCGGCGGTACGCCACAACGACAGGAGTACCGATGCGCATCCGTACCGCGGGTGTGGTCGCCGTTCTCGGTCTGGCGCTCGCTGCGTCCGGCTGCGGCGACAACAGCAAGGACGAGCCGGCCGCGAAGGAATCCCCCAAGGCCGCGAGCGGCAAGCTCGTGATCTGGGCCGACGACAAGCGGGCCGCCGCCCTCAAGCCGTTCGGCGACAAGTTCGGCCAGGAGAACGGCGTCACCGTCGAGGTCCAGGCCGTCTCCAAGGACCTGCAGACCAACTTCGTCACCGCCTCCCAGCAGGGCAGCGGCCCGGACGTCGTGGTCGGCGCGCACGACTGGATCGGCAACCTGGTCCAGAACGGCGCCATCGACCCGGTGCAGCTCGCCGCCGAGCAGAAGAGCGGCTTCAACGAGACCGCCCTCAAGGCCGTGACCTTCAACGGCCAGCTGTACGGCGTCCCCTACGCCATGGAGAACGTGGCGCTGATCCGCAACACCGAGCTGGCCCCCGAGGCCCCGAAGACGATCGAGGACCTGGTCGCCGCCGGTAAGAAGCTCAAGGCGGAGAAGAAGGCCAGCGAGATCCTCTGCCTCCAGTCCGGCCAGAACGGCGACGCGTACCACATCTACCCGCTGTACACCTCGGGCGGCGGCTACCTCTTCGGGACCGCCGCCAACGGCGACTACGACCCGAAGGACCTCGGCGTCGGCAAGCCGGAGTCGATCGAGGCGTTCAAGAAGATCGCCAAGCTGGGTGAGAAGGGCGACGGCGCGCTGAAGCGCTCCATCACCGGCGAGAACTCGATCGCCACCTTCACCGGCAAGAAGTGCGCCTACCTGGTCTCCGGCCCGTGGGCGATCGCCGACGCCAAGAAGGCCGGCATCAAGTACGACATCTCCCCGGTCCCCGGCTTCGCCGGTGGCAAGGAGGCCCAGCCGTTCGTGGGCGTCCAGTCGTTCTACGTCGCCTCGAAGGGCAAGAACAAGGCCCTGGCCCAGGAGTTCGTCGCGAACTACGTGACCACCCCCGAGCTGGCCGTCGCCCTGTACAACGCCGAGCCGCGTCCGCCGGCGCTGACCGCCGCCCTGGACCAGGTCAAGGGCAGCGACCCGGACCTGGCCAAGTTCCAGGAGGCCGGCAAGAACGGCCAGGTGCTCCCGGCGATCCCTGCCATGGCCGCGATCTGGGACCCGTTCGGCAAGGCGGAGGCCGCCATCATCGGCGGCGCCGACCCGGCCAAGACGATCACCTCGGCCGGTAACACGATCGCCGGTCAGATCAAGTAATGAGCACGTCGCTGTCCGGCCCGGGGTCTGCCCAGCAGACCCCGGGCCGGGGGCCCGTCCGCTCCGGGTCCCCGCGCAAGTCCCGTACCGCGCGGAACCACGCGCCGATCACCCTGACCGGCCTCGTCGTCAAGGTGGTCCTGCTCGGCCTGGTGGCCGGGATCGCGATCTGGGCGGCCTTCCCGCTCATCGAGGCGAAGCTCTGGGCCGGCCTGGCCGTCCTGCTGGCGACCACCGCCGGCCTGTTCTACCTCTACCTGACGCCCCGGCACATCCCGGGCAAGTACCTGATCCCGGGCACGCTCTTCCTGGTGGCGTTCCAGGTCTTCCCGGTGCTCTACACCGCGAGTACCGCCTTCACGAACTTCGGCGACGGCCACCGCGGCAGCAAGGACGAGGCGATCGTCGCCATCCAGAGCGGCTCGGTGAAGCAGGTCCCGGGGTCCACCCAGTTCCCGCTGACCGTCGCCACCAAGGGCGACCCGGCCACCGGCGCACTGGTCTTCCTGGTCACCGACCCGAAGACCGACACCGTCTCCGTCGGCGACACCGAGGGACTGCGCCAACTCGACGCCGCCGACGTCACCGTCGCGCCGGGCGGCAAGGTCACCGCCGCCGACGGCTACACCATCCTCAACTTCGGCCAGGCTAGCGCTCGCAGCCAGGACATCACCGACCTGGTGGTGCCGACCTCCGGCGGTGCGCTGCGTTCCTCCGGCCTGTCCCGGGCGTACGAGGGCAAGGCGGTCCGGGCGTACGACGCGGGCTGCGACTGCATCAAGGACAGCGAGAGCGGCAAGATCTGGAGCGCCGACGAGTCGGTCGGCTCCTTCGTCTCCGCCGACGGCGAGGCGCTGGCCCAGGGCTGGCGGGTCAACGTCGGGCTCGAGAACTTCTCCCGGGTGATCACCGACCCGGCCATCTCCGGCCCGTTCTTCGGCACCCTGCTGTGGAACTTCGCCTTCGCGATCGGCTCGACCGGCTTCACGTTCCTGCTCGGCATGGGCATCGCGCTGGCGCTGCACTCGCCCCGGATGCGCGGCACCAACTTCTACCGGGTGCTGCTGATCCTGCCGTACGCCATGCCGTCGTTCGCGATGCTGCTGGTCTGGCGGGACATGTTCAACACCGACTTCGGCCTGATCAACAACCTGTTCGGGCTCGGGGTGGACTGGTTCGGCGAGACCTGGTCGGCCCGGATCGCGGTGCTGCTGGTCCAGCTCTGGCTCGGCTACCCGTACATGTTCCTGGTGGCCACCGGTGCGCTCCAGGCCATCCCGAAGGAGCTGACCGAGGCCACCTCGGTCGACGGGGCGTCGCCCTTCCAGTCGTTCAAGGCGGTCACCCTGCCGCTGCTGCTGGTGGCGATCTCGCCGCTGCTGATCGCGTCGTTCGCGTACAACTTCAACAACTTCAACGCGATCTACCTGACCACCGAGGGTGGGCCCTTCCCGGCGGACAACCCGACGGCCGGCGCCACCGACCTGCTGATCACGTACACCTACCGGCTGGCCTTCGGCGCACAGGGCGCCGAGTACGGCCTGGCCGCCGCCGTCTCGATCTTCATCTTCACGATCGTGGCGACGGTGTCGGCGATCAGCTTCTCGCGCACCCGCAAGCAGGAGGAGGTGTACTCGTGAGCACGTACGCGGACGCCCCGGTGGCCAACCGCAACGGCAAGGGCAGGTCCAAGAACCGCTGGTTCAGCCAGGTGGGGTGGCGGCACCTGGTCGGGGTGCTGGCGGTGGCGTTCAGCCTCTTCCCGATCCTGTTCGTCCTCTCGGCGGCGCTCAACCCGCTCGGTACCCTCTCCTCCACCGAGCTGGTGCCGACCGGCGCCTCGTTGGAGAACTTCACCAACCTGTTCGAGCGGACGGCCTTCGGGCACTGGTTCCTCAACTCGCTGCTGCTCGCCGGGGTGGCCAGCTTCGCGTCGATCTTCCTGTCGGCGCTGGCGGCGTACGCCTTCTCCCGGATGCGCTTCGCCGGGCGCCGGGTCGGGCTGCTCTCGCTGCTGCTGATCCAGATGTTCCCGCAGTTCCTGGCGATCGTGGCGATCTTCCTGATCTTCACCACGGTCACCGACCTGTGGCCGTCGATCGGCTTCAACACCCCGTGGGGCCTGTTCCTGCTCTACATGGGCGCCGCCCTCGGGGCGAACACCTGGCTGATGAAGGGCTTCTTCGACACCCTGCCGAAGGAACTGGACGAATCCGCCACCATGGACGGCGCCTCGCACGCCCAGGTCTTCTTCCGGATCATGCTGCCGCTGGTGGCGCCGATCCTGGCGGTGACGGGCCTGCTCGCCTTCATCGGCTCGATCAACGAGTTCCTGATCGCCAACGTGTTCCTCACCAACACCAACTCGAAGACCCTCGCGGTCGGCATGTTCGGCCTGGTGGCCGGTGAGCGCAACAACAACTTCGGGATCTTCGCGGCGGGCACCCTGCTCACCGCCATCCCGACGGTGCTGGTGTTCCAGCTCCTCCAGCGCTACATCGTCTCCGGCCTCACCGCCGGAGCGGTCAAGGGCTGATGAATCGGAGGGGTGGTCGCTCTCCGCGGAGGGCGAGGTCAGCGGTCCGGGTTCGACCGGGCCGCTGACCAGCGGGTCGGGTCCGAATGGGCCGCCGTCCAGTGGGCCGGGTCCGTGCGGGCCCGGCCCCCACCCCGACGAGCAACGCTGCGGCAAGGGCGTCGGCGTCGACGACGTACACCGGAGCAGTTCCGGGGCGACCGGGAGGTCGTCCCCTCTCCTCCTCGTACCTCGTACCCGAAAGGTTCTGCCATGTCCCTGCAGCCGCACCACGACGGATCCGCCACCTACGTGCCCGAGCAGGAGCCCGCGCTCGGGCAGACCGTGCCGGTCTTCGTCCGCGTCCCGGCCGGCGCCGACGTCCGCCAGGTGCACGTCCGGACCACCGGGGACGGCGAGCCCCGCTTCGCCGAGGCCGTCGTCGACCGCACCGACGGCGGTGACGTCTGGTGGCGGGCCGACGTCGAGGTCCGCAATCCGGTCAGCAACTACCGCTTCATGCTCTCCGGCGCGGAGGGGAACCGCTGGCTCAACGCCGCCGGCCCGGTCGCCCACGACGTGCCCGACAACGGTGACTTCAAGCTGGTCAGCTACGCCCCGCCGCCGGCCTGGGCGCGCGACGCGGTGATCTACCAGATCTTCCCCGACCGGTTCGCCCGCTCCGCCGCCGCCGACTCCCGTACCTCACCGGACTGGGCGATCCCGTGTGACTGGGACACCCCGGTGATCGGCCGCGGACCGGAGACGCCGCGGCAGTTCTACGGCGGTGACCTGGACGGCATCACCGAGCACCTGGACCACCTCGACCGGCTCGGCGTCAACACCCTCTACCTCACCCCGATCTTCCCGGCCCGCTCCAACCACCGGTACGACGCCGCCAGCTTCGACACCGTCGACCCGTTGCTCGGCGGCGACGCCGCGCTGGCCCGCCTCGCCGACGCGGTGCGCGCCCGGGGCTGGCGGCTGCTCGGCGACATCACCAGCAACCACACCGGCGACGCGCACGAGTGGTTCACCGCGGCCGTCTCCGACGTCGACGCCCCCGAGCGGGAGCTGTACTACTTCGACCTGGCCGGCGGTGACTACGAGTCCTGGAACGGGGTCAAGTCGCTGCCGAAGCTGAACTGGGGCAGCGCCGAGCTGCGCCGCCGCTTCGCCACCGCCGAGGACTCGCTGCTGCGCCGCTGGCTGCGCCCGCCGTACGGCCTCGACGGCTGGCGGGTCGACGTGGCGAACATGACCGGCCGGCGCGGCGCGGACGCGTACACCCACGAGGTGGCCCGGCTGCTGCGCGAGGTGGTGGCCGACACCCGCCCCGACGGGCTGCTGCTCGCCGAGCACGGCCACGACCACACCGGTGACCTGGACCGGAACGGCTGGCACGGCACGATGAACTACGTCGGCTTCACCGACCCCGTCTGGTCCTGGCTGCGCCACGGCGAAGACCCGGTGCCGAACTTCCTCGGCACCCCCGGCGGGGTGCGCCGGCGGGACGCCGACGCGGTGCTGGCCACCATGAACACCTACCGGTCGCTGATCTCCTGGCGGTCGTACACGCACTCCTGGCAGCTGCTCGGCTCGCACGACTCGGCCCGGATCCGCACCGTGGTCGGCGACGCGGCCCGGCAGGAGGTGGCCGCCGGCCTGCTCGCCACCATGCCGGGCACCCCGGTGATCTTCGCCGGTGACGAGCTGGGGCTGACCGGCACCAACGGCGAGGGCTCGCGTACCCCGATGCCGTGGCACCGGCCGCAGAGCTGGGACCAGGCGACCTTCGCCGCGTACCGGGGGCTGCTGGCGCTGCGCCGCGACGAGCCGGCGCTGCGCCACGGCGGCCTGCGCTGGGTGCACGCCGACGCCGACACGCTGGTCTTCCTCCGCGAGGCTCCCACCGGCTCGGTGCTGGTGCTGGCCCGCCGCGCCGCCGGCGCACCGGTCCGGTTGGCCGGCCTGTCGGCCGGGGAGAACGCCTACGGCGGCGCTCCGGCGCTGCGCCCGGACACCGACGGCACGGTCACCCTCCCGGCTGACGGCCCCACCTTCCAGGTCTGGCGCCTGTCCTGACTGTCCCCACCGCGCGATCTTGCAGTTTTGGCCGGAGATCTGGGGCGTTTGTTCTGATCTGTGGAGACCCAAAGTGCAAGATCGCCGGGGTGGGGCGGGTGGAGGTCACGGATTGAGGTCAGCGGGGCGGGGGCGCTACTACGAATTGTCGTTGATGGGGGAGGATGGCCGGCGTGGAAGCTCTTCGACTCGTACTCCTCTACGTCCATCTGATCGGGTTCGCGCTGCTGCTCGGCGGCGCCGCCGTCCAGTACCTCAGCGGCCGGCTGCTGGTCAACACGGCCATGCTCTGGGGCGCGGTGATCCAGCTGCTCACCGGCATCGGCCTCTCCGCGCCGCTGCGCGACGGTGACGAGCCGGCCCCCGCCAAACTTGTTACCAAGTTGGTGCTGGCACTGCTGATCTTTGTCATGGTCTTCTTCTCCCGTAAGCGGGAGCAGGTGGCCCGCGGCCACTTCCTCGCGATCATCGGATTGACCCTGGTCACCGCCGCCGTGGCGGTCTTCTGGCGGTAGTCCGCCGGAGCTGTCCGAGGGTCGCGGGAATGGGACGTACGGGACACCCGGAGGGTCACTCGCCAGTACGGTGAGTGATCTGCCCCACGCCACGGTCACACCCGGATAACAGGCGCTCAACAGTCGTGCACGATTGGCGGCCGGTGGTCGGGCGCGGGCGTACGCTCCCGTCCGTAACGTGGGATGCCGGCAGCACAGCGCTCGTCGGTCAAAGGCTGCCACCGCATCAACCGCGGTGAGCAATGGAAGGAGACGTCTTGCGCTCTGTGCGTGGGATGCGGATCGCCTCCGCCTTCGTGGCGGGTGGGCTCGTGCTGGGCGCCGCTGCGTGTGGTGAGGCTCCCGAGGACGACAACAACGCCGGCACCGGCGGCAAGAAGTACAGCGCCTGCATGGTGACCGACGTCGGTGGCATCGACGACAAGTCCTTCAACACCTCCGCCTGGAAGGGCCTTCAGGAGGCGAAGAAGGAGAACGACAACATCGACATCAAGTACGTCGCGTCCAAGGCCGAGGCGGACTACGAGGTCAACCTGACCGGGTACGTCAACCAGAAGTGCGACTTCATCCTGGCCGTCGGTGGCCTGATGACGGACGCCACCAAGAAGATCGCGGAGGCGAACCCGAACCAGCAGTTCGGCATCGTCGACTCGAACCCGGGCGTCGGCAACATCTACCCGATGCAGTTCGACACCGCCCAGGCCGCCTTCCAGGCCGGCTACCTGGCCGCCGGGATGAGCAAGTCCGGCAAGGTCGGCACCTACGGTGGCCTGCCGATCCCGCCGGTGACCATCTTCATGGACGGCTTCGCCGACGGTGTGGCGTACTACAACAAGGCCAAGGGCAAGAACGTCCAGGTCCTCGGTTGGGACAAGGCGGCCCAGAAGGGTTCCTTCACCAACGACTTCCAGAAGCAGGACGAGGGCAAGAAGGTCTCCGACGCGCTGGTCGCCCAGGGCGCGGACATCATCATGCCGGTCGCCGGCGGCGCCGGCCTCGGCACCACCTCCGCGGCCAAGGCCTCCGGTGGCAAGTACTCGGTCATCTGGGTCGACGTCGACGGCTGCGAGAGCACCCCGGACTGCGCGGTGCTGCTGACCACCGTCGTGAAGAACATCCCGGACGCCGTCAAGGAGGCCGTGCTCAAGGCCGCCGGTGGCGAGAAGCTCCAGGCGACCCCGGGCTTCGTCGGCAACCTGGCGAACAACGGCGTCTCGATCGCCCCGTACCACGAGTTCGACAGCAAGGTCCCGGCCGAGCTGAAGGCCGAGGTCGAGAAGATCAAGGCGGACATCGCCGCCGGCACCATCACGGTCACCTCGAAGGCCCAGCCGACCAAGTGACCGCCTCCCCGGCCGCCGCGATGGGATCATCGGCAGCGGAGGCCGGCGGGCACCAGGCATGACGATCGGCCGCCTCGGCCCACGTGGGGAAGACCCCACGGACGCCGGGGCGGCCGATCCGCTCCACCGGCCGGCCGACCCCGTCGGTCGGCCGGCCGACCGGCAGCTACGCTGCACCATCGCTCGCACTCCAGGAGGTTGCGCTGAGACTCGAACTGCGCGGCATCACCAAACGGTTCGGTGATCTGGTCGCCAACGACCACATCGACCTGACGGTGGAGCCTGGAGAGATCCACGCCCTGCTCGGTGAGAACGGCGCCGGCAAGTCGACCCTGATGAACGTCCTGTACGGGCTCTACCAGCCCGACGAGGGCGAGATCCTGGTCGATGGCGAGCCGCTGAAGCTGAGGGGCCCGTCGGACGCGATCGCGGCCGGGATCGGCATGGTGCACCAGCACTTCATGCTCGTGCCGGTCTTCACCGTCGCGGAGAACATCATGCTCGGCGCCGAGCAGGTCAGAGGCGGCATCGTCGGCTTCCTCGACCGGCGGCGGGCCCGGCGCGAGGTCGCCGAGGTCTCCGAGCGGTACAACCTGCGCGTCGACCCGGACGCGGTGATCGAGGACCTGCCGGTCGGCATCCAGCAGCGGGTGGAGATCGTCAAGGCGCTCACCCGCGACGTCGACCTGCTCATCCTCGACGAGCCGACCGCCGTGCTCACCCCGCAGGAGACCGAGGAACTGCTCGCGGTCATGCGGTCGCTCAAGGCCGCCGGCAAGTCGATCGTCTTCATCACCCACAAGCTGGGCGAGGTCAAGGCCATCGCCGACCGGATCACCGTGATCCGGCGCGGCAAGACCGTCGGCACCGCCTCCCCGCAGGCGAGCCGGGACGAGTTGGCCGCGCTGATGGTCGGCCGCAGCGTCAAGCTCACCGTGGAGAAGCAACCGGCCACCCCGGGCAAGCCGATCCTGGAGGTCAACGGCCTGGTCGTGGACGACGACCGGCGGGTGCGCGCGGTCGACGGCGTCGACCTGACCGTGCACGCCGGTGAGGTGCTGGGTGTCGCGGGCGTACAGGGCAACGGCCAGACCGAGCTGATCGAGGCGATCATGGGGCTGCGCCCGACGCTCGCCGGCTCGGTCACCCTCGACGGCCAGCCGATCCACGGCTGGTCCACCAAGAAGGTCCTGCACGCCGGGGTCGGCTACGTCCCCGAGGACCGCAGCGTCGACGGGTTGGTCAAGGAGTTCTCCGTGGCGGAGAACCTGGTCCTCGACATGTACGACCGGCCGCCTTTCGGCAGGGGCCTGGCCCTCAAGCCGGACGCCATCGCCAAGTCGGCGAAGGAGCGGATCGAGCAGTTCGACGTCCGTACCCCGTCGGCCGACGCCGCCGTGGGCACCCTCTCCGGCGGCAACCAGCAGAAGGTGATCGTGGCCCGGGAGCTGTCCCGGCCGCTGAAGCTCTTCATCGCCGCCCAGCCGACCCGGGGCGTCGACGTCGGCTCCATCGAGTTCATCCACAGCCGGGTGATCCGCGAGCGGGACGCCGGCACGGCCGTCATGGTCGTCTCCAGCGAGCTGGACGAGGTGATCGGGCTGGCCGACCGGATCGCGGTGATGTACCGCGGCCGGATCATCGGCCTCGTCGGCCCGAACACCCCCCGCGAGGAGATCGGCCTGCTGATGGCCGGCATCACCCCGGACACCGCCGGCCCGACCCCGCCCGGCGGCGCTCCCGGCGGGACGGACGACGCCACCCCGGCCCCGACCCCCGAGAGCCCTGGCAACGAGGACAAGGCATGACCAACTCCAACCCGGTCTCGGGCTCCCCGGACAAGGAGCCGGCGACCGAGGCGGCGCAGGCCGAGGCCGCCGGCGCGAACCGCGCCGCGACCATGACCGCCCCGAAGCGACCCGACGAGCCCCGCCCCTCGCTGGGCCGGCTCTTCCTGGAGAACCTCTGGGCCGCCAACACGGTCACCGTGACCGTGCTCGCGCTGCTGCTGGCGATGCTGTTCGGCGCGGTCCTGATCATCGTGTCGGACCCGGAGGTGCTGGCCACCTACGGCTACATCACCGCCCGTCCGGGTGACGCGCTCAACGCCAGCTGGACGGTGGTCAGCGAGGCGTACGCGAACCTGTTCAAGGGCGCGGTCTTCGACCCGGACGCCAGCGGTTTCTCCGCGGCGATGGGTCCGATCTCCGAGACGCTCACCTACACCGCCCCGCTGGTCTTCACCGGCCTGTCGGTCGCGCTCGCCTTCCGCGGCGGCCTGTTCAACATCGGCGCCCAGGGGCAGGCGACGATGGGCGTCATCCTGGCCGCCGTCGCCGGCTTCGCGCTGCCGCTGCCGCCGGTGGTGCACCTGATCGTCGCGCTGATCGCCGGCGCGATCGGTGGCGCCGTCTGGGGCTTCATCCCGGGCATCCTCAAGGCGCGGACCGGCGCGCACGAGGTGATCAACACGATCATGCTCAACTACGTCGCGGTCTACTTCCTCTCCTGGGTCATCATCCAGAACGGCGTGCAGAACCCGGAGCGGTCCGACGCGATCAGCAAGCCGGTCGACTCCTCCGCCCAGCTGCCCCGGCTGCTCGGCGACGACCTGCGGGTGCACGCCGGCATCCTGCTCGCGGTGCTGGCCACCTGGTTCGTCGCGTGGTTGCTCAACCGCTCGACGCTCGGCTTCGAGCTGCGCGCGGTCGGCGCCAACCCGGACGCCGCCCGGACCGCCGGCATCAGCGTCACCAAGACGTACGTGCTGGTGATGGCGGTCGCCGGCCTGCTCGCCGGCCTCGGCGGCAGCCAGATGGTGCTCGGTTCGACCGCGAACGCCCTGACCCCGCTGGTCGTCGCGCAGATCGGCTTCGACGGCATCCTGGTGGCGCTGCTCGGCCGGGTGAAGCCGTGGGGCGTGCTGCTGGCGGCGCTGCTCTTCGGCGCGCTCCAGGCCGGCGGCAACCGGATGCAGTCGTACTCCGGGATCTCGCTGGAGCTGGTCACCGTCCTCCAGGCGCTGATCGTCATCTTCATCGCCGCGCCGGCCCTGGTGAAGGCGATCTTCCAGCTCCGGGCCGCCCGCGCGGCCCGGCTGCAGACGAGCCTCGCGAAGGGCTGGTGAGGCATGTCCACCATGGCTGTTCCCGACGTCGCCACCGCCACGGTCGACGAGGGCTTCTGGACGCGCAACCGCAAGGTGGGCGCGGCCCTGCTGGCGCTGGGCGTGCTGGCCGCGGTGCTCTTCGGGGCGCTCGCCACCGACCAACAGGCCCGCTTCACCCTCAGCGAGACCGAGGGCGGCGCGGCGCTGGAGATCAACGGCACGATCGGCGCGATCCTGTTCGGCGTGATCGCCGCCGCGGCCGGCGGCGCGCTGTTGGCCGGGGTGCCGAAGCGCTGGTTCACCCTGGTGCTCGGCGTCGGGCTGGTCGCCTTCGTGCTGAGCTTCCTCTGCTGGCAGGTCTCCGCCGCCCCCGAGGGCCGCAACTTCATGCCGATGGTCAACATCGTGCGGGGCACGTTCGTCCTGGCCCTGCCACTGATCTTCGGTGCGCTGGCCGGCGTGCTCTGCGAGCGCTCCGGCGTGGTGAACGTGGCGATCGAGGGCCAGTTGCTGATGGGCGCCTTCAGCGGCGCGCTCTTCGGCAGCCTGTTCAACAGCGTGTGGGTGGGTCTGGTCGCCGCGGCGATCGGTGGCGCGTTCATCTCGCTGCTGCTGGCCGTCTTCGCGATCCGTTACCTGGTCGATCAGGTGGTCATGGGCGTCGTGCTCAACCTGCTGGCGGTCGGCATCACCGGCTTCCTCTACGAGCGGCTGATGCAGACCAACGCGGAGAAGTACAACAGCGCGCCCCGCTTCACCAACTGGGAGATCCCGCTGCTGAGGGACATCCCGGTGCTCGGGCCGGCGCTGTTCCGCGGCAACCTCTTCCTCTACCTCGGCCTGCTGCTGGTGCTGGTCATCCACCTCGCGCTGTTCCGCACCCGGTGGGGCCTGCGGACCCGCTCGGTGGGCGAGCACCCGACCGCGGCGGACACCCTCGGCGTCAAGGTGCTGGGGCTGCGCTACCGCAACGTGCTGCTCGCCGGGGTCGTCGCCGGCATCGGTGGCGCCTCGTACACGCTGGCGCTGTACAGCTTCACCAAGAACATGATCGGCGGTAAGGGCTTCATCGCCCTCGCCGCGCTGATCTTCGGCCGGTGGAGCCCGACCGGCGCGCTGCTCGCGGCGCTCTTCTTCGGCTTCGCCGACCAGCTCGCCACCTACCTCGGCGCGATCGGCAGCAGCATCCCCAGCCAGTTCCTGGCGATGCTGCCCTACCTGGCGACGATCCTGGCCGTGGCCGGCCTGGTCGGCCGGGTCCGGGCGCCCGCGGCGGACGGCAAGCCGTACATCAAGGGCTGAGCGCGTTGGTGGTCCGTGCCCGGTGGGGAGTTCCCCGCCGGGCACGGTCGTTTCCGGCCGCCCCGTACCTGCCCAGGCCCGCCGCAGGCCGGGTGTCGACGCCCACCGGAGGGGACCCTTCCCGTGTCCGACCAGGGTGACTTCGGCAGAATGGTGGGATGACCGACATCGACTGGGAGCGGCTGCGGGCCGCCGCCACCGAGGTGATGCGGCACGCGTACGTGCCGTACTCCAAGTTTCCGGTCGGCGCGGCCGCCCTGGTCGACGACGGGCGGATCGTGGTCGGCTGCAACGTGGAGAACGCCGGGTACGGGGTCACCCTCTGCGCCGAGTGCGGCGTCGTGTCGTCCCTGCACGCCACGGGCGGCGGCCGGCTGGTCGCCATGTCCTGCGTCGACGCCACCGGCGAACCGCTGATGCCCTGCGGCCGGTGCCGGCAACTGCTCTGGGAGAACGGCGGCCCGGAGTGCCTGGTGGAGACGAAGGACCGGCCGCTGCGGATGGCCGAGCTGCTGCCGCACGCCTTCGACGTGGCCGACATCGAGGCGGTCACCGGGGAACACCCCGTACCGGTGGTGCCCGACCGGCTGGCCGCCTGGCGGGGCCGGGGCACCGTCTTCGTGCACCCCGACCTGTCCGCCGGTCAGCAGGTCTGGACGGCCTACTGGGAGCGGTCCGCAGGTGACGAGGGCGCCGAGACCGGCGTGTTGGAGGAGGGGCCGAGCTGGGACGACTCGGCCGAGGCGATCACCTGGGGGCTGGCCCGTACGCCCCGGGTCGTGGTGGTGGACGCGTCGGGCACCATCTTCTGGGCCGGTGAGGGGGAGCCGCCGATGGAGGTTCCGCTCCGCTGGTCTGCTTCTTGAGCTCGGGGGATCGGGCCGACGGCGACCGGCTCCGGGCGGTCAGGCTTGATCCCTCCGCCGGTCACCGTCGGCCCGATCCCCGGTGGTTCCGGCTCGTGCGGCGGTGCGGCCGGATGCCCGACGCGACTTTCGATCTATCTGATGGGACTCAAAGGTGAGTGCGTTCACGGCGGTTGACGTCATCCGGACCAAGCGGGACGGGGGTGCGCTGAGCGACGCCCAGATCGACTGGGTGGTCGACGCGTACACCAAGGGGCTGGTCGCCGACGAGCAGATGTCGGCGCTGGCCATGGCGATCCTGCTGCGCGGCATGTCCGCGCCGGAGATCGCCCGGTGGACCGCCGCGATGATCGCCAGCGGCGAGCGACTCGACCTCTCGCCGGTGGCCCGGCCGACCGTGGACAAGCACTCCACCGGTGGTGTCGGTGACAAGATCACGCTGCCGCTCACCCCGCTCGTCGCCGCCTGCGGCGGCGCGGTGCCGCAGCTGTCCGGGCGCGGCCTGGGGCACACCGGTGGCACCCTGGACAAGCTGGAGTCGATCCCCGGCTGGCGGGCGGCGCTGAGCAACGACGAGTTCATCGCCCAGCTGCGCGACGTCGGCGCGGTGATCTGCGCGGCCGGCGAGGGGCTCGCCCCGGCCGACCGCAAGCTGTACGCGCTGCGCGACGTCACCGGCACCGTCGAGGCGATCCCGCTGATCGCCAGCTCGATCATGAGCAAGAAGATCGCCGAGGGGACCGGCGCGCTGGTGCTCGACGTGAAGGTCGGCTCCGGCGCGTTCATGAAGTCCGTCGACGACGCCCGCGAGCTGGCCCGCACCATGGTCGAGCTGGGCGGCGCGCACGGCGTACGGACGGTCGCCCTGCTCACCGACATGTCCACCCCGCTCGGCCTGACCGTCGGCAACGCGGTCGAGGTGACCGAGTCGGTGGAGGTGCTGGCCGGGGGTGGGCCCGCCGACGTGGTGGAGCTGACCCTGGCGCTGGCCCGGGAGATGCTGGACGCGGCCGGCCTGCCGGACGCCGATCCGGCCGCCGCGCTGCGCGACGGGCGGGCAATGGACTCCTGGCGCACGATGATCCGCGCCCAGGGCGGCGACCCGGACGCCCCGATGCCGACCGCCAACGAGGTCGAGGTGGTCCGCGCCGAGGCCGACGGCTTCGTCGAGTCGGTCGACGCGTACGCGATCGGGGTGGCCGCCTGGCGGCTCGGCGCCGGGCGGGCCCGCAAGGAGGACCCGGTCAGCGCCGCCGCCGGCGTGGTGCTGCACAGGCGTCCCGGTGACCCGGTGCGGGCCGGCGACCCGCTCTACGAACTCCGCGCCGACCAGGCCACCCGGATCCCGGCGGCCCGGGCCGAGGCCGAGCGGGCGGTCCGCATCGCGCCGGCCCCGTCCATCGCGTCGCCGCTGGTCATCGAGCGGATCAGCTGAACGGTCGGCCCCCGGGGCCGGTCGGCCGACGGCCCTGCCGGGCCATGGTGTCGGCCCGCCCGGACGGCTATCCTCCCTGGCCAGGGGGGATGGACCGGCGTCACGCCGGATGTGAGCAGACAGGGATGCAAGCTGTGCGCGTACCCGCCCCCGATCCCCGGGAAGTCCGTGAGGCGAGCCTGGACGAGCTGTCCCGGCTGCGCCTGCCGTTGCCGCCCGAGCAGTTCCCGCTGGTATGGGAGCCGGGTGACGAGATCGAGTTGCGCCCCACCGGCGAGATCGAGGCGCGGATCGCCGTCCTGCACCTGATCCTGGCCCGCTGCTTCGGGATGCCGCCGCGAGCGGCGATGGAGTGGCTGCTCGCCTCGCACCTGGTGGACATGGTCACGCCGCCGGAGTGGGAGTTCGTGATGGGCGGCAAGGGCGACCACCGCTCCTTCGTGCTGCACCACGACGCGCTCTTCTCGCTGGCCTGGGTGCTCGGCCTGAGCAAGCAGCTCGACCCGACGATCCCGGTGGACGAGCGGCTGGTGGAGCGGATGCCGCACATCGCCGGCGGTGAGCTGTTCGGCCAGTGGCGGGCCCGCATCCTCGCCGCGCCGCAGCACCCGGCGGACGCCGCCGCCCTGCTCGACCTGCACTACTGCCTGGACTGGGCGTACCTGGAGACGGAGCGGGCCGGTCGGCGGCTGCCGGGCCTGGTCGACGCCAACGCCATCGGGCAGCGGCGCTGGGCGCTGGAGTGGGCGGTGGTGCTGCGCGGGCCGTACCACGACGAGCCGCCGGGCTGGGAAGAGGTCGACCTCTCCACCTGAGTCAGCGGGGCCGCCAGACGGTGAGCCGTACCTCGGCGGTGACCTCGACCGGCCGGGGGAGCGCCGCGATCCGGGCGGCCAGCCGCTGCGGGTCGGTGTGCCAGGCGCTCGGTCCCATCCCGACCAGCGTCGCCACCTCGTCGCCGGTGAGCGTGAGCCGGGCGGCGTGCGTCTCGTCGCGCTCCGGGGTGAAGTGCCCGGCGAGGCTGTCCGCGACCCGGTCGGCCTTGGCCGGGTCGACCCGGAGCAGGTCGAGCGCGTCCACCAGCTCGGCGAGGTGCGCCCCGGTCGGGGTGACCACCAGCAGTGCCCCGGCGGGGTCGAGCACCCGGTGGAACTCCGCGCCGTTGCGCGGGGCGAAGACGTCGAGCAGCACGGCCGTCGAGGCGTCCGCCAGCGGCAGCCGCTGCCAGGTGTCGGCGAGCGCGGCGGCGGCCCGGGGGTGGGCGCGGGCCGCGCGGCGCAGCGCCGGCTTGGAGACGTCCAGGGCCAGGCCGACGGCGTCGGGCAGCGCCGCCAGCACCGCCGCGAGGTGCCGGCCGGTGCCCGCCCCGGCGTCGACCACCAGCGGGTACGCCCCGGCGACCCGCCCGGCCACCGGCCGCGCCGCCTCGGCCAGGGCGGCAGAGACGACGTCGTAGTGCCCGGCGGCCAGGAAGTCGGCCCGGGCGGCGACCATCTGCGCGGTGTCCCCGACGTGCGGGGCGCGGCCGGTGAGCAGGTTGACGTACCCCTGGCGGGCCACGTCGAAGCTGTGCCGGCGCGGGCAGCGCAGGCTGCCGGCGCCGCCGGTGGCGGCCTCGGCCAGTGGCTCGGCGCAGACCGGGCAGCGCAGCCGCGCGAGGACCTGCGGGTGCGTCACGGCCACCGGCTCCTCGGACGGGTGCGGCGCGGTCACCCGGGAAGCGTACGTGCCCGGGTCGGGTCAGCCGTCCGGGTAGGTCCTCGTCCCTGCCACCCGGCCGGACGCGCCCGGCGGCGAGGCGTCGAGGGCCGGGCCGCGTCTCCCGGCCGGTCGCGTCCCGGGCCGGGTCGTGGGCTGACTAGGGTCTGAGCATGGTCGCAATCCGATACGAGGACATCGTCAAGGTCCCGAAGGCGCTGCTGCACGATCATCTCGACGGCGGCCTGCGGCCGGCGACGGTCGTCGAACTCGCCGCCGAGGTCGGCCACGAGCTGCCCACCACCGATCCGGAGGCGCTCGGCCGTTGGTTCGTCGAGGCCGCCAACTCGGGCTCGCTGGAGCGCTACCTGGAGACGTTCGCGCACACCGTCGCCGTCATGCAGACCGCGCCGGCGCTGCGCCGGGTGGCTCGCGAGTGCGCGCTGGACCTGGCCGCCGACGGGGTGGTCTACGCCGAGGTCCGGTTCGCCCCGGAGCAGCATCTCGAACAGAACCTCACCCTGGACGAGGTGGTGGAGGCGGTGGTGGCCGGCTTCACCGAGGGCGCCGCCGAGGCCGCCGCGGCCGGCACGCCGATCCGGATCGGCACCCTGCTGACCGCGATGCGGCACGCCGCCCGCTCGCAGGAGATCGCCGAGCTGGCCGTCCGGCACCGGGACGCCGGAGTGGTGGGCTTCGACATCGCCGGCGCGGAGGCGGGCTTCCCGCCCACCCGGCACCTGGACGCCTTCGAGTACCTCCAGCGGGAGAACTTCCACTTCACCATCCACGCCGGCGAGGCGTTCGGGCTGCCCTCGATCTGGCAGGCCATCCAGTGGTGCGGCGCCGACCGGCTGGGCCACGGGGTACGGATCGTGGACGACATCACCCGCGGCCAGCGGCCGGTGCTCGGGCGGCTGGCCGCGTACGTCCGGGACAAGCGCATCCCGCTGGAGCTCTGCCCGTCGTCGAACGTGCAGACCGGCGCGGCCGCGTCGATCTCCGACCACCCGATCGGCCTGCTGCGTGACCTGCGGTTCCGGGTGACGGTGAACACCGACAACCGGCTGATGAGCGGCACCTCGATGTCGCGGGAGATGGCGCTGCTGGTGGATGCCTTCGGCTACGGCTGGAAGGAGCTCCAGTGGTTCACCATCAACGCCATGAAGAGCGCCTTCATCCCGTTCGACGAGCGGCTGGAGATCATCGACGAGGTGATCAAGCCGGCGTACGCGAAGCTGTTGGGCTGATCACTGTCGTGGGTGGCCGGCGACCATGCCGGCCACCCGGGACAGGATCTCGCCGGCCCGGGCGGCCTCGGCACCCAGGCCGGTCTGCCGGCGCAGCACGGCCGGTTCCGCCCGCAGCAGCGCCACCCCGCGCCGGATCAGCACCTTCGGCGCCTTGCGCTGCTCCGCCAGGTCCCGGGCCAGCCGTCGGACGAAGGTGGTCCCGCGCGGCCGGCGCAGCGCGTACGCCCCGGCCAGCAGCCCGCGGCGGCGGCACTCCTCGACGATCTCGGCGGCAAAGATCCCTTCGGCGATGAAGAGTGGCGATCCGGTCACCTCGAAGGGCCGGGTGGCCACGCGTCGGTCGGCACCGATCGCATAAACCGGCACTTCGGCCTTGCCCGCATGGGCCAGTCGGGCAATTGTTTCCACGGCTGTTCCGGCATCCCAGGACTCCGGCGAGTCCCAGTCCACCAGCCCGTCGCGGCGCGGCAACGTAGGGTCATCGCCGTCCTTGTAGAAGTCGTCCAGACACAGCACCGGAAGTCCGGTTCGCTGCGCTATGTACGACTTTCCGGAGCCGGAAGGGCCGGCGAGGAGGACAACGCGGTGACGGTATTCCATTACGTTCGGTAACTCCGGCCAGACGGATTGCTATCAAATTGCATCAACATCTCATCACACCCTCAGCGACCGCCAACCTGGGCTTTCTCTTTCTGAGGCGGCGTGATGGAATCTCGGGGGTCCGACCCGCCGGGTCGGTCGCTGGGCGTTGCCCGGGGCAACGCGGGGACGCTGCAATCGCGAGGGCGGTGACGTGAGCAAACGGCCAAAGACGGCGGGCTCCTTCCTGTCGCGTCTGCGTCGGCCGGCCGGCCGACTCCGCGACATGCCGATCTGGTCCAAGCTCGGTCTCATCATGATCGTGCCGACCATCGCCACGGTCGTGGTGGGCACCAGTGGCCTGGTCGACAACCTGCAGACGCTCAACAACGCCAACCGGGCCGGTGACCTGGCGAGCCTCGTCGGGCGCTCCGGTGACCTGGTCAACAGCCTCCAGGACGAACGCACCTCCGCGGTCCTGCTGCTCGGCTCGCCGAAGGGGCAGGCGCGGGAGCAGTACCAGGAGGCGTACAACCGGGTCAACTCCCGGGTCGACCAGGCCAAGCTGCCGTACCTGCAGCAGCGGGCCCAGCTGGAGGACCTCCCGGGCAGCCTGGAGACCCTGCTCGACCGGATCGACCAGGAGCTGACCGACCTGCCCGGCACCCGCAGCCAGGTCTACAACGGCAAGCTGACCATCAGCAACGCCGTCGGGTCGTACCAGGGGCTGATCGACCAGCTCATCAGCATCCGGGACTCGGTCACCCAGCTCGCCGGCGACAACGACCTGAGCGACCGGATGCGGGCCGCCACCGCCGTCGCCCGCTCCAAGGAGTTCCTGTCGCTGCGCCGCGTCGCGGTGCACCAGGTGCTCATCCAGAAGGCGTACATCTCGCCGCTGCGCCGGGACTACATCGCCAGCCAGGCCGGTGAGGGCCTGGCCCTGCAGACCTTCCAGTCGGTGGCGACCCGGGCCGAGCGGGAGTTCCTCGAACAGACCGTCACCGGCGCCGACCGGCGTCAGGCCGACAACTACAGCGGATGGATGGACAGCCGCTCCACCGAGAGCATCGCCGGGGTGCCCTTCGGTCCGGACCAGTGGGACGCGGCCATGGTCTCCAACGCCGCGCTGATCCGCACCGTGGAGGTCAAGCTCGACGGCAACGTGGTCCGCCAGGCCGACGAGCTGCGCTCCGACGTGCAGCGCACCGTCTTCCTGCAGACCGGCCTGCTGCTGAGCATGCTGCTGCTGGCCATCCTCTTCGCGTACCTGGTCGCCCGGTCGATGGCGCGTTCGCTGCGCGACCTGCGCCAGGGCGCCCTCTCCATCGCCCAGTACGGACTGCCCCAGGCGGTGGCCCGGCTGCGCGACCCGCAGGTCACCGGGCAGCTCTCCCCGGTCCAGCTCGCCAACCAGATCGCCGAGCCGCTGCCGGTGCGCAGCAAGGACGAGTTCGGCCAGGTGACCGAGGCGTTCAACGCGGTCCACCTGGAAGCGGTCCGCACCGCCGCCGAGCAGGCCGCGCTGCGCTCCTCCGTCGCGACGATGTTCGTCAACCTCGCCCGCCGCTCGCAGATCCTGGTCGACCGGCTGATCGGCCACCTCGACCGGCTGGAGCGCGGCGAGGAGGACCCGGACCGCCTCGCCGAGCTGTTCCAGCTCGACCACCTGGCCACCCGGATGCGCCGCAACGACGAGAACCTCCTGGTCCTCGCCGGCGCCGACTCCACCCGCGTCCAGCGCGAGCCGGCTGCCCTGATCGACGTGCTGCGCGCCGCGCAGTCCGAGGTCGAGCACTACACCCGCATCGAGTTCGGGATCATCGACCGGGACATCGAGGTCGCGGCCCACGCGGTCAACGACATGGTGCACCTGGTCGCCGAGCTCTTCGACAACGCGACCGCCTTCTCGCCGCCGGACTCGCAGGTCATGGTCGAGGCGCGCCGGATCGGGGACCGGGCCACCCTCTACGTCGAGGACCACGGCATCGGCATCAGCGCCGAGCAGCTGGCCGACCTCAACGAGCGGCTGGCCACGCCGCCCCAGGTCGACGTCGCCGTCTCCCGGATGATGGGTCTGGTCGTGGTCGCCCGGCTGGGTTCCCGGCACGGCGTCAAGGTCGAACTGCGTCCGGGCACCGACCGGGGCACGGTCGCCGAGGTCACCCTGCCCACCTCCGTGCTGGTGCCCCGGGCGCTCTCCGGCCGGGGCCCGCAGGCCGCCGCGCTGCCCGCCGGCCCGCCCGCCCCGCAGCAGCCCGGGCCGACGCCGGTCTTCGGCGCGCTGCCCGCGCTCGGCAACGGCCCGACGCCGCAGGCCCCGCGCCCCGGTGAGTCCGGCAACCAGGTCACCCTCGGCGGCCGGCCGTTCGACCCGACGCAGCGCAACGGCGCTCCGGCCAACGCCGGCGGTGGGCGTGCCATGCCGGCCTGGTCGGACCTGACCGGCGCCAGCGGGATCAACGGCAACGACAGCTTCGCCCCGCGGACCGCCAACGGGCAGCCGATCGATCCGCTGCCGCAGCGGCGCTCCTCCGACGGCGACCCGGCGGTCACCGGCCAGCAGCCGGTGATCCCGCGGCAGCTGCCGAGCAGCCCCGAGGCGCGCCCGTACAGCGCGCCGCCGTTCCCGCCGGTCTCCGCGCCCCCGGTGGTCCCGCCGGTCTCCGCCCCGCCGCTGCCGCCGGTCTCCGGCGTCCCGGTCTCCGGCCAGCCGGTCTCCGGTCAGCCGGTGTCGGCCGCGCCGGTCTCCGTGCCGCCCCGGCAGACCCCGCCCGGCGCGGGAGCGCCGCCGGCCTGGCCGCCGGTGGCCCACCCCGAGCGGGACGCGGCCGCCCCGCCGGTGCCCGAGCGGCTCGCCGCCGCGCTCGACATGACCACGGAGCTGCCCCGGGTGGCCCGCCCCGAGCCGTCGACGCCGGCCGCCCCGCCGGTGACGCCGGCCCCGGCCGCCCCGGCGATGCGGCAGCCCACCGCGCAGCCCGCGGTGCCGCAGCCGCGTGCCGGCCAGACCGCGCCGGTCAACCGGCCGCCGACCCCGCAGGAGACGGCCAACCGGCAGCGGTACGCGGACGAGACGATGGAGCTGCCGATCTTCCGGGAGCTGGAGTCGGCCTGGTTCCGCACCCGCAAGCCGGGCCCCGAGGAGGCGGCCGGCGCGAAGGCGTCCAACGGCACCGCGACCCAGCAGATGCCCGCCGTCGACGCCGCCGGTCGACCCGTCCAGAACACCGCACCACGGACGGCAGGTGTCGCACCGATGGCAAACACTCCGACCGCCGGAGGGACGCCGTTCGACAACGGCTCGGCGGCGAACGGGGGCGCCCGCCCCGGGCACACCGACGGCCTGCCCAACCGCCGGCCCGCCCCGCAGCAGTCCCCGGGCTGGCAGACCGCGGCCGACGACGGCTGGCGTGCCGCCGTGGCCGCCTCCGAGGTGCCGGTGGAGGCGACCACCCAGACCGGCCTGCCGAAGCGGACGCCGATGGCGCAGCTCGTCCCCGGTGCGGTGGAGAAGCCGACCACGTCGGTGCAGCGGCGTTCGCCGGAGGCCGTGCGCGGCCTGCTCTCCGCCTACCATCGAGGCGTGCAGCGCGGCCGCAGCAACCCCTCGGACAGCAACCCCACCAACCCGGAGGCGACTCCGGGAGGGCAGCATTCCTCGCAGCCTGGCTCCGGCCCGGCGGCCGGGAGCGGGCAGAAGGAGCAAGAAGGATGACAACTACGCAGGATCTCGGTTGGCTGCTCGCCAACTTCGCCGACCGGGTGCCCGGTGTCGCGCACGCGGTCGCCGTCTCCGCGGACGGCCTGCTCCTCGCGTCGTCACGGGACCTGCCGCGGGACCGGGCCGACCAGTTGGCCGCCATCGCCTCCGGTCTGGTCAGCCTGACCCAGGGCGCGGCCCGCTGCTTCGAGGGCGGCGCGGTGCTGCAGACCGTGGTCGAGATGGACAACGGCTTCCTGTTCCTGATGTCCATCTCGGACGGCTCCTCGTTCGCCGTGCTGGCCGCCCGTAGCTGCGACGTCGGCCAGGTCGGCTACGAGATGGCGCTCCTCGTCGACCGGGTGGGCGACGCGCTGACGCCGCAGCCGCGTACGGCTGTCGGGATGATGGGCTGACCGAGCTGACCAGGTGGTCGGCACGGCGGCAACGACACGACAACAACGACGGGTGCCACCGGGCGAGAGCCGGTGCCGGGTACGAAGGAGGTGAGCGGCGACATGGTCGATCGTGACGAACCGACCGGAGCGTTGGTCCGTCCATACGCCGTGACCCGTGGTCGTACCCGTCCCCGGCTCGACATCGCCATGGAGGCGCTCGTCGAGACGACGGTGCGCGGTCGCGCCGCTGCCAGTGGCAACGGCGGCCAGGGCCGTGAGCACCAGTACATCGCCGCGCTGTGTGACGGACGCGTGCAGTCGCTGGCCGAGATCGCGGCGCGGATGCAGCTCCCACTGGGTGTGGCCCGGGTGCTCATCGCCGACATGGCGACGGATGGCCTGGTCGCGGTCCACGAGCCGACCATCTTGGACGACTCGGACGACGCGGTGGGCACTGAACTGCTGGAGAGGGTGCTGAGTGGACTTCGCAGGCTCTGACATGTCGCACCGGCCGCCGGCCCCGAGCGGGCGCGTGACGTCGGCGAAGATCGTTATCGCCGGTGGTTTCGGCGTCGGCAAGACGACGCTGGTCGGTTCGGTCTCGGAGATCACGCCGCTGACCACCGAGGCGATCATGACCTCCGCCGGCGTGGGCGTCGACGACACCCGGCAGGTGCCGGGCAAGACGACGACCACCGTGGCGATGGACTTCGGTCGTATCTCGATCGACCGGGACCTGATCCTGTACCTGTTCGGTACGCCTGGCCAGACGCGGTTCTGGTTCATGTGGGACGAACTGGTGCGCGGCGCGATCGGCGCCGTGGTCCTGGTCGACACCCGCCGGTTGGCCGACTGCTTCGCGGCGATCGACTTCTTCGAGCACCGGCGGCTGCCGTACCTGGTGGCCATCAACTGCTTCGACGGGATGCAGTACCACGACCCGCAGGACGTCCGGGACGCGCTGGCGATCTCGCACGACGTGCCGGTGGTGGCCTGCGACGCCCGTAACCGGGAGTCGACCAAGCACGTGCTGATCTCGCTGGTCGAGTACGTGCTGACCATGCGTCGCTCGCGCGCGGTCGCGCCGGCCTGACGGCTCCCGACGCGCCCGTTGGCGGCTCCGGCCGTCACCGGGCGCGTCTTCGCGTCCTCGGCCGGGCGCCGGGGGCGGCCGCCGTCCCCCGTCCGGCACGGGTCCAGGTCGGAGTGGGGTGCCGCCGGCCACCCGCCCGGCGGTGTCGCTCAGGAGATCCGGACCCAGCTTCCCCGGGACACCGTGTAGACGCCCAACGAGTCGCGCTCCAGCCCGCTGTGCCGGATGGGCGTGAAGGCGTACGGGCCCACCATGCCGTCGGTGACCAGCGTCTGCAGGAACGCCCGGATCCGGCCACGGTCGACGCTGGTGGACAGTCGGGCGGCGTCCGCGATGAACTGGAGGCCGTCCGAGGCGTACGGGGCGAAGCCGCTGAACCCGCCGTGCTCCTGGATGTAGCGGAACACGAAGTCCCGCCGGGCCAGCGCCGCCGTGGTGGTGTTGGTGAGGGTGGAGCCGCCCAGGCAGGCCGGATGCACCGCGTACGCGCCCTCCACGGCGGTGGCGTTGCTGCCCCCGAGGGTCTCCTCGGCCACCGCTGCGGCGTCGAGGAACAGCGGCCCGCGCCAGCCGGCCCGGCGCAGTGCCCGGGAAGCGCCGCCGGCGTCCGGGGCCGCGGACCAGAGGATCACGCCGTCCGGCTCGTCGGCCACCGTCTCCTCGGCCGCGTCGGCGAAGTCGGCGCCGCCGCGGGGGAGCCGTACGGTCCGGTCCAGTTCGACCCCCACGGCCCGTAGGGCGGCCGGCACGGCCCGGACCCCGGAGTCGCCGTGCAGCCCGTCGGCGGCCAGCAACGCCACCCGCTCCAGGCCCTGCGACCGGGCGAGCTGGGCCAACCGCCGGGCCACGTCGACGGCGTCGGGGGTGAGCTTGTAGATGAAGGTCCGCTGGGCCAGCGGCAGCACGATCCCGTCGCCGTGGGCGAGCGAGACGAACGGGGTGCGCAGCCGCTGCGCCACCCCCGCCACTGCCATCGCGGTCTCGGGCAGCGTGGTACCGAGCAGGGCGTGCACGTGGTCGTCGCGGATCAGGTCGGTGGCCTGCCGGGCGGCGAGCCGGGCGTCACCCCGGTTGTCCCGCACCAGCAGCCGTACGCGGCGGCGCAGGTTGCCCACCTGGACCCGCTCGACGTTGATGTCCTCCAGGCTGATCTGCAGGGCCCGTTCCTGGGGCACGCCCAGGGCGGCGCCACGGCCGGTCAACTCCAGGCTGACCCCGATCAACAGCTCGGGGCCGCCCGGGGAGGCGGTGCCGTCCGGCTCCGTGTCGTCCTGCGCGGTGGTCCGCCCGCAGCCGCCGAGCAGCAGGGCCCCGGCCCCCGCGCCGAGCACCCCCCGGCGGGTGAGCACGGTGGAGTCGGTCATCGGTGTCGCCATTGGAGTCGCCTTCCCACCCCGGCGTCACCTGCCGCCGACGGTTCCGCCGGTATGCTCCCGGCCGCCGTGACCCGGCGTCAAATTACCCGGGTGTGGGCAGGAACACGCAGGTGGAAGGCGCTCAGGAGCGGTAACCGGCGGAGCGGAACTCGTACTCCCGGTCGTCGTCGCGCTCTGCCGGGTCGCGGCTGAAGTCCCAGCCGCCGGCCGACTCCCGGCCCGGGCGGCCGCCCACCGCGAACCCGCCGATCTCCTGACCGCGACGCCAGCCGCGGAAGTAGCCGGTGGTGTTCTCGGCGAGGCTCGCCGCGTCGCGGACGATCCGCAGCGGACGCTCGTCGCGCAGCGGTGAGCCGGGCACCAGGTTGGCCTGCGGGACCCGCTTGGGCAGGCCGGCGGTGGTCTCCGCGCCGACGGCCGGGCGGGCCGCCTGCTCGGCGGCCTGCCAGCCGGTGTCCGCGGTGGTCGACCAGTCCAGCTCCGACTCCACCTCTTCGCCGTGCCCGACGAACCAGGCGGACCGGGCCTGGGCGAAGATCAGCAGGTCGCCGTCGCCCTCGTCCGAGATCGGCGGGGGTCGGTGCTCCATCGGCGCGGGCCGGCGCTCGACCGGGTCCGGACGACGCTCGGGCGCCGGCCGGTCGGCGCGGGGGGCACGGCCGCCCCGGCCCGCCTCCTCGCGGTCGACCAGGCGCAGCGGAGGAGTCTCCAGGCCCGGATCGGTGGGCGGGTTGGCGCCGCTGCGCAGCGCCCGGTCGGCCAGCGGTGGCGGCTCCACGAGCCGCAGCATCGGCGGCTCCTGCGGCAGGTCGTCGGCGAGCCAGGGCGGGGTGACCCGGCGCTGGGCGGCGGGCTCGGCCGGGGCGTCCGCCGGGCGGCCGGCGCGTTCGCCGTACGGGGGCGCCGGCTTGTCGGCGGGACCGTCGGCCGGCTCGTCCGGGTTGTTGACCAGCGGCCAGTTGGCCCGGGAGCCCGGCGGCGCGGTCTCCGGCTCGGGGCGCGGGGTCGGCACCGGCACGTTCAGGTCGGTCGCGCTGAAGCCACCGGTGGGCGCCGAGAGCGCGCCGCTGGTCTTCGGGCGGGGCGGGATCACGGTGCGCTGCCGCTCGGCGCGGGCGCTGTTGATCGCCGCCGTCGTCAGGGTCGGTCGGAACGGCTCACCGGCCTCGGCGGGTGGCACGGTGCCGCGCTGCGCGGGCGCGATCGGCGTGATGCCGGGCGGCGGCGGGGGCGGCGCGGAGACCGGACGGTTCGTGGGGGCGTCCACGCCGCGGCGCACCACCGGCATGGCGGGCTCGGTCCGCGCGGGCGGGGCGGAGGCGGGCCGCGCGGACGCGGCCGGGGCGACCGGCTGCGGGGCGACCGGCGGCGGCGCGACAGGGCTGGGGGCGACCGGCGGCGGGCCCAGCGGCCGGGGCGACGCCGGCATGGCGCCGCCGGAGACCGGCTCGGGGCGGCTGCGCCGCCCGGTGGGCACGGGTGGCGCGGGCTCGGCGGGCCGGACGGGGCGCAGCCCGGACGGGCTGCCGCCGGTGGGCAGCTCGCCCACCGTCTCGCCGCGACGGGCGGCGGCCCGGCGGCCGGGCGCCGGGGCGGGGGTGACCCGGGCGCCGAGCGCGCCGACCAGGGCCTCACAGCCGGCGTCGCAGGCACGCACGGCGGCGACGGCCTGCCGGACGGTCTCGGCGACGGCCGAGGTGAGCGCCCGGTTGACGGTGGCGCGGCGGGGCGTCTCGGAGATGGCCACCCGCAGCGCGGTCACCGCGGCGTCGATCTCCGCGGCCTCCGCCACGCCGTCGGCGGCCAGGTGGGCCGCCACCGCGTCGGCGGCGACGGAGACCTCCCGGCCCTGGGCCGTCGTGCCGGTCAGCATGCCGGGCTCCGGCAGGGCGTCCAGGACGGCCAGCGACACCGGCTCGGCCGGGTCCGGGTACGCCCGCAGGGCGGCCGGGTAGAGCTCGCGCAGCACCTCGCGCAGTGCCACGGCGGCCGAGTGTCGACCGCTGGACAGGGCGGCGTGCGCCGCCAGGACCTGCTTGTAGCCGGCCAGGTCGCGGGGGGCGGGGAGGGTGACGGCGGAGAGCGCGCCGGCCTGGAGGGCGCGGGCCAGGCCCACCGCCCGTCGCTCGGCCGGCGGGGACTGCATCTCCTCCAGGGAGTCGTCGTCGGCGAAGCGCTCGGCGAAGTCGTCGACCGAGTCGTCGTCCGCGATCGCGAGTGGACGCCCGGCGGCGCTCAGCAGCGAGGTGATCGTGTGGTCGTCGCTGTCGGCCGCGATCGCCGCGCCGCTCGGCCCGCCCGACCGCTCCACGAGCAGCGCGACCAGCCGGGCGTAGCCCGCCGGGTCGTCACCGATCTCGCAGACATGCAGCAGACGGCCTGCGTCGTCGACCACAGCGGACGTCAGCGCCGAACCGGTCGATGCCGGTCGGTCGGCCGGATCCGCCGAGGCCAGACCGCAGTACACGCGCACGAGCGCCACGGCGTCGTCCTCCTCCCGGGACACAGGGCTTGTTATCTGCCAGAGACTGATGCTCCCCGCTCGGGGTCAGTCGCGCCAGTCCACGACGGCAGAGATCTTGCCGACAATGGTGCGCCAACCCAAACTCGCGGTTTGTGCCCCGATTTTCTTCAGCCGCCGCCGACCGAAGAATCCACCGATCCCACCATTGACAGAAGCGCGCAGCGCCTCGTCCAGATCGTCCAGGCTGGACCCGGCGGAGAGCATGTCCAGCACCGCCGGTAGCCGCAGCGCGTACGCCACGTCACGGGCGACCTCGCCGGCCTCGATCAGCAGCGCCGGGTCCCAGGTGTCGTGCCCGCCGCGCAGGTTCTCCACGACCAGATCCAGTTCGTACGTGTCCTCGTCGAGGGGCACGACGTCGGCCGGTTCCACCCGTTCGGACAGTTCATTCCAGCTGTCCAGTTGGGACATGTCGTGGGGCGCGCCGGACCGGACGAAACTGACCAGCGCCTCGGGTGACTTGAAGAGCAGCAGCCGGCCCTTGTGGGTCAGGAAGAGCGGCACCTCCTCGTCGCCCGCCTCGTCCTGCTCGTCGGCGTCCTCGTCGGCGTCCTCGGCGTCCTCGTCGTCGGTCGAGTCGGTGGCGTCGCCGGCGCGCTTGCGCCGCGCGGCCTTCTTCTCGTCCTCGTCCTCCTCGGCGGTGAGCGCGGCGAACTCCTCGTCGAGGATCACCACCTCCTCGTCCTCGTCCTCGGTCTCGACGACCTGACGGCGGGCCAGGAAGGGGTCGTCGGAGTCGCGCTCGGCGACGTCGGTCAGGGTCAGCTCCCGTGCCGGCCGGTACGCCCGCAGCGTGAAGCCGGTGCCGGCGGGCAGCGCGATCTCCACCGGGTCGATGCGCACCTCGTCCCAGAGGGAGCGGTCGACCGTGCCGCGCTCCGGCGCGGACTCGACCGGACCGTCGGTGGCGTCGAGCTCGGGCTCGTCGGCGTCGGGCCGTTGGGGCGACTGGCGGGCCACGCTGACCTCCGTGTGCGTCGGGTTGCGCACTCGCCGGCGTCTCGCGCCGGCCAGTGACTCTGGGCACATACCCTAGTGGTCCGTCCGCCGGGTGCCGACCCCGCACCCCGCTGGCGGTCCGTACGGCCGACAAGTAGCCTAGCTACGTATGAAGGCCCAGTCGCTGCACGGACACCTCGACGCGCTGCTGTTGGCGGTGCTGGAGCGGGGCGCGCTGCACGGTTACGCCATCATCGAGGCGCTGCGCGCCCGCAGCGACGGCAGCCTGGACCTCCCCACCGGCACGATCTACCCGGCCCTGCGGCGGCTGGAGCGGGCCGGTCACGTGGCCAGTTCCTGGAGCACGGTGAACGGCCGGGAGCGGCGCACGTACGAGCTCACAGACTCGGGTCGCCGGGCGTTGGCGGGGGAACGGCAGGGCTGGCACGAGTTCAGCGCCACCGTCGGGCGTTTCCTCGGCCCCGACGCCCCGCCGGCCACCCCCGCCTGACCCGCCCGCCGGCCACCGTGCCCCGACGCGGGATGCGGCGTGTCGTGGTGTCCGGACGCGTGGATACCGCGACACGCCGCATCCCGCGTCGATCTTGCGGGTAGGGCCCGACGGTCAGGTGGGCGGACGGGTCAGCGGGCGGCGACCAGCCAGCTGCGGGCGGCCCGGCCCAGCGAGACGTAGGCGCCGCCGACCAGCACCGCGCCGACGATCATCGGCGGCCAGGTCAGCGCGGCCTCCCAGAGCCCCAGCGACCAGGCGAACAGGGCGACCCCGGCGAGCGAGCCGAGCGTGAGCGCGCCGGTGAGCCCCAGCCCGAGCAGCCGGCCCGACGCGGGGACACCGGCCCGGCCCCGGCGGGCCCGCCGCGTCCCGAGCACCAACCCGGCCAGGGCGAGACCGGCGACGGCCAGCCAGATCCCGTTCAACGACGCGGAGAGGAGCAGGTAGCCCTCGGGCGGCGGTGGGCCGGCGCTCCAACTCGACCCCCGCCAGGTGAGGTCGCCCGCGGCGACCAGGACCACGGCCACCGCGAGCGCCCGCGCCGCCAGCCCGCGCAGCGCCCCCGCCGCCAGCTCCGCCTGGTAGGCCGGCGCGAGCTGCGCCGGGGTGCCGAACTCGGCCACCGCCCGGCGCTGCGCCTCCGTCGCCGGCAGCCCGCCCTCCCGGTACGCCTCGGCGGCGTCGCTCAGCGCGTGCCGCAGCTCGACGATCAGTTCGGCCTTGAGCCGGGCCGGCCCGCGCAGCCGGTCGGCCAGCTCGCGCAGTTGTTCCTCCACGACGCCGTCGCACCCCCGCATGCGCCCCAGCCTGCCACCCTCGCCGGGTTGGCGCGTCGGGGAGATTCCCGGAACCGGCCTCGGTGGCCAGGGCCGTTCCCACGTGTCGTCGCGCCGAGCCGGCGTCCAGCCCCCGACCGACAACGCCGCCGGGCCCGACGCGGGCCGGCCGGCACCTAGGAAACAGGCCCCAGGGCCAGGTAGCCCCGCTCGGCGGCCTCCTGGAGCCGCCACTGGTCCCGGTACCAGCCGGGGGCGGCCACCAGCTCGGCGTGCCGGCCGCGTTGGACGATCCGCCCCGCGTCCAGCACCACGACCTCGTCCAGCCCGTCGAGGCCGCTGAGCCGGTGGCTGATCAGCAGCACCGAGTGCCCCGCCGGGGTGGCGGCCAGCGCCGAGGCGAGCACCGCGTCGGCGGCGGACGGGTCCAGCCCCTCGGTCGGCTCGTCGAGCACCAGCACCGGCGGGGCGGCGAGCAGCGCCCGGGCCAGGGCGAGCCGTTGCCGCTGCCCGCCGGAGAGCTGCCCACCCTCCTCGCCGACCACGGTGTCCCAGCCGTCGGGCTGGTCGCGTACCCAGTCGAGCAGGCCGGCGGCGCGGGTCGCGGCGCTCAGCTCCTCCTCGTCCGCGCCGGGGCAGCCGAGCAGCAGGTTCTCCCGCACCGTGGCGTGGAAGACGTACGCCTCGGCGAACAGCCCGCCGATCGCGCGGGGCAGCTCCTCGGCCAGGTACGCCGACAGGTCCTCGCCGTCCAGGGTGACCCGGCCGGCGTCGGGGCGTACCGCGCCGGTGAGCACGGCGGCGAGGGTGCTCTTGCCGGCGCCGCTCGGCCCGACCACGGCGATCCGGTGGCCGGCCGGCAGGTCCAGGTCGAGCCCGTCCAGGGCGGGCGCGGCGCCGTCGCGGTAGCGGACGCGTACCCCCTCGAAGCGGACGTGGTGCGACTCGGCGGGGTCGACGGACCGGCCGGCGGCCGGCGGGCCGGGCTCGACCGGTGCGGCGAGCAGGTCGGCCACCCGGGCCAGGCCGGCCCGCAGCTGGGTCCGTTGCCGGGCCGCGCCGACCAGGGCCAGCGCGATCTCCACGGCGGCGAGGGCGCCGACGGCCAGCACGCCGACCAGCACCCCGCCCACCTCGGCGCGCAGCGCGACGAGCACCACCCCGGCGGCGGTCAGCCCGGCGACGAGGACCCCGGCCGCGTCGATCGCGAAGCCGGTCGCGGCGAGCCGGCGTTCCAGCCGGGCCAGCCGGTCTGCCCGGTCGGTGGCGGCGCGCAGCGCCTGCCCGGTGGCGCCGAAGGCGGCCAGGTCGGCGGCGCCGTGGGTGAGGTCCACCGCGTCGGTGGCGAGCGCCCCGCGCAGCGGCGCCACCTCGTCGGCGGCGTGTCGGGTCAGCGCGGTGGCCAGCGCCGGCAGCGCCACCCCGGCGACGAGCAGGCCCAGCGCGAGCACCCCGGCGGCGGGCGGCGAGACCAGTGCGGCCCCACCGACGGCCAGCAGGCCGACCAGGGCGGCCGCGGCACCCGGCACGAGGACCCGCAGCAGCAGGTCCTGGACGGCCTCGACGTCGGAGACGAGCCGGCTCAGCGCGTCCCCGGTGCGCTGCCCGGCGGGCCCCCGGCGGGCGGCGAGGGTGGCGAAGACCCGGGCCCGTACGTCGGTGATCATGCGGAGCACGGCGTCGTGACCGGCGAGGCGTTCGGTGTAGCGGAACACGCCCCGGCTGATCGCCAGGGCCCGGACGGCGACGATGGCGACGGTCAGCCGGTCCAGCGGGGGCCGGCCGGCGGCGCTCATCAGCAGCCAGGTGGCGGTGGCCATCAGGGCCAGCCCGGCGAGTTCGGTGGCCGCGGCGAGCAGTCCGGCGCCGACCAGCCGGCCCAGGTACGGGCGGGCCAGCCGCAGGACGGTCCGTTCGGGGGAACCGCTGCTCATCGGGTCGCCTCCCCGGCCGGTACCCGGGTCAGTTCGGTGACCCGCCCGTCCTGCACGCGCAGGATCCGGTCGGCGTCGTCCAGCAGCGCGGGCCGGTGCGCGACCAGCAGCGCGGTACGCCCCGCGACCAGTCGCCGGGTCGCCGCGAGGACCACCGTCTCGCTGGCCGTGTCGAGCCGGGCGGTGGGCTCGTCGAGGAGCACCAGCGGGGCGTCGCGGAGGAAGGCCCGGGCCAGCGCGACCCGCTGCCGCTGCCCGCTGGACAGTCCGTGCCCGCGCTCGCCCAGCGTGGTGGCCAGTGCGTCGGGCAGGGCCGCGACGACGTCGTCCAGCGCCGCGTCGGCGACTGCCGTGGCGAGCGCCGTGGCGGGGGTGTCGGGGGCGCCGAGGCGGATGTTGTCGGCGAGGGAGGCGGCGAAGAGGTGGGCCCGCTGCGGCACCCAGGCGACCTGCCGCCGCCAGGAGTCGGGATCGACGTCGGCCAGGTCGACGCCGTCCACGGTGACCCGGCCGGCGGTGGGGCGGACGAAGCCGAGCAGCAGGTTGAGCAGGGTGGACTTGCCGGCGCCGCTGGGGCCGACCACGGCGATCCGCTCGCCGGGTCGGACGGTCAGCGTGACGTCCCGCAGCGCGGTCGTCCGCTCGTACTCGACGGTGACGTTCTCGAAGCGGATCTCGCCGTGTCCGCTCGGGGCCACGACGGGCGTGTCGGCCGGGGCGGCGTCGGCCGGGGCTGCGGTGACGGTGAGCGCCTCGTCCAGCGCGGTCAGCCCCTCCATGCTGGCGTGGAACCGGCTGCCGGCCGCCCGCAGCGGCAGGTACGCCTCCGGCGTGAGCAGCAGCACCAGCAGCGCGGTGGAGAGGGTGATCCCGCCGCCGAGCAGCCGGATGCCGACCGGCACCGCGACCAGCGCCACCGAGAGGGTGGCGACCAGTTCCAGCACCAGCGCGGAGAGGAAGGCGATGCGCAGCGTCTTCATGGTGGCGACCCGGTGGCCGTCGGCCATCCGGCGCACCACGTCGGTCTGTGCCCGGGCCCGGCCGAAGGCGCGCAGCGTGGGCAGCCCGGCGACCATGTCGAGGAAGTGCCCGCCGAGCAGCGACAGCCGCCGCCACTGCCGTTCGGTGGCGGCCTGCGCCTGCCAGCCGAGCAGCGCGCCGAAGACGGGGATCAGCGGGATGGTCAGCGCGACGATCAGCGCCGAGCCCCAGTCGGCGAAGACCAGCCGGGCCAGCACGGCCAGCGGCACGGTCACGCTCAGCACGAGCTGGGGGAGGTAGCCGGTGAAGTAGGCGTCGAGCGCGTCCAGGCCACGCCCGGTGAGGGTGGCGAGTTGCCCGGCCCGCTGGCCGGCGACCCAGCCGGGTCCGTGCCGGCCGACGGCGGCGAGCAGGTCCGCCCGCAGGGTCGCCTTCACGGTGGCCGCGGCCCGTGCCGCCACGGTGCCCTGTCCCCAGGTGACCAGCGCGCGGGCGCCGACGGCGGCGACGAAACCGGCCAGCGCGACGGTGTCGAGCCGGCCGTCGATCGCGGTGGCCAGCACCGCGGCCAGGGCGGTCGCCTGCCCCACGACCAGCAGCGCCGTGAGCCCGCCGAGGACCGCGAGCACGGCGAGGTCGCGCCGGGCCGCGGGGACCCGGCGCAGCAGACGCGGGTCGAAGGGACGGCGGTTCACCAGTACACCGGTGCCCTGCCGTCGGTCCGTCCCCGGAAAACCCACCAGCACATCGCCTGAAAGCCTAGTAGGGCCGGCAGGAGCGGAATCGTGAGCCAGCCCAGCAGCCGCAGCGTCGGTCCGCTCGCCGCCGCCTCGGCCACGGTCAGCGTGGCCGACGGGTCGACCGTGGAGACCAGCACGGCGGGCCAGAGCACCGCCCCGACCAGCGCCACGGGCAGCGCCAGTGCCGCCCCGGTGGCGGCGAAGGCCATCCCGGGCCGCCGCCGGGCGAGCGCCGCGCGCGCCACCAGCAGCGCCGTGACCAGCGACAACGGCAGCAGTACGGCGGCCGGCGGCTGCTGCGCCGTGGCGCGTACCCGGTCGGAGAGCAGGCCCAGGGCGGTGGCGGCGACGATCGCGGCGACCGCCACCGGGATGAGCCGTCCGGCGAGTCGGCCGACGGCGGCGGCCTCGGCGGCCGGCAGTCGCAGCGTGAGGAACGTCGCACCGTGCGCCGCGACCAGGGCGAGCATCGCGAGCCCGGTGGCGGCGACGAACGGGGTGGCCAGGTGGGTCACCCCGGCGATGTGGCCGTCGGCGTGCAGGGGTACGCCCTGCAGCAGCCCGCCGAGCAGCGCGCCCCAGCCGAACGCGGCGAGCGCGCTGCCGACCACCACCACCCGGTCCCACCCGGTGCGGGCCGCCTGCCCGCTCGGCCGGCTGCGCAACTGCACGCCGACGGTCACCAGGATCACCCCGACCAGCGCCCCGACCACGACGGGGTAGAAGCCGGAGAGCAGTTCCCCTTCGAGGGTGGGGAAGGCGCCGAAGAGGATGCCGACGAAGGCCACCAGCCAGACCTCGTTGCCGAGGAAGAAGGGGCCGAGCGCGGTGAGGCCGGCGCGGCGGGTGGCCGGGCCGCCCCGGGCGAGCAGCAGCCCGACGCCGTAGTCGTAGCCGCCGAGGACGAGGTAGCTGGCGAAGAAGAGGCCGAGCAGGGCGTACCAGGCGAGTTCCACGGGGTCTCCCTCAGGCGAAGGCGGGTGCGGGGCGGGGCTCGTCGTCGGGTGTGCCGGGCGGCCGGCCGAGCGCGGGGTCGGCGGCGCCCCGGGCGGCGTGCCGGGCGAGCAGCACCCAGTTGGTGACCGCGAGCGCGCCGAGCAGGAGGCTGAACCCGATCAGCGAGGCGAGCACGATCCCGGGGTCGACCGTGGAGACGGCCCGTTCGGTGGGGAGCAGCCCGTACGCCACCCAGGGCTGGCGGCCGACCTCGCGGGCGATCCAGCCGAGGATCACCGCGACGAAGGGCAGCGGCACGGCGAGCAGGACCAGCCAGAGCGGGAAGCGCAGCCGGATGATCCGGTCCCGCCAGAGCAGCGGCAGCAGCAGCCAGACGGCCCCGAGGGTGAAGCCGATCAGGATCATGAAGCCGAGCCCGACGTTGGAGAGCACCGGCGGGGTGTAGTCGCCGGGGCCGAACCGGGTGGTCCAGTCGGCGACCAGCGCGTCCGCGGCCGGGCTGCCGCCGAACTTGGTGGGCTGCACCTGCCCGATCGGGCCGAACTGGGCGAAGCCGAAGCCCTGCACCAGGGTGACCGCGCCGGCCGCGGTGACCAGCCCGATCCGCAGCGAGGTGCGGAACAGCAGGAAGTCGGGGGTACGCCGGATCAGGTGCCAGGCGCTGACGGCGGCCATCAGGATCCCGCCGGTGAGCAGCGCAGCGGCGACGACGTGCCCGAACGCCATGCCAAAGGTGGGGTTGGTGAGCAGCGCGCCGAAGTCGGTGAGGTGGGCGATCCCGTCGCGCACCTCGTACCCGACCGGGTTCTGCAGCCAGGCGTTGGCCACCATGATCCAGAAGGCCGAGGCGTACGCGGTGAGCGCGACGCCCCAGAGCAGCGCGAGGTGCACGCCCCGGCGCAGCCGGTGCCAGCCGAAGATCCACATGCCGAGGAACGTCGATTCCAGGAAGAACGCCACCAGCGTCTCGATGGCCAGGGGTGCGCCGAAGACGTTGCCGACGTAGCGCGACAGCCCGCTCCAGTTCAGCCCGAACTGGAACTCCATGACGATGCCGGTCGCGATGCCGAGCACGTAGTTGATCACGTAGAGCTGCCCCCAGAAACGGGTGAGCCGCTCCCACTTCGGGTTGCCGGTGAGGAACCCGGCGGTCTGCATGCCGACCAGCAGGGTCACCAGGCCGAGGGTGACCACCACGAAGAGGAAGTGGATCGAGGTGGTGGTGGCGAACTGCAGGCGCGCGAGGAGCAGGGTGTCCATGGCCGCTCTCCAGGAGTTGGCTCTCTTGTCGTAGCGAGCCTACAAGTAGCGATGCTACGTATTCCTCGGCGAAGATCCCTAGGGGTGACCCCGAATTCCGCTGCGGCCCGCCCGAGCGGGTCGGTCAGCTCAGGAAGAGGGAGACCGGCAGGGCGACCAGGGTGGCCGCGACGGCCAGCGCGGTGGCCCCGATGACCCGGGGCGGCCGGTCGGCGACCATCAGCCGCTGCACCCGCACGTCCAGGTCGCGGTCGCCCATGCCGAGCGTGCCCGCCGGGGTGATCCGGTCGTCGCAGGCCGCGAAGCGGCGCAGCGCCCCCGCCAGCGGGGCCTCGGCGTGCAGCTCCCGGGCCTTGTCGTCGGCCCGCATCTCGACCAGCAGGGCGACCCGCTCGTGCGCGTCGCGTACCCAGCGGAACCAGGGCAGCGCGCGGCGGAGCGCGGTGAACGGCAGCAGCACCAGATCGTGCCGCTCCTGCGCGTGCGCCCGCTCGTGGGTGAGCACCGCCGCCAACTCGGCCCGGTCCAGCAGGTCGAGCGTGCCGGCGCTGACCACCACCCGGGGCCGCACCCCGGGCAGGCAGTACGCCGCGGCGCTCGGGTGGTCCAGCACCAGCGCGCCCGGCACCGTGGGGTCCCGGCGGGCGACCAGGGTCAGCAGGTCCCGGTGCCGGCGCTGGGCGCGTACGGTCGCCTGGACGCTGCGCACGGTCGTGGTGAGCAGCACCGCGCCGATGCCGAAGCCGACCCCGACCAGGCCGAGGTGCACGGCCCCCACGCCGACCGGGAGGGTGCCGTGGCTCAGGTCGGTGGCGAGGGCGAGCAGGGCGCTGCCGGTCGGCAGGTCGTACGCGGCCAGGCCGAGCGCCATCGGCAGGCCCATCGCGGAGAGGCCGACCGCCAGTCCGACCGCCTGCCAGCAGACGATCGCGACCCGGGGGGCCCGCCACGTCCAGGTGGACGCGGCCAGGACCTGCGCGGTCAGGTAGCAGGCCAGCATCGACGCGGCGAAGTGCACGGCGAAGGCCACGGCGCTCGTCCCTACCGGTCCGTCGCCTCGTCGGCGGCCCTGCTCCGGCCGGCGCGCGGGTCGTCGATCCGGTCGGTCAGCCCCGCCTGCCCGCCGAGCGCCGCGCGGAGCACGTCGGCCTCGGTGCCGGTGACCGAGCGGGCGAAGCGGACCAGCGCCGCGTCCCGGCTGCCGCCGAGGTCGAGCGCGTCGAGCATGAGCTGGGCGATGTGCGCCTCCCGGCTGGCGGCGGCCCGGTAGCGCCAGGCTCGCCCCTCCCGCTCGCGCTGCACCATGCCCTTGCCGGCCAGCCGGTCCAGCACGGTCATCACCGTCGTGTAGGCCAGCTCGCGTCCGTCGAGGGCGTCGGCGACCTCCCGCACGGTCACTCCGTCCGACGTGGCGGGGACCGAGTCCCACAACACGTCCATCACCGCACGCTCAAGATCGCCCAGCCGAGTCACCCGCCAATCCTACCCCGCGTAGTAGACCGGGCGGCACGCCCGGCACCCCGCTGATCGAGGACCCCACGCTGGGCATCAGCCACCAGAGCCCAACCCCGCGGGCGGACGCTGCACCAGAGGGTTTCCGGGGGAGCCCGCCCACGCAGGGATCAAGCCTGACCGCCCGGAGTGGGCGGGCTCCCCCGGAAACCCCCAACGGTGACCAGCGATCACACCCCCTTCGGGTGCCAGACCGTCTTCGTCTCCAGCAGGGTGGTCATCCGGGTGATGCCCGGGTCGCCGCTCCAGTCGTGGTCGGCGGGGGCCGGCCGGAGCACCCGCTTGAGGTTCTGCGCCGCGCTGACCTCCAGGTCGGCCGCCAGCGCGGCGTCGGTGACGCCGGTCAGGTCGATCGCGTTGACGTCCATGTGGCTCGCCAGGGTCGGGGCGGTCTCCGCGATCCGGCCGGTGAGGATGTTCACCACGCCGCCGGGCAGGTCGGAGGTGGCCAGCACCTCGGCCAGGGTGACCGCCGCCAGTGGCGCCGACGGCGAGGCCGCCACCACGACCGTGTTGCCGGTGACGATGGCCGGGGCGATCACGCTGACCAGGCCCAGCAGCGCCGGCTGCTCCGGGGCCACCACGGCCACCACGCCGGTCGGCTCGGGCGCCGACAGGTTGAAGTACGGCCCGGCGACCGGGTTGGCGCCGCCGTACACCTGGGGGAGCTTGTCGGACCAGCCGGCGTACCAGACCCACCGGTCGATCGCCGCGTCCACCTCGTCGGCCGGGACGCCCAGGGCGACGAACTGCTCGCGCCGGCCCTCCAGCATCTCGGCGACCCGGTAGAGGATCTGACCCCGGTTGTACGCGGTCGCCCCGGCCCACCCCTTCACGGCGGCGCGGGCGGCGAGCACCGCGTCCCGGGCGTCCTTCCGCGACGCCAATGACACGTTCGCGTCCTGCACGAGATACGACCGTCCCGACTCGCTGCGCGGGAACTTCCCGCCGATGAAGAGCTTGTACGTCTTGCGTACCGCGACCCGCTCAGACATTGAGGTAGCCCTCCAGCCCGTGCCGGCCGCCCTCGCGACCGTAGCCCGACTCCTTGTAGCCGCCGAACGGCGAGGTGGGGTCGAACTTGTTGAACGTGTTGGCCCAGACCACGCCGGCACGCAGCCGGTCGGCCGTCCAGAGGATCCGGGAGCCCTTGTCGGTCCAGATCCCCGCCGACAGCCCGAACGGCGTGTTGTTGGCCTTCTCGACGGCCTCGGCCGGGGTCCGGAAGGTCAGCACGGACAGCACCGGGCCGAAGATCTCCTCGCGGGCGATCCGGTGCGCCTGGGTGACCCCGGTGAAGATGGTCGGCGCGAACCAGAAGCCCCGCTCGGGCAGCTCGCACGCGGGTGACCAGCGCTCGGCGCCCTCGGCGGAACCGGCGTCGGACAGCTCCCGGATCCGGGCCAGCTGGGCGGCCGAGTTGATCGCGCCGATGTCGGTGTTCTTGTCCAGCGGGTCGCCGACGCGCAGCTGGGCCATCCGGCGCTTGAGCGACTCCAGCACCCGGTCGGCGACCGACTCCTGTACGAGCAGCCGGGAGCCGGCGCAGCAGACGTGGCCCTGATTGAAGAAGATGCCGTTGACGATGCCCTCGACGGCCTGGTCGACCGGGGCGTCGTCGAAGACGATGTTGGCGGCCTTGCCGCCCAGCTCCAGGGTGAGCTTCTTGCGGGTGCCGGCGACCGCGCGGGCGATGGCCCGGCCGACCTCGGTGGAGCCGGTGAAGGCGACCTTGTCCACGCCCGGGTGCTCGACCAGCGCCCGGCCGGTGTCGCCGGCGCCGGTGACGATGTTGACCACGCCGGCCGGCAGGTCGGCCTGCTGGCAGATCTCGGCGAAGAGCAGCGCGGTCAGCGGGGTGGTCTCGGCCGGCTTCAGCACCACCGTGTTGCCCGCCGCGAGCGCCGGGGCGATCTTCCAGGCCAGCATGAGCAGCGGGAAGTTCCACGGGATGACCTGCGCGGCCACGCCGAGCGGCCGGGGGTTCGCGCCGAACCCGGCGTGCTCCAGCTTGTCGGCCCAGCCGGCGTAGTAGAAGAAGTGCGCGGCGACCAGCGGCAGGTCGACGTCGCGGGACTCCTTGATCGGCTTGCCGTTGTCCAGCGACTCCAGCACGGCCAGCTCGCGGGAGCGCTCCTGGATGATCCGGGCGATCCGGAACAGGTACTTGGCCCGGTCCCGGCCCGGCATCGGGCCCCAGACCTTCTCGTACGCCGTGCGGGCGGCGCGGACGGCGCGCTCGACGTCCTGGCTGCCGCCCTCGGCGATCTCGGCCAGCACCTCCTCGGAGGCCGGGTTGATCGACTTGAAGCTGCCGCCGTCGGCCGGGTCGACGAACCGTCCGTCGATGAACAGCCCGTAGGAGGGCTTGAGGTCCACCACCGAGCGCGACTCGGGGGCGGGCGCGTATTCGAACATCACTCTCAGTCCAGGGTGAAGTAGTCGGGACCGGAGTAGACGCCGGTCGTCAGCTTGGTGCGCTGCATCAGCAGGTCGTTCAGGAGGCTGGACGCGCCGAAGCGGAACCAGTCCGGGTCCAGCCAGTCCGCGCCGACGGTCTCGTTGACCATCACCAGGTACTTGATCGCGTCCTTGGTGGTCTTGATGCCGCCGGCCGGCTTCACGCCGACCTGCCGCCCGGTGGCGGCGCGGAAGTCGCGGACCGCCTCCAGCATCACCAGGGTCACCGGCAGCGTCGCGGCGACCGGGACCTTGCCGGTGGAGGTCTTGATGAAGTCGCCGCCGGCCAGCATGGCCAGCCAGGAGGCCCGCCGCACGTTGTCGTAGGTGGCCAGCTCGCCGGTCTCCAGGATCACCTTCAGGTGGGCGTCCCCGCAGGCGGACTTGGTGGCCACGATCTCGTCGTAGACCTCCTTGTATCGGCCGGCCAGGAACGCGCCCCGGTTGATCACCATGTCGATCTCGTCGGCGCCGGCCTCGACGGCCGCCCGGGTGTCGGCCAGCTTGATCTCCAGTGGCGCCTGGCCGGACGGGAAGGCGGTCGCCACGCTGGCCAGGTGCACGCCGGAGCCCCGCAGCACCTCGGCCACGTACGGGACCATCGCCGGGTAGACGCAGACCGCGCCGACGTGCGGGCAGGACGGGTCGGCCGGGTCGGGGCGCAGCGCCTTGGCCGCGAGCGCCCGCACCTTGCCGGGGGTGTCGGCCCCTTCCAGGGTGGTCAGGTCGACCATCCGGATGGCCAGGTCGATCGCCTGGGCCTTGGCCGTGGTCTTGATGGAGCGGGTGCCGAGTTGTGCCGCCCGCTGCTCCGCGCCGACCTGGTCCACGCCCGGCAGGCCGTGCAGGAAGGTCCGCAGAGCGGTCTCGGATCGTCCCAGCTCGGAGAGGTCCGACCGGGCCGACGTCGTCGTCGCCGTCATGCCCCGAATACTACGCATCCGCGAGCCGAGTGATCTTGGTCACGGCGACTCCGCCGGCGGCGCCACACGTGAGCGGCGTCGCTGGTGGGGCCGCACCCGCAGTGCCGGACCGGGCGGACCGGTAGGTTGAGCGATCGTGGACGTACACGTCATTGACCACCCGCTCGCCCAGTCGCGGCTGACCGCCATGCGCGACGCCCGCTCGGACTCCTCGTCGTTCCGGGCGGCGCTGCACGAACTCACCACCATGCTGGTGTACGAGGCCGCGCGCTCCTTCCCGGTGGAGAAGTACCCGGTGCAGACCCCGGTCACCGGGACCGAGGGCACCCGGCTGGCCAACCCGCCGCTGCTGGTGCCGGTGCTGCGGGCCGGGCTGGGCATGGCCGACGCCGCCCTCGGCCTGCTGCCGGAGTCGTCGATGGGCTTCGTCGGGCTCGCCCGCGACGAGCAGACGTACGAGCCGCGCGCGTACATGGAGTCGCTGCCCCGCGACCTGACCGGTTTGCCGGTGCTGGTGCTCGACCCGATGCTGGCCACCGGCGGCTCGCTGGAGCACTGCTGCCGGCTGCTCGCGGACCGGGGCTGCACCGACATCACCGTGCTCTGCGTGCTGGCCGCGCCGGTCGGCATCGAGCGGCTGGCCCAGTCCGGCCTGCCGTTGCGCCTGGTCACCGCCGCGATCGACGAGGGGCTGAACGACGACATGTTCATCGTCCCGGGTCTCGGCGACGCCGGTGACCGGCAGTTCGGCGGCATGCCCCGGTTCTGACCGACGCGCCCGTCCGCCGGCTCCCGCCCGGCGGGCCCGGGCGCGTTGTGGCGCGGGAGGTGCGCGCAACCGCTACCGTCTCGGGCCATGACTGGTGTTGCGCTCGCCGAAGAGCTGCTGCTGCTGGCGTACGACGACGAGACCGGCCGGGCGACCATGCCCCGGATCAGCCTCGACCTGGGGATGGCCGCGGCCGTCCTGGTGGAGCTGGCCCTGGCCGGCCGGATCGCGTACGCCGACGGGTCCCTGGTGGCGACCGACCCGACGCCGCTGGGCGAGCCGATCCTGGACGGGGTGCTGGGCCGGATCGCGGCGGACACCCCGCACAGCCCGTCCTCCTGGGTGCAGCGGCTGCGGCACGGCCTGCGCGACCGGATCCTCGCCGACCTGGTGGACCGGGGCGTGGTCCGCGACGTCGAGGAGACCGAGCTGGACTTCATCGTCGTGCACCGCTACCCGGCGGCGGATCCCTCGGTGGAGGAGGACACCCGCCTGCGGCTCGGCGCGGCCCTCGCCGACGGGCACCTGCCCGACGAGCGGACCGCCGCGCTGGCCACCCTGGTGGCGGTGCTGCGGATGGAACCGGCGCTCGGCCTGACCGGCGGCGACGCCGTCGACGCCCGCCGCCGGCTGGAGGAGATCGCCGGCGGCGCCGGCTTCTCCGGCAACGTCAGCCTCGACGACTCCGTCGTCCGCCCCTCCATCGGCCTGGTCGTCGCCGCCCTCGCCCAAGCCGTAGACCAGGCCCTCGGCAAACGCCCCTGACCCACCCAATCCCCCCACCCCCACCCCTCCCGCGTTGATCATGAAGTTATTGCCACTGGAGAGCGCTTACCGAGGCAATAACTTCATGATCAAGGGAGGGAGGGGAGGGTGGGGGTGGGGGTGGGTTAGAGGGCGAGGGCGGTGGCGATCTCGGTGCGCAGGGCCGCGACCGCGGTCTGCGCACGGGTGCGGGCCGCGGGGACGTCGCCGTCCGCGACCGGCTCCACCACCTCCAGGTACGCCTTGAGCTTCGGCTCGGTGCCGGAGGGCCGGATCACCACCCGGGCAGCGGCGGTCCGCAGGATCACCACGTCGGAGGCGGGGAGCAGGTCCTGCGCCTCGGTCACCGGCTGCCCGAGCAGCGCGGTCGGCCTGGCCGCCCGGATCCGGGCCATCGCGTCGGCGATCACCCGCAGGTCGTCCACCCGGACCGAGAGCTGGTCGGTGTGGTGCACGCCGAACTCGGCCGCCAGCTCGTCCAGCCGGTCGGTGAGCGTGCGGCCCTGCGCCTTCAGCCCGGCGGCCAGCTCCGCGACGGTCAACGCTGCGGTGATGCCGTCCTTGTCGCGGACGTGCTCCGGGGCGACGCAGTAGCCCAGCGCCTCCTCGTACCCGAAGACCAGCGGCTGCGCTCCGCCACCGGCCCGCACGATCCACTTGAACCCGGTCAGCGTCTCGTCGTACGGCAGGCCCCGGGCGGCGCACATCGCCCGCAGCAGGGACGACGACACGATCGTGGTGGCGTACAGGCCGCTCACCCCGCGCCGCATCAGATGGTCGGCGAGTAGCGCGCCCACCTCGTCCCCGCGCAGCATCCGCCAGGATCCCGCCTCGCGGACGGCCACCGCGCAACGGTCCGCGTCCGGGTCGTTGGCGATGGCGACGTCGGCCCCCGTCGCGTCGGCGAGCGCCACCAGCCGGTCGACCGCGCCCGGCTCCTCCGGATTCGGGAAGCTCACCGTCGGAAAGGCCGGGTCCGGCTCGGCCTGGTCCGGCACCACGCCCGGCACCGGGAAGCCGGCCCGGGCGAAGGCGGCGGTCAGCACCGCCGCGCCCACCCCGTGCAGCGGCGTGTACGCCACCTTCAGGTCGCGGGGGCCGTCCGGGTCGATCACCGCGACTGCCCGCTCCACGTACGCGGCCACCAGATCGTCACCGAGCAGCTGGCCGGCCGGGCCGAGGGGAACCCGCGCCAGCGGGCCGACCGCCCGAATGGCCGCCTCGATCCCCGCGTCGGCCGGCGGCACGATCTGCGCGCCCGCGCCGAGCACCCCGCCGACCTGGGCGCCCAGGTAGACCTTGTAGCCGTTGTCCTGCGGCGGGTTGTGGCTGGCGGTCACCATCACCCCGGCGACCGCGCCGAGGTGCCGCACCGCGTACGCCAGCACCGGGGTGGGCAGCGGTCGGGGGAGCAGCAGCGCGGGCCGGCCCGCCCCGGTGGCCACCTGGGCGGTGCGTTCGGCGAACGCGCGCGAGCCGTGCCGGGCGTCGTACCCGATCACCAGCGGGCCCTCGCCGCCCTCCGCGGCGAGCCAGGCGACCAGGCCGGCGGCGGCCCGGGTCACCACGGCGAGGTTCATGCCGTTGGGGCCGGCGCGCAGCGGGCCGCGCAGCCCGGCGGTACCGAAGGTCAGTGGCCCGGCGAACCGGTCGGCCAGCTCCGGCGCGCTGCCCGGCAGCCGGTCGAGCACCGCCCGCAGCTCGTCCCGGCTGGCCGGATCGGGGTCGTCGTCGAGCCAGCGCCGGGCCTGGTCGCGAAGGTCGTCTAGGTCAGTGGTTTCCGCCGCCATTGCCTATGGATAGCACGGCGGCGGATCACCACGCCCCGGTGGCCTCGACTCAGCCGGCCGCCGTGAGCTGGAACGACTGCACCATCTCGTCGAAGATCGGCCTGCTCTCGCCGAACTTCGCGTCGGTGGAGGTCAGGTAGAACGAGTAGATCCGACCGCCGTCGACCAGGCCGCGCCACACGCCGTGCCGCATCGTGTCACCGTCGCCGCAGGTGTACTCCAGCTCGGCGGCGTCCTTGCCGGCCAGCTTCTGCTCGGTCAGGTCGACCCGGTTGTAGGGCTTGGCGCAGGACTTGAACTTCTGGAGGTTCTGTTCGGCCACCTCCGCCCAGCCCATGGACGTGCGTCCGCCCTTCTCGACCAGGATGCGGACCTTGCGGCTCTCGTCCGCCGGGTCGACGTAGTCCACCCAGTCGCCCGCGCTCTTGCGCTGCCAGCCCTTGGGCACCATCAACCGGACGCCCTTGCCGCTGTGCTCCTGCATCTCCGGCGCCGCGCCGCCGGCCGGCGCGGTCGGCTGGGCCTGCTGCGGGGCGGGCGGCGCCGGGTCGTCACCGCCGGAGAGCGCGATGACGCCGACCAGCAGCACCACGGCCAGCCCACCGGCTGCCGCGAGCTGCAGCTTGCGGGGCCAGCCCTTGACCGTGGTGACCAGCTGCCCGCCGGTGCCCTTGACCTTGTCGAACGCGCCGCCACCGGAGCCGGGCGCCGGGTCCGCCGGCGCGGCGGTCCAGGGCTGGCCGGTGCCGGGCACCGACCACTGGCCGCCGCCGTAGACCGGCTGGGTGGCGTCGGGCGTGCCGCCGCCGTACACCCGCTGGGTGGCGTCCGGGTGGGCGGTGCCCAGGCGCTGGGTCGCGTCGGGGTGCCCGCCGATGCGCTGGGTCGCGTCCGACTGCCGGGCGCCGAGGTGCTGGGTGGCCTCCGGGGCGCCGCCGTACGTGGCGCCGGCCGGGCGGGCCGGCGCGGGCATCGCACCGGTCGGCGTGTGCAGCGGGCCGGCCAGCGCGTCCGCGCTGGTGTCGTCGAGCCCGGCCGCCGGGGCGGCCGCCGGCTCCGGGCGCTGGCCCCGGCGCAGCGCGGCCAGCCGGTCGGTCAGCGACTCGCCCGGGCCGAGCATGGCCCGGCCGCCGATCTGTCCGCTCGGCTTCGGCTCCGGCCGGGCCGTCGGGGGCGGGGACGACGGGCGCTGCACCGGCACCACCGCGTACGGGTCGGTGACCGAGTTGACCGCGGTCGCGGTGCTGGTCAGCGGCCCGGCGAGAAGTTCGCGGAGCATGCCGCGGGCGGTGTGCACGTCGAGTCGGCGGGCCGGGTCCTTCTCCAGCAGGCCCATCAGCACCCGGGTCAGCGGCCCGCTGCGCTGCGGCGTGGCCGGCGGGTCCTCGACCACGGCGTGCATGGTCTCGATCGGGTCGCCCTTGTCGAACGGGGGTCGCCCCTCCACCGCGGTGTAGAGCGTCACGCCGAGGGAGAACAGGTCGCTCGGTGGGCCGAAGTCCTGCCCCATGGCCCGCTCGGGGGAGATGAAGTGCGGCGAGCCGAGCACCATGCCGGGGGTGGTGAGCTGGACGTCGGTGGGCATCCGGGCCACCCCGAAGTCGGTCAGCACGCAGCGACCGTCGGTGCAGATCAGCACGTTGGCCGGCTTGACGTCGCGGTGCAGCACGCCGTTGGCGTGCGCCACCTCCAGCGCGCCGAGCAGCGCGATGCCGATCTTGGCGACCGCCCGGGGCGCGACCGGCCCGTCCTCGATGACCATGTCGGCGAGGCTGCGCGCGTCCAGCAGCTCCATCACGATCCACGGCCGGCCACCCTCGGTGACCACGTCGTACACCTGGACCACGGCGGGGTGCTGGATGGCCGCGGCGGCCCGGGCCTCGCGCAGGGTGCGCTCGTACATCGCGTCGCGGTCGCTGGGGGCCAGCCCCGGCGGGAGGACGACCTCCTTGACCGCCACGTCCCGCCTCAGCAGCGTGTCTGTGGCGCGCCAGACCGTGCCCATGCCGCCGTTGCCCACCGCCGAACGCAGCGAGTAGCGGCCACCGATGGTGGCGCCGGGCGCCGCGCGTCCGTTGGGGGGACTCACTGGTCCGCCGCTCCACGTCGGGATCTGAGTCACAGAAAAGCCACCGGGAGGTCGAGGGGGCTGGGACACAACTTCTCTATCTTGCTGGTTCCGACGCCCGATGCGAAACCCGACGCGGCGGTCGTTTGCCTACCGGACGGTACGTGCCCGTGGCCTCACCTCCCGTCCACCGGACAGGTGTGCGCAATCCCTCACCCAACGGCACGTCCCGCCGTCCTACCATCCGGTGATGAGCGAACGGCGGTCCAGCGAGTCCGGTTTCCCCATCAAGGGCGTCTACACGGCGGCCGACCTGCCCGGGGACCTGGAGACCCGGCTGGGTGGCCCGGGCGAGTACCCGTACACCCGTGGCGTCTACCCGACGATGTACACCTCCCGCCCGTGGACCATGCGGCAGTACGCCGGCTTCGGCACCGCCACCGAGTCCAACGCGCGCTACCACCAGTTGTTGCGGGCCGGCACGATGGGCCTCTCCGTCGCGTTCGACCTGCCCACCCAGATGGGCTACGACTCCGACGACCCGATCGCGCACGGCGAGGTCGGCAAGGTCGGCGTGGCGATCGACTCCATCGAGGACATGCGGCTGCTCTTCGACGGCATCCCGCTGGACAAGGTCTCCACCTCGATGACGATCAACGCGCCCGGCTCGGTGCTGCTCCTGCTCTACCAACTCGTGGCGGAGGAGAACGGGGTCGCCGGCGGCGCGCTGAACGGCACCATCCAGAACGACATCCTCAAGGAGTACATCGCCCGGGGGACGTACATCTTCCCGCCGAAGCCCTCGCTGCGGCTGGTGGCCGACACCTTCGCGTACTGCCGCAAGGAGGTGCCGAAGTGGAACACCATCTCCATCTCCGGCTACCACATGGCCGAGGCCGGCGCGTCGCCCGCGCAGGAGATCGCGTTCACCCTGGCCAACGGCGTGGAGTACGTCCGCGCCGCGCTCGCCGCCGGCCTGGCGGTGGACGACTTCGCGCCCCGGCTGTCGTTCTTCTTCGTCGCCCGGACGACCCTGCTGGAGGAGGTCGCCAAGTTCCGCGCCGCCCGGCGGATCTGGGCCCGGTTGATGCGTGACGATTTCGGCGCGCAGGACCCGAAGTCGATGATGCTGCGCTTCCACACCCAGACGGCGGGCGTGCAGCTGACCGCCCAGCAGCCCGAGGTCAACCTGGTCCGGGTGGCGGTGCAGGGGCTCGGCGCGGTGCTCGGCGGCACCCAGTCGCTGCACACCAACAGCTTCGACGAGGCGATCGCGCTGCCCACCGAGAAGGCGGCCCGGCTGGCGCTGCGTACCCAGCAGGTGCTGGCGTACGAGACGGACCTGACCGCCACCGTCGACCCGTTCGCCGGGTCGTACGTGGTGGAGGCGATGACCGCCGAGATCGAGGCGGCGGCCAACGAGCTGATGGACCGGGTCTTCGACCACGGCTCGGCGGTGGACGCCATCGAGGCCGGGTTCCAGAAGCGGGAGATCGAGCAGTCGGCGTACCGGATCGCCCAGGAGATCGACTCGGGCGAGCGGGTGGTGGTCGGGCTCAACCGCTTCACCATCGACACCGACGAGCCGTACGAGCCGCTGCGGGTGGACCCGACCATCGAGGCGGCGCAGGCCGAGCGGCTGGCCAGGCTGCGCGCGGAGCGCGACAACGGCGCGGTCGAGCGGGCCCTGGCCGAGCTGCGCGCCGCCGCCGAGGGCAGCGCGAACGTGCTCTTCCCGATGAAGGAGGCGCTGCGGGCGAGGGCGACCGTCGGCGAGGTCTGCGGGACGCTGCGCCAGGTCTGGGGGACGTACCGCCCGAGCGACCGTTTCTGATCCACGGTCCCCGCCGTCCGGCGGGACGACCCGACGGCGGTCCCGCCGGCGCTCACCGCGTCGGTGGGGCCGCCGTCGCCGTGTTCGGGCAGCGCCCGACGGCGGTGGGAGGGGCGTGACGCGACGGACGGTGACCGGGAGGGGCTCGGCGCGGACGGCGGTGGGGCGGGACGTCGTCGCGACCTGGGCACGGGTGGAGTCGTGGCTCCGGCACGGGCGGAGCTACCCTCGGTGACGACGTCACGGTGTGGCCTCCGGATCGCCGACGGGGCGGCGGGAGCCTCCGGGCGGGCGTGTGCCCCCGCGGATCCCGGGGTAAAGCGAGCGGATGAACTCCGACGGACAGCATGTCCGGTCGTGAATGGGACAGCCGTGTCACCGTCGGGAGTCGCCCGACCGCCGAGGGTCGTCGGTTAATTGTCGGAGCGGCCGTGAATTGCTGCGACTAATGCGACAATTCGGTAACGGCCACGGATTCGGAGCCGATTTCGCGACCGCCCAAATCGGTTACGCGTTGTAGGAGGTGGGGGGCAGATGACGGCGTTCGACCGCGATCTACCTGCTGTCCCGCAAATATTCGAGCCCTCCCACCAGGGCTTACGTGACGCTGTGCGGTCCGATCACTACCGTAACGAGGTTGCGCAGCGTCACCGTCGGAGGTCTAGGCTGTCTGCTGTCCTCCCCGATGATCCATCCATTCCTAGTGATCGAGAATTCGACGTGACGAGTGCGTTGACGCTGCCGAACGGTAGCCAGCTGGCGTCGTCCTGGCCGGAGGCGCCGTCCGGGTCCCAACCCCTGCCTTTTGATCTGGATCATCTGCTCGCCCTACGGGTGCCCGGGCTCATCGCCACCCGGCGCCACATCCACTCCCACCCGGAACTCTCCGGGGAGGAGTTCGAGACGGCCGCGCTGGTCGCCCGGGAGCTCTCCCTCGCCGGCCTGCACCCACGGCTGCTGCCCAAGGGCAACGGGGTCATCTGCGACATCGACGGCCGCCCGGACGGGCCCGTCGTCGCGCTCCGCGCCGACATCGACGCGCTGCCGCTGACCGACGTCAAGGACGTCACGTACCGGTCCACCGTGGAGGGCGTCTGCCACGCCTGCGGCCACGACGTGCACACCACGGTGATGCTCGGCGTCGGCATGCTGCTGGCACAGCTCAAGGATGCCGGCCAGCTCGACGGCCGGGTCCGGCTGATCTTCCAGCCGGCCGAGGAGATCCTGCCCTGCGGCTCGCTGGAGGTCATCGAGGCCGGCGGCCTGGAGGACGTGGTCCAGATCTTCGCCGTCCACTGCGACCCGAACCTGCCGGTGGGCAAGGTCGGCCTGCGGGTCGGCCCGATCACCGCCGCGGCCGACAACGTCACCGTCCGGCTCACCGGCCCGGGTGGGCACACCGCCCGCCCGCACCTCACCGTCGACCTGGTCGACGCGCTCGGCCGGCTGGTCACCGAGGTGCCGGCCCTGGTCAGCCGCCGGGTGCCGGCCAACAGCGGGCTGCTGCTGGTGTTCGGCCACGCCTCGGCCGGCACCCGGTACAACGTCATCCCCTCCGAGGCGTGCGCCTCCGGCACCCTGCGGGTGATGGACCGCGACACCTGGGAGCAGGCCCCCAAGATCGTCGCTCAGGTCGTCCGGGACGTCATCGCGCCCACCGGTGCCACCGTCGACCTGGAGTACCTGCGCGGGCGGCCGCCGGTCAGCAACGACTCCCGGGCCATCCAGGTCCTCACCGCCGCCACCGCCGCGGCGCTCGGCCCCGAGGGGATCGCCGAGACGCCGCAGAGCATGGGCGGTGAGGACTTCTCCTGGTACCTGGAGTACGTCCCCGGCGCGCTGGCCCGTCTCGGCGTCGGCCGGTCCGGGCCCAACGTGGACCTGCACCGGGCGTCGTTCGACGTCGACGAGCGGGCCATCCCCGCCGGGGTACGCCTCATGGTGCAGACCGCGCTGAAGGCACTGGCGGTGGCCCGGCAGTAGCGGTAGCCGGCGGGCGGGGCCCGCCGGGAGCCGGCGGGTGCGGCCCACCGACCGGCGTCGTGGGCGGCGGCGGTGGCGCGGTCCGCCGACGCCGCCGGCGCAACACCACCACGACCAGCACCAGGGGTACGCCGAACGTCAACAGCCAGGGCAGCACCGCCCCCAGCACGGTGAGCAGGATGCTCATCGAGGCGACGAAGACCTTCCAGCCGCCGCGCAGCCCCACCATGAAACCGGTCTCGGCCTCCTCCTCGGCGGTCGAGGCGTCCTTGCCGACGAAGGTCACCGTGATCGTGGAGAGCGCGGTCAGGTCGGCCAGCCGCTTCTTCTTCGCCTCCAGCGAGGCCAGGTCGGCCTCCCGCTCGGCCACCTCGCGCTCCAACGTCACCAGTTCGGAGACCGAGGTGGCCCGGGCCAGCAGCTTGCGGGCACTCTCCACCCGGGCCCGCTGGGTCGCGATCCGGGCGTCCAGGTCGACGACCGCCTCGGTGACGTCCTGGGCCTTCACCTCCCGGCGCTGCTGCCGGCCGTACGTGGCCAACTCGTCGAGGAGCGCGGTGAACTTCTCCGCCGGCACCCGCAGCTCCAGCCGTGCCTGCGCGCTGGCGGCCACGCTGCGCCGGTCGTCCCCGCCGACGAAGCCGCCGACCGTGGTCACCGCGGTCACCGCCCTGCGGGCCGCGTCCTCCACGTCGTCCACCTGCACCCGCATCGTTCCGGTGTAGATGATCGACCGCTGGTCGACCCGCAGGTCCGGCGCACCCGCCCCGGCCTTGCCCTGCTCCGGGGCCGCGCCACGCTCCGCGGCGCCGCCCGCCGGGGCCTCCGCGGCCGGCGCCCGCGCCGCCGAGTCTCCGGCCGAATCCGAGCGGTCCGCCGCCCCGCAACCGGCCAGCAGCATCGCCACCAGCCCCAGCGCCGTGAGGGCCACACCCCCGCGCCGCGTCGTCATTCGTTCCGCCATCCCCGCTCCGTCCTCTCCGGTCCCCGGCTCTCCACCTGGGCGATAGCTCGGACGCGACGCGACACCGCGTCGGTTCCGGCAGACTGCGACGAGGACATCACGATTCGATAATCGAGGAGTCACGATGCAGGTCACCAAGTACGCCCACTCCTGTCTCCGGGTCGAGCACGACGGCGGGGTGCTGGTCGTCGACCCGGGCGTGTTCAGCGACGCCGCGACGGCGCTGGACGGGGCGGACGCGGTGCTGATCACCCACGAGCACCCGGACCACGTGGACGTCGAAGCGCTCACCCGCCGGCTGGAGAAGGCTCCCGTCCCGGTACGCGGGCCCGCCTCGCTCGCCGCCGTCCTCGGCGACGCGGCCGAGGCGTTCACCCCGGTCACCCCCGGCGAGGAATTCAGCGCGGCCGGTGTCCCGGTCCGCGCCCTCGGCGGCCGGCACGCCGTCATCCACCCCGACATCCCCGTCGTCGAGAACGTCGGCTACCTGCTCGACGGGCGCGTCTACCACCCCGGCGACGCGCTGCACGTCCCCGAGGGCGTCGAGGTGGAGACGCTCTTCGCCCCGATCCACGCGCCGTGGTCGAAGTTCTCCGAGGTGGTCGACTTCATCCGGGCGGTCGCCCCGCGCCGCGCGTACGCCCTGCACGACGGGCTGCTCAACGGCAACGGCTTCGGCGTCCTCGACCGGCAGTACACGGCCCTGTCCCGCACCGACTACCAGCGGGTCGAGCCCGGCACCCGGATCGACGTCTGAGCCGTGGCCGCACCCCCGTCCGACGTGGTCCAGCAGCTCTACCGCACGCCGCCGGACAAGTTCGTCGCCGCCCGGGACGCCGCCGTCGCCGAGGCCCGCCGGGCCGGTGACGCCGCCGCCGCCCGCCGCATCGCCGGGCTCAAGCGCCCCACCGTGGCCGCCTGGCTGGTCAACCTGCTCGCCCTGGAACGCCCCGAGCTGGTCGCCGACCTGGCGCAGCTGGCCGAGGCGCTGCGCACCGCACAGCGCGACCTGAAGGGACCGAAGCTGCGGGAACTCTCCGCCCAGCGGCGGGCGGTGGTGGGCGCCCTGGTCGCCGAGGTACGCCGGATCGCGGCCCGCACCCCGGACGCGCCCCCGGCCGCGCGCCTGCCGCTGGCCGAGGTGGAGTCCACCCTCAACGCCGCGCTCGCCGACACCGAGGTCGCCGAGCAGGTGCGCAGTGGACAGCTGCTCAAGGCGGCGCACTACGCCGGCTTCGGCGAGGTGCCCCGGCCACAACTGCGCCTGGTCACCGGCGGCGGGGAGGAGGCTGTCCGCGTACCCGGGAAGGAGGCCGACTCCGACGGCGCGCGCCGGGCCCGCGACGAGCGGGCGGCGGCCCGGGCCGCCCGGGCCGAACGGGCCGGCCGGCGTCGGACGCTGGAGCGGGAGCTGACGGCGGCGCGCGGCGAACAGCGGCGGGCCGAGAAGGACCTGGACGGCGCGGCGGCCGCCGAGCGGGACGGTGCCGCAGCCCTCGACCGGATCGAGGTCGAACTGGCCGAACTGGAACGCCGGCGGGCCGCCGCCGAGCAGGAGCTGAGCCGGTCGAAACTGGCCCGACGGGGCGCGGAACGGGCGCTCACCGCCGCCCGCCGCCGCACGGGTGAGGTGGAGGCGGCGATCGAGGCGTTGGACGCCGAAGAGGAGGATGCCGCCGACGGCGGGGGCGAGGCAGACTGAGCGCGATGGATGCGCGCGACAGGCGGTGGCGATGACCCCGGAGCAGGTGGCGGCCGCCAGCAAACCGGCCGTACTCGAACTGGGGGAGGCGTTCAGTCGCTGCCCGGGCACGTTGCGCCGGGCCCGGCTGCTCGGCATCTCCGGCTGGGCCTTCTACATCACCGGGCGGGCCGGCGCGCTCGGCGACGTACGCGCCGAGACCGTCGCCGCCGCGATCGGCTTCATCGCCCCCGAGGCGGTCGCGGACGGCTGGGACGCCTCCGCCCGCGTGGTCCGGCCACTGGAGGTCGCCGCCGCGAACCTCGCCGAGTGCTGCCGCTGGGGTGCCCAGCACCTCGACGACCTGCCCGGCACGCCCCGGCTGGCGGTGCTGCTGGAACGAGTCGTCGCCGCCGCGGACGCCACCGGCATGCCCCTCTTCGCCGCCTGGCGGGCGATGCCGGTGCCGCAACACGCCGCCGGCGCCCGGGCGGCGGTGGCGTTGCTGCTGCTGCGCGAGCACTTCACCGGGGCGTACCTGCTGGCGGTGCGGGCCGGCGGGATGACCCCGCTGGAGGCGGTGCTGGCCGGGCCGGAGGGGGAGGCCGGGGCGACCGCCTGCGGCTGGTCCCCGCCGTACCCGCCGGTCGGGCCGCTGGTGCGGCGGCGGCTCTGGGCCGAGGCGGTGACCGACCGGCTGGCCTCGACCGCGTTCCGGGTGCTCCGGCCCGGGGAGGGCACCGAGCTGGTCGCGCTGCTCACCGCCACCCGGGCCGGGCTGCGCACCGGGGCCGTCCGATAATTCGGCGGCGCGAGGGGCGGGGTACCTGCCACCATCTGCGCCGTGACGCTTCCCGCCGGCTGGACCGCCCGCCGCCCCACCCTGGACGACGTGCCGGCGATCCTCGCCGTGGTGCACGCCGCCGACACCTTCACCATCGGCCACCCGGACTTCGACGCCGAGGACGTCGAGGCCGCGCTGACCGCACCCTTCTTCGACCCGGCCCGCGACTCGTGGCTGATCAGCGATCCGGAGGGCCGGGTCGTCGGCTGCACCCTGATCGACAACCCCACCGGTGTGGGTCGGGAGTTCGTCGACGTCTACGTCGACCCCGAGCGGGGCGTGGGGGTACGCGCGCCGCTGCTCGCCCGGGTCCTCGACCGGATCGCCGAGCGGGCCGCCGAGCGGGGCCTGCCGGCGCTGACCGCCCGCACCACCGTCTTCGCCCCGGAGACCCGCTGGGCGGGTGAGCTGGCCGAGGCCGGTTTCACCCGGGTCAAGCGGTACGTGCGGATGAGCCGGCCGCTGGCCGGGCTGCCCGCCGAGCCGCCGTCCCCGCCCGGGGTGACCGTCCGCCCGCTGCGCGCCGACGACGAGGCCGACCTGCGCCTGTTCCACCGGATCTTCGACACCGCGTTCCGGGACACCCCGGACTACGAGCCGGTCGGCTTCGACGGCTGGCGCGACCAGCTCCCCGGCTACACCAAGGTCTGGGACGAGTGGTTCGTCGCCGAGGTCGACGGCGAGCCGGCCGGCGCGCTCCAGTCCTCCGACCAGGCGCTGGATCAGGACATGGGCTGGGTGAAGACCCTGTCGGTGCTGCCCGCGTACCGGCGGCGCGGGGTGGGCGCGGCGCTGCTGCGGCGAGCCTTCACCGTCTACGCGGCGAAGGGCCGGGCCGCCGCCGGCCTCGGCGTGGACCTCACCAACCCGACCTCACCGGTCACGCTCTACCACTCGGTGGGGCTGCGCGAGGAGCGGTGGGCCGACATGTACGAGCGGAGCGTCCCCGCCGTCGGTGTGTGATGCGCGACGCCGGCCGGGGTCGGCGACACGCGCCGGGGACACCGGGAGCAGACTGGGCGCGTGCGACACACGCGGAGAGGCTGTCGAGGAGCCGCGCGTGCCGGGGCTGCCCGAACGGTGTCGGCGCCGCCGCCGAGGCCCGGCTGCGCGCCCTGGCCGACCCGCGCCCTAGGCCGACGCGGTGCCGGTGGGGCGGGACCGCAGTTCGCTGACGTAGTCGTCCGGCGCACCCGCCTTCTCGGCCGCGTTCGCGATCTCCGACAGGTACCAGGAGGTCGGCAGGCCGCCCTCGTAGCCGTCGAAGACGTAGATCCACGCGGTCACGTCCCCGTCCAGGGTCGAGACGCGCACGTGCAGCTTGCGGTACGTGCCGGCGGTCACGCCCTCGATCTCGTCGAGCTGCGCGGCGTCGTACGGGTGGATGTCGTACAGCGCGACGAAGACCCGGTCGCCCGGGGACTCGACGACGGTGCTGACGGAGCCCTCCCAGCCGATCACGTCCTCGCCCGCGAAGGTCAGCCGCCAGCCCTCCAGCCAGCCGATGCCCACCATCGGCGAATGCGGACAGTAGGCGCGCATCCGGGCGGGGTCCAGGTTTGAGCCGTAGGCGGCGTAGTGACGCACGGCGATGACGATAGCCCGGCGGACGGGTGGGGGAGAATACGACGGTGCGTGTCGGACGTGTTCGGGAGAAGAAAGTCACTGTGAGCACTGCGGAAGGGCGAGCGCTGTGAGCCGGATAGTGATCATCGGCGGCGGGCCGGCCGGCTACGAGGCGGCTCTGGTCGCCGCGCAACTGGACGCCGACGTCACCGTGGTGGAGGCCGAGGGGGCCGGCGGCGCCTGCGTGCTCTCCGACTGCGTCCCGTCGAAGACCTTCATCGCCAGCTCGGAGGTGGTCACCGGCTACCGGGACACCGAGGAGTTCGGGGTGCACTCCGACGGGCTGGAGGCGGTGACGGTCGACGCCCGTACGGTCCACGACCGGGTGAAGCGGCTGGCGCTGCACCAGTCCGCCGACATCCACGCCAAGCTCGTGAAGGCCGGGGTCACCTTCGTCGCCGGCACCGCCCGGCTGGGTGAGGACACGCTCGGTCACACCCACCGGGTGGTCGTCACCCCGGCCGACGGTGGCGGTGAGTACTCGATCGCCGCCTCGACCGTCCTGGTCGCCACCGGCGCCACCCCGCGCCAGCTCCCCACCGCCGTCCCGGACGGCGAGCGGATCCTCACCTGGCGGCAGGTGTACGACCTGCCCGAGCTGCCCGCGCACCTGATCGTGGTCGGTTCCGGCGTCACCGGCGCCGAGTTCGCCAGCGCCTACCTGGCCATGGGCGTCCAGGTCACCCTGGTCTCCAGCCGCGACCGGGTGATGCCGCACGAGGACGCCGACGCCGCGATGGCGATCGAGCGGGTGTTCCGCAACCGGGGCATGAGCATCCTCAACAACTCCCGGGCGGACGCGGTCCGGCGTACCGACGACGGTGTCGAGGTCCAGCTCTCCGACGGCCGGGTCGTGTACGGCTCGCACGCCCTGATCGCCGTCGGCTCGATTCCGAACACCGCCGGTCTGGGCCTGGCGGAGTACGGCGTCGAGCTGGCCAAGGGCGGCTACGTCACCGTCGACCGGGTGTCGCGCACCAACGTCCCCGGCATCTACGCCGCCGGCGACTGCACCGGGGTGCTGCCGCTGGCCAGTGTCGCCGCCATGCAGGGCCGGATCGCCATGTGGCACGCGCTCGGCGAGGCGGTCCGCCCGCTCCGGCTGCGTACCGTCGCCGCGAACGTCTTCACCGACCCGGAGTTGGCCACGGTCGGCGTCTCCCAGGACGAGGTGGACGCCGGCAAGGTGCCCGCCCGCCAGGTGATGCTGCCGCTGTCGGGCAACGCCCGGGCGAAGATGGACGACCTGGCCGACGGCTTCGTGAAGCTGTTCTGCCGGCCGGCCAGCGGCCAGGTGATCGGCGGTGTGGTGGTCGCGCCGAAGGCGAGCGAGCTGATCCTGCCGATCACGATGGCGGTGGAGAACAACCTCACCGTCAACGAGCTGGCCCAGACGATCACGATCTACCCGTCGCTGTCCGGCTCGATCACCGAGGCGGCCCGCCAGCTCATGCTCCACGAACTGGAGTAGCCGCCGCGCCGCCGGGCCGGCCGCGTGGTCCGGCCCGGCGGACGCACGGGTCAGCGGAGGTCGGCGGCGTGCTCGCCGGCGGGCGGGCCAGGGCGGCCGCGACCACGGCGAGCAGCACGACCTCCGCGAGGATGAGCAGCCGCTCGGCGAGACCGATCAGCACCCGGTCGCCCGGGTATGCCGACCAGACCATCGCCCCCGCCAGCAGCAGGCTGGTCATGGCCAGGGCGCGCAGCAGACCCGCGGTGCGGGCGCTCAGGTGACCGGCGAGCAACCAGCCGGCGGCCGGCAGGGCGAGGAAGGCGACCACCGAGGCGTACCGGTGCAGCTGCGCGGTGGTGTCCATGGGCGTCCCCGGTTGGTTGGTGGGCACCACGGCGGCGATGACCAGCCCGGTGGACCAGGCCAGCAGGAGCGCCGTGGCTGCGCTTCGGCGGCCGCCCCGCCGGACGCGGTGCCCGTCGGCCGGCTGCCTGCCGGGGTCGGGCGTGGGGCGGGTGCGCCACAGGGGCGGGATCAGCACCGCCGTCGCAACGGCGAGCACCACCATGGCCGCGTCGACGACGCCGCCCCGGTCGGAGACGGCGAAGTCGCTGACGGTCAGTGACCAGGGGTTCAGATCGTCGTTCACCTCGAGGTGACCGATCACGGCGAGCAGCGCCGCCAGGGCGATGCCGCCGAGGGCCAGCAGGCCGTGGGCCCGGTTTCCACGCATGCCCCAGCCTGTCGCCGCGTCCGCCCGAAACGGATCCGGGACGCCCACCGACATCGATCCGGGAGACCACCCCTAGGTGGATCCTGCGCCGATGTCCCTGCGCGACTCTCCACGGGCTGCTGCCCCCAAACCCCGCGCCACCGCCGGGCGTCCTCGCCCCACGCGGTCGGGCGTCCTTGCCCGACACCGCCGTCGTTGCCCCCGCGCGGTCGGACGTCGTCGCTCCGCCTCGTTGCCCCGCTCGCCCAGGTCGGCCGTCGCTCTTGGCACTGCCCATGTCGTCCCTCGCAGCCCGGTGGTGGGCATCCGGAGCCTCCGCTGCCATCAGGGCCGAAGGCCGAAGAAGACCTGAGGGGAGAGGGGTCGGACCGACGCTACGGACCTGATCGCACAGATGGATCGCGTCGACCGCCACCCGTCAGGTGATCCACCTGTGCGATCAGGTCCGTAGCGTGTCCGGGACACCGGCCCCGGTGCGTGGCCGGGCGCAAGGTCTGCAGGCGGTGGGCCCGCTGCGGTGGTGGCCGGTCATCGTCGGTGGCGCGTGGCGTGCGGCGGCTCGGCTGGTCGGGCGGTGGGGCGCGGTGAGCCGGTGGCGGGCGCCGGGGCCGTCAGTCGACGGGAACTTCGGGGCGGACGCGGTCGCCCAGCACCGTCATGGCCCAGCCCGCCGCCGCGAACCCGACCGCCGCCGCGACCGCGATCACCGCCAACTGCCAGGCCGACTCGGTCAGCGCCGCGCCACCGAGATGGCCGACCAGCCCGCCGTACGCGGCCCAGCCCGTCGCCGCCAGGGCCTCGTAGAGGACGAAGAGCCGCCACGGGTAGCGGCTGCGGCCGGCGGAGAAGCAGGCCGCCATCCGGCCGCCGGGCACGAAGCGGCAGAGCAGGATGACCAGCGGGCCGGGGCGACGCAGTCCCCGGGTGACCCGTCCGGCCATCCGGCGGGCCCGGGTCGGCTCGGAGTGTCGGGGCACGCGGCGGCCGGGGGCGCTGCGCCCCAGCAGGTAGCAGGCGAGGTCACCGGTGAAGACACCGAGGGCGCCGACGGCGATGGTCAGCGGCAGGCTCAGCCCGCCGTAGACGGTGAGCGCGCCACCGGTGATCATGACGACCTGGGTGGGGACGACCGGCACGAAGGCGTCGGCGATCAGCAGTCCCAGCAGCGCGAGGTACGCCCACTGCGGCGACGCCATCTCAGTGAGAAGTTCGGGCACGACTGCCACCTCGCCGGTCAAGGCCGATCACGTCCCCCGAGCCTGCCGGCGTGCCCGGCGTCACCGCGGACGGCCCCGGTCGGTGGTGACCACGGACACGACAGGCCACCGGAATACAACGACGCAGCTCGACACGATGTGACGGATCGGTCGCCCGGAATCCGTACCGGCCCGGGACGGCGCATCGGCGGTCATCGGCGTACCGTTGACGGGACGCGGCCCGCTGCGCGTCGGGCCCCCCGTTCCCGACGACCGGGCCGCGCCGGGCCGCCGGCAGGTCCCGTGCCGGCGGCCCACCCTGCCTCTGCGCGCCCCGCCCGCGCCCCCGCCTCCGTTCCCGCAGCCCGCACGGCCGCCCTCGTCGGCCCTTGTCGGCCGAGCGAGGCGCCGGCCTCGGCCACCCGGAGTACCGGTGATCCCGCCGGCGCCGTGCCGGCCTCGGCCGTCCGTAAAACCGGTGGTCCCGGCAGGCGGGGCGGTCGTACCGTCGCCACATGCGCAGCGCGGTGGTGACCACGACGCCGGGAGATCCCGGCGCGCCGCACTGACGTATCCCGTCGACGAGGCCCCGGGCGATCCGCCCCGGGGCCTCGCGGCGTTCCGGACCAGGTCGCCCCCGGGTCGTACCCGATCAAGGAGAGCGACATGATCGACCACCGCAGGCTCGGCCGGGAACTGGACCTGTTCGTCTCCGACCCGCTCGCCGGGGCCGGGCTGCCGATCTGGCTGCCGGCCGGCGCCGCCGCCCGGCACGCGGTCGAGGAGTACGTCCGGGAACTGGAGCGCCGGGCCGGCTACCGGCACATCTACTCCCCGCCCCTGGGCAAACGGGAACTCTTCGCACTCTCCGGCCACCTCGGCTACTTCGCCGACGACATGTTCCCGCCGCTGCGGCTCTCCGCCGACGACGAGTTCGTGCTGCGGCCGGCGCTCTGCCCGCACCACGCGCTGGTGTACCGGGCCCGGGGCCGCTCCTACCGGGAACTGCCGCTGCGCGTCGCCGAGCTGGGCGGGATGTACCGGGCGGAACGCTCCGGCGTGCTCGGCGGGCTGTCCCGGGTGCGCGCCATCTCGCTCAACGACGCGCACAACTTCTGCGCCCCGGCACAGGTGGGTGACGAGGTGCGGGAGATCCTGCGACTGATCCGGCAGGCGCACGCCGCGCTCGGCGTCCGGCCGGCCGGGTTCCGGCTGTCGCTGCGCGGGCCGGGCCAGAAGTACGTCGGCGACGACGCGCAGTGGGCGCGGGCCGAGGACCTGCTGCGCGCCGCGCTCGACGGGGTGGAGTTCACCGAGGCCCCGGGGGAGGCCGCGTTCTACGGCCCGAAGATCGACATCCAGGTCCTCGACGCCGCCGGCCGGGAGTCCACCATCTCCACCGTCCAGCTCGACTTCGACAAGCCGGAGCGGTTCGACCTGTCGTACACCGACTCCGACGGCGCCCGGCGACGGCCGGTGATGGTGCACCGCAGCCTGGTCGGCAGCATGGAACGCCTCTTCGCCTACCTGATCGAGGTGCACCAGGGCGCCTTCCCGGCGTGGTACGCCCCGGTGCAGCTGGTGGTGCTCCCGGTCGACGCCGGGCAGGCCGACGCGGCGGAGGAGCTGGCCCGTCGGGCGCTCGACGCCGGGCTGCGGGTCGAGGTCGACCACGCCGGTTCGCTGGGCGCCCGGGTCCGCGACGCGGCCCACCGCAAGGTCCCGTACGTCGGGGTGGTCGGCGCCCGGGAGGCGGCCGACGGGTCGGTGGCGTTGCGCCTGCGCGACGGTCGTGGCCTGGACCCTGTGCCGGTCGCGGACGCCCTGCGGCTGGTCGGCCGGGTCGTCGCCGACCGGTCCCACGACCTGCTGCCGGCCGGTTGACGGTACGGGGCGACGGCCGGGGCGCTCCCGCCCCGGCCACCGCCCCGGCAGTGTCGACACGGCTGGTCAGCCCCGCACCGACGCCGGCTCGGGGGTCGCCCCGGCCTCGTCGTCGTCCACCAGCGCCCCGGCGAACTGCGCCCGGTACAACCGGTGGTACGCGCCGTGCGCCGCGAGCAGCTCCTCGTGGGTGCCCTGCTCGACGATCCGGCCGTTCTCCATCATCAGGATCAGGTCGGCGTCGCGGATGGTGGAGAGCCGGTGGGCGATCACGAAGCTGGTCCGGTCCGAGCGCAGCGCCGCCATCGCCCGTTGCAGCAGCACCTCGGTGCGGGTGTCCACCGAGCTGGTCGCCTCGTCCAGGATCAGCAGCGACGGCTCGGCCAGGAACGCCCGGGCGATGGTGATGAGCTGCTTCTCGCCGGCGCTGACGTTGCTCCCCTCCTCGTCGATCACGGTGTCGTACCCGTCGGGGAGGCTGCGCACGAAGCGGTCCACGAAGGTGGCCCGGGCCGCAGCGTGGATCTCCTCCTCGCTCGCGTCCGGCCGCCCGTACGCGATGTTGTCGCGGATGGTGCCGCCGAAGAGCCAGGTGTCCTGCAGCACCATGCCGATCCGGCCGCGCAGGTCGTCCCGGCGCAGCGTGGTGACGTCCACCCCGTCGAGGGTGATCCGCCCGGCGTCCAGCTCGTAGAAGCGCATGATCAGGTTGACCAGGGTGGTCTTGCCGGCGCCCGTCGGGCCGACGATCGCCACGGTGTGGCCGGGCTCGGCGACCAGGGACAGGTCCTCGATCAGCGGCTTGTCCGGGTCGTACCGGAAGGAGACGTGCGCGAACTCGACCCGGCCGTGCGGATCGGTGACCCGGGCCGGCGGCTCCGGGTCGGGGCTCTGCTCCTCGGCGTCGAGCACCGCGAACACCCGCTCCGCGGAGGCCACCCCGGACTGGAGCAGGTTCGCCATCGACGCCACCTGGGTCAGCGGCTGGGTGAACTGCCGCGAGTACTGGATGAACGCCTGCACGTCGCCGAGGCTCATCGACCCGGACGCCACCCGCAGCCCGCCGACCACGGCGATCGCGACGTAGCTGAGGTTCCCGATGAAGAACATCGCCGGCATGATGATCCCGGAGATGAACTGGGCGCCGAAGCTGGCGGCGAACAACTCGTCGTTCTTGGCGTGGAAGGCGGCCTGCACCTCCCGCTGCCGGCCGAAGACCTTGACCAGCTCGTGGCCGGTGAACGCCTCCTCGATCTGCCCGTTCAGCTCGCCGGTGTGGGTCCACTGGGCGATGAACTTGCGCTGCGACCGCTTGGCGATCTGCCCGGTGACCAGCACCGACAGCGGCACCGCCACCAGGGCGACCAGGGCCAGCAGCGGCGAGATCCAGAACATCATGGCCAGCACGCCGACCACGGTGAGCAGCGAGGTGAGCAGTTGGCTCAACGTCTGCGAGAGGGTCTGCGAGATGTTGTCGATGTCGTTGGTGACCCGGCTGAGCAGCTCACCCCGGGGCTGCCGGTCGAAGTAGGGCAGCGGGAGCCGGTTGAGCTTCTCCTCCACCTCGGCGCGCAGCCGCAGCACCGTACGCTGCACCACCCCGTTGAGCAGCCAGCCCTGCCACCACATCAGCAGGCTGGCCCCCAGGTAGAGGGCGACGGCGAGGGCGAGGGTACGGCCCAGGGCGGCGAAGTCGATGCCCACCCCGGGGACGACGTCCATCCGGGCCAGCATGTCGGCGAAGTTGTCGTTGCCGGCCGCCCGGGCCGCCGCCACCGCCTGTTCGGCGCTGCTGCCGGCGGGGAGCTGCCGGCCGATCACCCCGGTGAAGATGATGTCGGTGGCGTGGCCGAGGATCTTCGGGCCGACCACGCTGGCCGCGACGCTCGTCACCGCCAGGGTGATGATCGAGGCGAGGTGCAGCCGGTGCGGTCGGAGCCGGCCCAGCAGCCGCCGGGCCGACGGCCCGAAGTTCAGCGACTTCTCCGCCGGCATCCCGGCGCCCATCCACGGCGGCCCGCCGCCCTGCCTGCCCGGGGGCAGCCGCTTCGGCGTCCCCGCCTCGGCGGCCGGCTTCTGATCGGGTACGCGCTGCGTCGTCACGCCGCCACCTCCGTGGTCTGCTGGGACGCCACGATCTCCGCGTACGTCGGGCAGTCGGCCAGTAGGTCCTCATGTCGTCCCAGGCCGACGACGCCCCCGTCCTCCAGCACGACGATCTGGTCGGCGTCGACGATCGTGGAGACCCGCTGGGCGACGATCACCACCGCCGCGTCCTCGGTGACCGGCCGCAGCGCCGCCCGCAGTCGAGCGTCGGTGCCGAGGTCGAGCGCGGAGAACGAGTCGTCGAAGAGGTAGATCTCCGGCTTGCGGACCAGCGCACGGGCGATGGCCAGCCGCTGCCGCTGGCCGCCGGAGACGTTCGTGCCGCCCTGCGCGATCGGGGCGGCCAGCCCGCCGGGCATCTGGGCCACGAAGTCGCGGGCCTGGGCGATCTCCAGCGCCGTCCACAGCTCCTCGTCGGTGGCGTCCGGGTTGCCGTAGCGCAGGTTGCTGGCGACCGTGCCGGTGAACAGGTACGGCCGCTGCGGCACCAGCCCGATCCGCCGCCACAGCTCGTCCGGCTCCAGCTCCCGCACGTCCACCCCGTCGACCAGCACCGCCCCGGCGGTGGCGTCGACCAGGCGGGGGATCAGGGTGAGCAGGGTGGTCTTGCCGGCCCCGGTGGAGCCGATGATCGCGGTGGTCCGTCCGGGGGTGGCCCGGAACGAGACGTCGCGCAGCACTGGCGCGCTCGCCCCCGGGTACTGGAAGGAGACGCCGCGCAGCTGCAGCTCACCGCGTCCCTCGACCCGGGTCACCGGCCGGGCCGGCGGCACCACCGACGAGTCGGTGTCGAGCACCTCGACGATCCGTTCGGCGCAGACCGCGGCCCGGGGCACCATCATCAGCATGAAGGTCGCCATCATGACGGCCATCAGGATCTGCATCAGGTACTGGAGGAACGCGGTGAGCGCGCCGACCTGGATCTGACCGGCGTCGACCCGCTGCGCGCCGAACCAGAGCACGGCGACGCTGGAGACGTTGAGCACCAGCATGACGATCGGGAAGATCAGCGCCTGGAGCCGGCCGACCCGCAGCGCGGTGTCGGTGAGGTCGGCGTTGGCCGTCGCGAAGCGGTTCGTCTCGTACGGCTCGCGGACGAACGCGCGGACCACCCGGATGCCGGTGATCTGCTCGCGCAGCACCCGGTTGACCGTGTCGATCCGGGTCTGCATGAGCCGGAAGCCCGGCACCATCCGCCGGATGACCAGGCCGAGCGCCACCGCCAGCACCGGCACGCTGACCAGCATCAGCCAGGAGAGCCCCACGTCCTCGCGCAGCGCCATGACCACGCCGCCGACACTCATGATCGGTGCGGCGACCAGCATGGTGCAGCTCATCAGCACGAGCATCTGCACCTGTTGCACGTCGTTGGTGTTGCGGGTGATCAGCGACGGCGCGCCGAAGCGGGCCACCTCGCGCGCCGAGAAGCGGTTCACCTGCTCGAAGACGTCGCTGCGGACGTCCCGCCCGAAGGCCATGGCGGTCCGGGCACCCAGGTACACGGCGGCCACCGAGCAGACGATCTGCACCAGGCTGACCAGCAGCATCCAGCCGCCGGTGCGCAGGATGTAGTCGGTGTCGCCCCGGGCCACGCCGAGGTCGATGATGTCGGCGTTGAGGCTCGGCAGGTAGAGCGAGGCCATCGTGCCGACGAACTGGAAGAGCACCACCGCGAGCAGTGGCCGGTGGTACGGGCGCAGATGGCCGCGGAGCAGGCGGATCAGCACGGCGGGCCCCCCGGCGTCGGCTGGTCGGGATCATGGATTCGTGGGTTCAACCGGCTGTCCTCCCCGTCGGACATGCTCACGATCAATTCGGTCAGGAACTCCCGGATCACCGCCTTCTTCGCCGGGTCGGCGTCGACGGAGGTGAGCGGGGTGTCGCGGTGGATCAGGTCGACGAGCTGCCGCAGGTGTTCGCGTCCCCGGTCGGTCAGGGCGAGCTGCACCGAGCGGCGGTCGGTGGTGTCCCGGCGGCGGACGACGAAGCCGTCGCGTTCGAGGGTGTCGACGATGCCGGTGAGGGTGGCCGGGCGGACGAAGCACTGCTCGGCGACCTGCCGGTGGGTGGCGTCCTGGATGCCGGCGAGGGTGAACAGCACCCGCGCGCCGGCCGGGGTGAGGCCGTGGTGCTCGGCCAGGTAGCGCCCCCAGTGCTGGTCGACGAGGTGGCCGGCGACCGAGACCAGGCGCCCGATCGGCACCTGGCGCAGCACGTCCGGGAAGCGGATCAGTGGGTCCCTCTGCACGGCGTACACGTTAGCCCCCGGACGGTTAGGGGCCAAACGAAATAACCGCGGCGACGCCGACGAACAGGATCTGCAGCGCGGTGCGGGTCGCCAGCGGGGTGACCGGTCGGCCGCCCAGGGTCAGCCGGCGTCGGGCCGCCGAGACGTTCGCGGGGAACATCGCCACCATCAGCAGGGCGAGCGCGGCGGCGGCCCACCGTGCGGTGGCCGGGGCCAGCAACGCCACGGCGCCGGTCAGTTCCAGTGCGCCGGTGACGGTGACGAGCAGGTCCGGCCGGGGGAGCCGGGGCGGGACCATGGCGATCAGGTCGGCGCGGCGGGGTGCCGCGAAGTGCGCGAACCCGGTCAACGCGAACATCAGCGCCAGGCCGACCCGGAGCGCGGGGTGCCAGCCGTCGAGCGGGTCGACGCCGGCCAGGCCGGCCAGTCGGGCCAGGGCGGTGCCGACGACGAGAGCGATCAGTGGGGCCATGCGAACCTCCGAGGGGCAAATCTTGATGACGACAAGATATGCCTGACCATGGTGGTCTTGTCAATGGCAAGTTACGATCGCGGCATGACGAGCAACCGGCCGTACCACCACGGCGACCTGCGCCGCGCCCTGCTCGCGACGACGGCGGAGGCGATCCGGGAGTCCGGGCCGGCGGCGCTCAGCCTGCGTGACCTCGCCCGGCGGGCCGGCGTCTCGCACGCCGCGCCGGCGCACCACTTCGGCGACAAGGCCGGCCTGCTCACCGCGTTCGCCGTCGAGGGGTACGACCTGCTCACCGAGGAACTGGGTCGGGCCGGCGACGACCTGCTGGAGGCCGGCGTGGCGTACGTCCGGTTCGCCGTCGAGCACCGGGCCCACTTCGAGGTGATGTTCCGCCCCGACCTCTACCGGCCCGACGATCCCGCCCTGGTCGCCGCCCGGGCCCGGTCCGGCGCGGCGCTGCACGGCGGGGTGGCCGCCCATCCGGCCGCCTCGACCCCCGACCGGGACGCCCTCGCCGCCTGGTCGATCGTGCACGGCTTCGCCACCCTCTGGCTGGCCGGCGCCCTGCCGCCCGGCGCGGGGGACGACCCCGAGGCCACCGCCCGCCAGGTCATCCGTCGCCTCTTCGAGTGACCCGCCGGCCTCGGCCGCAGGTGTTCCCGCTCGACGTGGCTCCCGCGCGGCCCGCGCCGGGGCGGTCAGTCCGGGCGCGTGCCGGAGCGCGGCTCGTCCGGCGCCGTCGCCACGTACTCGCGCATCACCGCGGCGACCTCGCGCAGGAACGTGGTGGTCGCGACCGCCTGTTCGGGGGTGAGTCGGGCGACCGCCTGCTCGACCCCGGCGAGCATCGGCCGCAACGCCGCCAGCACCTCGTCGTGGGCCCGCTCGGTGACCTGGAGCGAGAGGCGTCGCCGGTCGCTCGGGTGCGGCCCCCGTTCCACGTGGCCGGCCTGCACCAGGCGGTCGACCAGGGTGGTGGCCGAGGCGGAGCGGATGCCGAGCCGGTTGCCCAGCTCCACCGGGCCGAGCGGCACGGGGGAGGAGATCAGGTGGTCGATGGCGGCCGCGTCGGTGGTCCCGATGCCGAGCCGGCGGGCCAGGGCGCCCCGGGTGTCACCGGCGGCCCGCAGCACCTCGCGCAGGGCGCGGGCGGTGTCGCTGGTCGTCGGCGCCTCGCTGTACGGCCCCCGGCGCGACACGCCGGCCGTGCCACGCTCGCCGGTTGACGCCGCCCCCTCCACGGGTAAAAGCTAGCACCTCAGGTAGCTAGAAAATCTAGCTAGTCGAGGAGGCCCGGATGCGCAGCGACGGACGCGCCCGCTGGTGGGGGCTGCTGGCCATCAGCCTCGGCGTCGCGATGATCATCGTGGACGCGACGATCGTGAACGTCGCCGTACCGCAGATCATCCGGGACCTGGGGATCACCTCCGCCGACGCGCAGTGGGTGCAAGAGGCGTACACCCTGGTCTTCGCGGCCCTGTTGCTGGTCGCCGGACGCTTCGCCGACCGGGTCGGACGGCGGCGGATGTTCGTCGCCGGCGTGGTGGTCTTCGTCGCGGCCAGCGTGCTCGCCGCCGTCGCCGGCACCGGCGAGACGCTGATCGCCTCCCGGGTGCTGCAAGGAGTCGGCGGCGCGATGATGCTGCCCACCTCGCTCTCCCTGCTCAACGCGAACTTCACCGGCCGGGAGAAGGGCGTCGCCTTCGCCGTCTGGGGCTCCACCATCGGCGGCGCGGCCGCCCTCGGCCCGCTGCTCGGCGGCTGGCTCACCACCGAGTACTCCTGGCGGTGGGCGTTCGGCATCAACGTCCCGGTCGGCGTCGCCGTCGTCGCGGCCACCCTCGTCCTGGTCCGCGAGTCCCGCGACGACCGGGCCGAACGCGGCGTCGACCTGCTCGGTGCGCTGCTCTCGGTGATCGGCATGACCGGCGTCGTCTTCGCCCTCATCGAGGGCCGTACCTACGGCTGGTGGGAGCGGGAGCGGCCGTTCCGCCTCTTCGGCCTGGACTGGACCGCCGCGATCTCCCCGGTGCCGGTCGCCGGGCTGCTCGGGCTCGCCGCCCTCGTCGTCTTCGTGGCCCATCAGCTACGCCGTGACCGGGCCGGCCGCCCCGCCCTGCTCGACCTGTCGCTGTTCGGCATCCGCTCGTTCCGCAACGGCGTCCTCGCCGCCGCCATCGTCAGCCTCGGCGAGTTCGGGCTGCTCTTCGCCCTGCCACTGTGGTTCCAGAACGTCCTCGGCTACAGCGCCTTCGGTACCGGCGCGGCGCTGCTGCCGCTCGCCGTCGGCAGCTTCCTGGCCAGCGGGCTCGGCACCCCGCTCACCCGGCGCTGGGGCGCCGCCCGGATGGTCCAGCTCGGCGTCGCCGCCGAACTGGTCGGCGTCGCCGGGATCGGCCTGGTCGTCGCGCCGGACACCCGGTGGTGGGCGCCGCTCGGGTTTCTCTTCGTGTACGGCGTCGGTGTCGGCCTGGCGACTGCGCAGCTCACCGGCGTCTCCCTCGCCGACGTGCCGGTGCAACGCAGCGGACAGGGCTCGGGCATCCAGAGCACCGCCCGGCAGGTCGGCTCCGCGCTCGGCATCGCGGTGCTCGGCACGGTGCTCTTCGCCAGCCTGGGCGGCCTGCTCGGCGACCGCCTCGCCGACCGGCCGGAACTCGACGCGGCGCAGCGCGACCGGGTGGTCGCCGAGGTCAAGGACAGTGCCGGCGCGGCCATCACCGGGCTGGCCGCCGACCCCCGTACGGCGTCGATCGCCGACGAGGCGAAGGAGGCGTTCTCCGACGCCACCCGGTACGCCGCGTTCGCCGCCGCCGGTTTCCTCCTGGTCGGCCTGCTCGCCTGCACCCGCCTGCCCCGACCCCACCCCCTGCTCCCCCCAACCCCCCGCCCCGCACCACATGATCATGAAGTCAGCGGCACTGGAGGTCGGTCACTCCGCCGCTAACTTCATGATCACTGGAGCGCGGGACGGGTGGGAGGGAATGGGCGGTCACCAGCTGGTGGGGAGGGGCATGCCTTCGGTGTAGCCGGCGGTGCTCTGGACGCCGACCAGGGCACGCTCGTGGAACTCGTCCAGGTTGCGGGCGCCCGCGTACGTGAAGGCACTGCGCACGCCGGAGATGATCTCGTCGATCAGGTCCTCCACCCCCGGACGGGTCGGGTCCAGGTACATCCGCGCGGAGGAGATGCCCTCCTCGAAGATCGCCTTGCGGGCCCGGTCGAAGGCGCTGTCCTCGGCGGTACGCGCGCTCACCGCCCGCGCCGAGGCCATGCCGAAGCTCTCCTTGTAGCGCCGCCCGTCCGGCTCGGTGTAGAGGTCGCCGGGGGACTCGTAGGTGCCGGCGAACCAGGATCCGATCATGACGTTGGACGCTCCGGCCGCGAGGGCCAGCGCCACGTCGCGCGGGTGCCGCACGCCGCCGTCGGCCCAGACGTGCCGGCCCAGTTCGCGGGCCGCCGCCGCGCAGTCCAGCACGGCGGAGAACTGCGGCCGGCCCACGCCGGTCATCATCCGGGTGGTGCACATCGCGCCCGGCCCGACGCCGACCTTGACGATGTCCGCGCCCGCCTCCACCAGGTCACGTACGCCCTCGGCGGTGACCACGTTGCCGGCCGCGACCGGGACCGCCGGGTCGACCCGGCGGACCGCCCGCAGCGCCGAGATCATCCGCTCCTGGTGGCCGTGCGCGGTGTCCACGACCAGGGTGTCCACCCCGGCCGCCAGCAGCGCCTCGGCCTTGCCGGTCACGTCGCCGTTGATCCCCACCGCCGCCGCGATCCGCAGCCGGCCCCGGTCGTCCACGGCCGGCCGGTAGAGGGTGGCGCGCAGCGCGCCCTGCCGGGTGAGCACCCCGATCAGCCGGCCGTCGGCGTCCACCACCGGGGCCAACCGGCGCCGGCCCGCGGAGAGCCGGTCGAAGCCGGTACGCGGGTCCGCGTCCGCCGGCACCGTGTGCAGCTCGGTCGACATCACGTGCCGCAACTGGGCGAAGCGGTCCACGCCGACGGTGTCCGCCTCGGTGACCACGCCGACCGGGCGGTTCGCGTCGTCGACCACGATCACCGCGCCGTGCGACCGCTTCGGCAGCAGGTGGATCGCGTCGCCGACGGTGTCGGTCGGGCCGAGCGTGATCGGGGTGTCGTGCACCAGGTGCCGCTGCTTCACCCACGCGACCACGTTGGCGACCACCTCGATCGGGATGTCCTGCGGGATCACCGCGATCGCGCCGCGCCGGGCGACGGTCTCGGCCATCCGCCGGCCGGACACGGCGGTCATGTTCGACACCACCAGCGGGATGGTGGTGCCCGTCCCGTCGCTGGTGGCCAGGTCGACGTCGAGCCGGGAGCCCACCTCGGAGCGGGCCGGGGCCATGAAGACGTCGTTGTAGGTCAGGTCGTGCGCGGGGACCGCGCCATGAAGGAACCGCACCGGGCCATCATCCCTGCTCCCACCCACTCCCGCCCCCGCTGGTGCCCCAAACCACCCACCCCGCCCCCTCGCCCCCCGCCCCCCGAGGCCCAGAGCGCACTTACAGAGAAAGAGTGGCTATCCGGCCGGGAATAGCCACTCTTTCTCCGTAAGTGCGCACGTCGAGGGCGGGGGAGGGACGGGGGAGGGGGAGGGTCAGGCGATGGTGCAGATGGCGGCGCCGGCGGTGATCACCGCGCCGACCTCGGCGGTGAGGCCGCTGACCGTACCGGCCTTGTGGGCGTGCAGCGGCTGCTCCATCTTCATCGCCTCCAGCACCACGACCAGGTCACCCTCGGCGACGGTGTCCCCCTCCGCCACAGCGATCTTGACGATGGTGCCCTGCATCGGCGAGGCGAGCGCGTCGCCGCTGACCGTGGCGCCGGCCTTGGCGCCACCGCCCCGGCGGGCCGGCTTGCGGGCGGCGGGCGAGGCGGTGGTCGTACCCCCGCCGAAGCCGGCGGGGAGGCTGACCTCCAGCCGCTTGCCACCCACCTCTACCACGACGGTCTCGCGCTCGGCCGGGCCCTCGACGGCGCCGGCGGGCGCGGTGAAGGCCGGCACGGTGTTGTCGAACTCGGTCTCGATCCACCGGGTGTGCACGGTGAACGGCGCGGCGGTGAATGCGGGGTCCCGGACGACCAGGCGGTGGAAGGGCAGCGCGGTGGCCATGCCCTCGACGACCATCTCGTCCAGCGCCCGGCGGGCCCGCTCGATCGCCTCGGTACGCGTCTCGCCGGTGATGATCACCTTGGCGAGCAGCGAGTCGAAGTTGCCGCCGATCACGTCGCCGGCCGAGATGCCGGTGTCGACCCGGACGCCGGGGCCGGTGGGCAGCCGCAGCGCGGTGATGGTGCCCGGGGCGGGCAGGAAGTTGCGGCCCGGGTCCTCGCCGTTGATCCGGAACTCGATGGCGTGCCCGCGCGGGGTCGGGTCCTCGGTGAAGCGCAGCTTCTCGCCGTCGGCAATGCGGAACTGCTCGCGGACCAGGTCGACGCCGGCGGTCTCCTCGGTGACCGGGTGCTCCACCTGGAGCCGGGTGTTGACCTCCAGGAAGGAGATGGTGCCGTCGGCGCCGACCAGGTACTCGACGGTGCCGGCGCCGTGGTAGCCGGCCTCCCGGCAGATCGCCTTGGCGCTGTCGTGGATCTGCCGGCGCTGGGCGTCGGTGAGGAACGGCGCGGGGGCCTCCTCGACCAGCTTCTGGTGCCGGCGCTGCAACGAGCAGTCCCGGGTGCCGACGACGATGACGTTGCCGTGCTGGTCGGCGAGGACCTGCGCCTCGACGTGGCGGGGCTTGTCCAGGTACCGCTCGACGAAGCACTCGCCCCGACCGAACGCGGCGACCGCCTCGCGGGTGGCCGACTCGAACAGGTGCGGGATCTCCTCCATGGTGCGGGCCACCTTGAGCCCGCGCCCGCCGCCGCCGAAGGCCGCCTTGATGGCGACCGGCAGGCCGTGGTCGACGGCGAAGGCCATCACCTCGTCGGCGTTGCCGACCGGGTCGGGGGTGCCGGGGACCAGGGGAGCGCCGGCCCGCTGGGCGATGTGCCGGGCGGTGACCTTGTCACCCAGGTCGCGGATCGCCTGCGGGGTGGGGCCGATCCAGGTGAGCCCGGCGTCGATGACGGCCTGGGCGAAGTCGGCGTTCTCGGAGAGGAAGCCGTAGCCGGGGTGGACGGCGTCCGCGCCCGACTTCCCGGCGACGTCGATCAGCTTGTCGATCCGCAGGTAGCTGTCGGCCGCGGTGTCGCCACCGAGGGCGTACGCCTCGTCGGCGAGGGTGGCGTGCAGGGCGTCCCGGTCGGAGTCCGCGTAGACGGCGACGCTGCCCAGACCGGCGTCGCGGCAGGCACGGATGACGCGGACGGCGATCTCGCCACGGTTGGCGATGAGTACCTTGCGCACCTTGAGGGCTCCTCCCGGAAGGTCGTTGACCGGGAGTGTATCGGCCACCCTGAACCCCCCTAACGATCGCTCAGTGTGGGATGTGGCACTGTTCCGCCGGCCGTTAGTCAAACTTGGTTATTACGCTTGGCCGGTGTCTGCGACTCGCATGATGATTCTCGGCCTGGTCCGCTGGATGCAGCCGGTGCACGGCTACGACGTGCGCCGCGAACTGCTCAGTTGGAATGCCGACAAGTGGGCCAACGTGCAGCCCGGATCGATCTACCACGCACTGCGCAAGCTCGCCGGGGAGGGGCTGCTGCGCGAGGTGGCGACCGAGCAGGTGGGCGCCCGTCCGGCCCGCACCACGTACGAGGTGACGCCCAAGGGCGAGGACGAGTTCGAGAGCCTGCTGCGCGCCCAGTGGTGGCAGGTGCACGAGACGCCCGACCCGTTCGTGGCCGCCTTCTCGTTCCTGCCCGCGATGCCGCGCGACGAGGCGGCGGCCGCCCTGCGCAACCGGGCCAACCTGTTGCGCGCCGGTGTCGAGTCGATGCGGGCCTCGTTGGCCTCCGACTGGGTACGTGACACCAAGCCGGTGCACGTGGGCTGGATGTTCGAGCTGTGGCTGGCCCGGGCCGAGGCGGAGATCGACTGGTGTGGACGGATCGCCGAGCGGATCGACTCCGGAGTGTCGTACCTGCCTGCTGGGCTGGTCGGGACGGAGGACTGGCCGGGGTGGACGGACGGAGCGGCGCGACAGGGCCAGGACGCGGAATAATCAACGTTGACCAAAAGCGTTATATCGCGTTAGCCTGCTCGCGGGACACACGGGGGAACGCGCCGTCCCGGCGCCGTTCCCGGGGGAGGGTGGCCGGTGCGGCCGGCCGGACGACCAGGAGCAGACATGATCGAGACCAGGGGGTTGCGGAAGTCGTTCCGCTCCCGCGCCGGTCGCCAGACGAAGACGGTCGACGCCGTACGGGGGGTGAACCTCCAGGTCGCCGAGGGGGAGATCTTCGGTTTCCTCGGCCCCAACGGCGCCGGCAAGACCACCACCCTGCGGATGCTCGCCACGCTCATCGAGCCGGACGGCGGTGAGGCCACCATCGCCGGGGCCGACCTGCGCAAGGACCCGGCCGAGGTGCGCCGCCGGATCGGCTACGTCGCCCAGGGCGGCAGCACCTGGGACGAGTCCACCGCCCGCGAGGAGTTGGTGCTGCACGCCCGGATGTACGGCATCGGCAAGGCCGACGCGCACCGCCGCGCCGCCCGCGCCCTGGACGCCTTCCAGCTCACCGAGTACGCCGACCGCAAGTGCAAGACCTACTCCGGCGGGCAGCGCCGGCGCGTCGAGATCGCCCTCGGCATCATCCACGAGCCGAAGATCGTCTTCCTGGACGAGCCCACCACCGGGCTGGACCCGCAGAGCCGCGCGCACATGTGGGACGAGATCCGTCGGCTGCGTACCGAGGGCATGACCGTCTTCATCACCACGCACTACCTCGACGAGGCCGACGCGCTCTGCGACCGGATCGCGATCATGGATCACGGCGAGGTGGTCGCCGAGGGCACCCCGGCCGAGCTTAAGCGGGAGATCTCCGGCGACGTGGTGCTGGTCGGCCTCGACCTGGCCGCCACCCCGCAGGCCGCCCAACTGCTCGACGGCGAGGAGTACGTCACCAAGCTGGAGACCATCGACGAGGGCGGCGTACGCCTCTACGTCGAGGAGGGCGCCACCGCCATCCCGCAGCTCCTGCGCCGACTCGACTCCGCCGGGCTGGCGCTCAGCTCCATCGAGCTGCACCGCCCCAGCCTCGACGACGTCTTCCTCACCAAGACCGGCCGCTCGCTGCGCGAGTCCTGAGAACCGGAGACCGCACGATGAAACTCGCCCGCGACACCTGGCTGATCTTCCAGCGCCAGTTCCAGCTGCTGCTACGCAACCCGGTCTGGGTCTTCGTCGGCGTCTTCCAGCCGGTGATGTACCTGCTGCTCTTCGCCCCGCTGCTCAAGCCCGCGCTGAACGCCCCCACCCAGGCGGCGGCGTACAAGATCTTCGTCCCCGGCCTGCTGGTGCTGCTGGCCATCTTCGGCGGCCTGTTCCAGGGCTTCGGCCTGATCGCCGAACTGCGCGCCGGGGTGATCGAACGCTCCCGGGTCACCCCGGTCAGCCGGCTCGCCCTGCTGCTCGGCCGCTCCCTGCGCGACGTCGTCTCGCTGATCGTGCAGGCCGTCATCATCACCCTGCTGGCGCTGGCGTTCGACCTGCGTGTCTTCATCGGCGACCTGCTGCTGGCGTACCTGATGCTCGCCCTGATCGCGCTGATGACCTCGGCCGTCTCCTACGGTGTCGCGCTCAAGGTCAAGAGTGAGGACGCGCTCGCCCCGCTGATGAACACCGTCGCCCAGCCGGTGCTGCTGCTCTCCGGCATCCTGCTGCCGCTCACCTTCGCCCCGGGCTGGCTCCAGGGCGTCGCCGAGTGGAACCCGTTCTCCTGGGCGGTCGACGGCACCCGGGCGCTCTTCGCCGGGGACCTCGGCGACGACAAGGTCTGGCAGGGGCTGACCATCATCGCAGGGCTCGCCGCCGCCGGCGTCTTCTGGGCCGCCCGGCAGTTCGCCCGCAGCGTCCGCTGACGAGACCTGACTCTCACCTGGGGCGGGGTGCCGGCCGCGCGCTTGTAGCGTAAGGCCAGTGCCTCGCCTCACCCGTGACAGGACCACCTGGCTGACCTACGCCCAGTTGGGCCTGTGGGGCTTCTTCCTCTACGGGTTCGGCCCGGTCGTACCGCTGCTCCGCGACGAGCAGGGCACCAGCGCCGCCGTCGCCGGCCTGCACAGCACCGCCATCGCGGTCGGCGCGATGCTCGGCGGCGCGATCTTCGCCCCGCTCGCCCGACACGTCGGCCGCGCGGCGGCGATCTGGTCCGGCCTCGCCGGGGTCGCCGTCGGCGTCAGCGCGTTCGGCACACTCCGCCCGCTGCCGGCCACCCTCGCCGCCGTCGCGGTGATCGCCACCGCCGGCATGATGGTGATCAGCGGTGTCGCCGTCGTCCTCACCGCCCGGCACGGCCCCGCCGCGCCGGCCGCGCTCACCGAGGCCAACGCCGCCTGCGCCGGCATGGGCATCCTCGCCCCGCTGGTCATCGGCGTGAGCGTCGGCGCCGGGTTCGGCTGGCGTCCGGTGATGGCCGTCGAGGCCGGGCTCATCGCGGCGCTCGCCCTCGTCGCCCACCTCTCGCGGGTACGCCCGCCGCAGGGCGACCCCGCTGCCGCGGCTCCCGCCGGCCCGGCCGGGGCGGCCGCCCCGGTGACCGTCGATCCCGGTTCGCGGTCGGTGGGCCGCCTGCCCGCCGAGCCGGCCGGCACGGGCAAGGTGGGTGCCGGGCGGCTGCCCCGGGCGTACTGGATCGCCTGGGTGTTGATGTCGGTCACCGGCTCGATCGAGGTCTGCCTGTCGCTCTGGACCGCCGACGTGCTGCGTACCCACGCCGGGATGTCCGCGGGCGGCGCCTCCGCCGCGGTGGCCGCGATCGTGTGCGGCATGTTCCTCGGCCGGCTGGCCGGCGGCCGGATCGCCCTGCGCTGGCCGCCCGCCCCACTGCTGCTCGGCGCGCTGACCGTCTCGTTCGTCGGGTTCGCGATCTTCTGGCTCGCCCCGGTCGGCTGGCTCGCCGTCACCGGGCTGGTCGTGCTGGGATTGGGCAACGCGCTGCACTACCCGCTGGCCATCTCCATCGCGCTGGCCGTGGCCGGGCCCGCCGCCGACAAGGCGGCCGGCTGGGCGTCGTACTCGATGGGGGTGGGCTTCGGGATCGCGCCGGTGGCGCTCGGCGCGGTGGCCGACGGGGTCGGACCCCACCTGGCCTTCCTGCTGCTGCCCGGTTTCATCGCCGCAGCCCTGATGCTCACCGTGCGGCTGGCCCGCGCGCTACGGATCGCGGCCCCGACGGACGACCGCGAGCCCGTTCCCGCCTGACACTCCTTGACCCACGAGCCCCATGATCGACTCCATGTCGCCGGTGTGGCGGGGTCGGGAAGCGGGCGACCCCACCGTTTCGGCGACACGGAGTCGATCTGGTGTCAGCGCACCCGGGCCAGGGTGACCCCGTCGGCGATCGGGAGCATCACCGTCTCGACGCGGACATCGGCCAGCACCTCGTCGTTGAAGGCAGCGATCGCCCGGTCGTCGGCGTCGCGCGGGGCGAGCACCCGGCCGCCGCGCAGCGTGTTGTCCACCGCGATCACCCCGCCCGGACGCATCCGGGGCACCAACTCGTCCCAGTACACCGGGTAGCCGGTCTTGTCGGCGTCGATGAACGCGAAGTCCAGGTGACGCTCCACGGGCAGCTCGCGCAGCGTGTCCCCGGCCGGGCCGATCCGCAGCTCGATCCGGTCGGCGACACCCGCCCGCTCCCAGTAGCGCCGAGCGATGCCGGTGTACTCCGCCGAGATGTCGAAGCAGGTCAACCTGCCGTCCTCGGGCAGGCCACGGGCGATCGCCAGCGAGGAGAGCCCGGTGAACGTGCCCACCTCCACCGCCTGCCGTACGCCGAGCAGCCGGGTGAGGAAGGTGAGGAACGCGGCCTGCTCCGGGGCCACCTGCATCACCGCCTGGTCGGGGAGGGCGGCGATCGTCTCCTCGTACAGGTCGCGGACGATCTCGTCCGGCGACGACCCGTGGGCCACGAGGTACGCGTGCAGTTCCGGTGTCAGCGGCAACGGCTTGGAGGTCATGCCCGGACGCTAGCCGAGATGGGCGATCTCCTGGCCCCCTGGCGCGACCTTCGTCCACAGGTCCGTGATGTCGAGCTCCAGCTCACCGAGGAGCCGGCGCAGCATCGGCAGCGAGAGCCCCACCACCGTGCCCGGGTCACCCTCGATCCCGGTCAGGAACGCCCCGCCCAGACCGTCGATGGTGAACGCCCCCGCCACCGCCAGCGGCTCCCCGGTCGCCACGTACGCGGCGATCTCCTCGTCGCTGATGTCGGCGAAGTGCACCACCGTCGACGCCACCGCCTCCGCTCGGGCTTCGTGCGTCACGTCCACCAGACAGTGCCCGGTGTGCAGCACCCCGCTGCGCCCCCGCATCCGCCGCCAGCGGTCCGTCGCGTCGGCGGCGTCCGCCGGCTTGCCCAGGATCTCCCCGTCGAACGCCAGCACCGAGTCGCAGCCCAGCACCAGCATGCGCTCGTCCGGGGTGGCGCGCAGGCGGTCCAGCACCGCCAGCGCCTTCAACCGGGCCAGCTCCAGGCACAGATCCTCGGCCCGGTCGCTGACCACCTGGGACTCGTCGACCCCGCTGACCAGTACGTCGGGTTCGATCCCGGCGGCCTGGAGGAGCTTGCGGCGGGCGGGACTCTGGGATGCGAGGACGAGACGCAGCGGCAGGGAGTTCGGCACGTCGCCGACGCTACCGGCTGATCCGGGGCGGCGGGTCGTCGGCACGGCGACGCCGACGCCAGATCAGGTAACCGCCACCGGCGGCAACGATCACGCCGAGGGTGACGAGACCCCGAGCGGTCGCTGCGTCGTCGCCGTCGACGTCGGCGGCTGTCGTGGGTGGGGCGCCATTGGGTGGTGGGGTGACCGTGGAGGACTCGAAGCCCAGGGGAGGTACGTCAGCGGTGAGGGCGGCTACGAGGTCGATGACCCCGTAACCGTACTCGTCGTCACGGCCGGGTGGGCCCTTGTCGACAGCGGTGGCGGTGAGCCGATGCGCGACCTCGGCGGCCGGCAGGTGCGGATACTTGGAACGTATGAGAGCGGCAGCTCCGGCAACAATCGCAGTAGCGCTAGAGGTTCCTGTGCCCTTGGAGTATTTCACGTCATAGCTGGTGCTGAAGATATTCACCGCCGGAGCTGCGACGTCTACTTCGGGGCCTGTAACCGATATTGCAGCGTGTTCCCCGAGTTGGTCGATCCCACCTACGCCGATTACTCCTTCTTCCGAGGCTGGGTACCCCACGCCAAGGTCTTCCGGTTTGTTCCCAGCTGCTGCAACAATGATTATATTTGCCTGGAGTGCGCTTCGTATTGCTCGTTGCAGTCTTGGGCTAGCTCCAGCGACCGCCGAGATGCTTATGACATCTGCACCTTGCGATGTCGCCCACTCGACAGCAGCAGCGAGATCTTCCGTATCCCCTTGATTGTTGACTAGCTTGGTTCGTATGGGCAAGATCTTTGCCTTCGGGGCGATACCTAGGGCGCCAGCTTCCGACCCTCTTCCGTGCGCAGCGATTAAGCCTGCCATGGAGGTGCCATGGCTATCTGTGTCCTGTCGGCCATCTCCGCTGCCGCCTGGGATTAGGTCCCTTCCAGGAAGGAGATTGCTGCTCAGGTCGGGGTGGGGGGCCACGCCAGTGTCGGGAATCGCTACCGTGACTCCGTCGCCTTGGCTGATGCGGTGTGCATCAGCCACGCGAAGGAAACGCAAGTGCCACTGGTCACTGCGTACTCGCTTCTCGGGTGGGGGTTGTGGCGAAGCTTGCGCTGCAACTACGGAGCTGAGAGGGGCTGCTATCAACAGGGCGGAAATCGCGATAAGAGGCCCAGTTGTACGCGTGATCACCTCTTAAAACCGATGGCTGGGCCTGGGTCGATGGGCCCATCTTCGTCTGGCGGGAGGACTACAGGGCTCACTCCCTCGTCTGTCTCCCAAGGGTTGTCGGGATCCCAGCTACGCGGTTCGCCGCCTGTCTGCTCGTGGCGACCCGGCTTTCTTCCCGCTGTGTTCCCGATTCCCTGACCCCCGCCTCCTATTCCAGGGCTGCCTCCGATTGGATGCAGGCCGGGCAAGCCGCTGAACTGTCCGCGGCCTCCGCCTGGGCGAGATCCAGCAGCTCCTGTGGGTGCCGTCCCGGCGCCACCACCGCCAATTACCCCACCGACCGGGTTAACGCGGCGAGGTGAGGGGTTTCCGCCAGGCTGTCCAAGTGACCCGCCGGGGACGCCGCCGATCAAGCCCCCCGGATGCATCGGTCGAGGGGGGAATGCGCGTGCAGCGTTAGAGGCCTGATTGGTGTTTCCTGGACCCGAGCGGGTGGCCGGTCCCCTTAAGCCGTTAGTTCCACCGCTTTGGCCTATCGGAAGACCGAGGCTGGATGGTGGCCCAGCAGTGTGCGTAGAGCTTGCGGGGCTGCCCGGCTGGGCAGATGTGGGTGGGTTGGCTAGGCCAGTGTTCGCTCCGCCGAGGACGGGACCAATGCTCGGCGCGCCTTGAATGGGAACCGGTGTAGTCGCTTTACGCGCACCACTCGGCTGGGCCTCAGTTGACACCGCGAGAGGTACGGGGATAACGGGAGGGATGAGTGGAACTGGGCCGGCAGAGTAGGCATCAGGGTTCTCAATCTGCCTGCCTGGGCTGGGCCTCGGCGGCGGCTTTTGGAGCATGACCTGGGCCTGCTGTAGTTCGCCGCTCAACCCGAACATGATCCCCCGGGCCTGCGAGTTCAACTGCTCCAGATCCGCGTCCGTCACCGGCGGCTTCGTCGTACGGTTGCCGGCCAACGCCTTCGGATCGGTGATCATCTCCTCGTACGAGCGTTTCTGCGCCAGCTTCGTCGCGTACTGCTCGTAGAGGGTCTTCACCTGGGGTCGGGCGCTGTCGATGGCGCGGGTGGCGGCGGCGAGCGCGTCGTGGTTGGCGGCGGCGGTGTCGTGGGTGCGCTGCACCTTCTCGATGAGCTGGTCCAGCTCGGCCAGGTACGCCCGGGCGGCGGCGTTGGTCTCCGGCGGCCACGCCTCGGCCAGGCCGCGACGGTACTCGTGGAGCCGCCGCATGTGGTTCATCGCGAGGTCGCACACCTTGCGCCAGCCGGCGACCTGCTTCCAGTGCCCGCTGGTGTCGTGGTCCTGGAGGCAGGCCCACATGCTCTGCACGTCCATCAACTGCCAGTCGGTGAGGCCGGACGTCCGGCCGCCGCCCCGTTCGATCACGGCAGCACCACCGGCCCCCGGTTGTCCGGGCCGGTGGGATCGGTGAGGGTGGCTCGACTGTGCGGCATCACGGCGTACGGGCGGGCGAGCGCCTCCCGTACGTCGCCGATCCGGGCGGCGGCGAAGGCGTCCACGCCCTCGTACTCGGAGGCGATCTTTCCGGCGGCGCCCGCCAGGTGGCCGGTCGCCCCGCCCAGGTCCCACACCGTGTTGGCGGTGGCCTGCTGGGTCTCGTGGTGGGCGCGCAGGAACTGCACCAGTTCGATGAACGCGTCACACGGGTCGGGAATAGCAGCGGTCATGTCGTCCGCGATGTAGGACAGGTGCGGTGCGTAGTTGCGGTCGACCTCGGCCTGGAGCCGGTCGGCGAACTCGCGCATCTGGCGGATGTCGGCTTCGATGCGGTCGTTGTCGCGCAGCCAGGAAGCTGGGCGGTCCTCCTCAGGGATCATCGATCCTCCCTACCCGTCACGGCCCCGTTCCCCTGAGTGAGGTTAATGGGTCCCGCGCGATCTCGGCAGCCCCGACGAGGAGGCACGACTCAGGTCGCGTACCCGGGGCAGGTCAGCGGGGCAGGCCGGAGGCGCGCCACCCGCCCTGGCCGGCGACGGGGGTCGCGACGGCCGGGCGGCTGCTGCGCGCCCAGGCGGAGACGGCCACCGGCGCGGGCGCGGCGACCGGCCGGGACCGGGCGACGATCGCGCCGACCAGCGCGGCCAGTTCTTCGGCGGTCGGGACACCCCGGACGACCCGGAACAGCGGCTCTTCGGCAGACATGCCGTCAGCGTACGCGTCGCGAACTTGACCTTCGCCGCACAGTGGCGTGCCGGCGGTGTGAGCGTCGGCGACGCCGGGTACCGTCTCAGCGATGTCTGAAGCGCTTCCCCAACTCGTCGCCGACCGGTACCGGCTCATCTCGCCGCTCGGTCAGGGCGGCATGGGTCGGGTGTGGAAGGCGCGTGACGAGGTCCTGCACCGGGACGTGGCGATCAAGGAACTCGTGCCACCGCCCAGCCTCACCGACGACGAGCGCCGCGAGATGCGGGAGCGGTCGTTGCGGGAGGCCCGGGCCATCGCCCGGCTGAACCACATCAACGTGGTCCGCATCTTCGACGTGCTGCGTACCGACGGCGATCCGTGGATCGTCATGGAGTACGTCGCGTCGAAGTCGCTGCAGGACACCCTCGCCGAGGACGGCCCGGTGACGCCGGCCCGCGCCGTCGAGATCGGCCTCGGTGTGCTGGGGGCGTTGAAGGCGGCGCACAAGGCCGGCGTGATGCACCGCGACATCAAGCCGGGCAACGTGCTGCTCGGCACCGACGGCCGGGTGGTGCTGACCGATTTCGGTCTGGCCACCATCCCCGGCGACCCGAACGTCACCCGCACCGGCATGGTGCTCGGCTCGCCCGCGTACATCGCGCCGGAGCGGGCCAAGGACGGCACCGCCGGTCCGGAGGCCGACCTGTGGTCGCTGGGGGCCACCCTCTACGCGGCGGTCGAGGGCAAGTCGCCGTACGCGCGGCCGTCGGCGATCGCCACGCTGGCCGCGCTGGCCACCGAGCCGTTGCCGCCGCCGAAGAACGCCGGCCCGTTGAAGCCGGTCCTGCAGGGGCTGCTCCGCAAGGACCCGAAGGAGCGGATCACCGCCGAGGTGGCCGAGCGCCTGCTGCGCCGCGCCGGCGGCAAGCGGGCGAAGAGCATCCCGCTGCTCGACGGCGTACGCCGGCCGGGGCCGAACGGCCCGCGCGAGCCGCGCCCGCCGCTGGTCCCGGCGCCGCGGGCGGCCGAGCAGTCCGCCGCGTCGAAGCCGACCACGCCACCCAAGGCCGCCGCTGCGGCGGCCGGCGCGACGGCCGCCGACGACGCGACCGCCAAGGTGCCCGCGAACGCGGACGCCGCGCCGACCGCCAAGGTCGACCCGCCGAAGCCGGACGCCGCGCCGACCGCCAAGGTCGAGGCGCCGAAGCGCAACAACCCCACGTCCGTGATGCCCGCGCCGGTCAGCCCGGCCGCCGCGCCCGCCGAGCGCCTTCCCGGCTCGGTGTACGACGGGACGAAGCACGACCAGCGCAAGCGGAACCTGCTGATCGGTGCGGTCGTGCTGGTGCTGCTGGTCGGCCTCGCGGTGCTCGTCCCGCTGCTCGGCCGTAGCGGCGACCCGGAGGACGACGGTCAGCAGGCCGGCCCGTCCAGCGCCGCGACCTCGACTTCGGGTCCCGCCCCGACGTCGGCTCCGGCCGCGCCGCCGCCGACCAGTGCTGCACCGCCCAGCCCGACGCCCTCGGCCAGCCCGTCGACCGACCCGAATGCGCTGCCGGCGGGCTGGACCCTGCACAAGGGCCCGACCTTCTCCGTCCCGCTCCCGCCGGACTGGCGGGTCGTCCGTACGGGAGGGGACATCGTCGTCTTCTCCCAGCGCAACGGAGTGGGCGAGATGCTGGTGCAGTGGGGCAGCAACCCCAAGCCGGACGCGGTCGCCGACTGGCGGGCGCAGGAACCGAGCCGCAAGCGGTATGTCAGCAACTACCAGTATCTCGGCATCGAGCGGTGCGACTGGTACCGCACCTGCGCGGACTGGGAGTGGCTGGAGAGCCGGGACGGCACCCGGATCCACGTCCGCAACCGGGGCTTCGCCACCGCCAGCAACCGGGGCTACGCCATCCGGTGGGAGATCGCGGAGAAGGACTGGCAGGCCCAGCTCGCCACCTTCGACCAGATCGTCAAGGGGTTCAAGCCCGACCGGGTGAACTGACACCTGGGATTCGTACCGGTGCGAACTCGATTCGCATGACTCTCCGTCGTACGGGGTATCCCACCCCCGACGACGGAAGGAGGTACGACATGGGTTCCCGACGCAAGGACACCCGGCCCCGGCTGGCACTGTGGATGCTGGTCGCGCTCGGCGACATCGTCCTGCTGATGGTCAGTGTCGGCCTGTCGGTGCTGGTCGCGATGCTCGCCGTCGTGGCGGTCACCGCTGCCGCGATCGCCGCCTGGCGGTTCACCCGACGCACCGCCCTGACCCGTGACGACGCCGTGCCGGTGGTCACCCGGCAGGAGGCCTGAACCCGGACCCGACGGTGGCGGCAGCCGGACCAGTCATCGACCGTGCGGTGATGATCGATCCCGCTGCCGCCGACGGAGTGTCGGGGCTGGCTCAGGTGTTGTTCGCCAGCGCGATCAGCCGGGTTCGGTCGCCGTTCCAGTAGTTGCGGTCGACGTTGCCGCTGATCCCGGAGACGGTGCCCGAGTCGGTGTACTGCCAGAAGCTCCAGAACGGGGCGCCGGCCGGCAGCGTGCCCGGGCTGCTCGACCAGCGGGCGATCCAGAGCGGGTGGTTGGCCCACGGACCGGTCCAGCTGCCGGTGCACTGGTTCCACCAGCTGGTGGTGGTGTAGATGACCGCGTACCGGCCGGTGCGGGCGCGGTAGGTGTTGAGGAAGTCCTGGATCCAGCTGCGCATGCCGGAGGTGGACAGGCCGTAGCAGTAGCCGCCGCTGTAGGGGTTGCCCTCGACGTCCAGCGCGGCGGGCAGGGTCCGGCTGTCGGCCGACCACGCGCCACCGTTGCTGGCCAGGTAGTTGGCCTGGGTCGCGCCGGAGGAGATGTTCGGCCGGGCGAAGTGGTACGCCCCGCGGATCACCCCGGCGTAGTACGCGTTGGTGTAGTTGCTGTTGAAGTTCGGGTCCTTGTAGCTCGTACCCTCGGTGGCCTTGATGAAGGCGAACTGGATGCCCGAGTTGCGGACGCTGGTCCAGTTGATGGATCCCTGCCAGCGGGAGACGTCGATCCCGGGGACGGTGGCCGCGGCCGCCGGTGCGGCGGTGGCGACCAGGGCCGCGGCCGCGGTGGCGACGACGGTGAGGCCGGCGGCGAGGAGCCGGCGCAGCGAGAATCTGGTACGGGTCATGGATGCCTCCAGGGACGCCGATCGATTGACGACAATCCTTGGAGTTAGTTGCCCAAGAGCGCAAGAGGGCTTAAGGAAATTTTCATCGACGGCTTGCGATGTCCTTGCAAGGCTGATCGCTAACGGTCAGCGCAAGGCGGCGGGGTCGATCTGCCAGCGGAACGGCTCGGTCAGGGTCAGCGTCTCGCCCGCCTTGGCCACCCGGTCCTCGACGTAGTGCGCGCCGTCGAGCCGGTACAGCCGCAGCGAGTGGGTGTCCCCGTCCTGCTCCACCAGCAGGTACCAGGGGATCCGGGCAATGGCGTAGAGCTGCATCTTGAGCAACCGGTCTGCGGCGGCGTTACCCGGCGAGACGATCTCACCGACGAAGAACACCTGGCCTGCGTCGGGAAACGTTCCCTCGTCGTCGGCGTCGGTGACCACGAGGTCCGGAATGACGATCCGGTCCACACCGAGGCGAACGTTGATCGCATCGAACACCGAGAGTCCCCGCGGCTCTGCCGCTGCCTCGATGCTGTTCGCCAGGCGCCGCGCCACCCGCTGGTGCCGGCGACTCGGGGCAGGGCTCACGATCAGGCTCCCGTCGAGCAGCTCGATCCGGTTCGGGGTCTCGCCCAAGGCGAAGTAGTCGGCCTCGGTCCAGAGGCCGACGTGGTGTTCCAGGGGAGCCGCGCTCACCGGCGTCCACCTCCCGCTTCGTTCGCCACCTGATCAGTCTCACACTCTACGAGTCACGGGTAGCCGTACGACACGGCGCCGGGCGGTAGGCTCCCCGCCCATGGTGTCGATCGACGGGCTGGGCGACCTCTGGGACAAGCTCTTCAGCGCCCAACCCGACCCCCCGCCCCTGCTCGTGCTCGTCACCGCCCTGGTCGCCCTGGTGGTGGTCGTCACAAGGCTGCCCTGGCGGATCGCCCGCAACGCGGTGACCATCGCCCACGAGGGCGGGCACGCCCTGGCGGCCCTGCTCACCGGCCGTCGGCTGCACGGCATCCGGCTGCACTCGGACACCTCCGGGCTCACCCTCTCCGCCGGCCGCCCCACCGGACCCGGCATGATCCTCACCCTGCTCGCCGGGTACGTCGCCCCGTCGCTGGTCGGGCTCGCCGGGGCGTGGCTGCTCGGCGGCAACCGGATCACCCTGCTGCTCTGGCTCACGGTGGCCCTGCTGCTCGCCATGCTCGTGATGATCCGCAACGTCTACGGGGTGCTCTCCCTGCTGGTCACCGGCGGGCTGGTGCTCGTCGTCTCCTGGTACGCCTCACCGCAGACCCAGGCCGCGTTCGCCTGGACCTCGGTCTGGTTCCTGCTGCTCGCCGGCGTACGCCCGGTGGTGGAGCTGCAACGGCTGCGCGGCCGGGGTCGGATGCCGGAGTCCGACGCCGACCAGCTGGCCCGGCTGACGCCCTTCCCGGCGCTGTTCTGGGTGGCCGTGTTCGGCCTGGTGAACCTGGCGGCGCTCGCGGTCGGGGCGATGCTGCTCGCCGGCCCGATCCTGACCGACGCCGGCCTCACCCTCTGACGGCCGGTGTCGCGGGTCGCCGCCGCCGGGCCCGCGCCCGCCCACGGTTTGCGGCGTGTCGCGCCTTCGCCGACCTCGGATACCGCGACACGCCGCAAACAGAGTCGATCATCGCCGCGAAAGCTCGGCTGAGCCGGCAACCTCGACCGGGTCGCCGTGCGTGTCCCCTGCGACCGCCACGGGGAGGTAGCAGGTGTCGGACGTCGACGGGTTCGACGAGTTCTACCGGAGCAGCCGACAACGGATGCTCGGCTTCGTGTACGTGCTGACCGGCAACCTGGCCGAGGCGCAGGACGCCGTCCAGGAGGCGTACGTCCGGGCCTGGCAGCGCTGGTCGACGGTGAGCGGGTACGACGACCCGGAGGCGTGGGTACGAGTGGTGGCCAGCCGGATCGCGGTGAGCCGTTGGCGCAGCCTGCGCAGCCGGGCGCGGGCGTACCTGCGGCACGGGGTCCAGGAAAGCGTCCCCGGCCCCGGCACCGACACCGTCGACGTGGTGGCCGCGCTGCGCCGCCTGCCGGAGGAGCAGCGCACCGCCCTGACCCTGTACTACCTGCTCGGCATGCCCGTCGCCGAGGTGGCCCGGGAGACCGAGGCACCGGTCGGCACGGTGAAGGCCCGGCTCTCCCGGGGCCGGGTCGCACTGGCCGGGCTGCTCGCCGTCACCGACCTGGAGGAGGCGTGATGCGTGAGGATTCGCACTTCGTCGACCGGCTGCACCGGGACCTCGGCGCGGTCCGCTGGGCCGAGCCGAGGGAGATCCGCGCCCTGGCCCGCCGACGCAGCCGGCGTACCGCCCTGCTGGCGGCCACCGCCGTGCTCGCCGTGGTGTCGGGTACCGCGTACGCGGCGGCCGGGCGACCGCCGGCACCGGCGCCTCCGGTCGCGGCCACCCCGGCGTCGACCGTCGTGTCGGCCGAGATTCCGCCGGAGGTCCTGCTCGCCCCGAGCGACGTGCCACTGAGGACCGGTGTGCGACTCGGCGAGTCCGGCCTCGCCGAACCGGTACGGGTCGACCCGCTCCTGGAGTCGTGCGGCCGCCAACGGGGTGTGCCGGCGAGCGGACCCACGTCCCGCTCGTCACGGTCGCAGACCCTGATGCGCCCGGCGACCGGCGGCCCGACGGCGCCGGTGCTCACCCAGGACGTCTACCGCCTCGATCCCGGACACGGTCGGTTGCTCTTCGGCACCGTCTCGGTGCTGTTGAACGCCTGTGCCGAGTGGCAGTCCACCGAATCCATGCCGCTGGCGGGCGGGCCGGCGCCCACCGTGAGCACGCACCGGTGGGAGGCGCCGATCAGCGGGTTCGCCGGTGACGAGTCCGTGATGCTGCGCCACAGGTCACTGCCGCCGCGCAGCCGGACCGACGGGGCGGTGGTCGCCACGGCCCCGCCGGGCGAGGTCACCATGGTGGTGCGGGTCGGTGACCTGGTCACCGTGATCGCGACCGGTCCGGACGTCGCCGAGGACACGGGCGACGGCACCGGTGCCGGGCCCGGCCTCAGCCACGCCCAGTTGGAGACGCTCGGCCGTACCGCCGCCCGCCGGCTCTGCGTCGCCGCCGACCCGGGCTGCTGACGGGACGGGCCGCGCGACGGCGTTGTCGCGCGGCCCGGCCAGATCAGGTCAGGTCAGAGCGGGATGTTGCCGTGCTTCTTCGGCGGCAGGGTCTCCCGCTTGGTACGCAGCACCCGCAGCGCCCGGACGATCTGGGCCCGCGTCTCGTGCGGCGGGATCACCGAGTCGACGTACCCGCGCTCGGCGGCGATGTACGGGTTGGCCAGGGTGTCCTCGTACTCGGCGATCTTCTCGGCGCGCACCGCGACCGGGTCCTCGGCGGCGGCCAGCTCCTGCCGGTAGAGGATGTTCACCGCGCCCTGCGCGCCCATCACCGCGATCTGCGCGGTCGGCCAGGCGAAGTTCAGGTCCGCGCCGAGGTGCTTGGAACCCATCACGTCGTACGCCCCGCCGTACGCCTTGCGGGTGATCACGGTGACCTTCGGGACGGTGGCCTCGGCGTACGCGTAGATGAGCTTCGCGCCGCGGCGGATGATGCCGTCCCACTCCTGGCCGGTGCCGGGGAGGAAGCCGGGCACGTCCACGAAGGTCAGCACCGGGACGTTGAAGGCGTCGCAGGTGCGCACGAACCGGGCCGCCTTCTCCGAGGCGGCGATGTCCAGGGTGCCGGCGAAGTGCATCGGCTGGTTGGCGACCACACCCACCGGGCGTCCCTCGACCCGGCCGTAGCCGACGATCAGGTTCTGCGCGTAGAGGGGCTGGACCTCCAGGAACTCGCCGTCGTCGAGGACGTGCTCGATCACCCGGTGCATGTCGTACGGCTGGTTGGCCGAGTCCGGGATCAGGGTGTCCAGCTCCCGGTCCTCATCCGTCACGGAGAGGTCGGCGGGGGAGTCGTACACGACCGGCTCGTCGAGGTTGTTCGACGGCAGGTACGACAGCAGCGCCTTGACGTACTCGATCGCGTCGGACTCGTCGGTGGCGAGGTAGTGCGCGTTGCCGCTGCGCGAGTTGTGGGTGCGCGCGCCGCCCAGCTCCTCCATCGCCACGTCCTCGCCGGTGACGGTCTTGATGACGTCCGGGCCGGTGATGAACATGTGCGAGGTCTGGTCGACCATCACGGTGAAGTCGGTGACCGCCGGGGAGTAGACCGCGCCGCCCGCGCACGGGCCCATGATCAGCGAGATCTGCGGGATGACGCCGCTGGCCCGCACGTTGCGGAAGAAGATCTCGCCGTAGAGGCCGAGCGAGGCGACACCCTCCTGGATCCGCGCGCCGCCGGAGTCGTTGATCCCGATGACCGGGCAGCCGATCTTCATGGCCAGGTCCATCACCTTGACGATCTTCTCGCCGAAGACCTCGCCGAGCGAGCCGCCGAAGACCGTGAAGTCCTGGGCGAAGACGCAGACCTGGCGGCCGTCGATGGTGCCGTACCCGGTGATGACGCCGTCACCGTACGGGCGGGTCCGCTCCAGTCCGAAGTTGGTGGACCGGTGCCGGGCCAGCTCGTCCAGTTCGACGAAGGAGCCCTCGTCGAGCAGCAGCTCGATCCGCTCCCGGGCGGTCTTCTTGCCCCTCGCGTGCTGCTTCTCGACCGCGCGCGCCGACCCGGCGTGCACCGCCTCGTCGACCCGTCGCTCCAGGTCCGCCAGCTTGCCCGCGGTGCTGTGCATGTTGATCCCGGTCTCGGTAGTCACCCAGGGAATATAACGATGGTTCAGGGCCGGGCCGCTGTGCAGTACGCCTCAATACCCTCCGTCGCGGCCGGCCGTAGGCTGGCGGGATGCCGGGCTCCCCGTACACCGATCTGGACCGACCGCCGCTGTCGGCGGCGCGGCTGGCCCGCGCGCTGACCCCGCCGCACGGGCCGTGGCGCCGGATCGACCTGCGGGCCGAGACCGGCTCCACCAACGCGGACGCGGTGCAGGCGGCCCGGGCGGGCGAGCCGGAGGGCCTGGTGGTGGTCGCCGAACGGCAGACCGCCGGGCGGGGCCGGCGCGGCCGGGTCTGGCAGTCGCCGGCCCGGGCCGGCATCGCGATCAGCGTCCTGCTCCGGCCCGGTGCGGCCGACGCGGAGCGGGACTGGCCGCCGGCTCCCGCGACGGGGTACGGCTGGCTGCCGCTGCTCGCCGGGGTCGCGCTGGTCGAGGCGGTGGCCCGGCTGGCCGAGCTGGAGGCCGGGTTGAAGTGGCCGAACGACCTGTTGATCGGGGACGCCAAGTGCGGCGGCATCCTCGCCGAGGCGGTGCCGGAGGCGTCCCCGGCCCAGCCACCCGCGATCGTGCTGGGCATCGGTCTCAACGTGACGTTGCGCGCCGACGAGCTGCCGGAGAACCCGACCGGCCTGCCGGCCACCTCGCTGCAACTGGCCGGGGCCGCCGCGACCGACCGGGATCCGCTGCTGCGCGCGCTGCTCCGCTCCCTCGCCGAGTGGTACGACCGCTGGCGGGCAGCCGGGGGAGACCCGGTGACCAGCGGCCTGCGCGACGCCTACCTGAACTCCTGCGCCACCGTGGGCCGTCAGGTACGGGTGCTGCTGCCCGACGGCGGCGAGCTGACGGGCCGGGCCGTCGGGGTGGACGCCGACGGCCAGTTGGTGGTCGAGACGGCGGACGGCCGTCGGGCGCTGGCCGCCGGGGACGTCCTGCACCTGCGCCCCCTCTGATCCACCCCGGCCGCCGCCGCGTCGCTCGTCGGGCCGACGGCGGCGGAGCGCCCAGCCGATCCCCGTGATCGGACGGTCCTTGGGTGGGGGCCGGAGGGCGTGCGGGACGACCTGGGTCGTGTGGGTGATATGTCGAGGCGGTCGGAGCGGTTACGGTCGGCGCGTCTGATTCCGCCGAGGAGGTTCCCGTGGCGTTCCCCGAAGACGTGCTCACCGAGGACGAGCACGTCGTCCTGCATCTGCACCCGCACTGGAAGGCGCTGCTACGGCCGCTCCTGGTGCTGGTGCTCGGCATCGCCGCGCTGGTGGCGGCCTGGGTCCTGCTGCCCGAGGGTGACGGTGGCACGATCGCGATGTACGTCCTGGCCGGGCTGGTGGTGGTGTTGGCGCTGTGGTTGGCGCTCTGGCCGTTCCTGGTCTGGCGGACCACGCACTACCTGTTCACCGACGAGCGGGTGCTGCTCCAGCAGGGAGTGCTCTCCCGGGACCGGCGGGACATCCCGCTGACCCGGATCAACGACCACGCGATGAGTCAGCGCTTCGTCGAGCGGCTGCTGGGCTGCGGGACGCTCACCATCGAGTCGGCGGGGGAGCGCGGGCAGTCCGTGCTGTCCGACGTGCCGCAGGTGGGCAAGGTCCAGACCAAGCTCTACGAGCTGGTGGAGGCCCATCACGACAAGCACTCGCTGGGCGACGGCGAGATGCGCGAGATCCTCGCCGACATGCGCGACGGCAAGCCCCTCCGCGACCCCACCACCTGACCTGCCGACACCGGCGATCCGGCCCGCACCGGTTCCCCGGCCCCGCACCGGTGATCAGGTCGGCACACGTGATCCGGCTCGCGCCGGTGATCCGCCCCGCACGGTGATCAAGGGGTTTGGGGACGGGGGAGCGCTTTCCCGGTGCGCAGACCTCTTGATCGCCGCGGGCCGTGGGGGCTGCGCGCCCAGCGGGTGCGGGTGACCGTAAGTGAGAACGGAGACGCCCCCGGGGGATTCCCCGGGGGCGCTCGTCGTGCGGTGGGTCAGCGGCGGGGGCGGCGGCTGCCGACCCGCAGCTCGGCGGCGAGTTCGGCGTCCAGGTCGGCGCCGACCGTGCTGCCCAGGCCGGCGTCCAGCGGTGCCGGCCGCACCTTGGGCTGTGGGAAGACCGGCTCGGTGGCCGGCTCGCGTCGGCCCGTCTGCTGCTGGGCCTCCTCCAGCTCGCTGACCGACTCGGCCAGCTCGGCGATCGGGTCCATCTCGGCCATCGTGTCCCACTCGTCGCGCGGGATGGAGTGCCAGGTCTCCTCGGCGTGCTTGGGGACCGGTTGGAAGACGAAGGTCCGGTAGGACCAGAACCGGAACAGGGTGGCCAGCAGGACACCGCCGGTCTTCGCCACGTTGAGCGCGAGCAGGCTGGTCACGCCCAGGCCGTACTTGGCGGCGGCGAGGACACCCAGTTCGATGAGCAGCCCGGCGCCGTTGAACAGGAAAAACAGGACGTATTCGCGCTGAACGGCCGCTTTTGGTCGATCACGGTACGTCCAGTGTCGATTCATCAGATACGACGTGATTGTCGCCACGATGGTGGCGATGACGGTCGCCTTCAGTTGGCCGTCGACGAAAACGGTGAGTGCCAGGGCGTTGAACACCGCGTAATTGATGACGGTGTTGACGCCCCCGACGATGCCGAATTTGAGCGCCTCGTGGATGAACTTCTGCCAGCGCTCGGGCAGCAGACGGACAAGACGCATGCGGAACACCTTAAACAGTGGGCGGGGCCGGCAGGTTCCGGCCGGACGGGATGGGCGGCAGGTCACGCCTCTGGCGGCCGGTCGTCCGCCGCCTCCGGAACCGGGGGAGTTCCCGCTTCCACGAAGACGAACCGTCGATACGACCAGAACCGGAACAGGGTCCCCAGCCCGGTGCCGACGACGAAACTGGCGATGTTGTCGGCCAGCACGGTCTGGAAGACCTCCGGCCAGATGCGCCCGAGGCCGTACCGGCTGATGACGAGGCAGGCCACCGCGATACCCAGGCCCACCGTGTTGAAGAAGAAGAAGAGTCCGTACTCCCGGGCGGGGTGCGAGCGCACGCGGTGGCGCCACGTCCAGAACCGGTTGCCGAGGAAGGCCAGGGTGGCGGCCACCACGGTGGAGATCGTCTTCGCCACGACCGGCGGGACGCCCCGGCCGGCGGACAGGTAGTTGAAGAGCGCGAAGTCGACCAGGAACGCGATCCCGCCCACGGTGGCGAACTTGCTCATCTCGCGGACGAGGTGACCGAAGCGGTCCGTCAGTGTGCGGACCAGACCCGGGCGGGTCTGCGGGGGCCCCGGTGGTTGGTCCCCGGTCATCGTCACGGCCACCCGCCGAGCGTACCGGTTGGGCGCTCCCCGGACGCGCAGCAACGGCGAGCCGCCCACAGGGGCTCGCCGGGCCGGACGCCCACCGGTGGTCTCCAGTGAGCAGAGCGTAACTCCCGGTGGCGCATTCGCTCCACGCTTCACCGATTCGTCGACGGCCTCACCGGAAGTCCGGTTCCTCTGTCCCTCATCGTCCGGTCCCGCAGCCGTCGACAGTTCGCCGCAGGATTTGCGTGAAACTGCGCGTGAAAGCGGGTATTAGCTCGTGATGCCGCAGCCGGGCCGTACCTTGTGCAGTTCTTCACAACCAGTCCCACTGACTCGCGGGTCCGCCCGGTTTACGCTGAGCGCAATCCCAGGTTTCCACGAAGGCGACGCGGCCCGCGTCCGCCGTGACTCGTGCATCCCATAGATCGGTCAGCGTCGACCACAAGGAGATGTGACATGGTTGCTCCGGCAGTTGTGCGGGGTATCGACCAGGCCCCGACGACCCACCCCAAGCTGCTCGCCTGGGTCAGAGAAGTCGCTGAGCTGACCACCCCCGACCGGGTGGTCTGGGTCGACGGGTCCGATGAGGAGTGGCGGCGCCTCACCGACGAACTCGTCGAGAACGGCACGCTGATTCGGCTGAACCCCGAGAAGAAGCCCAACTCGTTCTACGCGCGCACGGACCCGACGGACGTCGCCCGGGTCGAGGAGCGCACCTTCATCTGCTCCGTCGACGAGGCGGACGCCGGCCCCACCAACAACTGGATGGCGCCGGCCGAGATGAAGCGGACGATGACCGAGCTGTACCGCGGCTGCATGCGCGGACGCACCATGTACGTCATCCCGTTCTGCATGGGCCCGGTCGAGGCCGAGAACCCGATGTTCGGCGTGGAGATCACCGACAGCCCGTACGTCGTCGCCTCGATGCGGATCATGACCCGGATGGGCGCCAAGGTCCTGGAGGCCATGGGCGACGACGCGGACTTCGTGCACGCGCTGCACTCCATCGGCGCGCCGCTCGCCCCCGGCCAGCAGGACGTCGCCTGGCCGTGCAACGAGACCAAGTACATCTCGCACTTCCCTGAGACCCGGGAGATCTGGTCCTTCGGCTCCGGGTACGGCGGCAACTCGCTGCTCGGCAAGAAGTGCTACTCGCTGCGTATCGCCAGCGTGATGGGGCGCGACGAGGGCTGGCTCGCCGAGCACATGCTGATCCTCAAGATCACCTCGCCGGAGGGCAAGGTCTACCACATCGCCGGCGCGTTCCCGTCCGCCTGCGGCAAGACCAACCTGGCCATGCTGGAGCCGACCATCCCGGGCTGGAAGGTCGAGACCATCGGCGACGACATCGCCTGGATGCGGTTCGGCTCCGACGGCCGCCTCTACGCGGTCAACCCGGAGTACGGCCTCTTCGGCGTCGCCCCGGGCACCGACTGGAAGACCAACGCCAACGCCATGCGGACGCTGGACCGCGGCAACTCCGTCTTCACCAACGTCGCCCTCACCGACGACGGTGACATCTGGTGGGAGGGCATGGGTGAGCCGCCGGCGCACCTGATCGACTGGAAGGGCAACGACTGGACGCCGGAGAGCGACAGCCTCTCCTCGCACGCGAACAGCCGGTTCTGCACCCCGATCACCCAGTGCCCGATCCTCGCCGAGGACTACTACGACCCGAACGGCGTGCCGATCGACGCCATCCTCTTCGGTGGCCGCCGCCGGGACACCATCCCGCTGGTCACCGAGGCCCGCGACTGGGTGCACGGCGTCTACATGGGCGCGACGCTCTCCTCGGAGACCACCGCCGCCGCCTCCGGCGCGGTCGGCGTGGTCCGCCGCGACCCGATGGCGATGCTGCCGTTCATCGGCTACCACGCCGGCGACTACTTCCGGCACTGGATCGAGATGGGCAAGGGCGTCGACGGCGACGAGTCCAAGCTACCCAAGATCTACTACGTCAACTGGTTCCGCAAGGACGCCGAGGGCAACTTCCTCTGGCCGGGCTTCGGCGAGAACTCGCGCGTGCTCAAGTGGGTCATCGAGCGGCTCGAGGGTCGCGCCGACGCCGTCGAGACCCCGATCGGCATGGTCCCCTCGCAGGACGCCCTGGACGTCGAGGGTCTGGACATGACCCCCGAGGACGTCCGGATCGCCCTGAAGGTCGACCCGGAGGAGTGGCGCCGGGAGCTTCCGCTGGTCAACGAGTGGTTCGAGAAGTTCGGCGACAAGCTGCCGGGCGTCCTCTGGGCCGAGCTGGACGCGCTGCGCGCCCGGCTCGACGCGGAGCAGCCGCAGAAGTAGGTGTGACGGTTGCCCGCACCGGGCAACATCGGATCCCATGAGGACGGCCGCCGCGACCACCGAGGTCCGGCGGCCGTCCGCCGTCCGGGCGCTCACCACGCTGCTCGCCGTCACCGCCGCGGCCACCGTCGTGGTCGACCTGCTCAACTGGTGGTACGCCCCGGAGCAGGAGTTCGGGCTGGCCGTACGCACCGGCTGGGCGATGCTGCGCGCGCTGGGCTTCCTCCTGCTCATCGGGCACGTCAACCGGGGGCGTACGGTCGCCAAGCCGCTCGGGCTGATCCTCGCGGTCACCACCGTCTTCGCGGTCGCCCGGCTGGTGGTGCCCCGGCAGGGGGTGCCGCCACTGCCCGGGCTGCTCGGCTTCGCCCTGCTCACCGGGCTCTGCGTGAGCGTGGTCTGGCTGCTCTACCGCTCCGAGGCGATCGGCGCGCACCTGGTCCGGCACCGCAAGGGCCTGGTCGTCTCCGGCGGCACGATCTCCTGGCGGGAGGTCGCCCCGAAGCGGCCCCCGGTCACCGGCTGGCTGCTCACCAGCCGGGTCGCCGCCTTCACGTACAGCCCGCTGATGCTCGTGCCGGCGCTGGTGGCCGGCGGCGCCATCCTGGACGGCCGGCTCTCCGCCGTGCCGGCGGTGCTGTTCTGGTTCCTGGCCGGCATCGCCACCAGCTACGCGGTGCTCCTGTGCACCGCCTTCCTGATGCGCGGCAGACGCTGGGCCCGCACCATGCTGGTGGTGGTCACCCTGGGCGTGCTCACCGTCGACCTGCCGCTCTGCTGGTGGCTGCTCGGGGTCGACGGGCTGATCCGCGACGGCGCCCCGCTGGTCGCCGCCGCCGTCCTGGCGCTGTACGGACTCCGCCGCGCCGCCCGCGCCGAACCCCCACCCACCCGGGCCTGACCCGCCCCCGTCCCCACCTGACCCACCCCCACGGACCCACCCTCACTGACCCACCCCTGCCTGGCCCCTCGGGCCCCACGGCTCTCCGGTGATCAAGAAGTTTTGGGTCGAATTCGGCCCTGACGCCGACCAAAACTTCTTGATCACCGTCGACGGCCACGACGGCCACGGCCACGACCACGACCACGACGGCGGCGGCGGGGGCAGAGGCTGGGGTGGGTGCGGTGTGGGAGCCGGGGTTGGTGGGGGTGGGCGGGGCAGGATGGGCGCGGGGCCGCCGCGCTGCCGGTCGGGCGGCGCCGGAGGGAGGGCTCCGTGGGCGACGAGTTCGACGTGATCGTGGTCGGGGCGGGACCGGCCGGCGCGGCCGCCGCGCTCGCCGCCCGCCGGGCCGGGACCCGGGTGCTGCTGCTGGACCGTGCCGACTTCCCCCGGGACAAGGCGTGCGGAGACGGCATCGCGGCGCACGCGCTGGACGTCCTCACCGAGCTGGGGGTGACCGACGCGGTGGCCGGGTACGCCCCGCTGCCGGCGTTACGTCTGGTCGGCCCGGGCGGCGGAGAGGTGGCGCGGGCGCTGCCCCGGCCCGCGTACACGGTGCCCCGGGAGGTCTTCGACGCCCGCCTGGTGGCCGCGGCGGTGCGGGCCGGCGCGGTGCTGCGCCGGCACCCGGTCCGCCGGGTGGAGGTCCGTGACGACCGGGTGGTGCTCGACCGCACGCTGTCCGCCCGGGCGCTCGTCGGCGCGGACGGCGCCGGCTCGGTGGTCCGCCGGGCGCTCGGCCACCCGGTCAACCCGGACCGCCACCTGGCGCTGGCCATCCGGGGGTACGCCCCGGCGCTGCCCGGCCCGCCCGAACAGCTCATCGTCACTTCGGGGCCGCGCTGGCCGGCGTACGCCTGGTCCTTCCCGATCGGCGACGGACGGGCGAACGTCGGGTACGGGGAGGTGCTGCGCGGCGAGCCGCTCAGCCGTGCGCACCTGCTGGACCGGCTCGCGGCCCTGCTGCCGGCGACCGACCCGGCGACGGTCACCGGGCTGCGGGCCCACCACCTGCCGCTGTCCACGCACCGGCCGCCGCCCGGTCGGGGCCGGGTGGTGCTGGCCGGTGACGCCCTCTCGTTGATCAACCCGTTCACCGGCGAGGGGATCTTCTACGCCCTGCTCTCCGGCGCGCTGGCCGGCGCGGCGGCGGCCGGCTCGCCGGGCCGGGCGGCCGACCGTTACGCGGCGGCGCTGCGGGCGCGGCTCGGCACCCACCTGCGGCACAGTTCGGTGGCCGCCTGGCTGGCCCGCCGCCGTCGCGTGGTCGACGCCGCCGTCCGCGCGGCCCGCCGGGACGACCGGGTCTACGCGACGGTCGTCGAGCTGGGGCTCGGCGACGGACGGCTGGACGCCCGCACCCTCGCGATGATCGGCGCCGGTCTCTCGGCCCGGAGTTAACCTCCGAGGTCACCATCGCTCGTGGGGGTCGCTACCCTGCAAGGTGATGACTCTGCGGAAACTTCTCTACTCCGTCTACGAGCGCCGGCTGACCGCGAAGCTCGCAGGCAGGCCGGTGCCCCGGCACGTCGGCGTGATGTGCGACGGCAACCGCAGGTGGGCGCGGGAGATGGGCTTCGTCGACCCGAACGACGGGCACCGGATGGGCGCCGAGCGGATCAAGGAGCTGCTGCGCTGGTGCGACGCCGCGGGCGTCGGCCACGTGACGCTCTGGCTGCTCTCCACCGACAACCTCTCCCGGCCCGCGGAGGAACTGGATCCGCTGCTCCAGATCATCGAGGACCTGACCACCGAGCTGGCCGAGGAGGGCAACCCCTGGCGGCTGCGGATGGTCGGCGCGTTGGACGTGCTGCCGGCGCACCACGCCCAGGCCCTCAAGGCGGCCGAGGAGCGCACCCGGGACCGTGACGGCGGCGCCCAGGTCAACATCGCGGTCGGGTACGGCGGCCGGCGCGAGATCGCGGACGCGGTGCGCTCGCTGCTGCTGGAGCACGCGGCCAAGGGTGGCACGATCGAGGAACTGGCCGGCTCGCTGGACGTCGACCACATCTCCGAGCACCTCTACACCAAGGGCCTGCCCGACCCGGATCTGATCATCAGGACCAGTGGCGAGCAGCGACTGTCGGGCTTCATGCTCTGGCAGTCGGCGCACTCGGAGTTCTACTTCTGTGAACTCAACTGGCCCGACTTCCGCCGCGTCGACTTCCTCCGCGCCCTGCGCTCCTACGCCACCCGCCAACGCCGCTACGGCGCCTGACCCACGCCCGGTCCATCACCCCCCCCGCACCCGCCCGCGTCGATCTTGCACTTTCGGTGGGGACGAACCGGCACAGAGCGCCCATATCCCTCACCCGAACCGCAAGATCGACGCGGGGAGGCGGGGCGGGGAGGCAGGGGCGGGGAGGCGGGGGTGGGGGTCAGGTGAGGTGGTGGACGGCTTCGGTGAGGAAGTCGCCGAGGGCGGCGGGGGAGTCGATGGTGAGGTCGGCGGCCTCGGCGACCTCGTGACCGGTCTCCGGGTTGGCCACCGCCACGCAGACGCCGAGGAAGTCCGGGTCGGCGGCGGACCGGGCGCGCAGCGCCGCGAACGCCTTGATGTCGGAGACGTCGTCGCCGAAGTACCAGGCGCCGCCGGCGTCGCGGACGATCTCGCCGATGACCAGGCCCTTGTCCCGGTCGACGGGAGGCTTCAACTCCAGCACCATCCGGCCGGCCTGCACCTTCAGCCCCAGCCGCTCGGCCTGCGCCCGGCCCCACTGCTCGACCTGCGCCCCGAGGTGCGGCGCGGTACGCCAGTGCAGCGCGACGCTGAGCCGCTTGAACTCCACCAGCGTGCCGGCGGGCAGCTCGGCGCGGGCCAGGTCGGCCAGCTCGGCCATGGTCGGCACCCAGGGCAGGGCGGCCGGCTCGGTCACCGTCTCGCCGCCGGAGTGGCTGTGCTCCAGGCCGTACAGGCCGTAGAGGTCGATGCCGACGAGGCCACCGAGGTGGTCGCGGAGGAAGTCCACCGGGCGGGCGGAGACGATCGCCACCCGCTGCACCACCGGAGCCAGGGCCTCCAGCGCGGCCAGCACCTTCGGCGCGGGCTGCACCGCGGTGGGGTCGTCGTCGACCGGCGCGAGTGTGCCGTCGAAGTCGAAGAAGAGCACGGTGTCGGCCGCGCGTGCGGCGGTGGCACGCCAGGCGTGGTCGGCGTCCAACGGGGTCTTCGGTTGCTGGTTGCCCAGATTCAACGGCGGCACGCGCGACAGCGTACCCCGGGGCGGGCGGGCTATTCGTGGCCGCGAGATGACGCCTTGACACCGCCCCGGTGCGCGCTCCTGTCCCCGCCGGATCAGCGTTCGGCGGCTCCCCGACCACGTGGTCCGAACGGCAGCACCGCCGCCTCCCGGTCGTGGCTGAGCAGGTAACCCTCCACGAAACCGGTGTTCCGGTCGCCGGTGTGCGCCTCGATCTCGTTGAGCCGGGCCACCAGGAACTCGGTCAGCGCGCTGACCCGGTCGTCGAGCCGCTCGTGCAGCTCGGCGACCACGGCCAGCACGACCGCGGTGCCGGCGGTGGTGAGCGCGAAGAGGTTGACGACCAGGGGAAGCTGCTCGCCCTCGACCGCGCCGATCACCACGTTGGCGGTCACGCACGATGTCACCGACACCGCCGCGACCACGACTGCCCACCATTTCAGGGTCATGGACAGACCCCTCCTTCTGTCCCGCAGGGCTTGGTCCGGCCTTGTCCCGTCCCCCCGCCGACGACGAGCCCAAGCAGTACGAATAGGGACGCTAGCGCGCCCGCTGCGACCCCGGGGCGAAACAATCGGGTCTGACCAGGCGTTCTTTCGCCATCTGAGGAACTAACCGGCCTGTTCCTGTCGGTTTCGGTCAGCAACTGGCAGAGTCGGCCGGTATGCGAGATAACGGATGGTTTCCCGGATGTGGAACTTCTCCACGTCCGAGACGTCGGGGTCGACCAGCCGGCGCAGCAGCGCCTCGACGTCGGGGTCCATCGGGGGCGCCGTGGTGGTCTCCCGGGAGGTGGCGGCCCGGTCCCAGCCCAGTGCCGCGAAGGCGGCGGTCGGCTTGAGGCCGAGTCCCTCGCAGAAGGCGACCACCCGGTCCACCTCCGGGTCGCTGGCCCAGTCGCCGCGTACCCAGCGGTTGATGGTCTGGCGGGAGACTCCGGTGCGGCGGGAGACCTCGGTGCCGGTCCAGGCGCGCATGGCGCGGGCGTCGTCGAGGGCGCGGCGGACGAAGGTGGCGAAGGCGATCTTCCGTGCGGGGGTGGTCTCGTTCACGTTCCGACGGTACGGCGGATCGCTCCCACGCCGGGGGGCGGGCACTCTCGTGTCACGTGGGCGGGACGGCGTTTCCCGGTCGCCGGTAAACGATCCGGACCTGCTCTTGAGGGGTGTCACCCGGGCAGAATAGGCGGCCTTAGGTGCGGGGGTAACCGGACGAAAAGCTGATACTGTCACGTTCATGGGACAATCTACGGTGTGTCACGTGCATGAGACGATCAGTGCTCACATGCGTCACGCCCCCCGCCCGAGGGGGGTGCGGTGACCGAACTCGCGACCCGTGCCCAGGCCTTCGGCCTGATCGCGGAGGGGGTGGCCGCGGGACTGAGCGCGCCCTGGCGCCTCTACCTCGCCCGGGGATGCCGTTACCTGTCACTGAGCGTCGGGGACCGGGCCGAGTGGAACGCCTGGCGTACCCATCTCGGCTGCCCGGAGCTGAGCGTCCGGGTCTACGACGCCGGCGGCGAGATCCGCCGATCCTCGGTCGCCGAGGTGGTCATGGACGGCTGCCGGATCAGCGTCGAACTGGTCGAGGAGATCAGCACCGACGACCTCGACCGGCTCCTGGTAGTCGATCCCACCACCATCGAGCCGGAGGACCGGTGAGCGGGCCGGCGCGGCGCATCGGAGCCGCCGGATGAGCCCCTTCCTCGCGGTCTTCCTCGTCCTCGTCCTCGGGGCCACCAGTTACGCGGCCGGCCGGCTGCACGGGCAGCTCAGCTACCGGATCGGCTACCGCTTCGGCTACCGGCAGGGCTACTTCGACGGCGACCGGGGGGCGTGGAACCGTCGCCGCCGCGACGCCCAGGCCGCCATCGCCACCGCCCTGGCGGTGCCGGTGGGCACCGGACCGGTCGTACCGGTGAGCGGCGCCCCGGTGGTCACCACCGTCAGCGCCGGGACGGTCCCCGCGCCGGTGGTCCGCCAGGGCACCACCTACACGGGCTCCTCCTTCACCGCCCCGGTCGCCGGCCGGCACCCGACCGGGACCCTCGTCCGGCGGCCGGGCTGACCGCCGCCACCTGAGCCGGTGCGTCGTCCGCGGCGGACACGCACCGTCGGGACCACGTCAGACCGGTGGCGTTGGTCCCACCGGCCGGGGTGCGCGCAGGGGGCATGCATCCCGGCCGGTCCGCCGCGCCCGTTCATCTCCCGGACGGGCGAGATCCACCCGCACCACTAGCCGCCGGGGCTGCACGCCGCTAGCGTCTAGTCATGGCACGGGGTTCTCCCGGGCCAGCCGGTCCGCCCGGAACTGCGACCTCGCGCACGGGGTTCCGCATCCGACCCCGTGTCCCCGGGCACCGGAGGAGGCGGAACGCGGGTGGCGGGTGCCCATCCGTCGGAGCAGGCCTGTGACCACTCGCCGTACGACCGCCGGTGCCGACCAGATCCCGGCCGCGACTGCCACGACCCGCCGAGCCACCCGGAGCCGCCGGACGACGGCCGCCGCTCCGGCCGGCACCGAGGAGCCCCGACCAACCGGCCAGGTCTTCGTCCTGGACACGTCGGTGCTCCTCTCCGACCCGGCGGCCTTCCACCGGTTCGCCGAGCACGAGGTGGTGCTGCCCCTCGTGGTCATCTCCGAGCTGGAGGGCAAGCGTCACCACCCCGAGCTGGGCTGGTTCGCCCGCCAGTCCCTGCGCATGCTCGACGAGCTGCGGGTACGGCACGGGCGGCTGGACCACCCGGTGCCCGCCAACGACGTGGGCGGCACGCTCAAGGTCGAGCTGAACCACTCCGACGACGGCGTGCTGCCGCCGGGCTTCCGCAACGAGTCGAACGACGCGCGGATCCTCTCCGTGGCCTTGAACCTCGCCGCCGAGGGGCGGGACGTCACCCTGGTCAGCAAGGACATGCCGTTGCGGGTCAAGGCCGCCTCGGTCGGCCTGAAGGCCGACGAGTACCGGCACGGCCAGGCCAGCGATCCGACCTGGACCGGCATGGCCGAGCTGGAGCTGGGCGAGGACCAGATCAGCCGGCTGTACGCGGGCGAGACGCTCGACGTGGACGCCGCCGCCGGGCTGCCCTGCCACACCGGCCTGGTGCTGCACTCGGCCAACGGCTCGGCCCTGGGCCGGGTGCTGCCGGACAAGACCGTGCGGCTGGTCCGTGGCGACCGGGAGGCGTTCGGGCTGCACGGCCGTTCCGCCGAGCAGCGGATCGCGCTGGACCTGCTGCTGGACGAGTCGATCGGCATCGTGTCGATGGGGGGCCGGGCCGGCACCGGCAAGTCCGCGCTGGCGCTCTGCGCCGGTCTGGAGGCGGTGATGGAGCGGCGCCGGCACAAGAAGGTGATCGTCTTCCGCCCGCTGTACGCCGTCGGCGGCCAGGAACTCGGGTACCTGCCCGGCTCGGAGTCGGAGAAGATGTCGCCCTGGGCGCAGGCGGTCTTCGACACCCTCGGCGCGGTGGTGCACGAGAACGTGCTGGAGGAGGTCACCTCCCGGGGCATCCTGGAGGTCCTGCCGCTGACCCACATCCGGGGCCGCAGCCTGCACGACGCCTTCGTCATCGTCGACGAGGCGCAGTCGTTGGAGCGCGGGGTGCTGCTCACCGTCCTGTCCCGGATCGGTCAGGGCTCTCGCGTGGTGCTCACCCACGACGTCGCGCAGCGGGACAACCTCCGGGTGGGCCGGCACGACGGCGTGACGGCGGTGATCGAGGCGTTGAAGGGGCACCCGCTCTTCGCGCACGTCACGCTGAGCCGTTCCGAGCGGTCCCCGATCGCGGCCATGGTGACGGATCTGTTGGAGGACATCCCGCACTGACTGACAGTATGGCGGGATTCGTCCGCATTCACTTTGTGACGCAGATAACAAAGGGGCGTGGGCGTTTCCCATCAGCCTCACTGTGCGCGATGGTGTCCAACGAGCGCCCATGCCCCGACAAGATCGTCGAGCATCGTTCGTCCCATCCCCGGACGGGCCTCGGCGAGGGTCGGTGCGTCGGTGGCGACCGGCTCCGGTCGGGGCGCTCGCGGCAACGACCGTGCCCGTACCGGGCCGGCCCGCGCCGCGTCCTTGCCCCCGACGAAGGGACCACTTCGTGAGTCGGCTGTGGAGCCGGTTCGGCGCCCGTACGGCTGCTGTAGCGCTGCTCTCCGTGGGCGTTGCCGGCGGCTTCTACCTGGGCGAAGACCGGGAGACCCAGCAACAGGGCCTGACCGCGCAGGTTGGCCTGGTGGTCGACGAGGCCGAGTACGACTACCAGCGCGAGCGGCAGGCCGAGTACCGGGTGCAGTCCGCCAAGCAGCGGGCCGCCGAGTACCAGGCGAAGCTGCGCGCCGCCGCGGCGGCCAAGGAGGCCGCCGAGCGGGCCCGCCAGGCCGAGGCTGCCGCCGCGTCCCGCAAGAAGGCGCGCGAGGCGGCGGAGAAGGCGGCGAAGGAGACCGGGACCAAGCCGTTCACCGGCCCGATCCCCGCCTCCTGCAACGAGTTCAGCGGCAATCGTGAGATCGGCTGCGCGCTGCTGCTCGACGCCGGCTTCAAGATCGACCAGATGCCGTGCCTGGACAAGCTCTGGACCAAGGAGAGCGGCTGGAACCACAAGGCCCAGAACCCGTCGTCCGGGGCGTACGGCATCCCGCAGGCGCTGCCCGGCAGCAAGATGGGCACGGTCGCGGACGACTGGCGCACCAACCCGGCCACCCAGATCAAGTGGGGCCTGGGCTACATCAAGGGCCGCTACGGCGACCCGTGCGGCGCCTGGTCGCACAGCCAGAGCGTCGGCTGGTACTGACGAGCAACGGTGACGGCGGGGCGTGTGGGCAGCCACACACCCCGCCGTCGTCGTACCACGACCCGGCGGGGCGCTCAGGTGGCGGTCGGCCGGGATTGCTGATAGCTCTTTTCAGGTGACCCTGCACCCGACGGGCGGCGACCCGACCCGGTTCGGCACCGAGGCGTTCTACGCCGCGCTCGGCCGGGCCTTCGTCGCCATGTGCGCGGTGGTGCCCTTCCTCTTCCTCATCGAGGCGCTCGACCAGGGGCTCGGCTTCGGCCTCGACGTCGCGGCCGGCATCATCCCGCTGCGCATCCAGGGGCTCGACGGGGTCTTCTTCTCGCCGTTCCTGCACCACGGCTTCGACCACCTCTACAGCAACAGCATCCCGCTGATCCTGCTCGGCACCTTCGTGCTGGCCGCCGGCACCCGGCGCTTCCTCTGGTCCACCCTGATCATCGTCCTGGTCAGCGGGCTCGGGGTCTGGTTCACCGGCGCGCCCAACTCGGTGGTGGTGGGCGCGAGCGGGGTCATCTTCGGCTACCTCGGCATCCTGCTCACCCGGGGCATCGTCGAGCGGAGCTGGTGGAACTTCGCCGTGGTGCTGCTGGTCGGCCTGCTCTACGGCTGGCAGCTGCTCGGCATCCTCCCCACCGACGAGCGCATCTCCTGGCAGGGTCACCTGTTCGGGCTGCTCGGCGGGGTCGTCGCGGCGATCCTGTTCCGGCGTCGCCGGCCCCAGGCGTACGGGCCGGACCACCCGGAATCCCCGCTCACCCTGCCCTGAGCCGCGCCGACCCGCCGGCACGCGGCGGGACTGGGACATGCTTGCCCGGCCGGGGTGGTGGGCCTACCGTCGGGATCAGCACGCGTTGATCCGCCAAGCGGAAAGCGACGGTACGCCCATGCGCGAGGTCGATGTCGCGGTGATCGGAGCCGGCCCGACCGGCCTCTTCGCGGCGTACTACGCCGGGTTCCGGGGGCTGTCCGTGGCGGTCGTCGACGCGCTGCCCGAGCCGGGCGGGCAGATCACCGCGATGTACCCGGAGAAGCTGATCCTCGACGTCGCCGGCTTTCCCGCCGTCAAGGGGCGGGACCTGGTGGCCAACCTGGTCGCCCAGGCCGCTCCCTTCCACCCGGAGTACCTGCTCGGCTGCCGCGCCGAGAAGCTCTCCCACGTCGACGGGCGGCCGGTGCTCGGCCTGGCCGGCGGCGAGCAGCTGCGCTGCGGGGCGGTGGTGGTCACCGGCGGGCTGGGCAGCTTCAGTCCGCGACCGCTGCCGGTGGCGGAGAGCTTCGTCGGCGGCGGGATCGTCTACTTCGTCCCGGAGCCGGCCGTGCTGGCCGGGCGGGACGTGCTGATCGTCGGCGGCGGCGACTCGGCCTTCGACTGGGCGGCGACCCTGCAACCGTTGGCCCGATCGGTGACCCTGGTGCACCGCCGGGAGCGGTTCCGGGCCCACGCCGCCACGGTCTCCCGGGTGCTGGCGTCGCCGGTCCGGGTGATCGTGAACGCCGAGGTGACGAAGCTGTACGGGGACGACACCGTCACCGCCGCCGAGATCACCGTACGCGGCGGGGCCGCCGAGACCCTGCCGGTCGACACGGTCGTCGCCGCGCTCGGCTTCACCGCCGACCTGGGCCCGCTCGCCGAGTGGGGGCTGCGGTTGGACCGCCGGCACATCGTCGTCGACAGCGCGATGGCGACCAACCTGCCCCGGGTCTTCGCCGCCGGGGACATCACCGAGTACCCGGGCAAGGTGCGTCTCATCGCCACCGGCTTCGGCGAGGCGGCGACCGCGGTCAACAACGCGGCCGTCGCCATCGATCCCACCGCCCACCTGTTCCCCGGCCACTCCTCCGACGCCGGCTGACCGCTCGATCCACACCGGAGAGTGGCCGGTTCGAGACCCGCCGCTGCCACGCTGAGCCGATGAGCGACAGTGGTTCGGCCCCCGACGGCGCGCCCACCGCACTGGCCTGGCTCGCGCGTCCGGTCACCCTGCTCGGCATGGCTGCCCTGGTCGTCAACGACCACGTGCTCAAGGCCGCGTTCCCCGGCCCGGTCACCGGCAAGGTGAGCGACGTCGCGGGACTGCTCCTCGCCCCACCGCTGGTCGCGGTGCTGCTCGCTCTGGCCGCGCCCCGACTGCCCGTCCGGGCGGCCGTCGTGGTCGGGCTGGTCACCGTCGGCGCGGGCTTCGCCATCGTCAAGACCAGTGGGTACGCCGCACAACTGGCGTCGGCCGCGTGGAGCGCGCTCGCCGGCCCGTCCCTGGTCCGGGCCGACGTCACCGACCTGCTCGCCCTGCCGGCGCTGGCCTTGGCCTGGTGGAGCTGGACGCGGGCCCGCCGCCACCCCGTGCGGTACCGGGCCGCCCGCCTTGTCCGGCTGCTCGTGGTGCTGCCGGCGGCGACGCTCGCGGTCGCCGCCACGAGTGCCGTGCACCATCCGTACGCGCTCGGCGCGGCCGTCGTCGACGGGCGGCCCGCCGTCTCCGTCGGGTCCGGCATGTCGGACACCTGGCCGGAAGGCTCCTCGGAGGGGCACTGGTGGGTCAGCGAGGACGGTGCCGCCACCTGGCGAGCCGCGTCGGAGGGGGAGCGGAGGCAGTGGCGTGGGCTCCCCGGCCAGCCACGGCGGCAGGCGTGTGTGCCCGCCTCCCCCGACCGGTGCTACCGGGTGGTGACCGGGCACCTGCGGGTCGAGGAGAGTGACGACGGCGGCCGGAGCTGGCGGACGGCGTGGGAGGTCTCCGACACCCGGCGCGAGCCGCTCGCCCGCCGTTACCCGGACCCGGGCGACGTGCGGCGGCACTTCTCGTCCCGGGAGGTCGCGGTCCACCTCACCGACGGCGGTCACGGGGTCGTGGTCGCCAACGGCCGGGACGGGTTCGTGGTGCGTCACCCCGACGGTCGCTGGGAGCGGGCCGGGTTTCCCGGTGAGCGCGGCTTCGACGGTCCGTTCTCCGACGGGCGACCGGCCCTCGGCGAGGGGCCGCCGGGGAGCCGGACGACCGACGCGGTGCTCGCCGCCGTCCTGTCGTTGAGCCTCGGCTTCCTGGTGTTCGTGGTGGCAGCCCACCTCTCCCTGCGCGGGCGTGCCGGCCGAGTGGGCTGGGCGGTGGCCGGTCACCTGTCGATGCTGCTGGTCTTCCTGCAGCTGGCGCTGCTCTGGCCACGAACCGACGACCTCGGGGTGGTGGCCGTCCTGGTCGTGGAGGTGGTGCCGCTCGGCGCGCTGGTCGCCTTCGGCCTGCTCGTCGTGGCGTGGCGTCGGGGGGCGCCGGACCGGTGGTCGAGGGAGGTGTTCGGGGCGTTCCTGCTCACCGTGCTCCTCGCCGGCCTGCCCGGCATCGGCTGGCTCTTCGGCGCGCCGCCCCGGACCTGGATGACCGTGTTGCTGGCTCTGCTCGCCACGGTCCCGGGCCTGCTCCTGGCCCGTCGGGCGAGCCGGCTGACGGAGCCGGTGCACCTGCGGGCCGAGTCCACGGACCCGCCGTGGCCGCTCCTGCGCGAGCCCGCCTCCGGCCGCTGAGGCGGCGGGTTCAGCCCGTCCGGGGCAGGCCGATGAGGTCGGCCATCAGCGCCGTCTGGTGGTCGAAGTACTCGTCCCGGTGCGGCACGGCCCGGTTCAGCCGGCCGAACAGCTCGAAGCTGATCAGCCCGAAGAGCTGTGTCCAGCCCGCCATGCCCCGGGCCAGCAGCGACTCCGGCAGGCCGGGGAAGAGCCCGGTGGCGATCTCGGCCAGGTCGGCGCGGACCGGCTCGGGCAGGTCGTCGTCGACGACGGTGAGCCGGCCGTCGGCGAACCCGTCACCGAGGATGCCGACCAGGATCGTCGGGGGGCGCTGCGCCGGCAGGACGGTGTCGTCGGGGGCGGCGTACCCGGGGACCGGGCTGCCGTAGAGCAGGGCGTACTCGGCGGGGTGGGCGAGCGCCCAGGCCCGGGCGGCGCGGCAGGCGGCGTGCCACCGGCCGCGCAGGTCGCGCCGGTCGACGGCGGCGTCGGCCGCCTCCACGGCGTCGCCGAGCGCGTCGTACGCCTCCAGGATCAGGGCAGTGAGCAGGTCGTCCCGGCTCGGGAAGTAGCGGTAGAGGGCCGAGGAGACCATGCCCATGTCCCGGGCGACCGCGCGCAGCGAGAGGTTGGCGCCGTCGGTGGCCAGGTGACGCCGGGCCACCGCCTTGATCTCGTCGATCATCTCGGCGCGGACCCGGGCGCGGATGGAGGGAGCGGACATGCGCCCACTCTGCCACGGATCGGAGCGGCAATCAAAAGAGAGAGCACCGCTCTTGACGGCACGGGTCGACGGCGGGCATGCTGGGGTGGCAACAACGAGAGCGCCGCTCTCGGTTCGTACTCATGCTTCGGAAGGTGTTCCCATGTCGCTGCACGTGATCGTCGGAGCCGGCCCGGTCGGCACCGCCACCGCCCGGCTCCTCGCCGGCCGGGGCGAGCAGGTCCGGGTCGTCACCCGGCGCGGCACCGGGCCGGAGCACCCGGCCGTCGAGCGGGTCGCCGCCGACGCCGCCGACCCCGGCCGGCTCACCGCCCTCACCGAGGGCGCGACCGCGCTGTACAACTGCGCGAACCCCGCCTACCACCGCTGGCCCACCGACTGGCCGCCGCTGGCCGGGTCGCTGCTCACCGCCGCCGAGCGGACCGGCGCGGTGCTCGCCACGGTCGGCAACCTCTACGGGTACGGCCCGGTCGACGGTCCGATGACCGAGGCCACCCCGCTCGCCTCCACCGGCACCAAGGGGCAGGTCCGCACCCGGATGTGGGCCGACGCGCTCGCCGCCCACCGGGCCGGCCGGGCCCGGATCACCGAGGTGCGCGGCTCCGACTACCTCGGCGCCGGAGGCACGTCGCTGGCCATGATGGTGCTGCCGCGGGTCCTCGCCGGGCGGCGGGTGTTCCTGCCGGTCAACTGGGACGCCCCGCACACCTGGACCTACATCGACGACGTCGCCCGTACCCTCGTCACCGCCGCCGGCGACGAGCGGGCCTGGGGACGCGCCTGGCACGTGCCGAGCGCACCCGCCGTGTCGATGCGCGACCTGGCCACCCGGGCGGCGGCCCTGGTCGGCGCGCCCGCGCCGAAGCTGACCCGGATGCCCTACCCGGTGCTCTGGCTCGGCGGCCTGGTCGACCCGATGGCGCGCGAACTGCGCGAGACCGCCTACCAGTTCGACCGGCCGTTCCTGATGGACTCGACGGCGGCCACCACCACCCTCGGCGTGGCGCCGACCCCGTTGGACCGGGCGGTCGAGGAGATCGTCGAGGCCCTGCGCCGCTGAACCGGGCGCGGGTCAGCGGCGCGGCGTCGGCCCGAGCGCCGCCACCAGCACCGCGACCAGGGTCAGCGCCGCGCCGGCCAGGGTCGCCGGCCCCGGACGCGAGGCCGCGGTCGGCAGGAGCAGGTCCAGCAGCACGGCCCCGACGACCTGCCCGGCGATGGTGGCCAGGCCGAGCAGCAGCACCCCGGTGAAGCGGACGATCGCCGCCGCGATCGCGATGAAGACGATGCCGATCGGGCCGCCCAGGTAGAGCCAGGGCTCGCCCGGGAAGGCGCCGGCCGGGCGGCCGCGTACCGCCACCTCGACGGCGAAGGTGGCGAGCAGGGCCACCGTGCCGACGGTGAAGTTGACCAGCGTGGCGGTCAGGGCGCTGCCGGTGGCCGCCCGGACCCGGCCGTTGACCGCCTGCTGCCAGGCGATGGCCACCCCGGCCAGCAGCGGCAACGCGGCCAGCGCCAGCGTCCGCGGGTCACCGAGCCGGTCACCCACCGCCAGCAGCACGGCGAGCACGGTCAGCACCGCGCCGGCCAGCCGGGCGGTGGTGACCGGCTGGCGGCCCGCCGGGCCCACCCCGGCCCGGTCGACGGCGAGGCTGCTGGCCGACTGGCCCGCGACCACGGCCACGGTGAAGACCGCCACCCCCAGGGTGCCGATGGTGAGCCCCTGGGTGGCGACCAGGAAGGCGCCGCACACCCCGCCCAGGCACTGCCACGGGCGCAGCGACCCCGCGCCCAGCGCCGCCCGCAGCTCGCGCAGCCCCCGCCGTCCGCCCGGGACGTTGGGTACCAGCACCACCAGCACCAGCAGGCCCAGCCCGAACGAGACCACCGCGGCGGCGATCCCGTCGGCCAGGCGTACCCCCAGCTCGCCGTTGATCCGGGACTGCACGGCCACGGCGACACCCGACGCGGTCGCCAGCCCGACGCCGCTGATCCGCCGGGACGCCGGGACGGTCGGACGGACCGCCGTCCCGGTCGCGGTCACTCCTGTTCGGCCAGCGGCCGGCCGTCGAAGTCGATGGCCGAGTAGAGGGCCAGCTTCTCCAGCCGGTGGTACGAGTCGATCACCCGGATCGTGCCGCTCTTGGACCGCATCACGATCGACTGGGTGTACGCCCCACCGGCCCGGTACCGCACGCCGCGCAGCAGGTCGCCGGAGGTGACACCGGTGGCGACGAAGAAGCAGTTGTCGCCGGTGACCAGGTCGTCGGTGCCGAGCACCCGGTCCAGGTCGTGCCCGGCGGCCAGCGCCTTCTCCCGCTCCTCGGCGTCGCGCGGCCAGAGCTTGGCCTGCATCGCCCCGCCCATGCACTTCAGCGCGCAGGCGGAGATGATGCCCTCCGGGGTGCCGCCGATGCCCATCAGCACGTCGACGTCGGACTCGCCCCGGGCGGCGGCGATCGAGCCGGCGATGTCGCCGTCGGAGATGAACCGGATCCCCGCCCCGGTACGCCGGATCTGGTTCACCAGGTCGTCGTGGCGGGGCCGGTCCAGGATGCAGACCGTGACCTCGGAGACGTCGGTGCCCTTCACCTTGGCGATCCGGCGGATGTTCTCCGCCGGCCCGGCGTCGATGTCTACCACGTCGGCGTACATCGGCCCGACGGCCAGCTTCTCCATGTAGAAGACCGCGCTCGGGTCGAACATCGCCCCCCGCTCGGAGACGGCGAGCACCGCCAGCGCGTTCGGCATGCCCTTGCTCATCAGGGTGGTGCCGTCGACCGGGTCCACCGCGACGTCCACCTCGGGACCGCTGCCGTCACCCACCTCTTCGCCGTTGAAGAGCATCGGCGCGTTGTCCTTCTCGCCCTCGCCGATCACCACCACCCCGCGCATCGGGATCGAGTTGATCAGCTTGCGCATCGCGTCGACGGCTGCCCCGTCGCCGCCCTCCTTGTCACCCCGGCCGACCCACCGGCCGGCGGCCATGGCCGCGGCCTCGGTGACCCGGACCAGGTCGAGGGCAAGGTTGCGGTCGAGATCCTGCGGGATCCGCGTCCTGGTGTTGGTCATACGGCTTCCTCCTCGCGACGTTGCGGGGTGGACCGGCAGGGTCGGCGTCGCCGCTGCCGGCTGTGTCGCTGATCCTCACACGATGCCAGGTCCGCTGCCGGAGCGGGGCGGAGGTGGGCCGGATCTCCCCGGCCGGGACGGCTGCGAGAATGAACCGGTGGAACCCGCACAGCCTGCCGACCGCGTACCCGCCGATCCGACCCCGCCGGACGGCCAGCCGCCGCTGACCCCGCCCGGGGCGACCGATGCGGCGGCCGGGACCCGGCCCCCGACCGGCCCGGGGGTGTCGGACGCCGAGCCGGCCGGGGCGGAGGCGGCGCTGGTCGAGACGCCGACCGGCGCGGCCCCCTCGGAGCCGGCGCTGGTCGAACCGGACCAGGCAGACACGGACGTGCCGCCCGCGCGCCCGGTGGGCCGCCCGGCCGGCCGGGAGAAGCCCCGCTCCGAGCGCTCGCCCCGCGACATGGCGCTGTCGCTGCTGGTGCTGCTCGTGCCGATCGCCCTGCTGCTCGCCTTCTACCGGGGCTTCCTCGGCGGCGAGCAGCCGACCGTCGTCGACACCGCCCCCGCCTACGAGCAGGCCCGCTCGGCGAACGCCTTTCCGGTCAGCGAGCCGGTCGAACTGGGCTCCGGCTGGCGTACGGTCAGCGCCAGCTACCGCACCGTCGAGGGCGGCGCCAACCTGCGCGTCGGCTACCTCACCCCGGAGGGGCGGGGGGTCCAGCTCGTACAGAGCAACGTCCCGCCGGAGAAGCTGCTGCCCAACGAGCTGACCGCCCAGGGGCAACCGCAGGGCCCCACCGACGTCGGCGGGCGCAACTGGCAGCGGTACACCGGCCGGGGCAACGACCAGGCGCTGGTGCTGCTCGAACCGGACCGCACCGTGATCGTGGTCGGTGACGCGCGGGAGAACGAGCTGCGTCAGCTCGCCGGGGCGCTGCGCTGACACCCCTCAGCCGGCGTCGTCCCACCACGTGCCGTCGCGCATGAGGTCCCGGATCGTCCGGGACCTCGCTCGGGGCCAGCATGCGCGGTGATGCGGTCATCGGGCATCTTTCCCCGGGCCGCCCGGGTGGCCCCGACGCCGGCTGACCGCCGGTGCACCGGACAGGGATTGCCGAACGCGGCGTCAGGGAACAGAAGGTACGCGACCTCGCCGGTCCGCTCGCCTCGGCCGGACGGGACTCGTGCGCCGGGGCAGGAGCAGGGCCCCGACGCCACGCCTCCGGCGCCCGCGTGGGCCGGACGATCCTTGAGAGGTTCACGTGACCATTCGGCGATTCAGCGCGGCGGTCTTCGCCGCGACGCTCCTCACCCCTGGTCTGGCCGCCTGCAACAGCACCGGGACCGGCGAGGCGGGGGCCTCCGCGTCCCCCACGGTCTCCGGCAGCGCCTCGCCCGGCGCCACCGGCGCGGTGAGCGGGGACGCCAAGCAGGCCCTGCTGAACTCCACGAACGAGATCCGCAACGGCAACTTCCGGTTCCGCATGTCCGGCGCCGGCTCGACCGCCGAGGGGCAGGTGCACGAGCCGAGCCAGAGCGCCGAGATGCGCGTCATGATCGGCGACGCGTCCTCGGACCTGATGATGAAGCTCGACCTGATCCACTACAAGCCGGACAGCTGGGTCAAGCTGGAACTCGGCGGCAGCTCCGCCAACAGCGTCCCCGGCGTGCAGAAGCTCAACCTCGGCAAGTACCAGCACCTCGACCAGAACCGGATCAAGGGCAACAAGGCGCTGGGCTTCGACTTCGAGAAGATCGACCCGGCCGGCAGCGAGGTGCTGACCCAGGGGATCACCGAGGTCCGGCAGACCGGCGAGGGCAGCTACGCCGGCACGCTCGACGTCTCGAAGGCGGCCGAGGCCGGGTCGGTGGACCAGTCGGTGATCACCGCCCTCGGCCAGCAGGCGAAGTCGGTGCCGTTCACCGCGAAGCTCGACCCGCAGGGCCGGCTCAGCGAGATGGTCGTCCAGATCCCGGCGGCCGGCCGGAACGCCGCCCAGGAGATCAAGGTCACCTACTCCGACTACGGCAACGCCACCGCAGCCCAGAAGCCGCCGGCCGACCAGGTGGTCGAGGCGCCGCAGGAGTTCTACAACCTGTTCAACTGATCCGTCGACGGCGGCGGGGTGGCCCGGCCGTCCCGCCGCCGCCGTGCTCAGGAGTCGGCGGTCTGGCGGGCGGCGTCGATCCGGGCCCGCGCCCCGTCCAGCCAGCGCTGGCAGATCGCGGCCAGCTTCTCGCCGCGCTCCCAGAGCGCCAACGACTCCTCCAGCGACGTGCCGCCGGCCTCCAGCTTCTCGACCACCTGGGCCAGCTCGGCGCGGGCCTGCTCGTAACTGAGCCGTTCGTCCTGCTTCTCGTCCGCCATCACGGCTCCCTCGGTTCGTCGACGGTCGCGGTCAACTCGCCCTCGGCGAGGCGTACCCGCAGCGGATCCCCCTTGGCGACCTCGCCCGCGGCGCGGACCACGTGGCCGTCCGCGCGCTGCACGATCGCGTACCCGCGGTCGAGGGTGGCGGCGGGGGAGAGGGCGCGCAGCCGGGCCAGGGTGTGCCGCAGGTCCTCGCCGGCGGCGCCGAGCCGGTGGTCCAGGCAGCGGCCCGTCCGGTCGCGCAGCGCGGTCACCTCGGCGGCACGCTGGTCCACCATCACCTGCGGGCGGGACAGCACCGGGCGGGACCGCAGCAGGTCGAGGCGGTGCCGCTCCCGGTCGACCAGGTTGCGGACCGCGCGTTCCAGCCGGGACCGGGCCTGGCCGATGAGGCGTACCTCCTCGGTGAGGTCCGGGACGACCCGCTTGGCCGCGTCGGTGGGGGTGGACGCGCGCACGTCGGCGACGTAGTCGACCAGCGGTGTGTCCGTCTCGTGGCCGATCGCGCTGACCACCGGCGTACGACAGGCGAAGACCGCCCGGCAGAGCGCCTCGTCGGAGAAGGGCAGCAGGTCCTCGATGCCGCCGCCGCCCCGGGCGATGACGATCACGTCGATGGTCGGGTCGGCGTCGAGCACCTTGAGCGCGTCCACGATCTGCGGCACCGCGCCCGGCCCCTGCACCGCCACGTTGACCGTGCGGAACTCGACCGCCGGCCAGCGCCGCCGGGCATTGGTGAGCACGTCCCGCTCGGCCGCCGAGGCCCGGCCGGTGATCAGCCCGATCCGCTGCGGCAGGAACGGTGGCCGGCGCTTGCGCGCCCGGTCGAAGAGCCCCTCGGCGGCGAGCAGCTTCTTGAGCTTCTCCAGCCGGGCCAGCAGCTCGCCGAGCCCCACCTGGCGGATCTCGTCGGCGCGCAGGCTGAGCGTGCCCCGCGCGGCGTAGAACTCCGGCTTGGCGTGCAGCACCACCCGGGCGCCCTCGCGCAGCTCCGGCGCGCCGGAGTCGAGGACGTCCCGGTTGGTGGTGACGGTGAGGCTGAGGTCGGCGGACGGGTCGCGCAGGGTGAGGAAGACGGTGCCGGCGCCGGGCCGGCGGCTGATCTGCGCGACCTGCCCGTCCACCCAGACCCAGCCGAGCCGGGCGATCCAGGCGCCGACCTTCTGGCTGACCACCCGGACCGGCCAGGGCTCCTCCGGGGTGCTGCGCGGGGCGTCGGTCACCCGCCCACCCTACGGTCAGGCTCCGACGACCGGCGGCAGGCCCGACCGGGGTCGCGGCCTCTGCCGGCGCGGACGCCGCCACGTACGATGGTCGGGTGACTCAGGCTGAGACGACTCCCCGGACCGGCAAGCGCGTGCTCCTGGCCAAGCCCCGCGGCTACTGCGCGGGCGTGGACCGGGCGGTGCAGACCGTCGAGGAGGCGCTCAAGCTCTACGGCGCCCCGATCTACGTGCGCAAGCAGATCGTGCACAACAAGCACGTCGTGCAGACCCTGGAGGCCCAGGGCGCGATCTTCGTGGAGGAGAACGAGGAGGTGCCGGAGGGCGCCACCGTCATCTTCTCCGCGCACGGCGTCGCCCCCGAGGTCTACGAGCAGGCGAAGGCGCGCTCGCTGAAGGCGATCGACGCCACCTGCCCGCTGGTGACGAAGGTGCACCAGGAGGCCAAGCGGTTCGCCGCGGAGGACTACGACATCCTGCTCATCGGCCACGAGGGGCACGAGGAGGTCGTCGGCACCGCCGGTGAGGCTCCCGCGCACATCCAGCTCGTCGACGGCCCGGACGGCGTCGACAAGGTCACCGTGCGCGACCCGAACAAGGTCGTCTGGCTCTCCCAGACCACCCTGTCGGTGGACGAGACGATGGAGACCGTGGCCCGGCTCAAGTCCCGGCTGCCGCTGCTCCAGTCGCCGCCCAGCGACGACATCTGCTATGCCACCTCCAACCGGCAGCACGTGGTCAAGGAGATCGCCCCGGAGTGCGACGTGGTGCTCGTCGTCGGCTCGCGCAACTCCTCCAACTCGGTGCGCCTGGTCGAGGTGGCCCTGGACGCGGGCGCCCGCGCCGGCCACCTGGTGGACTTCGCCCACGAGATCGACGACGCCTGGCTGGCGGGGGCCACCACCGTCGGCCTGACCTCCGGCGCGAGCGTGCCGGACGAGCTGGTGCAGCAGGTGCTGACGCACCTGGCCGAGCGGGGCTTCACCGACGTGGACGAGGTGGTCACCGCCAACGAGCGGCTGACCTTCTCGCTGCCGCAGGAACTCAAGCGCGACATGAAGGCCGCGGCGGCGGTTCGGGGCTGACATCCGGAACGGATGGGCCGCGCGGCGCGTCCGAGTGGGTATGAAGACTCCTCGGATGGCCCTCGCCGCGCTGGTCGCCTGCGCGGCGCTGACCGCCTGCGGCGGCCAGGACGCCGGCGACGGGACGGGTTCCCCCAGCCCCTCGGAAGGATCTCCGGTGACCAGCATGCCCAGCACCGACCCGGCCGACCCGACCGGTCCGAGCGCGCCGCCGCCGAGCGCCCCGGCGACCGCGCTGCCGCCGACGAAGCGCCCGACCCCCGGGCCCAGCCTGCCGCCGGGCCCCGGAGCGCACACGATCTCCGGCACCGTCGAGGCCGGCGTGGAGCCCGGCTGCCTCATGCTCGACGGCTTCCAGCTCGTCGGCGGCCCCCGTGACGTGCTCACCGCGGGCGCGAAGGTGACGGTCACCGGCAAGCCGCAGCCCGACATGCTGACCACCTGCCAGCAGGGCATCCCCTTCACCGTGGAGTCCGCCCGCCGGTCCTGAGCCCGCCCCGTCGCCACGACGGCGGGAAAGGGCAGGAGCCCGTCCCCGGGTGGGGACGGGCTCCTGGTGGAACCGAGGCGATCGGGTGACCGCGGTCAGCGGGTGTTCAGTTCACCGCGCCGATCGCGACCGAGCCGCGGCCGACGACCGCACCCTCGGTGGTGGTCACGGCCAGGTCGCCGTAGAGGGCCCGGCCGGCGGCCGGAGCGGACTGGGCGGTCACCGTACCGGTGAGGGTGGCGGTGTCGCCGTTCTGCAGCGCCAGCGGGGTGGCCGGCGCGGAGAGCGTGCCCAGCGACGGGGCCGAGAACGAGTCCCGGTAGTCGTAGGCGGTGCTGGTGCCCGGGCCGTCCACGGCGTACCCGTCGACCACGACCCGGTAGGTGCCCGGAGTGGGGTTGGTCAGGGTGACCGCCTCCTCCGAGTCACCGTCGGCCGAGATGCCCACCCGGGTGGCGCCCAGGAAGACCGACAGGTCCAGGTCGGCGCCGAGGTTGGCGGTGTTGCCGATCCGGGCGGTGAAGGTGGTCGCGCCGGCCGGCACGTCCACGGTCCACTCCTGCTGCGCGCCCTCGGCGATCGTCGGCCGCTCCGCGTGCACGCTGGCGAGCGGACCGCCCTGGCCGGTCACCGCGACCGGACCGAAGGTGTTGGTCAGGTCCCAGCTCACCTCGGTCGGGGTCCCGGCGGTCACCGACGGCAGCTCGATGACGGCCGGCTCGACCTTGACGCCCTGCACCCGGGCCTGGAGCTGGAACGGGTTGTTCAGCGACGGGGACGTACGCCGCGCCTCCACCTCGATCTCCCAGACACCCGGGATCGGGTTCTGGTAGTCCCGCTCCTGCGGCTTGCAGGTCGCCGGGTTGGAGAAGTTGGTGAAGCAGGCGAGGCTGGAGGTGCTCTCCACCGGGACGCCGTACGGGTTGATCGCGATGAACCGGGTCTGCGAGCCGGTGGCGATGCCGGAGAGGTTGACCTGGAGCGCGCCCGCCCCGGCCGGCACGGTCACGAAGTACGAGGTGAAGCTGTTCCGGTCGACCGTGCCCTCGGTGGAGAAGGAGTAGGCCGGCTTCTTCACGTCGTTGGCGGCGACCACCACGGTGGAGACCTCGAAGTCGATCACCGAGGTGGCCGGGTCGTCGATCGTCAGCAGCGCGCCGTGCGCGCCGGCGGTACGCGGCTTGGCGACCACGTTGACGGTGACGGCTTTGTTCAGCGGCAGCACCACCGACTTCGGCGCCCTGAAGGTGCCGTCGTTGCCGCGTAGCGCGACCGAGTGCCGGACGTTGCCGGCCGGGCCGCTGGTCCGGGTGACCTTGACCTTGTACGTCTTGGTCTGGTTGACCTTCTGGCCGCCCTGGCCGGAGGCGCACCGGTTGTAGACGCCGGTGCCCCGGTCCGGGTTCGGCACGAACCTGCCGGTGCCCGAGTCGTAGCGGGTCAGGTTCTCCGACAGCTCGGTGCAGACCGGCGCGTCCGAGGTGTACGAGCGGGTCTCGACACCCTTGCTGAGCAGCTTCCAGGCCCCCGGCACGTGGAACATGCCGTAGCCCTGGGCGTACGTGGCGACATCCTTGATCGGCTTCGCCGAGGTGTAGATGGCCCGGCGCAGCGCGGCCGGGGTGACGCCCTGGTCGTTCGCCTTGGCGGCGGAGAGCAGCAGCGCGGCGGCGCCGGCGGCCTGCGGCGAGGCCATCGAGGTGCCGTTGAGCATCTGGTAGCCCGGCGGCAGCGTGTAGCCGGCCTCGACCGGGACGTTGCCCGGCTGCCAGGTCGGCGCGGTGGCGATCGCCGAGCCGGGGGCGGCGATGTTCGGCTTGAAGCCGCCGTCCTCACGCGGACCGCGCGAGGAGAAGTTGAACAGCGCGTTCTCCTTGCGCACCACCGAGCCGTAGTTGGCCAGCCAGGTGTCCTTGCTGATGCTGGCGGCGACGCTGACCACGTTGGAGGCCACCGACGGGTCGCCGATCGTGTTCAGGCCCGGGCCGGAGTTGCCGGCCGAGATGAACATCTGCACGCCGTACGTGGTGATCAGGTCGTTGTAGAGCTGGGCGCGGGCGTTGGAGCCGTCGTTGAGCGCCGGGAGGCCGCCGATCGACATGTTGACCACGTCGACCTTGCGGTTGATCACCAGGTCGGCCATGCCGGTGGTGAGCGCGGCGGCGGTGCAGCCGCCACCCCAGGAGCAGGCGCGGGCGGAGACCAGCTTGGCGCCGGGGGCCGCGCCGTCGAAGGCGCCGTTGCCCATCATGTCGTTGGCGGCGGTGATGCCGGCGACGTGCGTGCCGTGGGTCGACTCGATGATGCCGATGTTGACGTAGTCGACCAGGCCGGGGCCACCCACCGGGGCGGTGTCGACGTCCTCGCGGTACTCGACCACGAACGGGATCTGCTCGCGGACGGCGGTTGCCGGGTTGTCCGTGCCGAAGTGGCCGACCTGGAACTTCTCCTTGTACGGGCGCATCGGCTCGTCGTCGGTGAAGTCACGGTTCTGGTTGGCGTCCACCCGGATGTCGTGGGTGGTGCTGTCGTAGAGGATGCCGAACGAGTCGGTGGTGTCGCCGTCGCGGTTGACGTCGCCCGCCGGGTCGCTGCCGGCCGTGATCGACTCGCGGAAGGTGGCGAACCGGTAGGTGCCGGCGGGGGCCGTCCAGGCGGCGCCGCCGACGGTGAAGGCCGGGCCGGTCACCTCGGTGATCATCGCCCGCCAGGTGGCGTCCTCCAGCGGGTCGGTGGCGGTGACCCAGTCGACGATCTTGCGCTCGCCGGTGGTGGTCTTCTGCAACGCCGGCTGGTCGAGGTCCACGCCGGAGTCCATGATGCCGATGGTCACCCCGCGCCCGTCCCACTCCGGGTGGGCGGCCTTGAAGGCCTCGGCACCGGTCTCGTTGGTCGGCATGTACGGGTTGACCGCGCCGGTGCCGGCACCCGGGCCGGCCAGGGTCTCGCCCTGCGCGGCGGTGCGGGCGCCGGCCGGCGTGGCCTCGATGACCGGGTCGGGGAGCTGGATGGTCTCGTCGAGGTCGACCGCGGCGACGCCGGGGAGCGTGGCGGCCTTCAGGGCCTTGCCGGTGGGGACCTTCGCCAGGACGTAGCCGATGGAGTCGAAGCGCTGGCTGACCGAGCCGCCGAGCTTCTTCATCGCGTCGGCGACGTCCTTCGCCTCACCCTTCTCGGTGGCGACGATCAGCGTGACGGTCGGGGCGTGCTTCGCCTCGGCCTCGGCGAGCAGCTTGGCGTCGTGCGCGCCGAGCGTCTCGACGGCGTTGGCGGTGGCGTCCGGGGTGGTGGTCGCGGGGGCGGCGCTCGCGGTGGCGGCGCCGCCCGCACCGGTCATGGCGCCGGCTGCCACGACCGAGGCGAACAGGCCGGCGGAGGTACGCCGGCGCAGGTTGCGGGGTTTGCTCACGTTCTCTTTCCTCCAGAGAACAGGGCCCTGAGATGACAGGGCACGCGTGAGCGAATCCTTTGTGCTGCGTAGCTCCGGTGTCACTACCGACTGGTAAGTTGTGACCCCATCGTGACATGCACGGGTGCGCACTGTCACATGGGAACTGCTAGATGGACCGCTCCATGGTGGACGGACCGTCGAGCAGCTCGGGCGCCTGCGGCTGCCGGGGCGTCAGCTCCACCTGCGCCGGCGTCGTCAGCTCCTGGTCGGAGACGCCCAGCTCGGCCAGCTTGCGGGCGCTGACCAGCACCCGCGCCTCCAGCGAGCCGACCGCCCGGTTGTAGGCGGTCACCGCCCCGCCCAGCGACGCGCCCAACTTGCCGACGTGCTCGCCCAGGGTGGACAGTCGGCCGTACAGCTCGCGGGCCAGCGAGTGCACCGCGACCGCGTTGCGGGCCAGCGCCTCCTGCCGCCACGAATAGGCCACCGTGCGCAGCATCGCCACCAGGGTCGCCGGGGTCGCCAGCACCACGTTGCGGGCAAAGGCGTGTTCCAGCAGGGTCGGGTCGCGCTGCAACGCCACGTCCAGGAACGGGTCGGCGGGCACGAAGAGCACCACGAACTCCGGCGTCGAGTCGAAGGCGGCCCAGTACGACTTCGCGGCCAGCGCGTCCACGTGTGCCCGCAGGTGCCGCGCGTGCGCGTCCAGGTGGGTGTCGCGCCCCCGCTCGTCGCGCGCCTCCATCGCCGTCAGGTACGCGTCGAAGGGCGCCTTGGCGTCCACCACCACCGTCCGGCCGCCGTGCAGCCGGACCACCAGGTCGGGGCGTACCCCCTGGTGGTCGGTGGCGGCGGTGACCTGCTCGCTGAAGTCGCAGTGCTCCAACATGCCGGCCGCCTCGACGATCCGCCGGAGCTGGTGCTCGCCCCACCGACCGCGCACCTGCGGGGCACGCAGCGCGGCCACCAGCTGCTTGGTCTCGGTGCGCAGCTCGCCGGAGACCGTGCTCATGGCGCGTACCTGCTCGCGCAGCTCGGCGTAGGCGTCCACCCGGTCGCGCTCCAGCTCACCCACCCGCTGCTCGTACCGGCGGAGGGTGTCGTGCAGCGGGGCGACCGCGCGGGCCACCGCCTCCTGGGACTGGGCGGTGGCCTCGTAGCTGAGCGCCCGCATCGACTGCTCCAGCCGTCCCTCGCCCTCCCGGGTGGCCGCCAGGGTGGCCTCCAGCCGGGCGATCTCCGCCGCCGACCGGGCCCGGGCCAGGTGCCAGCCGCCGACGCCGCCGACGGCGAGACAGACGACCACCACGGCCAGCGTCGACAGGTCCATCCCCAGAGCATGCCAAAGGGGTACGACCTGCGCCTGGCGGGTACGTTCGGCGGCATGGAACTTCTGCTCGTGGCGATCCTCGTCGTCCTGCTGGTCGGCGGGCTCGTCTGGTGGCGGCGGGAACAGGCCGCCCGCGAGGCGCGCAGCCTCGCCGACGTCCGGGCCGACGCCCAACGCTGGTACGAGCGCCTCGGCGGCCAGGTGATGAACCTGCACGGCGACGCCCCGGCCGTACGACAGGCGCTGGTCGACGCCGCCGAGCGCTACAACGCCGCCGGCAGCCAGCTGGAACAGGCGCGGACGGTCCACCAGTACCGGCTGGCCCGGGAGACCGCCCTCGAGGGCCTGGCGTACGCGCGGGCGGCCCGGGTGGCGCTCGGCCTGGACCCGGGTCCCGAGCTGCCGCCGCTGGCCGCCGCGCAGGGCACCGGGGAGTTGACCAGGGAACGCCAGGTGCAGGTGCAGGGGCAGACCTTCAAGGCCGGACCGCAGCCGGGCCGGGACACGCCGTACTACTACCCGGGCGGGCGGCTCCAGGGCCGGCCGGTGCCGGCCGGCTGGTACTCCACCCCGTGGTGGAAGACGGCGCTCGGCGCCGGCGCCGGGGTGATCGGCGGCATGCTGATCGCCGACGCGCTCTTCTCCCCGGCCTTCGCCGATCCCGGCTACGGCTCCGAGGCCGGCTACCAGGAGGGCTTCGGCGACGGCGCCGACCAGGGCGCCGGCGATCAGGGTGGCGACGTCGGCGGGGACCAGGCGGCCGACTTCGGCGGGACCGCCGGGGACTTCGGTGGCGGTGACTTCGGCGGCGGCGACTTCGGTGGCGGCGACTGGTGAGCCGCTGCGGGCGGGCCCGCTGAGGGACGCCTGGTCCGGCCCGCGCCTCGCCGCGCCGCGCCGCACGGCGATGTCGCGCCGCCCCACCCGCACGGCGACGCCGATCTCCACCCGACACGGCGACGAAGGGCCCCGGTCACACGGACCGGGGCCCTCGTCGTACCGGTGGATCAGCCGGTGTTGCGCATGCCGGCGGCGATGCCGTTGACCGTGGTGAGCAGCGCCCGCTCCAGGGCCGTGCCGTCGCTCGGGGCGCGCCGGCCGCCCGGCGCGGTCGCCACCGCCCGCCCGGCCGCGCCGGAGTCCCGGTACTGCCGCAGCAGCGCCACCTGGAGGTGGTGCAGCGGCTCCAGGTAGGTGTCCCGCACCGCGAGGGTGCGCTGGAGCACCGGGGAGTTCTCCAGCAGGGCCGGCGCGGAGGTCACCGCCAGCACCTCCTGCTTGGTCAGCTCGTACTCCTGCTCGATCTTGTCGAAGATCGGGTGCAGCTTCTTCGGGACCAGCGTCTCCACGTAGCGGCGGGCGATGGCCAGGTCGGTCTTGGTCAGCATCATCTCGACGTTCGACAGGAACGTGCGGAAGAAGTGCCAGTTGCGGTTCATCTCGGCGAGGACGTCCTCCAGGCCGGCCGCGCGGGCCGCCGCGAGCCCGGAGCCCACCCCGAACCAGCCGGGCACGATCTGCCGGGTCTGCGTCCAGCCGAACACCCACGGGATGGCCCGCAGGCCGGACAGCCCGGCCCCGGTGTTCGGCCGCTTCGCCGGCCGGGAGCCGATGTTCAGCGCGCCGAGCAGCTCCGTCGGGGTCGACGCCCAGAAGTAGGCAGGCAGGTCCGGGTCCTCCACCAGCGACCGGTACGACCGGTACGCCGACTCGGATACCACGTCCATCGCCGCGTCCCAGCGCTCCAGCATCTCGGCCGGCTGCCGCGGCGCGGTGTGCAGCAGCGTCGCCTGGAGCACCGCGGCCACCGTCAGCTCCAGGTTCTCCCGGGCCAGGGCGGGCAGCGTGTACTTGTCGGAGATGACCTCGCCCTGCTCGGTCACCTTGATCGCGCCGTCCAGCGTGCCGTACGGCTGGGCCAGGATCGCCTCGTGGGTGGGGCCGCCACCGCGACCCACCGTGCCGCCCCGGCCGTGGAAGAGCCGCAGGTGTACGCCGTGCCGGGCGGCCACGTCACGCAACGCGCGCTGCGCCCGGTGGATCGACCACTGGCTGGTGGTGATGCCGGCCTCCTTGTTGGAGTCGGAGTAACCCAGCATCACCTCCTGCACGTCGCCCCGGGCCGCGACCAGCGCCCGGTACGCGGGAAGGGACAGCAGCTCGTCCAGCAGCTCGCCGCCGGCGTTCAGCTCGGCCGGGGTCTCCAGCAGCGGCACGATGCCGATCCGGGCCCGGCCGCTGTGCACGTCGATCAGGCCGGCCTCGCGGGCCAGCACCACGGCGGCGAGCACGTCGTCCACGCCCAGGGTCATCGAGATGATGTACGACTCGATGACCTCGGCGCCGAACCGGTCCTGCGCCTCCCGGATCGTCGCGAACACGTCGAACGTCTTCTGCGCGCTCTCGGTCAGCGGGGTGTCCAGGGTGGAGAGCGGCCGGCGGCCGGTCAGCTCGTCGGCGAGCAGCTTGGTGCGCTCCAGCCGGGTCAGCGACGGATAGTCCGACACCTCGCCGACGGCCGTGTAGAGCTGGGCGAGCACCTCGTGGTGCTTCTCGGCGTGCTCCCGGACGTCCATCGTCGCCAGGTGCAGACCGAACGCGGAGACCGTACGGATGGTGGAGGCGAGCCGCCCGACGGCGGTGAGCTGCCCGGAGTTGCGGGCCAGCGAGGCGCGCAGCAGCTCCAGGTCGGCGATCAGCTCGGCCGAGCCGCGGTAGTCGCGCCCCGGTACGTGCGCGGTGCCGGTGCGCAGCCGCTCCCGGGTGTTGGCCAGCTTCGCCTTCACACAGCGGGCCTTGAGCCGGTACGGCTCCTCGGCGTTGACCCGGCGGAACCGGGGGGCCACCTCGGGCAGCGCGTCCAGGTCGGCGGCGAGGCTGGCGGAGAGGTCGAGGGAGACCGCGCGCAGCCGACGGGACACCGAGACCTCGTTGATGAGGTGGTCCATCGCCTTCTCGGTGGCCGCGATGCCGTGCTCGTGCTGGATGCGCAGCACCTCACGGGTGACCGTCGGGGTGACGAACGGGTTGCCGTCGCGGTCACCGCCGATCCAGGTGCCGAAGGTCAGCGGGCGGGACGTCGGCGAGGTCTCCACACCCAGGGTGCGCAGCGTGTCGGCGAGGTCGTCGAGCACCTGCGGGGCGGCCTCGGCGTACAGGTCGCGCAGGTAGTAGATGGCGTTGCGGGCCTCGTCGGTCGGGTCGGGCCGGTCCAGCCGCAGCTCGTCGGTCTGCCACATCAGGTCCAGCAGCTCGGCCAGTCGACGGTTGGCGGGCCCCTCGTCGCTGGCCCCGTAGAGGATGGCGTTGCTGGTCTCGGTGTCCAGTTCGTCGGCGATGGCGCGCAGCTTGGACAGGATGGACCGGCGGGCCGCCTCGGTGGGGTGGGCGGTGAACACCGGGCGTACCGCGAGCCGGCGGGCCGCCGCCGCGATCTCCTCGGCCGGCACCCCGCGCTCGGCGATCATCTTGGCCGCCTGGTCCAGCCAGCCGCCGTGCATGGCCCGTCGGCGGCGCAGGTCCCGCGCCCGGTGCACCTGCTCGGTGATGTTGGCCAGGTGGAAGTAGGTGGAGAAGGCGCGGGCCAGCTTCGTGCCGGTGGTCACGTCCAGCCCGCCGAGGCGCTGCGCGGCGGCCGGGGCGTCGGAGCGGACCTGGGCGCGGATCTCCTCGACCAGGTCGAGCAGGGGCCGGCCCTCCTGCCGGGCCAGGGTCTGGCCGAGCAGGGTGCCGAGGCGGCGGATGTCGGCCCGGAGAGCGGCGTCGGGCCCGTCGTGGTCGTGCTGGTCGGTCACCATGCGCTCCTTACGTGAGTACGAAGGACAGCGCTGTCCGACTCCATGGATCGTATCGGTGCAGACCCCCCGGCAAGGAGGGGGTCCGGGATGTCGCCTTCCCCACGGTCACGGCCGGCCGGAGACCTTGACGGGGCGTCCGCCGGCCCGCCGGCCCCGCACCAACGCGGCGGTGAGCAGCCCGACCACCCCGAGGACGGTCCAGACCAGCAGCCCCGCCAGCGGCCAGCGTCCGGCCCGCAGGTCGAAGTAGACCGCGGACTTGAGCAGGTCGGTGGCGAGGCCGGGGACGTTCCACCGGTGCATCCCGCGCAGCACGGCGGGCAGGAACTCCGGCGCGTAGACGCCGCCCGAGCCGGGGTTGCCGAGGACGACCAGCAGCAGGATGACCAGGCCGGTGCCGAGCAGCCCCAGCCAGCCCTGCACGGCGGCGGCGACCATCCCGGCGGTGAGGACGGTGAGCACGCCCACCGCGGCGACCGCCGGCAGGTCGTGGTCCCAGACGCCGAGCACCGGCCCGACCAGGACCGCGCCGATGACGCCGAGCAGCACGGCGTGCACGGCCAGCGAGGCGATCCGCAGCCCGGCGCGGCGCAGGTCGCGCGGGGTGGTGCCGAGCGAGATGCCGAGCGCGGTGGAGGCCAGGTAGCCGCCGAGCACCAGGCCGACGGCCAGGTAGAACGGCACCAGCCCGCGCGGGTCGTCGGCGGAGACGGGCACCTGGTCGGTCACCTCGAGCGGGATCTGCGCCTGCTGCGCGGCCCGGTTCAGCACGTCGACGACGACCCCGGTGGCGGCCGGGGCGGACGCGCTGGCGGTGCTGAGGAGCAGCGCGCCGTCGGGGGTGGAGGTGAGCACGGCGTACACCTCGCGGGCAGTCAGGCCGTCGTCGGCCTCGCCCGGGGTGTCGTACTGGATCGGCTCGATCGTGTCGGTGCGGCCGCGCACCGCGGCCAGCACCGCCTGCGCGCGCTGGTCGCCGAGGACCACCCCGACGGGGACGTCGCGGGGATCCGGCTTGTGCAGGGCGCCCACGTACGCCGCGATGAAGGCGACGGCCAGTGCCAGGGTGCCGGCCAGCAGCACCGCCGTGCGGGGCAGCCAGTCGCGGTACCGCTGCTCCTCATCCACGTCGTCAGCCTATTGCCGGATATAACGGATCATGTGAGTTTTGGTCGCCCGGCCTGCCAGGCCGGCCCCGGTGGCCGGCTCGGTCGCCGTCGGTAGCCTCCCGGCATGACGCTCCCGAGCTATCCCCCCAAGCCGCGGCCCGGCGACCGGGTCGCGGTCGTCTCACCCTCGGCCGGCCTGCCGGGCGTCTTCCCCCACGTTCACGAGCTGGGTCTGCGCCGGCTGCGCGAGGAGTTCGGCCTGGAACCGGTCGAGTACCCGACCACCCGCCAGGTGGGCGCCGACCCACGGGAGCGGGCCCGGGACGTCACCGCCGCCTTCGCCGACCCGACGGTCACCGCCGTGCTCGCCACCGTCGGCGGGGACGACCTGATCACCGTCACCCCGTACCTGGACGACGACGTGCTGCGGGCCAACCCGAAGCCGTACTTCGGGTACTCGGACAACACCAACGTCCTCAACCACCTGTACCGGCTCGGCATCGTGGCGTACCACGGCGGATCGGTGCTGGTGCACCTCGGCCGGCCCGGCAGGCCGCACCCGCTGACCTTCGACTCGCTGCGCGCCGCCCTCTTCGACACCGGCTGGTACGACCTCACCCCCGCACCGGAGTGGGGCGACCGGCCGAACCCCTGGACGGAGCCGGAGACGCTGGCGTACGAGCCGGAGATGCTCCCGGGCACCGGCTGGCGCTGGCAGGGGCCGGCCTGGGTGGTGCGGGGGCGGACCTGGGGCGGCTGCCTGGAGATCCTGCACTGGCTGATGGCCGTCGACCGGGTCCCGACCGCGGCGGAGCTGGCCGGGTCGGTGCTGGTCGTCGAGACCTCCAACGAGCTGCCCGACGCGCAGGAGGTCTTCCGGATCGTGCGCAACATGGGGGAGCGCGGGCTGCTCGCCGCCTTCCCGGCGGTCGTGGTGGGCCGGCCGAAGGCGTGGGACTTCGATCACCAGCTCTCCGTGCCGGAGCGGCTGGCCTGGGGCGAGGCGCAGCGGGAGGCGATCACCCGCGCGCTCGCCCCCTACCACCCGGACGCGGTGGTGGTCTTCGACGTCGACCTCGGCCACACCGACCCACAGCTGATCATCCCGTACGGCGGGGAGATCGTGGTGGACGCGGTCGAGCGCCGCATCTCGGTCCGGTACTGACCGGGGTGCCGCGCCGGCCGGGCCGGGCGGCGGTGATCAGCCGAGCACGGCGAAGGCGCGGACGGGAAAGGTGCCCATGCCGGCCACCATCGGCGGGGCGGCGGTGAAGCGGAACCCCTCCGGCGGCAGGGCGTCCAGGCCGGTCAGGTGCTCCACGATCGGGATGCCGGCGGCCAGCAGCGTGCTGTGCGCCGGACGCTCGCCCCGGGCCTCCGGGCCCATGTCGTCGATGTTGATCGAGTCGATGCCGACCAGGGTGGCGCCCGACTCGGCCAGGGCCTGCGCCCCGTCGCCGGTCAGGTAGGGCGCCTCCGGCGCGCCGTACCGGTCGGTGCCGAAGTGCGCGGACCAGCCGGTGTGCAGCAGCACCGCCCGGCCGGTCACGTCGTACGGCGCCAGCAGCAGCCGGTCCACCGCCCGCGTCCCGGCCGGTACGCGGACCACGACACCGGGCAGCTCGGCGAGGCGGTCCAGCGGGATTCCGGTGAGGTCCGCGCCGTCGGCGTACCGGTGCGCCGGGGTGTCCAGGTAGGTGCCGGTGTTGGCGATCATGTCGATCCGGCCCACCTGGAACTCGGTGCCCGGGGCGTAGTGCGCCCGGGACGCCTCCCGGGTCAACCACTCGGTGATCCGCGGCGTCGGCCAGCCGGGCAGGGTGGTCGTCCCGTCCGCGATGACGTGGCTCAGCTCGACCAGCCGTCGGGCCCCGGACCCGCTGCCGGCGGCCGGCCCGGCGACGCCCCGGCCGCCCTTGTGCGGCTCCTCGACGATCGTCTTGTTGCTGATCCGCACCTCGCCGACCATCAGCAGCCCGAGATGCCGGACGAGCAACGCGGCGAGGTCGTCGTCGCTGATCTCCCGTCCGGCGATGTCGAGCCGGAATCCGTCGGTCCGCAGACCGCCTCCGTTGGCGAACGTGATCTCGGCGTCGAACTGCGCCCGGTACTGCCCCGTCATGGGCCCAGCCGACCACGCCGGACCCGCCCGGTCAAGATCCTTCCCGGTACGCCCGGTGACCCCACCGCGCTCGGGACGCCGCGCGGATCACGCGGGGTGTGCGCGGTGCCCGAGGTAGCGGGACCGGCCCGTGCCGGCCGGCAGCGTCCACGACCGGGGTCGCGGCGTCAGACGATCCGGCAGCGGCCGGCGCTGAAGTGCGCGACCGCCGCCAGGATCTCCGATTCCGGCCGGTCCGCGAAGTTCAGGGTGGCGACCAGCCCGGAGCCGTAGAAGGCGCTCAGCAGCCCGCTGTCCAGCGCGGTGAACGTACCGAGGTTCTGCAGGGCGCGCTCGTCGTAGGGCTTGACGACCAGCATCTTCTCCAGGCTCCACCGGCGGCGGGAGATCTGGGCGACGGCCTCCCAGGGCAGCCAGACCGCCTGCCCCCGGGTCGGCCGGGTGCGGATCCAGAGCCCCGCCGGGCCCAGCGCCAGCACCGGGCCGCCGGAGCCGATCAGCCAGAGCTGGACGGCCAGCGGCACGGCGACCAGGACCAGCACGCAGCCCACCATGGCGAGCAGGCCGGCCACGACGCCGCCGCGGGCCTGCCCGTCGGTGCCGCCCAGGACGCCGACGCCGAGGACACAGACGATCGGGACGAGCAGCACCGACACGACCCCGCCCATGACCAGGGCACGCCGGGCTACGTTGGGTCGGACGACGAACGGCTGGTCCTCCGGGATGCGCTTGGTCACCGGCGCGGGCGGGGGCGGGGGCCGGTGTCCCGGCGGCAGAGCGCCGTACGGATGCTGCGAGGGCTGGCCGTACGGCGGCTGTGGGGGCGGGCCGTACGGCGGCTGTGGGGGCGGGCCGTACGGATGCTGCGAGGGCTGGCCGGACGGCGGCCAGGGTGGCGGGGTGGTCACCGGGGCGCTCCCACTGCTGCGCGGACAGGAGGGCCAGCCTACGGGCCGGCGGCCACGACGGGTGCCCCCGGATCCACCGGCCCGGAGCCCGGGGCCCACCACGGGCGGGCGGCGGGAGCCCGGAATGTCCGGGCAGCGAGATAGTCTCGACGGGTGCACCCCCCGTCCGACTGGACGCGGGGCCGTCGTCGTGTGCCGACCTCCTGGAAGTGATCACCCATGCTCGCCGGACTCTTCTCCGCCGCCCTGGCCGACCCCGGGCTGGCCCGGGCGCGTGACCTGGCGCGCTCCGGCGCCGCTCAGGTCGACGGCCTCGACCTCACCGCGCCGGCCGCCCTGCGCCCGTTCGCCGTCGCCGCGGTCGCGGCCGACGAACCGGCCGGCGGGGCGGGCCGGCCCGTGCTCGCCGTGACCGCGACCACCCGGGAGGCCGACGACCTGGCCGCCGCGCTGGGCAGCCTGCTCCCGCAGGACCAGGTGGCGGTCTTCCCCTCCTGGGAGACGTTGCCGCACGAGCGGCTCTCCCCGCGCTCCGACACGGTGGGCCGGCGGCTCGCCGTGCTGCGCCGCCTGGCGCACCCGGAGTCGACCGACGCGCACGGGCGCACCGGGCCGCTGCGGGTCGTCGTCGCGCCGGTCCGCTCGCTGCTGCAACCGCAGCTCAAGGGGCTCGGTGACCTGGAGCCGGTGCAGCTCGCCGCCGGCGACGAGGCGGACCTGGAGGAGGTGGCCCGCCGGCTCACCGACATGGCGTACGCGCGGGTCGACCTGGTGACCAAGCGCGGCGAGTTCGCCGTGCGCGGCGGCATCCTGGACGTCTTCCCGCCCACCGACGAGCACCCGTCCCGGGTCGAGTTCTGGGGCGACGAGGTGGAGGAGATCCGCACCTTCGCCGTCGCCGACCAGCGGACCATCGAGGGCGTGCCGCTGCTGTGGGCCCCGCCGTGCCGGGAGCTGCTGCTCACCCCCGGCGTGCGCAAGCGGGCCGCCGCGCTGGCCGAGGAACACCCGGAACTGGCCGAGATCCTGGACAAGCTCGCCGAGGGCATCCCGGTCGAGGGCATGGAGTCGCTGGCCCCGGTGCTGATCGGCGCCGACTCCATGGAACTGTTGCTGGACTGCATGCCGGCCGGCGCCCACGTCCTGCTCTGCGACCCGGAGCGGATCCGCACCCGGGCACACGACCTGGTGCGTACCTCCGACGAGTTCCTCCAGGCCAGCTGGGCCGCGGCGGCCGTTGGTGGGCAGGCCCCGGTCGACGTCGGCGCCGCCGCCTTCCGCACCCTGGCCGACGTGCGCGCACACGCCCGTGCGCTGCGCCAGCCCTGGTGGACCCTGGCCCCGTTCGGCCTGGTCGACGCCACCGCCCCGGCCCGGCAGCCGTGGGAGGACGCGCCGACCGAGGTCGACGTCACCCCCGACGACGCGATCGCGGTGACCCTGGCCGCCCAGCCCGCACCCCTCTACCACGGCGAGACCGCCCGGGTGGTCGACGACCTCAAGCGCTGGGCCGGCGAGGGCTGGTCCATCGCGCTGGTCTTCGAGGGGCACGGCCCCGCCCAGCGGGCCGTCGAGGTGCTGCGCGACGCCGGTCTCGGCGCCCGGCTGGTCGACCAGGTACCGGCCGCGCCCGCCCCCGGCGAGCTGCTGGTCTCCTGCGGCTGCCTGACCGCCGGCTTCGTCGACGAGGCGTCGAGGTTCGTGCTGCTCACCGGTAACGACGTCACCGGCGGCCGGGGCACCTCGACCCGGGACATGCGCAAGATGCCGAGCCGGCGGCGCAACACCATCGACCCGCTGGAGCTGAAGGCCGGCGACCACGTCGTGCACGAGCAGCACGGCATCGGCCGGTACGTGGAGCTGGTACAGCGCACCGTCAACGGCGCGTCCCGGGAGTACCTCGTCATCGAGTACGCCCCGAGCAAGCGCGGCCAGCCCGGCGACCGGCTCTTCGTCCCCACCGACCAGCTCGACCAGCTCAGCCGCTACGTCGGCGGCGAGCAGCCCACCCTGCACAAGATGGGCGGCTCGGACTGGCAGAAGTCCAAGGCCCGCGCCCGCAAGGCGGTCAAGGAGATCGCCGCGCAGTTGATCCAGCTCTACGCCGCCCGCAAGGCGTCCAAGGGGCACCCGTTCGGCCCGGACACGCCGTGGCAGCGGGAGCTGGAGGACGCCTTCCCGTGGCAGGAGACGCCGGACCAGCTCGCCGCGATCGAAGAGGTCAAGCGGGACATGGAGCAGACCGTCCCGATGGACCGGCTGATCTGCGGCGACGTCGGCTACGGCAAGACCGAGATCGCGGTGCGGGCGGCGTTCAAGGCGGTGCAGGACGGCAAGCAGGTGGCGGTGCTGGTGCCCACCACGCTGCTGGTCCAGCAGCACTACAACACCTTCGCCGAGCGGATGAGCCAGTTCCCGGTGACCATCCGGCAGCTCTCCCGCTTCCAGACCCCGAAGGAGTCCGAGCGGACCCTGGAGATGGTCGCCGACGGCACCGTCGACATCGTCATCGGCACCCACCGGCTGCTCCAGACGGCGACCCGGTTCAAGCAGCTCGGCATGGTGATCATCGACGAGGAGCAGCGGTTCGGTGTCGAGCACAAGGAGCACCTGAAGACGCTGCGCGCCTCGGTGGACGTGCTCAGCATGTCGGCCACCCCGATCCCGCGGACGCTGGAGATGGCGATCACCGGCATCCGGGAGATGTCCACCATCGCCACCCCGCCGGAGGAGCGGCACCCGGTGCTCACCTTCGTCGGGGCGTACGACGACCGGCAGGTGGCCGCCTCCATCCACCGTGAGCTGCTCCGCGACGGGCAGGTCTTCTACCTGCACAACCGGGTCGAGTCGATCGAGCGGGCGGCGCGGCGGATCCGCGAGCTGGTGCCCGAGGCCCGGGTCGCGGTGGCGCACGGCCAGCTGGGTGAGGACGCGCTGGAGAAGGTGATGGTCGGCTTCTGGGAGAAGGAGTTCGACGTCCTGGTCTGCACCACCATCGTCGAGTCCGGCATCGACATCCCGAACGCCAACACCCTGATCGTGGAGCGGGCCGACCTGCTCGGCCTGGCCCAGCTGCACCAGATCCGGGGCCGGGTCGGCCGGGGCCGGGAGCGGGCGTACGCGTACTTCCTCTACCCGCCGGAGAAGCCGCTGACCGAGCACGCCCACGAGCGGCTGGCCACCATCGCCCAGCACACCGAGCTGGGCGCCGGCATGTACGTGGCGATGAAGGACCTGGAGATCCGGGGCGCCGGCAACCTGCTCGGCGGTGAGCAGTCCGGCCACATCGAGGGCGTCGGTTTCGACCTGTACGTCCGGATGGTCGGCGAGGCGGTCTCCGCGTTCAAGGGCGAGCGCCCCGAGGAGGAGACCGAGGTCAAGGTGGATCTCCCGGTCGACGCCCACCTGCCGCACGACTACGTCGGCGTGGAGCGGCTGCGCCTGGAGATGTACCGCAAGCTCGCCGAGGCCCGCGACTCCGAGCGGCTGCGCGAGGTGGTCGCCGAGATGACCGACCGGTACGGCGAGCCGCCCGCCCCGGTGCAGAACCTGGTCGCGGTGGCCCGGTTCCGCCTGCTGGCCCGCCGGTACGGCCTCACCGACGTGAGCATGCAGGGCAAGCACATCCGGTTCGGGCCGCTGCCGCTGCCCGACTCGAAGCAGCTGCGGCTCAAGCGGTACCACCCGGACTCGGTCTACAAGTCCGCGCTCGACCAGGTCAGCGTGCCCCGGCCGAGCACCCGGCGGGTGGGCGGCGAGCCGCTGCGCGACCAGGCGCTGCTGGAGTGGTGCGCCCAGCTCCTCTCCGACGTGCTGGGCGAGCCGGCGCCGCTGGCCGGGGCGACGGCGTGACCCCGCGGCGCAAGTCGGAGCCGGGCCCCGGCCGGCGGGCGGCCGTGCCCTGGTGGGCGGCGTCACAGCGGGTCGGAGGGCATGAGAGAGTGACCGTCATGCGTGCACGCCGTCTCATCGCCGCCGCCAGCGTCGCGGCTCTCGGTGTCCTCTCCCTGACCGCCTGCGGCCGGACGTCGCCCGACGTGGCCGCGTACGTCGGGGACCGCACCTACTCGGTCGACCGGGTGGACGCGGTCTACGACGACGCCCAGGCGCGGTTCGCGGAGGCGGTGCGCCAGAGCGCGACCCAGGCCGGCATCACCCCCACCGCCGAGCAGCTGCGCTCGTCGGTGACCCGGCAGGACGTGCTGAACCTGCTGGTCAGCATCGAGCTGGGCAAGCGGATCGTGGCCGAGCAGGGTCTGTCGGTGCCGGACCAGGTCACCCCGGACCAGCTCGCCCAGCAGCTCCAGATGCCGCCGCAGGCCGAGTACGCCAAGCTCTGGGGCGAGTGGGCCGACATCTCGATCGTGCTCACCCAGAAGCTGCCCCCGGCCGAGCTCAGCGACGAGTCGGTGATGGCCGTCTACCAGGCGATCGCGAAGGCCGGCGGGATCCAGCCCGGCCTCTCCGTGACCCAGGTGCGCCAGCTCTTCGGCGAGGGCGGGTTCGTCCGGACCGCCTCGGCGCTCAGCGCGGCGCTGGAGCAGGAGGCCGACGAGGTGGACCTCTCGGTCAACCCGCGCTACCGCCCGCTCGGCGTGCCGTCCTGGGTGAACAAGGGCCAGGAGCTGGTCTTCTACGCCCTGCCGTACGTCGAGTCCGGCAGCCCGGTCACCGACATCTCGACCCCTGAGCCGGTCGTCACGCCGGCCGAGCAGAACGCGCCGGTGGCACCCTGAGCACGTCCCGCATCGTCCTGCTGGTCACCTCGCCCCGGCTGCCGGCGGGCCTGCTGACCGCCGCCGCCTGGGACGCCGTACGCACCGCGCCGGTGCTGGCCGGCGCGGAGAGCCCGGTGACCACGGCCGTGCGCGCGGCGGGCGCCGAGGTCACGGTGGTCGGGTCCGGGGCGACGCAGGCGCTGCTCGACGCGGTGGCGGCGCACGGGACGGTGGTCTGGCTGGCCGGTCCGGCGGGCGACGAGTCGCTGGCCCGGGAGTTGGGCCTGCGGCTGGCCCGGGAGCCCGGGCTGGCCGAGCTGGAGCTGATGTACGGCTCGTGGGACCCGCCCGGCGCCCGGCTGCTCGACGCGGTCGAGGTGATGGACCGGCTGGCGTCCCCGGGCGGTGACCCGTGGAAGCGGGCGCAGACGCACCGCAGCCTGGCCGGGTTCCTGCTGGAGGAGTGCTACGAGGCGTACGACGCGATCAGCGCCGACGACACCGACGCCCTGCGCGAGGAACTGGGTGACGTGCTGCTCCAGGTGCTGCTGCACGCCCGGCTGGCGGAGAACCTGCCCGAGGGTGAGCGGTGGACCGTCGACGACGTGGCCGGCGGCCTGGTGGACAAGATGGTGCGCCGCAACCCGCACGTCTTCGCCGGGGAGGAGGCGGGCACCCTGGAGGAGATCGAGGCGAGCTGGGAGCGGATCAAGCGGGCCGAGAAGGCCCGCGAGTCGGTGCTGGACGGCATCGCGCTGAGCCAGCCCGCGCTCGCCCTGGCCGCCAAGATCCTGGACCGGGCCGGCCGGATCGGCCTGGCCGTTCCGCCGCCGCTGGCCGACGGTCAGGTCGACCCGGAGGCGCGCCTCGGCGCCGGCCTGCTGGCCACGGTCGCCGCCGCCCGGGAGGCCGGCGTCGACCCGGAGGCGGCGCTGCGCCGCGCCACCCTGGCGTACGCCGACGCCGTCCGCGTCGCCGAACGCGCCACTCGCCACTGACCTCGGGCGTCCCCACACCGCGTCCCTCAGTGGCGTTTCGCCTCGAACCCGCCGGCTGGACGGCAGGAGCCGGGTGGGCCGGGCAGCTGCCGCACGGTTTCCGCGAGCGGCGGGGGTGTGATCCCCCGCCGACTCTCCCGGTCATTCGCTGCGTGCCGTCTCCGGACCGGTGATGCGCTCCAGCAACGGCAGGGTGGAGGCGATGATGCCGAGGCAGGCGGCCAGGCCGACGATCACGATCGCAGCGAACCCCACGCCTGGAGGCGTGAGCGTGTAGTCCATCTGCGCCTCGAGGAACAACTGGGCGGCGAGGAAGCCCATGCCGACCGCGACCACGGCGACGACCAGCATCGGTACGGCGCTTTCCAGGAGAACCACGCGACGCAGGATCCGCACCGGCGCGCCACTGAGGCGGAGCAGGCTGAACGGGCGTCTGCGTTCGCTGAGGCCGCCGACCACGCTGACCGCCAGGCTGCAGCCGGCGAGTGCGAGGCTGGCGATGACGATGACGTGGGCCATCTGTTGCCAGCCGCGCATCTGGTTGGCGAAGTCGGCCTCGAAGTCGCCGGGCACGTGGGGGGCCACCCAGAATTCCGTCGGGTAGGCAACCTCGAGGACGGTGCGCGAGCGTTCCAGCGCGGCGATCGAAGCGTCGGTGCCGACGACGATCGATACCACCGGCAACCGCTGGAGTTCGTCGACCGTGACCGATGCGGCGGGCCAGACCCTCGTGGACGATGCCGATTGCCTGAAGGGTGTGAGGCTCATCGGCACCTCGGCGACGGTGGCGTCGTCGGCGCACCGGCCGTACGCCGCCGGGAGATCGGTGCACGCGACCACCCCTGCATCGCGGTCGTAGCCCCGGACCGGGTTCTCGCGGACCACCGTCGTGCTGCGCACGCCAGGGATCGCGCCCAGGTCGGTCAGGACGGTGTCGGGCACCGACGGCGGGTTCTCGGTGAAGACGGTGGACATCGTGCCGGCGTCGGTCGATCCGACCGGTGCCGGACCGCGGTTGGCGACGATCGTGGTGATCACGCCGACGGCCACACTCGTGACGAAGAGGGCGAGCATGATGCCGCTGATCGCCCGGAAGCCGGCCTTCGGGTTGTCGGCGAGACGCCGCGCCGCGATGAGCGTGGCGGGTCGGCTGGCGCGCCGCGCCATGGCCCCGGCGCCCGTCATGGTCAGCCAGGGGCCGGCGAGGATCAGACCGGCCATGATCAGCAGCAGCCCGGGCAGGAAGACGGCGGTCTGGCCGTCCGACGTCGGGGGCCGGTGGACGAGGGCGAATGCCAGCACGGCGACGCCGAGCACGAGCGGGATCAGCCGGTACGCGCGCGGGGGCCGGGTGGTGACCCGCCGGGTGACGCCGAGCGGGGAGATCCGGACGCGCCGTAGGGAGACCTGCGCCGCCAGCACCGCGCCGGCCGGAACGCCGAGCGCGACCACCAGGATGTCCAGCGCTCCCAGCGACATGTCGTCGGTGAAGAACCGCATGCCGGTGAACGGAATCGCGGCGAGGTGGCCGCGGAGCGCGAAGAACAGGATGAAGCCCAGGGCGGTGCCGACGGCGGCGGCAGCGGCCGCCTCGACCGCCGCGATCACCGAGATCTGTTCGGGTGTCGCACCGACCAGACGCATCGCGGCGAACCGCTGCTCCCGGCGGGCGGCGTTGAGCCGGGTGGCGGTGCCGATGAAGATCAGCACCGGGAACAGCAGCCCACCGGCTGTCACGCCCATGATGAGGTTCACCATGGTCTCGGGGAGCGCGGGAGTGTCGTCGCCGGTGCTGGTGACCTGTCTGGCTCTCGGCAGCTCGGCGACCTCGTCGGGGGTGCCGCCGACGATGATGAGCAGGGTGTCCGGCGACGTGAGCGCCGCCGGGCCGATCGTGCCGAGGTCGTGTCCGGGGTAGCGGTCGCTGAGTTGGTCGGCGGGGTTGGTGGCCAGCAGTCGCCGCATCGCCGGTGAGGCGTAGTACTCGCCCGGCCCCGGCGTCTTCGGAATGCCGACGGGGGTGGGCGCGTCCGGCCCGGTCGCGGCGACGTCGATGCGGATGATCTGCTCGCCGCGGAAGTAGTCGTCCCGGGTCGACCACCACAGTGGATCCACGGTGCCGCCGGTGGACGCGGTGGGGTGCATCGAGGCGTACCGGGTGAGCTGCGCGTCGACGGCGTTGATGCCGGCGAGGGTGGTCAGCAGCAGCCCGGCGCCAACGGCGACCGCGGCGGCGATGATGACGAGTCGGGTGAGCGCCTCCCGGCCGCCGGCCACAGCGAGGCGTAGCCCGAAGCCGATCATGACGCGATCCGGTCCGGCGCGTTCACGCGCCCGTCGCGGACGATGACTTCGCGGTCGGCGTACGCCGCGACCCGTGGTTCGTGGGTCACCAGGACGACCGTGGTGCCCTGCTCGCGGGCTGCGGCGACCAGCAGGTCCATGACCTGCTCGCCGGTGAGCGAGTCGAGCGCACCGGTCGGCTCGTCGGCGAAGAGGACCTCCGGCCCGGCGACCAGGCCGCGGGCGATGGCGACGCGCTGCGCCTGGCCACCGGACAGTTCCCCCGACCGGCGCTGCTCCATGCCGTCCATGCCGAGCCGCTCGAACCAGCCGTACGCCTTGCGCAGCGCCTCCGTCCGGCGCACCCCGCTGAACAGCAATGGCAGGGCGACGTTCTCCACCGCGGTGAGCTCCGGGACGAGCTGACCGAACTGGAACACGAACCCGAAGCGGTCCCGGCGCAGCCCGCTGCGCTCGGCCTCGGTCATGGAGTCGACCCGGGCCCCGTCGAAGAGGACCTCTCCGGAGCCGGGCACGAGGATGCCGGCGAGGCAGTGCAGCAGCGTCGACTTGCCCGAACCGCTGGGCCCCATGACGGCGAGGATCTCGCCCGAGTCCACGGCGATGCTGGCGCCCCGCAGCGCGGGAGTCCTGCCGAACGAGAACGCCACGTTGCGCGCTTCGATCGCGATGGTCATGGCTGTACCTCCTGCTTGAGGGCGTCCAACCGGGCGCTGGTCATCTCGATCCACCGCAGGTCCGCCTCCAGGTGGTACAGGCCGTGATCGGCCAGCAGCGCGTCGACGAGGCTGCCGGTGCGCTTGATCCCGGTGAGCTCCCGCATCCGTTGCAGGTGTGCGCGGCGCTGGGTGTCGAGGTACTCGCCGGCGGGGCGGTCCAGCATCAGCGCGAGCACGACCTTGGCGAACAGCACCGTCTGCAGATGCGGTGCCGGCTCGACCGGCTGGGTGAGCCACTGCTCGACCTCGGTCGCGCCCAGGTCGGTGATGACGTAGCGCTTGCGGTCGGGGCCGTCGCCCGGGCCGACCTCGCTGATCACCACCTTGCCGTCGCGGGCCAGTCGGCTGAGTGTGGAGTAGACCTGGCCGAACGGCAGCGGCTTGCCGCGGCCGAAGTACGCGTCATATTCGCGCTTCAGGTCGTAGCCGTGGCTGGGCTCTCGTTCGAGCAGGCCGAGGAGGGTGACGGGAACGTTCATGGCAGCAGACTACACCGAGGGTATACACCGCGTGTATACCCTCGGGTTTTTCGTGGTCGTGCACCGCCCGGCAAGGTGTGAACCAACGTGGGAGGGCCCGGCAGCGGGAACAGACTCCATGTGCGTGGTACGGGCCGGGCCACGCGCGTCGGCGGGGGGTGACGGGCGCCCAGGCGTCGGTAGGGTCGGGGGATGGAGTCCTTCGTGCCCCTCGCCGAGCGGATCGTCGATGCCCTGCTGGAGAGCCGCCCCGGCCTCGCCACGTCCGCCGGCGACCACCGGTACGACGACCGACTGCCCGACCTCTCCGCCGAGGCGGTCGCGGCGGACCGGGCGATGCTGAGGGAGGCCGCCGACGCCCTCGCCGAGCTGGACGCGGACTCGCTCGACGTCGACGAGCAGGTCGACCACGCGCTGCTCGGCTCGTTCGTGGACCGGGCGCTCTTCGAGAGCGACGAGATCCGCGGGCACGAGTGGGATCCACTGCGGCACAACCCCGGCCCGCTGCTGCACGCCCTGTTCGCCCGGCCGTACGCCCCGGTCCAGGAGCGGCTGACCCATCTCGCCGGCCGGCTGGCGGCCGTACCGGATGCCCTGGCCACCGCACGCGCGACGCTGCGGGACATGCCGCGGATCCACGCCGAGACGGCGGTCGTGCAGTTCACCGGCACGGCGGCGCTGATCCGCGACGAGCTGCCGCACCTGCTCGCCGAGGCTCCCACCCGCTACGACCGGGTGGAGTCGGCGGCCACCGCGGCGATCGCCGCGCTGGAGGAGTTCGTGGCGTGGCTGCGGGCCGGTCTCGCCGCCGACTCCGGGCCGGGACGCGACCCCCGGCTGGGGCGACGCCGCTGGGAGGCGCGGCTCTGGCACACCCTCGACACCGAGCTGGGCGCGGCGGAGATCCAGCGCCGGGCCTGGGCCAACCTGGAGCGGGTCACCGAGGAGATCCGCGCGGCGGCGGTCGAGCTGGTCGGCGGCCCCGGCGACGACGAGACGGTACGCCGGGCGCTGGACCTGCTGGCCGCCGAACACCCGGACGACCACTCCATCGTGGACCTCGCCTCGGTCAGCCTGGACGAGGCGACCGACTTCGTCCGTGCCCGCGACCTGGTCAGCCTGGTCGACGACCCGTGCGTGATCCAGGAGATGCCGGAGTTCGCGCGGGGCGTCGCGGTCGCCTACTGCGACTCGCCCGGCCCGCTGGAGACGGCGAACCTGCCCACCTTCTACTGCATCGCACCCACCCCGGCCGAGTGGCCCGCGCACCGGGTCGAGTCGTTCTACCGCGAGTACAACGACCATATGATCCGCAACCTGACCGTGCACGAGGCGATGCCGGGGCACTTCCTCCAGCTCGCCCACGCCCGCCGGTACGCCGGCCCGACCCGGGTCCGGCCGCTGACCGAGTCCGGGGTCTTCATCGAGGGCTGGGCGGTCTACGCCGAGGAGCTGATGGTCGGTCTCGGCTTCGGCGGCCTGCCGGTGCGGTTGCAGCAGCTCAAGATGCAGCTGCGGATGACCATCAACGCGCTGCTCGACCAGCTCGTGCACTGCGAGGACCTGCCCGAGGCCGACGCGATGGCGCTGATGACCGGGCGGGGGTTCCAGGAGGAGGGCGAGGCGGCCGGCAAGTGGCGGCGGGCGCTGCTCACCTCCACCCAGCTCTCCACGTACTTCGTGGGGTGGAGCGAGATGGCGGACATCGCCCGGTCCCGGCCCGACGGGGTGCCGGTGCGCGAGTGGCACGACGCGATGCTGGCGCACGACTGCCCGCCGCCGCGCCACCTGCGGACCCTGCTCGGGATCTGACGCCGCCGGCCGGGACCCCGGCCGTCGGGGTGTCAGCGCCGTCCGGCCGCGGCGACCGCGTCGATCAGCCAGCGCGAGATGGAGTACGCCGGCGGCAGCTGCGCCGGCAGCGCGTCCAGCGGGAACCAGCGCGCCTGCACCAGTTCCTTTCCGTCGACCACCGGCTCGGCGGTGGGGTCGGCGACGGTGGCGGTGAAGCCGGCGAGCAGGGTGCCCGGCCCGGACATAGCCCAGGGCTGGCTGCCGAAGTAGGCCACCGAGCCGAGGGTCAGCCCCACCTCCTCGGCGACCTCGCGGTGCACGGCCGCCTCCAGCGACTCGCCCGCCTCCAGGAAGCCGGCGACCAGGGCCCACAGCCCGGTCGGCCCGGAGGAGTGCCGGACCAGCAGCAGTTCTTCGGGGCGTCCGGCCGGGCCGGGGCGGGTGATGGCGGCCAGGACGGCGGCGGAGAGGGCGACCGGGACGTAGAGGTCGCAGTCGGGGCAGCGGCGGGCCGTCTCGCCGGGCACGTCGGCCAGTTCGGCGCGGCAGGCCCCGCACCAGCGGTGGGTACGCCGCCAGGTGAGCACCGCCAGCGCCCGCCCGGCCAGGGTGGCGTGCGGTTCGGGCAGCTCGGCGGCGAGGGCGCGCCAGCTCCGCCAGTGCCCGTCGTCGGTGCGGGCCACCTCGGCGCCCCACGCGCGGATCCCGTCGAGAGTGCCGAGCGGCACCCAGGACGTCTTCGCCGGCAGGTCCCCGACCCGGGCGAGGCTCCCGTCCGGCCGGGTGAGCAGCGCGCGGCCGGCAACCGGCAGCGCCAGGTCGTCCGGCCCGGGCGGGACACCGGCATCGGCGCCCGGCAGGAAGCCCGAGGCCGGGTCCGCAGGCGCGGCGGGACCGCCGACCAGGCCGTCGGCTGCGGTCGTCACGTCGGGGTCGGCGGACGGGTCGGTCACGGGGTGGCGGTGCGGCGGTCCACGACGCCCGCCCCCGCCGGCACGTCGAAGGCGGCCGGGTCGACCGACTCGGTGTAACGGCTCATGGTCACCTCGGTGGGGGTGCCGGCGAGGGTGCCGGAGAAGCTGCCCAGCACCCCTTCCGTGGTGACGCAGGTGGTGAAGTCGCCGGTGGAACGCTTCACGTCGACGCAGGTGGCGTGGTGCCCGGCCACCGTGGTGTCGCTCTGCGTGATGACCGCGTCAGGGTCGAGGGCGGCGTCGGTGAGGAGACCCATCACCGCCGGCGGGGTGACCAGGCCCCGCTTCTCGGCCTCGGTCCAGACGAGCACCGAAGGCTTGCCGGCGGTCAGCTCCGGGGGCAGCACCGTGCAGGCGGTACGGCCGGCCGTGGTCTCGCACCGGGTGACCGACTCCTGGGTGACGGTGATCTTGCCGTCCGGCCAGGTGTACGCCGAGCGCAGCGGCGTCTTCGTCTGGGCGACGGAGGCGGTCCGGCCGCCGGGGAGCTGGTAGTCGGCGGCCCACGTGGCGGTGAGCGCGCCGTCCATCCGCGCGGCGAGGTCGTTGACCAGGTCGGAGCGGCCGAGCGCCCGACCGGCGTCGTCGAGGGTCTGACAGCCGGTGACCGTGAGCGACGCGATGACCGACACGGAGAGCATGCGGAGAGTGGTCGAGACGGCGGGCATGGCGACCAGCGTGGTCGATCGGGTCCACCGGACGCAAACCCGTTGCCGGTTGAGGGCCGAGAATCCGGGAATGTCCGTACCGTCCGTCACGGTGACGGGGTCCCACGGCACGGTTCGTACGGCGGGCGACGGCATGCGGCGGGCCGTCGCCCGATACGCTGCGTTCAACACCTGCCCCAGCCGCACCGTCGCGGCCCATACCGGACTCGCACACACGAACGAGGAGCGACTCAGTGGCAAGCATCGAAGGAATCGTCGCCCGGGAGATTCTCGACTCGCGGGGCAACCCGACGGTCGAGGTCGAGGTCGGGCTCGACGACGGCACGATCGCCCGCGCCGCGGTGCCGTCCGGCGCCTCGACCGGCGCCTTCGAGGCGATCGAGCTGCGCGACGGTGACAAGGATCGTTACCAGGGCAAGGGCGTCGAGAACGCGGTCACCAACATCGAAGACAAGATCGTCGACCAGCTCATCGGGTACGAGGCCAGCGAGCAGCGGCTGATCGACCAGAAGATGCTGGACCTCGACGGCACGGACAACAAGGGCGAGCTGGGCGCCAACGCCATCCTCGGCGTCTCGCTGGCCGTGGCGAAGGCCGCCGCCGGCAGCGCCGAGCTGAGCCTCTTCCGCTACCTGGGCGGCCCGAACGCGCACCTGCTGCCGGTGCCGATGATGAACATCCTCAACGGTGGCGCGCACGCCGACTCCAACGTCGACGTCCAGGAGTTCATGATCGCGCCGATCGGCGCGCCCAGCTTCCGCGAGGCGCTGCGCTCCGGCGCGGAGGTCTACCACGCGCTGAAGTCGGTGCTGAAGAAGAAGGACCTGTCGACCGGCCTGGGCGACGAGGGCGGCTTCGCCCCGAACCTGCCGAGCAACGCCGCCGCGCTGGACCTGATCGCCGAGGCGGTGGAGAAGGCCGGCTACCGGCTCGGCACCGACATCGTCTTCGCCCTCGACGTGGCCGCCACCGAGTTCTTCGACAACGGCACCTACACCTTCGAGGGCAGCGCGAAGAGCGCCGAGGAGATGAGCAACTACTACACCAAGCTCATCGGCGACTACCCGATCGTCTCGATCGAGGACCCGCTGTCGGAGGACGACTGGAGCGGCTGGGCCACGCTGACCGCCGCCGTCGGCGACCGGATCCAGATCGTCGGTGACGACCTCTTCGTCACCAACCCGCAGCGCATCGCCCGGGGCATCGCCGAGAAGGCCGCCAACGCGGTGCTGGTGAAGGTCAACCAGATCGGCTCGCTGACCGAGACCCTGGACGCGGTGGACCTGGCCCACCGGGCCGGCTTCAAGTGCATGATGAGCCACCGGTCCGGCGAGACCGAGGACACCACCATCGCGGACCTGGCCGTCGCCACCGGCTGCGGCCAGATCAAGACCGGCGCCCCGGCCCGCTCCGACCGCGTCGCCAAGTACAACCAGCTCCTGCGCATCGAGGAGGAACTGGCCGACGCGGCGCGGTACGCCGGCGCGGGCGCGTTCCCGCGTTACCGTTCGGCCTGAGCCGCGAGAGGCCTCGGGGGAGGGGTGTGACGATGCAGCAGCGCCGCACACCGGGTGGCCAGCGTCCCGTCCGTCGACCGACCGGTCGGCCGGGCGGGGCCCGCGCCCGGGCTACCGTCCGTGACGGCGTGGTCCGCGCCGAGCCGCGGGCCGGCGCCGCGCGGGCTCGGGGCGCGGAGGGCGTACGCTCCGCGAACCGGCCCGCCGCCGCCCGGCGTACGGCGGCCGGCGGCACGATCAAGCGGCTGACCGCACCCCACCCCCGACGCTTCACCGGGCGGGCCACCGTGCTCTTCGCGGTGCTGATCGCGCTCGCCCTGGCGTACACCTATCCGGTCCGGGTCTACCTCGACCAGCAGGTCGACATCGAGCGGATGGAGGCGTCCCAGGCCGCCCAGCGGCAGCGGATCTCCGACCTGTCGGCCGAGGCGGCGAAGTGGCAGGACAAGGAGTACATCAAGATCCAGGCCAGGGAGCGGTTCTACATGGTCCCGCCGGGTGAGGTGCCGGTGATCGTGCTGAACGACCCGGAGGGCGCCGCCCGGGACGCCGCCGCGGGCCGGCCGAAGGCCCCGCCGAAGACACCGGACCCCTGGTACGACACCCTGTGGTCGAGCGTGCGGGCGGCGGACGACGACCAGCCCGAGCAGTGAGCAGCACCCGAGCACCGAACGAGAGATGGGCACCGTGACTGTCGTACCACCGCAGGAGCCGGCGGCGGATTCCGTACCCCCGCCGCAGCGCGAACCGGCCACCGAGGCCGACCTGGCCGCGGTGGCCGCGCAGCTCGGACGCCCGCCGCGCGGCACCCGGGCGGTGGCCCATCGTTGCCCGTGCGGACTGCCCGACGTGGTGGAGACGACGCCCCGGCTGGCCGACGGCACCCCGTTTCCGACGCTGTTCTACCTGACCTGCCCGCGGGCGACCGCGGCGTGCAGCCGGCTGGAGTCGGCCGGGCTGATGAAGGAGATGGCCGACCGCCTCGCCGAGGACCCGGAGTTGGCCGCCCGCTATCGTGCGGCGCACGAGGACTACCTCACCCGACGGGAGGCGATCGGCGAGGTGCCGGAGATCGCCGGCATCTCCGCCGGTGGCATGCCGGGGCGGGTGAAGTGCCTGCACGTGCACCTGGGGCACGCGCTGGGCGCCGGGCCCGGGGTCAACCCGTTCGGCGACGAGACCCTGGCCCTGGTGGAGAAGTGGTGGTCCGCCGGACCGTGTGTGGACGTCCCGGCGGCGGAGTGACGATGGACGAGATCGTCGTCCGGCGGGCCCGTACCGGCGACGTGCGGGGGATCCGGCGGCTGATCGACACCTACACCGACGACCGGCGGCTGCTCAGCAAGGCGACCGTCACCCTCTACGAGGACGTGCAGGAGTTCCGGGTCGCGGTGGCCGGCGACGGCACGGTGGTCGGCTGCGGCGCGCTGCACGTGATGTGGGAGGACCTGGCCGAGATCCGCACCGTCGCCGTGGACCCGGCCTGCCGGGGCCGCAGGCTCGGTCAGCGGATCGTCGGCGAGCTGATCGACGCGGCCCGCGAGCTGGGCGTCGCCCGGATCTTCGTGCTCACCTTCGAGACCCGGTTCTTCGGCTCGTTCGGTTTCACCGAGATCGACGGGGCGCCGGTGCCGCAGCCGGTCTACGAGCAGCTGCTCCGCTCGTACGACGAGGGTGTCGCCGAGTTCCTGGACCTGGAGCGGGTCAAGCCGAACACCCTGGGCAACACCCGGATGCTGCTGCGCCTCTAGCGTTGGGCGGACCGGGTGCCGCCGGCCGGCATCCGCCGTTCGCGGGTGGTGCCGCGGTCGGCCGTCCGTCGTCACACTGGGCGAGGTGCGGTCGAGCGGGGCGGCGGATCGGGTGCGGCCGAGCGGGACTCGGGCCGGTTCGTGCCACGCCCGACGGCCGGCAGGTGGCCGGGACGGAGCGCTGCCGACGAGGCCGCTGCCGGTCCGGCCCGGCTGCCGTAGGGTTGCTGCCGTGACGACGCGTGTGGCCGCCATCGACTGCGGGACCAACTCCATCCGCCTGCTGGTCGCCGACCTGCCCGGGGAGTCGGCGGGGCCGCAGGCGCCGCTGGTCGACCTGACCCGCCGGATGGAGATCGTCCGGCTCGGCCAGGGCGTCGACAGGACCGGCCGGCTCGCCCCGGAGGCGATCGAGCGGACCCGGGTGGCACTCACCGACTACGCCGCCGAGATCGAGAAGCTCGGCGCCGAGCGGGTGCGGATGTGCGCCACGTCGGCCTCCCGGGACGCCTCCAACGCCGGTGACTTCCGGGCCATGGTGGAGCAGACCCTCGGCGTCGCGCCCGAGGTGGTCACCGGCGACGAGGAGGCCCGGCTCTCGTTCACCGGCGCGGTGCGCGGCCTGCCCGCCGACGCCGAGCCGCCGTACCTGGTGGTGGACATCGGGGGTGGCTCGACCGAATTCGTCGTCGGTACCCGCGAGGGCGGGGTGCAGGCGGCGATCTCGATGGACATCGGCTGCGTCCGGATGACCGAGCGGCACCTGCACGGCGACCCGCCGACCCTGGACGAGATCGCCGCCGCGCAGGCCGACATCGCGGTCGCGGTGGACCGCGCGCTGGAGGCCGTTCCCGGCCGCGAGGCCGCCACGCTGGTGGGCCTCGCCGGATCGGTCACCACCGTCGTCGCCATCGCCCAGGGCCTGACCGGGTACGACCCGGAGCGCATCCACCACGCTCGGGTGTCGTACGACGGGGTGGCGGGAGTGACCGCCGACCTACTGGCGAAGTCCCGCGAGCAGCGGCTGGCCATCCCGGTGATGCACCCGGGCCGGGCCGACGTGATCGGGGCGGGCGCGCTGGTGCTGCGGGTGATCATGGAGCGGGCCGGGATGTCCTCGGTGGTCGCCTCCGAGCACGACATCCTCGACGGCATCGCCTGGAGCCTCGCCGCGTAGAAGCGGGGCGTCAGGGGCGTGACCTCGCCCGGAACGTCGCAGGTGGTCAGGCGATGTCCGATGACGTCGGCGAGCGACTCCTGTTTGTCGTACTACCGCGTTGTTGACGGTACTTCGCACTGCGCAGTAGTGTGCGAAGCGTGGATACCACCCAACTGCTGAAGGGTGTCCTGGACCTGGCCGTCCTCGCCGTGCTGCGCGACGAGGACGGCTACGGCTACGACATCCTGCGCCGGCTGCGCGAGGCCGGGCTGGAGGAGGTCGGCGACGCCTCGGTCTACGGCACCCTGCGCCGGCTCTTCGCCGCCGGGCTGCTGACCACGTACGTGGTGCCGAGCGAGTCCGGGCCGCACCGCAAGTACTACGCGCTCAACGCCGCCGGCCGGGACCAGCTCACCCGCTCCGGCAAGACCTGGCGCTCGTTCGCCACCACCATGGACAGACTGCTCGACGATCGGGGGATGGCGGCATGACCGTCACTGGGCAGGAGATAGCGGACTACGTCGGGCGGGTGCGGGCCGCGCTGGCCGACCTGCCGCCCGCGGTGCGCGACGAGTTGACCGAGGACCTGCCGGAGCACCTGGCCGAGGTCGCCGCCGAGGGCGACGGCTCGCTGGTGCAACGCCTCGGCGAACCGGAGGCGTACGCGGCCGAACTGCGGGCCGCCGCCGGTGCGGCCGAGCCCGCCGCCGGTCGCCGCCGGCTGGAACAGCGGGTCGGCGCCGTCACGCACCAGGTCCGCGGCCGGCTCGCCCGCTTCGACACCCGGCTGGGCCCGCTGCTCGGGTACGCCTCGGCGAGCGAGTTCCTGCGGCTGCTCCGTCCGGCCTGGTGGGTGCTGCGCGGCTACCTGGTCGCCATGCTGCTCAGCGTGATGACCTCGGACGGTCCGCTCGGCCTGCTGCCCCGGGTGGGTGGCGGCGAGTTCGTCGGCCTGGTGCTGCTCGCCGCGACCGTGCTCGCCTCGGTCTGGCTCGGCCGCAACACCGGCACGCTGCGGCGCTGGCCGCGCCGGCTGATGCACGCAGGCACCCTGGTGCTGGTGGTCTTCGGCCTGGCCACCCTGCTGGACGTCGACCAGGACGCCCGCACGCACCATCCCTACGGCTACGACTCCATCTCCGTGCAGAACCCGTACGAGCAGGTGCAGGACGTCTTCGTCTACGACAGCGAGGGCCGGCTGGTGGAGAACGCGCGGCTCTTCGACCAGAACGGCACCCCGATCCGGCTCGGCTGGCCGAGCTGCGCCGACCCGTCGCTGCCCGACGTCAACCCGGTGCAGCGCGGCTACCCGTACTGCCCGGAGCAGGCGCCGTTCCGGCCTCGTCCGCCGGCCGCCGTTCCGGCCCCGCCCGGTACGGCTCCGACGACGGAGGCGCCGGCCCCGCCCGGTACGGCTCCGACGGTGGCACCGGCCCCGACCACCCCGGCCCCGGCCCCCGCCGTGCCGACCCCCGACGGCAGCGCGAGCGCGTCCGTCGGTGCGGCCCCGACGTCCGTGTCGCCCGCCCCGGAGCCGACCCGGTGAGCATCGACACCCGGAAATGGCTGAACGGGTGAGCCCGACGGGACAACGCATTCCGATCTTGGTGGCTACGGTGTCGTCTGCTCACTGACCCCACAGGAAGGAACGTCATTGTCCGAGCAGGTCGCACCGCCCGCCGGCCCTCCGGCAGGACCACCGGCCGGGGAGCCGGCAGCGCAGGTCACGCACCCCGGGCCGGAGCCGTCCCCGGGCGGCACACAGGTGGACACCGACGACCCGGAGACGGAGTCGGGCGACCTGCGACCGGACGCCGACGCCACACAGCTGCACGGGCCGGGCACCGACGGTGCGGCCAAGGAGCCGGGCGGGCCGGACGCCGACGGCGCGGCGACCGGGCCAGGGGGACCGGACGACGCCCCGGCGGAGGAGGGGGCCGCCGGAGTGGTGCGGCCGGTGCTGGCCGTGGCGAAGGTCCTCACCGTCGTCGCCGCGGTGGTCGGGGTGCTCGTCGTCGCCGGGCTGAAGTTCGGCGCCGGCGCGGCGCTGGCCGACCTGCTCCGCCCCGACCCGGTGGCCGAGGCGGAGGCCGGCGACTGCCTGACCGAGCTGCCGCAGGTCAGCGGCACGGAGGAGCGGACGGTGCGGGACGTCGCGGTGGTGGACTGCGGCTCCGCCGACGCCGCGTACACGGTGGCCGGCCGGGTCGACGACCAGACCCAGGAGCAGGCGCGTTCCGGCCGGGCGTGCGAGCAGTTCGTGCAGCCCGACGAGGACGGCTACGTCTTCTACAACATCGCCCCGGGCGAGAAGGGCTACCTGCTCTGCCTCACCCGGCGCACCTGACGGCAGCGGTGGGACACCGCCGACGGCGGCGCGGGAGGGACTCCGCGCCGCCGTCGGCGTTTCCGCCGGTCCACGCCGGGTGAACGGGAGGTATATGCCACTGTTCTCGCGTCTTCCCGGCGCGCTCGGGGCGTGGCAGGCTACCGGCACGTACGACCACTGTGCGACCAGCCAACGATGACTGACCGTCAGGAGGACAGACCAATGGGCGAGATGGTGAGCTTCACCGGCAACGGAGGGACGCGCGAGGGGTATCTCGCGATACCCTCCAGCGGTGCGGCCAGCCCCGCGGTCATCGTCATCCAGGACTGGTGGGGGCTCGTACCCCACGTACGGTCGGTCGTGGACCGGTTCGCCGAGGCGGGCTTCGTCGCCCTCGCCCCGGACTTCCGGCACGGCCAGCCGGCGAGCCGGCCCAGTGAGCCGCGGCAGATGTTGAACAGCGTGCAGATGGACGAGGCGGCGGCGGACATCGCCGTCGCGGCCGACTACCTGGCCGGTCGCCCCGAGGTCGCCGGCAAGGTCGGCTGCGCCGGTTTCTGCGCCGGAGCCAGTCTCGCCCTCTGGGCGGCAACCCGCTCCGAGCGGATCGTCGCCACCGCCGCCTTCTACCCCCGCCTGCCGTGGGAGGGCATGGGCTCCGAGTGGGCCGACTACGCGGGCAAGGCCGCCGTCATCCACTGCTCCGAGGCGGACGGCACCTCCGCCGACGAGGGTGTGCAGACCGTCCGGCGGGCCGTCGAGAGCGGCGGCGGCAGCTGCCAGACCTACGACTACCCGGGCACCGCGCACGCCTTCTTCAACGAGGACCGGCCGGAGAACTTCGACCAGCGCGCCGCCGCCACCGCCTGGGCCCGTACCCTCGAGCTCTTCCGGGCCAAGCTTGGCTGAGGCCCGTACCCCCGACGAGGTGGTCGCCCGCGCCGCGCGGGCGACCGACCTGGCCGACCTCGACGGCGCGGTCGGCGACTGCTTCGCCTGTCCGCGCCTGGTCACCTGGCGGGAGGAGGTCGCCCGGACGAAGCGGGCGGCCTTCCGGGACCAGGAGTACTGGGGACGCCCGGTTCCCGGCTTCGGCGCGCCGGACGCCCGGATCGCCATCCTGGGCCTGGCCCCGGCCGCGCACGGCGGCAACCGCACCGGCCGCATCTTCACCGGTGACCGCTCCGGCGACGTGCTCTTCGCCGCGCTGCACCGCGCCGGGCTGGCCAACCAGCCGACCAGCGTCGCCGCCGACGACGGACTGACCCTGCGTGACCTGCGGGTCTTCTCCGCCGTGCGGTGCGCGCCGCCGGACAACAAGCCGACCCCCGCCGAACGCGACACCTGCGCCCCCTGGCTGCACCGCGAGGTGGCGCTGATCCGGCCCACCCTGCGCGTGGTGGTGGCGCTGGGCGCGTTCGCCTGGGCCGCGTGGTGGCCGACGCTGCGGCACGTGTACGGCGTCCGCCCGCCCAGCCCGCGACCGGTCTTCGGCCATGGGGCACACTGGTCCGGGACGGCCGCCCCCGAGCTGCTCGGCTGCTACCACGTCAGCCAGCAGAACACGTTCACGGGACGGCTGACACCAGGGATGCTGGACGACGTGTTCGCCCGGGCGAAGCAACTCGCCGGGGTGGACTGAGCTGCGTGGGGCGGTGGCGATGGACCTCGGCGTGCTGCGCAGATGGTGGCCCGTCGCCGTGGTGGTCCTGCTGCTCGCCGCCGCGGCGCTCGCCGCCGGCAACTCCTCGATCGGCGCCAGCCGCATCCCGCCGGTCGCCGACAACATCCCGTACGTCCCGGACTACCCGGCCGGTGAGCCGGCCCCCTCGATCCCGGTCGAGCCGCGCACCGGCGCCGAGCGGACCCAGGCCGACGTGCCGCAGTGGATCGCCACCGTGGCGATCGTGCTGCTCGGCCTCGCCATCCTGGCCGCCCTCGGCTACCTGACCTGGACGCTGCTGCGCGGCGCGCTGCGCCGGAGGACCCGCGCGGTGCCCGTGGCCCGGGCCCGGCGCACCGCCGAGGGCACCGCCCGGGAGGTGGTCGCCGCCCTCGACGCCGGCCTGGTCGAGCTGGACGACACCGACACCGACCCGCGCACCGCGGTCATCGCCTGCTGGGTACGCCTGGAGGAGGCCGCCACCGAGGCCGGGGTGCCGCGCCGCACCGGGGACACCCCGACCGACCTGGTCACCCGGCTGCTGCGGGGCGACCCGGCCGCCGGGGTCCCCGCGATCGCCAGCGCCGACGTGCTGGCCGAGTTCGCCCACGTCTACCGCGAGGCCCGCTACGCCACCCACACCGTGGACGCGCGGATGCGTGACCAGGCCCGGGCCGCGTTGCGCCGGCTGCGCGGCGAGCTGGCCGCCCTCGCCACCGCCACCGACGAGGTACCGGCGTGAGCGAGCGGACCGGCCTCGACGACCTGCTCAGCTTCGAGGAGGAGGCCCCGCCCCGGGCCGGCCGTACGCGGGGCGGACGGGCCCGGACGGTGTTCCGTACCCTCGCGGTGGCCGCCGCGGCGACCGCGGTCGTCCTGGTCTGCCTGCGTGCCGTCGGCCTCCAGCTCTCGATCTGGATCGTGGTGGCCGGCGTGCTCGCGGTCCTCGCCGTGCGACGGGTCACCGCCGCGCTCTCCCCGCCGCCCCCGCCGAGGGCCGGCGTCCGCGCCCCCACCGGGGAGGAGCCCAGCGGGTGGAACTGGGGTGCCCGCGACGCCCTGCGTGCCGCCATCAACGGCTGGGAACGGCCACTGGACTGGTCCTCCGGCAACCGGGAGCGGTTCACCGAGCGGATCCTGCCCCGCCTCGGCGAGCTGGCCGACGAGCGGCTGCGCCAGCGACACGGGGTGACCCGCGAATCCGACCCGACCCGGGCCCGCGCCCTGCTCGGGGAGCCGCTGTGGACGTTCCTCGACACCCCCTCCCGACGCCCCCCGTCGCCGCGCGACCTCGCGGCGATCGTCGCCGAACTGGAGAAGATATGAACGACGTGGACCGCAGCATCCCCGCCACCGAGGTGGGCCACCTGGCCCGGGCGGTGCTGGACGCGGTCGGTCAGGTCGTGGTCGGCAAGCGGGAGGCGCTGGAGCTGGTGCTCGCCGGCATCCTGGCCGGCGGACACGTTCTGCTGGAGGACCTGCCCGGCCTCGGCAAGACGCTGACCGCGCGGTCCTTCGCCCAGGCGCTCGGGCTGGACTTCCGCCGCCTGCAGTTCACCCCCGACCTGCTCCCGGCCGACGTCACCGGCTCCTTCCTCTACGACCAGCGCAGCGGCGACTTCTCGTTCCGCGCCGGTCCGGTCTTCACCAACCTGCTGCTGGCCGACGAGATCAACCGGACGCCGCCGAAGACCCAGTCGGCGCTGCTGGAGGCGATGCAGGAGAAGCAGGTCTCCGTGGAGGGCGTCACCTACAAGCTGGACGAGCCGTTCCACGTGCTCGCCACCGCCAACCCGATCGAGTACGAGGGCACCTACCCGCTGCCGGAGGCGCAGCTGGACCGGTTCCTGCTGCGGGTGTCGTTCGGCTACCCGCAGCGCGAGGAGGAGTGGGAGGTGCTGCGCCGGCGGATGGCCCGCCGCCGCGAGGAGGCCGAGATCAAGCCGGTGGTCGACGCGGCCACGCTGCGCGCCATGCAGGCCGCGCTGGAGGACGTGGTGGTCGAGGACTCCGTCGGCCGGTACATCGTCGACCTGACCGCGGCCACCCGGGAGCATCCGTCGGTGCTGGTCGGGGCGTCCCCGCGTGGGTCGCTGGCGCTGCTGCTGCTCTCCCGCGTCCGGGCCGTCTTCGCCGGGCGCGACTACGTGGTCCCGGAGGACGTCAAGGAGGTGGCGGCGCCGGCGCTGGCGCACCGGATCACCCTGCGGCCGGAGATGTGGCTGCGCCGGGTCGATCCGTCCTTCGTGGTCGGTGAGGTGTTGGAGCAGACTCCGGCCCCGGCCAGCGGCGCGCTGCCCAGCCACGCGGCCGGCCGGGCCGGGCGCTGACGGCCGTGCCCATCGAGGACGGGCAGGAACCCACGGCGGGCTGGGCGCCGACCTGGGCGCTGGGCCGGGCGGTGCTGCTCACCGGGCTGCTGCTGATCGCCGCGGTGCTGCTCGGCCGGGTCGACCTGGTGGTGCTCGCCACGCCGTTCGCGCTCGGCACCGCGTACGCGCTGCGTCGCCGGCCGGTGGCCGCCCCGCAGCTCGGGATCACCGCCGAGGACGCGCACCTGGTCGAGGGCGGCGCGCTGGCCGCGACGGTCAGCGTCGGCAACCCGGACACCGTGCCGTACCACCTGGCCGTGGTGCGGACCCGGGTCTCGCCGTGGCTGCGGGTCGAGCGGGTCGGCTTCGGCGGCGCCGGGGTGGACGTCAGCCGCTCCGGCGGCGCGGACCGCCCCTTCGCCACCGCCATCCCCACCGGGGCCGCGGTCGACCTGGAGCTGACCGGCACCGCGCTGCGCTGGGGCCGGCACCCGATCGGCCCGGCCGGCGCCCGGGTCGCCACCGCCGACGGGCTGCTGGTCTCCCGTGCGGTCATCACCGAGCCGGTGCGGATGCGGGTCTACCCGATGACCGAGCCGTTCGACGCGGTGGAGGCGATGCCCCGGGCCGCCGGGCTGGTCGGCGCGCACCACTCCCGCCGGCCCGGCGAGGGCGGCGAACTGGCCGGCGTACGGGTCTTCGCGCCGGGCGACCGGCTGCGCCGGATCGACTGGCGGGTGTCGCTGCGGGCCCGGCAACTGCACGTGGCGGCCACCCTCTCCGACCGGGACGCCGAGGTGGTGGTCCTGCTCGACGTGCTCGCCGAGGCGGGCCGCTCGGGCGGGGTGAAGGGCGCGGCGTCGGTGCTGGACACCACGGTCCGGGCCGCCGCCGCGATCGCCGAGCACTACCTGCACCGCGGTGACCGGGTGGCGATGCTGGAGTACGGGCCGGCGGCCCGCCGGCTGCGCCCGGCCACCGGACGGCGGCAGTACCTGACCGTGCTGGAGTGGTTGCTCGACACCCACGCCGAGTCCTCCCCGCACGAGCCGTACGACCAGGTCTTCGGCCCGCAGCTGCTCTCGGCGGACGCGCTGGTGGTGGTGCTCACCCCGCTGCTGGACGAGCGGTCGGCGCAGATGCTGGCCCGGCTGGCCCGGGGCGGCCGGTTCGTGGTGGCGGTGGACACCCTGCCGGTCGACCTCCCGCCGCCCGGCGACAAGGGCTGGGCGCCGGTGGCGTACCGGCTGTGGCGGCTGGACCGGGACACGATGATCGCCCAGTTGCGGGAGCACGGCGTGCCGGTGGTGCCGTGGGCCGGCGCGGGCAGCCTCGACCAGGTGCTGCGGGACGTGGCCCGGCTGGCCACCGCCCCGAGGGTGGGTGCCCGGTGAGTGCGCCGGCGCTGCGGAACCGCGCAGTCGCGAACGAAAGGTGGCACCCGTGAATGCCGTCGCCGAGCGGGCGAAGGCGGCGCGTGCCGCCCTGAACCGGGTGAGCCCGACGGCCCTGCTGGTGCGTTTCGGCATCTTCGTGGTGGTGCTGGCCGGTCTGCTGCTGGCGTACCCGGCGCAGATGTTCAGCGCCCGGGCGCTGCTCGCCCTCACGGTGGCGGCGGTGCTGCCGGCGGTGGGGCCGCGCCGGGTGTGGCCGACCTTCGCCGCCCTGGCCACGGTGGCCGGCTGGGTGATGGCCTCCGCCGGGTACGACCGCCCGATCGCGCTCTGGCGGCTGCTCGCCGTGGCCGCGACGCTCTACCTCGGGCACACCCTCTGCGCGCTCGCCGCGGTGCTGCCGTACGACGCGGTGGTCGACCCGGACGTGCTGGTGAGCTGGCTCACCCGGGCCGCCGCCGTGGTCCTCGCCACATCGGTGATCGGGGTGGTCCTGGCCTGGTTGGGTGAGATCGGCGGGGCTGACGGGTTCCAGGCGGCGACGGTGGCGGGACTGCTGGTGGCGGTGGTGCTGAGCGGGTTGCTGGGGTGGCTGCTGCGTCGCAGATAGCGGGACGGCGGGAGAAGTTGCGCAGGTCACAAGGGTTGTGCTCCGTCACAGATGGGGGTCTCGGACGGGATTAGCCGAGCCGCCCGGGGAAAGATAGATGACGTGAATCCGAAGCGGATCCTTGTCGTTGGTGCCGGGCACGTCGGCCTGTACGCCGCTCTGCGCCTGTCCAAGAAGCTGAGCTCCCGTGAGGCCGAGGTCGTCGTGGTCGACCCGCAGCCGCACATGACCTACCAGCCGTTCCTCCCCGAGGCGGCGGCGGGCAACATCTCGCCCCGGCACTCCGTGGTGCCGCTGCGGCGTGAGTTGCGCAAGTGCAAGGTCCTGGTGGGTGCGGTGACGCGGATCGACCACGCCCGCAAGACGGCGGTGGTGCAGCCGATCAGCGGCCCGACCCGGGAGATCCAGTACGACCACGTCGTGGTGGCCCCCGGCTCGGTCTCCCGGACGCTGCCGATCCCCGGCCTGCACGAGCACGGGATCGGCTTCAAGACCATCGGCGAGGCGATCTACCTGCGCAACCACGTGCTGGACCGGCTGGACGTGGCGGCCGCCACGGTCGACCCGGTGGTCCGCCGTAACGCGCTGACCTTCGTCTTCGTCGGTGGCGGCTACGCCGGCATCGAGGCGCTCGCCGAGATGGAGGACATGGCCCGCGACGCCCTGCGCTACTACCCGGAGCTCAAGCCCGAGGACATGCGCTGGGTGCTGGTCGAGGCGACCCAGCGGGTGCTGCCCGAGGTGGACCGGGACATGGGCGCCTACACGGTGCAGCAGTTGCTCAAGCGCAACATGGACATCCGGCTGGACACCCGGCTGGAGTCCTGCGTCGACGGCGTGGTGAAGCTCTCCGACGGCGACAGCTTCAAGGCCGACACGATCGTCTGGACGGCCGGCGTGAAGCCCTCGCCGATGCTGGACGCGACGGACTTCCCGCGCGACGACCGGCGGCGGGTCACCTGCCTGCCGACGTTGCAGGTCGTCGACGGCGACACGGTGCTCGAGGGGGCGTGGAGCGCGGGCGACTGCGCGGCCGTGCCGGACCTCACCAAGGAACCGGGCAACTTCTGCTCGCCGAGCGCGCAGCACGCGGTGCGCCAGGCCTCCCGGATGGCCGACAACATCGTGAACGTGATCCGCGGGCGTGAGCCGGTCAACTACAAGCACAAGCACGCGGGCAGCGTGGCCAGCCTCGGCCTGTACAAGGGCGTCGCCCAGGTGTACGGCGTCAAGATGACCGGCTGGCCGGCGTGGTTCATGCACCGCACGTACCACATGAGCCGGATCCCGTCGTTCAACCGCAAGGTCCGGGTCGTGGTCGACTGGACGCTGGCGTTCTTCCTCAAGCGTGAGGTCGTCGCCCTCGGCCAGCTGCACGACCCGCGTGAGGAGTTCGTCGAGGCGTCCGCGCCGCCGGCTCCGAAGCAGCCGGTGGGCGCCGGCAAGCCGGTCTGACCCGGCACGCACGCCGAGAGGGCCCTTCCCGGGTACGGGAGGGGCCCTTCGTCGTCGGCTTCCGGGGTGGCCGGGCCGAGGAGGCAGGGACCGGTCAGACCCGCCAGGTCCAGGCGTCGGCGATCCGGGTACCCGGGCCGTAGAGCTGCACCAGCGTGCGGCGCAGGCTCTCCGCGTGCGGGGCGTCGTCGGTGACCGCCACGCAGGACGCGCCCCAGAAGTCGGCGTCGGCGCGGGCCTGCCGCCGCTGCTCCTCGCCGATCACCGGCTCGCCGCCCCGCTTCGCCACGTCCGCCAGCAGCGCCGAGGTGGGCTGCTTGAAGGTGCCCATCGCGGCCGAGCCGTCCGGTCCGTGCGGGCCGATGAAGAAGCCCTCCGGCAGGCCGAACTCCGCGTCCGTCGCCGTCGCCCAGCGCATCGGCCACGGTTCCTTCGGGGTGGCCGCCGGCACCGGCGCCAGCACGCCGCCGGGGGGTACGCAGTCGCGCCAGTGGCCCCCGCTGATGAACTCCGGCAACGCCGGGCGGTCGGTGGTCGGCAGGGGAGCGGGGAAGACCGTGAGCAGGGCCGCCCCGACGGCGGCCGGGACCAGCAGCCGGATCCGGCCGGGGGCGCGCAGGGCCCGGTCCACGGCGAGCACCAGCAGCGTGCCGGCCAGCGGCAGCACGGCCAGGGCGAACCGCATCGGCAGCGCGCCGTCGACCACCGGCAGCCCGGCGAGCAGCGCGTACGGCCCGGGCACCGGGCTGGGATCACCGTCGAGGACGACCCGCGGGCCGAGCGACAGCGCCCCGGTGACCAGCGCCCCGGCGGTGCAGGCGACCACCAGCGGCCGGCGGCGCAGCCAGAGCGCGCAGGCGGCGGTGACCAGCAGCAGGGGCGCGCCGAGGAAGGTGTTGTACTCGGCCGGGCCGGTGGTCAGCCGGGCCGCGTCGTCGTCACCGACCACCGACAGCGGGGAGATCGTCCACCAGCTGCGCAGGTCGGCCGAGAAGTAGTGCGGGCTGAACATGCCGTCCGCCACGCCCTGCGGGCCGGCGAACTGGAACCACAGCGGGTAGCCGAGGGCGACCAGGGCCAGCCCGGTGGCGACCGTCATCCCGGCGGCGAAGCCGGGCAGCGCCCGCCGCAGCAGCTCCCGGTCGGCGAAGCCGTACGCGACGGTCATCACCAGCAGGGCCACCGCAGCGAGGAAGAGCACCTCCTCGCCGACGAAGACCTGCACGGTGACCACCGCGGCCAGCCCGACCGCGGAGGTGGCCAGTCGCCGCCGGTCGGCCCGGTCGAGCGAGCGTGGCCCCGGGTCGGCGGCCCGCAGCAGCCGGACGACCAGCCAGACGATCACCGGTACCAGCCACTGCGCCGTCATGTGCAGGTGGCTGTTGGACTGCGACACCATGCCGGGGCCGAAGCCGCAGAGCCCGGCGCCCAGCGCGGCGGCGAGCCGGCGGGCGTGCAGGGTCCGGGTGAACAGCAGGTACCAGGCGATCGCGGTGCCGGCCAGGTTCGCGGCGACCAGCAGGGCGAAGGTGACCGGCGCGCCGAGCAGCAGGGTGACCGGGGCGAACAGCACCCCGAGCGCGATGACCGTGGTGTTGGTCATCAGGTTCACCCCCTGCGGGGCGTTGAGCCGGTCGGTGAGCAGGCCGAAGTCGCCCCGCAGCGCCCGCGCGTCGACGGCCAGGAACCACTCGTAGAGCGCCTGGTCGGCCGGGTTGAGGGCCAGCACCCGGGCGCCCGGGTCGGGCCAGAGCCCGTGGGTGAGCCAGCTCGCGAGCAGCACGAAGGCCAGGCCGACCGACAGGTCGACGCGGTGCCGCAGGAGCAGGGTCCGCCAGCAGGCGGTGCGGGAGCCGGTCGCGGTCGGCTCGGTGCGGCCGACAGCCAGGTCGGGGTCGGCACCGGGCGCCGTACGGGCTGTGCTGGTCACCCGCTCGACCCTAGTGCGGCGGCGGTCACCGGGTACGCCGGGTGACGGTGGAACGGTTACGGTGGCACTGCACCGCCGCGTGTCGGCACGCCGGTGTCCCTCGCCCGGGTGGTGGAACGGCAGACACGGCCGCCTTAAAAGCGGCTGCCGCAAGGCGTGCGGGTTCGACCCCCGCCCCGGGCACCGGAGACTCTCAGCTTTCCCACAGCCTGCCGTGCGGCGCGGCGTGGCCGGTGGCCGTACCCTGGAAGGGCACGTCGGACGTGCGACGACCCCCTGAGGGAGGCCTGAAAGTGAAGACCTCGAACCCGGTGCTCGCCCGGCTCGGCCAGGCGGCCGAGCGGGAGCGTTCCGCCGGGTACGCCCAGCCCGGGCAGTTCGGTTACGGACAGCCCGGCATTCCGCAGCAGTACCCGGGTCAGCCCGGCTACCCGGTCGCCCCGGCGGCGACCGGCACCATGACGATCGACGACGTGGTCGTCAAGACCGTCGCCCTCCTGGGCATCCTCGGCGTCTCCGCCGCGGCCGCCTGGGTGCTGGTCCCGGACGCCCTGCTCGGCCCCGCCTGGATCGGCGCCGCCATGGTCGGCCTGGTCCTCGGCCTGATCATCTCGTTCTCCCGGATGGCGAACCCGGCGCTGGTCATCGCGTACGCGGTGGTCGAGGGCGCCTTCGTCGGCCTGGTCAGCAAGGTGTTCGAGACGCGGTACGACGGCATCGTGCTCCAGGCCGTGGTGGCCACCTTCGGTGTCTTCTTCGTGATGACCATGCTCTACAAGGCGCGGGTCATCCGGGCGACGCCGAAGTTCGTCAAGGGCATGATCGCCGTGATGGCCGGCCTCTTCGCCGTCATGATGATCAACTTCTTGCTGGCGATCTTCGGCGTCAACACCGGCCTGCGCGACGGCAGCCCGCTGGCCATCGGCTTCAGCCTGGTCGTCGTCGTGGTCGCCGCGCTCAGCTTCGTGCTGAGCTTCAAGGAGGTCGAGGACGGTGTCCGGATGGGGCTGCCGGCCCGCTACTCCTGGACCGCCGCGTTCGGCATCGTGGTCAGCCTGGTCTGGCTCTACCTGGAGTTGCTCCGGCTGATCAGCTACTTCCAGGGCGACGACTGACGCCTCCGCCGCCACCCCGGCGCCCGCCACCGCTTCGCGCGGCGGCGGGCGCCGTCGTCCGTGCCGCCCGCCCTCGCCGTTTCCCCGCCACCGCCGGGCCGGCGCAGGCAGAGTGACACCCAGGGGATACGCCGGGCGAGGAGGTGGCGGGGTGCGCAGCGCCAATCCGGTACTGAACCGGCTCGACGACACCAGCCGGCAGCACCGGCTGCCGGGCGCGACCGGCCCGGAGGCGGTGACGGTCGACGACGTGGTGGTCCGTACCGTCGGGTTGCTGCTGCTCACCGGGGTCACCGCGGCGGTGGCCTGGGTGGTCGTGCCGCAGGCGGTGTGGGTCTCGGCGGCGCTGGCCGGCACCGCGCTGGCCGGCGTGGCGCTGATCCTGGTGATCTCGCTGCGCGGCATCACCCACCCGGCCCCGATCATCGGGTACGCCCTGCTCCAGGGCGTGCTGCTCGGGGTGGCCAGCCGGGCGTTCGAGCTGGTCTACCCGGGGATCGTGGCGCAGGCCGTGGTGGGCACCTTCGGGGTGTTCCTCGGGATGGCGCTGCTCTACCGGGCCCGGCTGGTCCGGGCCACCCCCCGGCTCGCCCGGCTGGTGGTCGGGACGCTGGTCGGGGTACTCGCGATCAGCCTGGTCAACCTGGTCTTCCGGCTCTTCACCGGCCGGCAGGGGGTGGAGGTCTACAGCCTCACCGGCGAGGTGGGCTGGCTGCCGTACGTCTTCTCGGGCGTCGCCATCATCGCCGGGGCGCTGAGCTTCATCCTCGACTTCGACCAGGTGGAACGGTCGGTCCGGACCGGCCTGCCCCGCCGCTACGCCTGGCTCTGCGCGTTCGGGATCCTGGTCGGGCTGGTCTTCCTGTACTGGCAGATCCTCCGGCTGCTCAGCTACCTGCGGCGCTGAACGGGCAGCGCCCCGCCGCGGCCGTAGACTCTGCGGCGATGAGCGCAGCGGAGCTGGACCGGGCGGTGGGACTGCTGGTCCGTCAGGTGGGGCACTGGCAGCAGCAACGGTGGGCGGCGCGCCCCGACGGCGGCGACGGGTCCCGGGCGGACCACGTGCACCGGCTGGTGCAGCAGATCGCCGACCTGGGCGCGGACGCCGAGGGCGGGCCGCGCCGGCGGGTACCCCGGCTGGCGAACGACCTGGCCCTGGTCGACCAGCTCCGGGTGGTCGCGGCCGACCTGGTCGCGGCCGCGCCGCCGGAGGACGTGCTGGCCCGGGCCGCCGCCGAGGTGACGGCGACCCGGGACGCGCTCTAGCTCAGCCGCTCCAGCACCATCGCCATGCCCTGACCGCCACCGACGCACATGGTCTCCAGGCCGATGGTCTTGTCGTGCCACTGGAGGGCGTTGAGCAGGGTGCCGGTGATCCGGGCGCCGGTCATGCCGAACGGGTGGCCGATCGCGATCGCGCCGCCCATCACGTTGAGCTTCTCCTCGGCGATGCCGAGCTGCCGGTAGGAGGGGATCACCTGCGCGGCGAACGCCTCGTTGATCTCGACCAGGTCGACGTCGTCGATGGTCATGCCGGCCCGCTCGAGCGCCTGCTTGGACGCCTCGACCGGGCCGAGGCCCATGATCTCCGGCGACAGGGCGCTCACGCCGGTGGAGACGATCCGGGCCAGCGGGGTGAGGCCGAGGTCCTGCGCCCGCTGGGCGCTCATGACCACCACGGCCGCGGCGCCGTCGTTGAGCGGGCAGCAGTTGCCGGCGGTGACCCGGCCGTCCGGGCGGAAGACCGGCTTGAGCCCGGCCACCGCCTCCAGGGTGACGCCCGGGCGGGGACCGTCGTCGGTGCTGACCACGGTGCCGTCCGGGGTGGTGACCGGGGTGATCTCCCGGGCCCAGAAGCCGTCGGCGATCGCCTTCTCGGCGAGGTTCTGGCTGCGGACGCCGAAGGCGTCCATGTCCTCGCGGGTGACGTCGTACGCCTGGGCCAGGTTCTCGGCGGTCTGCCCCATGGTCAGGTAGATGTCCGGCAGTTCGCCGGCCGCACGCGGGTCGGTCCACACCTCGGCGCCACCCTGGGCACGCCGCGTCGAACGCGCCTGGGCCTCGGCGAAGCGCGGGTTCTCCCAGCCGCCGCCGACCAGCGCCTGCGCCTCCGGCGGCAGGGTGTCGGAGTTGCCCCGGGCGTACCGGGAGACCATCTCCACGCCGGCGGAGATGAAGACGTCCCCCTCGCCGGCGCGGATGGCGTGCATCGCCATCCGGGTGGTCTGCAGCGACGAGGCGCAGTAGCGGGTCAGGGTGGCGCCCGGCAGGCCGTCCAGGCCCATCAGGGTGGCGACCACCCGGGCCATGTTGAAGCCCTGCTCGCCGCCGGGCAGGCCGCACCCGAGGTAGAGGTCGTCGATCTCGGTCGGGTCGAGCCCGGGGATCTTGTCCAGCGCGGCCTGGACGATCGTCGCGGCGAGATCGTCCGGGCGGACCTCGCGCAGCGAACCCTTGAACGCGCGACCGATGGGGGACCGGGCGGTGGCGACGATGACGGCGTCGCGGGACGACTCAATCGGCATGAACCAACGTTAACCCGCGAGTAACTTGAGGCGGAAGGAGCCCGCCCGGCGGGAAATGTCACCCGCCCCACCCGGCGGGACGGTCAGTGCGGGGAAGCGGCGGTGGCTGCGGCGGCGACCGCCGGGAGCAGGGCGTGCGCCCAGACCCGGTAACCGTCCCCGGAGGGGTGGAAACCGTCGTGGCAGAGCGTCCCGGCATCGGCCCGGAACACCGGCCCGGTCTCGGTGGCCAGGTCGACCACGGTGCCGCCGGCCTCCAGCACCGCCGTGGTCTGCGCGCGGGCGATCCGCCGGCCCGACCAGCCGATCACCTGCCGCAGCGGCTGCGCCACGGCGCGCACGGCGCCCAGGTCGGGGCAGGTGCCCACCACGACCTCGACCCGTGCCTCGCGCAGCCGGCGCACCGCCGAGCCGAGGTACGCCGCCGCCTCGGCCGGCCGGCGCATCGACGTGGCGTCGTTCGCCCCGATCAGGACGACCGCGACGTCCGGGCGTTCGCCGAGCAGCGCGCGGGCCACCTGGGTGGCGAGGTCGGTGGAGCGTGAGCCGGAGACGCCGACGCTGGACAGGTGCACCCGTCGCCCGGTCGGGCCCTCGGCCAGCAGGTGGGCGAGTTGACCGCCGACGGTCTCGTCGAAGCGTTCCACGCCGACGCCGAGGGCGGAGGAGTCACCGAGCAGCACCAGCCGCAGCGGCGGCGCGCCCACCCGCCCGACCGTGGCGCGCAGCGCCAGGCCGAGCTCCGGCTGCGCGTAGCTGCGACCGCGCGCCGCCACGGCCTGCCCGGCGAGCACTGCGGCCCCGCCGATGGTGCCGGCGACCAGGGAGACCGCCGCCGCCTTGCCGAGTCGGAGTGCCAGCTCCGCCCCGGACGACCGTTCGCTCATGCCGTTCCCTCCCTCCGGTCGGGACCGCGCCGAGCCACCCCGCGCCCGCTCATGCCGATCCCTCCAGTGTGGCTGAGTCGGCGTCGGTGCCGGGTTGCGGCACCGCGCCGACGCCGAAGAAGGCCCGCCGGCGCAGTTGCGCCCACCGGCCGGCAGGCCCACGGTCGCGGCCCCGGACCTGGGTGCCGCTGACCTCGGTGCCCGCGTGCCGCGCCGCCTCCTGGGCGGCCTGCGGCAGCGAGCGTACGCCCTCACCACGGCCGAGGACAGGTCTGCGTTCCTGGCCGGCGCCGAGGGCGGAGATCACGGTGGGCAGCAGCGCGGCGGCGGCGACGGCGTACCCCTCGGCGGAGGGGTGGAACCGGTCCCAGGCGAACATCCGGGTCGGCTCCGCCGCGAAGCGGGGACCGAGCAGGTCGCCGAGGGAGACCGTCCAGCCGCCCGCCTCGACCACCGCCACCGTCTGGGCGGCGGCGAGCTGCCGGCCCCACCGTCGGGCCAGCCAGCGCAGCGGCGGCTGGATCGGCTGGATCGCGCCCAGATCCGGGCAGGTGCCGACGACCACCTCGCAGCCGGCCGCGCGCAGCGCCCGGACCGCGTCGACCAGGTAGCGCACGGCCAGACCGGGCGGGGTGCGGTTGGTGACGTCGTTGCCGCCGATCAGGATCACCGCGATGTCCGGTTCGTGCTCCAACGCCGACTCGACCTGCGGCTTCAGCCCGGCCGACAGGGAACCCACCACGGCGAACCGGTGCAGCCTGACCTGCCGGCGCAGCCGGCGGGACAGCCCGGTGGCGAGCAGCGCGCCGAGGGTCTCCCGCCGCCGGTGCACGCCGTAGCTGGCGGCCGAGGAGTCACCGAGGATCACCATGGTCAGCGGCGGGCCGGGCAGCTTCACGCCGTAGACGCCGTCGCAGCGCGGCGGGGGCGCCTCGGCCATCGGGATGGTCCGCCGGGCCTGCCGGGCCTGCCCGAGCAGCACCCCGCCGGTCGCGACCACGGCCGCCGCGGTCGCGCCCGTGCCGATCGCCGCGGCCCGGGCGATCTGCCGGACGCGCTGCCAGCGCGGACCAACCGGTACGACGGAACCAGCGACCCCCATACGGCGACAGTATCGCGCCGGCACGACACGCCGCTGTCGTCGTACGTGCTCCCCGGTGGCTGAGGGACGACCGTTCTGGGTACCGGTGGGGATGACGACGACGGGTGAGCGGGCCCCGGGGCGCAGGTGGCCGGGGCTTGCGGGCCCGCGTCACGCTGGGACCGGCGAGAGGGGCTGGACGATGGGCAGGACGTTGAAGCGGAGCGCGGCCTTCACCGCGCTGGCGAGGGCGCTGGCGGCGGGCGCGCGGGGTGGCCCGTCGCTGGGCGCCCGGGTGGCCGCGCTGCCCCGGATGATCCGGGCGACCGCCCGGGGCGAGTACGACGGCGGCCTGCGGCTGGCGCTGATGGCGGCGGCGACGGCGTACGTCGTCTCCCCGGTCGACGTGGTGCCGGAGCTGTTCCTGACGGTCTTCGGCCTGCTGGACGACGCGGTCATGGTGACCTGGCTGGCCGGCAGCGTGCTGGCCGAGACGGAGCGCTTCCTGGAGTGGGAGGCCGCACGCCGTCCCGTGGTCCCCGGGCAGGTGATCGGCTGACGGGACGTACGCTGGGCGGCGAAGCAAACGTCTGCCCGGCAGCCGACGCCGGCGCCGCAACGAAGGGCACAACGAGGTGCAGTACTACGACAACGTCGTCGAGATGATCGGCAACACCCCGCTGGTACGGCTACGCAACGTCACCGAGGGCATCCGGGCGACGGTGCTGGCGAAGGTGGAGTACCTCAACCCGGGTGGGTCGGTGAAGGACCGGATCGCGCTGCGGATGGTGGAGGACGCCGAGGCCGCCGGCATCCTGAAGCCGGGCGGCACGATCGTCGAGCCGACCAGCGGCAACACCGGCGTCGGGCTGGCCCTGGTGGCCCAGCTCAAGGGCTACAAGTGCGTCTTCGTCTGCCCGGACAAGGTCAGCCAGGACAAGCAGGACGTGCTGCGGGCGTACGGCGCCGAGGTGGTGGTCTGCCCGACCGCCGTCGCGCCGGAGGACCCCCGCTCGTACTACAACGTCTCCGACCGGCTGGCCCGGGAGATCCCCGGCGCGTGGAAGCCCAACCAGTACAGCAACCCGGCGAACCCGCGTTCGCACTACGAGACCACCGGCCCGGAGCTGTGGAAGCAGACCGAGGGGGCGATGACCCACTTCGTCGCGGGCGTCGGCACCGGCGGCACCATCTCCGGCATCGGCCGCTACCTCAAGGAGGCGTCCGAGGGCCGGGTGAAGGTCGTCGGCGCGGACCCGGAGGGCTCGGTCTACTCCGGCGGCACCGGCCGGCCGTACCTGGTCGAGGGCGTCGGTGAGGACTTCTGGCCCCAGACGTACGACCGGGGCGTCGCCGACGAGATCATCGAGGTGTCGGACAAGGCGTCCTTCGAGATGACCCGGCGGCTGGCCCGGGAGGAGGGCCTGCTGGTCGGCGGCTCCTGCGGGATGGCCGTGGTCGCGGCGCTGGAGGTGGCCCGCGAGGCCGGCCCGGACGACGTGGTCGTGGTGCTGCTGCCGGACAGCGGCAAGGGCTACCTGTCGAAGATCTTCAACGACACCTGGATGGCCCGGTACGGCTTCCTGGACAACTCCGGCACCGAGCCGACCGTCGCCGACGCGCTGTCGAACAAGCCGGGCGGCCTGCCCGAGCTGGTGCACGTGCACCCGACCGAGACGGTCCGGGACGCCATCGACTACATGCGCGAGTACGGCGTCTCCCAGCTTCCGGTGCTCAAGGCCGAGCCGCCGGTCGTCACCGGTGAGGTGGCCGGTTCGATCGCCGAGAAGGACCTGCTCGACGCGCTCTTCACCGGCCAGGCGCACCTGCACGACACCATCGAGCGGCACATGGCCGAGCCGCTGCCGATGATCGGTGGTGGCCAGCCGGTGAGCGAGGCGGTCAACCTGCTGGAGAAGTCCGACGCGGCGCTGGTGCTGGTCGACGGCAAGCCCCGGGGTGTGCTCACCCGGCAGGACCTGCTCGCCCACCTCGGCGCACGCTGACCCGACGGTTCCCTCGACAGGGCCCGCCCCGCACCGGGGTGGGCCCTGTCGCCGTTCCGCGCCGCGCACCGGCCCACAGGACGGGCGGGTCAGAGCGGCCGGTCGTAGCGCAGCTGCGGAACCACCACCGGGCCGATGTGCTCGTCCCGGGACTGCCCGGTCGGGGTCCAGCCGCCACGCGCGTAGAACGTGCGGGCGCGGGTGTTCTCCCGCAGCACCCACAGCACCGCCCGGGACCAGCCCCGCGCGCGCATCGCGTCCAGCGCGTCGACCATCAGGCTCCGGCCGGTGCCCCGGCCCCGCTCGTCCGGCTCCAGGTGGATGGCGCTGAGCAGGCCGGTGTCCGGGTCGCCCTCGTCGTCCGGGCCGAGGTAGCTGAAGCCGACCAGCCGCCCGTCCCGCTCGGCCACCGTCATCCGGTGCTCGTCGCGCTCCCAGCCCCACCGCTCGACCCAGTAGGCCCCCATCGCCCGCGCCGACGGCTCGGCCAGCGCCTCGGGCGGCAGGAACGACGAGTACGCCGCCACCCGGGAGTGCTGGTGCAGGGCGCCGACCGCCAGCAGATCGTCGACGGTCGCGGGACGCAGCGTGACGGTCACCGGGCCGAGGCTACCCGCCGGGGCGGGACCGGCACGGTGGTCAGGTCCTCGGCGACCACCAGCTCACCGGTGAAGTGCTCCCGCGCCTCGTCGGCGAAGCGACGCGGGTCGGCGTACCGCTGGGAGAAGTGGGTGAGCACGAGGGTGCGTACCTGCGACTCGGTGGCCACCCGCGCGGCCTGCGCGGCGGTCAGGTGGCCGACCTCGGCGGCCAGGGCGGCCTCCGACTCCAGGAAGGTCGACTCGATGACCAGCAGGTCGGCGTGCTCGGCGAGGGCGTACACCCCGTCGCAGAGGCCGGTGTCCATCACGAAGGCGAACCGCTGGCCCGGCCGGGTCACGCTCACCTCGTCCCGGGTGACGCGGCGCCCGTCGAGGTCCAGGTGTCCGACGCGGAGCAGTTCGCCGACGGCCGGGCCGGCGATGCCGTACGCGGCCAGCCGCTCCGGCAGCATCCGGCAGCCGTCCGGCTCGACCAGCCGGTAGCCGTACGTCTCGATCGGGTGCCGCAGCCGGCGGGCCTCCAGCGTGCCGACGCCCAGGCTGATCCGCTGCCCGTCCGCCTCGATCGGCTCGACGGCCAGCTCGGCGGTCTCGTAGAAGCTCGACGCGTGCCGCAGCCGGGCGAAGTACTCGGCGCCACCGGCCGGGAAGTGCACCGCCACCGGCCGGGTGACCCGGTCGAGGGAGAGTCGCTGGATGGTGCCGGGCAGGCCGAGGCAGTGGTCGCCGTGGAAGTGGGTGACGCAGATCCGGGTCAGGTCGGTGGCGGTGACCCCGGTGTGCAGCAGTTGCCGCTGGCTGCCCTCGCCCGGGTCGAAGAGGATCACCTCGTCGTCCCAGCGCAGCACGTACCCGTTGTGGTTGCGCAGCCGGGTCGGGGCCTGGCTGGCCGTCCCGAGCACCACCAGCTCGCGCATCGACACGGTCGCTCCTCCCGCCGCTGACATGAAGCGACCCCCGGGGCTTCCGCGCTGACGCGCGGGCCGGCTGGACTGGGCCGGCACCCCGGGGGTCGGGTGGCTGTCGTGGTTTCGCCGCACCGCTGCCACACGGTCTCGACGATGGTGCTGTGCCCGCCTCGCGGCGGACGGGTCTTTCACTGTCGAGGACAGCGGCTAGCGGACAGCCACCTCACGAGTCCGATTGCTATACAAGTCTGGACCACCTCCTTTCCCGTGTACGGCCACGCTATCCACTTCCCAGGGGCGGCGGCAACGGATTTCGATCACACGCCGGAGCACGAACCTTCGGGGCGGCGACCTCAGTCGATGCCGATCGGGCCCTCGCGGGGGCCGTCCTCGTTGGCCGGCTGCACCGCCAGCGACGGGAAGTCGGCCAGGTCGCCCTCGGGCTCGGCGTCCCACTCCGGGAAGACCAGGTCGCTCTGGAGGTAGAGGCAGAGCAGTTGGGTGAGGTGGCGCAGCCCGTCCAGGTGGGTGCGCTCGTGCCCGTGGGTGGCGTCCACCCCGAAGCCGAGCAGCGCCACCCGGGCGTGCGCGCCCGCCTCGACCGCCGCCGCCACGTCCGAGCGGTAGTACTCGAAGACGTCGCGGACCAGGTCGACCCCGTGCTCCTTCGCGATCGAGGCGAGGTTGCGGGTCAGGTGGTAGTCGAACGGTCCCACGCCGTCGCCCATGGCCAGGGTGGCCGCGTGTTCCCGGGACTGCTGGCCGGGGGCGACCACCGCCGCGTCCACCGAGACGATCTCCGCCACGTCCGGGTCGAGGCCGTGGCTGGCGCCGTGGCCGATCTCCTCGGTGACGGTGACCAGCAGGTGGGCGGTGACCACCGGGGTGATCCCGGCGTCCACGATCGCCTTGAGCGCGGTCAGCACCGCCGCCACGCCGGCCTTGTCGTCCAGGTGCCGCGACTTGACGTACCCGGACGGGGTGATCATCGGGTTCGGCAGGAACGCCACGAAGTCGCCCGCGTCGATGCCGAGCGCGCGGAGCCCGGCGATGTCCTCGACCGGCTCGTCCACCCGCACCTCGACCTGCTCCCAGCCGACGCCCTGAAGGTCGACCGCGTCGTTGTAGCGGTGCCCGCTGGCCTTGAGCGGGAGCACCTGGCCGGTGATCACCCGGTCCAGGTCGTCGGTGAAGATCCGCACGTGCGCGCCCTCGGCGAACCGGGCGCTGTGCGTGCCGATGGTCTTCAGCTCCAGCCGGCCGTTCTCCTTCAGCCGCTTCACCATGCCGCCGATGGTGTCGGTGTGCACCACGATCGCCCGGTCGGCCCCGGTCTGCCGGGGGCCCGGCAGGCAGGCGCTGAGCGCACCGCGCCGGGTCAGCGTCGACGGGATGCCGAGGGCGGAGAGGCGTTCGCCCACGTACTGCTGCACGTGGTCGGTCCGCCCCGACGGGCTGGGGATCTCCAGCAACTCCAGCAGCACCTGGCGCAGGTAGTCCAGGTCGATCTCCAGCGGCTTCGGGCTCACGCCGCGCCTCCCGGTCCGGCGGGGCTCCACAGCCGCTGCGGCGCCCGGGTGCCGGGGAAGAGCAGGTCGACGAAGCGCTCGGCGGTCGGCTGGGGCTCGTGGTTGGCCAGCCCCGGCCGTTCGTTCGCCTCGATGAAGACGTGCTCGGGCTGGTCGGGGGAGGCGACCAGCAGGTCGAGCCCGGTCACCGGGATGTCCAGCGCCCGGCTCGCCGCCACGCAGGCCTCGGCGATCGTGGGATGCAGTTCGGCCGTCACGTCATGGATCGTCCCACCGGTGTGCAGGTTCGCGGTACGCCGCACCGCCAGCACCTGTCCCTCGGGCAGCACGTCGTGCATCCGGTAGCCGGCCTCCGCCACCACCTCGCGGGTCATGTCGTCGATCGGGATGCGGGACTCGCCCCCGGTCGCGGCGGCCCGCCGCCGGCTCTGCCGCTCGATCAGCTCGGTGACGTCGTGGACGCCGTCCCCGGTGATCTGCGCCGGCCGGCGTACCGCCGCCGCCACCACCTCGTGGTCGATGACGATCACCCGCAGGTCCTCGCCGGCGCGCATCTCCTCGATCAGCACGTCGGGGCAGAACCGCCGGGCCAGCCGCACCGCCGCGGTCAGCGCCTGCGGCGTCCGTACGCCGACGGTGATGCCGTTGCCCTGCTCGCCCCGGGCCGGCTTGACCACGACCGGGCCGACGTCCTCCAGGAAGGCCAGGTCGTCCGGCTCGCCGGTGGCGGTCCGCCCGCGCGGCACCGACAGCCCCGCCTCGGTGAGGATGCGCCGGGTGACCCGCTTGTCGTCGCAGCGGCTCATCGCCACCGCCGAGGTCAGCTCCGACAGCGACTCGCGGGTGTGGACCGTCCGGCCGCCGTTGCTCAGCCGCAGCTCGCCCCAGTGCGCGTCGGTCACCTCCACCCGGATGCCGCGCCGCATCGCCTCGTCGGCGACGATCCTCGCGTACGGGTTGAGCTCGTCGTAGCCCTCCGGGGCGGCGGGCAGGAAGAGCCGCTCGTTGATCGGGTTCTTCCGCTTGACGCAGAGCGTGTTGGTGCGGTGGAAGCCCAGCCGCTCGTAGAGCCGGATCGCGCCGGAGTTCTCCGCCAGCACCGACAGGTCGACGAAGGCCCGGCCGCGCTCGTCCAGCCGGTCGGCCAGCGCGGTGAGCAGCGCCTGGCCGGTGCCGGGCGGCGCGGTGTTGAAGTCGACGGTCAGGCACCAGAGGCTGGCGCCGTTCTCCGGGTCGTCGAAGACCGCCACGTGGTCGACCCCGGTGATGGTGCCGACGATCTCGCCGGTGCCCCCCTCGGCGACCAGGTGCAGGAAACGGTCGGTGCCGGCGTTGTCGACGAGCACCTCGACCGGCGCGGTGACCATGCCGTTGCGGGCGTAGATCCGGTTCACCGCGTCCGCGTCGTCGGCGTCGCGCAGCGGACGGATCACCAGCCCCGGGACCTCGTCGCCGTCGTCGATGGCCGCCGGCCGCCGCGCGCCCAGCGGCAACCGGTAGGTCAGCGACGGGTCGATGAACAGCTCGTCGGGGAGGCGGGACACCAGCACGTGCGGATCGCGCAGGTAGATGCAGATGTCCCGGGAGCCGGCCGCCTCGGAGCGCAGCACGTCCGCCACGGCCGCCTGGTCGGTGAAGGTCTGCCCGAAGACCAGCCGGCCCCAACCGCAGTCCAGCACCACGTCCGCGTCACCGCCGGGTCGCCGGCACGGCTCCGGCGGGCCGGGGGCCACCGGGTCGCCGCCGGGCCCGACCCGTTCCCGGCGTCGGCCCAACACCCGTTCCCGATCGGTACGCGCCGCGCCGGTGGCGAGGGTGTCGGTCACGGTCAGTCGATTCCGTGGCTCTGGAGCCACATTTCCAGGAGTCCGAGCTGCCACAGCTTGTTTCCGTTCAACGGGGTGAGTTCGGCGTTCGGATCGGCGAGCAGCGCGTCGACGTAGTCGGCACGGAACAGGTCCCGGCGGCGGGCGGCGGGCGCGGAGAGCGCGTCGCGTACCCGGTCGAGGAGCTTGCCCTCGAGGTGGGTGAGGCCCGGCACCGGGAAGTAGCCCTTCGGCCGGTCGATGACCTCGTGCGGGAGGACCCGGCGGCCGATCTCCTTGAGCACGCCCTTGCCGCCCTGGGCCAGCTTCAGCTCCGGCGGGCAGCTCGCGGCGAGCTCCACGAACTCGTGGTCGAGGAACGGCACCCGGGCCTCCAGCCCGTGCGCCATGGTCATGTTGTCGACCCGCTTCACCGGGTCGTCGGTGAGCATGATCTGGGTGTCGATCCGCAGGCCGGCGTCGACCGCGGTGTCCGCCCCGGCCCGCGCCAGGTGCGCGGCGACGAAGTCCCGCGCCGGGTCGCCGTCGGCCAGTCGGTCCGGGTTCAGCACCCGGGCCAGGCCGGCCGCGTCCCGGTCGAAGAACGCCGCGGCGTACGTCTCGAGCGCCTGCTCCCGGTCGATGCCGGCGAGTGGCGGGTACCAGTGGTAGCCGCCGAGGATCTCGTCCGCGCCCTGGCCCGACTGGACCACCTTGACGTGCTTCGCGACCTCCTGGCTGAGCAGGTAGAACGCGACGCAGTCGTGGCTGACCATCGGCTCGCTCATCGCCGCCACGGCCGCCTCCAGCGGCGGCACGAGGTCCTGGGCGGCCACCCGGAGCTGGTGGTGGTCGGTGCCGAAGGTCTTCGCGACCAGGTCGGAGTAGACGAACTCGTCGCCCTCCCGGCCGCCGACGGCGTCGAAGCCGATGGAGAAGGTGGACAGCCCGCGCTGCCCCTCGCCGGCCAGCAGCGCGACGACCAGGCTGGAGTCGAGCCCGCCGGAGAGCAGTACGCCGACCGGCACGTCGGCGACCATCCGGCGGCGTACTGCGGTGGTCAGCGACTCCAGCAGCGCGTCCTGCCAGTCCCGCTCGGACCAGCCGGCGCGCCCGGTGGCGCGGGTGAAGGCCGGGTCCCAGTAGACCCGCTCGTGGGTGCGGCCGTCCGGCTCGTACACCCGGACGGTGGCCGGGGGGAGCTTGGCGACACCGCGCAGGATGGTGCGCGGCGGCGGCACGATGCTGTGGAAGCTGAGGTAGTGCGCGAGCGCGACCGGGTCGATGGAGGTGTCGATCCCGCCGCCGGCCAGCAGCGCCGGCAGGGTGCTGGCGAAGCGCACCGCACCCGGGGTCTCGGCCAGGTAGAGCGGCTTGATGCCCAGGCGGTCCCGGGCCAGCACCAACCGGCCGGTGTCCCGCTCGGTGATGGCGACGGCGAACATGCCGATCAGGTGGTCGACGAAGTCGAGCCCCCACTCGGCGTACGCCTTGACGACCACCTCGCTGTCGCCGGTGGAGAAGAAGCGGTGCCCCTTGGCCTGCAACTCCTCGCGCAGCTCGCGGTAGTTGTAGACGCAGCCGTTGAAGACGCCGGTGAGTCCCGCGTCCGGGTCGACCAGTGGTTGGCCGCTCGCCGCCGACAGGTCGATGATCTTCAGACGTCGGTGCCCGAGGGCCACGGGCCCCTGGGACCAGACCCCGCTGTCGTCGGGTCCCCGGTCACTCATCGTGGCCGCCATGCGCTCCACCGCCGCGACATCGGCGCGTGAGCCGTCACGACGGAACTCCCCAGCCAGTCCGCACATGCCAGGCAATGCTGCCAGACAGTATTGCGATTCGCCTGTTGAGACGATGACAGTTGTGTGACGACGTTGCTAGAATACTCGCCCGCGCTGAGCAGGCCGTGATCGCCGGCCGTGGCGCTGGCGTTCCGTGTCGGCGAGGGTCACGCTGCGAGGATCCGGCCGGGCCGCCCGTGTGACAAACACCGCACCGACGTGACGGCCCGCCGGCCGGCGGAGGTCGGCACCGACCTCCGCCGGCGCCGGGACGTCAGCCGGCCGTACGGGCCACGCCGACCGGGCAGCTCAGCCCGTTCGGGCCGTGGTTGCAGTACCCGTTCGGGTTCTTCGTCGGGGCCAGGTACTGCTGGTGGTGGTCCTCGGCGAAGTAGTGGTCAGCGGCGAAAGCCGGTGCCCTCGATCAGTTCCTGCCGCCACTGCCTGAATCGAGCGCGAAGAGTGGGCAAGCTGGCGACGGACACGCCGTAGCAGTCAAATCAGCATCGGTGATCTGATCCAGTGCCCCAGTGCATCCGCAAACGCGCGGGGCTCGAAACCGGGATCCGAGGCGACGGCGAGTTCCAGAAGACGTTCCCGGGTGTATCTGCCGCTGGTCAGGGCGGCGTCCACGTCGAGGAAATCACGAGCCTCGGCGCGACCGAACAAAGCGCACATCTTGTTGGCGACGGCATCGTCGGGATGTAGAACCGGCCCCAGCTCGGACATTACCGGTGGCTGCGCCCGCCAGTCCGCCGACATTTCAAGCTTGTCCGGCTCGCCGCCTGAAGGATCGGCGACGAGCAGGCGGGTGAAGGTCTCGTTGCGAATGACCGTGGTCACCTCGTAGCCCTGGTCTTCCAAAGCCGTGGCGACGTTGTCCACCGCTTCGGGGAATGAGGCGCGCAGATCCCATGCGGTGAAGAGGCCACGTCACCGCTGAGCCGGGTGCCCATCCCGTGTGCGCTCACCGCGTAGCCGCCGGCGAGCGCGAAGCCGAAGCGGCCGGCTGCTTTCAGCGCCACCTTGGTGATCCGGGCGTGACGAGGGAGCGTCGGTCAGGCAGCGCTGCGATGGGCCGGGCGTAGTTCGGGGAAACGCGCTTCCCAGGCCCGGCAGACGGCCGCCGGCAGCCACATCGACGGCCAAAGTTTGACGAGCGTCGTCCGGTCGAGGTGGGCGTAGAGATCGACCGGACTGGCGGCCTCGTTCAGGACCGTTCGGTAGAGATCGACGATGCGTCCAGGCTGCATCAGGTCGTAACGAGCGTTTCCCGACCACTTGAGATGACGCGGCAGCACGACCACTCCAGCGGTCGGCCCGCGAAGCAGTTCGAGAGCTTCGGGCACGATAACCGGCTTGGCGTAACCGCGCGGACGGTTCGCGCTCTCGCCGGCCATCGTGTCCTCCCTACGTCCAGCTCAAGGCTAGCGGCTACGGTCAGCCGGCGGTACGGGCCACGCCGACCGGGCAGCTCAGCCCGTTCGGGCCGTGGTTGCAGTACCCGTTCGGGTTCTTCGTCGGGGCCAGGTACTGCTGGTGGTGGTCCTCGGCGAAGTAGTAGTCACCGAGCGGCGCGATCTCCGTGGTGATCTCGCCCTTGCCGGCCCGGGCCACGATCGGGGCGAACGCGTCGCGGGACGCCTGCGCGGTGGCCAGCTGCTCGTCGGTGGTGGTGTAGATCGTCGAGCGGTACTGGGTGCCGACGTCGTTGCCCTGGCGCATGCCCTGGGTCGGGTCGTGGTTCTCCCAGAAGACCTTGAGCAGGTCCTCGTAGCTGATCTGTGCCGGGTCGTAGACCACCTGGACCACCTCGGCGTGCCCGGTCATGCCCGAACAGACCTCCTCGTACGTGGGGTTCGGCGTGACGCCGCCCGCGTAGCCGGCGGAGGTGGTGAGTACGCCCGGCAGGGTCCAGAACAGTCGCTCGGCGCCCCAGAAACACCCCATCCCGAAGACCGCGACCTGCGAACCGGCCGGGAACGGGCCCTTCAGCGAGAAGTTGAGCACCTCGTGGCGGTCGGCGATCGGCATTGCGATCGGCCGGCCCGGCAGGGCCTGGTCGGGGGTGGGCAACTCGGCCTTCATGCGGCGAAGGAACACGGTGGGACTCCTCTCGTACCTGTCCCAGCGTGCAACGCCGCCGGGCCCGACTTCCTTACCCGTCCCACCGCCGCTCAGGCCGGGCGGCCGAGGATGGGATGAGCGGGCCCATGGCCGTCCGGCCGGTACGGCGGACGCAACGGCCCGTCGAGTGCGGGGATTGTCACCGTGGGTGGCGGAACGGCCCGGGAGGGTGACGCGTCTGACCGGTATGAGCAGATGGAGCAGGTGCCTGGGTGGTGTCGCGGTCCTGTCCGTCGCCGTGCTCGCCGGCTGCGCGCAGCCCGAGCCGGAGGCCGCCGCCTCCGCCCCGGCGACCGTGTCCGGCACCGGCACGGTGGCCCCGCCGGTCACGGTGACCGTCTCGGCCGACCGCCACCGCGCCGGTGACGTCATCGTGCTGACGGTGGTCAACGGCGGCGCCGCGCCCCTGTACGCCGACGACCTGCGGACCGACTGCTCTCCGGTGCTGCTCGAACGTCGCGAGGGCGGGACGTGGACCCGCTACGACAACTGCGGCGTCGAGCGGGCCTCGGCCGTCGTCACCTGGGCGCCGGGCGAACGGCGCGAGATCCGGCTCGACACGGCCGGCAGCAACTTCTCCACGCCGCCGCTGCTGGCCGGCGTCCACCGGATCGCCTTCGGCTTCCGCCGGTCGTCCACCCCGGAGGGCGTCGTCACCGAGTGGGCCCACTCGTCGGAGTTCCGGATCGGCTGACCCGCTGCCCGCTCCGCGCCCGAGGGAGCGCGGAACGGGCGACACCGGGTGGGCGGTCACCCGACGACCCGCCGGTGACCAGGGATCAGAAGCAACTCGAATCGAGGGTGCTGCCGAACTCGATGTACCGCGCGTTGACGTGGGCGGACGTCGTGTTGCCCCCGGACAGCGCGTAGTTGGTGCCGACCCAGGTCCGCTGGCACTTCGCATTGGTACGCACGGTGAAGTAGTCGCCGTACCGGCCGTCGGTGCGGTTGTGCGTACCCGAGGCGGTCAGGATCACCGATCCGAAGGCGATCGCGTCGGCCGGGGTGTCGTCGACGCCCACGTAGCCCTGCGCCGCCGCGCCGCCCCCACCGGCGGCACCACCCGCGGCGATGGAGATCCCCAGGTCACCGAAGACGTTGCCGCTCACCACCGGGTACCCGAAGCAGAGCGAGGCGTTCCAGATGTGCGGCTGCTCGACCAGGGTGAGGTCGGAGGTGCGGAACGACGCCGCCCGGACGTGCCCCTGGGTGATGCCGCCGGTCGGGGCGGAGTGCCAGTACCAGGTGACCCGGGAGCCGTGCAGCGCGCCGCGCATCCGGAAACCGGCCGCGGTCCAGGACGTGGCGCGCTCGATGAAGTCGAAGTTGCCGGTGCCACCCCGGCAGTCGGGATTGCTGAAGTTGGACGCGCTGATGGTGCGAACCGTCTGCGGCACCGACGTGCTCGACTCCGCCCAGCTGAAGATGCGGAACGAGGTGCTGCTCTCGATCGCGCCGAAGTACATGGTGGTCGAGCCCTGAGCACCCTCGATGGGGGTGAGCACCCGCTGGCCGACCGAGCCGACGTGGGTCAGGGTGTTGGTCGTGGCCGTGGTGCACGCCGACATCTGCGCGAGGTTGAACCGCCTGATCTGCGAACCGATCCAGGAACCGGCCCGCTGGTTCTGCGTGGTCAGGTAGAGGGCGTTGGCGCTCACCCCGATGTGCGGATAGTCCGGCAGCACGTCGTCGGCGGCGCCGCCCGGATCGATGTAGTAGGTGCACAATGGCGCGCTGGCCGGATTGTCGCGGACGAAGATGCGAACTCCGCCATTGTTCAGAGCGGCGTTCGTGTAGAGCAGGATGCTGAAGATCCGGTCGGTGTTGTGCGCCCGTACCACGTCCTGGTCGCAGCAGGCGTTGGGCGCGTCGGCCGGACCGGCCGGCAGGCCGACCCCGGTCCAGGTGCTGCCGTCGTTGGTGGAGTACGACGCGTAGGTGTTGCCGGTGTAGAAGACCGAGGAGCCGTCGTTGGCCGCCGCGGTCTCGCCCAGCGTGCTGCTCACCGCCGAGGCGCGCGTGTTGGCGTTGTTGCGCCGGATCAGCAGCGACTGGGCGCTGATCTCCGCCGCCTCGGTCTGCCCCACCGGCTTCGCCCGCTCCGCCGCGTCGACCTGGGCTCCCGCGGGCGCAGGCTGCGCCGCGGCGATCCGTTCCCGCTGCTCGCGGTGGCGCCGGTCGAGGTCCGCCATCTGCTCACGGCTGGCCGCCGACTGCTTCAGGGGCCCCTCCGGCCGGACGGTCGTCGGCGCTGTCCGCACGGCCGGCCCGGCGGGCGCCGCCGCGGTCGCGGTCGTCGCGCCGGCGCCGGTGGCCGATGTCAGCGGCGCCAGCGCGGCCACGGTGGCGAGCGCCACCGCCGCCACTGTCGATCTACTTGGCATCTGTTCTCCCGACTCGGAAGCCGGCGGGGACCTGTTGTCCCGCTGCTCGGCAGAATGCACTCTGCCATTTGATCGATATTCGGCATTCCCTCAGTCGGTAGGCGGACAGTCCGCCATTTTTGCTCTTGTGAACAGCTTTCCCGAGAAAGTCGCGCGCCCGCCGTGGTGAATGCGATTCCTGTCGACGGAAGTTGTGGCGGGCGTGCAATTTCCAGGACGGCGGCGCGATCCGCTATCCGGTGGCGGGTGACGCCCCGGCGATCCGGCCGGCGTACTGCTGCGCCTCGGCGTCGTCGGTGTAACGGGTACGCGGCCAGAAGAAGCCGCGCAGGCCGTCGCCCTTCGTCCTCGGCACCACGTGGGTGTGCAGGTGCGCCACCGACTGCGACACCCGGTTGTTCATCGCCACGAACGTGCCGCCGGCCCCCAGGCCGGTCTCCACCGCCACCGCGAGCCGCTGCACCAGGCGGAAGTAACCGGGCAGCGCGTCCGCCGGCAGCTCGTCCAGGGTGACCAGGTGGGCGCGGGGGACCACCAGCAGGTGGCCCTTGAACACCGGCCGGGTGTCCAGGAAGGCGACCCCGTCCGGCTCGTCGGCCACCCGGAACGCGGGCACCTCGCCCGCGACTATCCCGCAGAACACGCACCCGCTCATCGGAGCAGCGTAATGCCGTGCCCACCGCGCCACCGGCCACCGCGACCGGGCCACGGGACGCGCGATGTGACCCGCGGCCGGGTTCCACACGCTGGGACGCGGGGGAGGACTAACGTCTCGGTCATGAACCACGGCTTCGAGACGCTCGCCATCCACGCCGGCCAGGACCCCGAGGCCCGCACCGGCGCGGTGATCCCACCGATCTACCAGACCAGCACCTACGCCCAGGACGCCGTCGGCGCGCCCCGGCAGGGCTACGAATACAGCCGCTCCGGCAACCCCACCCGCGACGCGCTCCAGGAGTGCCTCGCCGCGCTGGAGGGCGGCCCCGTCGGGCTCGCCTTCGCCAGCGGCCTCGCCGCCGAGGACACCCTGCTGCGGACGGTCTGCCAGCCGGGTGACCACGTGGTGATCCCGGACGACGCGTACGGCGGCACGTACCGGCTCTTCGCCCGGGTGGCCGAGCGCTGGGGGCTGGCGTACACCCCGGCCAAGGTCTCCGACCCGGACGCCGTGCGGGCCGCGATCCGACCCGGCAGCACGAGGATCGTCTGGGTGGAGACGCCGACGAACCCGCTGCTCGGCATCGCCGACATCGCCACCCTCGCCGCCGTCGCGCACGACGCCGGGGCGCTGCTGGTGGTCGACAACACCTTCGCCTCGCCGTACCTGCAGCAGCCGATCGCGCACGGCGCGGACGTGGTGGTCCACTCCACCACCAAGTACGTCGGCGGGCACTCCGACGTGGTCGGTGGCGCGTTGATCGCCGCCGACACCGGCCTCGGCGACGAACTGCGCTACCACCAGAACGCGATGGGCGCGATCAACGGCCCGTTCGACGCCTGGCTCACCCTGCGCGGCATCAAGACCCTCGGGGTACGGATGGACCGGCACTGCGACAACGCCGAGCGGATCGCCGCGTACCTGGAGGGGCACGCGAAGGTCGGCCAGGTCATCTACCCGGGCCTGCCCTCGCACCCCGGTCATGAGGTCGCCGCCAAGCAGATGCGCCGCTTCGGCGGCATGATCTCCTTCCGCGCGGCCGGCGGCGAGGAGCACGCCGTGCAGATCTGCAACCGGGCGAAGCTCTTCGTCCTCGCCGAGTCCCTCGGCGGCGTGGAGTCCCTGATCGAGCACCCGGGCCGGATGACACACGCAAGTGCTGCCGGCTCGCCGCTTGAAGTTCCCGGCGATCTCGTGCGACTGTCTGTCGGCATCGAGACGGTCGACGACCTGCTCGCCGATCTGGAGCAGGCGCTGGGCTGACCGCTGGCTGGGGAGGGTGGCCGTGCAGGACATCATGCCGACCTGGGTGGGGGCGACCGCCAAGCAGATCGCCCGGGGCGTACGCCGGGGTGACGTCTCCGCCACCCAGGTCGTCGCCGACCACCTGGAGCACATCGCCCGGGCCGACGCCGAGCTGGCCGCGTTCCGCGCGGTACGCGCCGGGGAGGCGATCACCGAGGCGGAGAAGGTCGACGAGCAGGAGGACCTGGCCAACCTGCCGTTGGCCGGGGTGCCCGTCGCGGTCAAGGAGAACACCGCCGTCGCCGGCCTGCCCACCTGGAACGGGTCGGCGGCGGTACGTACTCCAGTGGCGGAGGCCGACCACGAGGTGGTCCGCCGGCTGCGCGGCGCGGGCGCGGTGATCCTCGGGGTGACCCGGATGCCGGAGCTCGGCCTCTGGGGCCTCACCGACGACGAGACGGCGATCACCCGCAATCCGTGGGACACCGGGCGCACCCCCGGCGGCTCCTCCGGCGGGGCGGCCGCCGCGGTGGCCGCCGGGCTGGTGCCGATCGCGCACGGCAACGACGGTCTCGGCTCGATCCGCATCCCGGCGGCCTGCTGCGGACTGGTCGGGCTCAAGCCGGGCCGGGGCGTCGTCCCCTGCCAGTTGGGCGCGGAGGACTGGTTCGGCCTCACCGAGCACGGCATGCTCTCCACCACGGTCGCCGACGCGGCGGTCGGCTTCCAGGTGCTCGCCGGCCGTCAACAGGAGAAGCTGGTCCCGCCGTCGCGGCTGCGGGTCGGCGTCTCGCTCCGCTCCCCGGTGCGCGGGGTCGCGCCGGACGCGTCCAACCGGGACGCGGTGGCCGCCGCCGGCCGGCTGCTCGCCGCCGCCGGCCACGACACCGTCCCGGCCGACCCGGTCTACCCGACGGCGCTCGGCCTGCAGGGCATCGCCACCTGGTTCGCCGCGGCCGCCGCCGACGTGCGGGCCGCCGGCGTCGCGCCGCGCCACCTCCAGCGCCGCAGCCGCCGGCACGTCGCGCTCGGCGAGTGGGCGCAGCGGCGGGGGTACGTGCGGGAGGCCGACCGGGCCGCCTGGCGGGACCGGTCGATCGGGTTCTTCACCGACCACTCGGTGGACCTGCTGCTGACCCCGGCGCTGGCCGGTCCGCCGCCGGAGGCCACCGCCTGGTCCAGCCGCTCCTGGCTGGCGAACATGAAGGCCAACATCCGGTACGCCCCGTACGCGGCCCCGTGGAACATCGCCGGCCTGCCGTCGATCGTGGTGCCGGTCGGCCGCCGCCCGGACGGCCTGCCGGTCGCCGCGCAGCTCATCGGTCCGCCCGGCTCGGAGCTGCTGCTGCTCGGCGTGGCGGGGCAGTTCGAGATGCAGGCGCCCTGGACCCGGCACGCCCCCGGCTACCCGCGCGTCGGAACGGGGTCGCCGGCCACCGCATGATCGTCTAGCGTGTGCGCGCACCCCCGCCGCACCCCAGGACGGTCATCGATGCACTGCCAGACCTGCGGGGACACCACGTCCCCGACCTTCGACGAGTGCCAGAACTGCCACACCCCGCTCGGCCGGCCGGCCGTGACGCCCGGGCTCCCGACGTACGCGGTGCGCGGCATCGGGACGGCCGTGCAGATCGCGGTCGGTGCGACCGCTCTGCTCTTCCTGCTGGTGTCGCTCTTCCCGGTCGTCGGCCTGATGATGGCCGACCGGGCCGCCGCCGACCGGGACGGCGACCTGCTGCTCGGCGCCGCGGTGGTCGAGCTGGCGTTCTCGCTCCCCTTCGTCCTGGCCATCCTGACCGCCGCCGTGCTGGTCATCATCTGGACCTGGCGGGCGCGCAAGAACATCGAGGCCTTCCCGGGGGCGCTGCCCTCGCTCGGCGCGGGCTGGGCCATCGCCGGCTGGCTGGTGCCGTTCGCCAACCTGGTGGTGCCCGCCCGGGTGGTGGCCAACATCGCCCGGGACAGCCTGTGGCAGCGGCGCACCCCGGCGCTGGTCGGCGTCTGGTGGGCGGCCTGGCTGGTGTTCAGCCTCGGCGAGCGGTTCGTCAACAAGCGCGACGAGCGCGAGTACGCCCGGCTGCCGGAGAACCCGGTCGACGCGGCGGACTTCCAGGCCTACGTCGCGTACTACGAACGCGTCCTCGGCTGGCACCTCGTGCCGGCGGTGGCCTGCCTGGTCGCGGCGGCCAGCCTCATCGTGCTGGTCCGACGGATCTCCGCCGCGCAGCAGGCCCGCATCGCCCGCGCCACGCCCGCGTGGCCGGTCACCCCGGGCATGACGGTGACCCCGGGCGGGCCCGTCCCGTCGTACCCGCAGCCGGCGCCGACCCCGCCGACCCCGGTGTCACCGCAGGTCCCACCGGCGCCGGGTGGCACGATCGGGGCATGACGGAACTGGTCGGTCTCGCCGACGTACGGGCCGCGCGGGACCTGCTCGCCGGGGTCACCCGCACCACGCCACTGGAGCCCTCCCGGCCGCTGAGCGCCGCGCTCGGCGGACCGGTCTGGCTCAAGTGCGAGAACATGCAGCGCGCCGGGTCGTACAAGGTACGCGGCGCGTACGTGCGGATCTCCCGGCTGTCGGCGGAGGAGCGGGCCCGGGGCGTGGTGGCCGCGAGCGCCGGCAACCACGCCCAGGGGGTGGCGCTCGCCGCCGGCCTGGTCGGCACCCACGCCACGGTCTTCATGCCGGTCAACGCGCCGCTGCCGAAGGTGGCCGCCACCAAGGGGTACGGCGCGCAGATCGAACTGGTCGGCAACACCGTCGACGAGTCGCTGGTGGCGGCGCAGACCTTCGCCGAGCGCACCGGGGCGGTGCTGATCCACCCCTTCGACCACCGGGACGTGATCGCCGGCCAGGGCACGGTGGCGCTGGAGATCCTCGAACAGTGCCCGGACGTGAAGACGATCGTCACCGGCGTCGGCGGCGGTGGGCTGATCTCCGGGATGGCGGTGGCGGCCAAGGCGCTGCGCCCCGACGTCCGGGTCATCGGGGTGCAGGCGGCCAGCGCCGCCGCCTTCCCGCCCTCGCTCGCCGCCGGCGAGCCGGTACGCCTGCCGGCCTTCTCCACCATCGCCGACGGCATCGCGGTCGGCCGGCCCGGGGAGATCACCTTCACCCACGTCCGCAAGCTCGTCGACGAGATCGTCACGGTTGCCGAGGAGGACATCTCCCGGGCGCTGCTGATGCTGCTGGAACGGGGCAAGCAGGTGGTGGAGCCGGCCGGCGCGGTCGGCGTGGCCGCGCTGCTGGCCGGGGCGGTCGAGGTGGAGACCCCGGTCGTCGCGGTGCTCTCCGGCGGCAACATCGACCCGCTGCTGATGCTGCGGGTGATCGAGCACGGCCTGGCCGCCGCCGGGCGCTACCTGCGGGTGACGGTGCGCTGCTCCGACCGCCCCGGCCAGCTCGCCTCGCTGCTCGCCGAGATCGCCGAGCACCGGGCGAACGTGGTGGACGTCGAGCACCAGCGGGCCAATCCGCACCTGCGCCTCGGCGAGGTGGAGGTGGCGCTGTCGGTGGAGACCCGGGGCGTGGCGCACTCCGACACGCTGATCAGCGCGTTGCGGGCCAGCGGTTACCAGGTGGTCTTCGCGGCCGAGGCGTGACACCTGACGGTGCCACGCCTCGGCGTACGCGGGAAGGTCCCGCCGGGTCGCGGACCCGGCGGGGCCGGTCTCAGCCGGCGAAGGGCTCGAAGCTGACGATCGTCACCTTGATGTCGGCGCCGCTCGGCGCCGTGTAGGTGCAGGCCTGACCGGCGCGGCCACCCAGGATCGCCTTGCCGAGCGCCGACTCGGGGCTGTAGACGGTCAACTCGGTGGTGGAGGCGACCTCGCGCGACCCGAGCAGGAACGTCTCGGTGTCGTCGGTGTCGTCGTCGAAGTAGATCGTCACCACCATGCCGGGCGACACCGCGTCGGCGGTCGGCGCCTCGCCGACCTGGGCGGTGCGCAGCAGCTCCTTGAGGTAGAGGATGCGACCCTCGGCCTTGCCCTGCTCCTCGCGGGCGGCGTGGTAGCCGCCGTTCTCCCGCAGGTCGCCTTCCTCACGCCGGGCGTTGATCTCGGCGGCGATGACCGGCCGGTTGGCGATCAGCTCGTCGAGCTCGGCCTGGAGGCGGTCGTGCGCGTCCTGGGACAGCCAGGTGGCGGGCGCCTCTTTGCCGTTGGTGGACACAGGGCGTTCTCCTCGGTTGTGCGGACTGGCTGACAGGTGAGTTACCAAGTTACCAGCGCCGGCACACCCCGGGGTGTCGTCGATCACCAGGGGGCGCCGCACGCGAATCGGACGTCGAGGCGTCCGTGCCGGTGGTCGGCGGGCTCAGCCGGCGGGCCGGCAGCGGACCACCTCGCCGATGAAGGGGCGCGCGGTGGTGGCGACCCGGTGCCGCACGGTGAGGTGCCGCTCGCCGGACGCGGCGTCGACGGGCACCTCCTCCCGGCCGACCTCGGCGCCGTCGTGCGAGCGGGCCCGCAGCAGGCACACCGCCGCACCGCCCTCGGGCACGGTGACCCGGAAGGCGACCTGTACGCCGGTGTCGGTGATGTCGGTGTAGGTGATCACCTCGGCGTCGTAGTCCGGGTCGCCGTAGCGGTCGTACTGCTGCACGGCGACCAGGCTCAGCCCGGCGAGCACGGCGGCCACCAGCAACCCGACCAGCAGGGGGCGGCGGCGGCCGGGCTCGCGCCGGCGGCCGTACCGACCGGGCGGGAACACCGGCGCGCCCGGGGGAATTGTGGCGTGCGTCTCGGTCACCGGCGGGCATCTCCTGGCGTCGTTGTCGGTGGCATCGGCAAGAATGGGAGGGTTCCATTCTCCCAGCCCGTCCTGTGGTCAAGGATGACAGGTCGGTGCCGGCAGGATCCGGTGCGGGGGAGGATTCCGGCAGGTCAGCCGGGGCCCGGGCGGGTCGCCGGCGGACACAGACGAGGAGCGCCCGAGTTGGCAGAGCAGCTGCGTCTCATGGCCGTGCACGCGCACCCGGACGACGAGTCCAGCAAGGGCGCCGCGACCACCGCCAAATACGTCGCCGAGGGCGTGGACGTCCTGGTCGTGACGTGCACCGGGGGTGAGCGCGGCAGCGTGCTCAACCCGAAGATGGACCGGCCCGACGTCTGGGCCGACATCGCCGAGATCCGTCGGGCCGAGATGGACGCGGCCCGCGCCGTGCTCGGCGTGGAGCAGGCGTGGCTCGGCTTCGTCGACTCGGGGCTGCCCGAGGGCGACCCGCTGCCGCCGCTGCCCGAGGGCTGCTTCGCCCTGCAGGACGTCGAGGTCGCCGCCGGCCCGCTGGTGCGGCTGATGCGCGAGTTCCGTCCGCACGTCGTCACCACGTACGACGAGGAGGGCGGTTACCCGCACCCCGACCACATCATGACCCACAAGATCAGCGTCGCGGCGTTCGACGCGGCCGGTGACCCGGAGCGCTACCCGGAGCTGGGTGAGCCCTGGCAGCCGCTGAAGCTCTACTACGACATCGGGTTCTCCAAGGGCAAGATCATGGCCCTGCACGAGGGGATGCTCGAGGCCGGTCTCGAATCGCCCTACGAGGAGTGGATCACCCGCTGGGAGGGCCGCCCAGACAAGGGCCCCCGGATCACCACCCGGGTCGAGTGCGCCGACTACTTCCCCGTCCGCGACGACGCGCTGCGCGCCCACGCCACCCAGATCGACCCGGACGGCTTCTGGTTCCACGTGCCGATGGAGCTGCAGAAGCGCGCCTGGCCGACGGAGGACTTCGAACTCGTCCGCTCGCTGGTCGACAGCCCGCTGCCCGAGTCGGACCTCTTCGCCGGGGTGCGCGAGACGGTCCATGCCCGCTGACCGGGCGTCGGGCTACGCTGAAACCCCACCGCACATCGGAGACCCACCATGCTGACCGCTGCCCAGGTGCTCGCGGCGAACAACTTCGGTGACACCCGCACGGGTGGCCTGGCCGGGCCCATGGGCCTGCTCCTCATCCTGCTGCTGTCCGCCGCCACGATCTTCCTGATCCGCAACATGAACTCCCGGCTGCGCCGGCTGCCCGACCGCTTCCCCGACCAGCGCGGGTCGGCCGACGAGGGCCGGTCCGACGCGTCCGCCGTCGATCCGACCGACGGGACGGGGCCGCAGGAATCACGTACGAATGCTCCCAACGGCCACCAGCAGCACCGGAACGGCTGATCGGGTCGTGATTCACGTCGATCCGGGTCGTCGCCCCCTGTTGCGGCCACCCGGATTGGCTTAGCCTTCCGCCGGGGGGATCGAAAGTCCCTGAGCCGTGCGCGGGAGGGGGCGCCATGAGCGTGGCAGCAGCGTCCGTCCCGCGCGCCTCCCGGACGCCGGCGGACGGAGCGGGCCGGTGAGCTCCGGCAGGGCCGGCGATCCCGTCGACCGGCCCGAACCCCGCGGCACCCCGCCGCGAGTCCTCCTGCTGGTCGCCGCCGTCACGCTCACCGCGCTGGCGGCGGTCGTGATCGGCCTGACCGTCCCGGTCACGCTCCCGCCGGACGACCCCCTGCCCGCCCCGGCGCGCTTCGGCCTCGCGGTCGCCGCGTTCGCGGTCGCCCAGCTGGCCCGGCTGCGGTTCCGCACCGCGACCGGCATGGTCAGCATCACCTGGGGCGAGGCCGCCCTGATCGTCTGCCTCTACTTCGTGCCGCCCGGGTGGCTGCCCGCCGCGGCGCTGCTCGGCGTCGGACTGGCCTGGAGCGGGATGTCCCTGGCCGTCGACCGCCGGCCCCCGGCCGAGGTGCTGCGGATCGCCGCCTCACTGACCGCGGCAACCGCGCTGGCCGTCGCGGTCGCCACCGCGCTCGGCTCGCCGCTGCTGGCCGCCCCCACCCCGGGGCTCGCGGTCGCCCTGATCGCCGGCTCGGTCACCTACCTGCTCGCCACCGCCTGCCTCGGCGGGGCCACCCTGGCCCTGCGGCACGGCGTCTCCGTCGGCCCGCCGATCCTCGCCGCGCTCCGCGGCAAGCTGCTGATGTTCGTCGGCAACGTGGCGGTCGGCCTGGCCGTGGTGGCGCTGCTGGAGATCGACGCCCGCTGGCTGCTGCTGCTCCCGCCGCCGCTCTGGCTGCTCCAGCAGACCTACCGGCACCGGCTGCGCGCCGAACGGGAACGCCGGGACTGGCGGGCGTTCGCCGAGGCCACCGCCGCGCTCAACCAGCTCGACGAGCGGGGGGTGGCCACCGCCGCGGTGACCGGCGCGCTGCGCCTCTTCGGCGCCGAACTGGTCGACGTCGACGTGGCCCGGGGCGACGACCGGTGGCGGCGCTACCGGGGCGACGCCGCGGGCCAGGTCCGCGACCGGGAGGTGGGCCCGCCCGGGCCGTCCACCGCCGGGGAGCACGAGCTGACCCGCCAGCTCACCGTCGGCGACGTCGTGGTGGGCCAGTTGCGGGTCCGGTTCCCCGCGTCGGGGCCGCCGAGCGCCCGCGAGCGCGACGCGGTGGCCGCCTTCTCCGACGCCCTCGCCGCCGCGCTGCACGACGCGGCCACCCACCGGGAGCTGCGGCTGGTCAGCGCCCGGTCGTCGTACGAGGCGGTGCACGACGCGCTGACCGGGCTGGTCAACCGGGCGGCCATGCTCAGCAAGGGCGACCAGTCGCTGCGGCAGCTCGCCCACGACCATCCCGTCGCTCTCCTGCTGCTGGACATCAACCAGTTCAAGGAGGTCAACGACACCCTCGGGCACGCGGCCGGCGACCAGCTGCTGCGGCTGACCGCCAACCGGCTGGGCGCCCTCGCCCGCCCCGGCGACCTGCTGGGCCGCCTCGGTGGCGACGAGTTCGCCCTGCTGCTGACGTCGGTCCCGGTGGTCGGTGACCGGGCGGCCCCGATGGCGTACGCGCTGCGCCAGGCCCGGGAGATCGCCGAGCGGCTGGCCGCACCGACCGAGGTGGCCGGGGTGCGGATGTCCGTCGAGGTCTCGGTCGGGGTGGTGGTGGCCGGCGCGGGCACCGCCGACCTGACCGAGCTGCTGCGCCGGGCCGACATCGCGATGTACCAGGCCAAGGAGGGCGGCGGCAGCGTCGCCGCGTACGACAGCTCCCGCGACGCCGCGAGCACCGACCAGCTCGCGCTGCTGGCCGAGCTGCGGGAGGCGTTGCAAGCCGACGACCAGCTGGTGCTGGCCCTGCAACCGGCCGTCGACCTGGCCACCGGCGCGCCGACCGGGGTGGAGGCGCTGATCCGCTGGCGGCACCCCCGGCGCGGCTGGCTCGGCCCGGTGGACTTCATCCGCCCGGTGGAGAACAGCGAGCAGCTCGGCACCTTCACCCGGTACGTGCTGGACAAGGCGCTCGCGGTGGCGGCCGACTGGACCCGTCAGGGGCTGGACGTGCCGATCTCGGTGAACCTGTCGGCGCGCAGCCTGCTCGACCCGCGACTCCCGGCCGAGATCGCCGACGCGTTGCGCCGGCACCAGGTGCCGCCGCACCGGCTGGTCCTGGAGATCACCGAGACGGTGGTGATGAGCGAGCTGGAGGTGATCGACGAGGTGCTGGCGACCCTGCGGGCGATGGGCGTGCAGCTCGCCGTCGACGACTTCGGCACCGGCTTCTCGTCGCTGACCTTCCTGACCCGGATCGCCGTGGACGAGTTGAAGGTCGACCGCTCCTTCGTAATCCGGATGGCCGACTCGCCGGAGGCCGCCGCGATCGTCCGGACCACCGTCGGGCTCGCCCACGAGCTGGGGCTGCGGGTGGTCGCGGAGGGGGTGGAGACCGCCGAGCAGCGGCTGGCCCTGGCCGAGCTGGGCTGCACCGCCGCCCAGGGCTACCACTTCTTCAAGCCGATGCCGGCCGACAAGATCGGCGCGGTGCTCGGCTCGCTGCGCGACGCCGCCGAGTCGAACGTCTTCCCGCTGCGCGCCGACGGGGCTTCCTGACCGTCGGCGCGGCCGGGCGACCCTGCACCGTGCTCACGAGATGCGGCGTGTCGCGGTGTCCTATCTCGGGGACACCGCGACACGCCGCAAAGCGCCGACGGGTCAGCCCCGGGGCAGGACCGTGCCGACGACGGCGGGCATGGTGGCCCAGTCCGCCGAGGCGATGCTGGCGTGGGCGGCCGCGAGCTGGGCGACCCGGGCCCGGGCGGCCTCGACGTCACCCGTCGGCAGGGCCGGGGCGACGTTCTGCGCGTCGGTCATCACCAGCAGGTAGTGGTTGGCGCCGTACCAGGAGGTGTCGATCCCGCCGGTGACGTACGCGCCCGCGTCGCCGTCGAAGAGGACGAACCACGGGCGCAGGCTCGTGTCGGCGTACCGGGTGCGGGGGTCGCCGGCCTGGGCGCGGTGCACGGCGGGGAACGCCTGCGCCCGCTCCAGCGTGCCGGCCGCGGCGAGCGTCCGCAGGTGCTGGGCGTACTCGACGTCGGTCCAGAGGGTGTCGGTCGGGTTGCCCTCCTCGACCGTGCCCGGGATCAGCTCGACGATCACCTTGCCGGCGAGCTGCTGCCGGCTCGGCCAGGCGTCCGCGCGGGCGGCGGCGTCGAGCGTCGGGTATCCGCCCTTCAGATCGGCCGGGCGGAAGACCCGGCTGCCCAGGCGGGCCGCGAGCAGCGCGTCGAGCTGGGCCGGTCCCTGCCCGGTACGGGAGCTGAAGCCCGTCTTCAGCTCCAGCTTGAGCTGGATCGGGCCGGCGTCGGGGTGGGCGCCGAGCCAGAGCCGGATGTCGTCCAGGCAGTGCTCCAGGTTCTTGTTGCGGGTGCCGGTGTAGAGCTGGGCGGCGCTGGTGGCGGCGACGCAGTTGTTGTCGTTGCCGAGCGGGTTGGAGTGGCTGACCCGCCACTGCCGGGTGAACACGTCCGGCCAGACGTCCAGCTCGATCAGGCCGGGCCGGGCGTCGAGCGCCTGCGCCAGGTAGGTGTAGGTGCCCTTCTCGTACGCGTTGTGGGTGCCGACGGCGGTGGTCCCGGAGACGCGGGTCTGCGGGTCCACGGCGGCGGAGGCGGGTTGTCCGGTGAGCACCGCCGTGAGCACCGTGATCGAGGTGAGGGCTGTCAGGGTACGGATTCCGCGCATGCGTGCCTCCTCGCGAGGCCGGCGACCACCGCCGGCATGCACAGATATAAATAGATGAACGTGAACGGGGGAAGGCCCGTTGATGCCGTCGGTCCGGCCGCCGGGTGCGTCGCGGGGTGGATATGGTCGTCGGGTGAACCGACTCGCGGACGCCACCTCGCCGTACCTGCTCCAGCACAAGGACAATCCGGTCGACTGGTGGCCCTGGTGCGCCGAGGCGTTCGCCGAGGCGAAGCGGCGCGACGTGCCGGTGCTGATCTCCGTCGGCTACGCGGCCTGCCACTGGTGCCACGTGATGGCGCACGAGTCGTTCGAGGACGAACACGTCGGCGCGCTGGTCAACGACAACTTCGTGGCGATCAAGGTGGATCGCGAGGAGCGGCCGGACGTCGATGCGGTCTACATGACCGCCACCCAGGCGATGACCGGGCAGGGCGGCTGGCCGATGACGGTCTTCGCCACCCCGGACGGCACCCCGTTCTTCTGCGGCACCTACTTCCCGAAGCCGAACTTCGTCCGGCTGCTCCAGTCGGTCGGCACCGCCTGGCGCGACCAGCGCGAGGCGGTGCTCCAGCAGGGCGCCGCCGTGGTCGAGGCGATCGGCGGGGCCCAGGCCGTGGGCGGCCCCACCGCCCCGCTCACCGCCGAACTGCTCGACGCCGCCGCCGACCAGCTCGCCCGTGAGTACGACGAGACGAACGGCGGCTTCGGCGGCGCGCCGAAGTTCCCGCCGCACATGAACCTGTTGTTCCTGCTGCGGCACCACCGGCGTACCGGATCGGCGCGCAGCCTGGAGATCGCCCGGCACACCGGCGAGGCGATGGCCCGGGGCGGCATCCACGACCAGCTCGCCGGTGGCTTCGCGCGCTACTCGGTGGACGGTCACTGGACGGTGCCGCACTTCGAGAAGATGCTCTACGACAACGCCCTGCTGCTGCGCTTCTACACCGACCTGTGGCGGCTGACCGGCGACCGGACGGCCCGCCGGGTCGCCCGGGACACCGCCCGCTTCCTCGCCGACGAGCTGCACCGGCCGGGGGAGGGGTTCGCCTCGGCGCTGGACGCCGACACCGAGGGCGTGGAGGGGCTCACCTACGCCTGGACGCCGGCCCAGCTCGTCGAGGCGCTGGGTGAGGCAGACGGCCGCTGGGCCGCCGACCTGTTCGACGTCACCCCGGACGGCACCTTCGAGCACGGCACGAGCGTGCTCAAGCTGGCCCGCGACGTGGACGACGCCGACCCGGAGATCCGGGCCCGCTGGCAGGACGTCGTCGGCCGGCTGCTGGCCGCCCGGGACGCCCGCCCGCAGCCGGCCCGCGACGACAAGGTGGTGGCCGCCTGGAACGGCCTGGCGATCACCGCCATCGCCGAGTTCCTCCGGGTCGCCGCCGGGTACGCCACCCGTGCGGACGAGGACGTGAACCTGATGGAGGGCGTCACCATCGTCGCCGACGGGGCGATGCGCGACGCCGCCGAGCACCTGGCCGCCGTGCACCTGGTCGACGGCCGGCTGCGCCGGGCGTCGCGCGACAAGGTGGTCGGCGAGCCGGCGGGCGTGCTGGAGGACTACGGCTGCGTCGCCGAGGCGTTCTGCGCCATGCACCAGCTCACCGGCGAGGGGCGGTGGCTGGAGCTGGCCGGCACGCTGCTCGACACCGCCCTGGCCCACTTCGTCGCCCCCGACGGCGGCTTCTACGACACCGCCGACGACGCCGAGCGGCTGGTCACCCGTCCGGCCGACCCGACGGACAACGCCACCCCGTCCGGTCGTTCGGCGATCGTGGCGGCGCTGGTGGCGTACTCCGCGTTGAGCGGGGAGAGCCGGTACCGGGAGGCGGCCGAGAAGGCGCTCTCCACCGTCGCGCCGATCGTCGGGCGGCACGCCCGGTTCACCGGCTACGCGGCGACCGTGGGGGAGGCGCTGCTCTCCGGGCCGTACGAGATCGCGGTGGTCACCGACGACCCGGAGGGGGACCCGCTGGTCGCCGCCGCGGTACGGCACGCCCCGCCGGGCGCGGTGGTGGTGGCCGGCTGTCCCGACCAGCCGGGGGTGCCGCTGCTCGCGGACCGGCCGCTGGTCGACGGGCGGCCCACCGCGTACGTGTGCCGGGGTTTCGTCTGCCAGCGGCCGGTGACCTCGGTCGACGACCTGGTCGTCCAACTCGCCTGACCGGCGTCACCCGGGTCGCGTCGGTGTCTGTCGCGCTGTCACGGCCAGAGCAGCTCGCGGTCCCAGCCGTCCGGGGTCCGGCGGTAGCGCAGCCGGACGTGTCGGCGCTCCCGGTCGGCCTGCCAGAACTCGACGGTCTCGGGCCGCACCAGGTAGACGGTGTGGGCCTCGGCGACGAGCTCCGGGTCCGCGCCGATCATGGCGCGGCTCCGGGCGAACGCGATGTCGAGGGCGGCCCGGTCGGCGAGCGGTTCGCTCTGCCGGCCGGTGAGGGTGGCGACCCGGGAACCGAACGGGCGGGCCAGGAAGTCCTGCCGGGAGACCGCCGGGTCGGCGGGCCTGGCGACACCCCGGACCCGGACCTGCCGGCCCAGCTCCCGCCAGTGGAAGGTCAGCGCCGCCCGGGGGTTGCCGGCGAGCTGCCGGCCCTTGGCGCTGTGGGCACTGGTGGCGAAGTGCCAGCCGTCGGCGTCGAGGTCCTTGAGGATCAGCACGCGCGCGTCGGGGAAGCCGTCGGCGTCCACCGTCGAGACGGTCATCGCGTGCGGCTCGTCCACCCCGGCGCTCACCGCCGTGGCGAACCAGGAGGCGAAGAGGGGCACCGGATCGTCCGGCACGTCGGTGGGGTCGAAGGAGGGCATCTCGTGCGCCAGCACCGGAAGTCCACGCAGCGTGTCACGGGTCGTCATGACGTGATCATGTCAATCGCCGGCCGTCGGAGTGGCCCCGCCCGCCGGCCGCGGCGCGGGGTCGGTGGGTTCCGGCGGGCGACGGCGGCCCTCCGCTCGGGCGGCGCCGGCCGTCCCGATAGGCTGGCGGCGCTATGGATTCCCGTACCGGTCTGCCTGTCGTCGGCATGGTGGGCGGGGGCCAGCTGGCCCGGATGACCCACCAGGCCGCGATCGCCCTCGGCCAGTCGCTGCGCGTGCTGGCGCTCGCCCCGGACGACGGCGCCGCCCTGGTGGCCGCCGACGTCCAGTACGGCGACCACACCGACCTCTCCGCGCTGCGCACCTTCGCCAAGGGCTGCGACGTGGTCACCTTCGACCACGAGCACGTCCCCACCGAGCACATCCGCACCCTCGCCGACGAGGGGGTGAAGCTCTTCCCGCCCGCGGACGCCCTGCTGCACGCCCAGGACAAGCGGATCATGCGGGAGCGGCTCACCGCCCTGGGTGCGCCGAACCCGGCCTGGCGTCCCGTCACCACCCCGGCCGAGCTGGTCGCCTTCGGCGAGGAGCAGGGCTGGCCGGTGGTGCTCAAGGCGGCCCGGGGCGGGTACGACGGCCGGGGCGTCTGGATGGTCGCCGACGCCGGTCAGGCCGCCGAGCTGGCTGCCACCCTGCTCGCCGGCGGCACCTCGCTGCTCGTCGAGGAGCGGGTGACGCTGCGCCGGGAACTGGCCGTGCAGGTGGCCCGCTCGCCGTTCGGGCAGGTCGCCGCGTACCCGGTGGTGGAGACCGTGCAGCGGGACGGGATCTGCGTGGAGGTGCTCGCCCCCGCCCCCGACCTGCCGGAGGAGCTGGCCGTCGCCGCCCAGCAGCTCGCCATCGACCTGGCCACCGCGCTCGGCGTGGTCGGCATGCTGGCGGTGGAGCTGTTCGAGACGCCCACCGGGCTGGTGGTGAACGAGCTGGCCATGCGCCCGCACAACTCCGGGCACTGGACCATCGAGGGGGCCCGCACCTCGCAGTTCGAGCAGCACCTGCGGGCCGTGCTCGACTACCCGATGGGGGACACCTCGCTCACCGCGCCGGTCGTCGTGATGGCGAACGTGCTCGGCGGGGAGCCGGGCGGGATCTCCATCGACGAGCGGCTGCACCACCTGTTCGCCGCCGAGCCCGGCGCCAAGGTGCACCTGTACGGCAAGCAGGTGCGACCCGGCCGCAAGATCGGGCACGTCACGCTGCTCGGCGACGACCTGGACGACGTACGGACCCGGGCCGCGCGAGCCGCCCGCTGGCTGCGCGAGGGGCACGAATGAGCACGGTCGGGCTGATCATGGGCAGCGACTCGGACTGGCCGACCATGAGGGCCGCCGCCGAGGCGCTGGACGAGTTCGGCGTGCCGTACGAGGTCGGTGTCGTCTCCGCCCACCGCACCCCGGTCAAGATGATCGAGTACGGCCGGTCCGCCGCCGACCGGGGCCTGAAGGTGATCATCGCGGGTGCGGGCGGGGCCGCCCACCTGCCCGGCATGGTCGCCTCGGTCACCCCGCTGCCGGTGATCGGCGTGCCGGTGCCGCTCAAGCACCTGGACGGGATGGACTCCCTGCTCTCCATCGTGCAGATGCCGGCCGGCGTGCCGGTCGCCACGGTGTCGATCGGCAACGCCCGCAACGCCGGCCTGCTCGCCGTGCGCATCCTGGCCGCGGGCGACCCGGCGCTGCTCACGCGGATGGCCGACTACCAGGCCGGCCTGGAGGAGATGGTGGCGGAGAAGGACGCCGCCCTGCGCGCCTCCCTCGGCTGAGCCGCCTCCCGGCCGGCCGGGCACCCTCCGTCGCGGCCCTGGGGCGCGGCCTTGGTCGCCGTCCCGGGTTGTGTGCCACCCGGTCAGCACGCGGACGGGCTGTTCACTGTCCGTAGCCTGAGGGTGATATCACGCAGCGTGATCTTCGTGGCGCGAGCGGGATGGGGTCATCGCGCCCTTTGCTCTGCTTACCCGGACGCACCGCTGCCCTGATCAGGGTCGATGCGACGAGCCCTCCATGCGACCTCCGTCCAGTCAGTTACTAGCGGTTACTGGTGCGTGGGTGGCTGCAGAGCAAAGGGCGCACACCGCAGCACCCGGCTGAGCTCGAACCTCGCCCAGCGTGACAGCGTCCGATCCGCCCCGGGCCGGTGGCGACCGACGCATGCACAGCGCCGCCGTCCGGCGGGAGCGCCGACGGAAGCACCGGCACCCCCGGTCCCACCCGGCCCGCTCGGCGCAACCCGGCAGTCACACCGCAGGGCCCCTCCGCTTCATCGCATGCCGCGCAGCGCCGTCTGCAGGCGCTCCTGGGCCCGGCGACGCCGCTCGTTGCTGGCGCCGAGCACCAGCAGCACCAGCCCGACCGGGATCAGCACCAGCCACGGGCCGAGACTGAACAGGGCGTGCACCGCCGCGATCGCGGTCACCGTGGCCCCCACGATCACCGGCGCCTGCTGCTGGCTCATCGAGCCGAAGATCAGCACCGCCACCGCACCGAGCAGCAGCAGCACCTGCCGCAGCATGCTGGATTCGGTGGCCAGCACGATCGCCAGGGTCGGCACGAACGCGGCCACCAGCGCCGGCCCGTACGCCACCCAGCTCGACAGGTCCGGCCGGTGCCGCAGTTCGAGGACCCCCACCAGCAGCGCCAGCGCCGCGAACGGCAACGTGTACGCCTCGGGCAGCGCCACGTCGGCGACCTGCATCAGGATCCACCAGGCGGTGATCTCACAGGCCACCACCGACCAGAACAGGATGCGCCGTTCCACCGGGCGCCGGCCCGGCCGGGTCGCCGCCACCCCGAGCACGGCGCCCCAGGCGGCGAGCAGGGCGGCGATGTGCCGGGGCGAGTCGAAGGCCAGCGCCAGGGCGATCAGCGCGGCGCCGTACCCGCTCCACTCCACGGTGGCGGCCTCGCGCTGCGCCTCGGGGCGGCGCAGCCGGGGCAGGGTGGCCGCGAAGACCTGCAACGCCGCGCCGACGGCCAGCACCCCGAACGCCGACCAGACCGCGGCGAGCCCGGCCACCAGGCCGGCGGTGAGCACGAAGAGCTGCGCCATCAGCGAGGCGAAGAGCCAGCCCAGGATCCGCGCCCGCTGGGTGGTGCCGAAGAGCGCCGCCACCGTGCCGACGCCGACCGCCCCGCCCAGGGTGAACAGGGTCAACCCCCGGGCGCCGAGGCTGCCGGCCAGCCCGGCGCCGCCGGCGGCCAGCCCGATCATGAAGACCAGCACCCGGGCGACCCGCAGCGACCGGGCCCGCTCGGCCAGCGGCGGCGGCGGGGTCAGCGCCAGGCCGAGCATCGAGATGGTGAAGACCGCGAGCGAGGCCAGCGTGCTCTCCGGCCAGGCGTGACCCAGGGCGGTCGGCGTGATCAGCAGGGTCACCGCGAGCCCGGGCAGCACCACCGGTACGGCCCGTGAGCGCCGCCCGTCGCCGAGGCCGGTGGCGGCCAGCGCCGCCGTCGCGGTGAGCAGCAGGGCGGTGAGCACGTGCGTGCCGTCGACCGCTTCCGGCGGAGGGGTGAGCAGCTCCGGGGGCGGGCCCTGCCAGATCCGGGAGAGCATCCGGTGCGGCTCCACCAGCGCGACGTAGAGCAGCGGGGCCAGCGAGGCCAACGCCAGCAGGGTCGGCAGGGCCGCCGCGGCGAGGGCGCCGGCGGCGGGGCTGACCCGCCAGCGGCGGCGCGTCCCGTCGTCCGGCAGCCGGCGCAGGGCGCCGTCCAGCAGCACCGCCCAGCGGCGTACCGGCTGGGCCGAGCCGACGGGCGGGACGGTGGCCGCCCGGACCAGCTCGGCGAGCACCCCGAGCAGGGCGGCCGCGGCGGCGTACACCCCGGAGGGCAGGCCGGCGAAGATGGCGGCCAGCGCGCTGATCGTCGCGCCGCCGACGATCGCCGCGCTCGCGTAGGGCAGGTACTGCGGCACCTGGCGGCGGACCGCGGCCACCGCCGCCAGCCCGACGCTGGAGGCGGCCAGCGCGGCGGTCAGCACCACCTGGGCGGGGTGACCGAACTCCGCGGCCAGCGCGGCGACCGCCCCGGGCAGCGCGAGCAGGGCCGCTCCGGCCGCCGCCCCGCCGATCTGCACCAGGTGCGGTGGCATCCCCTCGGTCTCGACGTCCTCCACCAGGGACGACGCGAACGTGCGGGCCAGGCCGGCGACGACCAGGCCGATGAGCGCGACGCCGCCCAGCGCCAGCGCGGTGGTCCACGGGCGGACCAGGCCGGCCCCGGCCGCGTGCAACGCGACGGCGCCGGCCACGGTGGCCCGGGACAGCGCCCCGCGCGGATCGACGGTGGCCGCCGAGGCCGTCCCGAAGACGGTGGCCACCGCCAGGCCCACCAGCACCGGAGACCACCACGGCAGGTCGAACGCGGCGGGCGCGCCGATGGTGGCGAGCACCGCGGCGGCGCCGGCCACGTCGTACTTCCACGGCGGGGGCAGAAGGATCCCGGCGACGGTGCCGAGCAGCGCCAGCGCGACCGGGGCCTGCCAGGCGGAGCCGCCGGTCGGGGCGGCCGGCCAGCCCGTCAGGTCACCGGCCCAGATCGGGCCCGGGGTGGCCAGCACCCCCCAGCCGCCGCGCAGCGCCGACCAGCCCGCGATCAGCCCGATCAGCACCCCACCGACGGCGATGCCGGCCACCGGGCCGCGCCGCCACTCCTCCGGCATCGCGCGGGCGGCGACGGCGACCACCAGGACCAGCGCGGCGGCCACCACGAGCTGCCCGCCGGGGGAGATGACCGCGGCGATCCGGACCAGCGTGGCGATCAGCGCCGCGGTGACCGCGGCTGCGGCCAGGTCGGAGCTGTCCAACGTGGCGTCCGAGCGGCGGGACGCGTCGATCTTCGGCGCGAAGAGCAGCAGCAGGGTCGCGACCAGCAGCAGCCCACCCACCCACGCGTCGGCGGCGGTCCGGCCCGGCGCGAAGAAGGCCGCTCCGACGACGGCGAGCGCGCCGAGGCCGGTGCCGATCGCGTGCGGCAGGGCGATGTGCCGCTGGGAGACCTGGACCATCGCCGCGTACCCGAGGGTCACGCAGACGGCGAGGAAACTCGCCGCGAGGATCGGGACGGTCAGCTCGCGCAGCACCGCCGGGGTGGGCGCGGGGCCGGCCGGCTCGGTGGCGGCGACGAAGGCGGCCACCGCCCCGGGCAACGCGAACGCGGCCCCGCCGGCCGCCCAGCCCGAGAGCGTGTCCGCGACCGCCGGGGTGATCCGCACCCGGGGCGCGAGCGCCACCAGTACCCCGGCCAGCATGAGCACGGTCAGCGCCGCCGCGGTCGGCGCGGGCCGGCTCAGCGCGGCGCCGGCCCCGATGATCCCCACGACGGTCGCGGTGACGGCGTGCGCCAGGGCGGCCCGCTCGGTGCCGGCGGAGAGCCCGAGCACCCCGATGGCGACCGCGGCGAGCACCATCGGCCAGGGCGCCGCTGCCCAGCCGAGGCCGAGGGAAGCGGGCACGGCGAGCGCGGTCAGCCCCGCGCCGACCACCGCGAACTCCCGACGGATCTCCGGTGGCAGGGCGAGCACCGCCGCCACGGTCAGCAGCAGGGCGCTGGCGGCGAGCTGCCAGGCGGCCGGCCCCACCGCGGCGGCCAGCTCGGCGGGGAACCGGTCCAGGTCGGCCGACCAGGCGGGCTGGGCGGCGCGGACCGGGGCCAGGCCGGCCCGCAGGGCACCCCCGGCGACCACCACGCCGCTGACCGTCAGCGCCGCCGCCGAGGCGAACTGCGGCCCGCGCCGGGCCGCCTCCGGTACGGCCCGGACAGCCAGCCCGGTGAGCGTGATGACGGCGGCGATGAGCAGCAGCGCGCGGCCGGGGAAGGCGACCGAGGCGATCCGGCCCAACGCCCCGATAACGGCCAGGGTGAAGATGCCGGCGCCCACGTCGGGCAGCGGCGGCCGGCGCAGCACCAGCGTGCCGGCCAGGGTCACCGCCGCCGCGAGCAGCAGCGCCGCGCCGGCCACCACCGCCGCCGGTACGGTGCTCGCGCGCAGCAGCGCGGTGACTCCGTACGCCAGCGCGAGCGCCGCCGCCGCGCCGTGCAGCAGCCAGGTCAGCTGGGGCAGCCACGGCACCGGGCGGGCCGCCTCCGGCGGCGCGGGGGCGGTCGCCCCGCCGAGCACCTCGCCGGACTCCTCGGGGGCCGTCTCCGGGCGGGTCTCGCCGGAGGTGCGTTGCCGGGGCGGGGCCGGGGCGGCCGGGTCGGCCGGTGGCAGGTCGTCGCGGACCGGGCGTTCGAGCAGCAGCCCGGAGCGGGCCAGCCACAGGTCGAGCACCGCCACCACGGTCAGTACGAGCGCCCACCCGCCCGGACCGGTGACCCGGTCGTACGCCAGCAGTGGCACCACGGGTTGGGCGGCGAGCACGGCGGCGAAGCGGGGCGCGCGCAGGCCGGTGCCCTTGGCGTAGGCGAGGGCGACGCCGGCGGTGACCGCGAAGATCATGCCGGAGAAGACCGCGCCGGACGCGCCCCCGTTGCCGATCCGGTCCACCGCCCACAGCGCGTACCCGGCGAGCGGCACCAGCAGCAGGCCGACCGTGGCGATGGTCTCGGCGGTCGAGGTCAGCCCCCGTCGGGCCAGCACGGGTGGGGCGAGCAGCAGCAGCACGGTGGCGACGAGCAGGATGCCCAGCCGGGCCAGCGCGTCCATCGAGCTGGTGGCGACGGCGGCGAAGACCACCGCGGCCACCGCGAGCAGCAGCGCGCCGAGCCCGAGCGGGATGTTCTGCACCTCGCGGGAGGACGCCTCCGGCGGGTGCTCCGGGTTGTCCGCGTCCAGCCAGGTGGCGGTGGCGCGGGGCGGTGGGCCCGGTGGCGGCTCGTCGGGACCGGCGGGGCCGGCGCCCTGCCGGGGCACCCGGGGCGGCGCGCCGGTGGCGGCGGTCGGCGGGCGGCGGCCGGGCTTGCGGCGCAGCACCCGCCGGGGACGGGTGGCCTGCTTGACCCGTTCCTCACCGGCGTGCGCGAGGATGTCCCGCTGGAAGAGGGCGGCCTGCATCTTCGCGGCGATCTGCCGCTGCTCGGCGGCGATCGCGGCGTCGCGCGCCTTCAGCTCCGCGATGGAGCGTTCGATCTCCGCCAGGTGCTCGCGCCAGCGCGGCTGCTCGGCCCCGCAGTGCGGGCAGTGGGCGGCCGGCGTGAACTGCCGCCCGCACGAGGAGCACTGAAAGTTCTCCACCACACCCCTCCACCCGGCCGAACCGCACTGTGGATCCCCACTGTCGCAGCATGCCCTGACCCGGCGCGGATTTCGACACCCGGCAGTGCGATTCGGGACAACAAAACGCGCCGGCCGGGAAGCGGTGCTTCCCGGCCGGCGCGTCAGGACGAGGTCAGGGGCGGCCCATGCCCCGGTACTCCCAGCCGGCCTGCGTCCACAGTGCCGAGTCCAGGCAGTTGCGTCCGTCGACCACCTTGCGGCCGGCGACCAGCTCGCCGAGGGCGACCGGGTCGGCGTTGCGGAAGTCGGCCCACTCGGTGAGCACGCAGACCAGGTCGGCTCCGGTGACGGCGTCGTTCACGCTGGCCTCGTAGGTCAGCTCGGGGGCCACCCGACGGGCGTTCTCGGTGCCCTGCGGGTCGTACACGTGCACGTCGGCGCCGGCCTTCTGCAGCAGCGCGGCGACGGCGAGCGCCGGGGCGTCGCGGACGTCGTCGGTGTTGGGCTTGAAGGTCGCGCCGAGCACGGCGATCCGGGTGCCGGCGAAGTCCGGGCCGGCCGGCCCGGAGCGGCGGCCGAGCAGGTCCGCGGCGAGCTGGAGCACCCGGGTACGACGGCGCAGGTTGATCAGGTCCACCTCGTGCAGGAAGCGCAGCGCCTCGCCGGCGCCCAGCTCCTGCGCCCGGGCCTGGAAGGCGCGGATGTCCTTGGGCAGGCAGGCGCCGCCGAAGCCGAGGCCGGCCTGGAGGAACCGGTTGCCGATACGCGGGTCGTACCCGATGGCCCGGGCCAGCTGCGTGACGTCGCCGCCGGAGGCCTCGCAGACCTCGGCCATCGCGTTGATGAAGGAGATCTTGGTGGCCAGGAAGGCGTTCGCGGCGACCTTGACCAGCTCGGCGGTGGCGAAGTCGGTGACCACCAGGGGGACCTCCCGGTCCTCGGTGGCGGCCAGGTCGAAGACGCCCTTGTGGGCGGCGTAGAGCATGGCGTTGGCCCACTCGCTCTTGACGCCGACCACGATCCGGTTGGGGCGCAGCACGTCGTCGACGGCGAAGCCCTCCTGGAGGAACTCGGGGCTCCAGGCCACCTCGACGCCCAGGTCGGTCGGGGTGTGCTTGCCGACCAGCTGCTCCACCCACTCGGCGGTGCCGACCGGCACGGTGGACTTGCCGACGATCAGCGCCTTGCGGGTCAGGTGCTGGGCCAGGCTGGTCACCGACGCCTCGACGTACGACAGGTCCGCGCCCATCCCGTCGGCGCGCTGCGGGGTGCCCACGCAGATGAAGTGCACATCGCCGAACTCGGCGGTCTCGGCGATGTCGGTGCTGAACCGCAGCCGGCCGGCGGCCAGGTTGCGCTTGAGCAGCTCGTCGAGGCCCGGCTCGTGGATCGGCACCTCGCCGGCGTTCAGCTTGGCGATCTTGTCGGCGTCGACGTCGAAGCCGAGGACCTCGTAGCCCAGCTCGGCGTAGCAGATCGCGTACGTCGCGCCGAGGTACCCGGTGCCGAGGAAGGTGACCCGGGGCCGCGGCGCACCCGAGGGCGGCGTCACCGGGGCGATGGCGGGCACCGGCTGGATGTTCGGGTACGGGATCGTCACGCCTGTCTTCTCCGCTCGCACTGGCGGCGCTTCGTTGCGTCGCAATCGGCTGGGGCGCCATGGCCGGGCACCGAGGGGAACTTTGTCGTCTTGTGTGAGGGTAGTTGTGCCGTGTCGACGCCTGTCGTGCGCGAGCCTACCCGCCGGTAAGGTCCGGCCGGACCTGGTGGCTATCCTTCAGTCTGCGGCAGTCGGCGGTCTCCCGGACGCCACAGACTGCGCATGATAGCGGTGAAAGGGGAGGGCCGACATGGCCGCAGAGCAGTCGTTCGACGTCTACCGGTTGCCCGAGGAGCACGAGGCGATCCGTGAGGCGGTCCGTGAGGTCTGTGACGCGAAGGTGGCCCCCAACGCCGCCGAGGCGGACGAGACCGGCGAGTTCCCGAAGGCGTCGTACGACGCCCTGCGGGCCGCGGACTTCCACGCCGCGCACATCCCCGTCGAGTACGGCGGCGCCGGGGCGGACGCCCTGGCCACGGCCATCGTGATCGAGGAGGTGGCGCGGGCCTGCGCCTCGTCCTCGCTGATCCCGGCGGTCAACAAGCTCGGCACGATGCCGCTGATCCTGGCCGGCTCCGAGGAACTGAAGCAGAAGTACCTGACGAAGGTCGCCTCCGGCGACGCGATGTTCTCGTACTGCCTCTCCGAGCCGGAGGCGGGCAGCGACGCGGCGTCGATGACCACCAAGGCCGTCCGCGACGGCGACCACTGGGTGCTCAACGGCGTGAAGCGGTGGATCACCAACGCGGGCGTGTCGGAGTTCTACACGGTCTTCGCTGTGACCGATCCCACAGCCCGCTCGCGCGGCATCTCCGCCTTCGTGGTCGAGAAGTCCGACCCCGGGGTCAGCTTCGGCGCGCCGGAGAAGAAGCTCGGCATCAAGGGCTCCCCGACCCGCGAGGTCTACTTCGACAACGTCCGGATCCCGGCCGACCGCATGATCGGCGCGGAGGGCACCGGCTTCGCCACCGCGATGAAGACCCTGGACCACACCCGGGTCACCATCGCCGCCCAGGCCGTCGGCATCGCCCAGGGCGCGCTCGACTACGCCAAGGGCTACGTCCAGGAGCGCAAGCAGTTCGGCAAGCCGGTCGCGGACTTCCAGGGCGTGCAGTTCATGCTCGCCGACATGGGCATGAAGCTGGAGGCGGCCCGGCAGCTGACGTACGCCGCCGCCGGCAAGTCGGAGCGGGGCGACGCCGACCTGACCTACTTCGGCGCGGCCGCCAAGTGCTTCGCCTCGGACGCCGCCATGGAGATCACCACCGACGCGGTGCAGCTGCTCGGCGGCTACGGCTACACCCGGGACTACCCGGTCGAGCGGATGATGCGGGACGCCAAGATCACCCAGATCTACGAGGGCACCAACCAGGTCCAGCGCATCGTGATGGCCCGCCAGTTGCTCAAGGGCTGACGTTCGGGCGGGCGGGCCGGTCACCCGGCCCGCCCGCGGCCGTCAACGGTTCTCGGTGCTGCCCTCCGGCTTGGACCCGTACCGCGGCGGCGGGGCCGTCCACGGCGACTCGGAGCCCGAGCGCCGGGGCAGCGGCTCCGTGGGCGTGTCCGGAGCCGGGTAGCCGAGCGAGAGCGGCGCGGTGTCCGACTCGCCGCGCGGAGTCGGCGGCGGCCAGTCGCTGAGCGTGAAGGTGTTCTCCGGCGGTGTGTCGTCGGCCGGGGTCAGCTCCGCCCCGGACGTCGCCGTCGCCGGCGTCGGCCAACGCCGCCACCGCTGGACGCTGAACGTCGCCATCAGCAGCAGCAGGCCGATCAGGAACAGGGTGCCGTTCTGCACGGGCAGGCTCAGCGGCAGCGGGTCCCCCAGGACCTTGCCGCCGTCCGGGATCCAATCGAGCACGGTGAACGGTGCGATGAACATCCCGACGTACGGGGTGATCAGCAGCAGCCCGGCGACGAGCGGGCCGAGCGGTGAGACGCGCAACGTGCCGAGCAGGCCGAGCAGGATGCCGGCGACGCCGAGGTAGACGGCCGGTTCGATCAGGTTGGGCGTGCTGTACGTGCCGATCTCCACCCAGCGGCGCGCGGTCCGACCCGACCCGTCCTGCCCGAGGGTGACCAGCACCCAGGTGATGGGCGCCACCACCAGCCCGGCGAGGAAGCTCCAGAGATGTCGCATTGGCGCACCGTACCGTTTCCGGCATGACCGAGCACCCCTCCGCCCCGCAGGGCAAGCCGACCTCGTACTCGCGGGTCACGCTGAGTCGCATCATGACTGCTGTCGATGTAAATCTGTACGGGACCGTGCACGGCGGGGTCCTGATGAAGTTCGTCGACGACGTGGCCGGCGCGGCGGCGGCCCGGCACAGCGGCGGCACGGCGGTCACCGCCTCGATCGACGAGATCGTCTTCTCCGAGCCGGTCCGGGTGGGTGACCTGGTCCACGCGCACGCCCAGGTCAACTGGACCGGGCACACCTCGATGGAGATCGGGGTGAAGGTGGTCGCCGAGCGGTGGGACCAGGTCGAGGACGCGCCGGTCCGGGTGGCCACCGCGTACCTGGTCTTCGTCTCCGTCGACCTGGGCGGCGCCCCGCGCCCGGTCCGGCCGGTGCTGCCGGAGACCGTGGAGGACGAGCGCCGCTACCGGGAGGCGGAGATCCGTCGCGCGCACCGGCTCGCCAAGCGGCGGGCGATCCAGGCGCACCGGGCGGGCTGAGGCGGCACCCCCGGGGGCGGGCACCGGCCCCGACCACACACGACGCGGGCCGGTGGTGTGGGCCGGCCACGCCCCGTCGCCGGCACCCGGTGCGGAGAATGGCGCTGCGAGGTAGGGCAAGATGGCGCCACGGCCCATGGACAGTGTCGTGCGGGGCCTCAGGGAGGGTGGAGCAGTGGGTGACGTGCTGTGGACGCCGCCGGCGGACGTACTCCAGCGGTCGCGGATCGGGAACTACCTGCGCTGGCTGCGTGAGCACCGCGGGCTGGACTTCGCCGACTACGACGAGCTGTGGCGCTGGTCGGTGACCGACCTGGACGCCTTCTGGCGCTCGATCTGGGACCACTTCGAGGTCGTCGCGCACACCCCGCCCACGGCGACCCTGACCGACGCGGGCCTGCCCGGCACCCGCTGGTTCCCCGGCGCGACCCTCAACTACGCCCAGAACGTGCTGCGGATGCCGGGCCGGGCCGACGACGACCCGGTGGTGATCGCGCACGGCCAGACCCGCGCGCCGGTCACGCTGACCGCGGCCGAGCTGCGCGAGCAGGTCCGCCGGGTGGCGGCCGGGCTGCGCCGGCTCGGCGTGGTCGCCGGGGACCGGGTGGCGGCGTACGCCCCGAACATCCCCGAGACGTACGTGCTGCTGCTGGCCACCAGCAGCCTCGGCGCGATCTTCTCCTCCTGCGCCCCCGAGTTCGGCACCCGCAGCGTCACCGACCGGTGGCAGCAGATCGAGCCGAAGGTGCTGGTGGCCGTGGACGGCTACCGGTACGGCGACAAGCCGGTGGACCGGCGCGGCGAGGTGGCCGCGATCCGGGCCGCGCTGCCGTCGCTGGAGCACACCGTCGGCATCGCGTACCTCGACCCGGCCGGCACCCCGATCGAGGGCGCGTTGGGCTGGCACGAGCTGGCCGCGCCGACCGACGAGCCGCTGACGTTCGCCCCGGTGCCGTTCGACCACCCGCTCTACGTGCTCTACTCCTCCGGCACCACCGGGCTGCCGAAGCCGATCGTGCACGGCCACGGCGGCATCCTGCTGGAGCACCTGAAGATGCTGGCCCTGCACCACGACCTGGGCCCGTCCGACCGGTTCTTCTGGTTCACCACCACCGGCTGGATGATGTGGAACTTCCTGGTCTCCGGCCCGGCGGTGGGGGCGGCGATCGTGCTCTTCGACGGCAACCCGGGCCACCCCGACCTGGGGGCGCTCTGGCGGCTGGCCGAGGAGACCGGCACCACGTACTTCGGCACCTCGGCGCCGTTCCTGCTGGCCTGCCGCAAGGCCGGCCTGGTGCCTGCGGAGATCGCCGACCTCTCCGCGCTGCGCGGGCTCGGCTCGACCGGCGCGCCGCTGCCCGCCGAGGGCTTCACCTGGGTGTACGAGACGGTCGGCGACCGCCTCCAGCTCCAGTCGCTCTCCGGCGGCACGGACGTCTGCACCGGTTTCGTGGGCGGGGTGCCGCTGCTGCCGGTGCACGCCGGCGAGATCACCTGTCGGGCGCTCGGCGCGCGGGTGGAGGCCCGCTCCGCCGACGGCACCCCGGTCGTCGGTGAGCTGGGCGAGCTGGTCATCACCGCGCCGATGCCGAGCATGCCGGTCGGTTTCTGGAACGACCCGGACGGCCGCCGCTACCGCGAGGCGTACTTCGAGGTCTATCCCGGCGTGTGGCGGCACGGCGACTGGATCACCATCAACTCCCGGGGCGGCTGCGTGATCACCGGTCGCTCCGACGCCACCCTGAACCGGGGCGGCGTACGGCTGGGCACCGCCGAGTTCTACTCGGTGGTGGAGGGGCTGGACGAGGTCGTCGACTCGGTGGTCGTGCACCTGGAGGACGACGAGGGCGGCGCGGGTGAGCTGCTGCTCTTCGTGGTCCTCGCCGAGGGCCTGGAGCTCGATGACGACCTGCGGCGCAAGATCTGCCGCGAGCTGCGCACCTCGCTCTCGCCCCGGCACGTCCCGGACGAGATCCACCAGGTACGCGCCGTCCCGCGCACCCTGAGCGCGAAGAAGCTCGAGGTCCCGGTCAAGAAGATCCTCACCGGCACCCCGGTCGACAACGCCGCCGCCAAGGGCGCCCTCGCCAACCCGGAGTCCCTGACCGCCTTCGCCGCCTTCGCCCAACGCCGCACCCCCACCACCGACACCCCCACCCCCGCCTAACCCCTCCCCCTGCCCTCCCCCTTGCCCCTGCCCCCGCCCTCTACCCCCGGCGATCTTGCA
>NZ_JBNADX010000005.1:0-309998 GCF_049629545.1 Micromonospora citrea
ACCCCCTGACCCCGACCCCCTGACCCCCCGCCCGGCCCGGGGCCCGCCCTCCGAGCCCGTTGATCATGAAGTTATCGCCCGGCGTCTCGGCGTGTCGCGGCAATAACTTCATGATCAACGCGGCGAGCGGTGGGGGTGGGGTGGGGTGGGTGGGGGGTTAGCTGACGGGGGTTAGGGGGGCTTCGGGTTGGGTGGGGACGGGGTGTTGGTCGCCGACGGCGGCGCGTTTGCGGGCGCGGTGGGCGGCCACGTGGGAGCGGGTGGCGCAGCGCTCCGAGCAGAACCGGCGGCAGCAGTTGGACGACGTGTCCAGGTAGACGTTGCCGCAGCGGTCGTCGGCGCAGACCCCGAACCGGGCGCTGCCGTACTCGCAGAGCCACACCGACAGGCCCCAGACCGCGCCCGCGAGGTATTCCGCGCTGACCGAGGCGCCCCGGCTGGTCACGTGCATGTGCCAGTCGCTGGAGTCGTGGCCGGAGATCCGCGGCTGCACCGGGAACGCCTCCAGCAGGGCGTTCAGTTCGGTCACCGCCTGGCCGTCGCGCCCCGAGGTGCCGTACTCGAACACGTCGCGCAGGCGCTTCTGCGCCCGCCGGAAGATCGCCAGATCCCGTTCCGAGACCTCGTCGCGCATCCACGCGTTCTCGTCCGGGAAGATGGCCCGTAGGTCGTCGAGGTCGTCCAGGCGGGCGTTGACGAGATCAACGCCGGTCCGGGCGTACGCGTCGAAGTTCACGACACCAACCGTAGACGACTCAGCAGGCGCGCGGCGCGTCGATGTAGTGCGGCAGGAACCGTGCGTATCCGTCCGTGATGAGGCTCTCGCTCTCCCGGATGCCGACGCCGGCCGACTCGCCGTCGACGATCCAGCTCCCCAGCACCATGTGGTTGCCGGCGAACTCCGGTAGCGCCCGGAACTCCTGGTAGCAGTAGCCCTCGTCGCCGTAGATGCCCGGATTGGTGAGCTCGGTGCCGCCGGTGACGATGCGTACCGAGCCGCCCTCCCGGCCGAGCAGCGGCTTCGCCACGTACTCGGTCATCTGCCGGGGCGAGTCCAGGTACGCCGGGAGCAGGTACTCGTGGCCCGGGTACAGCTCCCAGAGCACGGCGAGCAGCGCCTTGTTGGACAGCAGCAGCTTCCAGGCCGGCTCGATCCAGGTGGTCGGGGTGCCCGGCTCCAGCGCCGGTGGGCCGTACGGCTCGGCCAGCATCCACTCCCACGGGTAGAGCTTGAAGCAGGTGGTCACCGGCCGGTCCTCGGCGTCGACGAAGCGCCGGCCGTCCCAGCCGATGTGCTGGATCGGCAGCAGCGTCACGTCGAGCCCGGCCTGCCGGGCCGTCTCGGCCAGGTAGCCGGCGGTGATCTGGTCCTCGCCGGACTCCTCCTCGTTCGACCAGCACACGTGCACCCGCCGGTCGTGCAGCCCGGCGCCGATCTTGGCCCAGGCCCCGACCAGCCGCTCGTGCAGGCTGTTCCACTGGTCGGCGTCGGGGTGGGTCCCCTCCAGCCAGTACCACTGGATGATGCTCGCCTCCACCAGCGAGGTGGGGGTGTCGGCGTTGTACTCCAGCAGCTTCGGCGGCCAACTGCCGTCGTAGGCGAGGTCGAAGCGGCCGTAGAGGGTCGGCGGCTGCTCGCGCAGCGACCGGGCCACCGACTCGGCGGCCCAGGCCGGGATGCCGAACTCGGCGTACCGGTTGTGGGCGACGACGTGCTCGGCGGCGGCGACCGACATCCGGTGCAGCTCCTCGGTCGCGTCCTCCAGCCGCAGCACCTCGGCCAGGTCGAAGGCGTACGCCGCCGTCTCGTCCCAGTACGACATGGTGTCGCCGTCGGGCAGTTCGGTGGTGGCGTACACCAGGCCCTGTTCGAGGATGGTGGCCGCCCAGTCCGGGCGGGGGGTGGAAGCCTCGCGCCGCACCTCAGCCGCCGCAGGAGGCGAGGTGGGTGCCGAAGCCGCCCCGCTCCGGCACGGCCGTGGCCGGTGGCCGGGGCTCGGCGCGTCCGGTCCCGGTGGTGACCGTCGGCACCCGCATCGCCAGCGCGACCGTGTCCCCGCCGCCGCCGACCGGCCCGAGGGCGCAGTCGTCATCGTCGTCGTCGGAGGACATGTTGCAGCCGGAGAGGGCGAGCGCCAGGGCGGTGAGCGCGCCGAGCTGCACGGAGGCGGACCGGAGCCGGCGGCGGGGGTGTCGTTCCACGTTCATGGTTGTAACCGATGGATGCCACCGGCGCGCTCCCCCGAACGGGGCCTGTGTCGCGACCGGGACCCGATGGCCGCCCCGGGGCCGGCGACGGTCGGCGGGCGTTACGCTCGGCTCATGCTCCGTTCCGTCATCCTCGCCGCCTCCCGGTCATCCCAGGTGGAGCGGCTCATCGCGACGGCCCCGTTCACCCGGGACGTCGTCCGCCGGTTCGTCGCCGGCAGCGGCACCGACGACGCGTTGCGCGCGACCCGCGAACTCGTCGCCGACGGCCTCGCGGTCACCCTCGACAACCTCGGTGAGGACACCGTCACCGCAGAGCAGGCCAACGCCACCCGCGACGAGTACCTCACGCTGCTGCGGATGCTCTCCGGCGCCGGGCTCACCCCGGCCGCCGAGGTGAGCGTCAAGCTCTCCGCGTTGGGCCAGAAGTTCGACGAGCAACTGGCGTACGACAACGCCCGGGCGATCTGCGCGGCGGCCGACGAGGCCGGCACCACGGTCACCCTGGACATGGAGGACCACACCACCACCGACTCGACGCTGGACATCCTGGCCAAGCTCCGCAAGGACCACCCGTCGACCGGCGCGGTGCTCCAGGCGTACCTGCGGCGCACCGAGTCCGACTGCCGTGAGCTGGCCGGCGCCGGGTCACGGGTGCGGCTCTGCAAGGGGGCGTACAAGGAGCCGGAGTCGGTGGCGTACCAGACCGCCCGCGAGGTGGACAAGTCGTACGTGCGCTGCATGAACGTGCTGATGTCCGGTGACGGCTACCCGATGCTGGCCACCCACGACCCGCGCCTGATCGCCATCGGCGAGGACCGGGCCCGCTGGTTCGACCGCGGCCCGGACCGCTTCGAGTTCCAGATGCTGTACGGCATCCGGCCGGAGGAGCAGACCCGGCTGGTGGGCGACGGGTACACGGTGCGGACCTACCTGCCGTACGGCGAGGACTGGTACGGCTACCTGATGCGCCGACTCGCCGAGCGCCCGGCGAACCTGGCCTTCTTCGGCCGGGCCCTGATGTCGAAGAAGTGAGTCAGGCGTTCGACCAGCTCCGGGTGCTCAGCACCAGGCGGTAGCCGTCCGGATCGGCCACCGTCACCCCCCAGCGGTCCCAGTACGGGCCGGCGGAGACCCGCGTCCCGCCGGCCCGTAGCAGCCTCTCCACCAGGGCGTCGTCGACCGGTCCGTCGAGGTAGAGCACGAACAGGTCCTCCTCGGTCGGGCGCGGCCCGACGGTGAGCGCCGCCCCGCCGACCAGTTCGAGGTGCCAGGCGGCGTCCGGCCAGCCCACCATCAGCAGGTCGTGCTCGCCGGGCCCGCCGGCCTCGCCCCGGTACAGCACGGTCAGGCCGAGCCCCCGCACCCAGAACCGTTCGGCCGCGGTCAGGTCGCGGCTGGGGCGGGCGATGCGGACGTGGGTGCCGGGGGACGGTGTCACACGGCCGATCCTGCGACCTCCACCCGACTTCAGGTCAAGCGTTGACCCATGAAGCTAATGGCATTAGCCTTTTGGCTATGATGATTAGCCAGGTGGTGCGGGACGGCGGGACCATCGCGTACGAGGTGCACGGCGACGGCCCCCTCGTGGTCCTCGCGCACGGCATGGGGGAGAACCGACGGTCCTTCCGCCACCTGGTCCCGCTGCTGGTCGAGGCGGGTTACCGGGTGGCCTCGGTGGACGTCCGGGGGCACGGCGACTCCAGCGCCCACTGGCCGTCGTACGCGCCCGCCGAGGTCGGCGCGGACCTGCTGGCCGTGGTGCGTACCCTCGGCGGCCCGGCCACCCTGGTCGGCAGCTCGTCCGCCGCCGCGGCCGTGGTCTTCGCCGCCGGCGACGCCCCCGACCTGGTCGACGGGGTCGTCCAGATCGCCCCGTTCGTCGCCGAGCCCGAGGCCAACCCGGTCATGCGGGTCGTCCAGGCGGTCGTGCTGCGCAGTCCCCGGCTCTTCGGCAGGTTCCACCGGACGCTCTTCCCCTGCGGACGGCCGGCCGACGACGCGGCGTACCGCAAGGAGATCGTCGCCGGGATGCGCGGCCGGATGGACGCGGTGCGCGGGGTGATCGCCCCGGTCGCACCGCACTGGACGGCCCGCGCGTCCGACGTCCGGCAGCCGGTGCTGGTGCTGATGGGCGCCAACGACCCGGACTTCCCCGATCCGGGAGCGGAGGCCCGCGCCGCCCGGCGGCAGTTCACCACCGCCGAGGCCCGCATGATCGCCGACTCCGGCCACTACCCGCACGCCGACCAGCCCCGGGCCACCGCCGCCCAGCTCGTCGAGTTCCTGGCGGTGACCTCCGGTGCCTAGGGCCGGGCTCACCCCGGCCACCGTGGTGCGGGAGGCGGCCCGGCTGGCCGACGAGGTCGGCTACGAGAAGCTGACCCTGGCCGCCCTCGCCGGCCGGCTCGGGGTCGCGCTGCCCAGCCTCTACAAGCACGTCAAGGGTGCGGAGGCGCTGCACCACCGGCTCGCCGTCCTGGCCGCCGCCGAACTGGCCGACGAGATCACCCGCGCCGCCGCCGGCCGCGCCGGGGCGGACGCGCTGCGCGCCGTCGCCGCCGCCTGGCGCGGGTACGCCCACCGCCACCCCGGCCGCTACCCGGCCACCCAGCGGGCGCCCGACCCGACCGACCCCGAGCACCTCGCGGTCGCCGAGCGGGCCGTCGGCGCGATCTTCGCGGTCCTGCGCGGGTACGGGTTGCGCGACGACGACGCCGTGGACGCGACGAGGATGTTCCGCAGCGCGGTGCACGGTTTCGTCGTGCTGGAGGCGGCCGGCGGGTTCGGCCTGCCCCGCAGCATCGACCGCTCGTTCGACCGGCTCGTGACCGGGCTGGACTCCGCGTACCGGCACTGGAGGCCGTGATGCGGGTCGTGCTGCTCGCCGTGGCCGGTCACCCGGCGCTCGCGGCCGGCCTGGTCGGCGTCTGGGCGGTGGACCGGGCGCTGCTCGGTCGAGGCGGTCAACCGGCCTGACCCCGCCGGCCGTCCGGCGCGACGCGCGGGTGGCGCTGGCCGGGATCGCCCGATCGGTCGTACCCTTCGCCGGTGACTGACGGGCCGGCGACCGACGAGGACGAGCCGGGACCTGCGCCGGACCGTCGAGCCGAGACGACGGTCGTGCCCGGTCCGGTCGTGCCCGGTCCGGTCGAGATTCCGGCCTCGGTCACGGTCCCGGCTGGTGCCGCCGCCGTACCGTCGCCGGCCCTGGCTCCGGCCGCCGTCCCGGCTCCGCCCGGAGCCGAAGCCCCGACCTCCGTCCCCGCCCCGGCTCCGGACCCCGTGGCGGCCCGGCTCGTACCTCGTCGGTGGTGGGGCTGGGCGGCGGTCGCGACGGTCGTCGCGCTGCTGGCCTGCGGCGTACCGGCGGCGCTGTTGACCGCTCTGGTGGACCGGGACGACGATCGCCCCGCAGCCGGCCGCGCCTCCGTCGCCTCGGACGATCCGGCGACGCTCGCCGCCCGGCGGGTCGGCGAGCGGCTGACCGCCCAGCTCGACCGGCAGGCCGCCGCCCTGCTCGGCGGGGACCGGGCCGGCTTCCTCGCGGTCGCCGACCGGGGCGTTCGGGCCGAACTCACCCGTCGCTTCGCCGCGCTGCGGGCGCTGCGGGTCTCCGTCTGGCGCGCCGAACCCGAGGGTCTGCCCACCCCGGTCGCCGGGCGGTCGGGCCAGTGGCGGCAACAGGTCACCTTCCGGTACTGCCTCGTCGTGCCGGACTGCACGCCGAGCCCGGTGCTGGTCGCCACCCGGTGGCGGGAGGGCGGCGACGCGCCGCTGCTGCTGGCCGTCGAGGAGTCCCGCTCGGCGCGGACCGGTGCCCGGCCCTGGGAGGTCAGCGAGCTGGTGGTGGCCGTCGGCGCGCGGACCGTCGTCGCCACCACCCCGGCGCTGCGGGGGAAGCTGCCCGGCCTGCTCGCCGAGGCGGAGGAGGCCGCGAAGGTGGCCGACCTGTACGCGGTGCCCGGCCCGCCCCCGGACCGGTACCGCGTCTTCTACGCCGGCCGGGCCGAGTGGCGACGCTGGTACGGCGGTGGCCGCCCGAAGTGGACCGCCGGGTACGCCGTCGGCGTCGGCGGCGGGCACCACGAGGTGGTGCTGAACGCCGACGCGCTGCCCACCGCCGGTCCGGGTGAGTTGCTGCGGCACGAGCTGACCCACGCCGCCTCGCTGCCCGACCGGGGCCATCCCGGCCGGCCGACCTGGTGGCTGGTGGAGGGGTTGGCCGAGTACGCCGGGGCCGACGGCGCGCCGGTGAGCCGCTACGACGGGCTGGACGAGGTCCGGCGGCTGGTCACCGGCGGCTGGGACGGTCGGCTGGAGGCGCTCGCCCCGGCCGACACGGCGCCGGCGGACCGGGTCGGCGGCAGCTACGGCGTCGGCTACCTCGCCGTCCGTCACCTGGTCGACCGGTACGGCGAGCAGCAGGTGCTGGCCTTCTTTCGCTCCGTGGTGCACGACCGGCGACCGGTGGACGAGGCGTCCGAGCGGGTCCTCGGCGAGCGGTGGTCGACGCTGCACGACGAGTGCGTCGGCTACCTCCGGTCGGTGGCCGGATGACGGCGGCGGCCGGTCCACGCCGCTCCGCCGGTGGTATCGACGCCCGGCTAAGGTTGGCCGGTGCGCCGCACCGACTCGCCGCGGCCCCTGACAGCCACGCGGCCCCGCCTGCTCATCGCCCTGCTCGCCGTCGTCGCCCTGACCGGTAGCACCGCCGCCTCGTGCGGCGACGAGAAGTCCGACGTCGCGCTCGCCCCGGCGTCCCGGGCCGCGGTCGCCGAGGTGATCGACGCCCCGGCCACCGTGACCGCCCGTGCCGCCGCCACCGTCACCGCCCCCGCCGACGGCACCCTGGCCAGCCTCCGCGTCCAGCCCGGACAGCGGGTGCGGCGCGGCCAGGTGCTCGCCGTGGTGAGTTCGCCGTCGGCCCGGGAACGGCTCCGCCAGGCCCGCGAGGCGCTGCGGGCCGCCGACCGGGCCGGCCGGGGTGTCGCCGTCGGCAACCTGGGCACCCGGCGGCGCGGCACCGACAAGGCCGCCGACGAGGCGTTCGGCGCCGCCCGCGAGGCGGCCGGGAAGATCGCCGACCAGAAGGTACGCGACGCGCTGCTGGCCCAGGTCACCTCCGCGCAGCGGCAGTACGCCGCCGCCGCGCGGACCGCCGACGAGGCGGTCCGGTCGGTGCAGCGGGGTGTCGCCGGGCTCAACTCCGCGGTCGGCGCGCTGTCGTCGGCGCAGCGCCTGCAGGCCCGCCAGGCGTACGACCTGGCGAAGGCGACCGTCGACGCGCTGACCCTGCGCGCTCCGATCCCGGGAGTGGTGCAGCCGGGCGGCACCCCGTCCGGGGGTGGCGCCGACCTGTCGGCCCTGCTCGGCGGGGGTCAGCTCCCGGCCGGCCTGGATCCGTCGGCGCTCGCCCCGACCCGCTCCGGGCCGCCGCCGGGGGTGGACGACGCGATCCCGGCCGGCGGCCGGGTCACCGCCGGCACGCCGATCCTCACCGTCGTGGACACCGGCGCGCTCGGCCTGCTCGCCGAGGTGGACGAGACGGACGTGCTGCTGGTCCGGCCCGGCCTGACCGCCACGGTGGAGCTGGACGCGGTCACCGGCGCCACGTACGACGCCACGGTCCGTTCGGTCGACGTGCTGCCCAGCAGCTCCGCGCGGGGCGGGGTCAGCTACCGGGTGCGACTCGCCCTCGGCGCGGGCCGGCTCGGCGACCAGGAGGCCGCCCCGGAGCCCCGCCCCGGCATGAACGCGGTGGTCCGGCTGCGGGTACGCGAGGCCGCCGACGCGGTCACCGTCCCCGCCTCGGCGGTCTTCTCCGCCGACGGGCGGGACGCCGTCTGGCTGGTCCGGGACGGCCAGGCGGACCGGGTGGCGGTCACCGTGGGCGTGCAGGGGCCGGACCTGGTGCAGATCCTCGACGGGGTGCAGGCCGGCGACCAGGTGGTGGTACGCGGGGCCGACCGGGTCACCGACGGCCAGGAGGTCCGGTGAGGAGGACGGGCCGGCGAGCCGGGCGGGCGGCGACCCGGTGACCGGGACACCGGCGGCGGACGACGTCCGAGCCGGTCGGCGCGGGCCGGCGATCGAGGCCGTCGACGTGTCCCGCACGTACCAGCTCGACGGGGTCTCGGTGCCGGCGCTGCGCGGGGTGACGCTGACCGTCGCGCCCGGCGACTACGTGGCTCTGGTCGGGCCGTCCGGCTCCGGCAAGTCGACGTTGATGCACCTGCTCGGCGGGTTGGACCGGCCGACCGGCGGCCGGCTGGTGATCGGCGGCCGGGACGTGGCCACCCTCTCCGCGCCGGAGCTGGCGACGCTGCGCAACGAGACCATCGGCTTCGTGTTCCAGGCGTTCCACCTGCTGCCGCGTACGTCGGCGGTGGACAACGTGGCGCTGCCGCTGGTCTACCGGGGGGTCGGTGCCCGGCAGCGGCGCGAGCGGGCGGCGGCGATGCTCGGCCGGGTCGGCCTGGGGCACCGGCTGGACCACCGGCCCAACCAGATGTCCGGCGGTGAGCAGCAGCGGGTGGCGATCGCCCGGGCGCTGGTCACCGACCCGACGGTGCTGCTCGCCGACGAGCCGACCGGCAACCTGGACACCGCCACCGGCCTGGCGGTGCTGGCCCTGCTGGAGCAGCTCAACGCCGAGTCGGGGGTGGCCCTGGTGATGGTGACCCACGACAACGAGGTGGCGGCCCGGGCCCGGCGGCGGATCGCCATGCGGGACGGAGCGGTCGTGTCGGACACCGCCGGCACGGAGTCACCTGCGGCGACGCGGGCGGCGGCGGTGGGGGCCACCACCGGGACCACCGTTCATGATCGACCGCTGTCGGGCGCCGGGGACGGACCTGAGACACTGGGGGCCGCTCCCAGCGCGGAGCCCCGGTCCGCGTCCGGAAGCGGCCCGGGGCACCCGTCCGGTGGCTCCGGTGGCGCCGCCGGAGCCACCGGGCGCCTTCCGCGCGAGCCGGCGGCCGGGGGTGCGGCGTGAGGGTGGCCGAGGCGTGGCGGGTGGCGCTGGACGCGCTGCGCGCCAACCGGATGCGCAGTGCGCTGACCATGCTCGGAGTGATCATCGGGGTGGCCTCGGTGGTGCTGCTCGTCGCCATCGGCACCGGCACCAAGCAGACGGTCGAGCAGCAGGTCGAGGGGCTCGGCTCCAACCTGCTGCTGGTGGTTCCCGGCCGGATCGAGGTGGGCACCGCCCCGGTGGTCTCGCCGCTGACGCTCAGGGACGTGGACGCGGTGTCCCGGGTGGTCGGTGACCCCGACCGGGTGGCGGTCACCATCGCCTCCGGCGCGACCGCCCGCGCCGGCAACCGCTCCGACTTCACGACCGTGCAGGGCGTGCTGGAGAACACCCCGACGGTCTTCACCCGGTCACTGGCCCGGGGCCGGTACCTGACCGGCGCGGACGTGGACACCAGCCGCCGGGTGGCCGTGCTCGGGGACTCGGTGGCCCGCGTCCTCTTCCCGGACCGGGACCCGCTCGGCCAGCAGGTGACGCTCGCCGGGGTCCGGTTCCGGGTGATCGGCGTCTTCGCGCCGCTCGGGCAGAGCCTCGGCGTCGACCGGGACGACGAGGTGCACGTGCCGGTCACCGCCGCCCAGCGGCTCTGGGGCACCCAGCGGGTGGACGGTATCGCGGTGAAGGCCCCGGACCGGGAGCGGATCGGCGAACTGGGCGACCGGATCGTCGCGGAGCTGTCCCGGCGGCACCCGGACACCGAGTTCAGCGCGGTCACCCAGCAGCAGATCCTCGGCGTGCTCGGCGACATCCTGGGCGTGCTCACCGGCGTGCTGGCCGCCATCGCCGGCATCTCCCTGCTGGTCGGCGGGGTGGGCGTCTCCAACATCATGCTCGTCTCGGTACGGGAGCGGACCCGGGAGATCGGCCTGCGCAAGGCGGTCGGCGCACGTCCCCGGGACATCGGCGTGCAGTTCCTGCTGGAAGCGGTGCTGCTCACCGCGATCGGCGGGCTGACCGGCATGGCCCTCGGGGTGGGCGCCGCGCTGCTGGTGGACGCCGTCTCGCCGATCCCGGCGGCGATCACCTGGTGGTCGTTGGCGCTGGCCTTCGGGGTGTCCGCGGCGGTGGGCATCGTCTTCGGGGTGGTCCCGGCGCAGCGGGCCGGCCGTCTGGACCCGGTGGTGGCGTTGCGCGCCGAGTGACCCCACCACCGGTCCCGGCAACGGGACGCGAAGCGCTTTCGGGTGGATAACGGCAGGTCACGACCGGGTGAACAACGCCCCGGGCATGATCAGTTGTACGAAGGGATCGCGCCGGTCACAGCCGCCCCGCTACCGTACTGGTAACACGCGCGTTGCCGCCCCGGACGGGATCTCCACCTCGGGTGGCACGCGCCGGGCATGGGATGGGTCGGGTGAGCCATGGCCGGGTCACAGTCCGACGGGCGGCTGTCGGATGTCAAGTTCCTGACCGTCGCCGAGGTGGCGTCGGTCATGCGGGTGTCCAAGATGACGGTCTACCGCCTGGTGCACAGCGGTGAGCTCACCGCGGTCCGGGTCGGCCGCTCGTTCCGGGTGCCCGAGCACGCGGTGCACGACTATCTCCGGGGCGCGTTCCAGGAGACCGCCTGACCGGTGTCGAGTGCGACGTAACGGGCATCGACGGGGGCGCGTTGGTCCTGCTGACGCTCTCCGGCTACCCTGGAGCCGACCGTGACCGCAACGCCGGTGTGCCCCGACGCCACCAGGCTGGTCCGGTTCCGTTGTCCGCAAGCGGTCGCCGGCACCACCGTCGTGGTGCCACCCGTCCGCCCCGCACGTTGCATTGAAAGGCTGTCGTATGGGCTCGGTGGTCAAGAAGCGCCGCAAGCGCATGGCTAAGAAGAAGCACCGCAAGCTGCTGCGCAAGACCCGCGTCCAGCGTCGCCGTCTCGGCAAGTGACCGGATGCCGGGCCACGGCCCGGCATCCGGCACCACTTGCCAGAACTGTCGACCCTCGGAGGCTCAGGTGATCAGGCCGCGGACGTCCCGGCTCGGTCCCGCCTGCCGGTCAAGGCGTTCCCGATGACCCCCGGTGGCACCCCAGGTGCTCCGGGGGTCGTCGTCGTGACCGGGGTCGGCCGTTACCTCGGCGCGCACGTCGCCGCCCGGCTCGCCGCCGACCCCCGCATCGAGCGGGTGATCGGCGTCGACCCCACCACCCCGGGCCCCGAGTTCACCGACCTGCTCGACCGGGTCGAGCGGGTCCGCCTCGACCTCGGCTCGCTCGCCGGCCTCCTGGCCGACCTCGACGTCGACGCCGTGGTGCACCTCGCGCTGGTCAGCGCCCCCGACCCGCAGCACGGCGGCCGGACGGCGATGAAGGAACAGAACGTCATCGGCACCATGCAGCTGCTCGCCGCCTGCCAGCGGGCACCCCGGCTGCGCAAGCTCGTGGTCCGCTCCTCGACCGCCGCGTACGGCGCGTCCTTCCGGGACCCGGCGGTCTTCACCGAGGAGACCGAGCCGCGCGAGGTGCCACGCGGCGGTTTCGGCCGCGACATCCTCGACATAGAGGGGTACGTCCGCGGTTTCCGCCGTCGCCGGCCCGACGTCACCGCCACCGTGCTGCGCTTCGCGCCCTTCATCGGCTCCACCGCGGACACCACGCTCACCCGCTACTTCTCCCAGCCGTTCGTCCCCACCGTCTTCGGGCGGGACCCGCGCCTGCAGTTCGTGCACTTCGACGACGCCCTGGAGGTGCTGCACCGGTCCATCGCCGAGGACCACCCGGGGACGTACAACGTCGCCGGGCCGGGGGTGCTCTCCCTGTCCCAGGCGATCCGGCGGGCCGGCCGGGTCGCCGTGCCGGTGCTGGAGCCGGGCCTCTCCGGGGCCGCCGCGCTCGCCCGCAACCTCGGCTTCGGCCGCTACGGCCTCGACCAGGTCGACCTCTTCGTGCACGGCCGGGTGGTGGACACCAGCCGGCTAGAGCGGGAGTACGGCTTCACCCCGCGATCCACCGCCGCCGCGTTCGACGACTTCATCCGCGCCCACCACGGCGGTGTGGTGCTCACCCGGGACACGCTCACCGCCGCCGAGCAGTTGGTGCTGGAGAGCATCCGCCAGGTCCGTTCAGCCGTACAGGAGCGTTCGTGAGCAGGTCCGACGAGCGCCCCGAGGGCCGGTACGACGTACCGCTGACCGTGGCCGGGCCGGACGCGCAGCCGGCGCGGCGCAACGGGCACCGGCGCACCACGAAGGCCGTCGCCCCGGCGACGCGGGACGAGCCGGACACCTCGGCGACCGACGAGCCGGTCCGCGACCCCGCGACCGCCGGGCCGGACACCGTCGCTCAGCAACCGGCCGACGTGGCCGGGCCGGACGTGCCGGCCGGGTCCGGCGCCGACGAGCCGGAGCCGGTGGCCGCCACCGCCGAGTCACCGGCCGGTGTGCCGGAGGGGCCGGCGGTGCCGGACCGGGCGGGGGACCACTGGGACCGCAAGGTCGCCGCCGGGCTGGCGTTCCTGCGGCGACGCCTCTCCGGCGAGTACGAGGTCGACGAGTTCGGCTTCGACCCGGAGCTGACCGACGCGGTGTTCCACCCGCTGCTGCGCCGGCTCTACAAGGACTGGTTCCGCACCGAGGTCACCGGCCTGGAGCACGTGCCCGTCCAGGGCGCCGGCCTGGTGGTGGGCAACCACTCCGGCACCGTGGCGCTGGACGCGCTGATCCTCTCCACCGCCCTGCACGACCAGCACCCCGGGCACCGCTACCTGCGGCTGCTCGGCGCGGACCTGGTCTTCCGGATGCCGGTGGTCTCCGAGCTCGCCCGCAAGACCGGCGGCACCGTCGCCTGCAACCCGGACGCGGAGCGGCTGCTCGGCGGCGGGGAACTGGTCGGCGTCTTCCCGGAGGGTTTCAAGGGCATCGGCAAGCTCTACTCCGACCGGTACAAGCTGCAACGCTTCGGCCGGGGCGGGTTCGTGTCGGCGGCGCTGCGTACCGGCACCCCGATCGTGCCGGTCGCCATCGTCGGGGGCGAGGAGATCTACCCGATGCTCGCCGACATCAAGCCGCTCGCCCGGCTGCTCAAGCTGCCGTACTTCCCGGTCACGCCGACCTTCCCGTGGCTGGGCCCGCTGGGCATGGTGCCGCTGCCGAGCAAGTGGCTGATCGAGTTCTGCCCGCCGATCCCCACCGCGCACCTGACCGACTCCGCCGACGACCCGCTGGTCGTCTTCAACCTCGCCGACCAGGTCCGCGAAACCATCCAGCACACCCTGCACAAGCTGCTGGAACGCCGCCCCGACCCGTTCGGCCCCTGACGCCGGGCGGTGTGTCGCGGGTCAGATGCCGGCGCGTCGACGGCGGTGCAGGGCCATCCCCGCGCTGACCGCGCCGGCGAGCAGCCCGGCCGCGGCCGTCGAGGGTACGGCGATCTTGACCGCCCGTCGGCCGGTGCGGAAGTCCCGCACCTCCCACCCCCGGTCCCGGGCCTGCCGCAGCAGCGTCCCGTCCGGGTTGATGGCCACTGCCCGGCCCACGGTGGACAGCATCGGCAGGTCGTTCGCCGAGTCGCTGTAGGCCGCGCAGCGGGACAGCTCCAGCCCCTCCACCGTGGCGAGCTGGGTGACCGCCTCCGCCTTGGCCGGGCCGTGCATCAGGTCGCCGACCAGCCGCCCGGTGTACGCGCCGTCGACCACCTCGGCCACCGTGCCGATCGCGCCGGTCAGGCCGAGCCGGCTCGCGATCACCCGGCCGATCTCCACCGGGGCGGCGCTGACCAGCCAGACCCGCTCACCCGATTCGAGGTGCCGCTGGGCGAGGCGGCGCGTGCCGGCCCAGATGCGGGGGGCCATCAGCTCGTCGAAGATCTCCTCGGCGAGCCGCTCGACCTCGTCCACCCGCCAGCCCTCGATGAAGGCGAGGGCCGCCTCCTTGGCCTGCGACATGTCCCCGGCGTGCTCGGTGGCGAGCAGCCGGAACCGGGCCTGCTGCCAGGCGAACCGGGCCAGGTCGGTGGTGGTGAAGTACTTACGGGCGGCGAGCCCACGGGCGAACCAGTAGATCGACGCGCCCTGCATCATCGTGTTGTCCACGTCGAAGAAGGCCGCGGCGCTCGGGTCGGGCGTCACCGGGACGGCCGGCTCGACCTCCGCCCAGCCGGCGGTGTGCCCGTGGACGTCGGTGCTGACCGTGACCTTGCGGGACCGGACCACGGCGACCTCCCTCCGTACGACGACCGCGCCTGCCCTTGAGCCTAGTCGGGGGTTCGTGACGGGCGGTCGCCCGAAGGCGTAACTGTGGCGTGAACTGCTCCGCGCCCTCAGCGGTCGACGGGACAGGCGGCCGGAGCCGGGCCGAGGGCGTCGGTGCCGACCGGCGTGGGCAGCCCGCAGGCGATGGCGGCGCGCAGCGCGTCGGAGCGCTTGCCGATCGCGTCCAGCAGGGCCAGCGACCGGCGGGTCCGTTCCCGCTCGGCGCGGTCGGCCCCGTCGAGCAGCCCGCCGACCGCCTGACGCTGCCCGGCGACGAAGGTGTTCACCGCGTCCAGCCCGGCGGTGTCCGACCGCTGCGCCGAGGCGGTGGTGAGCAGGCGTACGCCCTGGCGGGTGTCGGCGTCCATGTCGTCCATCACGGCGCGGAAGCCGGTCAGGTCGCCGCGCAGGGAGGCGGCCTCGTCCAGCCGGGTGCGGGCGAAGTCGAGGAAGAGCTGGCCCCGGCTGAGGTCCGAGCTGGCCAGGGCGAGCTGGGCACGTTCGGTGGAGCGCTTCATGCCGTACAGCGCGTCACCGGGGACCGCGTCCTCACTGGCCGCGGAGATGCCCGACACCGCGACGGCGCCGGCGGCGATGCCGACCAGGATGGCGCCCCGGGCGCGGACCTGACGGGCGGTCACCGCGCCGAGCAGCGAGGCCCGGGTGCCGGCCGGGGCGGTCTCCGGCGTGGTCGCGGCCGCCGCGCCGACGCCCTCCCGTTCCGCGGTGGCCACCAGCATGGCGCGCAGCCCGGTGCGGAACTCGGCGTCGACCTCGACGTCCGGCCGTTCCTCGGTGAGCCGCCGCCCGACCGCCACCAGGGCGGCGAGCTGGTCGTCGGCGCGGGACCGGACGTGGTGGCGCCGGCCGCCGTTCGCCTCGTCGAGAAGCTGGGCGAAGCGTGCGGCCCGCCGACGGGAGAAGAGGTCGCTGTCCACCGCAGGCACCCCCTCTCGCTGGTCCGGCCGGGTCGGCCGTGGTCGTCACCAGCGACCGGTGGCAGCGTGACGCCGACGGACGGCACGGGTGCCGACCGTACGAGCCGGACCGGGTGGCCCGGGGGACGCCGGGACAACCACGGGTCGCACCCGGAGAAACGGACCGCGCCGGGTGCCGGTTACGGGGGCGGCGGAGGCGAAATTACCAAGAGTGATCGTCGTCACGGGCGCCGGACGTCCGCCGGCCCCGGGGCAGGGGGCCGGCATCGAGGCTGGTGGTCAGGGCTGGAAGCCGTCCGGGAGCAGGCGGGCGAGGGCGCGGACGGCCCGGTACTGCAACGCCTTGATGGCTCCCTCGTTCTTGCCCATCGCGCGGGCGGTCTCCGCCACCGAGAAACCCTGGAGGAACCGGAGCACGATGCACTCCTGCTGCTCCGGGTTGAGCCGCTTGACCGCGGTCAGCAGGGCGACGTTGGTGATGTGCTCCACCACGGCCGCCTCCGGGCTGCCCTCCGGCCCGCGGTCCTCGCGGTCGGCGTCGAGCACGTCGCCGGTGGTCACCTCCAGCCGGTACCGGCCGGACTTGAAGTGGTCGGCGACCAGGTTCCGGGCGATGGTGACCAGCCAGGCGCCGAGGTCACGGCCCTGCCAGGTGAAGCTGCCGATCCGCTTGAGCGCGCGGAGGAAGGTGTCGGAGGTCAGGTCCTCGGCCAGTTGGCGGTTGCCGACCCGGAAGTAGACGAAGCGGAAGACGGTGTCGACGTACCGGTCGTAGATCAGGCCGAACGCCTCGGCCTCGCCGGCCTGCGCGCGCTCCACCAGCGCCCAGACCTCGGTGGCCGGGTCGGACGGGTCGGGCCGGCTCGGGTAGCCGGTGCTCGGGTTGGTGGCGGCGGGCACCGCCGGGATGACGGCGGTGTCGCCGGCCGGCACGGCCGGGAGCACCGCGGTCTCGGCGCCGGCCGGGTCGGTCGCGGCGGACGGCTCGCCGACCCGGCGGCTCTGCGCCGGCATCATGGGCCGGTTCGGTGCGACGATCCGGCCGGTGGGCGCCGAGTTGCCGCCCGGCACGGCAGGTCGGGTGGTCGCCTCGTTGTGGTGCGGGCGCTGGTGCAGCCGGCGGGAGGCGGGGTCCGCGCCGCGAGCTGCCTCCAGCCGTTCGTTCGGCGATGTCCGGGGGGCCGGGCCGGTCAGCCCGGCGGGCCGTTCCGCATAGCCGAAGGTGGTCACCGTGCCTCCCCGGTCCACTGCGCGGCGGGCCGGACGGGGCGGCGACAGGCCGCCGCGGCGTCCGGTCTGCCCGGGACGGGCAGGGCCGCGTGGGGGGATGCCGACGCGCGGCAGATCCCCTTGAGGTGCTGGTCCAATGCGCTCACAGGCACGGGGGCCTCCTCGGGCTGAGGGGTGTCGACTCACGGCAAATGGGGTGAGCCGACCCGAGTGATGATAGGGCCAACGTCACCCGCGCGTGGCAAGTCCGTTACACAGGGCCAAAGTATTTCCCCCTGCGTCGCACAGATGGCGGACCCGTTGTCCGTCGTGTGCGGTTGACTTTCACGTCACGACTTGATCTGGAGTGGAACGCCCCGCGGGCATGGTCCGACGGGGTGGTGCTGTGCCAGACTCAGCCACCGTGCAGGACGCCGCCGACAGCACCGCGCCCCACCTCGCCGACCGGCTCCGCCGCGCGGCCGCCGACCACGGCGACCGCCCCGCGTTGCACTGGCGCGAGACCACTCTGACCTGGTCCGCACTGGACGCCCGGGTGACCGCGGTGGCCCGGGCGCTGGCCCGCGCCGTGCCGGCCGGGTCCGATCCCGCCGACGCCGACGCCGACGCCGACGCCGACGCCGACGCCGACGCCGACGCCGACGCCGACGCCGACGCCGACGCCGACGCCGATGCCGGCGCCGACGCCGTGCCGCCCCGGGTGGCGATCGCCCTGCCCAACACGCCGGACTTCGTGGTGGCCTTCCTCGCCACGCTGCGCGCCGGGCTGGTCGCGGTGCCGGTCAATCCCGGCTTCACCGCCCGGGAACTGCGACACGTGCTCGCCGACTCGGGCGCCGCGCTGCTCCTGGCCACCGGGGAGGTCGCCGGGCGGGTGGCCACCGTCGCCGCCGACCTGCCGGCGCTGCGCGCCGTGCACACCACCCTGCCCGAGGAGGTGGGGGAGCCACCGGCACGCGCCGGCGGAGACCTCGCCGTACTGCTCTACACCTCCGGCACCGAGGGGCGGCCCAAGGGCGCGATGCTGCCGCACCGGGCGCTCGCGGCCAACCACGACCAGATCGACCGGATCGAGCCCCCGGTGGTCGGCCCCGACGACACCGTGCTGCTCGCGCTGCCGCTGTTCCACGCGTACGGGTTGAACTCGGGGCTCGGCGCGGTCGTCCACCATGGCGCGACCGGGGTCCTGGTCGACGAGCCGGGGCCCGCGTGCGCGCTCGACGAGATCGCCCGGCACCGGGTCAGCGTGCTGGTCGGCGTACCGTCGATGTTCCTCGCCTGGTCGGCGGCGGACGCCGACACGGTCGTCGCGGCGATGGCGTCGGTGCGGGTCGCGGTCTGCGGCGCGGCACCGCTCGACCCGGCCACCGCGGCGCGCTTCACCGAGGTCACCGGGCATCCGGTGCACGTCGGGTACGGCCTGACCGAGACCGCGCCGGTGCTCACCTCGACCCTGGTCGGCGGGGAGCCGAAACCCGGCTCGATCGGCCGGCCGCTGCCCGGCGTCGAGGTGCGCCTCGTCGGCCCGGACTCCGTCGACCTGTGGCGCGACGGCGTCGCCGAGCCGGACGACGACCCCGACGAGCCGTGGCCCGCCGACCCCTCGCCCGGCACCGACCCCGGCCAGATCGTGGTACGCGGGGCGAACCTCTTCACCGGCTACTGGCCGGACGGTCGGGGCGGGCCGGACGCCGACGGCTGGTGGGCGACCGGGGACGTCGCCTACGCCGACGCCGACGGCGACCTCTTCCTGGTCGACCGGCTGGGCGAGCTGATCCTGGTCAACGGCTTCAACGTCTACCCGCACGAGGTCGAGCTGGTGCTCGACGCCCACCCGGGGGTGGCCGGCTCCGCCGTCCTGGGTGTGCCGCACCCCCGCACGGGTGAGACTGTGCGGGCGTACGTGGTGCCGGCGGCCGGGCAGTCGGTCACCGGCGAGGACCTGCTCGCCCACTGCGCGCGTAGCCTGGCCCGGTTCAAGTGCCCGACCGCCGTCGAGTTCGTCGACGAGCTGCCGTACTCGGTGATCGGCAAGGTACGCAAGACCCAGCTGCGGTCCGTCCCGGCCGCCCGCTCCCCGGAGGTGCCCGATGTCCACTGACGCCCGGCTCGCCCTGGTCACCCGGCCCGGCTGCCACCTCTGTGAGGACGCCAAGGCGGCGCTCGACCGGGTGGTGGCCGTCACCGGCGACCGGTGGGTGGAGAAGGACGTCACCGACGACATCGAGCTGGAGCGTGAGTACGGCGACCGCCTGCCGGTGGTGCTGCTCGACGGCAAGGAGCACGGCTACTGGCGGGTCGAGGAGGAGCGGCTGCTGCGGGACCTGACCACCCCGCAGCTGTGACCGGCGTCTACGGTGCACCGATGACTCCGGCGCGCGGCCACCTGGTGTGGGACTGGAACGGCACCCTGCTCGACGACCTCGGCCTGGTGGTGCAGGCCACCAACGTCGCCTTCGCCAGCGTCGGTGGTCCCTCGGTGACCGTGGACGAGCACCGGGTCCGGTTCCGCCGGCCGATCGCCGACTACTACGCGGACATGCTCGGCCGGGCGGTCGACGCCGAGGCGTTCGGCGCGCTGGACCGGATCTTCCACGACGCGTACCGGGCCGGACTGACCTCCTGCGCGCTGGCGGACGACGCGACCGCGGCGATCGCCGCCTGGCCGGGCACCCAGTCGCTGCTGTCGATGTGGTTCCACGACGAACTGGTGCCGACCGTGCACACGTACGGGCTGACCCCGCACTTCACCCGGGTGGACGGGCTGCGCGCCGCGGTCGGTGGCGGCTTCAAGGCCGGGTGGCTGGCCAAGCACCTGGCCGAGCTGGGCCTGGACGGTCGCGAGGTGGTGCTGATCGGCGACTCGATCGACGACGCCGACGCCGCCGTGAGCGTGGGGGCGCACTGCGTCCTCTACACCGGTGGGCTGTCGGACCCGGCCGGCCTGCGTGCCTCCGGTCACCCGGTGGCCGACACCCTGACCGAGGCCGTGACCCTCGCCACCACGCTGTCCTGACTCCTCGTCGCTCCGGTCCGCCCGGCGGTCGGCCGTTCACCGGCCGGGGCCGGGGCCCGCCGGGGCCGGGGCCACCGGGTGTGGTGGTGAGGGATACGCCACGTCGCCGCTGAGCGCGCGTGATTGGTCAGAGAAGTCGGGATTGAGCAATAATCGCGCAGCGGCGCCGCCGGAGGCCGCCGGATCGATCTTGCAGAATGGAGGGCCTGGTGACGGCACGTCGCGAGACAGCAAGATCGCGATTTGTGCACGTCTTCACAAGCGCCTACCCTGTAGTTCCGACGCGCCCTGCTAGCACAGCCGGCAACCTCGGTCGCCAGCGGGAGTCCCGAAACGGTCGGTCACCGGCCGAGGATCGCACCGCACGGAGTCTCATGAGTCAGCACCGTCACCCTGGCGCGCCCGGCCGCGCCGGTGCCGTACCGGCGCTCCCGGACCTCCCGGAGGCGACCGTCGCGCGGCTCCCCGAGTACCTCCGTGCCCTGCACAACCTCGCCGAAGCCGGCCACGAGACGGTCTCCAGCGAAGGGCTGGCCAGCGCCGCCGGGGTCAACTCGGCCAAGCTCCGCAAGGATCTCTCACACCTCGGCTCGTACGGCACCCGGGGCGTCGGCTACGACGTCGGGCTGCTGGTCGACCAGATCGAGTTCGTGCTCGGGCTCACCCAGCGGCGGGCCGTTGCCCTGGTCGGCGTGGGTAATCTCGGTCACGCCCTGGCCGGCTACGACGGCTTCGCCAGCCGCGGCTTCCGGATCGCCGCCCTCCTGGATGCCGACCGCGCCCGGGTCGGCGAGATCATCAACGGCCTGGTCGTACGGCACGTCGACGACCTGGCCGACGTCGCCGCCGAGGAGCAGATCTCGATCGGCGTCATCGCCACCCCCGCCCCGGCCGCCCAGGCTGTGGCCGACCGGCTCGTCGCCGTCGGCGTCACGAGCATCCTCAACTTCGCCCCGTGCGTACTCTCGGTGCCGGAGGGCGTCGACGTGCGGAAGGTCGACCTCGCCATCGAGCTCCAGATCCTGTCGTTCCACGAGCACCGCAAGGCGTCCCTGACCGCGCTCCCGGCCACCGGCGGGTCCGCGCTCACCGCCCTGCCCGGTGGGCTCACGGCCCCCGACACCCAGGAGGCGATCGGCACGTGAAACTGCTCGTCGTCGGCGCGTCCTACCGCACCGCTCCGGTCGCCACCCTGGAGCAGCTGGCGGTCGCCCCCGCCGATCTCACCCGCACCCTGGACCGCCTGGTCGCCCAGCCGTACGTCGCCGAGGCCGTGCTGGTCTCCACCTGCAACCGGGTGGAGGTCTACGCCGCCGTGTCCGGTTTCCACGGCGGCCTGGGCGACATCTGCGCCGTCCTGGCCGAGCAGGCCGGTTCCCCGCCGGCGACGCTCGCCAACCACCTCTACGTGCACTACGACGGCGCCGCCGTCGACCACGTCTTCCGGGTCGCCGCCGGGCTGGACTCGATGGTGGTCGGCGAGGCGCAGATCCTCGGCCAGTTGCGGGACGCGTACCACTGGGCCAGCGGCGCGGACACCGCCGGCCGGCTGCTGCACGAACTGATGCAGCAGGCGCTGCGGGTCGGCAAGCGGGCGCACGCCGAGACCAACATCGACCGGGCCGGGCAGAGCGTGGTGACCGCCGCGCTGGATCTGGCCGCCGATCACCTCGACGGTGACCTCTCCGCCCGGCCCGCCATGGTGGTCGGGGCGGGCGCGATGGGCGCGCTGAGCGTGGCGACACTCTCCCGGCTGGGCGCCGGCCCGCTCACCGTCACCAACCGGGGGGCCGACCGGGCGGTACGCCTGGCCGAGTCGTACGGGGCGAACGCCGTCCCGATGGCCGCGCTCGTCGACGCGCTCTCCACAGTGGACATCGTAGTGGCCGCCACCGCGGCCACCGAACCGGTCCTCACCCTCGACGTGGTGACCCGGGCGCTGACCCGGCGCGACACCGACCGGGGGCCGCTGGTCCTGCTCGACCTCGCCGTGCCCCGCGACGTCGAGCCGGGCGTGGCCGGGCTGGCAGGTGTCGAGGTGATCGACATCGACCGGATGGCCGGCCTGCTCGCCGACGGTCCGGCCGCCGCCGACGCCGCCGAGGTGACCCGGATCGTCACCGGCGAGGTCGAGGCGTTCCTGAGCTGGTTGCGCGGCGCGGACGTGGCGCCCACCGTGGCGGCGCTGCGCGGCCGGGCCGAGGACGTGGTCGGCGCCGAGCTGCGTCGGCTCGCCCAGCGCCGGCCCGACCTCAGCGACGACCAGCGTGCCGAGGTCGCCCGGACCGTGCACCGGGTGGTGCAGCGGCTGCTGCACCAGCCCACGGTGCGGGTACGCCAGCTCGCCGCGGAACCCGGCGGCGACCAGTACGCCGCGCTGCTGCGCGAGCTGTTCGACCTGGAGGTACCACAGACCTCCTCCCCGGTGGACACGGTGCCCGACGTGGTCGACACCGACACCACCCCGTACACCGGAGGTGAGCGATGAGCAGCCCCCTGCGCCTCGGTACCCGGGGCAGCGCCCTGGCGATGGCCCAGTCCGGCCACGTCGCCGAGGCGCTGACCGCCGCCACCGGCCGCCCGGTCGAACTGGTGGAGGTGGTCACCGCGGGTGACCGCTCCTCGGCCCCCGTGCACCGGCTCGGCGTCGGCGTCTTCGTCTCCGCGCTGCGCGACGCGTTGACCGCCGGCACCATCGACTTCGCCGTGCACTCCTACAAGGACCTGCCCACCGCCGCGGCGGCCGGGCTGCACATCGCGGCGGTGCCGCCCCGCCAGGACCCGCGCGACGCGCTGGTCGCCAAGGGCGGTCGTACCCTCGCCGAGCTGCCGCCGGGCGCGGTGGTGGGCACCGGCGCGCTGCGCCGGATCGCCCAGCTGCACGCCCTCGGCCTGCAGCTGGAGGTCACCCCGATCCGGGGCAACGTGGACACCCGCCTGCGGCGGGTGCTCGGCCCGGACGCCGATCTCGACGCGATCGTCCTGGCCCGGGCCGGTCTGGCCCGGATCGGGCGGACCGACGAGATCACCGAGACGCTCGACCCGATGCTGATGCTGCCCGCGCCCGCCCAGGGCGCGCTGGCGGTGGAGTGCCGGGCCGACGACACGGAACTGGTCGAGCTGCTCGCGGTGCTCGACCACGCACCGTCCCGCGCCGCGGTCGTCGCGGAGCGGGCGCTGTTGGCCACCCTGGAGGCCGGATGCTCCGCTCCGGTCGCCGCCTACGCCGAACTCGCCGAAGGCGACGTCGGCGAGGAGATCTACCTGCGCGGGGCGGTGATCAGCCCGGACGGCACCCGAGACCTGCGGCTGTCCCGCACCGGAACGCCCGCCGACGCGGCGGAGATCGGCAAGGCACTCGCCGCCGAACTCCTCGACCTCGGCGCCGACTCGATCCTCGGCCACGACGGAAGCACCGGCCCGGGGACCCAGCAATTTGGGAGCACAGAATGACCCGCACCCGTAAGCCCGTAGGCCGGATCGCATTCGTCGGGGCTGGCCCCGGCGACCCGGGCCTGCTGACCCGCCGGGCGCACGACGCCCTGGTCGACGCCGACCAGGTGGTGTACGACCGGGGAGTCCCCGAGTCGCTGCTCGACGTCGTCCGCGCCCAGGCCAAGGAGGACGCCCAGTTCACCCCCGCCGAGGGTGTGCCGGGTGACGTGGCGAAGGTGCTCATCTCCGCGGCCCGCTCCGGGCTGAACGCGGTGCACCTGGTCGCCGGTGACCCGTTCGGCCACGACTCGGTGGTCAAGGAGGTGCAGGCGGTGGCGCGTACCGCCGCGCACTTCGAGGTGGTGCCGGGCGTCGGGCAGGCCGAGGGCGTCGCCACGTACGCCGGCGTGCCGCTGCCGGGCGTACGCACCGCCGCCGACGTCGAGGACGTCGGCACGCTGGACTTCGACGCGCTCGCCGCCGCCGTCGGCCGGGGCTCGCTGGCGCTGGCCGTGGACGCCGGCGACCTGGCCGCCATCCGGGACGGCCTGCTCGCCGCCGGGGTGGACGGCACCACCGGCGTCGGGGTGACCGGCGACGGCACCGGCGAGACCCAGTACACCACCACGTCGACCGTGGACTCCTTCGTCGCGGCGGCGCTCGGCTTCACCGGCCGGGTGGTGCTCACCGTCGGTGAGGGCGTGGGTCAGCGGGACAAGCTGAGCTGGTGGGAGAACCGCCCGCTGTACGGCTGGAAGGTGCTCGTCCCCCGGACCAAGGAGCAGGCCGGCGCGATGAGCGCCCGGCTGCGCGCGTACGGGGCGATCCCGTGCGAGGTGCCGACCATCGCGGTCGAGCCGCCGCGCACCCCGGCCCAGATGGAGCGGGCGGTCAAGGGCCTGGTCGACGGCCGGTACGCCTGGGTGATCTTCACCTCGGTCAACGCCGTCCGCGCGGTCTGGGAGAAGTTCGCCGAGCACGGCCTGGACGCCCGCCACTTCGGTGGCGTCAAGATCGCCTGTATCGGTGAGGCGACCGCCGACGCGGTGCGCGCCTTCGGCATCCAGCCGGAGCTGGTGCCCTCCGGTGAGCAGTCCTCCGAGGGCCTGCTGGCCGAGTTCTCGCCGCACGACGAGATCCTCGACCCGGTCGGCCGGGTGCTGCTGCCGCGCGCCGACATCGCCACCGAGACCCTCGCCGCCGGGCTCACCGAGCGCGGCTGGGAGGTCGACGACGTGACCGCGTACCGGACGGTCCGGGCCGCGCCGCCGCCCGCCGAGATCCGCGACGCGATCAAGTCGGGCGGGTTCGACGCGGTGCTCTTCACGTCTTCCTCCACCGTGCGGAACCTCGTCGGTATCGCCGGGAAGCCGCACGCCCGTACCGTTGTTGCAGTCATCGGGCCCAAGACGGCGGAGACCGCGACGGAGTTCGGCCTGCGGGTCGACGTGCAGCCGCCGCACGCCTCGGTGCCCGACCTGGTGGAGGCGCTCGCCGCCTACGCCGTCGAACTGCGGGAGAAGCTGGCCGCCATGCCGGCCAAGCAGCGCCGTGGCTCGAAGGTGCAGGGGCCGACCGCCCTGAGGTTCCGCTGACAGGGAGGCTCCTCATGCCGTACCCCGAGATCCGGCCCCGCCGGCTGCGTCGTAACGCGGCCGTGCGGCGGCTGGTCTCCGAGACCCGCGTCGACCCGGCCGAGTTGGTCGTGCCGATGTTCGTCAAGGAGGGGCTGGCCGAGCCGCGGCAGATCGCGTCGCTCCCGGGGGTGCTCCAGCACTCCCGGGACTCGCTGCGCAAGGCCGCCGTCGAGGCGGTCCAGGCCGGGGTCGGCGGCATCATGCTCTTCGGGGTGCCGGCGTCGCGGGACGAGTGCGGCTCCGGTGGTACCGACCCGGGCGGCATCCTCAACGTCGCCATCTCCGACGTCGTCGCCGAGGTGGGCGACGCCACGGTCGTGATGAGCGACCTCTGCCTGGACGAGTTCACCTCGCACGGGCACTGCGGCGTGCTCACCGCGGACGGCGCGGTCGACAACGACGCCACGCTTCAGGCGTACGCCGAGATGGCGGTGGCCCAGGCCGCCGCCGGGGTCCACGTGGTCGGGCCGTCCGGGATGATGGACGGCCAGGTCGGCGTCGTACGCCGGGCGCTCGACGCCGCCGGCCACCAGGACGTGGCGGTGCTGGCGTACGCGGTCAAGTACGCCTCGGCCTTCTTCGGCCCGTTCCGCGACGCGGTGGAGTCCGCGCTGGAGGGGGACCGGCGCGCCTACCAGCAGGACCCGGCGAACCTGCGCGAGTCGCTGCGCGAGGTGGCGCTGGACGTCGCCGAGGGCGCCGACATGGTGATGGTGAAGCCGGCGCTGCCCTACCTCGACGTGGTCTCGGCGGTCCGCGCCGCGGTGGACGTCCCGGTCGCCGCCTACCAGGTCTCCGGCGAGTACGCGATGGTCGAGGCGGCCGCCGCGAACGGCTGGGTCGATCGGGAGCGGGTGATGCTGGAGACGCTCACCTCGATCCGCCGGGCCGGTGCGCAGATCATCCTCACCTACTGGGCCGTCGAGGCCGCCCAACTGCTCCGCGAGCGCTACTGAGCCCCCTGGGCCGCCGCTGGGCCGCCGCGACCGCGTGTGACGTGCGGCGCGCGGGGGGCCGTTCACATCGAGGTGCTGCCGTGAGCTGCCGGTAGCTCGGCCCTGGGGTTCGGCGGGCCGGGCGCGCCCGGCGATATCCACAGCGCCCGGCCCGGGACGGCGCAGAGCGGCGCTACCCCTCCCACCTGGACACGATCCTCGACCCGGAGCCGGGCGAGTGGTGGGCCGACGTCTACGGGCTGGCCCGGCCGCCCGAGACGTACTACCGCAACCGCGCGGTGCGGGACGCGATGCGCCGGCGCAGCCAGTGGGAGGTGCGCGTCGCGAAGTACCGGAACGTGCCGCCACCGCCGCGCGTGCCGCGCCCCGACGGGTGACGGCCCGCCGCCCGGGAGGGTGCACTCCCGGACGACGGGCCGTCGTCGTACCTCGGACCGTCAGTCGTCGTCGGTGATGGTGCCGATCGCCAGCGGGTCGGCGAGCCGCAGGCTCAGCGGGCCGGCGGCCGCGAACGCGATCTTCTCGTTCGCCTCCACCTTCCGGTCACCCCGCACGGTCACCGGGAACGCCAGCGAGGTCTGCCCGGCGGGCAGCACCCGGCAGCCGACGTACGGGTCGAAGTCCGAGCCGGCCGACGCGGTCAGGCCCACCGCCGCGGCGCAGAGCGTCGTCGGCGTCGACAGCGGACGGGAGACGGTGACCTGGAAGGTCAGCGTCCGGTCACCCTTGTCGCCCTCGACCACCGACGCGTCGGCCACGCGCAGCGACGGCTGCGCCCGGAACCGGGCGACCGACGGGTCGTGGTCGCTCGCGCCCCGCGAGCCGTCCTCGGTGAAGTCGCTCGGCCAGTCGGCGTTGACGTGCGCCGTCCGCACCTGCACCAGGTCGGCGTGGAGCGCGTCGTTGACGAAGATGCTGTCCAGCGTCTGCGCCTGCCCGCTGTAGTTATACGAGTAGGCCGCCGCCGGGGCGTCCGCGACCAGGTCGTCCCAGAGGTTGTGCAGGCCGGCCTCGTAGAGCGGGGCGAGCTGGTCCGACGGGGTCGGGTTCGCCGCCGTGGCGATCGGGTCGTCCGGGCGGGGGAAGACGTTCATGTCGCCGCCGTAGACCACCCGGGCGTGCGGATCCGACTCCTCGATCGCGGTGACGATCGCCGCGCCGTACCGCGCCTGCTCGGTGCGCTGTCCGACCCTGCTGTCCGGACCGGACGAGTAGTGGTTGCTCAGCGCGTACAGCAGGTAGGACTCCGCGCCGCCCGGCGTCGCCCTCACCACGAACTTGCCCAGCTGGGGAGCGCGGGTGAAGACGTTGTCGCCGTCCTGGCCGGTCGACGTGTCGGTGTCGGCCGGCAGCACCGCGTTGAGCGCCTTCGGGTTCTGCACGTCCGCGTTGGACGGCAGCCCCGCCGACCGGTACCGCACCGTCGGCGTGGCGCCGAGCAGCGGGTCGGTGGCGGTCGCCTCGGCCAGCGACAGCCGGTCCGTGCGGTACAGGAACGCGGAGACGATGCCGCGCGCGTCCGCGCCGCTGCGGTCGTACGCGGCGGCGTAGGCCGGGCCACCGGCGGCGGCGATGGTCAGCGCCAGGTCCTGGAGGGTGTCCGGGGCGCCGTCGGCGTCATTGCTGTCACCGCAGGCCAGCTCGGTGCCGGACACCGTGCAGATGTCCTGGTCCTCGGCCTCCTGCACCAGGATCAGGTCCGGGGAGTGCAGGTCGGTGCGGATCTGGTCGGCGAGCGCGGCCAGGTGCTCCCGGTACTCCGCCTCGCCGGCCGGCACGTAGTCGAACGGCGGCCGTACCCCGGTGCAGCCCGGGTTGCCGGCGAAGTCGCAGCCGTCGAACGGGTCGTCCCGGAAGTCGTACAGGTTCTCCACGTTGTACGTCGAGACGGCGACCTCACGGCTGCGGTCGGCCGGCTTCGGCGGGTTGTTCGCCGACGGGTCGGCGCCCGCGCCGAGGGCGAGCGTCTCCGGCTGCACGGTGTACTTGCTGAAGCCGAAGGCGACCGCGCCGTACGCGTCGGTGGCGAGGGTGTCGAAGGTGCGGGCCGGCGGCAGCAGCGCGGCCGAGTCCCCGGCGGTGGCCTTGACCCCACCCGCGCCGAGCAGGATCCGCTGGTTGTTGCCGTTGTCGAAGAGGGTGCCGGGGATGTCGTCCAGCGGGTGGGCGTCCCGGAACACCCGACGGGCGTACGGGTCGGTCCGCTTCATGATCGGGTCCTCGCGGTCCACCACGTAGATCTCGGAGTCGAGGGTGGAGGCGAAGATGTGGCGCGGGGCGGACACCCCGCTGCCCGAGCGGACCCGCATCCGGGTGCCCTCGTGCCGCTCCCAGAACAGGTCGGCGCCGGTGGCGTCGGCCGGCGGCGTCGCGTCGTCCACCGCCACGGCGGTGTCCACGTCCAGGCCGGAGTCCAGCTTGCGCACCAGCGAGGCGCTGGAGAGCTGGGTCTGGTGGAAGTACTCCGACACCCGGCCGCGCAGCACCACCTCGTCACCGACCGTCGGCGTGTAGCCGCCGATCAGCGTGGTGAACGAGCCGGTGAAGACGAAGAGGCCGTCGGAGCTGAGCGGGTCGCCGTCCTCGGTGCCGGTGCGGCTCTGCAGGTAGAAGCCGTACTGGGCGGCGCCGGCCGAGGTGCGGGTGAGCGACTTCTGGGTGATCACGCCGCGCACGTCGTACAGCGTGGAGCTGGTGCCGTTGCCGCTGGCCGGGGCGAGCGGGGAGCGGTCGGTCCGGCCGTTCTCGTCGTCCCCGGTCGGGCCCTGCACCTCGCCCACCGACAGCACGGTGGTGGCCTGCACGGTGAGGGTGCAGGTCGCGGTGCCGCCGTCGGCGTCGGTCGCGGTCAGGGTGACCGCGTACGTCCCACCGGGCAGGCCGGTGGCGGTGACCGTGGCGGTGGCGGTGCCGCCGGCGGCGGTGGCCGGCGTGAACGCGGTACGGCTGATCGACCCGGTGGCGGGCGTCGGGCTGACCGCGGTGACGGCGAGATCGACGACAGTGTCGTCGGCGTCGGTGGCGGTGACCTCGCGGGTGGCGGTCGCGCCCGCCTCCAGGGTCAGCGTGCCGCCGCAGTTCAGCGCGGCCGGCTGGTCGACCGGGCCGCCGTCGCCCACGGCGTGGCTGCCCAGACCGTCGAACGTGTCGGTGGCGAAACCGGCCCACTGCACGGCCGGGTCGAAGGCGTCGGACGGCTCGGTGTCCCCGGCGGAGACCGACGGCAGCCGACGCAACGTGTTGTCGGCGGTGCTGGTCAGCCCGGCACCCCACTCGGTGCCCGGGTCGACGCCGACCTGACCGATCGAGTCGAGCACGCTGCCACCCTTGCGCAGCACGATCGCGTCGTCGCCGTTGAACAGCGAGGAGGCGTACGTCTGGTCGGCCTGGGCGAGGATCGTCGGGGCGGCCGAGGAGGCGGCGAAGACGAACACGTCACCGGCGGCGACGGTGCCGGTCAGCGCGATGTTGGTCGGCGTGGTGGAGCCGTTGAAGTGGAGCTGGAGCTGGTAGCCGCCGGCCGTGAGGTCGACGGGGGACCCGGTGCCGTTGAAGAGCTCGATCGCCTTGTTGTTGGACGAGCCCTCGACGTACTCCGAGATGAAAAGGTCGGTGGGCGCGGCGCTGGCCGCGGTCGGTGCGACGCCGATGACCGGAAGGGTGACGGCGGCGGCGGTTGCGAGCGCGGCGTATCTGCGGCGCGGGCGCATAGGGCCTCCACGATGGGTGGACGTGAACTAACGCACGTTAAGGGTCGGTGATGGCCGCCGTCCATCCCCCGGGCGGCGGTGTGGTGAATTCGTGGTCAGCGGGAGGCGTCGAGGCGGTGCACCAGCTCGGCGACGTCCACGCTGTATTCACACCACTCCCGGTCGGGGCGGTAGCCTAGCTCGGCGTTGACCTTGAGCATCGCCTCGTTGGCCTGGGCGTTCCAGGTCTGCACCTCGCCCAGCGTGGGCTCGGCCGAGCGTAGCTCCAGCAGCATCCGGGCCTTGATCGCCCGGTCGATGCCGTAGCCCCGATGATCCTGCACCACGATGGTGTCGTACTGGTCGGCGCGGGTGGGGTGCTGCGCCGGCACCACCACCTCGGTCAGCCCGGCCACCTGCCCGGTCTGCTCGTGCAGGGCCAGCACGATGTACGGCTTCATGCCGCGCCGGTGCAGCGTGTCCAGGCTGTCCCGCAGCCGCTGCGGGTCGTACGAGCTGGGGCGCAGTTCGCCGTCGTCGACGTCGCGCACCTCGGCCTTGGCCCGCGCGTACGCCTCGATCAGGTCGTCCGGCGGCCCGCCCGGGCAGAACTCCAGGTGGTATCCGGCGCCCACGCCGCCGGCCATCTCGGTCAGCGCCGGCCAGTCGACCGTGCCGAGGTCGAGCACGCTGCGGGTCTCCACGTACTCGCGGAGGAAGCCGAGCGACTCGTAGAAGGCGACGGCGGGGGTGTCGCCGACCACCTCGACACCGATCGACCGGAAGCCCTCCTGGTAGACCCGGCGGGCCGCGGTCAGCACCAGCTGACGGCCGAGGCCGGTGCGGCGCGCCTCCGGGTGCACCAGCACCTCCAGCACGCCGATGTCACCGAGGAGCAGCACGTGGACGTGGCCCAGGATCGGGCCCGGCGCACCGTCGGGACCCGGATCGCCCTCGGCGACCCAGGAGATCCGCCGTTCGCCCGGCATCACCTCGGAGAGGTACTCCCGCAGGGAGTTCTCCCGCCAGGGCGGGTCCTGCGGGAGGTCCGCCGCCAGGACCGCGTTCAGCGTGTCCAGCACGGACGCGATCTCGTCGGACGACGCGGTCCGGGGATCCCACTCGCGCACCATCACCCGTACAGCTTGCCGCCAACGGCTGCCCGGGGGAAGTGTCCGGTCCGGCAATGTACGCGGACGATCACATCACGTACGGCTCGCCCGGCCGTACTCGTTGGCCTTGTCGAACACGTCGGTGGCGTAGCGGCGTACGTCGTTGTAGGACAGGATGGCGCCCCACCAGTCACCGGGGACGGTCATGTTCCGGCCGCCCTTGCACAGGTACCTCCCGGCGGCCAGCGCCGCGTCGTCCAGGTCGTGCGGGTCCTTGCGGCCGTCGTTGTCGGCGTCCGCGCCGATCTCCTGCCAGGTGGTCGGGATGAACTGCATCGGCCCGATGGCCCGGTCGTAGGTGGTGTCCCGGTCGAAGAGGCCCCGGTCGGTGTCCCGGATCAGCATGCGGCCGCCGTTGCCGTCCAGCGCGTCGCCGATGATCTCCGGTTCGGCCCGGCCGGTCGAGCCGAGCCGGGCGCCGTTGGCCTGCCCGTGCCGGGACTCGACGTACCCGATCGCGGCGAGCGTGGTCCAGCTGAGCTGGCAGCTCCGGTTCGTCTCGGCCAGCACCAGTTCGGCGTAGCCGTACGCCTGCATCGCCACCGGCGAGACGCCGACCTTCGCGCCGGTGGTCTGCGCCCAGGCGGCGAGGGCGTCCGCCGGGCGTCCGGTGACCGACCCGGGCGCCGGAGCGGTCGGCGTCACGCCGCCGGGCAGCGGCGTGGTGGGCGGCAGCCCGGCCGGCGGGGTCACCCCGGGCGGCACCGGCGCCACCGTGGCCCCGGGCAGCGCGCCCGGCGCGGGTACGACGACCGCGCCCGGCTCGGTCGCGTCCACGGCGACCGGCCTGGCCTGCCGCACGGCCGACGGGACCACGACCGCGCCGACCGCTCCGGTCGCGGCGACCAGCGCGAAGAGGAACAGCCCGGGCAGGGTCAGCCGGCCGCTGGGCCGGCGGGACCAGGCCCGGGTGGCCCGGGCCGCGCCGGCGACCGCCTGTCGGGGCGGGGGGAGCCGGACCGCGTGCGCGAACGGAATCCGCCGCCGTCTGCCGGGCACACCCTTCGCCGCGCCGGCCTCGGTCGTGTCCGTCGTCGTCGTCTCGTCCTTGGCCGGCTCGTCCTTGGCCGGGTCTGCCTTGGCCGTCTCGTCCTTGGCCGGCTCAGCCTTCGCGCCCTCGGTCTCCGCGCCACGGGGCGAGGTGGTGTCAGGCTCGGTGGCGTCCGCGTTCGGGGTGTCGGCCCCGGCGCGATCGATCCTGGCCTCGTCCTGGACGGGTCGGCGGGGCCGGGGCAGCGGGGCCGGGTCGGGCGCGGCGCCGGAGCTGCCGAGCGGCCCGTCGGGCGGCGTCGCCGGTCGCAGGGGTCGCACGGTCGCACTCTCCTCGCCGCTCACCCGTCGAGTATCACCCATGCCCGCCGGAGCGTCAGGCCCGGTCGTACGCTGGAGGCATGCCCCGGTACGAGTTCCGTTGCCGCGCCTGCGGTGACACCTTCGAGGTCAACCGTCCGATGTCGGACGCCGGCGAGCCGGCGTCCTGCCCCGAGGGTCACGCCGACACCGTCAAGCTCCTCTCCACCGTCGCGGTCACCGGCCGAGGCGGCGGGCGAACGCCGGCCGCCGCACCGGCGCCGTCCGGCGGCGGTGGTTGCTGCGGTGGCGGCTGCTGCGGCTGACCGCCGCCGTCCCCGCTCTCCCGCCTTGCCGGCTGCCTGGTCGGATGGCACCTTGAGTCGGACGCCGCCCGGCCGTTCTCACGATGCGTGACGGCCCGACCATAGGGCAGCATGTACCCGACGTCAGGTCGGAGGTTCCACGCATGTCGCCACGGATCCACCTCCCGAGCGGTTGGGTGACCTTCGTCTTCACCGACATCGAGGGCTCGACCCGGCTGGCCCAGCTGCTCGGACCGGAGTACCGCCCGGTGCTGCGGGAGCACCGCCGGCTGCTCCGGGACACGCTGGCCGTGACCGACGGCGCGGAGCTGCTGACCGAGGGGGACTCGTTCTTCCTCGCCTTCCCCGACGCCGCCAAGGCGCTGACCGCCTGCCTGACCGCGCAGCGGGCGCTGTCCACCCACGACTGGCCGAACGAGGACGCCACGCCGCGCGTCCGGATGGGGCTGCACACCGGCTACGCCGAACCCCGCGACGGCGAGTACGCCAGCCCGGAGGTGCACCGGGCCGCCCGGGTCGCCGCCGCGGCGCACGGCGGGCAGGTGCTCTGCTCGGCGTCGACCGCCCGCTTCGCCGACCCGCTCCCGTCCGGGGCGACCCTGCTCGACCTCGGCCTGCACCGGCTGCGCGGCTTCGACGACCGGGAGCGCCTCTTCCAGCTCGTCGCACCCGGGCTGGAACGGCAGTTCCCCCGGCCGCGTACCGCCGAGGCGGCGGCGCACAACCTGCCCACCCAGGTCACCTCCTTCATCGGCCGGCTGACCGAGCGGGCCGAGCTGGACCTGCTGGTCCGCCGGCACCGGCTGGTCACCGTGCTCGGCGCGGGTGGCGCGGGCAAGACCCGGCTGGCCGTGGAGCTGGCCTCCGGGCTGGTCGAGGCGTACCCGGACGGGGTGTGGTTCGTCGACATCGCCACGGTCACCGACCCGGGGCTGGTGGCGTTCGCGATCGCCGCGGTGCTCGGGCTGCGTCCGGAGCCGGGCCGCCCGATGCTGGACACCCTGGTCGAGTACGCGGCTGCCCGCCGGATGTTGGTGGTGCTGGACACCTGCGACGCCCAGCCCGCCGCCTGCGCCGAGGTGATCTCCCGGCTGCTCGCCGGGGGTGGCGGGGTGCGGGTGCTGGCCACCAGCCGGGAGTCCTTCGGGCTGCCCGGCGAGGTGGTCTGGCGGATCCCGCCGCTCTCGGTCGACCCGCAGCCGGGGCGGGTGGAGAGCGACGCGGTGGCGCTGTTGCTGGACCGGACGGCGGCGGCCCGGGGCGGCCGGCCGCCGGACTGGGCCGAGGTCGGCGACCTGCACCGGGTGGTGCAGCGGCTGGACGGCCTGCCCCTGGCCATCGAGCTGGCCGCCGCCCGGCTGCGGGTGCTCTCCGCCGGGCAGCTCGCCGCCCGCCTCGACGACGTGCTGGGCGCGCTGGACGCCGGTCGGGTCGACCCCACGCCGCCGGTGGAGCACGCCTGGACGGGCAACCAGCAGGACACCGTGGACCTGGTCGCCGCGGCGGCCGGCGGCGCGCCCCCGTCACCGGCGCACCGGGCCGTGCAGCGTTCCGCCGTGGAGCGGCACCTCACCATGCAGGCGACGGTCACCTGGTCGTACCGGACGTTGGGGCCGCGCGCCTCCCGGCTGCTGCGCTGGCTGGCGGTCTTCGCCGGGCCGGTGAGCCTGTCCACGGTGGAGTGGCTGCTCGACGAGGACCCGCTCGACGCGCTGTCGGTGCTGGTGGACAAGTCGATGGTGCTGGCCGAGCCGGCGGCGACGGGCAGCACGTACCGGATGCTCGACCCGATCCGGGCGTACGCGGCCCGGCGGCTGGCCGAGGCGGGCGAGGAGCAGGGCGCGCGGGACCGGCACGTGGCCTGGTCGTCGCACGCGCTGGAGCAGGCCCACCTCGGGCCGGACGGCCGGCCGGTCACCCTCTCGCTGTACGCGCTCGACCCGCTGGCCGGGGAGTTGCGCGCGGCCCTGCGCTGGTGCGCCACCGGTGGCAGCGCGCGGGCCGGGTTGCGGCTGGCCGGTGGCCTGGACCAGTGGTGGCGGGAGCGCGGGCTGTCCCGGGAGGCCCGGCTCTGGCTGTTCCGGCTGTACGGGCGGATCGCCGAGACCGGCGAGCAGATCCCGGAGGCGGAGCTGGCGGCGGCGTACCACCTGCACTCGTTGCACGCCGGAGCGGACGGCGAGTTCGCCGAGGAGCTGCGCTTCTCCCAGCGGGCGGAGGCGGCGGCCCGGCAGGCCGGGGACGCGGGACTGCTCGCCCGGGTGCTGGCCGGGCGGGCCGCCCCGCTGATCGACATGGGGCAGTTCGCCGAGGCGGAGCGGGTCTGCCGTGAGGTCATCGACTGGGCGTACGAGCAGGAGGTGGCCGGCGACGCGCTCCTGGCCGTCTACGTCCTGGCCCAGCTGCTGTGGCGGCGGGACGCGCTGGACGAGGCGGCCGAGCTGCTGGGCGGGGCCCGCCCGGTGGAGGCGGCCCGCCCGGTCGAGCGGGGCCGGCGGTCGGTGGACATGCTGCTCGGCATGGTCGCGCTGGCCCGGGGCGACGTGGTCGCGGCGCACGAGCACCTGCTGGTGGCGCTGCGTTCCCGGATGAGCCACGGCTACCACGGGCGGGCCTGCGACACGGTCAGCGCGGTGGCGGTGCGCTGTGTCACCGACGATCCGGTCACCGCGGCCCGGCTCTTCGGCGCGGCCCAGGCCACCCGGGCGCGGCTGCGGGCCAGCCCCGGCATCTACGGGCCGTACTGGCTGGAGCAGCAGTCCGCGCTGCGTCGCAGGATCGGTGACGCGGCCTTCGACACGGCGTACGGCGAGGGTGGCCTGCTCGGCCTGGAGGAGGCGGCGGCGCTGGCCCTGTCCGTGGAGCACCCCGACCTGGGGGAGGACTCGGTCCGCTTCCGTCCTTCGGGGGCGGTGACGCCGCGTCCGGCCGCGCCGACCCGGTGGGAGCTGGGCCGCTGCGAGTGGGCCTGACCGGGCGGATCGTCCGCCGGTGCGGCGCACGCGCGGCTGCGGTGACCGCAGCCGCGCGTGCCGGGCGGGTCAGCCGCGCAGGGCGGCCCGACGCTCGGCGTCGGCCTTCATCCGGGCGGCCCGGTCGATGTCGGACTGCTGCACGGCGGCCACCGTGCCGAAGGCCTTGACGGCCTCGTAGTAGGTCCAGGCCAGGCTGTAGCAGGCGGGCCGGACGACGACGTTGTACCGGGCGCAGACCCGCTTCAGGTCGGCGTAGAAGGCGCTGTCGAGCCGGGACTTGTTGGCCGAGAACTGCCCCATCGCCTTGTAGTTGCGGTAGCCGAAGTCGTGGCGGTAGCAGGAGAGGCTGAAGGTGAAGCCGAGCGGGTTGTCCGGGCTGGACGAGCAGTAGTCGGTCGACCAGTCGAAGGCGTACGCGGACCAGGTGGCCTTGTCCAGCCGGCCGGCGTTCCAGGCGTTGTAGCTGGTGGCGCTGGTCTGCGTCCAACTGCTCAGCACGCTGAGCTTCTGTTCGGTGCTGACGGCGGCGGCCGCCGGGGTGGCGAGGCCGAGCGCGGTGAGCAGCGCGATCGTGCCCGAGGTGAGCAGGGTGGCGAGGCGTCTGGTCACGGTTACCTCCGCGGGGATGTGCGGTGTGGCGGTGGGTTACCGGCGGGTCACCGGATGTCGATCAGTGTCGATCGGGTTCGCGGCCGTCGGTCGTGGCGAGTGCGAACTATTGGTGACAGGCGTCGAAACAGACGAATGCCCCGGGCAGGATCGCCCGGGGCATTCGCGGATCGGTCAGCGCACCACCCGTACCGGGCTCGGCGCGCTCTCGTTCCAGAGCCGGTCCAGCGCCGTCACGGCGTACGTGTACGTCGCGCCGGGCGTCGCCGTCTCGTCCAGCCAGGACCGCGTGCCCGGCGCCGAGTCGGCGCGCACGGTGCCGACCAGGTGCGCGGCGTCGGCGAAGCCGCAGGGGTCGGCCGGACCGGCGCCGTCGAAGCGGTAGACCGCGTACGAGGTGGCCGTGCCGAGCGGACCCTGGCCGTCGGCCGGCTGCCGCCAGTGCAGCCGCACCCCGTCGGCGGACCGCTCGGTCCGCGTGATCACGGGGAACAGCAGCGGCTTCGCCGGCAGGTGGGTCATCCTCGGCGGCAGCGCCGGGCGGGAGTAGTGCTCGGCGGCGTAGATGTCGGTCGCCCCGAGCCGGTTGGCCTTCACCTGCACGGCCGAGAAGTGCACGTTGCCGAGCACCTCCGGGTACGACCGGTTCAGCGTCAGGTGGTCCGACAGCTCCCGCGGGTTCATCCAGTACGACCCGTACGCCGGCTCGCCGCTCTTGTAGTCGGCCTGGCCGATGTAGAGCTGCACCCGGGTGCCGCGCACCTGCTCGGCCCACCACGGCACGAGCCGCGCGTAGTCCGCGGCCGGGTACTGGCCGATGTACCAGTAGAGCTGCGGCACCACGTAGTCGATCCACTCCTCCTTGATCCACTTACGGGTGTCGGCGGAGATGATGTCGTACGACTGCGAGCCGGTGGTGTCCGAGCCGAGCGGGTCGACCGACTTGTTGCGCCAGATGCCGAACGGGCTGACCCCGAACTTCACCCACGGCTTGGCCGCCTTGATCCGGTCGTTCATCTCCCGGACGAGCAGGTTGATGTTGTCGCGCCGCCAGTCCGCCTTGTCGGTGAAGCCCCGGTGGTGGGCGGCGAACGTGGCGTCGTCCGGCACCTGGTGCGTCCCGCTCGGGTACGGGTAGAAGTAGTCGTCGAAGTGCACGCCGTCGATGTCGTACCGCTGGACCGCGTCCATCATCGCGGTCTGGACGAACTCGCGGACCTCCGGCAGGCCGGGGTTGTAGTAGAGCCGGCTGCCGGCGGCGCCGGCCGGCGGGTAGGCGAAGGTCCACTCCGGGTGCTGGCGGGCCGGGTGGTCGGGCGCGAGCTTCGAGATGTCCGCGCCGGCTCCGCCCGGCGCCGGCATCGAGATCCGGTACGGGTTGAACCAGGCGTGGAACTCCAGGTTGCGCTTGTGCGCCTCGGTGACGAGGAAGGCGAGCGGGTCCCAACCCGGGTCCTGCCCGCGCACCCCGGTCAGGTACTCCGACCACGGCTCGTGCGGTGACGGCCAGAACGCGTCGGCGGTCGGGCGGACCTGCACCACGACGGCGTTGTGGTGCAGCTTCTGCGCCAGGTCGAGCCAGCCCAGGTACTCGGCCTGCTGGGTGGCGATCCGGTCCGGCGCGGTCTGCGAGGTCTTGGTCGGCCAGTCGATGTTGACCACGGAGGAGATCCACATGGCGCGGAACTGGCGCTTGGGGGTGGCCGGATCGGTCGTGCAGTCGGTGGTGGCGGGGGTGGCGGTGGTGTCCGGTGCGGCGCTCGCGGGCGTGCCGGCGACCAGCGCGCCGAGCAGTGCCACGGCCAGCCCGGCGGCTCGGAGCCGAGTTGCCTTCATGCGGTGTGTCCCTTCGTCGGGCTCCCGGTGTCGCGGCCGATGGCGGCAACATTCGCCGCAAGCTATCTACCGCTGGTAGAAAATTTTCACACCGTCCGGCCTCGGCGCAAGAGTCTGACCTGGATGTCCGGATACCGCCCGGCTGCGCCGTCCGGGGCGACCCGCGCGCACCCCGGAGGGTGACCGGCTCCACACGCCCGGTCGTGACCGGAGTGTGACAGGACGTGGCGGTTGACGAGGATCCGTCCTGGGTAGCATCGCCGGTCACCGGCCGCCACCAGGTGGTCGCACGGTGGGAGGGGAAGCCCGGTGTCCATGCTGCGGACCAAGCCGATCAAGGACGTGATGGCCCAGAGCGAGGCCGACGGCAGCGACGGCCGGCTCGGCCTCAAGCGCCACCTCAGGGCCCGCGACCTCACCGGCTTCGGCATCGGCATCGTGATCGGCACCGGCATCTTCACGCTCACCGGCATCGAGGCCCGGGACAGCGCCGGGCCCGGCGTGGTGGTCTCGTTCGCGATCGCCGGCGTGGTCGCCCTGCTCGCCGCGCTCTGCTACGCCGAACTCGCCTCCAGCGTGCCGACCGCCGGCAGCGCCTACACCTACGCGTACGCCACCATGGGCGAGGTCGTCGCCTGGATCATCGGCTGGGACCTGCTGCTGGAGTTCGCGCTCGGCGCGGCGGTGGTGGCCCGCGGCTGGTCCGGCTACCTCGCCGAACTCCTCGGGCTGCCCACCGCCTGGTTCGGCGAGGAGGGCAGCGTCGTCAACCTCGGCGCGATCGGCATCGTGCTGCTGCTCGGCGTGGTCGCCGTCGTCGGCATCCGCGAATCCGCCAAGGTGACCAACCTGCTGGTGTTCGTCAAGGTCGCCATCTGCGTCTTCATCGTGGCCGCCGGCCTGTTCTTCGTGAAGGCCGCCAACCTCACCCCGTTCATCCCGTCGTCGCGGCCCGCCGACGCCGGCGAGGACGGCATCAAGCAGCCGGTCACGCAGGCGCTGTTCGGCCTGGAGCCGTCGGTCTTCGGCTTCGTCGGCGTGCTCAGCGCCGCCGCCGTGGTCTTCTTCGCCTACACCGGCTTCGAGGCGGTGGCCAACCTCGGCGAGGAGACCCGCCGCCCGAAGCGGGACCTCACCCTCGGCCTGCTCGGCACCCTGCTGATCTCCACCGTGCTCTACATCGGCGTCTCGCTGGTCCTGGTCGGCATCGTGCCGTACACCGAGATCGACCGGGGCGCCCCGATCGCGGCGGCCTTCAACGCGGTCGGCGCGGGCTGGGCCGGGGTGCTCGTCTCCATCGCCGCCGTGGCCGGCCTGACCAGCGTGATCCTGGTCGACCTGGTGGCCATGGGCCGGATCGGCTTCGCCATCTCCCGCGACGGCCTGATCCCGCCGGCGGTCGCCAGGATCCACCCGCGCTGGGGCACCCCGTACCGGATCTCCGGCGTGATGACCGTGGCGGTCGCGCTGCTCGCCGGCTTCCTGCCCCTGTCGGCCCTGGCCGACCTGGTCAGCATCGGCGCGCTCTGCGCGTTCGTGATCGTCTCGATCGCGGTGCCGATCCTGCGCCGGAGGCGCCCGGACCTGGAGCGGCCGTTCAAGGTGCCGTTCTCCCCGGTGCTGCCGATCGTCTCCGCACTGGCCTGTCTCTACCTGATGCTCAACCTGTCGGTGGAGACCTGGATCCGGTTCCTGATCTGGATGGCCCTCGGCGCGCTGATCTACTTCGGCTACGGCTACCGCCGCAACCGCCTGGCCCGTCGCGAGCACGCCGCGACGGAGCCGGCCGGCGAACCGGCCCCGACCCCCTGACCCCGGTACGGTTCCGGGCCCCAGGTCTTTACAACGTTGTAACCAACGTTGTAAAGATGCCGTCGCGCGGTAGAGTCCGGACCTGGCACCCGGCACCTGCGGGAGGACGAGGTCGTGCGACACAGGCTCAAGGACGTGGCCGAACGGGCCGGCGTGTCGGTCAAGACCGTGTCGAACGTGGTGAACGGCTACGTGCACGTGCGACCGGACACCCGGGCCCGGGTGGAGGAGGCCATCGCCGAACTCAACTACCGGCCCAACCTGTCCGCCCGCAACCTGCGCAAGGGACGGACCGGGGTGATCGCCCTGGCCGTGCCGGAGCTGGACATCCCGTACTTCGCGGAACTGGCCCGGCACGTGGTCACCGCCGCCGGCGTACACGGCTGGACGGTGCTGGTCGACCAGACCGGCGGCGGCCCGGAACAGGAGCGGGTGGCCGCCTCGGGCATCGGCGACCACATGATCGACGGGCTCATCTTCAGCCCGTTGGCGCTCACCGCGGACGACCTCACCGGCCTGGACGGCATACCCATGGTGCTGCTCGGGGAGGGGGTCGACCACGGCCCCGCCGACCACGTGGCGGTCGACAACGTGGCCGCCGCACGCGAGATCACCGCCCACCTGATCGGCCTGGGCCGGCGCCGGATCGCCGCGATCGGCGCGCAGCGCACACCCGAGGGGGCCAGCGCCCGGCTCCGGCTGGCGGGCTACCGTACCGCTCTCGCCGCCGCCGGCCTCGCCTACGACGAGAGCCTGGTCGCCCCGGCCTCCGCCTGGCACCGGGCCGACGGGGCCGCCGCGATGCGGCAGCTGCTCGCCTCCGGCGCCCGGCCCGACGCCGTCTTCTGCTTCAACGACACCCTCGCCCTCGGCGCGCTGCGTGCCCTGCACGAGGCGCGGCTGCGGGTCCCCGAGGACGTCGCGGTGGCCGGCTTCGACGACATCGAGGACGGGCGGTTCTCCGTCCCCACGCTGAGCACCGTCTCGCCGGACAAGGAGGCCATCGCCCGCCTCGCCGTGGAACTGCTCGCCGGCCGGCTCGCCGGTGAGCGGGCCGCCCCGGCCCGCGAGCTGACGGCGCCGTACCGTCTCGAACTGCGCGAGTCCACCGAGGGCCCGGCGCACGCCTGACCGGCACCCGGAGGCCGTGGTCAGTCGAAGAAGCGGGCCAGATGGGTGGCGGTGGGCGGGTCCGCCCCCGCAGGCAGGGGAGTGAGGTCGGCGAAGATCGACGCGCCGTCGCAGCCGGCGTGCAGCGGATACCAGCGCGGGGTGCCCGGCGGGCGCTGCCCGCAGATCCCCTTGAAGGTCTGCACGTCCAGCAGCCGGACGTGGGTCGGGTCGGCCACCGCGTTCACATGCCCCCACCAGGGGCTCATCACGTGCAGCACGCCGCCCGGCCGGAGCACCCGGTGGCACTCGTCCACCAGTGGCAGGAAGTCGATCAGGTGCTCCAGGATGTGCACCGCGAAGAGCGCGTCCACCGAGTCGGTGGCCAGCGGCAGCGAGCCGGAGAGGTCGGCCACCGCGTCCACCCCGGGCGCCGGGAAGATGTCCAGCCCCAGGTTGGCGGGGTACTGCTTCTGGCCGCCGCAGCCCAGGTCCACCACCACCGGGTCCCGCCCGGCGACCCGGACCCGGTCCCAGACCCCGTAGACGCCGGCCAGCCGGCCGACCAGGTCCCGGACCAGACGCAGCTCGGCCGCCTCATCGACCTCGCCGCTCAGGTGGGCCACCCCCCGGTCGAACCGCACCTCGACCGCGATCCCGCGCAGCCGTTCGTCGTGCCGGGCCTGGTCCGCCCAGGACTCGGCCAGGAATCCGTCGATCGCCCGCAGCCGCTCGGCCGAGGGCGGCGTCTGAGCCAGCGCGACCATGGCCACCTCCCGGGCCGCCGTTACCCGGATTCGCGCCCGGTATGCCCGGATGCCCGGCCGAGACCGGTCGGTATCGGCTCCAGTTCGGCGACATGGCGGTATCCGCGCCGCTCGGACACCGCCATGTCGCCGCAGCGGAGGGGATCACGCGGCGCGGGTCGGCGCGCGGCGGATCAGCCGGAAATCGTGCGCCGGGGCGCCCGGACGCCGCCCCGGATCCGCTGCCGCGGCGCGGCGCTCGTCCTGGGTCGCTTGAGGTGGTACCGGTGCAGCTCGTTGTTACCCGGCAGGGACGGGTCCTCACTCATCGCCACCAGCTCCCAGCCCTGGTCGCCGGCCCGGTTGAGGTGGGCCAGCGCGGTGTCGCCGTACGGTGTCACATCGACCATCGAGCCGTCCGGGCCGTACCAGATGAAGACGACTTCCCAGCCGATGTCGTCGGTGGCCGCCTGGCGGCGGCGGACCAGCAGCGCGTACTCCCACTTGAGCATGGAGTCATTCTCACCCCGCGCGAGCGGGTCGGCACGGATCAATCCTCGGCGATCCGTCCGGCGTCCACCCGCAGCCGCCGGTCGACGCTCACCGCGTCCAGCATCCGCCGGTCGTGGGTGACCAGCAGCAGCGTTCCGGCGTAGTGCGCCAGGGCCGACTCCAACTGCTCGATCGCCGGCAGGTCCAGGTGGTTCGTCGGCTCGTCGAGGACCAGCAGGTTGACCCCGCGCCCCTGCAACAGCGCCAGCGCCGCCCGGGTCCGCTCGCCCGGCGACAGGGTCGCCGCCGGCCGCAGCACGTGCGCCGCGCGCAGGCCGAACTTGGCCAGCAGCGTCCGGACGTCCGCCGGGGCCAGCTCGGGTACGGCCGCGCCGAACGCGTCCAGCAGGGGCTGCTCGCCGAGGAAGAGCCCGCGCGCCTGGTCGACCTCGCCGACCACCACCCCGGGGCCGAGCGAGGCGTGCCCGGAGTCGAGCGGCAGCCGGCCCAGCAGCGCGGCGAGCAGGGTCGTCTTGCCGGAGCCGTTCGCCCCGGTGATCGCCACCCGGTCGGCCCAGTCGATCTGGAGGTCCACCGGGCCGAGGGTGAAGCCGCCCCGACGGACGACGGCGCCGCGCAGCGCGGCCACCACCGCGCCGGCCCGGGGCGCGGCGGCGATCTCCATCCGCAGCTCCCACTCCTTGCGGGGCTCCTCCGCCACGTCCAGCCGCTCGATCAGCTTTTCCGTCTGCCGGGCCTTCGCCGCCTGCTTCTCCGTCGCCTCGGCGCGGAACTTGCGGCCGATCTTGTCGTTGTCGGTGGCCTTGCGTCGGGCGTTCTTCACGCCCTTCTCCATCCAGGCCCGCTGGGTCCGGGCCCGCGCCTCCAGCCCGGCCTTCGTGTCGGCGTACTCCTCGTACTCGGCGCGGGCCTGGCGGCGGGCCACCTCCCGCTCCTCCAGGTACGCCGAGTAACCGCCGCCGTAGAGCCGGATCTGCTGCTGGACCAGGTCCAGCTCCAGCACCCGGGTCACCGTGCGGGTGAGGAACTCGCGGTCGTGGCTGACCAGCACCGTGCCGGCGCGCAGCCCGGTGACGAACCCCTCCAGCCGCTCCAGGCCGGCCAGGTCCAGGTCGTTGGTGGGCTCGTCGAGCAGGAAGACGTCGTAGCGGCTGAGCAGCAGCGAGGCCAGCCCGGCCCGCGCCGCCTGGCCGCCGGAGAGACCGGTCATCGGGTGGTCCAGGTCGACGGTGAGCCCCAGCTCGGCGGCGACCTGCTCGGCGCGTTCGGCCAGGTCCGCACCGCCGAGGTCGAGCCAGCGCTCGAGCGCCTCGGCGTACGCGTCGTCGGCGTCGGCCGCGCCCACGCCGAGCGCCTCGGCGGCGGCGTCCAGCGTCGCCTGCGCCGCGGTCACCCCGGTCCGCCGGGCGAGGAAGTCGCGGACCGTCTCCCCCGGCCGGCGCTCCGGCTCCTGCGGGAGGTAGCCGACGCTGGCGGTGGGCGGGTTCAGCGAGATGCCGCCCTGCTCGACGGGCTGGAGCCCGGCGAGGGTGCGCAGCAGCGTCGACTTGCCGGCCCCGTTGACACCGACCAGCCCGACCACGTCACCGGGGGCGACGACCAGGTCGAGGTCGGAGAAGAGGAGGCGGTCGCCGTGGCCGGCGGCGAGACCCTTGGCGATTAGCGTGGCGCTCATGAGGAGCCGAGCGTACCGGGCGGTCGGGGCGGGCCGACCGGATGACCGGCCCGCCGCACGGGGGACGTGGACGCGAGGCAGACTCACTCCCGTGGCGACCACTCTGGCGATCGACTGCGGCGGCGGCGGGATCAAGGCCTCCGTGCTGGACGCGGCCGGCACGATGCGGGCCCGCCCGCTGCGGGTGCCCACGCCGTACCCGCTGCCACCGGCGCTCTTCGTGAAGACCCTCGTCGAGCTGGGCGGGCGGCTGCCGGCGGCGGACCGGCTGACCGTCGGGATGCCCGGCATGATCCGGCACGGCGTGGTGGTGGCCACCCCGCACTACGTCACCCGCTCCGGCCCGCGCAGCCGGATCGACCCGGAGCTGGTCGCCGAGTGGTCCGGGTACGACGCCCGCGGCGCGCTGACCGACGCCTTCGGGGTGCCGGCGCTGGTGCTCAACGACGCCGAGGTGCACGGCGCGGGGGTGGTCGCCGGGACCGGCTGCGAGCTGGTGCTGACCCTCGGCACCGGGCTGGGCAGCGCGCTCTTCGACGGCGGTGTGCTCGCCCCGCACCTGGAGCTGTCCCACGCCCCGGTGCGCTGGGGCACCACCTACGACACGTACGTGGGAGAGCCGGAGCGTCGCCGGCTGGGTGACGCGTTCTGGTCCCGCCGGATCCGGCAGGTGGTGGACGGGCTGCGCCCGGTGTTCCGCTGGGACCGGCTCTACCTCGGTGGCGGCAACTCCCGGCTGATCCGCCCGGAGCAGTTGGCCCGGATGGGCGACGACATCGTGGTCGTGCCCAACACGGCCGGGATCGTCGGCGGTGTCCGGGCCTGGGACCTGCTCGGCGACCGCCGCCCGACCCCCTGACCCGGGCGTTTCCAGCGCAGGAACACTCGCGGTCCGGCCGGTGTTGTGCCAGCGTCGAACAAAGGGCGGCGCGACACGAGGAGGTGGGTCGGGATGGATCTTCTGGCGGACTACCGGCGGGCGACCATGTTCTTCGAAGCAGGTGACCCGACCGGAGCGGCCCGGCTGCTCGAACCGATCGTCGAGGCCGAGCCCGGCAACTCCTCGGTACGCCAACTGCTGGCCCGGGCATACTTCCAGTCGGCCCAGCTGGGCCGGGCCGAGGAGCAGCTGCGTGAGCTGGTCGAGCGGGACCCGAGCGACCACTACGCCCACCACGTGCTGGGCCGGACGCTGGAGCGGCTGAACCGGCACGCCGACGCGCTGCGGCACCTGCGGATCGCCGCGGCGATGCACTCCACCAACGACGACTACGCGACCGCGCTGCGCCGGGTCCAGAGCCGGGTCGGCGGCGGCCGCTGAGCGGCGACGCGAACGTCGGGGCAGCCCCGCGGGGCTGCCCCGACGCGTGTCCGGGGCCGGACGGCAGGCCGGAATACGATGGCGGCCATGGGACCTGAGCCGGGGGTGGGCGCGGCATGAAGCTGAAGCTGGACCTGCACGAGATCTTCAACAAGGGCCACGACATCGACCGGGCGCTGCGCGGGATCATGGACGAGGCGGTGGCGAAGAAGGCCACCCTGGTCGAGATCATCCCGGGCAAGGGCTCCGGCCAGCTCAAGAAGCGGGTGCTGCGGTTCCTCGACCAGAAGGACGTCAAGCAGCTCTACCACCGGGTCGAGAAGGACTCGAAGAACTTCGGCCGCCTCTTCGTGCACTTCCGCTGGAAGTAGCGTCACCGACTACGGTGCTCCGCCCGCCGTACCTGTACGGCGAGCGCGACGATCACCAGCGTCGACATCGCCTGGCACGAGAACACCGCACCGACGTACCGCCCGGTGAACGGATCCGACAACGCGACGGCGCTCGAGGCGACCGCACCGACACCGCCGAGGACCGCCACCCCGATCAGATGCGTGGAGCTCAGCCGACCGGGAGGCTGACCCCGCACCGACCGGCCTCCGCTGACCACGAGCACGAGCGCGGCGGCGAGCAACGCCGACGTCGACCCCCAGGTCGCGGCAGCGGCCGGGGTCGTCCCGACGAACACCGTGACCGCGAGCACGACCGGGACGGCCGCCAGCAGCACCCCGAGCGCCCCGCCCGGGTCGACGGCCTTCGGATCCGGCCGGACCGCCGGGGTCGGCGGCTGCCGGTCACGCGGGGAGCGGGCCCGGTGTGCGGCGTGCCGCGCGCCCGACCGTTCGACCTCGCCGACGGCGTAGCTCAGCGCGGCGGTGCCGGGCGTCGACCGGGCGGCCACCGCCGCCGGCTCCGCCGCGAGCACCTTCCGCCGGTCCAGGACGCGCAGCGCGGCGTCACGGGCGTCGGCCAGCGCGGTGAGGCGGTCGACCCCGACCGACTCGACGATCGACGCGGCGCGCGACAGCGCGGCCCGGGCGGCGCCGAGCGGATCGAGGTTCTGCGCGACGACCGCCTTGTCGAGCGCGGCGAGACCTCGGTCACCGGCGTCGAACACCCGCTGTCGCAGGCCGTCGTCGTCGGCGAGGAGCAGGTAGTCCATCTCGTGCAGGACCTGGTAGGGGGGACGGTCCCGGAGCACCTGCCGCGCCCACTGGGCGAGACCCGGGGCCGAGGTCGCCCGCCGTGGACCGGACGACGGCTGAGCAGGCACGGTGCGACCTCCAGGGGGCGGGCCACCGAGTGTAGGTGGCCGGTCCACGAGCACCGCCCGAGCGCCGACAGTTGCCCGGGACGGAGCCGACTAGAGCGGGTACGTCCGGGCCACCGCCAGCATCTCCGAGCTGTGCGAGCCGACCACTCCGACGTCCGCCGGGCGGGGCCGGAAGCCGGGCAGCGCGTCGAGGCCGTCGCTGGCGTCCATCGCCCGCAGCCGCACCTGCCCGCCGCGCGATCGCAGGTTGAGGGTGACCTCGATCCCCTCGGCCGGTGGCGCGTGGAACACCACACCCCACCAGCGGCCGTCCTGCTGCTGCCGGGCGACCTGGATCTGCCGGCCGGCCACCGTCGCCCCGGTGACCTCCACGTCGCCGGGGCCGGCGGTCTCCACGTGCAGCGAGGCCAGCCGGACCGACCGCTGCGGCACCAGGCGCAGGCGCAGGGTCCGTTCCGTGCCGGCCGTGACGTCGGCCAGCACCTCCAGTTTCGGGGCGGGCAGGTTCGCCGCCGGGGCGGGACCGGCACGCAGTTCGGCGTCACCGAGCCCCGGGAAGTCCTCGACCGTCCCGACCTCGTCCACGTACCCGTCGGTCCAGGGCTGCGGATCCTCCTCGTGGCTGAGCCAGCGGGCCTGCCCGGTGCCGGCGTCCAGGGCGTACATCAGATGAGTGGGCACCGGGTGCGCGGCGTCGAAGCGGTCCACCCGCAGGCCGACCCCGGCGAGCACCACCACGGCGAGCCCGGCGGCGACGGCGGGCAGCGCGCCGCGCCGACGCGCGCGGGCGGCGACCAGGCCGCGCTGGCCGCCGGCCGCCGGGTGCAGCAGGTCCACCACCGGCAGCGCGGCCAGGCCGAGCAACACCGCGAAGAGCGCCGCCACCCCGCCCATCCCCATGCCGAGCGCCGGGAAGAGCAGCACCACCGTCGGCAGCAGGATCACCACGGCCACCGCGCCGGCCAGCGTCACCGCGACCACCGGCCACGGGCCGTCGACCCGGGTGGCGAGCGCGACCAGGCCGGCCACCGCGCCGGCCAGGGCCGGCAGGGTCGCCAGGTACGCCCCGCCCGGCACGGTCGCGGCCAGCGCCACCCCGATCAGGGCGAGCCAGCCCAGCCCACCGACCGCCAGGGCGGCCGGCCCGACCCAGCGGCGGGTGAGCGCGTACCAGGCGAAGAGGATCGCGGCGGCCGACGCCACCACGGCCAGCCGGTACCAGACCGGCCGGTACGGGTCGAGCAGCTCGGCGTACCCCGGGCGCAGCGCGGTGATCCCGGCCCAGAGCAGTTGGGCGGCGAGCGGCGCGGCGACCACCGGCACCAGCGCCAGCCCGAAACCGGCCGCCAGCCGGCCGGCCGTGGCCCGGCCGCGCCGCCGGGCCAGCCAGGCCAGCCCCAGCACCGCCGCCACCGCCAGCCCGGCGAGCGGCCAGATCAGCCAGCCGGGGTAGCGGACCAGCCCACCCGGGACGGGGAAGTAGGTGGCGTCGTGCCCGGCGCGCAGGGCGGTCAGATCGGTACGCCCGAACTCCCGCGCCAGCCCCAACGCGTTGTCCCCGTGCTGCTGGAGGCTGCCCCGGTCCATGCTCGCCGGGGTGTCCAACGGGGTGTGGTAGATCGCCCCGCCGTCGATGTACGCCGAGTTCAGCCCGACGAAGTCCTCGTCCAGGAACGCGGTGAAGTCGGTGTCGTTGGGCAGCGCCCGGTAGATCTCCACCGCGAACGAGGTGCCCACCGGGTGCGGCGCGGCCCGGCCGAAGACGTCCACCAGCTTCGCGTTGTCCCGGGACGTCTCGAACATGATCACGGGGCCGGTCGACCCGCGCGCCTCCAGGTTCAGCACCACCCCGCCGTCCGCCGCCAGCGGGTGCTCCGAGGCGAACGCCGACGCGCCGCAGAGGCAGGCCTCCTCGGCGTCGGTCAGCACGAAGACGATGTCGTTGCGCGGCCGCGGCCCGGCGGTCAGCGCGCGGGCCACCTCCAGGATGGTGGAGGTGCCGGCGCCGTCGTCGTTGCCGCCCGGGCCGGACTGCACCGAGTCGTAGTGCGCCACCAGGAAGACCCGGCCGGTCGGGGCCGTACCGGGCAGCCGGGCCACCACGTTGCGGACCCGGGCCAGGGTCGCCCCGGCGGCCGCCCCGCTGAGCTGGCCCGCCTCGTCGGCCACGGTGTCCTGCACCTCGGTCTCCAGGCCCAGCCCGCGCAGCACGCCGACCAGGTGCTCGCGTACCTGGTCGTTGGCGGCGCTGCCGGCCACGTGCGGCTCCGCCGCGATCGTCTCCACCGTCCGGTACGCCCGCCCGGCGCTGAACTCCCCGGCCGGGGCGTCCGCCGGCCGGGGCGCGGGCGTTCGCAGGTCGACCAGGACGGCGGCGCCGACCGCGAGCAGGACGACCAGCGCGGCGAGGGCAGCCGGCAACCGGTGACGGGGGCGCGCCAGGGCACGGTCGGCGGCGGGGACTCCGGGTACGCCCACGGCGGACTCCTCTCCGGTGGGGCGGGGGTGGGCCCATCCTGCACCGCGGCACCGTGATCCGCGACACCCAGTGCCGAACCGTGACACGCCCGCCCGCCCGAACGCTCACTCAGTGACTGCCTTGCCCGGGTACGCCCGTGCCGCCGCGGTCGTGTTGTGTGCGACCGTTGTCTAATACAGGATCAGCAGGGCACTCGGAAGGAGCCCGACATCACCAGCGAACTCCCGCGTCTCGCGGCGGTGACCCGGCCGCACCGGGGGCCCGGCATGGCCGGTCCCTCAGTCGCGCCGTACCCGCAGGGCGGCCTCGGGCGAAACCCGAACCTGCCGCCCGGCGAGCGGCTGCGGGTGCTGCTGGTCGAGGACGACGAGGGCGACGCCTTCCTGGTGAGTGAACTGCTCGCCGAGACCAACTCGATGATCGACCTGCTGGTCGCGACCAGTCTGAGCGAGGCGCGGCAGCGGGTGGCCGGTGTGGACTGCGTCCTGCTCGACCTCGGGCTGCCCGACGCGCAGGGCCTGGACGGGCTGCGCAAGGTGCTGGAGATGTCCACCGGCGCGGCGGTCTGCGTGCTGACCGGCCGTTCCGACGAGCACCTGGGCATCGTCGCGGTCGCCGAGGGCGCGCAGGACTACCTGGTCAAGGGCCAGGTAGACGGGGTGCTGCTGACCCGGGCGCTGCGCTACGCCGTGGAGCGCAAGCGGGCCGACGAGAACGCCCGCCGGCTGCGCGAGGTCGAGCTGCGCCAGGCCGAGTCGGCCCGCCTGGAACGTGGTCTGCTGCCTCAGCCGCTGATGTCCACCGACGAGGTGTCGGTGCACACCTTCTACCGTCCCGGCCGGCACGCCGCCCTGATCGGCGGGGACTTCTTCGACGTCGTGCAGACCCGGCCCGACCGGGTCGACCTGATCGTCGGCGACGTCTGCGGGCACGGCGTGGACGAGGCCGCGCTCGGCGTCGAGCTGCGGGTCGCCTGGCGGGCGCTGATCCTGGCCGGCGTCGGAGACGACGACGTGCTGCCGGCGCTGGAGCAGGTGCTGATGAGCGAGCGCCGGCTCCAGGAGATCTTCGCGACCGTCGCCACCGTACGGCTGGACCTCGACGCCAACCGGGCCACCGTCCGGCTGGCCGGGCACCCGCCGCCGTTGCTGCTCTCCGGGGGCAAGGTCGCGCCCGTTCCGGCGCCCGGCGGCCTGCTCCTCGGCGTACGACCGCGCCGGCCCGTAGCGTTCGACCTGGAGTTCGACACCGATGACTGGTCCCTGCTGATGTACACCGACGGCCTGATCGAGGGGCGGGTGGGTGACGGCGACGACCGGCTGGACGTGCCGGGGCTCGCCGGTCTGCTGGAGGACCCGGCCAACCACGCGGTGCCGTTGGCCGAGCTGCCGGCGTGGCTGGTCGGCCGGGCGGAGCAGATCAACGGTGGCCCGCTCGCCGACGACGTCGCCATGCTGCTGGTCACCCGGGGTGGTGGCCGGTGAACACCTACCGTCAGGGCTGGACCCTGCGCCGGCGGGTGCTCGTGCTGCTCACCGTGGTGGTGGCGCTGCTGCTGGGCCTGGCGGCGGCGGAGGCCGCGCTGGCGACCAAGACCCGGCAGAACATGGACGCGGTGCTGATCAAGACCGGGCCGCTGCGGGTGCAGGGCCAGGAACTGCTCAACGCCCTGCTCGATCAGGAGACCGCCGTCCGCGGTTACGCGGTCAGCGGCGACCGGGCCGACCTCGCCCCGTACGAGACCGGCCTGAAGCAGGAACGCGACACGGTCGCCGCGATGAACAGGCTGATCGGCGACTACCCGGACATCCAGCGTGAGCTGCGGGTCGTGGAGCAGCAGGCGGCCGACTGGCGACGCACGGTCGCCGAGCCGGTGATCGCCACGACCGAGCGCGACGGCACGGAGGCCGGGCAGGCGCTCATCACCGACCAGGCCCGGCAGCAGTTCGACGAGATCCGGGCCTCGACCGAGGTGCTCCAGAAGGAGATCTTCGCCGAGCGCAACCGCACCGCGCAGAAGGTCTACGAGACGAGCAACATCCTGGTCGTCCTGCTGATCATCGCGGCGGTGGTGATCGCGGTCGCCGGCGTGCTGCTGGTGCTGTCGCTGGACCGGATGGTGATCCGGCCGCTGACCGGGCTGGCCCTGCAGGTGCGGGAGGTCGCCGGCGGCGACTACCGGCACCACATCGAGGGGTCCGGCCCGCCGGAGTTCCGCCGTCTCGCCGACGACGTCGACGCCATGCGGCAGAAGATCGCCCGGGAGCTGGACGAGGTGCGCGAGGCGCGCCAGAACATCGAGTGGGTCAACAGCCAGCTGCAGAAGCAGGCCGAGGAGCTGACCCGCTCCAACCGGGACCTGGAGCAGTTCGCGTACGTCGCCTCGCACGACCTCCAGGAGCCGCTGCGCAAGGTGGCGAGCTTCTGCCAGCTGCTCCAGCGGCGCTACGCCGGGCAGCTCGACGAGCGGGCCGACCAGTACATCGCCTTCGCGGTCGACGGCGCGCAACGGATGCAGCGCCTGATCAACGACCTGCTCGCCTTCTCCCGGATCGGCCGCCTCACCAGCGGCTTCACCGAGGTCGACCTGGACAAGGTGATGGGCGACGTGGCCGGGCAGACCGAGGCCGCCCGCCAGTACGCCGACGCCGAGCTGACCTGGGGCCCGATGCCCACCATCCGGGGCGAGGAGCCGTTGCTGACCAACCTGCTGGCCAACCTGGTCAGCAACTCGGTGAAGTTCCGCCGGCCCGACGTCCCCCCGAAGGTGCACGTCTCCGCCCGGCTGGTCGACGACGAGTGGGAGATCAGCTGCCAGGACAACGGCATCGGGATCGAGCCGGAGTTCGCCGACAAGATCTTCGTGATCTTCCAGCGACTGCACTCCAAGGACGCGTACCCGGGCACCGGCATCGGCCTGGCGATCGTCAAGAAGATCGTCGAGTACCACGGCGGCCGGGTCTGGGTGGACACCACGGTCGGCGAGGGCACCGCGATCCGGTTCACCCTCCCGGCCCGTCCGGAGGACGTCGAGGCGGCGAGGGCCGAGGCCGCCGCGGCCGAGGAGTCGACCGGGGACGCCCCGGTGGACACCGACGGCGCCGAGGACGCGGTCACGGCCGACGCGCCGGCCCCGGCCGACCGGCAGCCGGACGGCGCGGCGGACGGGAGCGCGCCCGACGGGGCGTCGGAGCAGGGTACAACGGGTGGCATGAAGGAGACGGTGGGATGACGGTGCCGGCGGACGGCAACAGCCCGATCGAGGTCCTGCTCGTCGAGGACGACCCGGGCGACGTGCTGATGACCCAGGAGGCGTTCGAGGAGCACAAGCTGCGCAACCGGCTCACCGTCGTCTCCGACGGCGCCGAGGCGCTTGCCTACCTGCGGCGCGAGGGGCAGTACGCGGACGCGGTGCTGCCCGATCTGATCCTGCTCGACCTGAACCTGCCGCGCCGCGACGGGCGGGAGGTGCTGGAGGAGATCAAGAAGGACGACCAGCTCTGCCGGATCCCGGTGGTCGTGCTCACCACCTCCCAGGCCGACGAGGACATCCTGCGCAGCTACCAGCTGCACGCCAACGCCTACGTGACCAAGCCGGTGGACTTCGAGCGCTTCATCTCGGTGGTGCGGCAGATCGACGAGTTCTTCGTCAGCGTGGTCAAGCTCCCGCCGCGTGGCTGACCGGCTGCGGGACGAGGTCGGCGAGCTGCTGCGGGAGACCGCGGCCGAGGTCGTGCTGCCCCTGTTCCGCCACCTGGACGACGCCGACGTCACCGAGAAGGCCCCCGGCGACCTGGTCACGGTGGCCGACCAGCGGGCGGAGGCGAAGATCTCCGCCGTGCTGCGCAAGCTGCGGCCCGGCTCCGTGGTGGTCGGCGAGGAGGCGGTCGCCGCGGATCCGTCCCTGCTGCGGCACCTGCGCGACGGCGGCGACGTCTGGCTGGTCGACCCGGTCGACGGCACCGGGAACTTCGCGGGTGGCCGGAGCCCGTTCGCGCTGATGGTCGCCCTGCTCACCGACGGCGAACTGACCGCCGCCTGGGTGCTGGACCCGCTCGCCGACACCCTGGCGGACGCCGGGCGGGGGGAGGGCAGCCGGCTCGACGGCCGGCCGGTGCGGGTCGCCGACCTCGCCGTCGCCTCGGGCGGGCTGCGCGGCACGGCGATGACCCGGTTCCTGCCGCCCGGCACCCGGGAACGGGTCGAGGCCGGCGGTGAGCGGATCGGTGAACTGCTCCCCGGGCAGCACTGCGCCGGCCGGGAGTACCTCGACCTGCTCACCCGGGAGCAGGAGTTCGTGCTCTTCTGGCGGACCCTGCCCTGGGACCACGCTCCCGGCGTGCTGCTGGTCCGGGAGGCCGGCGGGGTGGCCCGCCGCTTCGACGGCACCGACTACCACCCGGCCGAGGACGGTCGGGGGCTGCTCGTCGCCGCCGACGACGACACCTGGGCCGAGGTGCGCGACACCCTGCTCGGGGGCTGAATCCCCCGCGCCGACCGCCGGTTCTCGGCACTGCGCGACGACGTCGGCACGCTGTGTCGACGATCGATGCGCCGAGCGGTCGCGGGCCTGGTCAACCGGGCTGCGTCCGGTATCGTGTCCGGCGGTCTCCCGCCAACGGGCCACCACCTGCTCCGTCGGCGGGGCCACCGCCGCGCAGGGGTCGACCGGGCCCCGTGGGGAGAGGGAAGGACACCTTCGTGCCCAGGACCACCAGCACCCGACCGCGCGTACGCCGGCCGTTGATCGTGCTGCTCGCCGTGGTGGCGCTGCTGCTCGGCGGGGGCGCCGTGCCGGCCTCCGCGGAGCCCAACGAGGGCGGCACCAAGAAGCTGCGCGACGCGCTGGAGGCCGCCGCCAAGGGCCACATCGAGGCCAAGGCCAAGCTCGACAACTCCAAGCGCCGCCAGGCCGCCCTCACCGGTGAGCTGAAGACGGTCGAGGGGCGGCTGGTCGGGCTGAACACCCAGGTCGGCCAGGTGGCCGCGCAGTCGTACCGGCTGGGCCGGCTCACCCCCACCTCGGCGCTGCTCAACAGCGCCAGCCCCGAGTCGTTCCTGCAGCGCGCCGCCGAACTCGACGTGATGGGTCAGCGCGACGCCAGGAAGCTGCGCGACCTCGTCGAGGCCAAGGAGACCGCCGCGCAGGCGAAGATCGCCATCGACAACGAGGTGCGCGAGCAGCAGAAGCAGGTCGCCGCCCTGGCCAAGCGGAAGCGGGACGCCGAACGCGCGCTCGCCACCGTCAGCTCCGGAGTCAGCTCCGGCTTCAGCGGCGGGTCGTCGTCGGCCAAACCGGCGCCGCGCAATTCGGACGGCTCCTGGCCGTCGGAGAACTGCTCGGTCAACGACCCGACCACCGACGGGTGCATCACCCCGCGCACCCTGCACGCCCTCCAGCAGGCCCAGGCGGCCGGCTACAAGCGTTACGTCAAGTGCTTCCGCACCGGCGGCGACGGTGAGCACCCGAAGGGCCGTGCCTGCGACTTCTCCGCCGCCACCAGCACGTTCAAGGACGAGACGGCGACCGGCGGGGACAAGGCGTACGGCGACAGCCTGGCCAACTACTACAAGAACAACGCCAGCCGGCTCGGCGTGCTCTACGTGATCTGGTACCGGCAGATCTGGATGCCGAACACCGGGTGGCGGGCGTACAGCGGCTCCGGCAGCCCGGCCGCCGACCACACGAACCATGTTCATCTTTCGATGTACTGACCCGGGCGACCAGGAACGCTGCGTACCATCGCGACGGTGAGCAGCTCATCCTCCGACGTCGTGGCCGAGGCGGCACCCGCCGACCCGGCCACCTCCCGCGCGTTGCCCAACGGGCTCGCCGCGTTCCTGGTCTTCTTCTCCAGCGGCGCCGTGCTGGTGCTGGAGACGGTCTCGTTGCGCCTGGTCGGCCCGTACGTCGGGGTGACCCTCCAGGTGACCAGCTCGGTCATCGGCATCGCGTTGGCCGCCATCGCGTACGGGGCGTGGACGGGCGGGTGGCTCGCCGACCGGCGGGACCCGCGCGGCCTGCTCGCCCCGGCGCTGGTGCTGGCCGGCATCGCCTCCGCGGTCACCCTGCCGGTGGTCCGGTACGCCGGTGAGGTGCTGCGCGGCGGGGCGGCCACCGCCATCCTGCTGCTCGTCGCGGCGGCCGTCTTCGTCCCGGCGGCCCTGCTGTCGGCGGTCACCCCGCTGGTGGTGAAGCTCCAACTGGCCGACCTGCGGCGCACCGGGCAGGTGGTCGGCCGGCTCTCCGGCATCGGCACCCTCGGCGGCATCACCGCCACCCTGGTCACCGGCTTCGTGCTGGTGGCGGCGCTGCCCAGCACGGTCATCCTGATCGCGCTGGCGGCGCTGCTCGGCGGCACCGGCCTCGCCCTCGGGGCGTACCTGCGTCGGCAGCGGGGCACCGGGCTGCCCGGCCCGGCCCGGGCGAAGGCCACCCTGGCGGTGCTCGGGCTGCTCGGCGCGGGGCTCAGCGCGGTCGCGCCGAACCCGTGCGACGTGGAGACGGCGTACCACTGTGCCCGGGTGGCCGAGGACCCGTCGCGGCCCAGCGGCCGGGTGCTGTACCTGAACTCGGCCCAGCACTCGTACGTGGACCTCGCCGACCCGACCCACCTGGAGTACGAGTACACCCAGTGGATCGGCGCGGCGGCGGACGTGCTCGCGCCGAAGGGGCAGCGACTGGACGCGCTGCACCTGGGCGGGGGCGGGTTCACCATGCCGCGCTACCTGAGCGCCACCCGGCCCGGCACCGACAACGTGGTCTTCGAGATCGACGGCGGGCTGGTCGAGCTGGACCGGCGTGAGCTGGGCGTACGCCCGGGGCCGGGGCTGCGGGCGGTGGTGGGTGACGCCCGGATGCTGGTCGCCGGCGAACCGGCCGACAGCCGTGACCTCGTGGTCGGGGACGCCTTCGGGCATCTGGTGGTGCCGTGGCACCTGGCCACCCGGGAGATGGCGGCCGAGGTCCGACGGGTGCTGCGCCCCGGCGGGCTCTACGTGCAGAACGTCATCGACTACCCGCCGGGGCGGTTCATCCGCAGCGAACTGGCCACCGTCGCGGCCGAGTTCCGGCACGTCGCGGTGGTCGCGCCGCCCCAGGCGTTCGCCGGGCAGGTCGGGTCGAACTTCCTCGTCGTCGCCTCCGACGCGCCGTTGCCGCTGGACGCGCTCGGCCAGCGTCTCGGCGCCCTGGACACGATCCCCGACCTGCTCGCCGGGGCGGAGTTCACCGCCTTCGTCGGCGACGCGCTGGTGCTCACCGACGACTACGCCCCGGTGGACCAGCTGCTCGCGACCGCCTGAACGGGTGACACTGCTGACCGATTACGCCCATCCAGGTGTAACGGGCCCGCCTGCGGGCAACACGTCCGACCATGGGTGGAGCGATCCGGAACGGCGCACAACTGCTGGGTGAGCGGTACCGGCTGATCGAGCAACTCGGCGCGGGCGGCATGTCCGTGGTCTGGCGCGGCTACGACGAGGTGCTCGGCCGGCAGGTGGCGGTGAAGGTGCTCGCCTCCCGCCTGGCCGCCGACCGGGCGTTCCGGCACCGCATCCGGGTCGAGGCCCAGGCCGCCGCGCGGCTCTGCCACCCCAACATCACCAACGTGTACGACTACGGTGAGTCCGAGCAGGTCGGGCTGACCGTGCCGTACGTCGTGATGGAGCTGGTCGACGGCGGCCCGCTGACCGCGCGGCTCGGCCGCGACGGCAAGCTGCCCTGGCGGGAGGCGGTGACGATCGGCGCGGAGGTCACCTCGGCGCTGGCCACCGCGCACTCCCGCGGCGTGGTGCACCGGGACGTCACGCCGGGCAACGTCATGCTCACCTCCACCGGCGTGAAGGTGGTCGACTTCGGTATCTCGGCGCTGGTCGGGGAGAGCGAGAAGGGCCCGGACGGCGCCCTGCTCGGCACCCCCGCCTACCTGGCCCCGGAGCGGTTGGACAACGGCCAGGTCTCCCCGGCCACCGACGTGTACGCCGTCGGGCTGCTGCTCTACCGGATGCTGACCGGTCGGCTGCCGTGGAAGGCCAGCACCACCACCGAGATGCTCCGCGCGCACATGTACAACGACCCGGAGCCGATGCCCGAGGTGACCGGGCTCCCCGACGAGGTGGCGGAGCTGGTGCGCCGCTGCCTGGCCAAGCAGCCGGAGGACCGGCCGCAGACCGCCGAGGTGGCCCGTACCCTGGCCGAGGCGGCCGGGATGATCGCGGCCGTGCCGGTCTCCCCGGCTCCCGGATTCGCGGACCCGGCGCTGCTGGCCAGCGCCGGCACCACGATCCTGCCCTGGTCGTCCGACACCGACGCGCTGCCGTTCTCCGGCCGGACCCGCAGCCGCCGGGCGGCCTCGCGTCGCCGCAAGGTCGAGGCGGGGGTGGCCGCCGCCGGCCTGGTCGCGGTGACCGCCGCGATGTGGGGGTTGACCTCCAAGAGCCCCGCCAGCGGCGGCGTGGACCAGCCCACCGAGGCGCGGATGGGGCTCCAGCAGCAGACCCCGTGCGGCGTCTCGTACGTGCTGCGCAAGGACTCCGGCAAGGACTTCACGGCCGAGGTGACGCTGACCAACACCGGCAAGCAGGAGCTGCGGGACTGGAGCATGAGTTTCGCCTTTCCCGGCACCCAGAAGGTGGTCAAGGCCAGCCCGGCGGTGGCCCGTCAGCAGGGGCGTACGGTCGTCGTCCAGCCGGCGGCCGGCCGGACCGCGCTCGCGCCGGGGGCCTCGGAGAAGGTCGCGATGACCGGCCGGTACACCGGCGCCAACCCGCTGCCGGTGGAGTTCCGCCTCGGCGACGCCACCTGCGCGGTCCAGGTCTCCGGGGTGGCCGGGTCCACGCCGACGACCGCCCCGGCCAAGGCACCGGCCGCGAAGCCGCCGGCGAAGAAGGCGGCCGGCAAGGGCGGCTCCACCGTCACCTCCGGCAAGGGCTCCGGCGGCGGCGCCAAGGCGAAGTCCGGCAAGGGGTCGGGTGACGGCGCAAAAAAAGCCGCGGCGCCCGTGGCAAGGGACGACGATGACGACGACGGGGGCGACGACGACTGACGGCCCGGGTCAGCTCAGCGTGGCGAACCGCTGCACCTGGTCGATCGTCCCCTCCACGATCAGCACGCTCTCCGGCATGAGCACCGTCTCCGGGCCCGCGTACCGGAAGCGTTCCCCGGGCAGCTTCGCGCCCACCACCATCACCCCGTAGCGCTCGGTCGGGACGAGTTCGCTCAGCTGCCGGCCGACCAGGCTCGGCGGCACCGGCACCTTGGCGATGGCGAAGTCGTCGCCGAACTCGATGAAGTCGAGCATCCGGCTGATGATCAGGTGCGCCACCCGCTCCCCGGTCTCCGCCTCGGGGAACACCACGTGGTGCGCACCGACCGAGGCGAGGATCTTGGCATGCTTCTCCGAGGTGGCGCGGGCCCAGATCTGCGGCACGCCCAGCTCGGCCAGGGCCAGCACGGACAGCACGCTCGCCTCCACCGACGCGCCGATCGCGACGACCACCCGGCCGAAGTCCGCCACGCCGAGCTGCCGCAGCGCGGCCTCCTCGGTGGCGTCCGCCTGCACCACCCGGTCGAGCTGCGCCGACCAGCGCTGCACCCGGTCCGGGCTGCGGTCGACGGCGAGGACCTCGTGACCGAGCTGGGTGAGGGATCCGGCCAGGTGGCAACCGAACCGGCCGAGGCCGATGATCACGATGCCGCTGTCGTCCGTGCTCCTAGCCGACAATGGGTTGCTCCTCCGGGTAGCGGTACAGGCGTCGTCGGGTGTTCAACGCGATGGCCGAGCCGAGGGTGAGCGGACCGATCCGGCCGATGTACATGAGCAGGGTCAGCGTCAGATGGCCCGGCATGCCGTAGTCGTCCGGGCTGCCCACGGAGAGGCCGGTGGTGGTGAAGGCCGAGGTCACTTCGAACAGCGCCCGGTAGTAGCGCACGCCCTCGGTCATCACGATCAGCGCGACGGTGCCGGCGACCACGAGCGCGACGCTGAGCAGGGCCACGGTGAGGGCCTGCCGCTGGCTGGCGGTGGCGATCCGGCTCCGACCGACGGTGACGTCCGGTTCGCCCCGCACCTCTGCCCAGATGACGAAGGCGAGCAGGAAGAAGGTGGAGACCTTGATCCCACCGGCGGTGCTGGCGCTGCCGCCGCCGATGAACATGAGGGCGATGAGCAGGGGATAGGTCTCCTCGTCGAGCTGGTTGGTGTCGACCGTGTTGAAGCCGCCGGTGCGCACGACCGCGTCCTGGGTGAGGGCGGCCAGCATCTTGCCCCGCCAGTCGTACGTGCCGAGGGTGTTCGGGTTGGCCCACTCGGTGGCGAGCAGGCCGACGAAGCCGACCACGAGCAGGGTGAGGCTGCCCCAGACGGTGAGCTTGGTGGCGACCGCCCACGAGGCGGGCCGGCGCCACGCCCGCACCACCTCGAACAGCGCCGGGAACCCGAGCCCGCCGAGGATCGTGCCGATCACGAGGGGCAGGCAGATCCACGGGTCGCGGCCGAAGCTCACCAGGCTGTCGGGCCAGAGCGAGAATCCACCGTTGTTGAAGCCCTGCACGGCGTGGAACAGCCCGTACCAGAGCGCACGCCCGACCGGGTAGTCGTAGGCCCACCAGAGCCGGCCGGCCAGGATCGCGGTGATCGCCACCTCGCTGACCACGGCGAGCGCCGCGATGCGCAGCAGCAGCCGGCGTACGTCGCCGAAGCCGAATTCGGCGGTCTCGGCCTGCACCAGCATCCGGTTGCGCAACCCGAGCTGCCGCGCGACCACCAGGATGACCAGGGTGGCGCCGGTGAGGATGCCGAGGCCGCCGACCTGGGTCAGCACGGTGATCATGATCAGCCCGAAGGTGTTCCAGTACGTCGAGGTGTCGACCACCGACAGGCCGGTGACCGAGACGGCGGAGGTGGCGGTGAACAGTGCCTTGGTGAACGGGGTGTAATGCTGTTCGCTGGTCGCCCAGGGCAGCATCAGCAGGCCGGTGCCGAGGGCGATCGCCGCCAGGAATCCCAACGGCACCAGCCGGACGGGATGACGGAGAAACCGGCGCATCAGACAATCTTCTGTTTCCCGGCGGTCCGGGGTCGGTGAATCGCGTATCCCGGAGGGTTCATCCGGTGGTCAGCCGCCGACCAACTGCCGGTCAGTCCGGGCCGGTCTGCTGGGCGCGACCCATCGACGACAGGAGACGGCGTTGCGACGTACCCTTTCCGCCCTCGGCCTGGCCGGCACGCTGCTCGCGGTGGCGGTCGCCGTGCCCGGCGCGGCGTCCGCCCGCGAGGACGACTCCGAGCGCGCGGGCCGCGCGGTGCGGGCCACCCACCGGCCCATCGTGATCGGCCACCGTGGTGCTAGCGGCTACCGCCCCGAGCACACCCTGGAGGCGTACCGGCTGGCGATCCGCACGGGCGCCGACTACATCGAGCCGGACCTGGTGCCGACGAAGGACGGTGTGCTGGTCGCCCGGCACGAGAACGAGATCTCCGGTACGACCGACGTGGCGGCCCGGCCCGAGTTCGCCGCCCGCAAGGCCACGAAGACCATCGACGGGGTGACCGTCACCGGCTGGTTCACCGAGGACTTCACCCTGGCCGAGCTGAAGACGCTGCGGGCCAAGGAGCGGCTGCCGCAGGTACGGGTGGCGAACACCGCCTTCGACGGGCGGTACGAGGTGCCGACCTTCCAGGAGGTCGTCGACCTGGCCCGGGCGGAGAGCCGGAACCGGGGCCGGACCATCGGCGTCTACCCGGAGACCAAGCACCCCAGCTACTTCGCCTCGATCGGGCTGCCGCTGGAGGAGCCGCTGGTGGCGGTGCTGCGCGAGAACAAGCTGGCCCACCGGGGCGCGCCGGTCTTCGTGCAGTCCTTCGAGACGGCCAACCTGCGCAGGCTCGACCGGATGATCGACGTGCCGCTGGTGCAGCTGCTCGACGCCTCCGGCCGCCCGTACGACTTCACCGCCGCCGGTGACCCGCGCAGCTACGCCGACCTGGCCTCGCCCGCCGGGCTGGCCTGGATCGCCGGTTACGCCGACGGCGTCGGCCTGAACAAGAACCTGATCGTGCCCCGGGACGCCGCCGGCAGGCTCCGCGCGCCGACCACGGTGATCCGGGACGCGCACCGGGAGAAGCTCGTGGTGCACGCCTGGACGTTCCGCGCCGAGAACCAGTTCCTCCCGGCCGACTTCCGCATCGGCGCCGACCCGAACGCCCGGGGCGACGTCACCGCCGAGTACGAACTCTTCTACGGCCTCGGCCTGGACGGCGTCTTCACCGACCAGCCCGACACCGCCGTGGCGGCCCGCGCCGGCCTCCCTCGGCGCTGACCGGCGCGTGGTCGGCCTGCTCCGGCGCTGACCGGCGTTCGGTCGGCCTGGGCCCCGATGCCGGTCGCGTCGGGCGCGGACGTCAGCGTGGTCGAGCCTGACCTGGCGCTGATCGCCGCAGATGGGCTGGTCCCGGGGCGGATCGACCCCTTCCGGGCGGCCCTGCGGTTGCCGCCTCCCGTGAGCCCGGTGGGGCGTCCGGTTCGACCGGACGCCCCACCGTCGTTTGGTGTGCCGGGCGGGGGCGCAGGTGTTGCCGGGTGACTACCGACTTGATCGCACAGATGGATCACCGCCGCCCGCCTTTCGGGAGCACGGCACGGTGAGCCTGCTCGCGCACGGTGAGCCTGCTGGATCGTGGAAGTAGTGGCCTCCGCCCGCGGGCAAGGCCACTACTTCCACGATCCAGCACGATCTCGGTGGGGTCGGTGGGTGCTGATCCATCGGTGCGATCAGGTCGATAGCGTCGGCGGACCTCAGGTGCCCCGTCGCTCGGCCACCGGGTCTTCTGCGACCGGCTGCTCGACGGTGGCCGGCGCTGCCCGCGACCGGCCGACCACGACGGCGGGCTGCGGTGTGCCGGCCGCCGGCCGGCGCGGACGCAGTGAGTGGCGGTCGATGGCGGGGGGCGACACAGCGCCGACCGGGGCGGTGGCGACCGCGCCCACCACGAACGCGTGTGCCGACCCGACCGGGCCGGGGATTGTTACGGCCGGCCACCTCGCCCCTGTCACTTGTGTGTTTCCGCCACATAGCCCGTGGGTGACGTCACTTCTAGCGTGAGCCGACACATGCTTCCTGTCCTCACCTGGAGTCGCGATGACGGTCCGGCACACGCGGCGGGCGTTCCTCTCCGCCGCCACGATGATGGCTGCGGCGCTCGCCGCCACGGCCTGCGGCAGCCCGCAGGACACCGCCTCCGGCGGCGGTGACAGCACCGCCCCGGTCAAGGTCGGCCTGGTCTACTCCCAGTCGGGTCCCCTGGCCAGCTACGGCAAGCAGTACATCGAAGGATTCAAGGCCGGCCTCGACCACGCCACCGGTGGCACCGGCAAGGTCGGTGACCGGAAGATCGAGGTCACCGAGGTCGACGACGCCGGTGACCCGGCCAAGGCGGTCTCCGCCGCCAAGGACCTGATCGGCAAGGGCACTAAGATCATCGCCGGTTCCACCGCCTCCGGGGTGGCGCTCCAGGTCGCCCCGATCGCCGCGCAGAACAAGGTCCTCTTCATCTCCGGGCCGGCCGCCACCGACGCGGTGACCGGCGCGAACAAGTACACGTTCCGCTCGGGGCGGCAGTCGTACCAGGACGTGGTGACCGCCAAGTCGTTCATCGGAGACCCGGCCGGCAAGAAGGTCGTCGTCTTCGCCCAGGACGGCGCGTTCGGCGACGCCAACGAGGCCGCCGTCAAGGCCGTCATCGGTGGCGCGGGCGCCACGGTGAGCAGCGTCCGGGCCCCGGCCAGCGCGACCGAGTTCACCCCGTTCGCCAGCCAGATCAAGGCCGCCAAGCCGGACCTGCTCTTCGTCGCCTGGGCCGGCACCACCGCCCCGGCCATGTGGCAGACCCTCGACCAGCAGGGCGTCCTCACCTCCACCACGGTCGTCACCGGCCTGGACATCCGGGCCTCCTGGCCCACCTTCGGCGCCGCCGGCAGCAAGATCTCCTTCCTGTCGCACTACTTCGACGGGGCCAGCGACACCGAGGCCGCCAAGGCGCTCAAGGCCAAGGTGAACGCCATCGACCTGTTCCACCCCGACGGCTTCGCCGCCGCGCAGATGGTCGTCCGGGCCGCGCAGGAGGGCGGCGACGACGTCGACAAGATGGTCACCGCGCTCGAAGGCTGGACGTTCGACGGGGTGAAGGGCAAGATGACCATCCGCGCCGAGGACCACGCCCTGCTCCAGCCGATGTACCAGGCCAAGCTCTCCGGCAGCGGCACCGCCTTCACGGCCGCCGCCCAGAAGACCCTGACCGGCGACGAGACCGCCCCGCCGGTCACCCCGATGAAGGGCTGAGAAGTGCTCGCCACCCGCGGTCTGACCTGGCGGATCGGAGAGGTCGCCATCGTCGACAACGTCTACCTCGACCTCGCGCCCGGGGAGTTCCTCGGCGTGATCGGGCCCAACGGCGCCGGCAAGACCTCCCTGTTCAACCTGATCACCGGCCTGCGCCGGCCCACCGAGGGCCGGATCACGCTGGACTCCGAGGACATCACCGCCCTCCCGCCGCACCGGCGGGCCCGCCTCGGACTGGGACGTACCTTCCAGGCGTCCTCGGTCTTCGGCTCGCTCACCGTGCGGGAGAACGTCCGGCTCGCGGTGCAGGCCCACCGCGGGGGCTCGATGAAACTGTGGCGGCGGGCGGCGGCCGACCGGGAGGTGGCCGCCGCCGCCGACGCGGCGCTCGACCGGGTCGGCCTGCACCACCGGGGTACGGCGCTCGCCGGCACCCTCGCCCACGGCGAGAAGCGCAAGCTGGAGATCGCCCTGCTGCTGGCCGGGGAGCCCCGGGTGATGCTGCTGGACGAGCCGATGGCCGGGGTCAGCGCCGAGGACGTGCCCGAGCTGGTCGACGTCATCCGGTCGCTGACCGGCGACAGCGGCCGGTCGGTGCTGATGGTCGAGCACCACATGGACGTGATCCTGGAACTGGCCGACCGGATCGCCGTGATGCACCACGGCGCGCTGCTGGCCTGCGACACGCCGGACACGGTGATGGCGAACGCCACCGTGCAGGAGGCGTACCTGGGGGAGTCGCTGTGAGTGAACCGGTCCTGAGCGTCGAGAACCTGTCGGTGCGGATCGCCGGGCTGCACATCCTGCAAGGGGTGTCGTTCACGGTCGCCCCGACCGGGGTGACCGTGCTGCTCGGGCGTAACGGCGTCGGCAAGACCACCACGCTGCGCGCGATCGTCGGCCTGACCCCCCGCAACGGCGAGGTGCGGGGCACCATCCGGATGGGCGCGCAGAGCCTGCTCGCCCGCCCCACCCACCGGCTGGTCCGCGGCGGCCTCGGCTACGTGCCGGAGGACCGCTGCGTGTTCGCCGGCCTCACCGTCGCCGAGAACCTGCGACTCGCCGAACGGCGCGGCAGCACCCCGGCGTACGACAAGGTCTATGCGCTCTTCCCGGAGCTGGACCGGCGCGGACGGCAACGGGCCGGCTCGCTCTCCGGCGGGCAGCAGCAGATGCTGGCGATCGGCCGGGTGCTGCTCAACGACAACCGGCTGCTGCTGGTCGACGAGCCGACCAAGGGGCTGGCGCCCAAGGTGGTCACCGAGGTGGCCGAAGTGCTGGAACGGGTCGCCGAGTCGGTGCCGGTGCTGCTGGTCGAGCAGAACCTCGCCGTGGTCCGGCGGCTCGCGGACGACGCCGTGGTGCTCGCCGCCGGCCAGGTGGCCTGGACCGGCGACGCCAAGGAACTGCTGCTGGAGACGGCGCTGACGAAGTCGCTGCTCGGGGTCGGCTCCGGCGGCGGGCACGAGACCGCCCCGACGGCGGCGCGGAAGGACGGAAGCTGATGGGCACGGTCATCCTGCTGACGCTGACCGGGCTTGGCCTGGCGGCGCTCTACTTCCTGGTCGCCTCCGGCCTCTCCCTCGTCTTCGGTCTGGCCGACGTGCTCAACTTCGCGCACGGGCTCTTCCTCGGCGTCGGCGCGTACGCGACGTGGTGGGCTGCCGGGAACCTGCCCGGCGCCGGCCCGGACGGCCTCGGGTTCGTGCTCGCGGTGCTCTTCGGGGTGGCGGCCGGCACGCTGGTCGCGGTGCTGGTGGAACTGGTGCTGATCCGGCCGCTCTACTCGCGCACCATCGAACAGGTGCTGGTCACCGTCGGCCTCTCGCTGGCCGGGGTGGCGCTGCTCCAGGCCACCTGGGGCGCGGACGCCCGGCCGTTCCCGCGCCCCGAGTGGACCCGACAGGTGACCTCGGTGCTCGGCGCGAACGTGCCCAACGGCGGGCTGCTGCTGATCGTCGCCGCGGTGGCGGTGCTCGGCGCGCTGCTCGCCTTCCTCCGCTGGACCCGGTACGGCCTGGTGATCCGCGCCGGGGTGGAGAACCGGGAGATGGTCACCGCGCTCGGCATCGACGTGCGCAAGGCGTTCACCCTGGTCTTCGCCATCGGTGGGGCGGCGGCCGCGCTGGCCGGCGCGCTCGGCGGCGTCTACTTCGGCAGCGTCTCGCCCGGACAGGGCGGCTCGCTGCTGATCTTCGCGTTCATCGTGGTGGTGATCGGCGGGATGGGCTCGGTGGTCGGGTCCGCGTACGCGGCGGTCGTGGTGGGGCTGCTGCAACAGTTCGTCAACTACTACGGCGTCTCCGGGCTGGGCGACATCTGCGTGGTCGGCCTGCTCGCCGTGGTGCTGCTGCTGCGGCCCCAGGGCCTGGCCGGAAAGGTGGCTCACGCATGACCGACCAGATGGTCGACGCACCCCCGGCCGCGGTGCCGGCGGAACTGACCCCGGGGCACTCGCGCTGGCACGGGCTGCGGCCGTGGCTGCCGCTGGCGGCGCTGGCGGTGGCCGCGATCGTGCCGTACTCGACGGTTGCCCTGCCCGGGATCTTCGAGGGGCCGCTGAACTCGCCGGGCACCCTGCAACTGCTCGCCGTCTGCCTGGTCTTCGGCGGTCTCGCCGCCGGGTACGACCTGCTGTTCGGCCGCACCGGCATGCTCTCCTTCGGGCACGCGCTCTACTTCGCCGCCGGGGTGTACGGCACCGACATCCTCGTCACCCGGGCCGGGCTGCCGTTGTGGCAGGCCGCGCTCTTCGCCGTCGTCGGGGCGACGACCCTCGCGGCGCTGCTCGGTGCGGTGGCGCTGCGTACCGTGGGGATCGCCTTCGCCATGGTGACGCTCGCCTTCGCCCAGGTCGGGGCCATCCTGGTGGCCCGGAACTTCGGCGGCTGGACCGGCGGCGAGGAAGGGCTGCCGCTGGACGTCTCCGGCCTGCCGCAGGCGCTGGTCGGGGTCACGAACACGGTCAACCTGTACTGGCTGGCGTTGGCGTACCTGGCGCTGGTGGTGTTCGTGGTGCACCGGGTCTCCGGCTCGCCGACCGGGCGGGTGCTGGCCGGGCTGCGCGACGACGAGCGGCGGATCGGGGTGCTCGGGCTCGACCCGTACCGGTTCAAGCTGGTGGCGTTCACCCTGGCCGGCGGTCTCGCCTCGGCCGGGGGAGTGGTCTACTGCCTGATCGTCGGCGGCGCGAGCCCGCACGTGACCTCGTCCGAGCTGACCCTGTCGCTGCTGGTGATGGTGGTGCTCGGTGGGCCCGGCACGCGCTGGGGCCCGGTGCTCGGCGGCGTCCTCTACATGTACCTGGACCACCGCCTCACCGCCTTCGGGACCAGCGACGCGGTCGATGCCCTGCCCGCCGTGCTGAGCGCCCCGCTCAGCCAGCCCCTGTTCGTCCTCGGCACCGTCTTCATCCTGGCCGTCTACTTCTTCCCCGGCGGCCTGGCCAGCCTCACCACCCGACTGACCCCCCTCCTCAAGTCCCTCCGCCCCCCACGCTGACCCCCGCCCCCGCCCTGTTGATCATGAAGTTATTGCCACGACACGCCGTGCCCGCAGGCGATAACTTCATGATCGACGGAGCGGGATCGCGGAGGGAGCGGGGCGTGGGGGAGCGGTTGGCCGTGGTGAGTGGGGGCGGGACGGGGATCGGGGCGGCCGTCGCGCGCGGGCTGGTCGGTGACGGGTTCGACGTGCTGGTGGTGGGGCGGCGGGTCGAGCCGCTGCGGGCGACCGCCGAGCGGATCCGCGCCGAGGCGGGTCGGGAGGACGCGGTCACCGTCGTCACCGCCGACCTGACCGACCCGGAGCAGACGGCCGGGGTGGTCACGGCGGTCGGCGGCCGGCCCGTCGACGTGGTGGTGAACAACGCCGGCGGCTACCTCGGCGGGGACACGTCCGGCCTGCACGGGGTGGCCGCGCACTGGCGGGCCAACCTCGACGCGAACGTGCTCACCGCCGTGCTGCTCACCGAGGCGCTGCGGCCGGCGCTGCGCCGACCCGGCGGTCGGGTGCTCCTGATCAGCTCGATCGCCGCCCAGCGGGGCGGCGGCGGGGCGTACTCGGCGGCGAAGGCGGCACTGCACGGCTGGGCGTACGACCTGGCCACCCAGCTCGGCCCGGAGCAGATCACGGTCAACGTGGTGAGCCCCGGCTACGTCGCCGACACCGAGTTCTTCGGCGACCGGATGACCCCGGACGGGCACGCCAAGCGGGTCGCCGCGACCCTCGTCGGGCGGGCCGGCGAGCCGGACGACATCGCCGCCGCGGTCCGCTACCTGGCCGGCCCGTCCGCCGGATACGTCACCGGTCAGGTGCTCGGCGTCAACGGCGGATCCGTCCTCGGCCGCTGATCCCCCACCCGCTGCACCCCCGCCGCCGCGCGTACCTACAGAGAACGCGCACTTACAGAGATAGCGTGGCTATTGAGCGCCGAATAGCCACTCTTTCTCTGTAAGTGACGGCCCCGTCGACCCGGCCCCGTCGACCCGGCCCCGCCGACCCGGCCCCGCCGACGCGGGTACGACGAAGGAAGGGACGCGGCCCCCCGTGTGGCCGCGTCCCCCTCGTCGCCTCAGCCGGCGAGCAGCTCGTACGCCACCTTCGGGGCGTCCTGCGCGGCGCTGCCGGTGGGGGCGTCCACCTTCGGCGCGGTGCCGTAGTCGCGGTACTCGACCAGGTACGGGTACGCCTTGCGCTTGCCCGCCGCCGGCACCTGGAGGGTGAGCCGGCTCAGGTTGCCGTCCGCGCCGACCTCGGCGGTGAAGGGAACCGCCTTCGCGGCGTCGCCGAGCGCGGTCATTTCCTCGGCCTCCAGCGCCTTCGCCGCCTCGCCCGAGGTCAGGTCGATCGTGCCGGTGTACTTCCCGGCGCCCTGCTCCTCGACGCGCGTCGCCGCCTCGATCAGCGGGCCGGTGTTGCCGACGTCCACGCCCTCCCACACCGGCGCGCTCTCGGCGTCGGTGAGCTTGGCACGGTCCAGCCTCAGCCAGCGGTCCGGCAGCTTCGGCAGGCCGGTGAGCCCGTCGGCGCCGGTGAACCGCACCTTCATCCAGAGGTCGTCCGCGACGATCCGGAACGACATCCGCATGGTGAAGCCCAGCTCGGCGTCCTTGTTGGCGATGGAGAGCTCCATCCCCTTCGCGGTCGGGTCGACCAGCCCCGAGACGTCGCCGGTGGACGACTTCCCGCTGAAGCGGAACGTCCCCTCCGTACCGTCCGGGACGGCGGCGAGCAGCGCCTGCTTCGGCGTCGGCTCGGCGCTCGTCGCGGGCACGGCGGCCGGACCGGACGCCGTCGGCTCGCACCCGGCGACCAGGGCGGTCGCGGCCACGGCGGCGGTGGTGGTGACGACCCGACGGATCAACCCGGCGGTACGGGTGCGCTGTGTCATCGCAGATCTCTCTCTCGCATGTTCGGCGGTTGCCGAGACGATGCTGCGGGCCGCCACTGCGGGATCGCTGCCGTTATGCTGCCGTCCGACTGCCGTGCGGGCGCCGCCGGCGGGAGCGGGGGTGTCAGGAACGGAAAATCGCATGTCAGGAACGCTGCGCTTCGAGATCCTCGGTCCTCAGCGGGCCTGGCACGACGACCGCGAGATCGACACCGGCCCGGGCAAGCAGCGCGCCGTGCTGGCCGTCCTGCTGCTCTCGGCGGGCCGCCCGGTGCCCACCGGGCAGATCGTGGACGCGGTCTGGCCGGACGATCCGCCGGCCAACGGTCCCAACGTGGTGCAGAAGTACGTCGCCGGGCTGCGCCGGGTGCTGGAGCCGGAGCGCTCCCCGCGTACGCCGGGGCAGGTGGTCACCCTGACCGAGGCGGGCTACCTGCTGCGGGTGCCGCCGGAGGCGGTGGACGCCGTCCGGTTCGAACGGGCGGTGCGCCGGGCGCAGCAGTCCCGGGCGGAGGGGCGGGTCACCGAGGCGGTCACCGAGCTGCGGTCGGCCATCGACCTGTGGCGGGGCGAGCCGCTGCCCGGTCTGCCCGGCCCGTTCTTCGACTCCGCCCGCCACCGGCTGGGCGAGCTGCGCGCCGCCGCCCTGGAGGCCCGGATCGAGCTGGAGCTGGAGCTGGGTCGGCACCGGGAGCTGACCGGCGAGCTGGTGGAGCTGGTGGCCGGGTTTCCGCTGCGGGAACGGCTGCGCCACCAGCTCATGCTGGCCCTCTACCGCAGTGGCCGGCAGGCCGAGGCGCTCGCCGCGTACCGGGAGATCGGTGAGCTGCTGCGCGAGGAGTACGGCATCGAGCCGGGCAACGCGCTCCAGGAGCTGCACCGACGCATCCTGCGCTCCGACCCGACCCTCGCCCCGCCGACGCATCCCGCATCGCCGACCCCGGCCGCTCCGACGCATCCCGCTCCGCCTGCGCCGGCCGCCCCGCCTGCGCTGGCCGCCCCGACTGAGCCGGCCGCTCCGTCCGCAGCTGCCGCCTCGTCGGCGGCGGTCGTTCCGGTGCCGCGCGACCCGGTGCCCGTCCCGGCTGACGTACCGGGCGATCCGGTGCCCGTCGCTGCGCAGGTGCGGTACGGCCCGGTTCCCGCCGCGACGGTGAGCGGGCCGCCCGTCCCGGCGGGCCGGCCGTCGACCTCCGGCGCGCCGGTCCTGCCGACCCCGCCGGTCATGCCGACCCCGCCGGTCCTGCCGGTCCCGCCGGCCGGGCCGGTCGCCGGGGCGGTCTGGCACCCGCCGCGCTGGATGAGCGTGACGGCGACGGTCGTGGCCACGGCGGTGGTCCTGCTGTCGTTCGGCGCCCTCACCTGGGCGGTCGTCCTCGGGTACGCGGCCTGGCGGCGCAGCTGGCGGCTGGCCCTGGCGGGGCTGGGCTACCTCGCGCTGATCGGAAGCCTCTTCTACCTGGCCGTGACGAGCGACCCCGACGCGGAGCCCCCGGACGGGGAACTCCTCTACGTCCTCAGCGTGCTCGCGGTGTGCTGGTGCGTGGGGACCGTGCACGTCGTGCTGCTGAGCCGGGGCTTCCGGGGCGCGGTGCGCCGGGCCCTCGGCGTGGTGGACCGGCGGGGCGGCGATGAGCGGCGGGTACGCCGCGAGCAGGCCCGCTACCTCCTGCACCACCACCCGGCAGCCCGGCACGAGCTGGCCATCGGTCGCCCCGACCTGCCCCGCGTCTTCGACGACGGCGGGCTCGTCGACGTCAACGCGGTGAGCGACCAGGTGCTCGCCGGGCTCCCCGGCCTGACCCCCGACCAGTGCCGGCACATCGTCACCGACCGGCTGCTGCGCGGCCCGTACTCGTCGGTGGAGGAACTGGCCGGGCGCTGCCTGCTCCCGCCGGTCGTGACGGAGCACCTGCGCGACGTCCTCGTCTTCCTGCCACCTCCCGGGCCGCCCCCGGCCGCCACCTGAGCGAGGCCGGCCCGGCGGCCGCCGTCGGCCGCCAGCTGGCGGCCGACGGCGGCCGCCAGCCCGGGCGACGGCGGTCAGGGGGACGGTTCGACGATCCGGAACTTCATCAGCAGCTCCTGGGGCAGGACGACGCCGGTCACCGAATGGGTCAGCTGCTCGACGATGTCGAGGTGGTCCTGCTGGCCCAGCGGGATCCCGACGAACCCCGCGAACTCGGGCAGGTGCTCGACCACGTAGGCCGCGCCGGCGCTGAGCTTGTTGCCCATCAGCCGCTTCGACGTGCTCATCAGGTTCTTCAGGAACTCGTCGATACCGAACAGCACGATCCGCTTGTCGGCGTCCTCGACGGTCTCGAAGAACCGGTTGAACCCGTACGTCGAGCGGGTGGCCAGGAACTGGACGATCTGCTCGCCGGCTGCCACCAGTTGCGGGTCGGGTGAGTCGGGGAGCCAGTACTCGCTCGCGCTCTTGGCGGTGTGCAGCGCCTCCAGCGTGACCATGCTGGACCAGTCGCAGTCGGCGCTGCCGAGGATGACCGCCGTCCGCTTGCCCTTGTCCCGGCAGGGGGCGAGCACCGCCCGGACCGCCTCCGCCGTCACCTGGACCCGGGCCCGCAGGTACGCGAGCAGCCGCATCGCCTCCGCCGTGAGCTGCTGGGAGTCGCCGGAGACGATGCGGCGCGCCAGCGCGAGGGAGACCAGCGCGTCGGCGTTGCGGTGGTCGATCCACGACTGCGGGGTGTCCACGTACGCGGTGCCGTCGTCCTCCACCCGCAACGCCAGCCGCAGGATGCTGTCGTCCCCGATGAAGGCGTCCTTCGACTCCCGGAACCCCTTCAGCCGCATGGCGTCCATGCAGTACGCGCAGAAGCAGTGGGCGCTCAGGCCGGCGTACGAGTCGGACCCCGAGTTCGGATACGCGTCGGTGAGGTCGAGCACGACGCCGTCGACGCCGTGCTCCAGGATTTCGGAGATCATCTGGTGCAGAATGCGCTGCACCGTCGGATGGGTGATGCAGACCTGGGCGAATTCCTGGTCGTACTGGTTCTTCTGCCAGATGGCGGAATTGTCGAGGAACTGTCCGTCGATGATGATGTTCGCCCAGATGGCCCCCTCGTCGCCGAGGAGGTCGCGGGCCTGGCGTACCCAGTCGGGCAGGAGTTCGTGGCCACGCAGGGCCGGCGGGATCGGGTGGACCTCGGACTCGAAGGAGGGGCCGAAGGTCCCGACCGCGGGGAGCACGATCTCGGTGGCGGACCGGCGGACGAAGTCGGGGAACCGGCCGAGCCAGTACTCCACCGGCTTGAGCCGCAGCATCTCGGCGGAGGGGATGTGGGCGATGGCTCGCTTCATCGGGGAACCTCCCGGGGGCGGTCGGGACTCACGGGACGCGGCGCAACTGCTGGACGAACTCGTCGACCGAGTCGTCCGGGGAGTGACGGTCGATGAACCGGGTCAGCAGTTGGCGCGCCTGGTCGGGCGCGTCCCGCTGCTCGTGCCGGATGCGGACCACCCCGGGGGTGGGGTGCGGACCGCCGGCCCGCCGGAGGTGGTCGGGTCCCTCCAGCAGGACGCGGAACGTCACGGCGAGGGCGTAGACGTCGGCGGCCGGGGAGACGGCGGAGATGTCCTGGCGTACCTCGGGGGGTTGGAAGAGGGCCCGCCCGCCCTTGAGGAGGCTGCCGGACCCGATCGAGACGAGGCGGCTCTCCAGGATCTTGAGCAGGCCGAAGTCGGCGAGCTTGTAGGTGTGGTCGGCCTCCGACCGCACGACGTTCCAGGGCGCGACGTCGCTGTGCACGATGCCGTGGGCGTGCGCCACGGAAAGCGCCTCGGCGACCTCGAAGAGGATCGTCCTCGTCTGCGCCAGGGAGACCGCCCCCATCATCGGGGAGATGTCGATGTGCCCGTCCCGCCACGGCTCGATCCACGGCATCACGAAGTAGGGGACGTCGTCGGCGACGCCGAGGTCGGTCACCGGCACCACGTGCCGGCTCAGCCTGCCGAGCCGGGCCCCGACCATCGCCTCCTTGACGAAGCTGCGCTGCACGCGGGAATCGCCGTGCAGCGCCAGGCTCTCGTTGACGGTCTTCACCGCGACCTTCTCGTCGAAGAGCAGGTCCCGCGCCATCCAGATGGTGCCGCAGCCCCCACGGCCGACCGGCCGGTCGTCGAGCAACTCGTAACGGAATGCGGAATTCGGGTATCCCAATGGCACCGGATCCTCCAGGCGGTCGTATCCGCGAACCGTTCTGGCCATTCTGTTGTCGCCACTGCTCGACGCGCTTTCGACGATAGCCCGACCCGCTCGCGCCGTCGAATGTCTGACCAATTGCTGTCAATGCAAGATCCCGCCGGGTGCGGACCCCCTTCCGGTGGTCGCCGACTTGGCCGCCTCTCTTCCCGTTCGCACCATTCACCGTGGCATTCACGTCCGACCGGGGACGGTGGGCGGTGCGGGGACCCCGGCGGGCCGGTGCTGGTAGAAATGCCGGATGAGCCAGGATCGGGCGGCGGTACGGGAGCGGGCCGAGGCGGTGCTGCGCCGGCTGGCCGGCGAGCACGCCACGCTGCGCGAGGACCAGTGGCGGGCGATCGAGGCGCTGGTGGTGGACCGGCGTCGGGTGCTCTGCGTGCAGCGCACCGGCTGGGGCAAGTCGGCGGTCTACTTCGTCGCCACCGCGCTACTGCGGGACCGCCCCGACGCCGCCGGCCCGACGGTCATCGTGTCGCCGCTGCTGGCGCTGATGCGCAACCAGGTGGAGTCGGCGGCCCGCGCGGGCATCCGGGCCCGCACCATCAACTCCGCCAACCTCGACGAGTGGGACGAGATCACCGCCGAGATCCACGCCGGCGCGGTGGACGTGCTGCTGATCAGCCCGGAACGGCTCAACAATCCGGACTTCCGCGACGGTGTGCTGCCCCGGCTGGCCGCCACCACCGGCCTGCTGGTGGTCGACGAGGCGCACTGCGTCTCCGACTGGGGGCACGACTTCCGGCCGGACTACCGCCGGTTGCGCACCTTCCTCGCCGGCCTGCCCGAGCGCACCCCGGTGCTGGCCACCACCGCCACCGCCAACGCCCGGGTCACCACCGACGTGGCCGAGCAGCTCAGCACGGGTGACGGCAGCGACGCGCTGGTGCTGCGCGGCACCCTGGACCGGGAGTCGCTGCGGTTGGCCGTACTCGACCTGCCGAGCCCGGCACACCGGCTGGGCTGGCTCGCCGACCACCTCGACCGGCTCCCCGGCTCCGGGATCATCTACACGCTGACCGTCGCGGCGGCGGGGGAGACCGCCGAGTTCCTGCGCTCGCGTGGCTGGTCGGTGGCCTCCTACACCGGCCAGGCCGAGGACGCAGACCGCCGCGCCGCCGAGCAGGACCTGCTCGACAACAAGATCAAGGCGCTGGTCGCCACCTCCGCGCTCGGCATGGGCTTCGACAAGCCGGACCTCGGCTTCGTGGTGCACCTCGGCGCGCCATCCTCGCCGATCGCGTACTACCAGCAGGTCGGCCGGGCCGGCCGGGCCGTCGAGCACGCCGAGGTGCTGCTGCTGCCCGGCGTCGAGGACGCGGCGATCTGGCGCTACTTCGCCTCGCTCGCCTTTCCGCCGGAGGAGCAGGTCCGGGCGGTGCTCGCCGCCCTGCACACCGACCGGCCGCTCTCCACCCAGGCCCTGGAACCCCTCGTCGACCTGCGCCGGGCCCGGCTGGAACTGATGCTCAAGGTGCTCGACGTGGACGGCGCGGTGCGCCGGGTGCGTGGCGGCTGGCTCGCCACCGGCGAGCCCTGGGCCTACGACGAGGCCCGGTTGCGTCGCGTCGCCCAGGCGCGCACCGCCGAGCAGCAGGCCATGCGGGAGTACGCGGCCACCCCCGGCTGCCGGATGCGGTACCTGCGCGAGTGCCTCGACGACGCCGGAGCCACCGACTGCGGGCGCTGCGACAACTGCGCCGGTCCGCTGTTCACCCCGGAGGTCACCGACACCGCGCTGAGCACCGCGCAGACCTTCCTCGGCCGCCCCGGTGTCCAGGTCCCACCGAAGAAGCTCTGGCCGACCGGGTTGGACGCGGTGGGCGTACCCCTGAAGGGGCGGATCCCCCCGGCGGAGCAGGCGCTGCCCGGTCGGGCCGTGGGACGGCTGTCCGACCTGGGCTGGGGTGGCCGGCTGCGCGCCCTGGTCGGGCCGGACGCGGCGGACGGCCCGGTCCCCGACGACGTGGCGGCGGCGGTGGTCGACGTGCTCAGGGCGTGGGCCCACGGCGACGACCCGTGGCCGCGCCGGCCGGTCGGCGTGGTCGCCGTCGGCTCCCGCACCCACCCGACGTTGGTCGGTTCGCTCGCCGAGCGGATCGCCGCGGTGGGCCGGCTGCCGCTGCTCGGCCAGGTCGTCCCGACCGGTCCGACGGGGGCCGGCGGGCCGCGCGGCAACAGCGCCCAGCGGGTACGCACACTGCACGACGCCTTCGCCGTGCCGGCGGAACTGGCCGACGCCCTCGCCGGGCTGGACGGGCCGGTGCTGCTCGTCGACGACCTGGTCGACTCCGGCTGGACGATGGCCATGGTGGCCCGGCTGCTGCGCCGGACCGGCGCGCCGGACGTGCTGCCGCTCGCCCTCGCCGTGGCCGGCTGAGCATCCGCTGCCCGGCCCGGTGCCCACCGGGCGGGGTGCGGATCGTGGCATGCGGGCCGATCCGACACCGCTGGGGTGCGAAAAGTTCCCGGGCCGGACGGATTGCGAGCGTCGCCACGCTCGGCGGGCGACGGCCGGTCGGCGTCCGGGCCGACGGTACCGTGGGCGCATGGCCGAGCAGCGATCCGTCACGGCGGCGGTCGACCCGGACGGAGGGTCGGCGACCGACGCCCACCCCGTCGGGCCGGACCGCAGCACCCTGCGGCTGGCGCTGACCGTGGGCGGGCTGGTGCTCGCCGTCCTGCTCGGCTTCGGCCTGGGCCGGGCCAACCCGAAGCCGGCCACGCCGGGCGGGACGGGCGTCGCCGCGGCGGCCGTCGGGGAGCACACCCACGCGCCCGGCACCGGCGCGCACGACCACGGCGCGGGCGGGGACGCCGCGACGGCGGCCGGCGGGCTCTCGGTCACCTCGTCCGGCTACACCCTCACCCCGTCGGCCGGGGACCTCGTCGCGGGCCGGGCCGGGGAGTTCCGCTTCCGGATCCACGACGACCGGCGGCGGGCGGTCACCCGGTTCGCCGTGGTGCACGACAAGCCGATGCACCTGATCGTGGTACGCCGGGACCTCACCGGCTACCAGCACCTGCACCCGACGATGGCCGCCGACGGCACCTGGTCGGTGCCGCTGACCCTGGCCCAGCCCGGTGTCTGGCGGGCGTACGCGGACTTCGTCGCCGTCGCCGACGACGGGCGGCAGACGCCGGTCACCCTCGGGGTGGACCTGACCGCCCCCGGCGAGTACGCGCCCCGGCCGCTGCCCGCCCCGGCGACCACCACGACCGTCGACGGATTCACCGTCGGTCACGAGGGCGTGCCCGAGGTCGGCAGGGCGCTGCCCCTGCGCTTCCGGGTCCGCGACGGCGCCGCCCCGGCCGCCCTGGAGCGTTACCTCGGCGCGTACGGGCACCTCGTCGCGCTGCGCCAGGGGGACCTCGGTTACCTGCACGTGCACCCGGAGCCGACGCAGGCCGGCGACACGGTCACCTTCTGGGTCACCGCGCCGGGACCGGGCCGGTACCGGATGTACCTCGACTTCCAGGTGGCCGGCGTGGTGCGGACCGCCGAGTTCACCGTCACCGTCGCCTGACGGCGACGCCCGCCGGGGAGGGCTGTGCCGTCGGGTCAGCCGGCCCGGCGGACCGGGCGGCGGGCGAGGTAGCGGAGCAGGTCGCGGATGTGGTGCTTCTCCTCGGCCGGCACGGTGGGGTCGGCCAGCCGCTCCAGGATGACCCGCACGTCCGCCTCGACCGGGGCGTCGTCGGCGCGACGACGCGGGGACGGACCGGCGTCGGGCAGCCCGAGCGCCCGGAACGCCGCCGCGACCGGCAGGTCGAGGGCGGCGCAGAAGCCGCGCACCTTGGCCAGTTCGGGGTAGTCCTGCCAGTCGCCGGCCAGCCAGCGGAAGACGGTGGACCGCCCCACCCCGGTGTGCGCCGCCAGGTCGCTCACCGTCCAACCCCGCTCGTCGCGGGCGTCGTCGATGGCACGTCGCACGAAGCGTGCGAAGGCCATCTGCGGTGATACCTCTGCGGAGCCCATGCCTGCGGGGTGGTCCCTTTCTCGAACCGGGCGCGGTGTCGATCGCGCCTCCCCAGGGTAGTACGACGATGCGTCGGAGCAATTGACCGATCGACCCCTGTGTCCCGCGCGGGACCCCGGATCCACCCGGGCCCGTGCGCCGGCGTCGATCGTCAGGCATCACCCAGGCTCGACGGACCCGCCGTCAGCAGGGACGCGGCCGGTCAGGCACGTCCCGAACACCGAAGAGGAGCAGCATGACCGACCCCGTCCGTCCGGTGCCGCACCGCCCGGGTGCGGTCAGTCTCTTCTTCGTGGCCAAGGCCGGCGTCTTCGCCCTCGGCTTCTGGATCTGGCTGCTGGTGCTCGTGCTGACCGGCGACGAGGCCACCGGGGCGCACGTGCTCGCGGCCACCGGGGCGACCACCACCACCCTGGTCGGCGTGGTGCTCGGCGCCCGGCTGGCGGTGCAGCGCAGCGCCGCCGTACGGCACGCCGAGCTGAAGCGGCTGCTGGTGGACATCTCCTGGAACGCCTTCACCGCCGCCGGTAACGCCGGGACGTCGGGGAAGGTGGTCCCCTTCCCGACCCTGCCGGCCGAGGACGAGCGGCCGTCGCGCGAGCGGGTCTCCGCCTTCGACCGGGGCCCGGCCGGGGACCGTGCCGGCCGGGACCGGGGCGGCAACGGCGACCGGCGCCGCTGACCCGCCCACCCCTCCTCGCGTACGGCGGTCAGGCGGTCGGGGCGTCCTCGGCGAGCAGGGCCGCCAGGCGGGGCGTGACCTGCCACTGGTCGACCAGTTCCCGGTACTCGGCCCGCTGGCCCTCGGTGGGCGCGGCGCCGGTCCGGCGGGCCCGCACGAGCAGGTTCCGGGGAGTGTGCCGGGAGTCCACGAACTCCACCACCTCCGCCCGGTAGCCGTGCAGCCGGAGCAGGCCGGCGCGCAGCGCGTCGGTGAGCACGTCGGCGAAGCGTTCCCGCAGGATGCCCTGCCGGGTCAGCAGCTCGTACGGGGCCGGGGCCGGACGGGAGCGCAGCTGTGCGGCCAGGTCGTGGTGGCAGCAGGGGGCGGCGAGCACCCAGCGGGCGTTCCACCGCACCGCCCGGGCCAGCGCCTCGTCCGTGGCGGTGTCGCAGGCGTGCAGGGCCAGCACCAGGTCCGGCGCGGGTTCGACCACCGCGTCGGCGATGGTGCCGGCGACGAAGGAGACCCGGCCGGCCCAGCCGAGCCGTTCGGCCAGCTCGGTGTTGCGCCGCCGCTGGTCCTCACGGACGTCCACCCCGACCAGTTCGACGTCGAGGCCGCGTCCGGTGAGGTACCGGTACGCCGCGAAGGTCAGGTACGCGTTGCCGCAGCCCAGGTCGACCACGCGCAGCGGCCCGGTCAGCTCCTCCGGCAGGGTGGCGGCGAGCGCCCGCAGGAAGGCGTCCACCTGGCGTCGCTTGGCCGCCGAGCCGCCGATCTCGGTGAAGATCGGGTCGCCCGGGTCGAGGAGGTACTCCTTGGCCCGGTCGTGCCCGACCGGCTCCGCCGCCGTCCGGGTCGCCGCGGCCCGGTGCACCTGCGCCTCGCCGGACTTGGTCACCCGGAGTTGGAGCGTGGCGTCGGCGGTCTCCACGTGCCAGTTGCCGAACGGCTCGGCCAGCAGCGCGTCGACCGCCGAGCCGGCCTCCGCCCCCGGGGCCACGTTGCGGGTGTACGGCCGGCTGCCGTCGGAGGTGGAGATCTGCAACCGTGGACCGGCCTTGAGGACGACCGGACGCAGTTCGGCGCGGACCACCGACGGCCGCTGTCCACGCCGGCGGCCGGCGGCGACCGCCCGGGTCAGCGCGGGGTCGAGCAGCAGCTCCCGCACCTCGGTCAGGGCGGCGTCCAACGGTTCGGGCATCGTTGCATCATCCTTCGTCGGGGGCGGGCGGCGGTGCGCGACCCGGGTCGTGGTGGCCCGCGCCGCACCCCCGGTGACCGCACCACGTCGCCGGGGTGGGGGCGGCGCGTTCCCGCCCGGTCCGGGTCGCCGGGAGCGGGCGGGGGCGGTCACCACAGGGGACATCCCCCGTACCGGCGAGCGGTGCGGGGGATGTCGGGTGTCACGGGGTCAGTCGGCGGTGGCCTCGGCCGGCGTACCCACGCCGGAAGCGCCACCACGCCGGCGCCGGCGGCGGCGCGGCTTCGACGGCTGCTCGCCGTCGGCGGAGGCGGCGGCCGGCTCGGTCGCGCCCTGGTCGGCGGAGATCACCGCGGTCGGCTCGCCCGCGACCGGCTCGCCGTCCCGGCGGCGACGCCGGCGGCGCGGGGTGCGGGTGCCCTCCTCGGCGGTGGCCTCGGCCGGCGTCTCGGCATCGGCGGTGTCGGAACCGGAGCGGCCCCGGCGACGCTCACCCCGACCACGGCCCTCGCCACGGCTCTCGCCGCGCCGGGACCCTCGGCCACCCTCACCACGGCGAGGCCGTCCGCCCAGGTCCTCCTCGACCTCGGCGGCGAGCCCGGCACGGGTCCGCTCCGCGGTCGGCAGGGTGCCGGTGATCTCGGTGGAGATGTCGAGGTCGGTGTAGAGGTGCGGGGAGGTGTGGTACGTCTCCGGCGGCTCCGGCATGTCCAGGCCGAGCGTCTTGTCGATGATCCGCCAGCGGGGCATGTCGTCCCAGTCGACGAAGGTCACCGCGACGCCGGTCGCCCCCGCCCGGCCGGTACGGCCGATCCGGTGGGTGTAGGTGTCCTGGTCCTCGGGGCAGTCGTAGTTGATGACGTGGGTGACGCCGGTGACGTCGATGCCCCGGGCGGCCACGTCGGTCGCGACCAGCGTGTCGATCTTGCCGGCGCGGAACGCCCGCAGCGCCCGCTCCCGCGCGCCCTGGCCCAGGTCACCGTGGACGGCGGCGACCGCGAAGCCGCGGAAGTCGAGATCCTCGGCGACCCGGTCGGCGGCCCGCTTGGTCCGCGTGAAGATCATGGTGAGGCCGCGCCCCTCCGCCTGGAGGATCCGCGCCACGATCTCGACCTTGTTCATCGAGTGGGTGCGGTACGCCAACTGCTTGGTCTGCGGCGACGGGCCGGTCTCGGCGGTGTGCCCGGCGTGGATCGTCACCGGCCGGCGCAGGAAGCGCCGGGAGAGCGTGACGATCGGGTCCGGCATGGTGGCCGAGAAGAGCATGGTCTGCCGGTCCTCCGGCAGCATCGCCAGGATCTTCTCGACGTCGTCCAGGAAGCCCAGGTCGAGCATCCGGTCGGCCTCGTCGAGGACCAGCGCGCGCACCCGGTCGAGCCGCAGGTGCTTCTGCTTCTGCAGATCCATCAGCCGGCCCGGCGTGCCGACCAGGATCTCGACGCCCTTGCGCAGCGCGTCGATCTGCGGCTCGTACGCCACGCCGCCGTAGATCGGCAGCACCCGCACGCCCCGGGTCTTGCCCGCGGCGGCGAGGTCCTTGGCGACCTGGATGCCCAGCTCACGGGTGGGGACGACGACCAGGGCCTGCGGCACGCCGTCGCTGCCCTCGTCGGGGGCGAAGACCCGCTCCAGCAGCGGTACGCCGAAGCCGAGGGTCTTGCCGGTGCCGGTCGGCGCCTGGCCGATCAGGTCGGTGCCGCGCAGCGCGATCGGGAGCGCGTACTCCTGGATCGCGAAGGCGCGGGTGATGCCCGCCGCGGCCAGCGCCTCGACGGTCTCGGGCCGCGCGCCGAGCGCGGCGAACGTGGGCGCCTCCGGGCGGACCGGGGCGGTGGGGGCCAGCTCGTGGCCCGCCAGCTCTTCGAGAATCTGTTCGCTCATCTGGATCTGGGGGTGCCCTCTCGTGGTGCGCCCCGTCTTGTCCTCAGGGCGCGATCGGTATGGCGCGGGCCACGCGGTCGGCGGCGGTGTCGCCGAGCCGGACCGGGCCGCACGCGCGCCGTAGGCAGGACTTCGATCAGATCGGCGCCCACGGCAACTACTCCATCTTAGCCGAGCAGCACGGTTCCGCTCCGGAGCCCGCTGACCGACCCTTCTCCGGGGGTGCCAATTGTGACCTGCGTCACGTGAAAAACGGTCCTACGCCCCGGACGGTACCCTGCGCTCGTGCCCGCCCCGACAAGCCCCGACGCCGTGGTCGACCTGCTCGGTCTGGTCGCCTACGGCGAACTGCTCGCCTTCGACCGGATGGCCGCCGACGCCCGCCTCGCCCCCGACCTGCGTCGCCGGGCCGCGCTGAGCGAGATGGCGGCGGCGGAGATCGGCAACTACCGCCGGCTCGCCGACTGGCTCACCGCGCTCGGGGCCAGCCCGGACGAGGCGATGGCGCCGTACCGGGACGCGTTGCAGGCGTACCACGACTCGACCGAGCCGAAGGACTGGCTGGAGGCGGTCACCAAGGCGTACGTCGGGGACGGCATCACCGACGACTTCCTCGGCGAGATGGCCGACCGGCTGGACGAGCCGTACCGGCAACTGGTGCGGGACGTGCTGCACGACTCCGAGTACGCCGAGTTCGCGGTGTTCGAGATCCGGGCCGCGATCGAGGCGGACCCCCGGGTGGCCAACCGGCTCTCCATGTGGGCGCGACGGCTGGTCGGGGAGGCGCTCTCCCAGGCGGGGCGGGTCGCCGCGGCGGACCGGGGCGCGCTCACCGCCCTGATCGGGCGGGGCGAGGTCGACGTGCCGGCGCTGTTCCGCAGGCTGACCGCCAACCACACCGCCCGGATGACCGCCGCCGGCCTCAACAACTGAGCCTGAGGCGACGGCCTCGGCACCTGAGTCACCGGCCTCGACGACTGCGCCGGGTCGCCCCCGCGCCGGCGAGGCGGCGACCCGGATCCGGCCCGCGGCGGGCTGAGCCGCCGCGGGGGCCGGACCGGTTCAGCGGACGGTGAAGCCCACCGCCCGCGGCGACGCCTCGGCGATCTCGACGTAGGCGACCTTGCCGACCGGCACGATGACCCGCCGACCCTTCTCGTCGGTCAGGGAGAGGGTCCCCTCGGACTTGCCGAAGGCGTCGGTCACGATCTGCTCGATCTCGGCCGGCGACTGCGCGCTCTCCAGAACCAGCTCGCGCGGCGCGTACTGCACGCCGATCTTGACCTCCACTGTGCCTCCTCAGGTGGGCGAAAGAGCCGCCGATGGGAAGGCTATCCGATCTCGGGGCCGGATGTTCAGGCTGACTCACCTTGCAGCGGGAAGCTCGCGATCCCCCGCCAGGACAGCGCCGCGACCAGTGCCTCCGCCTCGGCCTTGGGCACCTGGCGACCGCCGGCCAGCCAGAACTGCGCGGCCGTCTCCGCCGCCCCGACCAGGCCGGACGCGAGCAGCTCGGCGTGCGCCCGGCTGACGCCGGTGTCCGAGATGATGGTGTCGGTTATCGCCGCGATGCAGCCCTGCTCCACCCGCTCCACCCGCTGCCGGACCGCCGGGTCGTTGCGCAGGTCCGACTCGAAGACGAGGCGGAACGCCTCGCTCTCGTGGTCGACGAAGTCGAAGTAGGCGCGCACCGAAGCGCCGACCCGCTCCTTGTTGTCGCTCGTCCCGCGCATCGCGTCGTGCACCTTGGCGACGATGGCGTCGCAGTGCGTGTCGAGCAGCGCGAGATAGAGCTCCATCTTGCCCGGGAAGTGCTGGTAGAGCACCGGCTTGGAGACCCCCGCCCGTTCGGCGATGTCGTCCATCGCGGCGGCGTGGTAGCCCTGCGCGACGAACACCTCCTGCGCCGCCGCGAGCAGCTGCTTACGGCGCGCCGAGCGGGGCAGCCGGGTGGGCCGGCCGGCGGTCTGCGCACCGTTCCCCACAGCGGTCATGGGAACCTCCGAGTTCTTCGTACGAGCCGGCACTTTTACCCCGTACCGGTCAGGGCATCCGCCCCGGCCCCGGAATTGGCCCGCCGCTGTAACTTATCGCCACTGTCACCACACGGTAGCCTCAGCGGGGGCGACCAAGGAGCGCGCGGTGAGTGAAACAGGGCAACCCGGTGCCGCCACCCCGGGAGAGCACGGTGACGGGACGGGTCGGCACGACGATCCGGCCCGCTCCGGCAGCGGGTGGGCACCTCCGGGGGCCGGGTGGTCCGGCGGGGCCGACGCCCCGGCGTACCGCGAGACGGCCGCTCCCTGGCACCGGCCCGAGCCGTCCGGCTGGGGCGCCTCCTCGCCGCGACACGGCGACCTGCCGGCCCCGTTGCCCGACCCACGGTCGGACGTGGACCCCGCGCCCCGCAACGGCCGGCCCCACCTCAACGGCACGAGCCACCCGGGCGACGAGCCGCCGGGCGGCCGGCCCGCCCCGGTCAGCGCTCCGCCGGCCGAGGCCTGGTCCGGCGCCGACGCGCGCCGGGACGCCGACGGCGACCGGCTGATCGTGCCGGCACAGCGGCCCGCGCCCGCGGCCGAGCAGCAGCAGGAGCCCGACGCCGGCCCCGCGCGCCACTCCTCCGACGACGCGCCCCGGGCGGGCCGCTGGTCGGACGAGGGCTTCCCCGCCTCCGCGCCCCCCGCCGTCCAGGTGCCACCGGTGGGCACCGCCCCCTCCGGCTTCGAGGTGCCGCCCGGATTCCACGCCCCCCGGGCCGACCGCGCCGACTCCGGTCCGTCGGGTGTCGATTCCCCGGCCTGGGCCGGGCGCGCCGAGCCCGGCCCGTCGGCCGGCGACCCTCCGACCTGGGGCGACCGCACGGAGTCCGGTCCGTCGGCGGCCGAGCCGCCGGCCTGGGCCGATCGTTCCGAGTCCGGCCCGTCCGCCGCCGGGTCCCCGACCTGGGCCGACCGCACGGAGTCCGGCCAGTCGGCCGCCGAGCCATCCGCCTGGGCGGACCGCTTCCCGCCGGAGCCCACCGAGCCGGAGAGGCCCGCCGGTTCGCCCGTCGCCGGCCGCCCGGCCGACGAGCCGGACTGGTCCGGCCCGAGCTGGAACCGCCCGAGCTGGGGCGGGAGTTGGGCGCCGTCGTGGGCCCGTGAGGAGGAGCCACCCGGCCTTCGCGGGGCCCGCGAGGAGGATCCGCCGTCCGGTCGCCGCGCCCGGGTGGAGCGGGCGGGGGAGTGGTCGGCCGAGCCGGCCCGGCCGTACGAGCCGGTGCGCACCGAGTCGGCCCGGCCGTACGAGCCGGTCCGCGCCGAGCCGGCCCGGCCGTACGAGCCGCTCCGCTCCGAGCTGCCCCGGCCGTACGAGGTCACCCGCTCCGAGCCGGAGCCGCCGGTACGCCCCGTCGACCGACCCGCGTGGGCCGGTCGCGCGGCCCCGCCCGCGCCCGCCGTCGCCCCGCGCAGCGCCCCGCCCGCGCCCGCCGGCGCACCGCGCAGCGCCCCGCCCGCGCCGGCCGGCGCCCCGTCCGCCGTCGCGCCCCGCAGCGCCCCGCCCGCCGTCGCGGAGGAGCCGACCGGCGCTGCCACGATCACCGAGCGGGCCGCGCCGCCGTTCCGGCTCCGGTCCGTACCGGGGGAGCCCACCGCGCCTGCGGACCTGCCCGGCCACCCGCCGGTCCCCGCCGGTCCCGGCACCGCGACCGCACCCGTCACGAGCGGGCCGCGTCGACCGGACCCCACGCCGTCCGCGCCCGCCCCGACGAGCGCACCCCCCTACGCGGCCCGCCGCTCCGCCCCCGATCCCGTGCCCGTGGCCCCGCCGGTCGCCGGGGACGAGGCCCCGGACGCTGGCGCGGCGGTGCTGCCGCAGCGCGTCCCCGCCGAGCCGGACGTGCCCGTCGTGCCGGAGCCGCCAGCCGTGGAGCCACCCGCCGAGACCCCGGAACTCGCCCGCATCGCCACCCACCTGCGGCGGGACGACGAGCCCGCCCCGCCGCAGGAACGGCCGGAGGGCTTCGACGTCAACGCCATCCTGGACGCGGTACGGGAGGTGGCCGGCGTACGGGACGCCGCGTTGCGCCGTACCCCGGCCGGCGCGCACAGCCTCCGTCTGGACCTTGCCGACGGGGCCGACCCGGCCGAGGTGAGCCGGATGGTGGCCCGGCTGCTCCAGGAGCGGATGGGACTGGCCGCGGCCCCGCAGAACCTGCCCACTGCCGCCCCCGCGCCGCTGCGGCGCAGGTCCGCCCCGGGCCGGTCGGTCGAACCCCGGCCGGCAGAGGCGCGTACCCGCGCGCCCGGCCCGGAGAGCACCCCCACCGAGCCGCGCTCCGGCGACGCCCGCCTCGCGGAGCCGGGTTCGGCGCCCGTGGGCCGCTCCCGGACGGCCGAGCCGGCCCCGAGGGTCGACCCCGCCGACGAGCGCCCGGGCGCACCCGGCCAGGAGGAGGAGCCGGGCACGGTCGGCGGGGTGCCCCGTCGCCGTCGGCAGACCGCCCCGCACCGGGGCCGGGCCAGTGTGGAGGAGGCGGCCCTGTCCGCCGCCCCGACGGCCACCGGCAGCCCGGCCACGGCCGGCACGTCGTACTCCGGTGGGCAGATGACCACGACGGAGACCGCGCCCTCCCGCCCGCTGGACACCGGCGGCGTGCCGGGGCCCCGGGTGGTGATCGACCACGTCCAGGTGAGCACCTTCGGTCTCGACGCCACGGTGGAGGTACGCCTGCTGGCCGCCGGTGAGATCGCCGCCGGCCACGCGACCGGTCCGGCCGTGGACGGGTACGTCCTGCGGCTCTGCGCGGTGGCCGCCGCGGCGGCGGTGGACCAGCTGCTCCGGGGTGGCGGGCGCACCGCCGAGCGGGGGCGCTGCTTCGTCGAGCACGCGGCGGTGGTGCCCTTCGGCAACTGCGAGGTGGCCACCGTGGTGGTGCTGCTGGTCTGCGACGGCTGGGTGGAGCAGCTCGCCGGTTCGGCGCTGGTCGCTGGCGACCCCCGTCAGGCGGTGGTACGCGCCACGCTGGCCGCGGTGAACCGTCGCCTGGAGGCCCTGCTCGCCTGAGTCGGCGGTGTCGGCGCGGTTCGCGCGGGGAAGACTGGCAGACATGAAGCGCGCCGCTCTCTGGCCCGACCACCTGCTGCCCCCGCACCACGTCCCACCGCCCTGGCCGGGCCGGGCGGTACGCCTCGACGGCACCGTCACGTACGTCCGGGACACCCCGGCCACCGGCCCGGACGCCGAGCCGGCGCTGTACGTGCACGGGCTGGGCGGCTCGTCGCAGAACTGGACCGACCTGGCGGGCCTGCTCGCCGGCCGTCTCGACGGGCAGGCCATCGACCTGCCCGGCTTCGGGCGCAGCGAGCCGGGGCGCAGCTACACCATCCCGGCCTTCGCCGAGCGGGTCGTCCGGTGGATCGAGCACTCCGGGCGGGGGCCGGTGCACCTGTTCGGCAACTCGCTGGGCGGAGCGGTCTCGGTGTACGTGGCGGGCCTGCGCCCGGACCTGGTGCGGACGCTCACCCTGATCTCGCCGGCCCTGCCGTTCCTGGGTTTCCACCGGTCGTTGCAGGGACGGATGCTGCCGCTGCTGGCGATCCCGCGCGGGGAGCGACTGGCCGCGTGGCGGCTGGCCCAGATAGCCCCGGAGGTGATGGCCCGGCAGGCGATGGAGGCGTGCGTGGCCGACCTGAGTCGGATCAGCGAGCAGCGCCGGCAGGAGGCGCTGGAGGAGATCCGGGTGCGCTACGAGGCCGCCCACTACGCCGCCGCGTACGTCCGGACGTTCCGTGGGCTGGTCTCCAGCTTCCTGCGGTCGTACCTGCCGGGCCCGAGGTCGATGTGGCGGATCGCCGCGTCGATCGAGGCGCCGACGCTGGTGGTCGGGGGCTTGCAGGACCGGCTGGTGGACGTGCGGGTGGCGCCGCAGACCGCCCGGGTGATCCCGGACAGCCGGCTGATGATGCTGGCCGGGGTCGGGCACGTGGCCCAGGTGGAGGTGCCGCGTACGGTGGCGCGCGCCGTCCTGCACCTGCTCGCCGAGTCGGGACAGGGCGTGTCGCGGCCGGACGTGGCAGGCTGAGCAGGATGTCCGACTTCCTCCCCCGGCCGCGTCGGCGTGCCCGGCCGACCCGTCCCGGCCGGCAGCCGTCGTCCGGTCGTCGCCGCTGGACGGTGCTGCTCGCCGCGGGGCTCGCCCTCGCCGCGGGCGCGGGCGGGGCGATGTCGGCGGGCCGGCCCGAGCCCGGCGCCCGGACGTGGGGCGCGCAGGCGCCCGCCCCGGGGCCGCCGGCGGCCGAATCGTCGCCGATGCCGTTGTCCCCGTCGGTGTCGACCCCGTCGCCGTCCGGGTCGGACGCCGCCCCGGTGCTCCAGGTCGCCGGGCCGGTGCCCGCCACCGGCCGGGGCACCTTCGGCTACGACGACCGGCCGGGCCCGGTGCTGGGGCGGGCCGGTGGGGTGCAGCGCTACCGGGTCGCCGTGGAGGACGGCGCGGGTGAGGACGTGCGGGGCTTCTCCGACGAGGTGCAGGCCGCGCTCGCCGGGCCGGGCGGCTGGGTGGACGACGGGCGGCTGCGGCTGCGCCGGGTGCCGCCCGGCGAGGCGGCCGACTTCACCGTCTACCTGGCGACCGCCGTCACGGCCGGGCGGATGTGCCTGGCCGGGGGAGTGGACATCCGGATCGGCGGCCGGCCGTACACGTCGTGCCGCGCACCGGGGAAGGTCATCGTCAACCTGGACCGGTGGCGCGGTTCGGTTCCGCACTTCGTCCGGGCCGGGGTGCCCCTGTCGCTGTACCGGCTGTACGTGGTGAACCACGAGGTCGGTCACCAGTTGGGGCACCGCCACGAGCGCTGCCCGGGGCGGGGTCGGCCGGCGCCGGTGATGCAGCAGCAGACGCTCTTCCTCGACGGGTGCACGCCGAACCCGTGGCCGTACCTGGAGGGTCGGCGGTACCGGGGTCGCCCGCTCTGAGTCGGCCGGCACGATGTGAAGCATCTTCGCAGCATTCGCGGCAATAGCAATTATTTGCCCGATTGGTCTGCAATGCTGTCGGGGTGAGCCCCGACACGTCGCCCGCTGCCGACCGACCGGCCGCCGCCCCGGCACCGACCGACCCCCGCCCCGGCCTGGTCCGGATGCGGCGGCGTCGGCGGCGGGCCGCGCTGCTCGGCCTGGTGTCGCTCGGCGCGACGATCGGCGGGGTCGCCCTCGTCCGGGCCGGCGACGCGCCCACCCCGCCCGCCGAGGGGCGGACGGCGTACGGGCTCGGCGCGGGTGACCGGATCGCGCCGCCCGGGTACCCCGTCGAGGGTCCCGGTCGGTTCGCCGCCGCCGACGGTCGCTCCCCGGTGCGGGGCGTCGACGGCCCGCTGCACCGCTACCGGGTGGCGGTGGAGGAGGGGACCGGTCAGGACGTCGACGCCTTCGCCGCCACCGTCGACGAGGTGCTCGGCGATCCGCGCAGCTGGATCGGCTCCGGCGAACTGCGGGTGCAGCGGGTGCCCGAGGCCGCTGCCGCCGACTTCACCGTCTACCTGGCCACCCCGGCCACCTCCGAGCGGATGTGCGCCCTGGGTGGGCTGGTCACCGAGCGGTACACCTCGTGCCGGCTGCCGGGCCAGGTGATCATCAACCTGGCCCGCTGGATGGACGGCGTGCCGCACTACGGCGCGCCGCTGGAGACCTACCGGACGTACGTGGTCAACCACGAGGTCGGGCACGAGTTCGGCGAGGAGCACCAGGCCTGCCCCGGCCCCGCGGAGCCGGCGCCGGTCATGCAGCAGCAGACGTACGGCCTGGACGGCTGCGTCGCCAACGCCTGGCCGTACCTCGACGGCAGCCGGTACGTGGGCGAGCCGACCGACGGCCTCTAGAGTTATTCCCGCTCCCGCATGTCGGGCGGGGTGTCCCTGCTCATGGCCGACCGGCGGTGCGGCGAGCGACAATGGCCCGGTTCGCCACCAGCCGATCCCGGGGAGTCCACCGTGTCGCTGCCCCCGCTCGTCGAGCCCGCCGCCGAGCTGACCGTTGACGAGATCCGCCGCTACTCGCGCCACCTGATCATCCCGGACGTCGGGGTGGAGGGGCAGAAGCGGCTGAAGAACGCCCGGGTGCTCTGCGTCGGCGCCGGCGGCCTCGGCTCGCCGGCCCTGATGTACCTCGCCGCCGCCGGTGTCGGGACGCTCGGCATCATCGACTTCGACACCGTCGACGAGTCGAACCTCCAGCGCCAGATCATCCACGGCGTCTCCGACGTCGGCCGTTCCAAGGCCGAGTCCGCCGCCGCCTCGATCCGCGAGATCAACCCGCTGGTCAACGTCGAGATCCACAACACCGCGCTGGACCGGGACAACGTCCGGGAGATCTTCTCCTCCTACGACCTGATCGTCGACGGCACCGACAACTTCGCCACCCGCTACATGGTCAACGACGCGGCGGTGCTGCTCGGCAAGCCGTACGTCTGGGGGTCGATCTACCGGTTCGACGGCCAGGCGTCGGTGTTCTGGGCCGAGCACGGCCCCTGCTACCGCTGCCTCTACCCGGAGCCCCCGCCGCCCGGCATGGTCCCCTCCTGCGCGGAGGGCGGCGTGCTCGGTGTCCTCTGCGCGTCGATCGGCTCCATCCAGGTCAACGAGGCGATCAAGCTGCTCGCCGGCATCGGCGAGCCGCTGGTCGGCCGGCTGATGGTCTACGACGCCCTGGAGATGAGCTACCGCAAGATCAAGGTCCGCAAGGACCCGAACTGCGCGCTCTGCGGCGAGAACCCGACCGTCACCGACCTGCTGGAGGACTACGAGGACTTCTGCGGCGCGGTCTCCGAGGAGGCGCAGGAGGCGGTGGTCGACGCCACCATCACCGCCGTCGAGCTCAAGGAGTGGCAGGACGCCGGCAAGGACATCTTCCTGGTCGACGTCCGCGAGCCCGCCGAGTACGAGATCGTCCGGATCCCCGGCGCCACGCTGATCCCCAAGGGCGAGATCATCTCCGGCGAGGCGCTGTCGAAGCTCCCGCAGGACAGGCGGATCGTGCTGCACTGCAAGTCCGGCGTGCGCTCCGCCGAGGCGCTCGCCGCGCTCAAGGCGGCCGGGTTCTCCGACGCCGTGCACGTCCAGGGCGGCGTGCTCTCCTGGATCAAGCAGATCGACCCGTCGCTGCCGGCGTACTGACCGGTTCGGCGCAAGGGCCCTTCCGCCGACGCGGAGGGGCCCTTCGCGTGCCGCCGGGCTTCCCGCGCCGGTCGGCCGGGAAGGCGCCGGGCCGGCCCGCAGCCGGCGGATCATCGATGGCCGCCCGGCGGACGGCAGGCAGCCGTTTCCCGGAGGCGGGATCGTCTTTTCGCAGGTAGCGTGTCCGCCGTGGTCGACATGGACGCCGCGATCGGCTTCGTCGTGGCTCACGGGGACGCGGTGGACCGCGCCCGGCTGTCCCGGTTGCGCACCGGCGCGCCGGTGCCGGACGAACTGCTCGACGCGGCCGAGGCCGGGCAGGCAGCCGGCGGTGGCTGGCCGGCCGTGCTCGGCGGCGAGGTCGCCTCGGTCGACGCGACCTGCTTCCGCCTCGCCGAGCTGGACGACCTCGGCGCACTCGGCCGTCCCGCCGCCCGGCACGCGCTGGACTGGCTCGCCGCCCGGCAGTTGCCCGACGGCGGCTGGGAGGAGGACCCGCGACTGGCCGGCCTGGCCCCGGAGTGGGCCCGCCCCGGCGACCCGGAGGCCCGGCTCTACCTGACCGCCAACGCCGGCTTCTGGTTGACCGTCGCCGGGCTCGACGCCCGGGCCGCCGGCCCGCTGGACCATCGGGTCGGTGGGGCGTACGCCGGGGTGGTGCAGGCGGCGGCGCACGCGCTGGCCGCGGCGCTCGCCCCCGACGGCAGTTGGCCGTCCTTCCTGCCGGCCGGTTGGCTGAGCGCGGCGGTGCTGCACCGGCAGCAGATGTACGACGAGTCGGCGCGCATCCAGGCGGTGCTGGCCGAGCGGGTGCCGACCATGTCCCCGGCGGACGTGGCCTGGCTGGCCGCGACGCTGCGCCGGGCCGAGGTGGGCGAGGAGCAGTGGTTGCTGGTGTCCGCCCGCCGGCGGCTCACCGAGACCCAGCGCAGCGACGGCGGCTGGGACAGCGACGACGGGCACCAGTTCGACGTGCACACCACGCTGACCGCGATCCGGGCCTGCCGCCCGGCGGTCACTTCAGCTGGTTGATCACCAGCGGCCACCAGCCGTCCGGGGTGAAGGCGGCCGGGTCGATGCTCTCCAGCACCATCCGCAGCTGCTCCGCCCGTTCGGCCCGGCCCGGCTTGCCCTCGTCCGCCTCGACGAAGAGCGCGAACTGGTAGAGGAACTCGACGAAGGTGCGGAAGGTGCTGTTCACCGGCTGCACGTCATGCTGCTCCAGGTCGAACTGGAGGATCTCGCCGGTACGCGGGTCGAGCACGTAGAGCAGGTCGGTGTTGTCGGCCACCGCGCCGACCACGATCAGCCGGACGTCGAGTGAGCCGTCCTCGGTGGTCAGCTGGATGGTGTCGTACAGCTCGATGTCGCCTTCGAGGAAGGCGGTGAAGACGACCGCCACGTCGAGCGGGATCTCGTCGCCCGCGGGGAGCATGTCGGGGCGGAAACCCCCCTCCAGCCACGCCTCGCGCGGGTACGGGATCAGCTCGTCCTCGCTCCACAGCGCGGTGAACCGGGGATCAGCGGCCATGACGGTCCTTCGCAGGGTCGACGGTGGGTCAGGAGGACAGGCCGGCGGCGATCAGCAGCCGCCGCCAGTTGTCGGCGTACTCGCCGGCGTGCCGGCCCTTGCGCAGCCGCAGTTCTCCAGCGGCGGGACCGAAGACGGCGGCGACCAGCTCGGGGTAGCCGGGGCCGAGCACGTACTCGTCGAAGAAGGTGCCGACATCGGGGGCGATGACGGTGTACTCGACGTCCTCGTCCGGGTGCTCGTACTGGTAGACGTAGGCGGTGGACTCCATGTAGTACACCTCCAGGTCTTCCCGGTCGAGGTAGATCGGGTCGCCGCCGCGGATCTCGTCCCGCAGGCCACGGGGGACGCTGTCCATCTCGTAGCCGACGATCAGCGGGCTGCCCATCGGGTCGTCCGGGTCGACCTCGGATCCGGCCCAGGCCTGCGGGGTGAGGATCTCCTTCGGCGCGTGGAAGCGGAAGTCGTCGCCCTCGATGCGCCGGAACAGGCTGTAGACCTCGGCGACGCCGGGCAGGTCGGCGATCGGCTCCAGCGGCGCCGGCCCCTCGATGCGGACACCGAAGCCGTGCTCGGACTCGACCCGGGTGAGCAGCTCCAACTTCTCGGTGATCCGGGCGAGGACGGCGGGGTCCGGTCTGGTCACGGCAGGACCTTCACGATGATCGGGGTGCCCGGATCGACGTCGCGCAACGCCACGGAGATGTCGCTGCCGATCTGGCGGTTGGTCCAGGCGTCCATCAGCCTGAGGTTAGCGTATTCGTCCTTTCCGTCGAGTTGCAGCTCGTGGACGTGGTCCGGGTCGAGTCCCTGGCCGCGGGCAGTGATCGGACCCCGGCCGCCGTAGAGGCGGTCGACGAGGTCCTTGTTGGCCAGGTACTGGTTGGTCTCCCGGGTGCCGTGCTGCTGGGTCAGCCGCTCGCTCTTCGTCAGCCGGCGGATCACCCGGTCCCGGAAGACCCTGGTGCGGGTCCGGTTGCCCGGCTTGGTCCCCCGGCCACCCCGGTGGTGGACGCTGTTGGTCGTCCGGTCCGAGTCGGCCTTGCTCAGCCGGCCCTCCTGGCCGAGCCGGACCAGGTCCTTGGCCTTGCGGTCGAAGTCCTTCTTGTCGAAGTCCGGGCGGTTGCGCAGCACCAGCACGGCCGGGCCGTCGGCCTTCTTCCCGGCCGCCTTGGCGGTGCGGAACACGTCGGCGTTCTCCAGGTACGCCGAGACGATCTTGGCACCCTTCGCCTGGGTCTGCCGGGGCGGCGCGGTGCGCTTCTTACCCATTGAGCACCGTGTCCACGGCCAGCCCGATCAACTGGTCGATGATCAAGCCGGTGATCATCTTGAAGATCGGGATCTGGAGCAGGGACGCGCCGAAGGTGACCGCCGCCGTGGCGATCGCCTGGGCGATCTGGATCGCCAGCACGACCAACTGGATGATCACGTTGATCTTCAGGGCCAGCACCACGCCCGCGGCGGCCATCAACCCGATCCCGATGACGGTGGCCGGGTTGGCGGCGTCGGCGACGTTGCGGGCGGCCGACTCCTTGTCGTTCCACTCACTGGCGAAGGCCGTGAAGCTCTCGCCCCGGTTGGTGTCGAGCACCGACCGCGCCGCCGACTCCAACTGGGCCACCGAGCCGTTGATCCGGTCGGCCATGCCGGTCCACTCGCCGGCCAGCCGGAACAGCGCCGTCTCGTCGGACTCCGGCCAGTCGTACCCCAGCATCGACAGCAGGGACGCCAGCTCACCCGGGATCGTCAGACCCACGGTGACTCCTCTCTTCCGGGGCTCAGCCCAGCTTGCCGAGGATCGAGCGGAACGCCTCGGAGACGCCGTCCTCCACGGCCTGGTAACCGTCCGCCATTCCGCGCAGGCTCTCGGCGTACGACTCCAGTTCGGTGATGTTGGTGCCCAGGCACTCGGTCAGCGCGTCCACGCACGCCTGGTGCGCGACACCCAGCAGCATGCCGATGTCGTCGACGCCGAACGCCTGCTCGTACCCGGCCACTGCGGCCTGGAAGGACTCGAAGGTCTGGCGCACGCTCTCCTTGGCCTCGCCGAGCTGCTCGGCGCCCCGGCGCAGCGCGTCGATGTCGACGTCGAGGGGTTCCACGGCTCAGCTCCGCTGCTGGAGCTTGCGCATGGTCTCGCTGATCGCGAGGCTCATCTCCCGCATCTGCCGCAGGCCCTGGTCCTGGATCCGTTCCAGGGTGGCGGTCATCGCCGCCAGGTCGGGCATCGGCTCGGCGCCGACGCCCGGGTCCTGCCCGTCGAGGGCGGCGTTCACCGCCCGGCGCAGCTCGTCGGCGAGGTACTCCGAGCCGTCGCGCAGGACCCGGGGGTCGATCTCGACCGCGCTGAGTCGCCCGTCGGTGCCGAGGGTGACCCGGAGCCGCCCGTCGGCGGCCTCCGCCACCGACTCCTCCCGCTCCCGCGGGACGGCGCTGCGGGAGACCTCCCGCAGCGCGGCCCGTGCCTGCGCCAGTTGCTGCTCCAGCGCGCTGTCGTCCAGCATGCCGCCTCCCCAGACCAGCCGTGCCGAATCCGCGCCCCAGCCTAGCGATCCGGTGCGACCCCCCGGGGGCCCCTCCACAGGAGAGGCTCAGCCGCGCAGGTGGCCGTCCCCGGTGACCACGTACTTGGTGGAGGTCAGCTCGGGCAGGCCCATCGGGCCGCGGGCGTGCAGCTTCTGGGTGGAGATGCCGATCTCCGCGCCGAAACCGAACTCGCCGCCGTCGGTGAACCGGGTCGAGGCGTTCACCATCACCGCCGCCGCGTCCACCCGGGCCACGAACTCGCGGGCCGCCGGCTGCGAGTCGGTGACGATCGCCTCGGTGTGCCCGGTGCCGTACCGGCGAATGTGCGCGACCGCCGCGTCCAGGGAGTCGACCACGGCCACCGAGATGTCGGCCGACAGGTACTCGGTGGCGAAGTCCTCGTCGGTGGCCGGGACGACGGCGTCGGAGTGGGCGGCCACCCGCGCGTCGCCGTGCACGGTGACCCCGGCCTCGGCGAACGCGGCCAGCACGGGCGGCAGGAAGGCGTCCGCGACGGCCGCGTGCACCAGCAGCGACTCGGCCGTGTTGCAGGTGGACAGCCGCTGCGTCTTGGCGTTCAGGGTGATCGCCACCGCCTTGGCGACGTCGGCGGCGGCGTCGACGTACACGTGGCAGTTGCCGACCCCGGTCTCGATCACCGGCACCGTCGACTCCTCCACCACGGTGCGGATCAGCGACGCGCCGCCGCGCGGGATCAGCACGTCCACCAGGCCGCGGGCGCGCATCAGCTCCTTGACCGAGTCGCGCGAGCCGGCGTCGAGCAGCTGCACCGCGTCGGCCGGCAGGCCGGCGGCGGCGACCGCGTCGCGCAGCACGGCGACCAGGGCGGCGTTGGAGTGGGCGGCCGATGAGGAGCCGCGCAGCAGGGCCGCGTTGCCGGACTTCAGGCAGATCCCGGCGGCGTCCACGGTGACGTTCGGGCGGGCCTCGTAGATGATGCCGACCACCCCGAACGGCACCCGGACCTGGCGCAGCTCCAGGCCGTTGGGCAGGGTGGAGCCGCGGACCACCTCGCCCACCGGGTCGGGCAGGGCGGCCATCTGGCGCAGCGCGTCGGCGATGCCCGCGACCCGGCCCGCGTCGAGGGCGAGCCGGTCCAGCACGGCCGCGCTCAGCCCGGCCTCCCGCCCGGCCGCCAGGTCCGCCGCGTTCGCGGTCAGGATCTCCGGGGTACGCGCCACCAGCGCGTCGGCCATCGCGTGCAGCGCGGCGTCCTTGGCGGTACGCGTGGCGACGGCCAGTTCGCCCGCCGCCTCCCGGGCCCGGCGGGCCTGCTCGCTGACGCTCGCCTTCATCCGCAAACTCCTCACAGCAGCACGAGGTCGTCACGGTGGACGACCTCCCGTTCGTACGCCGGGCCGAGCGCCGCGGCGAGCTCTCCGGTGGAGCGGCCGAGCAGCCCCGGCAGCTCCACCGCGTCGTAGTTGACCAGCCCCCGGGCCACCGGCGCGCCCTCGGCGTCCACCAGGTCGACCGGGTCGCCGGCGGTGAACGCGCCGTCCACGGCGGTGATCCCGGCGGGCAGCAGCGACTTGCGCCGCCCCACCACGGCCTGCACCGCCCCCGGGTCGAGGTGCAGCCGGCCCCGGGGCGCGGTGGCGTGGGCCAGCCAGAAGAGCCGGGCGGCGGGTCGGCGGCTGCTCGGGTGGAAGTAGGTGCCGACCGCCTCGCCGGCCAGCGCGTCGCCGGCCAGCGGCGCGGCGGTGAGCACCACCGGGATGCCGAAGCCGGTGGCGATCCGGGCCGCCTCGACCTTGGTGACCATGCCGCCGGTGCCGACCCCGGCCCGGCCGGCCCCGCCGATGTCGATGCCGGCCAGGTCGCCCGCGCCGCGCACCTCGGTGATCCGGCTGCTGCCCGGCTGGGTCGGGTCGCCGGTCCAGAGCGCGTCCACGTCCGACAGGAGCACCAGCAGGTCGGCGTCGACCAGGGCGGCGACCAGGGCGGCCAGCCGGTCGTTGTCGCCGAACCGGATCTCCTCGGTGGCGACCGTGTCGTTCTCGTTGACGATCGGCACCGCGCGCAGGTCGAGCAGCTTGCGCAGGGTCCGGTACGCGTTGCGGTAGTGCGCCCGCCGGGTCACGTCGTCGACGGTGAGCAGCACCTGCCCGACGGTGAGCCGGTGCCGGGCGAAGCCGGCCGCGTACCGGCCGATCAGCAGGCCCTGCCCGACGCTGGCGGCGGCCTGCTGGGTGGCCAGGTCGCGCGGGCGCCGGGCCAGCCCGAGCGGGGCCAGGCCGGCGGCGATCGCGCCGGAGGAGACCAGCACCACCTCGCGGCCGGCGGCGGCGAGCGCGCCCAGGGTGTCGACCAGGGCGTCGACCCGGGCGTCGTCCAGCCCACCGGCGGCGGTGGTCAGCGAGGACGACCCGATCTTGACGACGACCCGCCGGGCCTGGGTGACTGCTTCGCGCACCCGACCATTCTGCGCGGTCGGTCCCGCCGGGCCTCGGCGCGTTCCCATACTGTGGCAGCTCGTGACGCCTGATGAGTACGTGGAGGCGGTGCTCGCGCTGGTCGAGCGGATCCCGCCGGGCCGGGTGATGTCGTACGGGGCGGTCGCCGACGCCCTCGCGGAGCGGTCCGGGCGGGCCTCGGCCCGGCTGGTCGGCTCGATCATGGCCCGGCACGGCGGCGGGGTGCCCTGGCACCGGGTGGTGAACTCCGCCGGCCGGCTGCCGCCCGGGCACGAGGTGGAGGCGCGGGCCCGGCTGCGCGCCGAGGGTTGCCCGCTGCGCCCCGCCGGGGTGGACATGGCGGCGGCGAGCTGGTGGCCGGAAGAGGGGATGTGACCCGGGCCATAACGTGAGTAACATTCGGCCGCATGGACGCCCCGCCGGCCGCAGCCGGCTCCCCGGGCCCGGTCGGGGCCGCCCCGCCGACTGCACCGCCCGGCGCCGACGCCGCGCCGGCCACGCAGCCCTCGGCCGCCGTCGCGCCGGTCGCCGCCGCAGGCCCGGCCGAGGAGCCACTGCCCCGACGGGTGCACGCCGGCTACGCGCTCGGCTCGCTCGCCACCGGCGCGTTCGGCACCGTGCCCGGGCTGCTCCTGCTGCCGTACCTCACCGACACGCTGGGCGTGGCCGCCGGGGTGGCCGCCCTGCTGGTGCTCGTGCCGAAGGCGTGGGACGTGCTGGTCAACCCGGTCGCCGGGCGGATCTCCGACCGCACCCGCTCCCGCTGGGGGCCCCGCCGGCCGTGGCTGCTCGGCGCCGGGCTCGCGCTCGCCGTGCTCTTCGCCGCGATCTTCGCCGCGCCGTTCGGCAGCGGGCCGGCCGCCGGGGCGTACGTGGCCGTCGCCTTCCTCGCCACCGCCACCGCGTTCGCCTTCTTCCAGGTGCCGTACGTGGCGATGCCGGCCGAGCTGACCGGCGACCGCGCGGAGCGTACCCGGATGATGAGCTGGCGGATCGCGGTGCTGGCGCTGGCCATCCTGGTCTCCGGCGCGGTGGCCCCGATGGTGGTGACCGCCGGCGGCGACGGTGTCGCCGGGCACCGCTGGATGGGGATCTTCGTGGCCGCGCTGATCGCGCTCGGCGCGCTCGGCGCGTTCCTCGGCACCCGCGCCGCACCCGTCGGCGCGGTGACCGAGACCGAGCCGTCACTGCGCGCCCAACTCGCCCTCGCCGGGCGGCACCGGCCGTTCCGGGCGCTGCTGCTCTGCTTCGTGCTCCAGTCCGCCGGGGTGGCGACCATCCTGGCCGGGGTCAGCTACTTCGCCGACCAGATCCTGCGCGACCCGGCCACCGGTCCCACCCTGCTCTTCGCCTGCTTCGTCGGGCCGGCGCTGCTGGTCATGCCGCTCTGGACCCGCGTCGGCGCCCGGCTCGGCAAGCGGTCCGCGCTGGTCGCCGCGTCGGTGCTGCTCGCCGCCGGGGCCGCGGCCCTGGTCGCCGCGCCCGTGCTCCCGGCCGCCGCCGTCTACGCGGTGGTCGCGCTCCTCGGTGTCGGGTACGCCGGCCAGCAGGTCTTCGCCCTCGCCCTGCTGCCCGACTGCGTGGCCGACGAGACCGCGCGGACCGGGCGGCGGCAGGCGGGCGTCTTCACCGGCCTGTGGACGGCGGGGGAGACCTTCGGGCTGGCCCTCGGCCCGGGCATCTACGGCCTGGTCCTGGCGCTGACCGGCTACGTCTCTTCCGACACCGGCACCGCGGCGGCCCAGTCCGACACCGCCCGCCTCGGCGTGCTGCTCGGCTTCACCGTGCTGCCCGCCGCGCTGGTCGGCGGCGCGACGCTGCTGCTGCGCGGCTGGACCCTGCACCCCGACCCGGAGGACGCATGATCGACGAGAAGGGGCTCCCCGCCGACGAGGTGCTGGCCGAGATCCGCGCGCTGCGCGCGCTCGACCGGCCCACCCACGGCGGGCGGCTCTTCGCCTACGTCTACGACCCGGCGGTGCCCGGCCTGGACGAGCTGACCGCCGCCGCCCACGCGCAGAGCGCCCACGTCAACGGGCTCGACCCGACCGCCTTCCCGTCCCTGCTGGCGATGGAGAACGCCTTGGTCGCCGCCGCCGCCCGGCTGCTCGGCGGCGGCCCCGGCAGCGCCGCCCCGGACGTCGTCGGCAGCGTCACCAGCGGCGGCACCGAGTCGCTGATCCTCGCCGTCAAGGCGGCCCGGGACGCCCGACCCGAGATCACCGCGCCCCGGATCGTGGTGCCGGTCAGCGCGCACGCCGCCTTCGCCAAGGCCGCCCACCTGCTCCGGGTCACCGTCGACACGGTCGGCGTCGACCCGGAGACGCTGCGCCCCGCACCGGCCGACGTGGCCGCCGCCATCCGGCCGGAGACCGTCCTGGTGGCCTGTTCCGCCCCCTCGTACGCGCACGGCGTCGTCGACCCGGTCGCCGAGATCGCCGCCGTCGCGGCGGCCGCCGGGGTGCGCTGCCACGTGGACGCCTGCTTCGGCGGTTGGACCCTGCCGTACCTGCGCCGCCTCGGCGTGCCGGTGCCTCCGTTCGACCTCTCCGTCGACGGGGTCACCTCGATCTCGGTGGACCTGCACAAGTACGCGTACGCCCCGAAGGGGGTGTCGGTGCTGCTGCACCGCGACGCGTCGCTGCGCGCCGCGCAGTACTTCGCGTACGCCGACTGGCCCGGCTACACGATGGTCAACCCGGTGCTGGCGTCCACCCGCTCGGGCGGCCCGATCGCCGCCGCGTACGCCACCCTGCGGCACCTCGGCGACGCCGGCTACCTGCGGCTCGCCGCCGCCACCCGCGACGCGGTGACCGCCCTCGCCGGGGCGGTCCGCGACGTCGACGGGCTGCGGCTGATGGCCGAACCGGAGTCGACCGTCGTCTGCTTCACCGCCACCGACCCCGACCTGGACCTGTTCGTGCTCGTCGACGAGCTGACCGCCCGGGGATGGCACACCCAGCCGCAACTGCGCCACGCCGACCTGCCGCGCAGCGTGCACCTGACGGTGACCGCCTCCGTCGCGCCCCGGGTGGCCGAGTTCGGCCCCGCGCTGGCCGACGCGGTGGCGGCGGCCCGGGCGGCCGGTCCGGTCCGGCTCCCGCCCGAACTGCTGGCGCTGGCGACCTCGCTGACCCCGCAGGCGCTCACCCCCGACGTGGTCGCCGGGCTCGCCGCCGGCCTCGGCCTCGGCGCGGCGACGCCTGCCCCGAGCCTCGGCGCGGAAACGCCGGCGCCCGGGCCGGGGGAGGTCGTGGCCGCCGCGCCGGAGCGGATGGCGGTGGTCAACACCCTGCTCGACGCGGCGCCACCGGCGTTGAGGGAGCGGCTGCTGGTCGAGTTCGTGAGCCTGCTGCAACGTCCCGCCTGGTGAACCGTCCCCGCCCTGCTTCCGGACGGCCCGAGACGGAGCGGGGCCGGCCTGCTCGTCGGCGGACCCGTGCGCCACTGCCGGGCCGGCGCGGGGCGGCCGGACCGGTACGGGGCCCGTACCCCGTACCCCGTACCCCGTACCCCGCCCGTCACCGGTAGCCGATCCTCCTCGTGTTGTCGGCGGGCTCGACGTCGGGCAGGAAGTCGAACCCCTCGTCCATCGGCCGCACGTCCACCTCGGCCGTCCCCGCGCCGACCCCGGCCCCGGCGGCGGCCCGGAAACCGAGGGTGAGCCGGCGTTCCTTCCCCGCGTCCAACCGGGTCAGGTCGCAGGTCACCGGCCGGCCCGTGGTCCCCGGGTCGTTACGGCAGGCCGCCCAGCCGGGGCCGTCGGGGCGCAGCGCCGGCGGCAGGTCGAGCCGCAGCGCCACGTACGCCACCGGCACGTCGCCGGTGTTGCGGACCACGACCGTGACGCTGCCGGTGCGGGAGCCGTCGGGCGCGTCGGCGAGCACCAGGTCGGTGGCGGTGACCGCGACGTCCGCCCGGTGCGGGTTCGGCCCGAAGGCGGTCGGCCCGGACACCTGCCCGAACGACTCCCCGTTCCAGCGGTAGCCCCGCCACTGCCGCTGCGACCACTCGCCCGGCCAGCCCCCGCCCGGGTGGATGTCGCCGACCTGCACCCGGACCACGCCGTCGTCGCGCACGTCGAGCGCGATCAGCCACTGCGGCGTGTCGATGGTGCTCGCCACCACCCGGCCGACGGTGACCACCGTCCCGTCGGCGTCGCGGTCGAAGGCGACCACCTGCTGCGGCCCGCCGGTGCCGAGCGCGCACCGCACCAGCGCCACCGTCTCGGCGGCCCCGTCGGAGTCCACGTCGCCGTGGGCCAGGGCGAGCAACCCGTTGGCCCCCTCCCCGGGGTCGCCGCTCAGCCGTACCCCCCGGGTCGGGCAGCCGGGTCCCGCGCGCCAGGGCGGCAGCGTCACCGGCGTGCCGAGCAGTTGGGACCGGCTGATCCGGCCGTCCGGTGGGGTCGGGGTGGGGCTGGTGCTGCTCGCCGACGGTGTCGGCGTGGGGCTGGTCGACCCGCTCGGCGTCGGCGACGGGGTCGCGGTCGGGCTGGGGTCGACCGGGCCGGGGCGCGGGGTCGGCTCGTGCAGCGCCGCGTACCCGAGCGCCGGGCCGGTGAGCAGCGCGAGCGCCGCCGTGGCCGCGGCCACCAGATGGTTGCGGCGGCGTAGTCGTACGGTCCGCCGGACGGCGGCGGGTCCGGGCGCCACGACCTCGCTCAGCAGCGTACGGCGGTAGCGGTCGAACTCCTCGCTGAGAAGACTCGTCTCCCGTTCAGGCATCCCGCACCTCCTCGGTGGTCTCGCGCAGGTGCGCCGCCAACGCCGTCCGGCCCCGGTGCAGCCAGGACTTGACCGTCCCCTCGGCGACCCGTTCCTGGCCGGCGATCTCGGCGACCGACAGGTCGGCCAGGTAGTGCAGCACCACCGCCCGGCGCTGCTTCGGCGGCAACCGGGTCAGCGCCGCGTCCAGCGCCACCCGGTCCGGGTTCGGCCCGGCCACGTGCGTCTCCCGCTGTCGCATTAGCCACGACTGGGCGGTCCGCAGCCGTCGCCAGCGGCTGTGGCCGAGGTTCCAGGCGACCTTGCGGACCCAGGCCAGCGGGTCCTCGTAGCCGGCGACCCGGTCCCACCGCGCGTACGCCCGGCAGAACGCCTCCTGGACCAGGTCCTGGGCCTGCCCCAGATCCCCGGTGTACGCGGTGAGTTGGACGACGAGCCCCCGGAAGTGGGCGTGGTAGAAGTCGTCGAAGGTCAGTTCCGGCGGCTCGGGGTCGGGGTCCGGCGGTGGACCGTCGACCCGCCTTTCTCTCGTCACACTCACTCGTCCTCCCCGTGGTCGCCGGCGGTGCGTACCGGCACCGGTCACACGGCCGGACCGGCCGCGCGGTTGCGTCCGTTCGACGTCGATCTCTGTCGGGTCCGGGACAGCCGGGCCGGGACGCCGCGCCGCCGGCCGGGACCCCCGTGCCCGGCCGGCGGTGACGGCGCCGATGCGTCAGCCGTTGTCGGCCGCGCTGATCGCGACCGTGACGGCGTTGTCGGTCGGATCGGCGTCGGCCACCTCGTCGCTGCCGTACCAGGTGCTCAGCAGGAGACTGACCGGGCCCAGCTCGCCGGGGGCCGTCTCGGCCGGGGCGCGGAACAGCACGTCGAAGGTGCGCTCCTCGCCGCTGCTCAGCCGCCCGCCGGGGACGTCGAAGAACCCGCCGAAGCTCGGCGAATCCTGCGGTTCGGTGCCGGTGACCTCCACTCCGGCCGGCAGGTCCGCCCGGACGGAGAGAGAGTCGTGCGGGGCGTCCCCGGCGTACCAGACGGTCACCGGCAGCCGGCCGGCGAACCTGCCGTCGGGCTGCCGGGTCAGCCGCACCTCGCCGACGCTCGTGGTGATCGACGCCCGCGCCTCGTTGTCCTGGACGTACGGTCGCGGGTGGCGCAGCGAGCCGTCGGTGCCACGGAACAGGGTGCGGAAGTCGTCGGCGTCCGCCACCTGACCGGTGTCGCCGGGCAGCACCTCGACCCGCCCTCCGGCGGCGGACATCGGGTACGGCCGAGGCGCGGTCAGTACCTCGAACGTGACCGCGAGCCGACGCCGCTCACCGGGCTTCAAGTCGGGACCGTCCACCCCGCAGACGAGGATCCGCCGGCCTGCCACCCGTCCGTCGTGGACGCAGGCCCCGGTCGGCTGGAGGCCGCGGAACGAGCCGGCCACCGGCTCGGTGATCCGGATGCTGTAGTACTGCGCCGCACCGCTGTTGTTGGTGACGGTCACCGACAGGCTGCCCTGGTAACCCCGACCGGTCGGGGTCAGGACGAGTCGCCCCGCGTCGATCGAGGCGGCCGCCGCGGTGGGTGTGGCCGACGCGGCGGTGGCCGGCACCGCCGTCAGTACGGCGAGTGCCGCACCGAGCAGGGTGCCGGTCCGTGATGCGGTGAGTGTGGTCATGGCGCTTCCTCCCGTGGTCCCCGTTGCGCGGCGGACGCCGCGCGAAGTGGTGGTGCGGTGCCGGCGGCCGGTGCGGCCCGCCGTCATACCGGTAGGAGCCGCTGCCGGCCCACCGGGTTGCGCCCGACCGCTGTGGTTGACTGTCCGGTGGGAGACAGGGGAGGAGGCGGTCGTGCAGTTGCCGGGAGTGCTCGGCGAGCCGATCCGGTTCGTGCTCAACTGGGGCCGCCGCTACTCGCTCTGGGTCTTCAACTTCGGCCTGGCCTGCTGCGCGATCGAGTTCATCGCCACCAGCATGGGGCGGCACGACTTCATGCGGCTGGGCGTGATCCCGTTCGCCCACGGCCCCCGGCAGGCCGACCTGATGGTGGTCTCCGGCACGGTCACCGACAAGATGGCCCCGGCGATCAAGCGCCTCTACGACCAGATGCCCGAACCGAAGTACGTCATCTCCTTCGGCGCCTGCTCCAACTGCGGCGGCCCGTACTGGGACTCGTACTCGGTGACCAAGGGCGTCGACCAGCTCATCCCGGTCGACGTGTACGTGCCCGGCTGCCCGCCGCGGCCGGAGGCGCTGCTGCACGGCATCCTCCGCCTCCAGGAGAAGATCGCCGCCGAGCAGTCCGGCATCGGCGGGGTGACCCGCCCCGACCCGCTGGCCCCGCCGGTGGACGCCGCGCCCCGCGACGCCGGGCCGCCGCGCCCCGTCGACTCGCTCACCGCCCCACCGGTCCGCCCGCCCGCTCCCTGAGCCGCCGGCCGCCCCTCCGTGGCCGACCGGCGGGCCGACCGGGCCGAGCGGATGATCTTCGAGGTCGACGAGTGTCGCTATCTTGCTGGCATGAGACCCATGCGGGCAACGGGGGCCGCCCTCCTGGCGGCGCTCGCCACAGTCACCCTCTTCGCCGCTCCGGCGGCCGCCGACACCGTCGGCTACACCGGCGTCGTCACCGATCCCGACGGGACGCCCGTCACGAACGCGTGCTTCGCCGTGCACACCTCACCCACCGACGTCGCGGCGGAGCACTGTTCCGGCGCCGACGGCCGCTACACCATTCCCAGCCCGCCGAGCGGACCGCAGTACAAGGTCCGGATGTACGCCGAGGGCTTCCGCACCGAGTGGTGGTACAACGCTCCCGATCACCTCAACGCCGACGCCGTCTGGTTTCCCACGAGCGAGCTCGTCGAGCGGAACGTCACCCTGAGCCGGGGCTCCGCCGGCATCAGCGGCACCGTCACCGACGAGTACGGCGCAGCCGCCGCGGCCACCGTCCACGTCTACGGCGAGGACTTCTACTACGAGGCCACCGCCTACACCTGGGACCTCGGCGCCGGACGCTATGCGTTCCGGAACCTGCCCCCCGGCCGGTACCGGATCTCCGTCTCGGACAACGTGCGCGGATACCAGTGGGTGCCGCAGAAGGAGACCCGGGAGGAGGCCACGGTCTTCACCCTCACCGACGGTGACGCCCTGGTGGTGAACGAGGCATTCCTGCCGATGGGGGTCGTGGAGGCCCGGGTGACCGACGCGGTGACCGGCCTGCCGGTGCGCCGGCCCTGCCTGAGTGTCCTCGGCACGGGTGGCAACGACGCGGACGCCTGCGGCGAGAACGGGCTGGTGCGGATCCCGGCGGTGCGCCCGGGCGACTGGAAGATGTCCGTCGGCGGGGGTGCGTCGTACTTCGGCGTCGACGAGACCGAGGAGTACTACCGGGTGACCCGGGGCCAGGTCACCCGGGTCGCGTTCGCGCTCCAGCCCGGCGCGGCGTTCGCCACCACCGTCCAGGACGCGACGACGGCCACACCGGTCGGCGGCATCTGCGTGCACCTGGTGCGGCCGAGCTGGGGTGGCCAGTCCGCCCACATGCGCCAGTACTGTTCGGACGACGACGGCCACCTGGAGGTGGGCCCGTTCACGGAGGCGGAACTCGGCGGCTGGCAGCTCTACGCCTACCAGGCGACCAACCCGTACGACCCGCCGGTGAAGCGTTACGGCGCCCAGTGGATCACCGCGGACGGGGGCAGTGGCGACCAGCGCAAGGCCCTGACGGTGACGCTGAAGGCGAAAGAGACGATCACCCTGCCGACGGTGCGGATGGACCCGCCCGGCTCGATCACCGGAACGGTCCGAAACGCCTCCGGCGCGGTGGTCCCCGGCGTCTGCGCCTACCCGTACGCCTTCCACCCCGGGCAGGGCGCGAGCTGGGGGAAGAACTGCACGAACGCGGAAGGGCGCTACACCATCGAGAACCTCGGTCCGTACCGCTGGCCGGTGGAGTTCACCCCGAACGCCAACAGCGGATACGCCTGGCAGTGGTCCGGGGACGTGGCCGACCGGTTCGCCGCGACCATGACGCAGGTCGACCCGGGTGGCACGGCCACCGTCGACGCCCGACTGGTGACCGGCGGGGTGCTCGCCGGCAAGGTGACCGACGGGGCGGGCGTGGTCGACGCCGGCTACGTCTGGACGTACAACGCGCGCACCGGCGACATCGCGAGCCCGTCGCACGCCAACATCGCCCGGGACGGCACCTTCAGCCTGCGCGGGCACCGTACCCAGACCGTCCACGTCGAGTACGCGGACCTCGAGCGGCGCTGCTGGTACGGCCCAGGCGGGCGGAACTCGATCGCGGTCGCCGTGACGGCGGGGGCGACCACCACCATCTCGGCGGACATGACCCGCACCTGCGCCCGGCCGCCGGTGCGCGCCTCCCAGTACCGGCCGTCCACGACCACGGTCGGCGCGACGCTCCGCTGACCTCGTCCGTCCGGCGGGTGGGCCGGTCCGGCGGGTGTCGACCCGCCGGACCGGCCCACCCGGCCCAAACCCTCCGTCCAGCGCCCCACCCGCGGACAGGCAATCATCCTCCGTCCATGACCCACTCCGCTGACCGGCGTTCCGCCTTCATCGTCGACGTGCTCACCGAGGAGTTCGGCGCGTCGATGGCGCTCGACCCGGCGGCCTTCCGGCGCAAGTTCCGCAAGATGGCCGCCTCCCCGTTCGCCTTCTACCGGGGCAGCGCGTCGCTCTTCTACGCCGACCAGCTCGGCGACTTCGCCGACGACCGTTTCCTGGACGAGCGGACCAGCCGGGTGTGGATCCACGGGGACCTGCACGCGGAGAACTTCGGCACCTACATGAACGCCTCCGGGCAGCTGGTGTTCAACGTCAACGACTTCGACGAGGCGTACGTCGGGCCGTTCTCCTGGGATCTGAAACGCTTCGCGGCCAGCGTGGCCCTGCTCTGCTACGCCAAGGCCCTCTCCGACCGGGTGATCAGCGACCTGGTCGACGGGTTCGCCCGGTCGTACCTGACCGAGCTGCGGGCGCTCGCCGCCGGTGGGGACGACGCGATCGGCTCGATCACCCTGGACAACGCCGACGGGGTGCTGCGCCGGGTGCTCCAGCAGGCCCGGCTCAACACCCGGGTCGACCTGCTCGCCACGCAGACCACCATCGACGACTACGAGCGACGCTTCTCCCGCGGCGACGGCGTGTTCCAGGTCGATTCGGAGACCCGGGCGAAGGTCTGTGCCGCCTTCGAGGACTATCTCGACACGCTCCCCGAGCCCACCGCCCGGCTCCGGCCGGTCGCTGCCCACGTCAAGGACGTGGTGCTGCGCAAGGGCGTGGGGATCGGCTCGGCCGGGCTGCCCTCGTACAACCTGCTGCTGGAGGGGCACACCCAGGCGTTGGAGAACGACGTCGTCATCTACATGAAGCAGGCGCAGGTGCCGGCGGTGGCCCGGCACATCGATGACGAGCGGGTCCGCGGCTACTTCCGGCACCAGGGGCACCGGACGGCCGAGTCGCAGCGGGCGCTGCAGGCGCACGCGGACCCGTGGCTGGGTTTCACCGAGCTGGACGGGGTGGGCCAGCTCGTCGCCGAGGTCTCCCCGTACGCCGCCGACCTGGACTGGGCCGACGTCGACGAACCGGAGGAGTTGGCCGGGGTGCTCACCGACCTGGGTCGGGCGGTGGCCCGGATGCACTCGGTCGCCGACGACGAGTCCAGCCACGACCTGGTCGACTACTCCACCGAGGAGTCGATCGTCGCGGCGGTGGGTGACGACGTCGACGGCTTCGTGGCGCACCTGGTCGACTTCGCCCACGCGTACGGGGTGCGGACGCGGGAGGACCACCAGCTCTTCGTCGACCTGTTCCGCAACGGCCGCCTGCCGGGGATCTGAGCGGCGTGCCGCCCCGCCTGCCCCGGTCGGTCGCGGGCAGCCTGTTCGTGATCGCCCTGTCGAGCTTCCTGGCGGGGGTCGGCTGGGAGAGGTTCGCCGCCGGCACCATGCAGGAGCACCCGTACCTGGTCAACCTGCTGTCCGGGCTGACCGGTTTCTCCACCAGCGCGCTGGTGGTGACCCTCGGCGTCAACCGGTTCCTCCGGCGCGACCACGTCCGGCGCTGGGGTCGGGCGATGGGCGAGGCCGTCGGCCGGATCGAATCGGACATCCTGGACGTGGTCGAGTGGTACCTGACCGGCGGGTCGTACCGGCGTCGCCCGCAGCGGCGCTACGGCGGCCTGCTCGACGACGACGGGAGGGTCGTCGACATGATGTTGCGGCTGTCCGAGCGGGGCCTGCGGGCGGGACTGGACGGCAGTCGGCTCCCGCCGCTGCGGACCATCCTGGAGCAGCTGCTCACGGTGTCCGTGCCGGCCTTCGACCGGGCCTTCGACGTGGTGGCCGACCCGGCCGTGGAGCAGGCGCTCAGCGAGATCCGGGGCGGGCTGGAGCAGCTGTCCGACGACATCGACCGGGACGAGCTGAAGTCCGCGCTGCTCTCGGTGATGCTCGGGCTGACCGAGCTGGTGAAGGCGTACCAGGCCCTGGAGACGTACCAGCTCTACCGCGCCTCGGAGGCGCGGCGGGACCGTGCCCGGCGGGAGCGGTAGCCGCCGGGTCAGGCGGTGAAGTCGAGCACCACCTTGATGTCCTCGCCGCCGCCCGAGGAGTACGCCTGGGCGTACTCCGTCACCGGCACCCGGCGGGTGATCAGCGAGTTCAGCCAGGACTGGTCGGCCCGGGCGAGGGCTTCGGCGGCCCGGTCCCAGTGCCGCCGGTTGGCGTTGACCGAGCCGAGCACGACGTTGTTCTCCAGCACCAGGGCCCGGTTGAGTGCACCCGCGTCGAAGTCGATCGTCCGGCCACCGCTGGACACCCCGGTCAGGCAGACGATCCCGTTCGGCCCGACCTTGCACATGACGTCCAGCACCACCACCGGCGCGCCGGTGCACTCCACCACCACGTCCGGCTCCAGGTCCAGCTCACCCACCGTCTCCGTGTGATACGTCGCGCCGAGCGCCCGGACCAGGTCCGGCTTCGGGCCGGTGGTGTTGCGGTCCAGCACGTGCACGGACAGCCCGCGCTGGGTGGCGAGCAGCGCCGCCAGCAGGCCGATCGGCCCGGCGCCGGTGATCAGCACGCTCTGCGGCTTCCACTCCGCGCGGGCGCCGATCCGCTCGATGTGGTCCCACGCCTTGGCCACCACACTGGCCGGTTCCAGCAGCATGCCGACCGGGGCGAGGACCGGGTCCAGCCCCACCGCGAACTTCGGCTGCACCCGCCACCGGTCCCGGGCGAAACCGGGCAGCGCCTTGATGCCGTGCTCGGTGTACTGCCCGTTGCGGCACATGTCCCACTCGTCCACGGCGCAGTTGGGGCAGGGCAGCGGGTCGGGGTGCCGGACGACGCCGGCCACCAGGTCGCCAGCTTGCAAAGTGCCGGTCGGGTCCTCCAGCACCCGGCCGAGGGACTCGTGCCCGAGCACCAGCCGCTGCTGCCCGGGCGGCGCCTCGCCGTAGTGGCCCTCGATGATCTCCTGGTCGGTGCCGCAGACACCGACGGCGAGCGCCTCGACCAGGATCGCGCCCTCCTCGGCGGCGGGTTCGGGCCAGTCCGGGTCCAGGCGCAGCGAGTCGGGGACCCCGGGAGCCACAGTCACAGCGCGCACGGCTTCATCTTTCCCCGGTCCGGGGCCCCCCGCCGGGCAAAGCGGCAGATGCCCGCCCGGACGGCCCGACACGACCGGCGGCTGCCGGCCATAGGATCAGCGGCATGACTCCGGAAGAGGTCGGCCGGCGGGTGGTCGCGCTGCTCGCGCCGGTCGAGGCCACCGCCTCGGTCTCCGGCGGCCAGTCGTACGCCCGCGCCACCGTCGACGTACCGCCGGCGAGCTGGGCCGACGCGCTGCGGGCGGCCCGGGACGACGCCGAACTGGCCTGCGACTTCTTCGACTGGCTGTCGGCGGTGGACGAGCTGGCCGCCGGTTTCGACGTGGTGGTCCACCTCTGGTCCACCCGGCACCGGCACGGGATGCTGCTGCGTACCCGGGTGCCCCGCGAGACGCCCGCCGTGGCCTCGGTGGTCGACCTCTACCCCGGCGCGGCCTGGCACGAGCGGGAGACCCACGAGATGTTCGGCATCGACTTCGCCGGCCACCCCGGGCTGGCCCCGCTGCTGCTGCCGCCGGAGTTCGAGGGGCACCCGCTGCGCAAGGAGTTCGTGCTCGCCTCCCGGGTGGCGAAGCCCTGGCCCGGCGCGAAGGAGCCGGGCGAGTCCGAGGCCGGTGGCGGTCGTCGGGTGGTCCGCCCGCCGGGCGTGCCCGCGCCGGGGGAGTGGGGGACGACGCCCACGCCCGCCGGTGCGGCCGGGGTCGGCGAGGGGCCGCGCGGCGGTACGCCGGCCCGCCCGGCCCGGGAGCGGCCCACCCGCCCGGCCCCGGGCGCGCGTCCGGCGCGTACCCCCCGGGCCGGCGCGACCGGCGACGACCCGGCGGCGCCCGGCCAGCCGGCTCCCGGCACTGCGGCGGTCGAGCGTCCGCCTGCGGGTGCTGCGGCGGTCGAGCGTCCGGCGGCGGGTGCTGGCGGGCCGGGAAGCCCGGCTGCCGACGGTGGTGGCGCGCCGACCGACCCGGCGGCCGGGGGCGGCGGTTCCGGGCCGGCCGACCGGCCCGCCCGGGGTGGCGCGGCCGACGACCGGGCGGCGGACCGGGGCGGCGACGAGGGGGGCACGGCCTGATGCCGACCTGGTTGGAGCTGGTGATCCGGGTCGGCGGCGTGCTGGTCGCCTTCCTCACCCTGCCGCTCGTGGTCGGGCAGGCCGAGCACAAGGTGATGGCGCACATGCAGGGCCGGCTCGGTCCGATGTACGCCGGCGGTTTCCACGGCTGGGCCCAGCTCGTCGCCGACGGGATCAAGTTCGTGCAGAAGGAGGACGTCACCCCGCGCGAGGCGGACCGGGCGGTGTTCCGGCTCGCCCCGGTGGTGGCGCTCGTGCCCTACCTGCTGGTGCTGCTGGTCATCCCGCTGGGCCCGGACGACCTGGTCGGCCAGCCGTTGGACATCGGCCTCTTCTTCGTCCTCGCCGTGGTCGGGGTGGGCGTGGTGGCGGTGCTGATGTCGGCCTGGGCCTCGGCCAACAAGTACAGCCTCCTCGGCGGCCTGCGCGGGGCGGCCCAGCTGCTCGGCTACGAGCTGCCGCTGGTGCTGGCCGCCGCGTCGGTGGCGATGGCGGCCGGAACGCTCAGCCTCGGCGGCATCGTGGAGGCGTGGCGGCCGTGGTGGCTGCTGTGGCAGGCCCCCGCGATGATCGTGTTCTTCGTCGCCGGGCTGGCCGAGATCCGGCGGCCCCCGTTCGACATGCCGATCGCCGACTCCGAGCTGGTCTTCGGCTACATGACCGAGTACACCGGCCTGCGCTTCGCGTTCTTCCTGCTCGCCGAGTACGTCGGCATCGTGGTGATCGCCGCGCTGACCACCGTGCTCTTCCTCGGTGGCTGGCAGGGCCCGTTCGCCGACGCGCAGCTCGGCTGGCTCTGGACGCTGCTGAAGGTCTTCGCGGTCTCCTTCGTCATCATCTGGCTGCGGGTGAGCTACCCCCGACTGCGGGAGGACCAGCTCCAGCGCCTCTGCTGGCTGGTCCTCGTCCCCCTCGCCCTGGCCCAGCTCGTCCTCACCGCCGCCGTCCGCCTGGCCCTCTGACCGGATCCAGTCGGGCCCTCGCCGCCCGGCCGCGGCCGGCGTGATCCACTCCGTTTGCGGCGTGTTGCGGTGTCCCGAGGCCCAGGAAACCCGACACAACACAGAAAAAAGGGACCCGCCCCCCAGGGAAGGTGTCCGGTCGACCGGACACCGCGACACACCGCAGAGCGAGGGGCCCGGCCCGCAGGGGCGGGGACGGTCGCGGAGTCAGGGGCGATCCGTTCGCGCCGGCTGATCGCAGGCGGCGGCGCGGTCCCGCAGCAGGGTCCGCTCCCGCTCGTTGCGGGTCAGCGACGCCGCCCGCTCGAACTCCGCCCGCGCCTCGGCGTGCCGGCCCAGTCTGGCCAGCAGGTCGCCGCGCACGCCGGGCAGCAGGTGGTAGTTCCGCATGGCGGGGAAGGCCAGCAGCTGGTCCAGCAGCGCCAGCCCGGCCTCCGGCCCGAAGGCCATGGACAGCGCCACCGCGCGGTTCAGCTCGACCACCGGGGACGGCGCCGCCTCGGCCAGCTGCTCGTAGAGCCCGGCGATGCGCTCCCAGTCGGTGTCGGCGAAGTGGCGGGCGCGGGCGTGGCAGGCGGCGATGGCCGCCTGCAGCACGTACGGGCCGGGCTCGCCGTCGACCAGGGACTGGGCCCGCTCCAGCGCGGCCACGCCGCGGCGGATCAGCAGCTGGTCCCAGCGGGCCCGGTCCTGGTCGGCCAGCAGGATCGGCTCGCCGCCCGGGCCCGTACGGGCGGCCGCCCGGGAAGCCTGGATCTCCATCAGCGCCACCAAGCCGTGCACCTCGGGTTCGCGCGGGGCCAGCCGGGCCAGTATCCGGCCCAGCCGCAGGGCGTCCTCGCACAGCGCCGGCCGCATCCAGTCGTCACCGGCGGTGGCCGAGTAGCCCTCGTTGAAGATCAGGTAGACGACCTCGAGCACCGAGGAGAGCCGGGCCGCCAGCTCGTCGCCCTGCGGCACCTCGAACGGCACCCGGGCGTTGGCCAGGGTCTTCTTGGCCCGCACGATCCGTTGCGCCACGGTCGGCTCCGGCACCAGGAAGGCCCGGGCGATCTCACCGGTGGTCAGGCCGCCGAGCAGCCGCAGGGTCAGCGCGGCGCGGGCCTCCGTGGACAGCACCGGATGGCAGGCCACGAAGACCAGCCGCAGCAGGTCGTCGCCGATGCCGTCATCCTCGGCGACCGTCGCGCCGATGTCCGGGGCGGAATCCGCGAGTTCCCGGCCGATCTCCGCGACCTTGCGGCTGAAGGTCTCGCTGCGCCTGATCTGGTCGATGGCCCGGCGCTTGGCGGTGGTCATCAGCCACGCGCCCGGACTGCGCGGCACGCCCTGCGCCGGCCACTGTTCCAGCGCCGCGACCAGCGCGTCCTGCGCCAGCTCCTCGGCCACGCCGACGTCGCGGACGAGCCTGGTCAGCCCGGCGACGAGGCGGGGCGCCTCGATCCGCCAGACCGCCTCGATCACACGGTGGGTGTCAGTGGTCATGGCCCCGCGTCCATCCCACCGCACCCCGACGTACCAGTGCCCGTGCCGCGTGGGCGGGTTCGCCCCGGAGCCGGACCCGCGTCTGCCGGGCTGTACGGGTTCAGTTGTTCCCGCCGGCCTTCGCGTGCCGTTTCTCGACCGCCTCCCGCTGCTCGGCGGTGAAGGTCTCGCCGAAGTCCTCGGCCTGGAAGACCCGGCGGATCTCGATGTTGGTCCGGGCCCCCGCACCCGGCTGCCGGATCGGGCAGCGCTTGAACCACTCGACGCACTCCTCCAGCGACTTCGTCTCGACCAGGTAGTAGCCGGCGATGAGTTCCTTGGTCTCGGTGAACGGCCCGTCCACCACGGTCCTCTTGTCGCCGTCGAAGTAGATCCGGGCGCCCGTGGCGCTGGGCTGGAGGCCGTCGGCGGCCAGCAGCACGCCGGCGTCGATGAGCTCCTCGATGAACTTGCCCATCGTGTCGAAGTCCTCGGTGGCGGGCAGCACGCCGGCTTCGCTCTCCGCGGTGGCCTTGGTGATCACCATGAACCGCATCGTTGTCTCCTCGTGTCAGGGTGCCTTCTCACCTACGCGTCGAACGGCGGTCGGCCCGTTCGACACCCTGCCGGAGGTTCTTCCGCCGACGACGCCACCACTGTCATCACTGCCGTGGTGGCGAGGCCGGCGAACGCAGGCAGGGCGGTCAGCGCAGAGGGGTGTGGGAGGGGCCGACCCGCTCGGCGGGCGGTGGCGGGGGCGGCGGCGTGCCGTCGCCGAAGGGACGACCGCCCAGTTCCTCCCGGCCGTGTGGGGTGAGCCAGTTCGACAGGTCGGGGCCGAGCGGCACCACCCCGCTCGGGTTGATGTCCCGGTGCACCTCGTAGTAGTGCCGCTTGATGTGGTCGAAGTCGACCGTGTCCCCGAAGCCGGGGGTCTGGAACAGGTCCCGGGCGTACGCCCAGAGCACCGGCATCTCGGTCAGCTTCTGCCGGTTGCACTTGAAGTGGCCGTGGTAGACCGGGTCGAAGCGGACCAGGGTGGTGAACAGCCGCACGTCCGCCTCGGTGATCGTGTCGCCCACCAGGTAGCGCTGCCCCGACAGCCGCTCGGTCAACCGGTCCAGCCGGTCGAAGAGCTGGTGGAACGCCTTCTCGTACGCCTCCTGGGCGCCGGCGAACCCGCACCGGTAGACGCCGTTGTTGACGTCCCGGAACACCACCGCGTTGACCTCGTCGATCTCCGCGCGCAGGTGCTCCGGGTAGAGCTGCGGCGCGCCCGGCCGGTGGTACGCAGTCCACTCGGTCGACAGGTCCAGGCTCATCTGCGCGTAGTCGTTGGTGACCACCTGCCCGGTCGGCACGTCCACCAGCGCCGGCACGGTGATGCCCCGCTCGTAGCCGGGGAAGCGCCGGAAGTACGCCTCCTGCAGGCGCTCGATGCCGAGCACCGGGTCGCGGCCGTCCGGGTCGAGGTCGAACGTCCAGCTCCGGGCGTCGTGGGTGGGGCCGGCCACGGCCATCGAGATGGCGTCCTCCAGGCCGAGCAGCCGCCGGACGATGATCAGCCGGTTCGCCCACGGGCAGGCCCGGCTGACCGCCAGCCGGTACCGTCCGGGCTCCACCGGCCAGCCGTCCCGGTCGTCGGCGGTGATCCGGGTGGCGATGTAGCGCTGGTCGCGGGTGAACTCCCCGCCCGGCTCCACGTACTTCCCGCCGCTCTGCTCGTCCACGACCGCCCCCTCAGTCCGACTGCACCGCTGCGACCCATCTTGGCGGACGGTGTACCGGTCGGCCCGGCGAGCGCGCGGGATCACGCCCCGGGGCCGGCGGACGAGCCGTCGCTCACCGGCGCCGAGGCGTGATCCGGGACAGCGGGATATCCATCTCCCACGGCTCGGGCAGCAGGATGCCGTCGGTCATCCGCGCCGCCTCGACGTAGACCCCCTTGACCGGGTCGAGCTTGTGGGCGTGCACGACGATGCCTGCCTCGGTCTCGACCCGCCAGAAGTACGGGATGTCCGCCTCGGCGTACAGGGCGGGCTTGAGCACCCGGTCGATGCTGCGCGAACCCTCGGAGACGATCTCCACGACCAGCAGCACCTCGTTCGGGCGGTAGCACGACGGGTTGCGGACCGACGCGTCCAGCTCGGTGACCAGCAGATCCGGGGTGAACGATCGGCGGCGGGAGACGCGGACCTCGACGCCCTGGGTGACGTCCAGGTCGGCGGGGCAGGTCTCCTCCAGAGCGGCCATCAGGCGGCCGGCGATGGATTGGTGCAGTCGCGTGGGGGAGGGCGACATGAGCAGGTTTCCGTCCAGGAGCTCGGGGCGACGACGACCGTCGTCGGGCAGTCGGTCCAGGTCGTCGGTCGTCCACTCGCCCGGCGGCGGAAACTCGTCGTGCATGGCGGCGGTCATCGACGGGTCCTTTCCGGTGCGTCGTTCTCCCCGCCTGTCACCGTACCGCCGGGAAGGGACGGGTGGTGGTCGCGCTCGCCGGGGGCACAGGGCAGGATGAGCGGCATGAGCGAGCGCAGCGAGCGCGGTGGTCTTCCCGGCGAGGGGCTGGTGAAGGGGCTGGCGGTCACGCTGAAGACGATGACCCGCCGCTCGACCACCCAGCAGTATCCGGACGTCGCCCCCGAGCTGCCGCCCCGCTCCCGGGGTGTCATCGCGTTGCTGGCCGAGAACTGCACGGTCTGCATGCTCTGCGCGCGCGAGTGCCCGGACTGGTGCATCTACATCGACTCGCACAAGGAGGAGGTGGCGGTGCCCGGCGCCGCCCGCCCCCGCCAGCGCAACGTGCTCGACAAGTTCGACATCGACTTCTCGCTCTGCATGTACTGCGGCATCTGCGTCGAGGTCTGCCCGTTCGACGCCCTCTACTGGTCACCCGAGTTCGAGTACGCCGAGTACGACATCAAGGACCTGCTGCACGACAAGGACCACCTGGGCGAGTGGATGGGCACCGTGCCGCCGCCGCCGGCGCACGACCGCAACGGCGAGCCGGCCAAGGAGGAGGCCACCGCCGCGCGCAAGGCCGCGGCCCCGTCCAGCTCCGCCGCCCGCCCCACCGTGGTACGCCCCGAGCCAGGCCCCGCCCCCGACGGGGGTACGCCAGCATGACCGGTGCGGACGTGCTGCTGCTCGCCCTCGGCGCGGTGGCGGTCGGGGCGGGTGTGCTCGTGGTCGCCACGAAGCACCTGGTCCGGGCCGGCCTCTACCTGGTCGTCTGCCTGGGCGCGCTGGCCGGCGACTACCTGGTGCTCACCGCCGAGCTGGTCGCCTGGGTGCAGGTGCTGATCTACGTCGGTGCGGTGGTGGTGCTGCTGCTCTTCGCGGTGATGCTGACCCGCGCCCCGATCGGCGCCTCCGACGACCTGGACCGTCCCGGCTGGCCGGCCGCGCTGATCGGCGGGGGCGCCGGGCTGGGCCTGGCCGTGCTGCTGGTGGACGCCTTCCGCTGGACCCGGGTGGAGCTGCCCGCGGCGGGCACCGCCGAGCGCCTCGGCGAACAGGTCTTCCGCTCCTGGGTGCTGCCGTTCGAGGTGCTCTCGGTGCTGCTGCTGGCCGCCCTGGTCGGCGCGATCGTGCTCTCCCGTCCCGACATCGGCCGCCGTCCCGACGCGCCGGCCGCCCCGGCCGCCCGCCCCGGCCCGGCGTCCACGGACGAGGGAGGCCGCGCGTGAGACCGGTCGTCCCGTACGTCACCGCCGCGCTCCTGTTCGGCCTGGGCGTCTACGGCGTGCTGCGCCGGCGCAACGCCGTACTGGTGCTGATGGCGGTCGAGTTGATGCTCAACGCGGTCAACCTGATCCTGGTCACCGCCGACACCACGGCGAAGGCCGCCCTGCCGCACGGCGGGCAGGTCTTCGCGCTCTTCGTGATCGTGCTCGCCGCCGCCGAGATCGGTGTCGGCCTGGCCATCGTGCTCCAGCTCTACCGGCTGCGGGCCAGCGTCGCGGTGGACGAGGTGCCGCTGACCGAGCCGCCGGTGCCCGTGCCGGCCGCTGCCGTGGCCGAGCGGTCGGCCACCACGGTCGGCGTCGACCGGCCGGCGGCCGGCTCGGGTGTGGACGGGGCGGAGGGGGCGAGGTGACCGGGCTGCTCGGGGCCGCGCTGCCGGCCGTACCCCTGGTGGCGGGCCTGACCGGGTTGCTGCTGCCACCGTCGCCGAAGGGCGCGACCACCGGGGAGGACCGGGCGCGTCGGGCGGCGACCGCCCTCGGGGTGGCCGGCGCGGCCGGCGCCCTGCTGATCGCGGTGCTCCTGGTCGTCCGGGTCGGCGACCCGGTGGAGACCTCCACCACCTGGATCGATCTCGGCGGCCTGCGGGTCACCCTCGGCGTCCGGCTGGACGGCGCCGCCGCGCTGGTCGCGGTGGCGGTCGCGGCGGTCGCCCTGGCCGTGCAGGTCTACTCCACCGCCTATCTGCGGCGCGGCCGGCACGACGACGTCGAGGTGGACCACCGCTACCCGCCCTACGCGGCGCAGATCAGCCTCTTCACCGCCGCGATGCTGGTGGTGGTCGTCGCCGGTGACCTGGTCATGCTGCTGGTCGGCTGGGAGGTGATGGGGCTCTGCTCCTACCTGCTCATCGCCCACGACCGGCGGCTGCCCGAGGCCCCGGCCGCCGCGATGAAGGCGTTCCTGGTCACCCGGGTGGGTGACGTCGGCTTCCTGCTCGGCATCGCCCTGCTCGGCGTCTCGGCGGGCAGCTTCTCCATCGCCGACGTACTCGCCCACGACCACTCGGCGGGCACCCTCACCGCCGCCTGCCTGCTGCTGCTCGCCGGGGTGGCCGGCAAGAGCGCCCAGTTCCCGCTGCACACCTGGCTGCCCGACGCGATGGCCGGCCCCACCCCGATCTCGGCGCTGATCCACGCGGCCACCATGGTCGCCGCCGGCGTCTACGCGGTGACCCGGCTCTGGCCGCTCTTCGCGGCGGCCCCGACCGCGCTGGCGGTGCTCGGCGTGCTCGCGTCGGTCACCCTGCTGCTCGGCGCGTTCGCGGCCACCGCCCAGGACGACCTGAAACGGGTGCTCGCCTGGTCGACGGTCTCCCAGATCGGCTACATGACCGGGGCGCTGGCGGTCGGCGCGCCCGCCGCCGCGCTGTTCCACCTGCTCACCCACGCCGCCTTCAAGGCGCTGCTCTTCCTCGCCGCCGGGGCGGTGATCCACGCGTTGGGCACCACGCTGATGTCCCGGATGGGTGGGCTGCGCCGCGACATGCCGGTCACCTTCTGGTGCACGGTGATCGGGCTCGGCGCGCTGGCCGGGGTGCCGCCGCTGTCCGGCTTCTGGAGCAAGGACGGCGTGCTTGCGGTCGCCCAGGCGGCGGCGCTGGACGGCGCCGGTCCCGCGCCCGCCTGGGTGGGCTGGCTGGTCTGGCTGGCCGGGCTGCTCGGCGTGCTGGTCACCGCGTGGTACGCCACCCGGCTGCTGCTGCGCGCCTTCCTCGGCGAACGCCGGATGCCGCTGCTGCACCCGCACGACCCGCCGGCCGCGATGCGGTGGCCGGTGCTGCTGCTCGCCGTGCCGGCCGCGCTGCTCGGACTGGCCGGCTTCACCCAGTCCTTCGCCCACCGGCTGTTCTTCCCGGCGGCGCCCGCCGTCGCCCCCGGGGAGCAGGTGCTCGTCCACCTCGGCCCGGCGCTGCTGCTGCCGACCGTGCTGCTGCTCGCCGGGGCCGCGCTGGCCTGGACCGGCTGGCGGCGGGACCCGGCCGCCGACCCGGCCCGAACGCTGGGTCCGCTCCGCCCGGTCTTCGCCACCGCGTTCCGCCTCGACGACGTGCAGCAGGCCCTGGTCGTGCGCCCGGCGGCGGACCTGGCCTGGGTGGCGCAGGCGGGCGACGAGATGGTGGTCGGCGGCGTGGTGAAGGGCGTCGGCCGGGGCACGGTCGGCCTGGGGGGCGCGTTGGCCGCGCTGCACCGCGCGGCGCTGCCCCGCGCAGCGGCGGCGGTGCTGGCCGGCGCGCTGCTGGTCGGGCTGGCCGCCGTCCTGCTGATCGGAGGGACGCCGTGAGCGCGAGGAGTGAGCCGGTGTTGCGAGCCCCGCAGTCGCGAACCGGGGAGATGTCGTGAGCCTCGGGGAGTTCCTGCTGGTCGCGGTGCTGGCCCTGCCGGCGCTGGGTGCGGTCGCGGTGGCGGCCACGCCCCGGGACCGGGCCGCCCGGGTGGTCGGTACGGTCGTCGCCGGGCTGACCCTGGTCGGTGCGGCGATGCTGGTGCTCGGCGACCACGGCTGGTTCGGGTACGGCCCGGCGCCCGCGGTGCAGCCGTGGCACCGGCTCGACGTGCCCTGGGTGCCCGGCCTGGACCTGCGCTTCCACCTCGGGGTGGACGGGATCTCCTGGCCGCTGGTGGTGCTCACCGCGCTGCTCACCCTGCTCTGCTGCGGCTACACGCTCTGGCGGGTGCCGGCCGGTGGCAGCGGGCGGGCGCTGGTGGCGCTGCTGCTGGTGGTCGAGGTGGGCATCCTCGGCACCTTCCTCGCCCTGGACCTGATCCTGTTCTTCGTGTTCTTCGAGGTCGTCCTGCTGCCGATGTACGCGATCATCGCCGGGTGGGGCGGCGAGGACCGGCGGCGGGCGGCCCGGAAGTTCGCCCTCTACACGCTCTTCGGCTCGGTGTTGCTGCTGGTCGGCGTCTACGTGGTGGTCGCCGCGGCCGGCACCGCCGACGTCGTGGCCCTGACCGGTGGGGCCGGGCTGTCCCGGGGCACCCAGTTGGCCGCGTTCACCCTGCTGGCGCTCGCCTTCGCGGTGAAGAGCCCGCTCTGGCCGCTGCACTCCTGGCTGCCCGACGCGCACAGCCAGGCCCCCACCGTCGGCAGCGTGATCCTCGCCGGGGTGCTGCTCAAGATGGGCACGTACGGGCTGGTGCGGATCGCGGTCGGGGTGGCTCCCGAGGGCGCCCGGTGGGCCGCCCCGGTGCTCGGCGTGCTCGCCGTCGCCGCGATCCTGGTCGGCTCCCTGGTCTGCCTGGCGCAGTCCGACCTGAAGCGGCTCATCGCGTACTCCAGCGTGGGGCACATGGGCTTCGTGCTGCTCGGGGTGGCCACGCTGACCGCCACCGGCATCCAGGCGGCGCTGATCGGCAACATCGCGCACGGTGTGATCACCGGCCTGCTCTTCTTCCTCGCCGGGGCGGTCAAGGACCGTACGCACACCGGCGCGCTGACGGAGTTGTCGGGGCTGCGGGAGACCGCGCCCCGGCTCGCCGGGCTGCTCGGCTTCGCGGCGGTCGCCTCGCTCGGGCTGCCCGGACTGGCCGGCTTCTGGGGGGAGGCGTTCGCCGTCGTCGCGGCCGTCCAGCGCGGCGGTGGGCTCTGGACCACGCTGGCCGTGCTGGCCGCGATCGGTGGGGCGCTGACCGCCGCGTACTTCCTGCGGCTGCTGCGACTGGTCACCCACGGCCGGCCCAGCCCGGCGGTGGCCGGGATCACGCCCGGGCTGGCCGGGGCGGAGCTGACCGCCTGGGCGCCGCTGGTGCTGCTCGCCCTCGCGGTGGGGCTGGCCCCGACGCTGGTGCTCGGCCTGGCCGCCGGTCCGGTGGACGCGCTGGTGGGGGTGCTGCGGTGAGGACGGGGACGGAACCGGACGAGGTGGCGGCATGAGCCTGGTGCAGAGCGTCGACAACGTGGCGCTGCTGCCGGCGTACCTGGCCGCCGGCACGGCCGTGCTGGTGCTCCTGGCCGACCTGCTGCTGGCCCGGGCCGGCGCGACGGCGGCGGTGGCCGCCGTGGGCGCGGTCGCCACCGCGGTCGGCGCGGCGGTGGTGGGCGCGGGACAGACCCGGCGGACGTTCTGCGTCGGCGCCGACTGCTCCTGGGTCCTGGACGGGCGCGCGGCCCTCGTCGCCGCCGTCTTCGCGCTGCTCACCCTCGGGGTGCTCGGGCTCTCCGGGCCGCTGCTGCGCAGCGGGCCGACCCCGGCGGGGGAGTACTGCTTCCTGCTCGCCTGTTCGATGACCGGCGGCGTGGTGCTCGGCGCGGCCGGCGACCTGATCACCCTGATCGTCGCCCTGGAGACCCTCACCCTCCCGCTGTACGTCCTGGTCGGGTTGCGTCGGGGCAGTCTGGCCAGCGCCGAGGCGGCGGTCACCTTCTTCGTGGTCAGCGTGGTGGCGACCACGGTGACCCTGCTCGGCGCGGCCCTGTTGTACGCGGTCACCGGCGGCCTGCACCTCGACCGGCTCGGCGCGCTCCTCGATGAGGGGCGTGACCTGCCGCTCACCACCGCCGCGATCGTGCTGGTGGTGGTCGGGATCGCCTTCAAGGTGGCGGCGGTGCCGTTGCACGCCTGGGCCCCGTCGACCTACGACGGCGCACCCCTGCCGGTGGCGGCGTACCTCTCCACCGCCTCGAAGCTCGGCGGGGTGGTGGCCCTGCTCGCCGTGGTGCAGCGGGCGCTGCCGGCCGACGTCACCGGCCCGGTGCTGGCCCTGCTCGCCGTGCTCACCATGACGGTCGGCAACCTGGTGGCGCTGCGCCAGCGGCGTACCGTCCGGCTGCTCGCCTGGTCGTCGGTGGCCCAGGCCGGCTACATCCTGGCCCCACTGGGCGCGCTGGCGCTGGCCGCCGGCCGCACCGGTGACGCCCCGGCGACCGCCTACGCCGCCGCGGTCGCGTACGCGGTCTTCTTCGTGGTGCTGGAGCTGGCCGCCTTCGCGGCCCTGGTGGCGCTGCGTCCGGCCGGTGCGGACGGCGGCACCGTCGACGACCTGCGCGGGGCGGCCCGCCGGCATCCGTGGGTCGGCGCGGCGTTCGCGCTGGCGCTGATCGGGCTGGCCGGGCTGCCACCGGGCCTGGCCGGGCTCTTCGCCAAGGTGACGGTGGTCCGGTCGCTGCTGGACGGCGGCGCGGGGTGGCTGGCCCTGGTGGTGGCGGTCAACGCGGTGATCGGGCTCGCCTACTACCTGCGCCTCGCCGCCACCCTCTACGCCGTCGACGCGGTGCCCGTCTCCGGCACCGCGCCCGTCTCCGGCGACGTGTCGGGCACCCTGGCCGGCGGCGCACCGGCAGTCTCCGGCGGCGTACCGGTCGGCGCCGCGTCGGTCGTCCCGGCGGACGCCGGCGCAGTGGTCGTGGCCGGCGCCCCGGTCGGCCGCCCGGCCTGGACCGTCGCCGTGGCGCTCGCCCTCGCCACCGTCGTCGCCGTGGTGCTCGGCTTCGCCCCGCAGTTGGTCCTCGACCTCGCCGCCCGCTGACCCGCCGGGCCGCCCGGCCTGTCCGGGCCCACCCGGCGGATCTGCCCGACCCGTCCGCCCCGCCCGTCCGCCCGACCTTCCGCCCGGTTTGCGGCGTGTCGCGGTGTCAGACCGGCGGGACACCGCGACACACCGCAAACCGGGTTGATCAGGGGGCCGCCGGCCCGGGCGGACGGCCCATCCGGCCTGTCCGACCCCCCGCGGTGCGTCTCGGGGGGATCACCGACTGTGACGCCGTGACGGACCGTAACCAGAAGGATCCCGAGGTCCGGGCCGGTTTACAGCGGGCGCACAGCATGCTCCAGGCAACTCTCAGTCATGAGCAGGATGGTTGTGGGGTACCGGTGTCGTTGTACCGGTCGGCGGGCCCCGCGTGGCCCGCGCACCGAAGGAGCGATCGTGCATCACAACCGTCTGAAGACCGCAGCGCTGCTCGGCCTGTTGACCTCGCTGATCCTCGCGGTCGGCTACTGGTTCGGCGGCAGCGGCGGCCTCGTCATCGCCGTCGTCGTCTCGTTGCTGATGAACGGCGTGACCTACTTCTACTCCGACAAGCTCGCGCTGCGCTCGATGCGGGCGCAACCGGTCAGCGAGGCGGAATTCCCCGAGCTGTACCGGATGGTGCGGGAGTTGGCCACCGAGGCGCGGCAGCCGATGCCCCGCCTGTACGTCAGCCCGACCTCGCAGCCCAACGCGTTCGCCACCGGGCGCAACCCGCAGCACGCGGCGGTCTGCGTGACCCGGGGCATCACGGAGATCCTCGACTACCGCGAGCTGCGCGGCGTGATCGGGCACGAGCTGTCGCACGTCTACAACCGGGACATCCTCATCTCCAGCGTGGCGGCCGGGCTGGCCGGCATCATCACCATGCTGGCCAACATCGCCTGGTTCATCCCGCTGGGCGGTGGCGACGACGAGGACGCCCCGAACCCGGCCGTGCTGCTGCTCACCCTGATCCTCGGTCCGATCGCCGCCACCGTGATCCAGCTGGCGATCAGCCGGAGCCGGGAGTTCCAGGCCGACGCCTCCGGCGCGCAGCTCACCCGCGACCCGCTGGCCCTGGCCAGCGCCCTGCGGAAGATCCACATGGGGACGCAGGCGCGTCCGCTGCCCGCCCAGGGCCAGCTGACCAGCACCGCCCACCTGATGATCGACAACCCGTTCAAGCGGGGCGGCGGCATCGCCGCGCTCTTCTCCACCCACCCGAGGATGGAGGAGCGGGTCGCCCGGCTGGAGCAGTTGGCGGCCAGCAGCGGCCCGGTGCAGTTCCAGCGCTGACGGGTCCGTACCACCCGGTTCCGCCCGTGTCCGGTCCGCCGGACCCGGGCGGATCTGCGTGTACGAGTGGCGCGGCGGCGTCGCGCGCGTCATATCCGCTTTCCGCCGGAGCGGCCCGGCGTTAGGGTCGGCAAGGCTCCCACCCGTTACATCTCCAGGAGGTCGGCCGTGGCCGCTCTGCGCCAGTACCTGGGCGTCTGGCGGATCCCCGGGGCACCGATGCTGCTGGTCCTCGGCATCGTCGGGCGACTCGGGATCGGCATGACCCCGCTGGCGCTGCTGCTGGTCGTCGAGGGGGTGACCGGCCGGTACTCGCTCGCCGCCGTGGCCGGCGGCATCTACGCCCTCTCCGGCGCCGCGCTCAGCCCGGTCGCCGGGCGGATCGCCGACCGGGTCGGCCCCACCCCGGTGCTGCTGACCACCGCCGTCGCCCACCCGCTCGCCCTGTTCGGGCTGCTCTGGGCCAGCCGGTCGGAGGCGGGCAGCATCGCCCTGATCTACCTCGCCGCCGGGGTGGCCGGAGCCACGTACCCGCCGCTGACCGCCGCGATCCGGGGCGCCTGGAACGACCTCACCGGTCCGGCCTCCGGCCGCTACCACCTGCGCAACACCGCGCTCGCCGCCGAGACCTCGCTCTTCGAGGTCGTCTTCGTGCTCGGTCCGCTGCTGGTGGCCGGCTTCGTGCTGGTCGCCGACGCCGCCGCCGCGCTGGTCGGGGCTGCCGTGGTGACTCTGGTCGGCACCGGCGCGGTGGCGCTCGGCAAGGTCATGCGCGGCTGGCGGCCGCACCCCCACGAGCACCACGCCAAGGGGCTCGGCCCGCTGCGGGTGGGAGGTTTCCCCGCCCTGCTGGTCTGCGTCGCCAGCCTCGGCATCGCGTTCGGCGCGGCCGGGGTGATCGTGCCCGCCTACGCCGGCAACCAGTCCACCGGCGACCCGGAAGGGCTCGCCGGGCTGCTGCTCGCCGTCTGGGGCGTCGGCAGCGCCGTCGGGGGCTTCTGGTTCGGCGTCCGCAAGCCGTCGGCCAACATGGCCCGCCAGTTCGCCTGGCTGCTCGGCGCGGTCGCCGGCAGCTTCGCGGTCTTCGCGGTGATGCCGACCCCGCTGGCGCTCGGCGTCGCGCTGGTGATCGGCGGGGCCACCATCGCGCCCGCGCTCACCCTGGAGAACACCCTGGTCGGGCGGATCGCCCCGACCGGCATGCTGAACGAGGCGTACACCTGGGTGGTCACCATGTCGGTGGCGGCGAGCGCCGCGGGCGGCGCGGTGGCCGGGCTGATCGTCGACCAGGCCGGCGGCGTGCCCTGGGCGTTCCTCTTCGCCGGGGCGGCGGTCGCCGTCGGGGCGACGGTCGCCGGGCTGCCCGCCGGTCCCGTCGCCCGCGCCGAGGCGAGAGCGGTACGCGCGGAGCAACCGGCCCCGGTCTGACCGGGGTGGTCGTCGGCGAGGTGTGCCGGCCGGGCCGGCGGGTAACTCACCGGTCATGTTCGTCTTCTTCTCGAACCGGCTCGGATGCCTCGGTTCGATCCTGGTCAGCGCGATCCTGACCGTGGTGCTGATCCTGATCTTCTCGCGCTAGCCGGAGCAGCAGCCGTCGCCGCCGCACGCCTCTCCCTCGCCGCTGGCGGCGCTCGCGGGCAGCGGCGCGCAGTCGTCGCAGTGCTCGCCACGCCAGGCCGCCACGCCCTCCTTCACCGCTACCCCGGCGATGACGAGCCCGGCGACGGGATCCGCCCACGACCATCCCCAGAGGGCGTTCAGGGCCAGGCCGACGAGCAGCACCGCGGACAGGTAGGTGCAGAGCATCGTCTGGGTGGAGTCGGCCATGACGGTGGCGGAACCGAGTTCCCGACCGGTACGCCGCTTCGCCCCGACGAGCAGCGGCATCACGAGCAGCGACGCCACGGCCAGACCGATGCCGACGGGACTGGCGTCGGCGTCACCCCCGGTGAGCAGCGAGCGGAGGGCGTCGACGATCACCCAGGCGGCCAGGGCGAAGAACGACGCGCCGATCAGCCGCAGCGCCAGCCGCTCGCGATCCTCGGGCACCCGGGAGCGGAACTGCCAGATGAGCACGGCGGCGCTGGACACCTCGACGAACGAGTCCAGGCCGAAGCCGATCAGGGCGGTGGAGGATGCCGCCGCACCGGCGACGATCGCGACCATGCCCTCCAGCAGGTTGTAGCCGGCGGTGGCGTAGGCCAGCCACAGGCTGCGCCGGGACAGCACCGCCCGACGCTCGGGGGTCAGCAGAGCGGCGCTCACGCGCTGGCCCCCGCCCGGGCGGCGGTCGGTGCCCCGTAGACCGGGCAGAGGGCGACCGCCTCGCCCGTCGCCGCGAGGACCTGTTCCGCCGAGCGCAGCAGATCCAGCAGCTCGGGCCGGATCAGCGCGTAGAACGACTGACGCCCCTCGACCCGGTAGTCGATCAGGCCGCAGCCGCGCAGGCATGCCAGGTGCTTCGACACGGTCGACTGGGCCAAACCCAGCTCGCCGGTCAGGTCGACCACCCGCGCCTCGCCGGACGCCAGCCGGCGCAGGAGCGCCAACCGGGTTGGATCACCGAGGGACCGGAACAAGGCCGCGGCCGGTTCCAGCCCGAGCGGAGAACTCATCGTCATTCCGCGATGATAACGCCACCTGGCGATGGGTTAGTCACGGGGCGACGGCCCAGGGTTGGGGCGCCGCGCTGCAATTGCGCCAAGGTGTGGAGATCACGTCGAGTCCGATGCCGGCCGTTGAACTAGCGCCCGGTGTCCACGGTCCGGCTGTTCATCCTGTGTATCGTCGGCGGCCTCTTCCCGTACCTTGCAAGCGCGTGACGAGGAGGATCGGCGTGAGCGTCGATGTCGGTCGGGGACCGGCCGGGGACTCGCCTGTTTCCACTACTCGATCGGCCTCCCCCTCGGCGAGGGGCAGGCCGACGTTCCTGCCCTGCTGCGGCACGTGGCGAAATCCATCGAAGACCTCGCGGAGCACGGCGCGGTCGACGTAGCGGGTCTGATGTACAGCAACGACGAGGTGAACGAATACGGTCAATGGCCTCGCGTGACCGTCTTCTACACCCTCGATTAGCTGCGCCTTCTGTCGGACAAGCCCGGTGAGGTCCCGCCTGTTCCTGAGGCACGCACGGACCGGCCGGAGCCTTCTGTGGGCTCCGCCCCGAACCCCGTGTCCGACGGCGGCCAGCCGATCGACATCGAGGCGCTGTGGGAAGGGGCGGACGCCGGCGAACGTCGTTAGCCGGTCTTCCTCAACGCGCGATTCCTGCCGAGGCGCGGAGAGGGGTCCAGGCCGACCCCGTAGGCGGGTCAGGCGGCAGCCAGGTCGTCGCCAGGCCGTCGGCGTCAGACAGTGATGACGAACGACGACCATCGGCGACGACGTCTGCCCGGTTCACGAAGGGTGAGCGCGGCTGTGGTGGCCGAGCCTTACCGGTAGTTGGTGAACTGGAGGGCGACGCCGAAGTCATCGCCCTTGAGCAGGGCGATGACGGCCTGGAGGTCGTCCTTCTTCTTGCCGGTGACCCGCAGCTGGTCGCCCTGGATCTGCGCCTGGACGCCCTTCGGCCCCTCGTCACGGATCTTCTTGCTGATCGCCTTGGCCTTGTCCGAGTCGATGCCCTGGATCACCTTGGCGTCGATCTTGAAGATCTTGCCGGAGGGGCGAGGGTCGCCGGCGTCCAGCGACTTCAGCGAGATGTTCCGCTTGACCAGCTTCTCCTTGAAGACCTCCAGGGCGGCCCGGACCCGCTCCTCGGTCTCCGCCTGGAGGCTGATCGCCTCCTCGCCCGACCAGGAGATCTCCGCGCCGGTGCCGCGGAAGTCGAACCTCGTCGCGAGCTCCTTCTCCGCCTGGCGGAGGGCGTTGTCGACCTCCTGGCGGTCGACCTTGCTTACGATGTCGAACGACGGGTTCGCTGCCATGCTCATGCTCCTGCTGTCCGGCGGTCTGTGCTGGTACGTCCCCCGCTGACCAGCGTGGGACCCCCTGACGGTACCCGGTTGCGATGACCCCGGGGACAACCGCTATCCTTGGCTCCGCTGCCGCGCGCGAGTGCGGTGGTATGCCCTGGCGGGTTGCCCGAGCGGCCAATGGGAGCGGACTGTAAATCCGTCGCGAAAGCTACAGAGGTTCGAATCCTCTACCCGCCACCAGGCAACGCAAGGCCCCTGAACTACGGAAACGTAGTTCAGGGGCCTTCGTCGTCTGCTGCTGCCGTTGACCACTGTCGCCGCAGACCCGGGGCTCCCGGCCGTGGCCAACGGATGAGGAGGGTCAGCCCGGGGTGAGGAGGCAGAACTCGTTGCCTTCCGGGTCGGCGAGGACCTTCCACGGGACATCCAGGTCGATGGCGGTGGCGCCGAGAGTCCGCAGTCTGGCCGCCTCGGCCTCCAGATCGTCACCGGGGTACGGCCGGACGTCGAGATGGACGCGGTTCCACCCGGTCTTCACGTCGGGTGTGCGGATGAACTCCAGATATGGGCCGACGCCCTTGGCGGAGCGCAGTACCGCGGCCCGGTCGGTCACCTCGTGCAGGTCCCAGTCCATGGCCTCGCCCCAGAAGCGGGCCATGGCTCGCGGATCCGCGCAGTCGACCACCACCGCGGCGATCGGTCCGGTGTCCCGGTAGAGCGGTCGGGGGTCCAGCACGCAGAACTCGTTGCCCTCCGGGTCGGCCATGACCGTCCATGGCACGTCGTCCTGGCCCACGTCGGGTGTCGCGCCGAGATCCCTCAGACGCGTGACCAACTCCTTCTGATGGGCCGCCGAGGTGGTGGCGAGGTCGACGTGCACCCGGTTCTTCACCGTCTTGGGTTCCGGGGAGGCGATGAGGTCGATGCAGACGGCGACGGGGTCGGGATAGACGAAGCCCTCGGGTTCGAGGTTGGTCACGCCGGGTCCCTCGCTGGAGATTCCCCAGCCGAGCGCCCCCGCCCAGAAACCGCCCAGCGCGGAGTCGTCCTGAGCCTTCATGTTGATCTGCACAAGCCGCGTCGCCACGCCGACGATGCTAGCGGAACTCCGGCACATCAAGATCAGCCTTTTCCGGTTCTCGGCCGGATCCGCACGTCCCGAGGGGTACTGATGTGCCCTCGGTTCATCGCGCTGTCGCGCGCATCAGTTGTGGGATCACAGTCACCGTGCCCGTTGCCAGGTCCGGTCAGGCGCCGACGTAGGCCGCGAGGTGCTCGCCGGTGAGGGTCGACCGGGCGGCGACGAGGTCGGCGGGGGTGCCCTCGAAGACGATCCGGCCGCCGTCGTGGCCGGCGCCGGGGCCGAGGTCGATGATCCAGTCGGCGTGTGCCATGACGGCCTGGTGGTGTTCGACGACGATGACCGACTTGCCGGAGTCGATGAGCCGGTCGAGCAGGCCGAGCAGCTGCTCGACGTCGGCGAGGTGCAGGCCGGCGGTCGGCTCGTCGAGGACGTAGACGCCGCCCTTCTCGGCCATGTGGGTGGCCAGCTTGAGCCGCTGCCGCTCGCCGCCGGACAGGGTCGTGAGCGGCTGGCCGAGGCTGAGGTAGCCGAGCCCGACGTCGGCGAGCCGGTCGAGGACGGCGTGCGCGGCCGGCGTACGCGCCTCACCGGTACCGAAGAACTCCTCGGCCTCGCTGACCGACATCGCGAGCACCTCGCTGATGTCGCGGCCGCCGAGGTGGTACTCCAGCACCGCTGCCTGGAACCGCTTGCCCTCGCACTCCTCGCAGGTGGTGGCGACGCCGGCCATCATCGCCAGGTCGGTGTAGATGACACCGGCGCCGTTGCAGGCCGGGCAGGCGCCCTCGGAGTTGGCGCTGAACAGCGCCGGCTTCACGCCGTTGGCCTTCGCGAACGCCTTGCGGATCGGGTCGAGCAGGCCGGTGTACGTGGCCGGGTTGCTCCGTCGCGAGCCGCGGATCGGGCTCTGGTCGATCGACACCACACCCGCGCCGGCGGGGATCGAGCCGTGCACGAGTGAACTCTTGCCGGAGCCGGCGACGCCGGTGACGACGACGAACACGCCGAGCGGGATGTCGACGTCGACGTCGCGCAGGTTGTGCCTCGTCGCGCCGCGGATCTCCAGCGTGCCGGTGGCCTTGCGTACCGTCTGCTTCAGGGCGGCCCGGTCGTCGAGGTGGCGGCCGGTGAGGGTGCCGCTGGCCCGCAAGCCTCCGACGCTGCCCTCGAAGCAGACGGCGCCGCCCGCCGTGCCGGCGCCGGGGCCGAGGTCGACGACGTGGTCGGCGATCGCGATCGTCTCCGGCTTGTGCTCCACGACGAGCACCGTGTTGCCCTTGTCGCGCAGCCGCAGCAGCAGGTTGTTCATCCGCTGGATGTCGTGGGGGTGCAGGCCGATCGTCGGCTCGTCGAAGACGTACGTGGTGTCGGTGAGCGAGGAGCCGAGGTGGCGGATCATCTTGGTGCGCTGCGCCTCACCGCCGGACAGGGTGCCCGAGGGCCGGTCGAGCGAGAGGTAGCCCAGCCCGATCTCCACGAAGGAGTCCAGGGTCTGCTGGAGCTTGGCCAGCAGCGGCGCCACCGACGGCTCGTTCAGGTCGCGTACCCATGCGGCGAGGTCGCTGATCTGCATCGCGCAGGCGTCGGCGATGCTGATCCCCGCGATCTTCGAGGAGCGGGCCGCCTCGCTGAGCCGGGTGCCGCCGCACTCGGGGCAGGTGGTGAAGGTGACCGCCCGCTCGACGAACGCCCGGATGTGCGGCTGCATCGCCTCCTTGTCCTTGGACAGGAAGGACTTCTGGATCTTCGGGATCAGCCCCTCGTAGGTGAGGTTGACGCCGTCGACCTTCACCTTGACCGGCTCCTTGTAGAGGAAGTCGTGCAGCTCCTTCTTGGTGTACCTGCGGATCGGCTTGTTCGGGTCGACGAAGCCCGACTCGGCGTAGACGCGCACCGTCCAGAAGCTGTCCGACTTCCAGCCGGGGATGGTGAACGCGCCCTCGGCCAGCGACTTGGAGTCGTCGTAGAGCTGGCTGAGGTCGATGTCGGAGACCGAGCCCCGGCCTTCGCAGCGCGGGCACATGCCACCGGTGATGCTGAAGCTGCGCCGCTCCTTCACGGTCTTGCCGGCGCGCTCCAGGGTGACCGCACCCGCTCCGCTGATCGAGGCGACGTTGAAGGAGAACGCCTGGGGCGAGCCGATGTGCGGCTTCCCGAGTCGGCTGAACAGGATGCGCAGCATCGCGTTGGCGTCGGTGGCGGTGCCGACCGTGGAGCGGGGGTCGGCGCCCATCCGCTGCTGGTCGACGATGATCGCGGTGGTCAGCCCGTCGAGCACGTCGACCTCGGGCCGGGCCAGCGTCGGCATGAAGCCCTGCACGAAGGCGCTGTAGGTCTCGTTGATCAGCCGCTGCGACTCGGCGGCGATGGTGCCGAACACCAGCGAGCTCTTGCCCGAGCCGGAGACGCCGGTGAACACCGTCAGCCGGCGCTTCGGGATCTCGATGCTGACGTCCTTGAGGTTGTTCTCGCGCGCGCCGTGCACGCGGATCAGGTCGTGACTGTCGGCGACGTGCGACGCGGGCGCCGGCGTGTCCGCTCTCGTGGCCATGCTCATCGTGTCTCCATCTGTTGCCCGGGCGCGGCTGCGCGGTCTCCTGCCCGGCGCCGTCCGTACAGGTCGTGGCTGTGTCGGGGACGGTTCAGCGCAGTTGCTGGATGCGGACCAGGTTGCCGGCGGGGTCACGGAAGGCGCAGTCGCGTATCCCGTACGGCTGCTCGATCGGTTCCTGGACGACTTCGGCGTCGCCGGCCTGGATCTTGTCGAAGGTGTCGTCGAGATCGGGGGTGGCCAGCATGATCCAGCCGTAGGTGCCCTTGGCCATCATCTCGGCGATGGTGCGGCGTTCGTCGTCGGTGATGCCGGGATCGGTGGCCGGGGGCGCGAGGAGGATGGACGTGCCGGGCTGGTCGGCGGGCCCGACGGTGATCCAGCGCATGGTGCCGGTGCCGACGTCGTTGCGGACCTCGAAGCCGAGGGTGTCGCGGTAGAAGGCCAGCGAGGCGTCCGGGTCGGTGTGCGGCAGGACGCAGGTGTGGATGGTGAGGCTCATGGCAGTCAGGCTAGGTGCGGCCGCGCGGGCTGTGCTTCTTGATTCCTGATCGGTCTGCCCACCTGTTTGGCCAGGCACGGCGGCACTCCCGCCGTCGCACGGCCCGCCTCGCGCCGGTAGGTGCTGGGCGGCACCCCGACCAACTCGGTGAAGCGGGTGCTGAAGGTGCCCAGCGAGGCGCAGCCGACCGCGAAGCAGACCTCGGTGACGCTGAGGTCGCCACGGCGCAGCAGCGCCATGGCCCGCTCGACGCGCCGCGTCATCAGATAGCGGTACGGCGACTCGCCGTAGGCCAGCCGGAACTGGCGGCTGAGGTGCCCGGCCGACATGTGGGCGCCCCGGGCGAGCACCTCGACGTCCAGCGGCTGCGCGTACTCCCGGTCGATCCGGTCCCGGACGCGGCGCAGCCGCGCGAGGTCGCGCAGATGCTGCGCGGTGGCAGGTGTGCTGGTCACCTACGAGATCGTGCCACGTCCCGCCGGCCTCGAGCAGCGTCAGGGACGTCGTGCCGCACGCCGTGTCCGACCCGGTCGGACTGCTGCGCACCCGGGCTCCTCGCTGTCGGGAACAGGTCTTCCGGCCCGCTGACCCCGATGGTGACGAGAAGGTATGGTGGTCGATGTGTCGGTGGGTGTCGGTAAGGTGGCGCTGCGCGCGGCCCGCCGCACTCGGGGGCGACACGTACGGCTATGCTCGTTAGGGCCCGTTTGCGACCTTGGTCGTTTCTGCAGGACGAAGGACCGTGCCGTGATGACCTGACCTGGCCGGACGGCCCATCGTCGACAACCGGACGGCTCGCCCCGCCACGCAGGTGGACGGACCTCGCCCGTCACGGCTTCTCACTCCTGACACAGCTGTGGCACCATCGTGGAACCTCCATCGTCTTCCCCCTGCCGACAGGAGCGCACTGATGTCTGGTCGTAGGCCTGGCCGGCTGCTCGGCATGACCCTCGCGTCGCTCGCGCTGGCCGCGCTCGTCGCCGGACTCGTACCCGTGTCCGGCGATGCCCTCGGCGACTACGAATGGGCGGCGCCGCTCGACTACGAGTGGGCGGCGCCGATCTCGCAGGTCGTCCTCCGCTGACGGCTCGTCGCCGCGCACCCCGCGGCGGCCGGCGGTTCCGAGCCGATCTGACGCGACCCTCTTGAGGAGCGGGATGGCACGGAGTCAAACCTCGGCACGCAGGCCGACCGATGCGGCCTGGCTGATCACCGGTCCGATGGCCCTGCTCTCGGTCGTCTGCTGCACGGTCCTGGGGGCGGTCGACCCGCCCGGCCCGGACGACCTGATCCCCGGCGCGATCGTCCTCGTCGCGATGGTGGTGGCGGGCACCCAGGTCCTCCAGTTCATCGTGCGGCGCCAGGCGCTGGCCGTCACCCTGACCGAGATCCCACTCGTCCTGGCCTTCTTCTACCTCAAGCCGGTGACGGTCATCGTGGTCGCCGCGCTCGCCACCGGGATCGGCCAGCTGCGCCGTCGGCTGACCGCGACGAAGGCCTGGTTCAACGTCGCCAAGGCGGGCGCGACCGCCTCGCTGGCGAGTCTCGTCCTGCTGGCCATGCCTCCCGTCGACGGGGTCGGGCCGGCGACCTGGGGCGTGCTCTTCGTCGTGGTGAGCACCTTCGCCCTGACGGCCCTCGCCGCGGTCAGCGGGGTCATCTGCCTCATCCAGGGCTGGCAGGCCGGGTGGGACATGCTCCGCAGGGCGGCCCCGACGCTGCTGACCGCCGCGGTCAACGTCGCCATCGGTCTCGTCGTGCTCATGGTGCTGGACAGCAACGCGTGGGCGGCCCTGCTGCTCGCCGCGGTGGCGGTGGCCGTGGCCTTCGTGTACCGGTCGTACTCCCGCTTCTTCCGCCAGCACCGGACGCTCAGCGACATGTACGAGCTGACCCGCGCGATGACGCAGAGCGGCCAGGACGGCACCCTCGTCGACGCGCTCCTCGGTCGGGTCCGTGGCCTGATGCAGGCCGAGTACGCCACCCTCTGGCTCCCCTCGCAGGGCCGGCACCCCGAGGTGCTGCTCACCGCCCGCGTCGACGACCCCGGTCTGCTCGACTTCGCGCCCGCCCCGATGGCGGTGCGGGACCGGGTGCTCCGAACGGGGGAGACGGTGGCCGCGGGCCGGCAACTCGGCACCGAGGTGGATCAGCGGACCGTCACCGGGGACAGCCGGGTCCAGGAGTTGATCGTCGTGCCGTTGCGCTCCGGTCAGGCCGTCATCGGCACCCTGGAGGTCGTCAACCGGCTCGGCGACACGTACCACTTCACCTCCGCCGACATCCCGGTGTTCGAGACGGTCGCCGCGCACGCCGCCGTCGCCCTGGAGAACTCCCGGCTGGTCGACCGGCTGCGGCACGACGCGTACCACGACGCCCTGACGAAGCTGCCGAACCGGCGGCGGATCACCAGCGCCCTGGACGAGGCGGTGCGGATCCGGGCGCCCGGCGAGGTGGTCGCGGTGCTGCTGTTCGACGTGGACCGGCTGCGTCAGGTCAACGAGTCGCTCGGGCACGCCGCCGGCGACAAGGTCCTCGTCGAGGTCGCCGACCGGCTGCGCGTCTGCGCGCCGTCCAGCGCCCTGGTCGGCCGGGCCGGTGGCGACGAGTTCCTGGTCACGCTCCGGCTGGAGAGCGCGGAGGCGGCACTGGACCTCGCCGCGCACCTGCGCGACCAGATCCGCGACGAGATGGTCTTCGACGCGCTCACCCTGGACGTCGACACGGCCGTCGGGGTGGCCGTCCATCCGGAGCACGGCAGTGACGCCGCGACGCTGCTGCAACGGGTGGACCTGGCGGCGACGGCGGCCAAGTCGGTGCCCGGCAGCGTCCAGCTGTTCAGTCCGGCGCTGGAGTCCCGGTCGCTGCGCCGCCTCGGGCTCGCCGGGGACCTGCGGCGCGCGCTGGACGACGGCGAGCTGGAGGTCTACTTCCAGCCGAAGGTGACCCTGCGGGACCGCCTCCTGGTCGGCGTGGAGTGCCTGGCCCGCTGGGAGCACCCGGCGCACGGCACGGTCGCCCCGGAGGACTTCGTCGCGGTGGCGGAGCACACCGGCCAGCTCGGCCGGCTCACCGAGTTCGTGCTCCGCGAGGGGTTGCGCCGCAGCCGGGACTGGGGGCACGGCGACCAGGCGCTCGCCGTCGCGGTCAACATCTCCGCCCGTACGCTCACCGACCAGCACTTCCCGGCGCGGGTGCGGGACCTGCTCGACGAGTACGGCGTGCCGCCGCAGCGGCTGACGTTGGAGATCAAGGAGTCGGGGGTGCTGGACGGCACGGACCGGCCGATCCCCACCCTGCGCCGGCTGCGGGACCTCGGCGTCCGGCTCTCGGTGGACGACTTCGGCACCGGGGACTCGTCCCTGGCGCACCTGCGCCGGTTGCCGGTGCACGAGGTGAAGGTCGACCGTTCGTTCGTGCAGGGCATGGCGACCGATCCCGGCGATCTGGCGATCGTCAACGCGGTGGTCACCCTCTCCCAGCAGTTCGGGCTGGCGGTGGTGGCCGAGGGGGTGGAGAGCGAGCTGACGCTGGAGCTGCTCCAGGACATCGGCTGCGAGATCGGCCAGGGCTTCCTGTTCAGCCGCCCGCTGCCGTACGAGCGGCTGGAGGCCTGGTTCGGCGCCCAGGTGGACCCGGAGACGATCACCGCCGGGGAGCTGCCCCGCCTGCGAGTGGTGCCCTGAGCTGGGTGGACGTGGGGAGGGGGGAGTCGATTTCGTCCCCGGCTCGGGGCCGTGTAATGTATCCCCTGCGCGACGCCCTCCGGGGTGATCGGGTAGGCCCCCTTAGCTCAGTCGGCAGAGCGTCTCCATGGTAAGGAGAAGGTCTACGGTTCGATTCCGTAAGGGGGCTCAGAGGGTCCGGCTGGACCCGCCTGCGGCGGTGTAGCTCAGATGGCAGAGCAAGCGGCTCATAATCGCTGTGTCGCCGGTTCAAGTCCGGCCACCGCTACTCTCGTCCTCCGGGCTCGTTCCCGGCGGTCGGTGGGACGGGCGCCACTGGCGCCCACTTTGCATGTCCGCGCATTGGCCGCGTAGGCTGATGCGCCGTAGTTGTTACCCGTTAACGAGGAAGGCACTCCGCCGTGGCGAAGGCGACCGATGTCCGGCCGAAGATCACTTTGGCGTGTGTGGAGTGCAAGGAGCGCAACTACATCACGCGCAAGAACCGTCGTAACGACCCGGACCGCATCGAGCTGAAGAAGTTCTGCCCCCGGGACGGCAAGCACACGGTCCACCGCGAGACCCGCTGACCCACGGCCGGCACTCGCCGGCCCGGTCCCGCAGCGACACCCGAACGCCGATCCGCACGGATGGCGTGGCCTGAGCCGCGCGTCCCGTACGGGTCGGCGTTCGTGTCGTACGTGTAGTTTCGGCGGCATGTCCCTGGACCCGTCCTTCGTCGGCCGGACCTATCCGCCGACCGCCCCCTACCAGGTGGGCCGAGAAAAGATCCGCGAGTTCGCCACCGCCATCGGCGCGACCGATCCCGCGCACCACGACCCGGAGGCGGCCCGGTCGCTGGGCCACCCGGACGTGGTCGCCCCGCCGACCTTCCCCGTGGTGCTCACCATGGCCGCCACGCAGCAGATCGTCGACGACCCGGCGCTCGGCGTCGACTACAGCCGGGTGGTCCACGGCGACCAGCGCTTCGCGTACACCCGGCCGGTGGTGGCCGGCGACGAGCTGGTCTGCGCGAACACCATCGAGGAGATCACCAACCGGGGCGGGCACGGTTTCCTGACCACCCGCACCGACGTGACCGACGCCGCCGGCGAGCCGGTGGTCGCCGTCTGGTCCAAGATCGTCGTACGCGGGGAGGCCTGAGATGGAACTGCCCACCCAGACGTTCCGGGTCACCCGGGCGGACCTGATCCGCTACGCGGGCGCCTCGGGCGACTTCAACCCGATCCACTGGAGCGACCGGACCGCCACCAAGGTCGGCCTGCCCGGGGTGATCGCCCACGGCATGTTCACCATGGCGCTGGTCGGCCGGGCGGTCACCGCCTGGGCCGGCGCGCCCGACGCGGTGGTCGACTTCGGTGTCCGGTTCACCCGTCCGGTCGTCGTCCCCGACGACGACGAGGGCACCGAGATCGAGGTGAACGCGGTGGTGAAGGAGGTCACCGAAGCGGGCCTGACCAGGCTCGACGTGACCGCCACCTGCCACGGCGAGAAGGTCCTCTCGCAGGCCCGGGCGATCGTGCGCACCTCCCGCTGACGGGTCTTCCGGATGTGATGGGCGGGACCGGTTGGGAAAGTCGGGGCGCTACCCGTACACTGGTCCGCCGTGGGGCAAGTGACCCCTGCCCGGTCGTGCAGACCGAGCGGGGCGAGCGTTGCCGCACAGGGGTGTAGCTCAATTGGCAGAGCAGCGGTCTCCAAAACCGCAGGCTGCAGGTTCAAGTCCTGTCACCCCTGCGCCTCAGGCCTGACCGTTCCCGTGGGTCGCGCCGCCGAACGGCGGCGTCCGGCCCGTGGTGGTGGCATCGGCGGGGTGGCTCCGAGGCATCGGGGCCCCTTCGTCCGGTCCGCCGGCCGCGGCCCGTCGCGGGACGGCTGGTCCGGCCGGCGTGACCAGCGCCGCGTGCGCCCATCGGCGTACGACCGACATCCCGCGACGGAGGGCGAAGTGGCCGAGAGCAAGCGGCGCGGCGAGGACGCCGGCGACGAGGGTCTGCGCGACGAGCGCGACGAGCTCGTCGACGACGTGGCCGCCGACGACGACGCCACCGGCGCGGACGAGCCGGTCTCCCGGGGCGGCACCGCGACCCGGGAGCGGGCTGCCGACAGCAAGCCGAGGACCCGCACCGAGAGCGACAAGGTGGGGCTCTTCGCCCGCATCGCGCGTTTCTTCCGCGAGGTGGTCGCCGAGCTGCGTAAGGTCATCTGGCCGACCCGCAAGGAGCTGCTGACCTACACCGCTGTGGTGGTGACGTTCGTCGCGGTGGTGCTGACGATCGTGGGGCTTCTCGACTTCGCCTTCGCGAAGGGCGTGCTGTGGGTCTTCGGCAACCCCAGCTGACCGGCCGACTGAGCCGATAGTGACGGAAGTGAGCAAGCGTGCCTGAGTACGACGAGACCGCCGAGACCACGGACGAGCAGTCCACGGTGGCGACGGCGGCCAGTGACGAGTCGGTCGAGGCCGCCAGCGAGCCGGAATTCCCGACCACCGAGCCCGCGCCCGAAGAGGACTACGACCCGGTCGCCGAGCTGCGTCAGAAGCTGCGCTACGCCCCGGGCGACTGGTACGTGGTGCACTCGTACGCGGGCTACGAGAACAAGGTCAAGACCAACCTCGAGACCCGGATCACGTCCCTCGACATGGAGGACTACATCTACCAGGTCGAGGTGCCGACCCGGGAAGAGGTCGAGGTCAAGAACGGCAAGCGGTCGCAGATCCAGGCCAAGGTCTTCCCCGGCTACATCCTGGTCCGGATGGAGTTGACCGCCGAGTCGTACTCCTGCGTGCGCAACACGCCGGGCGTCACCGGCTTCGTCGGCGCGACGGACCGGGCCGACCGCCCGGCGCCGCTCAGCCTCGACGAGGTGCTGAAGTGGCTGGCCCCGGCGGTGGAGACCGAGCAGAAGAAGGCCAAGCCCGAGGTCAAGGTCCTCGACTTCGAGGTCGGCGACTCGGTCACCGTCACCGACGGCGCGTTCGCCTCGCTGCCGGCGACGATCAGCGAGATCAACGCCGACCAGCAGAAGCTCAAGGTGCTGGTGTCGATCTTCGGTCGGGAGACCCCGGTCGAGCTGAACTTCAACCAGGTCGCCAAGATCTGACGTACCGGACGCCGGCGGTGGGCAGCAGCCCGCCGTCGGCGTCCGTGCTTCCCGGCCTTCGGTGGCGGACCTCGGCGGACGGGCCGGCGGAGGGCTGCGCTACCCTAGAACGTCGCCGTTGTCGCACCGCGCTGACCGTGCGCGCCCGCGGCCGGTGAATATCCCAGTTCCAAGCCCCAGGAAGAGACATGCCTCCGAAGAAGAAGCTCGTCAAGACGTTCACGCTTCAGCTGCCGGCGGGCCAGGCCACGCCGGCGCCGCCGGTCGGCCCCGCGCTCGGCCAGCACGGCGTGAACATCATGGAGTTCTGCAAGTCCTACAACGCGCAGACCGAGTCCCAGCGGGGCGACATCGTCCCCGCCGAGATCAGCGTGTACGAGGACCGGTCCTTCACCTTCGTGCTGAAGACCCCGCCCGCCGCCCGGCTGCTGATCAAGGCTGCCGGCGTGCAGAAGGGCTCGGGCGTCCCGCACAAGGAGAAGGTGGGCTCCGTGACCCGCGCCCAGCTGCGTGAGATCGCCGAGAAGAAGATGGCCGACCTCAACGCCAACGACATCGACCAGGCCGAGAAGATCATCGCCGGCACCGCCCGGTCGATGGGCCTGACCGTCGCCGACTGACCTCGGTCACCCGCTTCACCCGATCAGTTCGTGGGAGGGCGCGCGGACACCGCGGCCCGCCATAGACCACAGGAGTAACGAGAAATGCAGCGCAGCAAGAGCTACCGCAAGGCCGCGGACGTCATCGACCGCTCGAAGCTCTACACCCCCGCCGAGGCCGTGAAGCTGGCCAAGGAGACCACCAACGTCAAGTTCGACGCCACGGTCGAGGTCGCGATGCGCCTCGGCGTCGACCCCCGCAAGGCGGACCAGATGGTCCGCGGCACGGTCAACCTGCCGCACGGCACCGGTAAGACCGCCCGCGTGATCGTGTTCGCCGCCGGCGCGAAGGCCGAGGAGGCCGCCGCCGCCGGTGCGGACGAGGTGGGCACGGACGAGCTCGTCGCCCGGATCCAGGGTGGCTGGCTGGACTTCGACGCCGCGATCGCCACCCCGGACCAGATGGCCAAGATCGGCCGGATCGCGCGGATCCTGGGCCCGCGCGGCCTGATGCCGAACCCGAAGACGGGCACGGTGACCATGGACGTCACCAAGGCCGTCTCGGACATCAAGGGCGGCAAGATCACCTTCCGGGTGGACAAGCACTCGAACCTGCACCTGATCATCGGCAAGGCCTCGTTCTCCGAGACCCAGCTGATCGACAACTACGCCGCCGTCCTCGACGAGGTGCTGCGGGCCAAGCCGTCCGCGGCCAAGGGCACGTACCTCAAGAAGGTCACCCTGACCACCACCATGGGCCCGGGCGTCCCGGTCGACCCGAAGCTGGTCAAGAACCTCCAGGAAGCCGGCGCCGAGGGCTGAGCACGACCCCGACGGAGGGGGCCCCGCCACACTGTGGCGGGGCCCCCTCTCCGTCTGTCCCCTGTGGCAGGCTCGGCCCATGCGGCTGGAGGACGTCCGGCTCCGGTACCACCGGCGCGGCCCGTGGGTGCTCCGGGCGGCCCGGGTCGGCATCGGGCCGGGCGAGGTGGCGGTGGTGCTCGGCCGCAACGGGGTCGGCAAGTCCACCCTGCTCCAGCTCTGTGCCGGGGTGCTGCGTCCGGCGCGGGGCCGGGTCGTCGACCGTCCCGGGCAGGTGGGGTGGGTGCCGGAACGGTTCCCCGCCGAGCAGCCCTTCACCGTCGAGCGCTACCTCACCGCGATGGGCCGGGCGGCCGGGCTGGGCCTGGGGCTCTGGGCGCATCTGCTCGCCCTGCCTCCGGCGGTGGCGCTGGGCGCCCTCGCCAGCCGGGCGCTCACCCGCACTGCCGGGTACGGGGTCGCGGTGCTGGCCCTCGGCGCGGTCGGCGCCCTGGCGCTGGGTCTGCGCGGCTCGGTGGTGCCCTGGCTGGCGCCGCCGGTGATGGCTACCGCCCGTACGCTGGCCGGTTCGCCGACCGTCGGCACGGGTCTGCTGCTGTCGGCATGGGCGCTGGCGTGGGCCTCGGCGGCGCTGGCCGGTTACGCCTGGCGTCGCCGGGCCCGCCCCTGACGGCCGCTCGCGGCCCGATCGGTCGCGGCGCGACGGCCGGGTCCCGGACGCGGTCGTGCGGGCGTGACCGGGCGCACGCGGGGGCGATTTGGTGCTCACGGTCGCGTCGCGTAACCTGATGACGAAGTTCCACCCAGAGACCGCTGGTCACCGTGCCCCGGCACGGTCGAAGGTCCCGCGATGACGGGCGACCCGCGCAGGGCGGCAAGCGAAACTCGGCTCTTCCCGTGGTCCGCCGACTGCGGTGATCGGGCCGGCCCTCGCCCCGTGCGCCCTGCGCCGGGGCTTTTTCGTTGTCGTGATGCCTACGCCGCCGTCCCGGGCCGACCGGTCCGACGACGGCGACCAGCTCCGAGTAACGAGAGAGGAGGGACATGGCGGACAAGCCGATCCGGGCCGACAAGGCCACGGCCGTCGCTGAGCTGACCGAGAGCTTCCGCAACGCGGGCGCTGCGGTGCTCACCGAGTACCGTGGTCTGACGGTTTCCCAGCTCACCCAGCTGCGGCGCTCGCTCGGCAAGGAGACCACCTACACCGTCGCCAAGAACACGCTCGCGAAGCGTGCTGCGGCCGACGCGGGCATCTCCGGCCTCGACGAGCTGTTCTCCGGTCCTACCGCGCTGACTTTCGTTTCGGGCGACGTCGTCGAGGCGGCGAAGGGGCTTCGCGACTTCGCGAAGGCCAACCCGAAGCTCGTCATCAAGGGCGGTGTCTTCGAGGGCAAGGCCATTTCCGCGGCCGAGGTCACGAAGCTCGCCGACCTGGAGTCCCGTGAGGTGCTGCTGGCCAAGCTGGCCGGCGCGATGAAGGGCAACCTGAGCAAGGCCGCGGCCCTGTTCCAGGCTCCGCTCTCCAAGACCGCCCGTCTGGCGGCCGCCCTGCAGGACAAGCGCGAGAAGGAGGGCGCCGAGGCGGCCTGAGGCCACCCGGCGCACCCACGTTCTTAGTTTTCACTTTGAGAAAGGACGCCAGACATGGCGAAGCTCAGCACCGACGAGCTGCTCGACGCGTTCAAGGAGATGACGCTGATCGAGCTCTCCGAGTTCGTGAAGCAGTTCGAGGAGACCTTCGAGGTCACCGCCGCGGCTCCGGCCGCGATGATGATGGCCGGCCCGGGTGGCGGCGGCGCCGCTGCCGAGCCGGAGGCCGAGAAGGACGAGTTCGACGTCGTCCTCGAGAGCGACGGTGGCAAGAAGATCCAGGTCATCAAGGTCGTGCGTGAGCTGACCGGCCTGGGCCTGAAGGAGGCCAAGGACGTGGTCGAGGCCGCGCCGAAGGCCATCCTGGAGAAGGTCAACAAGGAGACCGCCGAGAAGGCGAAGACCAAGCTCGAGGGCGAGGGCGCCAAGGTCACCCTCAAGTGACCTGAGGTCGGCCTCTGGTCGACCTCGGCGCGCGCCCGGCTCACGTGAGCCGGGGCACACCGCGTCGCAGCGGGCGGTGATCCGGGAACGGATCACCGCCCGCTGTGGTTGGTGGCTCCGGCGGCAGCGGCGTGAGCAGGGCTTCCGACGCCGGGCGTACGGCACCGAGGCGGCGTGCGACGGTAGTCCGTCGGTGGGAAAGACGACGGCGACCCCGGCCGGCCCTTGACGCGGCACGGGCCTCCCAGGCACGCTGACACCAGCAAGACCTTCCGCGCTTGCGACGGCCACCTCTTGGGTAATGGCAGCGGCAGCACCACCCGCCGCGGCACCTGAGCGGCCCGCCAGGAACGACGCGTTCCGAGCGGCCCGGAGACCCCGGATCCAGGGGTCCCGAGGCACGTTCCGCGACGACCTGCGGGATGGGCTGGACAGCGGTTAGCCTCTCGGCTACACTGCTAGTTTGCGCTGCCTTCCGAATTGACCCCTGCTCGGAAATGTCCGTTTGTGGATATTTCCGGTGGGGTCATTGGAGTGCACGCGTACCAGCCGTTCTGCAGCACCGGTCCTCGGAAGGACGCATCTTGGCAGCTTCCCGCCCTGCGAAGACCAGTCGTACGTCGAGCGCTTTCGCGCCCCGCCGAGTTTCTTTCGGCAGGATCACCGAACACCTCGAGGTCCCCAACCTCCTCGCCATCCAGAACGAGTCCTTCGACTGGCTCGTCGGCAACGAGGCTTGGCAGGGCCGGTCGGCGGACGACCCGCACGCACGCTCGGGTCTCGCGGAGATCCTCGACGAGATCAGTCCCATTGAGGACTTCTCCGGCACCATGTCGCTCTCCTTCTCGGCTCCGCGCTTCGACGAGGTCAAGGCCTCGATCGAGGAGTGCAAGGAGAAGGACCTGACCTACTGCGCCCCGCTGTTCGTGACCGCGGAGTTCACCAACAACACCACCGGTGAGATCAAGAGCCAGACGGTGTTCATGGGTGACTTCCCGATGATGACGCCGAAGGGCACCTTCATCATCAACGGCACCGAGCGCGTCGTGGTCAGCCAGCTCGTCCGGTCCCCGGGCGTCTACTTCGACAAGCAGCCGGACAAGACCTCCGACCGCGACCTCTCCAGCGTCAAGGTGATCCCGAGTCGGGGTGCCTGGCTGGAGTTCGACATCGACAAGCGCGACACGGTCGGCGTCCGCATCGACCGTAAGCGTCGGCAGGCCGTCACCGTCCTGCTCAAGGCCATCGGATGGTCGGCCGAGCAGATCCGCGAGCGGTTCGGCTGGTCCGAGCTGATGATGACCACGCTCGAGAAGGACCACATCGCCGGCCAGGACGAGGCCCTGCTCGACATCTACCGCAAGCTCCGCCCTGGCGAGCCGCCGACCCGCGAGAACGCGCAGACCCTGCTCGACAACCTCTTCTTCAACCCGAAGCGGTACGACGTCGCCAAGGTCGGTCGGTACAAGTTCAACAAGAAGCTCGAAGTGGACGTGCCGATCACCACCGGCACGCTCACCGAGGACGACATCGTCGCCACCGTCGAGTACCTCTGCCGGCTGCACGCCGGTGAGGACGGCTACGAGGCCGACGACATCGACCACTTCGGCAACCGGCGCCTGCGTACGGTCGGCGAGCTGATCCAGAACCAGGTCCGGGTCGGTCTTTCCCGGATGGAGCGGGTCGTCCGCGAGCGGATGACCACCCAGGACGTCGAGGCGATCACCCCGCAGACCCTGATCAACATCCGTCCGGTGGTGGCGGCGATCAAGGAGTTCTTCGGCACCTCGCAGCTGTCGCAGTTCATGGACCAGACCAACCCGCTGGCGGGCCTGACCCACCGGCGCCGGCTGAGCGCGCTCGGCCCGGGTGGTCTGTCCCGGGAGCGGGCCGGCTTCGAGGTCCGCGACGTGCACCCGTCCCACTACGGCCGGATGTGCCCGATCGAGACGCCGGAAGGCCCGAACATCGGTCTGATCGGCGCGCTCTCCACCTTCGCCCGGGTCAACCCGTTCGGCTTCATCGAGACGCCGTACCGGAAGGTCGTCAACGGTCGGGTCACCGACCAGATCGACTACCTGACCGCGGACGAGGAGGACCGGTTCGTCAAGGCGCAGGCCAACGCCCCGCTGAAGTCGGACGGCACGTTCGCCGAGGACCGCGTCCTGGTCCGCCGTAAGGGCGGTGAGACCGAGGACGTCGCGCCGGACGCCGTGGACTACATGGACGTGTCGCCGCGGCAGATGACCTCGGTCGCGACCGCGATGATCCCGTTCCTCGAGCACGACGACGCCAACCGCGCGCTCATGGGCGCGAACATGCAGCGCCAGGCGGTGCCGCTGGTCAAGGCCGAGTCGCCGCTGGTCGGCACCGGCATGGAGTACCGTGCCGCGGTCGACGCCGGTGACGTGGTCGTCGCCGAGGTCGGCGGTGTCATCGAGGACCTCTGCGCCGACTACATCACCATCCACCAGGACGACGGCCACCGCCGGACGTACCTGCTGCACAAGTTCCGCCGCTCCAACGCCGGCTCCTGCGTCAACCAGAAGCCGGTCGTCTTCGAGGGCGACCGCGTCGAGGCCGGTCAGGTCATCGCCGACGGTCCGTGCACCGACGAGGGCGAGATGGCGCTCGGGCGCAACCTGCTCGTGGCGTTCATGTGCTGGGAGGGCCACAACTACGAGGACGCGATCATCCTGTCGCAGCGCCTCGTGCAGCAGGACGTGCTCACCTCGATCCACATCGAGGAGCACGAGGTCGACGCCCGGGACACCAAGCTCGGCCCGGAGGAGATCACCCGCGACATCCCGAACGTCAGCGAGGAGATGCTCGCCGACCTCGACGAGCGCGGCATCATCCGGATCGGCGCCGAGGTCGTCCCCGGCGACATCCTGGTCGGCAAGGTCACCCCGAAGGGCGAGACCGAGCTGACGCCGGAGGAGCGGCTGCTGCGCGCGATCTTCGGTGAGAAGGCACGTGAGGTCCGGGACACCTCGCTGAAGGTGCCGCACGGCGAGACCGGCACGGTCATCGGTGTGCGTACCTTCTCCCGCGAGGACGGCGACGAGCTGCCCCCGGGCGTCAACGAGCTGGTCCGGGTCTACGTCGCCCAGAAGCGCAAGATCCAGGACGGCGACAAGCTCGCCGGCCGGCACGGCAACAAGGGCGTCATCTCCAAGATCCTGCCGATCGAGGACATGCCGTTCCTGGAGGACGGGACCCCCGTCGACATCGTGCTGAACCCGCTGGGTGTGCCGTCCCGGATGAACATCGGCCAGGTCCTGGAGACCCACCTCGGGTGGGTGGCCAAGACCGGCTGGAGCGTGGACGGCGACGACGCCGAGTGGAAGCGTCAGCTCCGCTCGATCGAGGCGCACGAGTCCGAGCCGGACACCAACGTGGCCACTCCGGTCTTCGACGGTGCCCGCGAGGAGGAGATCTCCGGTCTGCTCGCGTCGACCCTGCCCAACCGGGACGGCAAGCAGCTGATCGGCTCCTCCGGCAAGGCGCAGCTGTTCGACGGTCGCTCCGGCGAGCCGCTGCCGGACCCGATCGCGGTCGGCTACATCTACATCCTGAAGCTCAACCACCTGGTCGACGACAAGATCCACGCCCGGTCGACCGGCCCGTACTCGATGATCACGCAGCAGCCGCTGGGTGGTAAGGCGCAGTTCGGTGGCCAGCGCTTCGGCGAGATGGAGTGCTGGGCGATGCAGGCGTACGGCGCCGCCTACGCCCTGCAGGAGCTGTTGACGATCAAGTCCGACGACGTCCTGGGCCGGGTCAAGGTCTACGAGGCGATCGTCAAGGGCGAGAACATCCCCGAGCCGGGCATCCCCGAGTCGTTCAAGGTGCTGCTCAAGGAGCTGCAGTCGCTGTGCCTCAACGTCGAGGTGCTCTCCAGCGACGGTGTGGCCCTGGAGATGCGCGAGACCGACGACGAGGTGTTCCGGGCCGCGGAGGAGCTGGGCATCGACCTGTCCCGGCGCGAGCCGAGCTCGGTCGAAGAGGTCTGAGGTGAGCGGTCGGGGGCCGGTTCGCCGGCTCCCGACCCCACCCACTAGCTAAGCAGTACAGACGACGACATAGGGGACATAGTGCTCGACGTCAACTTCTTCGACGAGCTGCGCATCGGCCTCGCCACCGCCGACGACATCCGTCAGTGGTCGCACGGTGAGGTCAAGAAGCCTGAGACGATCAACTACCGCACCCTCAAGCCGGAAAAGGACGGGCTCTTCTGCGAGAAGATCTTCGGTCCGCAGCGGGACTGGGAGTGCTACTGCGGTAAGTACAAGCGGGTCCGCTTCAAGGGCATCATCTGCGAGCGCTGCGGCGTCGAGGTGACCCGCTCCAAGGTCCGCCGTGAGCGGATGGGGCACATCGAGCTCGCCGCTCCGGTGACCCACATCTGGTACTTCAAGGGCGTGCCGAGCCGGCTGGGCTACCTGCTGGACCTCGCCCCCAAGGACCTCGAAAAGATCATTTACTTCGCCTCGTACGTCGTGACCAGCGTGGACGCCGAGTCGCGTCACCGTGACCTCTCGACCATCGAGAACGAGATCCTGGCCGAGAAGCGGCAGTCCGAGAACAGCCGCGACTCGGAGATCGAGAAGCGGGCCGCCAAGCTCGAGGCCGACCTGGCCGAGCTGGAGGCCGAGGGTGCCAAGGCGGACGTCCGGCGCAAGGTCAAGGAGGGCGGAGAGCGCGAGATGCGCCAGATCCGCGACCGGGCCCAGCGCGAGATCGACCGTCTCGACGAGGTGCTGGAGACCTTCCGCAAGCTGGAGCCGAAGCAGCTGGTCACCGACGAGCTGCTCTACCGCGAGCTGCGCGACCGGTTCGGCGAGTACTTCACCGGTGGCATGGGCGCCGAGGCCATCAAGGCGCTGGTCCAGAACATGGACCTCGACGCCGAGGCCGAGAGCCTGCGCGAGACCATCCGCTCCGGCAAGGGGCAGCGCAAGATCCGTGCCCTGAAGCGGCTCAAGGTCGTCGCGGCGTTCCAGAACACCCGCAACTCGCCGCTCGGCATGGTGCTGGACTGCGTCCCGGTCATTCCGCCGGACCTGCGTCCGATGGTGCAGCTCGACGGTGGCCGCTTCGCGACCTCCGACCTCAACGACCTGTACCGCCGCGTGATCAACCGGAACAACCGCCTCAAGCGGCTGATCGACCTCGGCGCACCCGAGATCATCGTCAACAACGAGAAGCGGATGCTCCAGGAGGCCGTCGACGCGCTGTTCGACAACGGCCGTCGCGGCCGGCCGGTCACCGGTCCGGGCAACCGTCCGCTGAAGTCGCTCTCCGACATGCTCAAGGGCAAGCAGGGCCGGTTCCGGCAGAACCTGCTCGGCAAGCGCGTCGACTACTCCGGCCGTTCGGTCATCGTGGTCGGCCCGAAGCTGAAGCTGCACCAGTGCGGCCTGCCCAAGCAGATGGCGCTGGAGCTGTTCAAGCCGTTCGTCATGAAGCGGCTGGTCGACCTCAACCACGCGCAGAACATCAAGTCCGCCAAGCGGATGGTCGAGCGGCAGCGGCCGGTCGTGTGGGACGTGCTGGAAGAGGTCATCGGCGAGCACCCGGTGCTGCTGAACCGTGCGCCGACCCTGCACCGGCTGGGCATCCAGGCCTTCGAGCCGCAGCTGGTCGAGGGCAAGGCGATCCAGATCCACCCGCTCGTCTGCACCGCGTTCAACGCGGACTTCGACGGTGACCAGATGGCGGTGCACGTGCCGCTGTCGGCCGAGGCCCAGGCCGAGGCGCGGATCCTGATGCTCTCGTCGAACAACATCCTCAAGCCGGCCGACGGCAAGCCGGTCACCATGCCCACCCAGGACATGGTCATCGGCCTGTACCACCTCACCCACCTCACCCCGGGTGGCGAGGGCGAGGGCCGGGCGTTCAGCTCGGACGCCGAGGCGCGGATGGCCTTCGACAACGGCGAGCTGCACCTCCAGGCCCCGGTCAGGATCCGCCTGCGCGGCGTGGTCGGTGTCGACAACGGCGCCGGCGCCGAGCCGTGGGTCGCGCCCGAGGGTTGGGTCGAGGGCGAGGCCCTGACCGTGGAGACCACGCTGGGGCGGGTCCTGTTCAACGAGACGCTGCCGCAGGGCTACCGCTTCGTGAACTACGAGATCCGCAAGGGCCAGCTCTCCGCGATCGTCAACGACCTCGCCGAGCGCTTCCCCAAGGTGGCGCTGGCCGCCACCCTGGACGGGCTCAAGGAGGCCGGTTTCCACTGGGCCACCTGGTCCGGCGTCACCATCGGCATGGAGGACGTCATCGCTCCGCCGCGCAAGCGGGAGATCCTGGAGCGGTACGAGAAGGAAGCCGACCGGATCGACAAGCAGTACCAGCGTGGTCTGATGACCGCCGAGGAGCGTCGCGGCGAGCTCATCGAGATCTGGACCAAGGCGACCAACGAGGTCGCCAAGGAGATGGACACCGCGCTGCCGCAGGAGAACCCGCTGTGGAAGATGATCAACTCGGGTGCCCGCGGTAACCTGCTCCAGCTCCGGCAGATCGCGGCGATCCGTGGTCTGGTGGCCAACCCGAAGGGTGAGATCATCCCGCGGCCCATCAAGGCCTCGTACCGGGAGGGTCTGTCCGTGCTGGAGTACTTCATCTCCACGCACGGTGCCCGTAAGGGTCTCGCCGACACCGCGCTGCGGACCGCCGACTCGGGTTACCTGACCCGTCGTCTGGTGGACGTCTCGCAGGACGTCATCATCCGCGAGGAGGACTGCGGCACCGACCGGGCGATCCCGATGCAGATCGGGCAGCGCCTGGACGGCCGGATGGTCGCGCACGAGCACGTCGAGACCAGCGTGCACGCCCGTACCCTGGCCGACGACATCAAGGGGCCGGACGGCACCGTGGTGGCCGAGCGGGGTTCGGACCTCAACTCGATCCTGGTCGACAAGATCGTCGCGGCCGGGGTGGAGACGGTGCGCGTGCGCAGCGTCCTGACCTGCGAGTCGAAGCTGGGCGTCTGCGGTGCGTGCTACGGCCGCTCGCTGCCGACCGGCAAGACGGTGGACGTCGGCGAGGCGGTCGGCATCATCGCCGCCCAGTCGATCGGTGAGCCGGGTACCCAGCTGACGATGCGTACCTTCCACACCGGTGGTGTCGCGGGCGAGGACATCACCCAGGGCCTGCCCCGTGTCACGGAAATCTTCGAGGCGCGGGTGCCGAAGGGCAAGGCGCCCATCGCCGACACCCCGGGCCGGATCCGGATCGAGGACGGCGAGCGGTCCCGGAAGATCATCGTGGTGCCGGACGACGGCACCGACGAGATCGTCTACGACAAGATCTCCAAGCGGGTCCGGCTGCGGACCCACGACGGGGACCACGTCGAGGTCGGCGAGAAGCTCACCGAGGGCACCATCGACCCGCACGAGCTGCTGCGCATCCTCGGCCCGCGTGCGGTCCAGGTCCACCTGACCCAGGAGGTCCAGGAGGTCTACCGCTCGCAGGGTGTGCTCATCCACGACAAGCACATCGAGATCATCATCCGCCAGATGCTCAAGCGGGTGACGGTCATCGACTCCGGCTCGACCGAGTTCCTGCCGGGCGTGCTGGTCGACCGGGCGCTGTTCGAGTCGGAGAACCGCCGACTCGTCTCCGAGGGTGGCGAGCCCGCCGCCGGTCGCCCGGTGCTGATGGGTATCACCAAGGCCTCGCTGGCCACTGACTCCTGGCTCTCGGCGGCCTCCTTCCAGGAGACCACCCGGGTGCTGACCGACGCGGCGATCAACTCGCGCAGCGACTCGCTCGTCGGCCTCAAGGAGAACGTGATCATCGGTAAGCTCATCCCGGCCGGTACGGGCATCAGCAAGTACCGCAACGTCCGGGTCGAGCCGACCGAGGAGGCGAAGGCCAAGGTCTACTCGATGACCGGCTACCCGGAGACCGACTACGGCTTCGGGCCGGCCAGCGGCCAGGCGGTGCCGCTGGACGACTTCGACTTCGGGTCGTACCGCTAAGCAGGGCACCGACGAGGCCCCCGGCACCCGCCGGGGGCCTCGTCGCGTCCCGGTCCCGCCCGGCGCGGGCCGGGTGCGGGCATGATGGACGGCATGACGACCGCTCCCGGGCAGCTGCCCGTGGCGCACCTGCCGCCACGCCACCCGCTCGACCCCGACCCGGCACCCGCGACGAAGGCGCGCGCCGTCTTCGCCCTGGGCCTGATCGGGGCGTTGACCGGGCTGTTCGTCGGTGGCGTGGTGCCGGCGACGGTCGCGCTCCAGCTCGCCCGACAGGCCCGGCGCGAGGCGTACGCCTCCGGCGGGTACCTCACCGGCGCCGCCTGGCTGCGGCGCGGTGAGCGGCTGGCCTGGACGGGGCTGGCGCTGGTCGCGGTCGCGGTGGTGACGCTCGTGGTGATCGGCGTGGTCCGCTACGCCGAGGCCCCCTTCGGTCAGGACTTCTCCTCGAACGTCGACTGATCCCGGTGACGACCGCTCACGCCCCCCACCGGCCGTGCACACCGGCGGTAGCCTGGCCGGTGTCCGTCGCGCGGCGGTGGACCTGACTCTCTCGACAGGAGGACCACGTGACGGAACCGGCGTCGCCGTCGGGAGCCGACCCCGGCGGCCGGCCCGCGGGGTCCCCGGAGACCGGCGCACCCGGTGCCGCCTGGCCGGTCCCGCCGGGCCCCGTGTCGCCGGCCTCGCCGGGCCCTGCCGCGCCGGTCCCGCCTGCCCCCGTGTCCCCGGGCCCGGCGTCGTCCGGTCCCGTGCCGTCCGGGTGGGCGCAGCCCGGGCCGGTGTCGCCCGGGCCGGGGCAGCCCGTCGCGGGGTCGCCGGTGCCCGGGCCGGTGTCGCCCTGGCAGGGGAGTGGCGGGTCGCCCTGGTCGGCTCCGGGCCCGGGCGGGGACCGGTCCGACCGTGGCGCCGGCGCGCCGCCGGAGGCCGCCCCGATCGGGTACGCCCCGCCGCCGGTCCCGTCGGGCCCGTACCGGCCGGCGTTCCCGGTCGCACCGTCCGGGGCGTACCCCGGTCAGCCGGGGGCGTACCTCGGGGGGAGCCCGCCGGGCGGGTGGCCGCCGGCTTCGTCGCCCGGCCCGGGGCCGCTGCCTCCGCCGCCGCAGGAGACGCCGCGACCGCCGAAGCGGGTCGACCCGGTCCCCGGCACGCCCTTCGGCGTGGTCCACCTCGACGTGCCGGCGGTCACCTCGGGCCCTGCGGTCGGCTCGCTGGTCGCCGGCATCGGGTCGATCCTGGTCTCCCTGGTGGTGATCTGCTTCGGGGTCGGGGGAGCACGGTTGGGCGGCGCCTGGGCGGCCGGGGCGTTCACCGTGCCGGGCTCGCTGGCCGGGGCCGCGGCGATCGTCGCCGGCCTGCTCGCCCGCCGGCAGATCCGCCGGGCGGCGCCGCCACCGGCCGTCCGGTTCACCGGCAGTGGGATCGCCGTCGCGGGGATCAGCTGCGGCGCGGTGGGGCTGCTGCTCAGCCTGCTGGGCCTGGGACTGGCGCTGCTGCTCCAGCTCGCCTGACGGCGGTCGCGCCGGGGCCCGACGGGCCGCCTGCCGGGGTAGCCGGTACACTTGAGCACGTCGGTGCCCATCACGGGTGAGCAGGCACGACGGGCGAGGCGGCCGGCGGGATCTGAGATCCGCCGGACCATTCCGTTTTGACCTGCGAGGCTGTGGTAGGTACTCTTTCCCCTTGTGCCCGGGCCTGCCCGGGCAACTCGTGCGTGCGCGGGATCCGGTCCATCCGGCGATCAGGCGGCGGCACGACACAGTCGAAGAGCCGGCACGCGGTCCGCCGTGCGCCGGTGAACACATCCGGTGGCACGCGTGAGCGACGGCACCGGACCGTGAGCTGGGCGACACGCCCGACCGCGGGTGCTGGGGCCTCCGCAAGGCGGCCCTGGTTGGAATGTAGGAGAGCCGTCCATCACGGGCGGCTGACGAGCAGACGGCGCGGTCGCCTCGCAGCGGCCGAAGGGAGCGGAGAAACCCGGTGCCCACCATCCAGCAGCTGGTCCGAAAGGGCCGCCAGGCCAAGACGACCAAGACCAAGACCCCGGCGCTGAAGGGGTCCCCCCAGCGGCGCGGTGTGTGCACCCGCGTGTACACCACCACCCCCAAGAAGCCGAACTCGGCGCTCCGCAAGGTCGCGCGTGTCAAGCTCAGCAGCCAGATCGAGGTGACCGCCTACATCCCGGGCGTGGGTCACAACCTGCAGGAGCACTCGATCGTGCTCGTCCGCGGCGGTCGTGTGAAGGACCTCCCCGGCGTGCGTTACAAGATCGTCCGCGGCTCGCTGGACACCCAGGGTGTCCGCAACCGCAAGCAGGCGCGCAGCCGTTACGGCGCGAAGAAGGAGAAGAGCTGACATGCCGCGTAAGGGGCCCGCTCCGCGGAAGCCGCTGGTCGCTGACCCGGTGTACAACTCGCCGTTGGTCACCCAGCTGGTGAACAAGATCCTGCTGCGCGGCAAGCGCCAGCTCGCCGAGCGCATCGTGTACGCGGCCCTCGAGGGCTGCCGCGAGAAGACCGGCACCGACCCGGTCGTGACGCTCAAGCGCGCGATGGACAACGTCAAGCCGACCCTCGAGGTGCGCAGCCGCCGTGTCGGTGGCGCCACCTACCAGGTGCCGGTCGAGGTCCGCCCGGCCCGGGCGACCACCCTCGGTCTGCGCTGGCTGGTCAGCTACTCCCGCGCCCGGCGTGAGAAGACCATGATCGAGCGGCTGATGAACGAGCTGCTGGACGCGAGCAACGGTCTGGGTGCCGCCGTCAAGCGGCGCGAGGACACGCACAAGATGGCCGAGTCCAACAAGGCCTTCGCGCACTACCGCTGGTAACACCTTGGTTCCGGCGCCGCACCGGCGCCGGAACCGCCACCAGTTGTGTCGAGACGACGATAAGTAGGGATTGAAGTGGCCGCCGCAGACGCGCTCGCCAACGTACGCAACATCGGCATCATGGCGCACATCGATGCCGGTAAGACCACTACCACCGAGCGGATCCTGTTCTACACCGGTATCACGTACAAGATCGGTGAGGTCCACGAGGGCGCTGCCGTCATGGACTGGATGGAGCAGGAGCAGGAGCGTGGTATCACCATCACCTCCGCTGCCACCAAGTGTGAGTGGAAGGGCCACACGATCCAGATCATCGACACGCCCGGCCACGTCGACTTCACGGTCGAGGTCGAGCGGTCGCTGCGGGTTCTGGACGGTGCGGTCGCGGTCTACGACGGTGTCGCCGGCGTGGAGCCGCAGACGGAGAACGTCTGGCGTCAGGCCGACAAGTACAACGTCCCGCGGATGTGCTTCGTCAACAAGCTCGACCGGACCGGTGCCGACTTCTTCCGCTGCGTGCAGATGATGATCGACCGGCTGAACGCCACCCCGCTGGTGCTCCAGATCCCGATCGGCGCCGAGTCCGACTTCATCGGCGTCGTCGACCTGGTCGAGATGCGGGCGCTCACCTGGCGCGGCGAGACCCAGAAGGGTGAGGACTACGCGGTCGAGGAGATCCCGGCCGACCTCGCCGACTCCGCCGCCGAGTGGCGCGAGAAGCTGATGGAGACCCTGGCCGACGTCGACGACGCGGTGATGGAGAAGTACCTGGAGGGCGAGGAGATCTCCGTCGAGGAGGTCAAGGCCGCCATCCGTCGGTCCACCATCGCCGGCAAGGCCAACCCGGTCCTCACCGGCACCGCCTTCAAGAACAAGGGCATCCAGCCGATGCTGGACGCGGTCGTCGCGTACCTGCCGTCGCCGCTGGACATCCCGGCGATCGAGGGCACGGCCACCGACGGCGAGACCCCGATGCAGCGCACGCCGTCGGTGAAGGAGCCGTTCTCCGGCCTGGCCTTCAAGATCCAGACGGACAAGCACCTCGGTAAGCTCACCTACGTGCGGATCTACTCCGGCACGCTCGAGTCCGGCTCCCAGGTGGTCAACTCCACCAAGGACCGCAAGGAGCGGATCGGCAAGATCTACCAGATGCACGCCAACAAGCGGGAGGAGCGCAGCTCCGCCCAGGCCGGCGACATCATCGCGGTGCAGGGTCTGAAGCAGACCACCACCGGTGACACCCTGTGCGACCCGGCGAACCCGGTCATCCTGGAGTCGATGACCTTCCCGGAGCCGGTCATCGAGGTGGCCATCGAGCCGAAGACCAAGGCCGACCAGGAGAAGCTCAGCACCGCCATCCAGCGGCTGGCCGAGGAGGACCCGACCTTCCGCGTCAAGCTGGACGACCAGACCGGTCAGACGGTCATCTCCGGCATGGGCGAGCTGCACCTGGACATCCTGGTCGACCGGATGCGCCGCGAGTTCAACGTCGAGGCGAACATCGGTAAGCCGCAGGTGGCGTACCGCGAGACCATCCGCCGCAAGGTGGAGAAGGTCGAGTACACCCACAAGAAGCAGACCGGTGGTTCCGGCCAGTACGCCCGGGTGATCATCAGCCTGGAGCCGCTGCCGCTGGGCAACGACGCGCCGACCTACGAGTTCGCCAACGCCGTCACCGGTGGCCGCATCCCGCGGGAGTTCATCCCGTCGGTGGACGCGGGCGCGCAGGACGCCATGCAGTACGGCATCCTCGCCGGCTTCCCCCTGGTGGGCGTCAAGCTCACCCTGGTGGACGGCCAGTACCACGAGGTCGACTCGTCGGAAATGGCGTTCAAGATCGCCGGCTCGATGGCGATGAAGGAGGCGGCCCGCAAGGCCGACCCCGCGCTGCTCGAGCCGATGATGGCCGTTGAGGTCACCACTCCTGAGGAGAACATGGGTGACGTCATCGGCGACCTCAACTCCCGCCGTGGCATCATCCAGGCGATGGAGGAGCGCAGCGGCGCCCGCGTCGTCCGGGCCCTGGTGCCGTTGTCGGAGATGTTCGGCTACGTCGGCGACCTGCGGTCGAAGACCCAGGGCCGGGCTAGCTACAGCATGCAGTTCGACTCCTACGCCGAGGTCCCGCAGGGCGTCGCGAAGGAGATCATCGCCAAGGCGACGGGTGAGTGACGCTCACCTGAGTTGATCCGGTGATCCGGGGCCGGCCGCGGGAGGGTTTCCTTCCGCCCGCGGCCACCTCGGTCGGGTTGTGTGAATCCGGGCCTGTAGGCTTCATCGCCGCAGAACCCACCAAGCTCTCCGGCCATCAGGTCGGAAAGGCTGTCGACAGAGTCCTAAGCGCCAATCGGCGCGCCGGGGCGAACGAACCAAGAAGTCCACAGGAGGACACCAGTGGCGAAGGCGAAGTTCGAGCGGACTAAGCCGCACGTCAACATCGGCACCATTGGTCACATCGACCACGGTAAGACGACGCTGACGGCGGCCATCACCAAGGTCCTGCACGACCAGTTCCCGGACCTCAACCCGTACACGCCGTTCGACGAGATCGACAAGGCGCCGGAGGAGAAGGCCCGCGGCATCACGATCTCCATCGCGCACGTCGAGTACCAGACCGAGGCGCGTCACTACGCGCACGTCGACTGCCCCGGTCACGCCGACTACATCAAGAACATGATCACCGGTGCCGCGCAGATGGACGGCGCGATCCTGGTGGTGGCGGCGACCGACGGCCCGATGCCGCAGACCCGCGAGCACGTGCTGCTGGCCCGTCAGGTCGGTGTGCCGTACATCGTCGTGGCGCTCAACAAGAGCGACATGGTCGACGACGAGGAGCTCCTGGAGCTCGTCGAGCTCGAGGTCCGCGAGCTGCTCTCCTCGCAGGAGTACCCGGGTGACGACCTGCCGGTCGTCCGGGTCTCGGCGCTCAAGGCCCTGGAGGGCGACCCGGAGTGGACCGGTCGTCTGATGGAGCTGATGAACGCCGTCGACACCGCGATCCCGCAGCCGGAGCGTGAGACCGAGAAGCCGTTCCTCATGCCGATCGAGGACGTCTTCACGATCACCGGTCGTGGCACGGTCGTCACCGGTCGCGCGGAGCGCGGCATCCTCAAGCCGAACGAGGAGGTGGAGATCGTCGGCATCCGCGAGAAGTCGATGAAGACCACCTGCACCGGCATCGAGATGTTCCGCAAGCTGCTCGACGAGGCCCGCGCGGGCGAGAACGTCGGTCTGCTGCTGCGCGGCATCAAGCGCGAGGACGTCGAGCGCGGCATGGTGGTCGTCAAGCCGGGCACCACGACCCCGCACACGGAGTTCGAGGCGACGGTCTACATCCTCTCCAAGGAGGAGGGCGGCCGGCACACCCCGTTCTTCCAGAACTACCGTCCGCAGTTCTACTTCCGGACCACGGACGTCACCGGCGTCGTCACGCTGCCCGAGGGCACCGAGATGGTCATGCCGGGCGACAACACCACCATGAGCGTGAAGCTGATCCAGCCGATCGCCATGGAGGAGAACCTCAAGTTCGCGATCCGCGAGGGCGGTCGTACGGTCGGCGCCGGTCGCGTCACCAAGATCGTCAAGTGAGCTAGGTAACCCCGATTAGCGTTGCCGCCGGTCGTGCGGCATACTAGTCAGGTTGCGTAACGACGGTTAGTCGTCCGCGTCCGGTGAACGCTGGACCTCCGGAAGACCAACAGTCGCGCGTAGGGTGGTTGATCGCCCCTGGCGGTCAACCACCCTCGCACGGCGTCCGGATCGCTGTGATGCGATCGGCGCCTTGACCCACCGCACGGTCAGGAGAATCGCTCCGGAGTCCCGGGGCGGAGCCTGGTCCGAGGGCGCGACACGCCCGACCGCGGGGGTCGGCGAAGTGGGCCTGTACCAGCCGGTACAGCCCCCGCACACAGCGGCATCGAGAGAAGGAACAGAAGCCACCATGGCGGGACAGAAGATCCGCATCCGGCTCAAGGCCTATGACCACGAGGTCGTCGACTCCTCGGCTCGGAAGATCGTCGAGACGGTGACGCGCACCGGGGCGCAGGTCGCAGGCCCGGTGCCGCTGCCCACGGAGATCAACCGTTTCTGCGTTATCCGCTCGCCGCACAAGTACAAGGACTCGCGCGAGCACTTCGAGATGCGCACGCACAAGCGGCTGATCGACATCATCGACCCGACCCCGAAGACGGTCGACTCGCTCATGCGCCTCGACCTGCCGGCTGGCGTCGACATCGAGATCAAGCTGTAGGGACCGGACAGATGGACAGGCAAGTCAAGGGGATCCTGGGCGCCAAGCTCGGCATGACCCAGGTCTGGGACAACAACAAGGTTGTGCCCGTGACCGTGGTGCAGGCCGGCCCGTGCGTCGTCAGCCAGGTTCGTAGCGCCGAGAAGGACGGGTACTCCGCCATCCAGCTCGCCTACGGCACGATCGACCCGCGCAAGGTCAAGAAGCCGATCAGCGGGCACTACGCGAAGGCGGACGTCGCGCCGCGCCGGCACATCGTCGAGCTGCGCACCGTCGACGCCGCGGACTACTCGCCGGGCCAGGAGGTCACGGTCGAGGAGTTCCCGGCCGGCGTCGTCATCGACGTCACCGGAAAGACCAAGGGCAAGGGCTACGCCGGCCCGATGAAGCGGCACGGCTTCCACGGTCTGCGCGCCAGCCACGGTGTGGAGCGCAAGCACCGCTCGCCGGGCTCCATCGGCGCGTGCGCCACCCCGGGTCGCGTCTTCAAGGGCACCCGGATGGCCGGTCGGATGGGTGGCGTGCGCTACACCGTCCAGAACCTGACCGTCCAGGCGGTCGACACCGAGAACAACCTCCTGCTCGTCCGTGGTGCCATCCCCGGCCCCAAGGGCGCGCTGGTCCTGGTTCGTACCGCGGCCAAGACCAAGGTGAAGAAGGGCGGTGCGGCCAAGTGACCACCGTTGACGTCCGCAACGTCGAAGGCGCCAAGAGCGGTTCCGTCGAGCTGCCGGCCGACATCTTCGACGTCCAGGCCAACATCGCGCTGATGCACCAGGTCGTGGTGGCCCAGCTCGCGGCGGCCCGCCAGGGCACGCACAAGGTCAAGACCCGCGGCGAGGTCGCCGGTGGCGGCAAGAAGCCGTACAAGCAGAAGGGCACCGGTCGTGCCCGCCAGGGCTCGATCCGCGCGCCGCAGTTCGCCGGCGGTGGCGTGGTGCACGGCCCGGTCCCGCGCGACTACAGCCAGCGGACCCCGAAGAAGATGAAGGCCGCCGCCCTGCGTGGCGCCCTCTCCGACCGGGCCCGCGCCGGCCAGGTGCACGTCGTCGAGGCGTTCGTCTCGGGCGAGAAGCCGTCGACCAAGGCCGCTCTGGCCACGCTGGCCAAGCTGACCGAGGCCCGTCGGGTCCTCGTCGTGCTGAGCAGCACCGACGAGCTGAACTGGGTGTCGCTGCGCAACGAGCCGCGGGTGCACCTGATCGAGGCCGGCCAGCTCAACACGTACGACGTGCTGGTGGCCGACGATGTGGTCTTCACCAAGGAGGCCCTGGACGAGTTCCTGGGCGTTCCCGCCGAGACCACCGAGGAGGGTGGCAAGTGAGCACGATCGCCGACCCGCGGGACATCATCGTCGCGCCGGTCGTCTCGGAGAAGAGCTACAGCGAGCTGAACCGGAACTGGTACACCTTCCTGGTGCACCCGGACGCCAACAAGACCGAGATCAAGATCGCTATCCAGCAGATCTTCAACGTCCGCGTCCTGACGGTCAACACGCTCAACCGCGAGGGCAAGCGCAAGCGCACCAAGACCGGCTTCGGTCAGCGCAAGGCCACCAAGCGGGCGATCGTGAAGCTGGCTGACGGTGACCGTATCGAGGCCTTCGGCGGCCCGGTCAGCTGAGGGGTGTAGACAATGGCTATCCGTAAGTACAAGCCGACGACGCCGGGCCGGCGTGGCTCCAGCGTCGCCGACTTCGCCGAGATCACCCGGTCGACGCCCGAGAAGTCGCTGCTGGCTCCGCTGCCGAAGAAGGGCGGACGCAACGCCCACGGCCGGATCACCACCCGGCACCACGGTGGCGGCCACAAGCGGCAGTACCGCCTGATCGACTTCAAGCGGGTCGACAAGGACGGCGTGCCGGCGAAGGTCGCGCACATCGAGTACGACCCGAACCGCACCGCGCGCATCGCGCTGCTGCACTACGCCGACGGCGAGAAGCGCTACATCATCGCGCCGAAGGACCTGAAGCAGGGTGACCGGGTCGAGTCGGGCCCGAGCGCGGACATCAAGCCGGGCAACAACCTGCCGCTGCGCAACATCCCGGTCGGTACGACGATCCACAACGTGGAGCTTCGTCCGGGCGGTGGCGCCAAGCTGGCCCGTTCGGCCGGCGTCGGCATCCAGCTGCTCGGCCGTGAGGGCGTGTACGCGACCCTCCGCATGCCGTCCGGCGAGATCCGGCGGGTCGACGTGCGCTGCCGCGCCAGCATCGGCGAGATCGGCAACGCCGACCAGTCGAACATCAACTGGGGTAAGGCCGGCCGTATGCGGTGGAAGGGCAAGCGCCCGACCGTCCGTGGTGTCGCGATGAACCCGGTCGACCACCCGCACGGTGGTGGTGAGGGTAAGACCTCCGGTGGTCGCCACCCGGTCAACCCGCAGGGTAAGCCCGAGGGCCGCACCCGTCGTAAGGGCCAGCCGAGCGACCGGCTGATCGTCCGCCGCCGCTACGCCACGCGTAAGCGCGGCTGAGGGAGATAGAGCATGCCTCGCAGCCTGAAGAAGGGCCCGTTCATCGACGACCACCTGCTCAAGAAGGTGGAGACGCAGAACGAAAAGGGCTCGAAGAACGTCATCAAGACCTGGTCGCGGCGCTCGACGATCATCCCCGAGATGCTGGGGCACACGATCGCCGTGCACGACGGACGCAAGCACGTCCCGGTGTTCGTGACCGAGGCCATGGTCGGGCACAAGCTCGGCGAGTTCGCGCTGACCCGCACGTTCAAGGGTCACGAGAAGGACGACCGGAAGAGCCGCCGGCGCTGACGCCGCGGGCATACGGATAGAGGAACAAGGGGTTACAGCGATGCCAGGAAAGGGCGACGCTCCGGTGCTTCCGGGCGCGCGGGCGGTTGCGCGGCACGTGCGCATCTCGCCGATGAAGGCGCGCCGGGTGGTCAACCTCGTCCGCGGCCTGCCCGCGAAGGAGGCGCTCACGGTGCTGCAGTTCGCGCCGCAGGCTGCGAGCGAGCAGGTGTACAAGGTGCTCGCGAGCGCGATCGCCAACGCGGAGAACAACGAGCGGCTGGACCCCGATGCGCTGCTCGTCAGCGAGGCGTTCGTCGACGAGGGCCCGACGATGAAGCGGTTCCGGCCGCGGGCGCAGGGCCGGGCCTACCGGATCCGCAAGCGGACCTGCCACATCACCGTGGCGGTCGAGGCGGTCGCGCCGGCCGCGCCGAAGAAGTCGGCGAAGAAGGCCGCTCCGGCCGCGCAGGCCGAGGCCGCCGAGGGGCAGAGCAAGACGGAGGGTGCCGAGTAATGGGTCAGAAGGTTCACCCCACTGGATTCCGGCTCGGCATCTCGACCGACTGGAAGTCCCGCTGGTTCGCGGACAAGCTCTACAAGGACTACATCGGCGAGGATGTCAAGATCCGCCGGATGATGTCCAAGGGCCTCGAGCGCGCCGGCATCTCCAAGGTCGACATCGAGCGCACCCGGGACCGGGTCCGCGTGGACATCCACACCGCCCGGCCGGGCATCGTCATCGGCCGTAAGGGTGCGGAGGCCGACCGGATCCGCGGCGAGCTGGAGAAGCTCACCGGCAAGCAGGTGCAGCTCAACATCATCGAGGTGAAGAACCCCGAGTCGGACGCGCAGCTCGTCGCCCAGGGCGTCGCCGAGCAGCTGTCCAGCCGGGTCAGCTTCCGTCGGGCGATGCGCAAGGCCATGCAGTCGGCGATGAAGAACCCGGTCTGCAAGGGCATCCGGGTCCAGGTCTCGGGTCGTCTCGGCGGCGCCGAGATGAGCCGGACCGAGTTCTACCGCGAGGGTCGGGTCCCGCTGCACACGCTGCGGGCCAACATCGAGTACGGCTTCTTCGAGGCCCGTACCACCTTCGGCCGGATCGGCGTGAAGGTCTGGATCTACAAGGGTGACGCCGTCCCGGGCCGGGAGGCTCCGGCCGAGGCCGGTCCGTCCCGCCCGCGCCGTGACCGCGGCGACCGCCCCGAGCGGCCGCGCCGTGGCCGGTCGGGTTCGTCCGGCACGACCGCCGGTGGCACCGAGGCCGGCCGGGCTGCTGCGACCACCATCGCGCAGCAGGCCGAGACGCCGAGCGGCGAGCCGGTTGACGCCGGCGCCGTCGCCGCTGCGGCAGAAACGCAGCAGGAGGGCTGACAGATGCTGATGCCGCGCAAGCCCCCGAAGGGCTTCCGCAAGCCGCACCACCCGGACCGCAGTGGCGCGTCCAAGGGTGGTAACCGGGTGGTGTTCGGCGAGTTCGGGATCCAGGCTCTCGAGCCGGCGTACGTGACCAACCGCCAGATCGAGTCGGCGCGTATCGCGATGACCCGTCACATCAAGCGTGGCGGCAAGGTCTGGATCACGGTCTTCCCGGACCAGGCCCTGACCAAGAAGCCGGCCGAGACCCGGATGGGTTCCGGTAAGGGCTCGCCCGAGTGGTGGGTCGCGAACGTCAAGCCGGGGCGGGTTCTCTTCGAGATGTCCTTCCCCAACGAGCAGATCGCGCGAGAGGCGATGCGTCGCGCGATCCACAAGCTCCCGATGAAGTGCCGCATTGTTACGCGCGAAGTGGGTGAATCCTGATGGCAGCGGGCGTCAAGCCTTCCGAGCTGCGTGAGCTCTCCGAGGAGGAGCTGGTCACGAAGCTGCGCGAGGCCAAGGCGGAGCTGTTCAACCTCCGCGTGCAGGCCGCGACCGGTCAGCTGGACAACAACCGGCGGCTGCAGGTCATCCGTCGGGAGATCGCCCGGATCTACACGATCATGCGTGAGCGCGAGCTGGGTCTCTCGGCCGCGCCGACTGAGGTGACTGCATCATGAGCGAGAACACGACCACCGCCGCTGCGCGGGCCCGCCGTAAGGTGCGTGAGGGCCTCGTGGTCAGCGACAAGATGGAAAAGACCGTCGTGGTCGAGGTCGAGGACCGGGTCAAGCACGCGCTGTACGGCAAGATCATGCGCCGTACCCGCAAGCTGAAGGTGCACGACGAGCAGAACTCGGCCGGCATCGGCGACCGGGTCCTGATCATGGAGACCCGGCCGCTCTCCGCCACCAAGCGGTGGCGGCTCGTGGAGATCCTCGAGAAGGCCAAGTAGCGAAGGCTCGAGCTCGGCCGGCATCGGTCGGGCGCAGGTTCCGCCAGGCTCCGGCCGCCCGCGGGCGGCCGGAGAACCGGCAGACATAGGAGATAGACGTGATTCAGCAGGAGTCGCGACTGCGCGTCGCCGACAACACGGGTGCCCGGGAGATCCTGTGCATCCGGGTTCTCGGTGGCTCCGGTCGGCGCTACGCGAGCATCGGCGACGTCATCGTGGCCACGGTCAAGGACGCGATCCCCGGCGCTGGTGTGAAGAAGGGCGACGTCGTCAAGGCCGTCGTCGTCCGCACCGCCAAGGAGAAGCGGCGGCCGGACGGCTCGTACATCCGCTTCGACGAGAACGCCGCCGTCATCATCAAGGACGGTGGGGACCCGCGCGGTACCCGTATCTTCGGCCCGGTCGGTCGTGAGCTGCGGGACAAGCGGTTCATGAAGATCATTTCTCTCGCGCCGGAGGTGTTGTGACCGTGAAGGTCAAGAAGGGCGACACGGTCGTCGTCATCGCCGGCAAGGACAAGGGTGCCAAGGGCAAGGTCATCGCGGCCTACCCGCGGCAGGACAAGGTCCTGGTCGAGGGCGTGAACCGGGTCAAGAAGCACACCCGCATCAGCACCACCCAGCGTGGCGCCAAGACCGGTGGCATCGTCACCCAGGAGGCCCCGATCCACGTCTCGAACGTGATGGTCCTGGACTCCGACGGGAAGCCGACCCGCGTCGGTTACCGGGTCGACGACAACGGCCAGAAGGTCCGCATCGCGCGTAGCACCGGTAAGGACCTGTGATGACCACGGCTACCGAAACCAAGACCATGCCGCGCCTCAAGGAGCGGTACCGTAACGAGATCGTGGCCGAGCTGCAGAAGCAGCACAGCTTCGCGAACCCCATGCAGGTTCCGCGGCTGGTCAAGATCGTCGTCAACATGGGTGTCGGCGAGGCCGCTCGCGACGCCAAGCTGATCGACGGCGCGGTCCGCGATCTGGCCACCATCACCGGCCAGAAGCCGCAGGTGCGGCGTGCGACCAAGTCGATCGCGCAGTTCAAGCTGCGTGAGGGCATGCCGATCGGTGCGAAGGTCACCCTCCGCGGCGACCGGATGTGGGAGTTCCTGGACCGGCTGCTGTCGATCGCGCTGCCGCGTATCCGCGACTTCCGCGGCCTGGACGGGCGCAAGCTCGACGGGCACGGCAACTACACGTTCGGTCTGACCGAGCAGTCGGTGTTCCACGAGATCGACCAGGACAAGATCGATCGCCAGCGGGGCATGGACATCACGGTGGTCACGACCGCCACGACCGACGACGAGGGCCGGGCGCTGCTCAAGCTCCTGGGCTTCCCGTTCAAGGAGAACTGAGCGAATGGCCAAGAAGGCGCTGATCCTCAAGGCGGCCGCGAAGCCGAAGTTCTCGGTTCGCGCGTACACCCGCTGCCAGCGGTGCGGGCGTCCGAAGGCGGTCTACCGCAAGTTCGGTCTCTGCCGGGTGTGCATCCGGGAGATGGCCCACCGCGGTGAGCTGCCCGGCGTGTCCAAGGCTTCCTGGTAATAGCCCGGCGCGCTCCGGCGCGTCAGCTGAACTGTCTCTTCGCCGTAGGCCCCGGGCCCAGCCCGGGGAACCCCGGCGAGAAAGGTTGACGAATTCATGACGATGACCGACCCGATCGCAGACATGCTCACGCGTCTGCGTAACGCCAACCAGGCGTACCACGACCGGGTGACGATGCCCTACTCCAAGATCAAGGCGAACATCGCCGAGGTCCTGAAGACCGAGGGTTACATCGCCACCTGGTCGGTCGAGGAGCCCGAGGAGGGCGCCGTCGGCAAGCGACTGGTCGTCGAGCTGAAGTACGGCCAGAACCGCGAGCGCAGCCTGGCCGGCATCAAGCGTGTGTCCAAGCCCGGTCTCCGGGTGTACGCCAAGTCGGACGGGCTCCCGCGGGTGCTCGGCGGGCTGGGCGTGGCGATCATTTCGACGTCCCAGGGGCTGCTCACCGACCGGCAGGCCCGCAAGCGGAGCGTTGGCGGGGAAGTCCTCGCCTTCGTCTGGTAACGGGAGACAGGTAGAAATGTCGCGCATTGGACGTAAGTCGATCCCGGTACCGACCGGCGTCGACATCACGATCGAGGGCCAGACCGTCAAGGTCAAGGGTCCGAAGGGCGAGCTGTCGCACACGCTCGCCGAGCCGATCACGGTGGAGCGGGCCGAGGACGGCCAGCTGCAGGTCAACCGGCCGAACGACGAGCGCAAGGCCAAGGAGCTGCACGGCCTGAGCCGTACCCTGGTCGCCAACATGATCGTCGGGGTGACCGAGGGCTACCGCAAGAGCCTGGAGATCGCCGGTACGGGTTACCGCGTCACCGCCAAGGGCAAGGACCTCGAGTTCGCGCTCGGGTTCTCGCACCCGGTGCTGGTGCCGGCCCCGGAGGGCATCACCTTCACGGTGGAGAAGCCGACGCTGTTCCACGTGGCCGGCATCGACAAGCAGCAGGTCGGCGAGGTTGCCGCCAACATCCGGAAGATCCGCCCGCCGGAGCCCTACAAGGGCAAGGGCGTGAAGTACCAGGGCGAGGTCATCCGCCGCAAGGCTGGAAAGGCAGGTAAGAAGTGAGCGCCACGCTGCTCAAGCGCCGCCGCGGCGTCGCCGCCAAGCGTGCCGTCGGGCGTGCGCGCCGGCACTTCCGGGTCCGCAAGAACATCAGCGGCACCGCCGAGCGTCCCCGCCTGGTGGTCACCCGTTCCCTGCGGCACATCGTCGCCCAGATCGTGGACGACACCAAGGGTCACACCCTGGCGTCGGCCTCGACCCTGGACGCGTCGCTGCGCGGTGCGGAGGGCGACAAGAGCGCCCTGGCCGGCAAGGTCGGCGCCCTGCTCGCCGAGCGGGCCAAGGCGGCCGGCGTCTCCAAGGTCGTCTTCGACCGCGGTGGCAACCGGTACGCGGGGCGGGTCGCCGCGCTTGCCGACGCCGCCCGCGAAGCCGGGCTCGAGTTCTAGAAACCCCGTCACGAGAGAGAAGGAAGGCTGCTGATGCCAGGTCAACAGCGCCGTGGCGGCGGGTCCGGTGGCAACGAGGGTGGTCGCCGCGACAACCGCCGTGAGGGCGGCCGCGGAAACGCGCCCGTCGAGAAGACCCCGCACCTCGAGCGGGTCGTCGCGATCAACCGCGTCGCCAAGGTCGTGAAGGGTGGTCGTCGCTTCAGCTTCACCGCCCTGGTGATCGTGGGCGACGGCGACGGCAACGTCGGCGTGGGCTACGGAAAGGCCAAGGAGGTGCCCGCGGCGATCGCCAAGGGTGTCGAGGAGGCCAAGAAGCACTTCTTCAAGGTGCCGCGGATCGGCCAGTCGATCCCGCACCCGGTGCAGGGCGAGGACGCGGCCGGTGTGGTGCTGCTCAAGCCGGCCTCGGCCGGTACGGGTGTCATCGCCGGCGGTCCGGTCCGCGCCGTGCTGGAGTGCGCGGGTATCCACGACGTGCTCTCCAAGAGCCTCGGCTCGTCGAACCCGATCAACATCGTGCACGCCACCGTGGCGGCCCTGAAGGGGCTCGAGTCCCCGGAGCAGGTCGCGGCCCGTCGTGGCCTGCCGGTCGAGGACGTCGCGCCGGCGGCCATGCTGGCGTCGCGGGCGGGGGTGGCGTCCTGATGGCACGCCTGAAGGTCACCCAGGTCCGGTCCGAGATCGGGACCAAGCGCAACCAGCGTGACTCGCTGCGTTCGCTCGGTCTCAAGCGGATCAACGACGTGGTGGTCAAGGAGGATCGTCCGGAGATCCGCGGCATGATCTTCGCGGTCAACCACCTCGTGAAGGTCGAGGAGGTCGAGTAATGACGATCAAGGTTCACCACCTGCGCCCGGCGCCCGGTGCCAAGACCACCAAGACCCGCGTGGGTCGCGGTGAGGGCTCCAAGGGCAAGACCGCCGGTCGCGGTACCAAGGGCTCCAAGGCCCGCAAGAACATCTCGGCGGCGTTCGAGGGTGGGCAGATGCCCATCCACATGCGACTGCCGAAGATGAAGGGCTTCAAGAACAAGTTCAAGGTCGTGTTCCAGGTCGTGAACCTGGACCGGCTGGCCGAGCTGTTCCCGAACGGCGGCCAGGTCGGCCCGCAGGAGTTGGTCGACGCCGGCGCGGTCCGCAAGGGCCAGCCGGTGAAGGTCCTCGGCACCGGCGACCTCGGTGGTGTGGCTCTCCAGGTGTCGGCGCACGCGTTCAGCGCGTCGGCCAAGGAGAAGATCACCGCCGCCGGTGGCTCCGTCACCGAGCTGTAAGGCACGAACATGGCGCCCGCTCAGTTGTCACCGACTGGGCGGGCGCCATGGTCTACATGGCACGTGTGCGCCAAGTAACATCGGATTCGGTTTATGTAGCCGGGCACATCTGCCCGGACCGGGATCGGGCTGTTAGAGTCCCTTCCCAGCTATGGATATCGGGCACTCGCCCGGCACCCACCCCGCCCCGCCAGGGAACACCGGCGGCCCGCCTCGCGCAGGAGGAAGAAGTTGCTGTCCGCCTTTCTCAGTGCGTTCCGTACGCCTGACCTGCGCAAGAAGCTGCTGTTCACAGTAGGCATCATCGCGGTCTACCGGCTGGGCGCCACCCTGCCCAGCCCGGGCGTCTCGTACGGCAACGTGCAGAAGTGCCTCGACACGATCCAGGGTGGCACCACCGGCGTGCTGAACCTGCTGGACCTCTTCTCCGGCGGCGCGCTGCTGCAGCTCTCGGTCTTCGCGCTGGGCATCATGCCCTACATCACCGCGTCGATCATCCTGCAGCTGCTGACGGTGGTCATCCCGCGGCTGGAGCAGCTCCGCAAGGAGGGCCAGGCCGGGCAGGCGAAGATCACCCAGTACACCCGCTACCTGACCCTCGGCCTGGGCATCCTCCAGTCCTCGGCGTTCGTGGCGCTGGCCCGCTCCGGGCAGCTCTTCAACAACCAGTGCGACCAGTTCCCGATCGTGCCCGAGGGCACCGGCATCCCGAACTGGCTGACGCTGAGCATCCTGGTCATGACGATGACCGCCGGCACCGGCATGGTGATGTGGCTCGGCGAGCTGATCACCGACCGCGGCGTCGGCAACGGCATGTCCGTCCTCATCTTCACCTCGATCGCCGCCCGGCTGCCCAGCGAGGGCTGGAAGATCAAGACCAACGAGGGCTGGCCGAAGTTCGCCCTGGTGCTCGTCCTCGTCCTGGTGGTCATCACCGCGGTCTGCTTCATCGAGCAGGCGCAGCGCCGGATCCCGGTGCAGTACGCCAAGCGCATGATCGGCCGGCGGATGTACGGCGGCACCTCGACCTACATCCCGCTGAAGGTCAACCAGGCGGGTGTCATCCCGGTCATCTTCGGCTCCTCGCTGCTGTACCTGCCGACGCTGGCGCTCCAGTTCTTCGACCCGAACGACCCGGGCAAGGTCCAGGCCTGGATCCAGAACCACATCGTGAAGGCGACCGCGCCGGAGCACATCGCCCTCTACTTCCTGCTCATCATCTTCTTCACGTACTTCTACGTGTCGATCACGTTCAACCCGACCGAGGTCGCGGACAACATGAAGAAGTACGGCGGCTTCGTGCCGGGCATCCGCCCGGGCAAGCCGACGGCGGAGTACCTCGACTTCATCCTCAGCCGGATCACCCTGCCGGGCGCGCTCTACCTCGCTGTCATCTCGATCCTGCCGAACTTCTTCTTCATCTGGCTGAACAGCGAGCAGTTCCTCAACTTCCCGTTCGGCGGCACCGCTGTGCTCATCATGGTCGGCGTCGGTCTGGAGACCGTGAAGCAGATCGAGAGCCAACTCATGCAGCGGAACTACGAAGGGTTCCTGCGGTAGATGCGACTCGTTCTGGTTGGCCCGCCGGGCGCGGGCAAGGGCACACAGGCGGAGTTCATCGCCGCGCACCTCTCGGTGCCGAAGATCTCGACCGGGGACATCTTCCGGGCGAACGTCTCGCAGGGCACGCCGCTGGGTGTCGAGGCCAAGCGGTACATGGACGCCGGCAAGCTGGTCCCCGACGAGGTCACCATCAACATGGTCCGGGACCGGCTCGCCGAGTCGGACGCCGCCGAGGGCTTCCTGCTCGACGGCTTCCCGCGTACGACGCCGCAGGCCGCCGCGCTGGACAAGCTCCTCGCCGACCTCGGCACCGCGCTGGACCTGGTGCTGGAGCTTGTCGTCGACGACGACGAGGTGATCCGGCGGCTCTCCGGCCGGCGTACCTGCCGCGGCTGCGGCAAGATCTGGCACGTCGAGTTCGACGCCACCACCCGTGAGGGCATCTGCGACCGGTGCGGCGCCGAGCTGTTCCAGCGGGACGACGACAAGCCGGAGACGATCGCGGCCCGGCTGCGGGAGTACGCCGACAAGACCGCGCCGCTGGTCGACTACTACGGCGCCCAGGGCAAGCTGGTCGGGATCGACGCGACCGGGCCGGTGGAGGACGTCACCGTCCGCGCCATCGACGCGCTGCGCTCGTACGGCGGGTGAGGTCCCGCCGGCGTCCGGTGGATAGAGTGCGAACAGCGGGGTACGTGCGACGTGCCCCGCTGTTCGGCAACGAAAGGTAACCGCTCCATGCGCCGTCCCCAGCTGGACATCCAGCTGAAGACCCCCGACCAGATCGACAAGATGCGGGCCGCGGGCCTGGTGGTCGCCGAGGCCCTGCGCCGGATGCGCGAGGCCGTCGCCCCCGGGATCAGCACCGCCGACCTGGACGCGATCGCCGAGTCGACGATCCGCGAGGCGGGTGCGGTCCCGTCGTTCAAGGGCTACCACGGATTCCCGGCCTCGATCTGCTCGTCGGTCAACGAGCAGGTGGTGCACGCCATCCCGTCGGCGCAGCAGGTGCTCCGCGACGGGGACCTGATCTCCATCGACTGCGGGGCCGTGCTCGACGGCTGGCACGGCGACGCGGCGATCACCGTCGGGGTGGGTGAGGTCGACCCGGCGCTGCTGAAGATGGCCGCGGTCGCGGAGGACGCCATGTGGGCCGGCATCGCCGCCGCCGCCCGCGGGGCCGCCGGCGGCAAGGGCCGGCTGACCGACATCTCGCACGCCGTGGAGACCGCCGTCCGCAGGGGCGGCCGGTACGGCATCGTCGACGGCTACGGCGGCCACGGCATCGGCACGGAGATGCACCAGGACCCGCACGTGCTCAACCACGGCCGCCCCGGCAAGGGCCCACGGCTGGTGCCCGGCATGGCCCTGGCCATCGAGCCGATGATCACCATGGGCTCGCCCCGGACGGTGGAGCTGTCCGACGGCTGGACCGTGGTCACCCGGGACCGTTCGATGGCGGTGCACGTCGAGCACTCGATGGCGCTGCTGGAGGACGGGGTGTGGGTGCTGACCGCGTTCGACGGCGGCCGGGCCCGCCTCGGTGACCTCGTCACCGCTCGGCAGTCGGCCGACTCTCCGACGGCCTGACCCGCCGTCCGGTCTGCGCGCCGCGCGCCGGGCACGGCCGGGGGTTCGTCCCCACCCCGGTGCCCTGGGCGGCGGTGGCGCAGCGGTGTCATGCTGGCGTGATGCAGGGGCGCGACGGGATGCGGGCCGCCGACGGTGACCGTCAGGTGGTGGCGGATCGGCTCCGGATGGCGGTCGACGAGGGCCGGCTGAGCCTCTCCGAGTACGACGAGCGGTTGCAGCGGGCGTACGGCGCCCGGACGTACGGCGAACTCGACTCGGTCCTGGTGGACCTGCCGGGGCCGCGGGTGGGCGAGGTGGCGGTTCCGGACGGGACGGGGGACCGGTCACCCGACCGGGTGCCACCTGCGGTGTCCGGGCCGGTCGAGGGGCGGCGCTCCGCCACCGCCGAGTGGCTGGTGGAGGTCTGGGAGCCGTACCTGAAGGTCGTCGGCATCGTGCTGGCGGTGTGGGCGGTGACCGGTGTGCTCGCCGGTGAGGTGCTGTACTTCTGGCCGGGCTGGGTGGCCGGGCCGTGGGGAGCGGTGGTGCTGGTCCGCACCGTCGGGGGGTTGGCCTCCGGTGAGCCTCGGCGGTGGGCCGCGAAGCGGGACCGCCGACAGCGGGCGCAGGCCGCGAAGCGGGACCGCCGACGGCAGGCGCGGGCCGTGCGGCGGGAACACCGGCGACGGGAACTGACCGACTAGCGGGACGAAGCCCGGTGGTGGCCGCCGGACCCGGGTCGCCGGTGTGACCGCCGCCGCCGGAAGACCCTCCGACGGCGCCGGGGAACCGGACGGGCCGGTCGTCCCCGGCATCTCACGGCACGGCGACGACGGGGGACACGCCGCCCGGTCGGGGGATTTTGCCCACTGTCGCGGCGAGTACGGTGGCCGGTTTGGCGACCGCCGGCAGGCGGGCGTACACTTTCAGATCGGCGCACAGCGTCCACTCCGGCATGCCCACCCCGCGCTTCGGTGGGAGTCGGAGCCGCGGCTGGCGCGGGCTCTTTCGATCATGGTCGAAGGCCCGTGTAAGACGTTGTGGGCCGTCCGGAGCAACCGACGTCAGGACAGCGGAGGACATGCCGAAAAAAGACGGAGCCATCGAGATCGAGGGTCGGGTCATCGAGCCCCTGCCGAACGCAATGTTCCGGGTGGAGCTCGCGAACGGCCACAAGGTGCTGGCTCACATCAGCGGCAAGATGCGGCAGCACTACATCCGCATCCTGCCGGAGGACCGGGTCGTCGTCGAACTCTCGCCGTACGACCTGACCCGCGGGCGCATCGTCTACCGCTACAAGTAAGCCTGACGGCGGCCGGGACGTCCCCGTGTCCGTCTTCGACGTCCGGCGTCGCGCCTCGTCGCGTCTCCGGGCCAGATGGGAAGTAAGGCAACCGTGAAGGTCAAGCCGAGCGTCAAGAGGATCTGCAACAAGTGCCGGGTGATCCGCCGGCACGGCCGGGTCATGGTCATCTGCACCGACCCGCGCCACAAGCAGCGCCAGGGCTGAGCCGAGTCCGCCGACCGTGACGAGCGGTGGCGGAACGAGGCCCGGGCCGCAGATCCGGACAACACATCATCAGCTCGTCCCAGCCGCGAGCGGTACGCAGCGCGTACTCGATCGTGGCCGACCCCCGGTCGGAGGCCGGGGCCCGCTTGGGCAGCGACCATTCCCGGTCGCCGGCGCCGATGGCGTCGGAAGGACGGGACGGTCGGTAGCGGGGTGGGACGGGTCCACACCTCCGCCACAACATCACGAGGAGTACGCCCGCACATGGCACGTCTAGTCGGCGTCGACCTCCCCCGCGAGAAGCGGATGGAGATCGCGCTCACCTACATCTTCGGGGTCGGCCGTACCCGCGCCCTGGAGACGCTCGCCGCTACCGGCATCTCGCCGGACAAGCGCGTTCGGGACCTCACGGATGAGGAGCTGGTCCAGCTCCGCAACCACATCGAGGGCAACTACAAGGTTGAAGGCGACCTGCGCCGCGAGGTCGCCGCTGACATCCGCCGCAAGGTCGAGATCGGCTGCTACGCCGGCATCCGGCACCGCCGGGGCCTGCCCGTGCGTGGCCAGCGGACCAAGACCAACGCGCGGACCCGGAAGGGCCCGAAGCGGACCGTCGCCGGCAAGAAGAAGCCCGGCAAGAAGTAACTAGGAGCGCACAGACTTATGCCACCGAAGGCTCGTGCCGGAGCCGCCGTCAAGAAGGTCCGGCGCAAGGAACGCAAGAACGTCGCCCACGGGCAGGCGCACATCAAGAGCACCTTCAACAACACCATCGTGTCGATCACCGACCCGACCGGTGCGGTCATCTCCTGGGCCTCCTCGGGCCAGGTGGGCTTCAAGGGCTCCCGCAAGTCGACCCCGTTCGCCGCGCAGCTGGCCGCCGAGGCCGCCGCGCGTCGGGCCATGGAGCACGGCATGCGCAAGGTCGACGTGTTCGTCAAGGGCCCCGGCTCCGGCCGGGAGACCGCCATCCGTTCGCTGCAGGCAGCCGGGCTCGAGGTCGGGCAGATCTCCGACGTGACCCCGCAGCCGCACAACGGGTGCCGTCCGCCGAAGCGTCGCCGGGTCTGAGAGGTTAGAGAGAGATGGCTCGTTACACCGGTGCTGACTGCCGCCGTTGCCGGCGGGAGAAGATGAAGCTGTTCCTCAAGGGCAGCAAGTGCGATGGCCCGAAGTGCCCGTTCGAGTCCCGGCCGTTCCCGCCCGGGCAGCACGGCCGCGGCCGCACCAAGGAGACGGAGTACCTGCTCCAGCTCCGTGAGAAGCAGAAGGCCCGCCGTGTCTACGGCGTGCTGGAGAAGCAGTTCCGCGGCTACTACGAGGAGGCCGTGGGCAAGAAGGCCAAGACCGGCGAGGTCCTCCTGCAGATCCTCGAGTCGCGGCTGGACAACGTGGTCTACCGGGCCGGCTACGCCAAGTCCCGGGACATGGCCCGCCAGCTGGTCAAGCACGGTCACTTCACCGTGAACGGCAAGAAGGTCGACATCCCGTCGTACCGCGTCAAGGAGCACGACATCATCGAGGTCCGGGGCAAGAGCAAGGAGCTCACCCCGTTCATCGTCGCGCAGGCCGAGGCCGGCTCGAAGTCGGTTCCGGCGTGGCTGGAGGCCATTCCCAGCCAGATGAAGGTTCTCGTGCACTCGCTCCCGGCCCGCCAGGTGATCGACACCCAGGTCCAGGAGCAGCTGATCGTCGAGCTCTACTCCAAGTAAGGGCTCGTTGCGGTGGCCCGCCCTCCGGGGCGGGCCACCGGAACAGTTTTGTCGTGGGCGTCATATAGCGGGCGTCCCGGAAGAGAAGAGAAGAAATGCTCATCAGCCAGCGACCCTCCCTCTCCGAGGAGTCGATCAACGAGACCCGGTCCCGGTTCACCATCGAGCCGCTGGAGCCCGGCTTCGGTTACACCCTGGGCAACTCGCTGCGTCGTACGCTGCTGTCGTCCATCCCGGGTGCGGCGGTCACCTCGATCAAGATCGACGGTGTGCTGCACGAGTTCACCACCATCCCCGGGGTCAAGGAGGACGTGGTCGAGCTCGTCATGAACATCAAGGAGCTCTGCGTCAGCTCCGAGCACGACGAGCCGGTCAGCATGTACCTGCGCAAGCAGGGCCCGGGCGACGTGACCGCAGGCGACATCCAGCCCCCGGCCGGCGTCTCGGTGCACAACCCGGACCTGAAGCTCGCCACCCTCAACGGCAAGGGCCGGCTCGACATGGAGCTGACCGTCGAGCGGGGTCGGGGCTACGTCACGGCGGCGCAGAACAAGCAGGCCGGCGCCGAGATCGGCCGGATCCCGGTCGACTCGATCTACTCGCCGGTGCTCAAGGTGACGTACCGCGTCGAGGCGACCCGGGTCGAGCAGCGGACCGACTTCGACCGGCTGATCATCGACGTCGAGACCAAGCCGTCGATGGGCCCGCGTACCGCGCTGGCCTCGGCCGGCTCGACGCTGGTGGAGCTCTTCGGCCTGGCCCGGGAGCTGGACGAGACCGCCGAGGGCATCGACATCGGGCCGTCCCCGCAGGACGCCCAGCTGGCGGCCGACCTGGCTCTGCCGATCGAGGAGCTGGACCTCACCGTCCGCTCCTACAACTGCCTCAAGCGCGAGGGCATCAACTCCGTTGGTGAGCTGATCGGGCGCACCGAGGCCGACCTCCTCGACATCCGGAATTTCGGTCAGAAGTCGATCGACGAGGTCAAGATGAAGCTCGCCGGGATGGGTCTGGGGCTGAAGGACTCGGCCCCGAACTTCGACCCGGCGCACGTCGTGGACGCCTTCGGTGAGGCCGACTACGACACCGACGACTACCGCGAGACCGAGCAGCTCTAGTCCGCGCTGCCGCCACACCTGAGGAGCACCAAGCATGCCCACGCCCACCAAGGGCCCCCGCCTCGGCGGCAGCCCCGCGCACGAGCGGCTGATGCTGGCCAACCTGGCCACTGCGCTGTTCCAGCACGGCAAGATCCAGACCACCGAGACGAAGGCCCGGCGGCTGCGTCCGCTGGCCGAGCAGCTCATCACCAAGGCCAAGCGCGGCGACCTCGCCTCGCGGCGTCGGGTGCTGGGCGTCGTCAAGGACAAGGACGTGGTCTACGCCCTGTTCGACCAGATCGCGCCCCGGTACGCCAACCGCAACGGTGGCTACACCCGGATCGTGAAGACCGGTCCGCGCAAGGGTGACGCCGCTCCGATGGCGATCATCGAGTTGGTCGAGGAGCTTCAGGTCGCCGAGCCGAAGGCGAACAAGAAGACCGCCGCCCGCAAGGCCGCCCAGCAGGACAAGGTCGAGGCGCTCGCCCCCGCGGACGAGACCCCGAAGTCGACCGACGACGACCAGGACGCCGACGCTCCGGTGTCGGCGTCCGGTGACACCGCCGCCGCCCGCGAGGACAGCGACGAGGCCGCCGAGAACGACAAGGCCTGAGTCAGGCCGCCGTCGGGCCCGACACCCCCACCGGGGTGTCGGGCCCGACCCGTAACTGGAGGTACGAGGTGGACGAGCGGAGCCGGCTGCGGCTGAACGTCTCGTACGACGGCACCGACTTCTCCGGCTGGGCCGCCCAGCCGACCCGCCGTACCGTCGCCGGGGTGCTCACCGCGACGTTCGACCTGGTGCTCGGGGCGGGCACCGCGACCGGCCTGACCGTGGCCGGCCGGACCGACGCCGGGGTGCACGCCACCGGGCAGGTCTGCCACCTCGACCTGCCCACCGCCGTGTGGCGGGAGCACGAGGGGCGGCTGCTGCGCCGGCTGGCCCGGCTGCTCCCCACCGACCTGCGGGTACGCGCGATGACCGAGGTGCCGCCCGACTTCGACGCCCGGTTCTCGGCGACGTTCCGCCGCTACGAGTACCGGGTGACCGACACGCCGTGGGGCGCCGAGCCGCTGCGCCGGCGGGACACCCTTGCCTGGCCGAAGCCGCTGGAGCTGGCCGCGCTGAACGCCGCGGCGGCGGGCCTGGTGGGGGAGCACGACTTCGCCGCGTACTGCCGGCGCAAGGAGAACGCCACCACGCTGCGCGAGGTGACCCGGCTGGACTGGCGGCGTGACCCGGACGGCATCCTCGTCGCCACCGTGCAGGCCGACGCGTTCTGCCAGAACATGGTGCGCAGCCTGGTCGGGGCGATGCTGGTCGCCGGGGACGGCCGCCGCCCCGTCGAGTGGCCGGCCAGCCTGCTCACCCGGCGGGAACGCTCCAGCGAGGTGACGGTCGCGCCCGCGCACGGGCTGGCGCTGGTCGAGGTCGGCTACCCGGACGACCCGGCCCAGTACGCCCGCCGCGCCGACCTGACCCGCAGGCTCCGCGTCCCCGCCGAATCCTGACCCGCGTCGACTCGCCGGTCCGAGCCGCGTCCGCTCGCCGGCCCGATCCGGGTCGGAGGCGGCGGCGCGCGGCCCGCTCGGGTGGACCGAGCCCACCGGTGACCGACCGTGCAGCAGCACCGAGGCCCGGTCCGCGTGGTGCGGGCCGGGCCTCGGCGCTGGCGGGTGGCGGGTCAGTCGCCGGGGAGTTCCTCGCCGTTCTGGTCGGAGTCGCGGCTCCCGGTGGTGGGCTGCACGGCCGTGCCTCCGGCCGCCCGCCGGTCGAGCACTCCCCGGTTGAGGTGCAGCTCGATCATCTCGTAGAGGATCTCGCGGACCGTGCCGTCGCCGGCCGGCACGGCGCCGCCGTCGGCGCGTACGACGAGGCAGTAGGCGACGTAGTGGCCGCGCACCTGCCAGCCGACCCGGGCGGCCGCGGTGGTGATCGCCTCGGTGTCCGCACCGGCGGCCAGGCCCCGGAAGCGGCCCTGCCGTTCGTCGAGCATCTGCCGGATCCGGTCCCGGGCGCGTTGCGCGCTCGACTTGTCGGTCAGGTTGAACAGCCCGGCGGTGACCAGGTGCCCGCCGTCGGGGGAGCGGAGCGTGGCCCGGACGACCTGGCTGCACCCGAGGCGGACCAGCAGGTCGGCGATCTCCCCGGTGGCCGCCACCGCGCAACTGCCGCTGGAGTGCGTCTTGAGCACCTCGTACGCGGGCTGTCCGTCGGCGACCACCAGCTTCTTGCCGGGGAACACCTCCTTGGCGGTGAGCGGCTGCTGGTCGGTGTCGCGGGAGTCCAGGTCCCCGGAGGACGGTTCGGGGGTGGGGGCCGCCGCGCTGGCCGATGCGCCGGGTGCGGCCCGGTCGGTGTCGGAGGTGCGCTCCGCCAGCAGGGCGGCCGCGCCGAGACCGCAGAGCGCCAGCAGCACCAGCACGGCAGCGCCGCCGACGAGCACCTGCCAGAGCCGGCCGCCACCCCGCCCGGATCGGCGGGACCGGGGCAGGTCCAGTGGTTCCGTCGGGGCGTACCCCTGGGTGGGTGGCGGCGGTGGAGCCTGGACGGACGAGCGGACCGGGACCGGCTCGGGGTCCGGCAGCACCCCGGCGGGAGGCGGCTCGGGGGCTCCGAGCGCCGGCGGGGTGGCCCGGGGCAGCGACGGGGTGGGGAAGCGGGACGGGGACGGCCCGGCGGGCGCGGGCGGGCCGGGGGCGACGTCCGGCAGGTCCGACCGGGACCCCGGATGTTCCACGAAGGCGTCCTCATCGGACTCGTACCGATACACCATGTGAGCTAGAGTAGGGGCCATTGTCCCTTTAGAGGGTAATAATGGGAAATTGCGGTACGGCGCGTCGGATTCTGCTGACCGAGGCGACCGCGACCCCGCTCCCGACCGGTGCGAGAATGCCCGTCGTGACCGGCGACCACTACTTCTCCACCGAGCCCACCGGCGCGGCCCACCCGCGCGAGGTGGAGTTCCACGTCGCCGGGCGCGACTTCACCCTCGCCTCCGCCGGCGGGGTCTTCTCCGCCGACCGGCTCGACCCCGGCACCGCCGTGCTGCTGCGCAAGGCCGAGCTGCCCGGCACCGGCACCGGCGGCGACCTGCTCGACATCGGCTCCGGGTTCGGGCCGATCAGCTGCGTGCTCGCGAGCACCGCGCCCGCCGCCACCGTCTGGGCGGTCGACGTCAACGAGCGGGCCCGCGCCCTGACCGCCGAGAACGCCCGGCGGGTCGGCGCCGCCGAGCGGATCCGCGCGGTGGCCCCGGACGACGTGCCCGCCGACGTCACCTTCACCCAGATCTGGTCCAACCCGCCGATCCGCATCGGCAAGGCCGAACTGCACGAGCTGCTGCGCCGCTGGCTGCCCCGGCTCGCCCCGGACGGGGTGGCCTGGCTGGTGGTCGCCCGCCACCTCGGCGGCGACTCGCTGCACCGCTGGCTCGTCGACGAAGGCTGGCAGGTCGACCGCCCGGCCAGCCAGAAGGGCTACCGGGTGCTGCGGGTCACCCGGTAATCCGCTGTCGCCCGCCCCGGCCGCTCCGGCAGGATGCCGGCGTGGGTTACGTGGACGTGGCAGGGGTCGGGCACATCCTCCCGGACGGTCGGCAGCTCTTCGCCGACGTCTCCTTCCGGGTCGCCGACGGCGCCAAGGTGGCCCTCGTCGGCCCGAACGGGGCGGGGAAGACCACCCTGCTGCGGATGGTCGCCGGTGACCTGCCGGTGCGCACCGGGGTGGTCGCGCGTTCCGGCGGCCTCGGCGTGATGCGGCAGTTCATCGGCATGATCGGGGACGAGTCCACCCTCGCGGACCTGGCGCTCTCCCTCGCCCCGCCGTCACTGCGCGACGCCGGCCGCCGGCTCGCCACGACCGAGGCGGCCATGCGGGCGGCCGAGCTGCGCGGCAAGTACAGCACCGCCGCCGGCAAGGCCCAACTGGCGTACGCGGACGCGCTCGCCGCCTGGGGCGAGGCCGGCGGGTACGACGCCGAGGTGCTCTTCGACACCGTCGCCACCATCGTGCTGGACCTGCCGTGGGACGCCGCCCGGGACCGTCCGGTGCGTACCCTCTCCGGCGGCCAGCAGAAACGCTTCGCCCTGGAGCTGCTGCTGCGCGGCACCGAGGAGGTGCTGCTCCTCGACGAGCCGGACAACTTCCTCGACGTACCCGGCAAGCGCTGGCTGGAGGCGCGGCTGCGCGAGTCCGCGAAGTCCGTGCTCTACGTCTCCCACGACCGCGAGCTGCTGGCGCAGACCGCCGACCGGGTGGTCGCCGTCGAGGGCGGCAGCGCCTGGGTGCACCCGGGCGGCTTCGCGAGCTGGCACGACGCGCGGGTGGCCCGGCACGCCCGCCTCGACGAGCTGCGCCGCCGCTGGGACGAGGAGCACCAGAAGCTGCGCGAGCTGATGCTGATGTACAAGCAGAAGGCGGCGTACAACGACGGGATGGCGTCGCGGTACCAGGCCGCGCAGACCCGGCTGCGCAAGTTCGAGGAGGCCGGGCCGCCGCCCGTACCCCCGAAGGACCAGGACATCCGGATGCGGCTGGCCGGCGGGCGGACCGGCAAGCGCGCGGTCATCTGCGAGCAGTTGGAGCTGGACGGCCTCACCTACCCCTTCGACCTGGAACTCTGGTACGGCGACCGGGTCGCCGTGCTCGGCGCGAACGGCACGGGCAAGTCGCACTTCCTGCGGCTGCTGGCCCGGGGCGGCACCGACCCCGACCCGGCGCAGACCCCGGTCGACGCGGCGGCTCTCGCCCCCGTCGGCCACGACGGGGTGGCCCGCCTCGGTGCCCGGGTCCGGCCCGGCCACTTCTCCCAGACCCACGACCGGCCGGAGCTGATGGAGAAGACGCTGGTCGAGATCCTCTGGCGGGGCGACGAGCACCGGGCCGGCATGGACCGGCACGCGGCGATGGCCGCGCTGTCCCGGTACGAGCTGGCCGGGCAGGGCGACCAACGCTTCGGCACCCTCTCCGGCGGCCAGCAGGCCCGGTTCCTGGTGCTGCTGCTGGAGCTGTCCGGGGCGACCCTGCTGCTGCTCGACGAGCCCACCGACAACCTGGACCTCGCGTCGGCGGAGGCGTTGGAGGCGGGGCTGGCCGCCTTCTCCGGGACGGTCGTCGCGGTCACCCACGACCGCTGGTTCACCCGCTCCTTCGACCGGTTCGTGCTGTTCCGCGGCGACGGCGAGGTGGTGGAGACACCCGAGCCGGTCTGGGACGTCGCCCGCTGAACGACGACGAGCTGGTCGACCGCCCGGCCGGGTCGCCGGGGAGCCCGGCCGCGGTGACCGGGCCCGGTGGAGCCGGCTGGGCCGGCATAGGGTGGATCTCGTGACTGAGATGACCTACCGCCGGCTGGGCGACTCCGGGCTCGTGGTGTCCGTGGTCGGCATCGGCTGCAACAACTTCGGCCGCAAGCTCGACCTCGACGGCACCCGCGCGGTGGTCGACGCCGCCCTCGACGTCGGGATCACCTTCTTCGACACCGCCGACATCTACGGCGAGCCGCAGGGCGGCTCCGAGGAACTGCTCGGGCAGGCGCTCAAGGGCCGCCGCGACGACGTGGTGCTGGCCACCAAGTTCGGCATGGACATGCACGGGCTGAACGGGTCCGACTTCGGCGCCCGCGGTGCACGCCGGTACATCGCCCGCGCGGTGGAGGCGTCGCTGCGCCGCCTCGGCACCGACCACATCGACCTGTACCAGATGCACGAGCCCGACCCGGAGACCCCGATCGACGAGACCCTGGCCGCCCTGGACGACCTGGTCCGGGCCGGCAAGGTCCGCTACCTGGGCAACTCCAACTTCGCCGGCTGGCAGATCGCCGACGCGGACTGGACGGCGTCGTCGCAGGGCCGCACCCGGTTCGTCAGCGCCCAGAACCACTACAACCTGCTCCACCGGGACGTCGAGGTCGAGATCATCCCTGCCTGCGAGCGCTTCGGGCTGGGCATGCTGCCGTTCTTCCCGCTCGCCAACGGCCTGCTCACCGGCAAGTACAAGCGCGGTGAGGCCCCGCCCGCCGGCAGCCGGCTCTCCGGCGGCGGCCGGTACGCCCAGCGCCTCGCCGCCGCGAACTGGGACACCATCGAGGCGATCGAGGCGTACGCCAGCGAGCGGGGGCTGACCATGCTCCAGGTCGCCATCGGCGGGCTCGCCGCCCGGCCCGCGGTGGCCTCGGTGATCGCCGGTGCCACCACCCCCGAGCAGGTACGGGCGAACGCCGCCGCCGGAACCTGGCAGCCCACCGAGGAGGACCTGGACGCCCTCGACACCGTCCTCTGACGCGCATCCCGCCCCCACCACCCCGCCGCCCGCGGGCAGCCGCCCGCTGCCGCAGGCAGAACTCCGTCGGTGGAACGCCATGTACGTCATCGCAGGGCGGTGGCAGCACCCCAGAGGTACGCGGCGCTGGCCCCGCGATTTCCGCGCCCGGCGGCAGCAGCAGCGCCACCGCCTCGCACCACATGCGATGGTCGGCCCGCGCGGAACCCGTCCCGGTGCACGTACACGTCGGGCAGCAGCCGGCGCCGCGCCGGGCCGCGCAGCATCGACCAGGTGAGCAGGCCCTCGGCGACCGCATGGCTGCCCCCGAAGGGCAGGAACGCCAGACGTCGCGGGACACGGGCGTGAGCGGGCATCCGGACAGCATGGCGTGACCGGACGGTCACGTGCCGCCCCTGCCGTCGACACCGGACGGTCAGTGGGAAAAACGTCACCCACTCTTCCGCCGTCCGGAGAGACGTCGTACGGTAGGCCCGCAAGTGACCCACGGGAGCCCGGTGCACCGGGCTGAGAGGGGGGCTGAAGCCCCCGACCGTCGAACCTGATCCGGGTAATGCCGGCGCAGGGAGGAGTGTTGCCGTGCCGTCCCTCGGACGACTGCATCTGATCACCGACACCCGGCCGGGGCGTGACCCGCTCGCCGTGCTGCGCGCCGCCCTGCCGGTGGCCCGCGCCGAACTGGTCGTCCAGGTCCGGGTGACCGACGACGCCACCGACCGCGAGGCGTACGACCTGGCCGGGCGGGTGCTCGCGCTCTGCGCGCCGTACGGGGCGACGTGCCTGGTCAACGACCGGCTGCACGTGGCCCTCGCGGTGGGCGCCGCCGGCGGGCACGTCGGCGCGGAGGACCTGCCGGTCGCGGCGGCCCGCCGGGTGCTCGGCCCGACCGCCGTGCTGGGCGCGACCGCCCGGGAGCCGGCGACGGCCACCGAGGCGGTCGCCGCCGGGGCCAGCTACCTGGGCGTCGGCCCCTGCCACGCGACCGCCACCAAGACCGGCCTGCCCGACCCGATCGGCCCGGACGGGGTACGCGCCGTCGCCGGGGCGGTGGACGTGCCGGTGATCGCCATCGGCGGGGTGACCGCCGCGACGGTGCCCGACCTGCGGGCCGCCGGGGCGTACGGGGTGGCGGTGGTCGGGGCGCTCTCCGCGAGCCCCGATCCGGCCCGTACGACCGCCGCGCTCGTCGAGGCCCTGACGTGCTGACCCGGCCGGACGTCGCCATCGTGGGGGCGGGACCGGTCGGGCTGGCGATCGCGTGGCGATGCGCGTCGCGCGGGCTGCGCGTCGTCGTCCACGATCCCGCCCCGGGCTCCGGCGCCTCGCACGTCGCCGCCGGGATGCTCTCCCCGGTCGCCGAGGCGTACTTCGGGGAGCACGAGCTGACCGGGCTGCTCGCCGAGTCCGCCGCCCGCTGGCCCGGCTTCGCCGCCGAGCTGGCCCGGGCCGCCGGGGTGGAGTTCGGCCACCGGACCGAGGGCACCCTGGTGGTCGGGCTGACCTCCGACGACCTGGCCGAGGCGCGCCGGCTGTGGTCGTACCAGCAGGGGCTGGGGCTGCCGATCACCCCGCTGCGCCCCTCTCAGCTGCGCGACCGCGAGCCGGCGCTGGCGCCGCGCGTACGCGGCGGCGCGGTCGCGCCCGGTGACCACCAGGTCGACCCCCGGCGGCTGGTCGCCGCGCTGAGGTCGGCGGCCGAGCGGGCCGGCGCGACGCTGGTCCCCGGCCCGGTCGCCCGCCTCGCCGACGTGGACGCCCGGGTCACCGTGGTGGCCGCCGGCTGCGGCGCCGCCGCGCTCACCGGCCTGCCCGTGCGGCCGGTGAAGGGGCAGGTGCTGCGGCTACGCGCGCCCGGTCGCGCCGCGCCGGACTTCCGGCACGTGATCCGGGGGTACGCCGACGGCGAGTCGGTCTACCTGGTGCCCCGTGCCGACGGCGAGGTGGTGGTCGGGGCCACCGTCGAGGAACGGTCCGACACCGAGGTGACCGCCGGCGCGGTGCTGCGGCTGCTGCGCGCCGCCGTCGACCTGGTCCCCGACCTGGCCGAGTACGACCTGGTGGAGGCGTCCGCCGGGCTGCGCCCCGGCACCCCGGACAACGCGCCGATCCTCGGGCCGCTGCCCGGCCACCCCGGTGTGCTGGTCGCGACCGGACACCACCGGCACGGCATCGTGCTCACCCCGGTCACCGCCGACCTGATCACCGAGCTGGTCGTCACCGGGGAGGCGGACCCGCTGCTCGCGCCGTTCACACCGGACCGGTTCGGCGGGCCCGACGCCCCGCACCCCGGGCCGGCCCGGATCGGGCCCGCCGGATCGAGCACCGAGGAGGAGCGCAGGTGGAACTGATCGTCAACGGCGCCGGGCGGACCGTGCCCGGCGGAGCGACGGTGGCCGACCTGGTCCGCCAGGTCACCGGGCAGCAGCGCGGCCTCGCGGTCGCGGTCAACGGCGAGGTGGTGCCGCGTACCGGCTGGCCGGCCACGGTGCTGCGCGACGGTGACCGGGTCGAGGTGCTCAGCGCCGCCCAGGGCGGGTGAGCGCGGTGAGCTTCGAGATCGGCGGCGTGACCTTCGGCTCCCGGCTGATCCTCGGCACCGGTGGGGCGGCCAACCTGCACGTGCTGGAGCAGGCGATCCGGGCGTCCGGCACCGAGCTGGTCACCCTCGCGCTGCGCCGGGTCGACACCGCGCCCGGCACCGCCGGTGGGCTGCTCGACCTGCTGGACCGGTGCGGCGTGCGGCTGCTGCCCAACACCGCCGGCTGCTACACCGCCGGCGAGGCGGTGAAGGTGGCGCACCTGGCCCGCGACGCGTTCGACACCGACTGGGTGAAGCTGGAGGTGATCGGCGACGAGCGCACGCTGCTGCCCGACGGGGTGGAGCTGCTGCGCGCCGCCGAGGAACTGGTCGCCGACGGGTTCACTGTGCTGCCCTACACGTCGGACGACCCGATCCTGGCCCGCCGGCTGGCCGACGTCGGCTGCGCGGCGGTGATGCCGGCCGGCGCGCCGATCGGCTCCGGGCTCGGCGTCAACAACCCGCACCACATCCGGCTGATCCGGCAGAGCGTGCAGGTGCCGGTGATCCTCGACGCCGGCATCGGCACCGCCTCCGACGCCGCGCTCGCCATGGAGTTGGGCTGCGACGCGGTGCTGCTGGCCAGCGCGGTGACCCGGGCCGCCGACCCGGTGGCGATGGCCACCGCCATGCGGTACGCCGTCGAGGCCGGGCGGCTCGCGTACGGTGCCGGCCGGATCGCCCGTCGCTTCCACGCCCTCGCCTCCACCCCGGACGACGGCAGGCCCGACCTGTGACGGCCCGGAGATCGGGGGTGGCCGTCGCGGAACCGGTCCGGCCTTCGCAGGGGCGGATCCCGTCCGGCGTGGTGCTGCTGACGGACCGGCGGGTGGCCCGGCGGCCACTGGTCGAGGTGGTCGCCGGGGCCGTCGCCGGGGGAGTGCGCTGGGTGGTGCTGCGGGAGAAGGACCTGCCCCGCACCGAGCGCGCCGCGCTCGCGGCGCAGCTGCGGGCGGTCCTCGCCGACACCGGCGGCACCCTGGTCGTGGCCGGCCCGGATCCGCTCGGAGGCGACGCCGTCCACCTGCCCGCCGCCGGCCCGTACCCGCCGCCGGCCGTCGGGCTGGTCGGTCGTTCCTGCCACGACGAGGCGGAACTGGCCCGACTCACCACGGAGGACTACGTGACGCTGTCGCCGGTCTTCCTTACCCGGACCAAACCCGGCTACGGCCCACCCCTGCACCCCGACGGCCTGCGTGAGCTGGTCGGGAGCAGCCCGGTCCCGGTCCTCGCCCTCGGCGGCGTCGAAACCCCTGGACAGGCCCGCGCCTGCGTCGAGGCAGGGGCCGTCGGGGTGGCCGTGCTCGGCGCGATCATGCGGGCCGACGACCCGGCAGCATCGGCCGCCGCCCTCACCCGCGCCCTCGCCGACGCCACCACCCCGCTGGGCGGAACCTTCGAGGAGGCGGCCACCCCGGTGACGCCGACCCCGCCCGTCCCGGCGGACGCCCGCACGACGGGGCTGCGGCCGACCGTGCCCACGCAGGGATCAAGCCTGACCGCCCGGAGTGGGCACGGTCGGCCGCAGCCCCCCACCGGAAGAGGACAGCAGTGACGCCACAGACCGTGCTCACCATCGCCGGATCCGACTCCGGCGGGGGAGCGGGCATCCAGGCAGACCTCAAGGTCTTCGCCGCGCTCGGCGCGTACGGCACCAGCGTGATCACCGCGATCACCGCCCAGAACACCCGGGGCGTGGACGCCGTACTGCCGCTGCCCCCGCGCACCGTCACCGACCAGCTCGACAGCGTGCTGGCCGACTTCGGCGTACGGGCGGTGAAGACCGGGATGCTCGGCACCCCGGCCGTCGCCGACGCGATCGCCGAGGCGGCGAAGGCGGGTCGGCTGCCGCACCTGGTCGTCGACCCGGTGCTGGTCGCCACCAGCGGGCACCCGCTCGGCGTGGTGGAGGCGGTCGAGCGGCTGCTGCCGTACGCGCAGGTGGCGACGCCGAACTGCGCGGAGGCCGCCGCCCTCACCGGACGCCCGGTGACCACGGTCGAGGAGATGGTCGCGGCGGCCGAGGCGCTCGCGGCCGGTGGGCCGGCGCACGTCGTGGTGACCGGCGGCGACGTGGACGCCGACGGCGAGTCGGTGGACGTGCTCTGCGGCGGCGGGACCACCACGCTGCTGCGTGCGCCTCGGGTGGACACCCGGCACAACCACGGCACGGGTTGCTCGTTCTCGGCGGCGGTCGCCGTCCGGCTGGCCGCCGGTGACCCGGTGCCGGTCGCGGTCGCCGCCGCCAAGGAGTACGTCACCCGCGCGCTGACCGGCGCGCGGGACTGGGAGCTGGGCGCGGGACGCGGCCCGCTGGACCACTTCGGCTGGTCCTGTTGACCATCAGGGAGGCTGTCATGCAGGCACGTCGCAAGGTCTACGTCGAGGGGTCACGGCCGGACATCCGGGTGCCGTTCGCCGAGGTGGTGCTGACCGGGGACAACCCCCCGCTGCGCCTCTACGACACCTCCGGGCCGGGCTCCGACCCGGAGGTGGGGCTGCCCCCGCTGCGCGGTGCGTGGATCGCCGAGCGCGGGGACGTCGCCCCGGCCCGGGGCGCGGGGACGCCACTGGCCGGCACGGACGGCAAGCGCCCCACCCAGCTCGCGTACGCCCGGGCGGGCGTGGTCACGCCGGAGATGGAGTTCGTGGCCGTCCGTGAGGGGGTGGCGCCCGAGTTCGTCCGGGACGAGATCGCCGCCGGGCGGGCGGTGCTGCCGCTCAACGTCAACCACCCGGAGTGCGAGCCGGCGATCATCGGCAAGGCGTTCCTGGTGAAGGTGAACGCCAACATCGGCACCTCGGCGGTCACCTCCTCGGTCGCCGAGGAGGTGGAGAAGCTGACCTGGGCCACCCGGTGGGGCGCGGACACGGTGATGGACCTCTCCACCGGCAAGCGGATCCACGAGACCCGCGAGGCGATCGTGCGCAACTCGCCGGTCCCGATCGGCACCGTGCCGATCTACCAGGCGCTGGAGAAGGTCGGCGGCGACCCGGTGAAGCTGAGCTGGGAGGTGTTCCGGGAGACCGTCATCGAGCAGGCCGAGCAGGGCGTGGACTACATGACCGTGCACGCCGGGGTGCTGCTGCCGTACGTGCCGCTGGCCGTCGACCGGGTCACCGGCATCGTCTCCCGGGGCGGCTCGATCATGGCGGCCTGGTGCCTGGCCCACCACGAGGAGAACTTCCTCTACACCAACTTCCGTGAGCTGTGCGAGATCCTCGCGCGTTACGACGTCACCTTCTCCCTCGGTGACGGGCTGCGTCCCGGCTCGATCGCGGACGCCAACGACGAGGCGCAGTTCGCCGAGCTGCGTACCCTCGGCGAGCTGACGAAGATCGCCTGGGAGTACGACGTCCAGGTGATGATCGAGGGCCCGGGTCACGTGCCGATGCACAAGATCAAGGAGAACGTGGACCTCCAGCAGGAGTGGTGCCACGAAGCCCCGTTCTACACGCTCGGCCCGCTGACCACCGACATCGCGCCCGCGTACGACCACATCACCTCCGCCATCGGCGCGGCGATGATCGGCATGTTCGGCACCGCGATGCTCTGCTACGTCACTCCGAAGGAGCACCTCGGCCTGCCGGACCGGGACGACGTCAAGGCGGGCGTGATCGCGTACAAGATCGCGGCGCACGCGGCGGACCTGGCCAAGGGCCACCCCGGCGCGCAGGCCTGGGACGACGCGCTCTCCAAGGCGCGGTTCGAGTTCCGCTGGGAGGACCAGTTCAACCTCTCGCTGGACCCGGAGACCGCGCGGTCGTACCACGACGCGACGTTGCCGGCCGAGCCGGCGAAGACCGCGCACTTCTGCTCGATGTGTGGGCCGAAGTTCTGCTCCATGAAGATCACCCAGGAGCTGAAGGACTATGCCGCCCGGGGCATGAAGGACAAGTCGGACGAGTTCGTCTCCTCGGGCGGGAAGGTCTACCTCCCGCTGGCCTGACCGGTCGACGTGCGGCGGGGCCGGGACGTCTTCGGACGTTCCGGCCCCGCCGTGTGTCGTACTCAGTCCCGGTGGTGGCGGCCGCTGGACCGCAGTGACCGACGGCCGCTCTCCCGCTCCGGCTCGTTGTCGGCCAGTGGCTTGCTCAGCCCGGCGACCCAGTCGACGAACTCCTCGTCCTGCGCGGCCAGCGGCTCCTCCTGCGCCTCCAGGGCAGGTGTGCCGCCCTTGCCCTTGCCGCGTCGGAACAGGCCGCGCCGGGGCCGGGCCGTGGTGGCGGAGGACTCCGCGTCGGCGGGGGCGGTGGACGGGCCGGTCGACGCGCCGGTGTCCCGGTCGTCGTCAGGGTCGGTGGCAGCGGGAGCTACGTCGTCGGCGTGCCAGCGGAAGGCGACCGGCTTCGGGGCCTCGGCATCCTGGGGCGGGACAGGGAAGGGCAGCGCCCCACCGGCCGGAGAGGTACGGACGCCGAAGGCGTCCCAGTCGCCCGCGCGGGCCAGGTCGGGCAAGCGGTGCCGGGGGCGGGGCGCCGGCTCCGCGACGGTCGGCGGGGCGGCGGGTACGCCGGCCGTGCCCGTCCCGGGCCGCTCGCCGTCGACGCCGGGCCCGTCGTCGCCGGCCGCCCGGGTCGTCGCGCCGCCGGTGCCCGCCGGGTCGGTCGTGTTCCCGGTCGGCTCCGCGGTGGTGTTCCCGGCCGGGTCCTCGGCGGTGCCCCCGGTCGGCTGCCGGGGGGCGCGCGGAGTGCGGCCGTCGGGACGGGCCGTCGGGGTGGCGCGGCCGGGAGCGGTCTCCCCGGTTCCCCGGCCGGCTGCTGCCGCATTCGCGGCCGGCCCCGATCCGACCGACGTGCCCGGTGGGTGACCCGCCGGCTTGCCTGGCGTGGACCCGACCGGCGTGGTGGCGGTGGATCCGGCCGGCGTTGCCGGTGTGGAACTGGTCGGCGTGACCGGTGTCGGTGCGCCCGGTGACAGGAACGAGGTCGAGTCGTCCGGCGTGGCCGGTGACGTACCGGTCGACGGTGTGGGCCCGGCCGGAGTGTCCGGTGTCGGGTCGACCGGTGGCCGGACCGATGGCGGGTCGGTCGGGGCGGCCGGGGGCAGGCCGACTCCCGTCAGCTCGGCCTCGGTGGCGCGGGCCTTGCGGGGCCGCTTCGGCCGCGGCCTCGGCGCGACCACGGGGCCGCTCCCCACCGGCTCGGCGGCCCGGGAGTCCGTGCCGGTCGCGGCGGCCGACGGGACCGGGGCGTCCGGTGTCCGCCCCGACCCGGCCACGTCGGTGGAGGCGTCCGGTCCCGGCGCCACCCTGTCCAGCCCCACCGGCTCGGTGCCGCCGGGCGGCGTGACCGAACCCGACGCCCGGACGGCGGCCGGCGCGTCCCCGAGAACGACCTGCGGCGCACGGGAGTCGTCCTCGGAAGCGGCCGGCGCGTCCTCGAGAGCGACCTGCGGCGTACGGAGATCGCCGTCGGGAGCGGCCGGAGGCGACACCGGGTCGGCAGCCGAGACCGGTGCGGACGCCCGGTCGGCGCTCGGCCGCCGCGTCCCGGTCACGGTGGACGCCTCGGCCTCGATCAGCGCCGTCGCCGGCCAGGCCGGTTCCGGATCGACCGGGGGCGGGCCGGCGCGGCGGCCGTCGGCGGTCGGGGCGGGCTCGGGCGTACCGGAAGGGTCGGGCGTGGGGGTGGAGGCGCCGGGGGCGACCGGCCAGTCCCAGTGCGCCGGGGTGGCGGCCCCCGGCCGGCCCGGCGCGACGGTGCGGGCCGCGCCCGCCGCGCCGACCAGGTCGACGGTGCTCGCCGTGGTCGCCCCGGCCGGCACCGGCCCGCCGGGGAGGGGGCGCAGGATGTCGGTGGGCGTGATCGCCCCGTCATCCGTACGCGCCGGGACGAGCGGCCAGCGCACCAGTGTGGCGGCGGTCGAGCCGAGCGCGCCGGCCGCGACGGCGATGACCGCCGCGTAGTACGGGGCGAGCTGGTAGCGGTCGGCCGAGTCGCCGGGGCCGGCCGTCAGATAGGCGAAGGCGAGCAGCACCGGGCCGGCCGTGCCGGCGGCCCCTCCGATCAGTGGGACGTGCCCCTGCCAGCGGGCCAGCGCGCCGGTCGCCGCGCCGGCGAGCAACGCCACCGTGGGCAGCAGCAGCATCGCCAGGCGCTGCGCGGCGGCGGCGTCCAGCCAGGACGGCTCCAGCACGCCGAGGCGTACGGTGCGCAGCGGCCCGGCGGAGAGCAGCCCCGGCGCGACCGAGATCAGGGCGACCAGCCAGACCGCGCCGGCCAGCATGGCGACGTTCCAGCCCAGCGGCGGCCTCAGCAGCACGACGGAGGCGGCCCCCGCGCCGACCACCGCGCCGGCGACCGCGCAGATGCCGACGGCGAAGACCGGGTCGACGGTGCTCAGCTCGGCCGCCCGGGCGGGTTGCATGCAGAGCGGGGCGACGACGGTCGCGCCGAGCGCCGCCGCGCCGGAGACGGCGAGCTGCACGCTCGTCTGCTCGGGCAGCCCGTCGGAGCGGGCGAGCCGCCCGGTGACGACCGCGCCGACGACGGCGGCGGTCACCGCGAACCAGCCCACCCAGGCGAGCTGGGCGGGCCACCGGTCGACGGCGCCGTCGGTGAAGGCGCCGGTGAGCCGGACGATGCCGAAGCCGTACGCGATGCCGAGCTGACCGGCCCCGGCCAGCACGCTCACCCCGAATGCGGTGAGCAGCAGTCTGCCCCACGTCCGAAAGGCCATGTCGGGCACGTTACGGCCCGGTGCGCCCGATCGCCACTGTGGCGCGGCGGGGCATCAGCCTGGGGTTACTTCAACTCCACCAGGCGGGCCAGGTACGTCGTGTCGCCGACGTTGGTGAGCATGTGGACGGCACCCGGGTCCCGGTAGACCACCCCGCCGGTGGGTTCGTCGGCGTCGATCCGGGTGCCGTCGATCGTCTGCACGACGTTCTTCGCCCCCTGGATCGCGACCACCAGGTACGGGTGGTCGTGCCGGTGCAGCGGTTGCCGCTCGCCCGGCTCCAGCCGGATGTGCCACACCCGCACCCGGTCGTTCTCGAAGACGATCTCCTGCCCGACCGGGCCGAGTCCTTCGTGGGTCCCGGCCGGCTCGGTCGTGCCGGGCCCGTGCGACACGTCGGTCATCGCGTTCCGTCCAGTTGGGGGAGCACCTCGCCGGCGATCAGCTCCAGGTGGTCCAGGTCGTCCAGTTCGATCAGGCGCAGGTGCACCCGGGTGGCCCCGATCGCGGCGAACTCGCCGAGCCGGTCGACGAGCTGGGCCGGGGAGCCGACCACCGGGTCCTCCGGCGGCAGGGCGCTCTTGACGTGCAGCGGCTCGGCCCGGCGGCGCGCCTCGGCGTCGGTGCGCCCGATCGCCACCACGACCCCGGCGGAGAGCACCAGCGGCGCCCGTCCCAACCCGGTCCGCCCCGTCCGGTCGCTGGCCTCACGGACCCGCTCGAACGCGGCGGCGGTCTCCTCGACCGACTTGAACGGCATGTTGTACTCGTCGGCGTACCGGGCGGCCAGTTCCGGGGTGCGCTTCGGGCCGCGTCCGCCGACGATCACCGGCGGGCCGGGCCGCTGTGCCGGCTTGGGCAGCGCGGGGGCGTCGACCAGCCGGTAGTGGTCGCCGGTGTAGCTGTAGGTCTCGCCGACCGGGGTGCGCCACAGGCCGGTGACGATCTCCAGCTGCTCGGCGAGCCGGTCGAAGCGTTCGCCGACCGCCGGGAAGGGGATGCCGTACGAGGTGTGCTCCCGCTCGTACCAGCCGGCGCCGATGCCCAGCTCGACCCGGCCGCCGCTCATCCGGTCCACCTGGGCCACCATCACGGCCAGCGGGCCGGGCAGCCGGAAGGTGGCCGAGGTGACCAGGGTGCCGAGCCGGATCCGGGAGGTCTCCCGGGCCAGCGCGGCCAGGGTGAGCCAGGCGTCGGTCGGGCCGGGCAGCCCCGGCTCGTCCCCCATCGCCTGGTAGTGGTCGGCCCGGAAGAAGCCGTCGAAGCCGCCCGCCTCGACCAGCCGGGCGAAGCGCAGCTGGTCGTCGTAGTCGGCGCCCCGGTGCGGTTCGGTGAAGACCGCCACCCGCATGCTCATCGTTCCTCCGTCCCGGCCGGCACCGGCGCGTCGCGCTCCATCAGCAGCTCGTGCAGTTCCGCGCTGACCCGGGCGACGTCGGCCAGGTGCGCGTTGCGGCCGAGGGTTCGTGGTCGGGGAATGTCCACCTCGACGACCTTGCGGATCCGGCCCGGCCGAGGGCTGAGCACGACCACCCGGTCGGCCAGCAGCACCGCCTCGTCGATGGAGTGGGTGACGAAGACGACGGTGGCCCCGGTCTCCATGTGCACCCGTTGCAGCTCGCCGGAGAGTTCCTCGCGGGTGAGCGCGTCCAGGGCGGAGAAGGGCTCGTCCATCAGCATCACCCGGGGCTCGCCGATCAGCGACCGGCACAGCGACACCCGCTGCTGCATGCCGCCGGAGAGTTCGTGCGGCAGCCGCTTCTCGAAGCCGCCGAGCCCGGCCACGTCGAGGAGCCGGCGGGCCCGGTCCCGGTGCTTCGCCCGGCTCCAGCCGAAGATCTCCACCGGCAGCAGCACGTTGTCCAGCACGGTGCGCCAGGGGAGCAGGGCGGGTCGTTGGAAGAGCATGGCGATGTCCCGGCGCGGCCCGGTGATCGGGGCGCCGCCGACGGTGATCTCGCCGCCGCTGACCGGCAGCAGCCCGGCGACCATGCGCAACAGGGTCGACTTGCCGCAGCCGGAGCGGCCCAGGACGGCGACGAACTCGCCCTCGCCGACCTCCAGGTCGATGCCGCGCAGCGCCTCCACCCGCCCGGAGCGGCCGTCGAACGTACGCGACACGTCGGCGAGTCGGATCATGTCCGCCGGGCCTCCCCTGAGTGGTCGGTCAGGAATCCGGCAAACACTATCCGGCTCGGGTCCGATGCGCACCGTCCGGGGTGGACCACGAGTTGTTTCCGTTCCGCAACCCGATCCGCCTGGCGTCGTGACGGTGGGTTTCTCGTACGCTGTCGGCGCGAAGAGTCCCTTCACGACGGTGGTATCGGCTCCCCCCTCATGCCGCGCCGCCGGACCGACGACCCCTTCCGGGTGACGAGCACCCGGTCGGAAAGGACATGGTGCACTGATGAGAAGGCTGACCCGTACGGTCGCCGCGACGGCCCTGGCCGCCGCCCTCGCCCTGGTCTCCGCGTGCAGCGGCGGGGACGACTCGTCCGAGGCCAAGGGGGGTGACGGCAAGGCGCTGGAGAAGGTGACCTACCTCACCTCGTTCGGCAACTTCGGCCGTGACTCGTACGCCTGGGTGGCCAAGGAGAAGGGCTTCTTCAAGGAGGCCGGCTTCGACGTGGAGATCAAGCCGGGCCAGGGCACCGGCTCGGTCATCCAGACCGTCGTCGGCGGCCAGGCGGACTTCGGCCCGATCGACCTGACCGGTGGCCTGCTCCAGCTCGGCAACGGCGCCGCCAAGGACTTCGTCGCGGTCGCCGCGATCCAGCAGCGCACCATGGCGGCGGTCGTGACCGTCGAGGGCAAGAACATCGCCACGCCGAAGGACCTGGAGGGCAAGAAGCTCGCCGACACCCCCACCTCCGTGGTGCGGCTGCTCTTCCCGACGTACGCCCGGCTCGCCGGCGTGGACGCCAGCAAGGTCACCTTCGTCAACGGTGAGGCGCAGAGCCTGATGGGCATGCTCGGCTCCGGCACCGTGGACGGCATCGGCCAGTTCGTGGTCGGCCAGCCCACCGTCGAGGTGGTCACCAAGAAGAAGCCGGTCGTACTGCCGTACAGCGACGTGATGACGGACCTCTACGGCAACGCGCTGATCACCTCCAGCAAGCTCGCCAAGGAGAAGCCGGAGATGGTCAAGCGCTTCACCGCGGCGCTGCTCAAGGGCTTGGAGTACGCCCTGGCCAACCCGCAGGAGGCCGCCGACCTGCTGAAGAAGAACGTCGACGCCACCAACACGGGCGCGGCCGCCGCCGAGCTCCAGCTGATGGCCGCGTACGTCCGGTCGAGCAACTCCGGCACCGCGCTCGGCACCCTGGACAAGGAGCGGGTCGCCAAGAGCATCGCCCTGCTCCAGGGCGCGGGCGCGCTGAAGTCGGCCATCAACCCGGACCAGATCATCGACTTCAATCTCACGCCGAAGGCCTGATCACCGACCGTCGGACACGGGGGTGCGGTCACCGGGACGCCCGGTGGCCGCGCCCCCGTCGCCGTAGCCGGCCCCGTGCCGGCAGGAGAGGATGAGAACGTGACGGAGATCCGTACCCGCTCCGGGGCGGCCGGGACGGAGTCGGCCGCCGTCGACCCGGGCGCGGTCGCGACCCCGACGACACCGCCGCTCGCCGCCGCGTCCCGGTGGTCCGGGGTACGCCCGGCGACGGTGGGCCTGCCCCTGCTCGGCCTGTTGATCGCGCTGGCCGTCTGGTGGCTGGTGACCGCGGGGCTCGACCTGGTCCACCCGGCGTCCCTGCCGCCCCCGCAGGACGTCTGGACCGCGTTGACCGACACGGCGGACGTGCTGCTGCCGGCGTTGGGCGTCACCACGCTGATGACGCTGCTCGGCTTCCTGCTCTCGACGGTCGCCGGAGTGCTGATCGGGATGGCCCTGGCCGCGTCCCGGCGGGCGGAGCGGATGTTCGCGCCGCTGCTGGTGGCGATCAACGCGGTGCCGAAGATCGCCCTCGGCCCGCTGCTGGTGGTCTCGGTCGGCTGGGGTGAGAAGCCCATCCTGACCATGGTCTTCCTGCTCTGCTTTTTCCCGATCGTGCTCTCCACGGCGACCGGCCTCACCACCACCCCGGCGGACCTGGCCGAGCTGGCCCGGTCGCTGAACGCCTCGTGGTGGCAGGCGTTCCGCAAGGTGCGCTTCCCGGCGGCGTTGCCGCAGATCTTCGTCGGGCTCAAGGTGGCGATGCCGCTGGCCGCGATCGGCGCGGTGATCGGGGAGTTCTACTCCGACAAGCCGGGGCTGGGCTACCAGATCCTGCAGTACAACGGCATCGGCGACACCGCGACCGCGTGGGCGGCGATCGTGCTGATCGCCGGGATGAGCATCCTGCTCTACTCGGCCCTCTCCCTGGTCGAGCGCCTGGCCCTGCCCTGGGTCAGGGCCACCACCAGCGCCCGCTAGCCCCCGTCGCGGACACCCGACGTCGACCGTGAACCCACAAGATCCACCAGGCGCGGCCGGACGGCGAACGACCCGAGGTGTGGCCCCGGCGCAACCGGCGGAGGGATCAAGCCTGACCGCCCGGAGCCGGTTGCGCCGGGGCCACACCCCCACGGCGGGCCACACCCCACCGCAAGAGATCAGCCGGCCAGCCGCCACCGCCCACCGCGCGCCACGAGGGTCGTCAACGCCTGGGGCATCAGGCCGGAGTGGTTGTCGGGGGTCATCCGGATCGGGCCGGAGAGGCCGTCCATCTGGGACGTCTCCAGCACGTCCCGGACGCCGTCCCGGTTGACCCCGTCGCCGCCGGCCCGCAGGTTCGCGTCGACGATGAGCTGCACCGCGTCGGCGGCGAAGGACGAGAACCCGTTGTAGCCGCCGAACCGGGCGGTGTAGTCCTGGAACCACTGCCGGCGGGCGGCCTTGGCCGGGGTGGTGGCGATGACGTCGTCGATCACCATGGTCTGGGTGAAGATCAGCGTGGCCCGCTCGGTGGACCGGGCGGAGCCGCCGAGGAAGAGGTCGCCCGCGGCCGCCGCGTCGAGGAAGAGCGACCCGGAGAAGCCCGCCTCCTGGGCGCTGGTGGCGGCCAGCCCGGCCTGCTCCGGCGGGGTCCAGACGATCAGCGCCTGCGGCTTCTCGGTGGTCAGTCGGCGTACCGGCTGCGATACGTCGGTGTCCGTGGAGCGGACGGACTCGTTGCGGACCAGTCGGATGTCGGCCTTGTCGAATTCGCCGCGCAGCGCGCTGAGGCCCTCCCGGCCGTAGTCGTCGTCGCTGTGCAGAAGGGCGACCTTGCGGATGCCCTTTCGGCGCAGTTCGGTGGTGAGCGCCGCCGCGCTGTCCTCGGCGTTCGGGGCCAGCTTGAAGACGTACCGCCGATCGGCGACCGGGTTGACGATCGCGCTGGACGCGGCGAGCGCGATGGTCGGGATCTTCTTCTCGTTGATCGTGCGGACGGCGCCGAAGGCGCATTCGTTGCAGCCGCCCATGATGATCGCGCTGACCTTGGAATCGCCGCTGAAGTCGCCGATGTTGCGCAGCGACTCACTGGCGTCGGAACGGTTGTCCTTCATCAACAGTTCGATCTTCCGGCCACCCAGGGCGCCGGAGCCGTTCAACTGCTCGACCTTCAGTTCCAGCGCACGCTGGTACGCCTTGCCGATCGGGGCCGACGCGCCGGAAAGCTCCAGGTCGGCGGCGATGACGATCGGTGTGGTGTCCTCCTGCCCCGCGCCGAACGAGCAGCCGGTGAGCGTGGTGGCCAGCACGGCCGATGCGAGCGCCACGATGGTCGCGGAGCGGATGGGGCTCAACTCAGTCCTCCCGGTGCGGCACGGGCGATGCCCGGTCACCGCCGCTAGTGTCCGTCCTCAGTGGAGAAACGGGATTGTCTGCCGTACGGTGTGCGCGAAGCCTGCAAAACCTTGCCAATGCCGGGCCGCGCGGTCAAGCGCGGGGCCCCGGGAGTGGTTTCGGGACGGCTTTCCCACATGTTGGGGTCATCAGATATTTACGGATGCTCACTCCGGAGAGGCAACCGACCACTCTGGAGTGACAATGCCTGTTCAGAGCGTGCGCGGGAATGAGGCCATAAGGTGACGAGGTCGCCGGTTGACCGTTTCCTGCCTCACTGCGGCTTCCCAAACGCGATCTTCTCTGATGAAATCGCGGCCGTGCCGCGCGTGGCGCTCTCCGCTGCACCAGGCACGGGTCGGCGGGGCAGGCGCGGAAGAAACGACGGAGGCGATGTCGTGAGCACCGGACCGACGACCCTGCCCGAAATCGGCGACACCGCCGATGGTGACCGGGGACGCCGGCTACCCCGACTGAGGGATGCGCGGATCCGTTCCAAGCTCGCCCTCATTCTGGTGGTCCCCGTGGCCGCCGTCATTGCTCTGGCAACTATCCGACTCGTCTCCACCGGTGAGGGCGCGGTCGACGCCACCCGGCTCAGGTCCCTCACCGCGCTCTCGACCGACGTCTCCGCGCTCACTCAGGACCTGCACAAGGAGCGGATGGCCGCGGCGCTCTACCTGGCCAACCCGCAGCAGCGGGTCGACGACTACAACCTGCGGGTGCGGGCCACCGACCAGCGGATCACCGAGTACCGCGCCGAGCGGAACGGGATCGGCGAGATCCCGGGCTCCGTCCGTGACCGGCTGAAGGTCATCGACGACCATCTGGAGACGCTCAACGGCACCCGCCAGAAGGTGCTCGACCGCCGGCAGATGCCGGTCGCCGAGGCCACCCTGCGGTACGGCATCGTCCTGACCGACCTGGTCTCGTACGGCGACACCCTGGCCCAGCTCCCCGGCCAGGAGAGCCTGGCGGACGCCCGCCGCGCGGTGGCCGCGTTCAGCCGCGCGAAGGCCGCCGTCGCCGAGGAGGAGGCGGTCGCCTTCACCGCGCTCAGCGGCGGCCGGGTCGACGAGGAGCAGTTCTCCGCCTTCGTCACCACGCTGACCAGCCAGCAGGAGGCGCTGGTCTCCTTCTCGCTGGCCGCCGCCCCCGACCAGCGTGACCTGGTCGAGGGGACGGTCTCCGGCGACGCGGTCGGCCTCGCCGACCGGGTCGCCGCCGACATCACCCGCTCGGTCGGGCAGCAGCCGCTGGTCACCGCGGGCGACGCGGTCGCCTCGATCGGCGCGGTCAACGACCTGATGCGGTGGGCCGAGATCGAACTCCAGGACCGCCTGCTCCGCCAGGCCGAGGACGCCCGCAGCGACGTGATCCGGCAGGCCGTCGTCGAGTCGGTGCTGGTGCTGCTCACCCTGATCATCGCCGTCTCGCTCGCCGTGGTGCTGGCCCGCTCGCTCAACCACTCGCTGCGCCGGCTGCGCGAGGGCGCCCTCTCGGTGGCCAACCACGACCTGCCGGACGCGGTGAAGCGGCTGCAGAACATGGGCAGCGTCGGCGACGGCGGGGTGGAGGAGATCGTCCGCCAGGTCCGCGACCCGATCCGGCTGGCGAACCGCGACGAGGTGGGGCAGGTCGCGCTGGCCTTCAACGTCGTCCACCGGGAGGCCGTCCGGGTCGCCGCCGAGCAGGCTGCCCTGCGGACCAGCGTCTCGGCGATGTTCCTGAACCTGGCCCGCCGCTCGCAGACCCTGGTCGACCGGATGATCGGCGAGCTGGACGCGATCGAGCGCAGCGAGGAGGACCCGAAGCGCCTCGCCCAGCTCTTCGAACTCGACCACCTGGCCACCCGGATGCGCCGCAACGACGAGAACCTGCTCGTCCTGGCCGGCGCCGACTCGGCCGTGCCGCGCCGCGACGACGCGCTGCTGGTGGACGTGCTGCGGGCCGCCCAGTCCGAGGTCGAGCTCTACAACCGGATCGAGTTCGGCACCGTCGACACCGACATCTCGGTCGCCGCCCACGCGGTCAACGACGTGGTCCGCCTCGTCGCCGAACTGCTCGACAACGCGACCCGCTTCTCGCCACCGACCACGACCGTGGTCGCCGACGGCCGCCGGATCCGGGACTACGTGCTGATCCAGGTCGAGGACCGGGGTCTCGGCCTCACCGACGAGCAGCTCGACTCGCTCAACCGCCGGCTGGCCGCGCCGCCGAGCGTGGACGTGGCCGCGTTCCGGCTGATGGGTCTGGCCGTGGTGAGCCGGCTCGCCTCCCGCTACGGCATCCGGGTGGAGCTGCGCCGCAACGTCGAGGGCGGCACCGTCGCCCAGGTGACCCTGCCGAACTCCGCCGTGGTGCTCCCCGCCCACCGGGGCCGGGACTCCTCGCTGCCCCGGCAGCGGCAGCCGCTGGCGGTCGAGCAGACCCCGGTCGCCACGTCCGGCTTCGGCGAGCCCGCGGTCGGTGGGCGAACCGGCGCGGCGACCCTGACCGACTCGTGGCGGACCACCCCGCCGGCCCCGGCCCCGTGGCGGCCGCCGGTCGACGCGCGGGACACCGCGCCGACGGTCGGTTTCGGCGCCCCGGTCTCGGCCGCGCCCACGTCGGCCGTCCCGACGTCGGCCGTGCCCGCCTCGGCCCCGCCGGCCGAACCGTCGTACGGCTTCTCCGTCGGCACCCCGACGGTGGCCAACCCGGTCCTCGACCCGCTGCCGAAGCGTGCCCCGGCCGCCGAGCCGGCCCCGACGCTCCCGCTCGGGCCGGTCGCCGGCGCGCCGGCCGATCCGCTCGCTCCGGCGTCGTTCACCGCCCCGGCCACGCCGTTCGCCGCCGCCCCGGCCGCCCCGGCCGTCCCGTTCGGCGGGGCCCCGACGCCGGTCGCCCCGGCGGTGCCGTACACGCCGCCGGCCGCCCCGCCGGCCGCCCCGGTGGTGGCCCGCCCGGAACGGCCGGCCGACTCGCCGATATTCCGCGAGATGGAGGCGGTCTGGTTCCGTTCCCACGGGGACGACGCCACCGCGATCTTCACCCGGCCCAACTTCGACGGCGAGCCGCCGGCCGCCCGGCAGGACGACGTCGCCCCGCCGCCGCGCCCCAAGCTGCCCACCCGGGTGCCGAGCGCGCCGGCCGCCGCCGGCACCCCGTCGGTGGCCCCGGCCGCGCCGCCGGCGGCCGCCACGCCGCCCCCGTCGTACGCCCCGCCGTCGGTGCCGACCGCGCCGCCGGCGCCGTCGGCCACCTCGTCGGGTGGTGAGGCGGACGCCTGGCGCACCGCGGCCGACGAGGGCTGGACCCGGGCGACCAAGGCCGCCGAACCGTCCGCCGGTGGCACCACCCGCTCGGGCCTGCCCAAGCGGGTGCCACAGGCCCAACTCGTCCCCGGCGGCATCGAGCCGAAGAGCGGGCGGGACCGCAGTCGCCGCACCCCCGACGAGGTACGCGGTCTGCTCTCCGCCTACCACCGCGGCGTGCAGCGCGGCCGATCGGCCGGTACGGACCAGAACAGCACCTCGACCAAGGAGACGCGCCGATGAACAGGCCAGCGGCCATGCAGGACATGGGTTGGCTGCTCACCAACTTCGCCGACAGCGTGGCGGGCATCGCCCACGTGGTGGCGGTGTCCGCGGACGGGCTGCTGCTCGCCTCCTCCCGCGATCTGCCCCCGGACCGGGCGGACCAGCTGGCGGCGATCACCTCGGGCGTGGTGAGCCTGACCGAGGGCGCCGCCCGGATGTTCAGCGCCGGGGGCGTGCTCCAGACGGTGATCGAGATGGACAGCGGTTACCTGTTCCTGATGTCGATCAGCGACGGGTCGTCGATGGCCGTCCTCGCGGCCCGCAGCTGTGACGTGGGGCAGGTCGGCTACGAGATGGCACTGCTGGTGGAGCGGGTGGGCGCCGCGTTGGTGCCGCTGCCGCGCGACGCCGTGCGGTCCTGAGACGGACGGTACGACGCCGGGCGCGACCGCGCCCGGCCAGGAACAGGGCATCCGGTGCCGTGGTGGCTCCGGGCTGGGGGAGGTGATCGCGGATGGAACCACGGCGGGACCCGCGCGGGGCGTTGGTACGCCCGTACGCGGTCACCCGGGGCCGTACCGAACCGAGTCGGGACATCGCGCTGGAGGCGGTGCTGTCGGCCACCCCCACCCAGGCCGCCGAGGCGCGCTTCGCCGGGCACGACAAGTACCGCATCGCCACGGTCTGCGAGGGTCGCGCGCAGTCGTTGGCGGAGATCGCCGCGTACACCCGGATGCCGCTGGGCGTCACCCGGGTGCTGGTCGCCGACATGGTGGCCGAGGGCCTGCTGACGCTACACACTGCCGCTCCCGCCACGGGCTACGAGGAGCGAATGAACCTGCTGGGAAGGGTGCTAAGTGGACTTCGCGAACTATGACCCCGCCGGGGCGCGCCGCAGCCGGGAGATCATCTCCGCGAAGATCGTGGTCGCGGGCGGCTTCGGCGTGGGCAAGACGACCCTGGTCGGGGCGATCTCCGAGATCACGCCGCTGACCACCGAGGCGCTGATGACGGCGGCCGGGGTCGGCATCGACGACCCGTCGAAGGTGCCCGGCAAGGAGACCACCACGGTCGCCATGGACTTCGGCCGGATCACCATGGCGCAGGACCTGATCCTGTACCTCTTCGGCACCCCGGGCCAGACGCGCTTCTGGTTCATGTGGGACGAGATCATCCGGGGCGCGGTGGGCGCGGCCGTCCTGGTGGACACCCGCCGGATCACCGACGCCTTCGCGCCGCTGGACTACTTCGAGAACCGCAAGCTGCCGTACGTGGTGGCGCTGAACCGGTTCGACGACGCGCCGCAGTACGAGCTGGAGGAGGTCCGCGAGGCGCTGGCCATCTCGCGGGACGTGCCGCTGGTGATGTGCGACGCCCGGCACCGGGACTCGGTGAAGCAGGTGCTGGTGACCGTGGTGGAGCACGCCATGCTGCGCCTGCAGAACGAGCACGGCCGCGGGTACGCCCCGGTGGGCTGAGCCGCCTCCGGGTCTACTCGACCCGGAGGCGGTAACCCCGCTTGACCACGGTCTGCACGACCCGGGGGGCGTCCAGCCCCACCCGGAGCCGGGCCACCGCCATCTCCACCGCGTGCTCGTCCGCGCCCCGGGGCAGGGTACGCAGCAGGGCGGTCCGGGACAGCACCTTCCCGGGCGTGGCGGCGAGTGCCCGCAGCACCGCCATCGGGGCGGGCGCCAGGGGGCGTAGCTCACCGTCGACGACGGCGGCGTGCCCGCGCAGGGTCAGCAGGTGCCCGGCCGCCTTCACGGTCACCGTACGGCGGGGCAGCTCGTCGACGATCTGCCGGACCAGCGCCCCGAGGCGGGCCCGGCCGGGCGCGCTCACCGGCACCCCCCGGCGCACCAGCGGTTCGGCGGTGACCGTGCCGACGCAACTGGCCAGCACGTCCCCGCGCAGCGCCTCCAGCACCGTCTCGGCGCGGTCGCCGGCCGCCCGCAGCATCGCCTCCGCCGCCGGGGCGGAGGTGAAGGTGACCGCGTCGACCAGCCGGCCGGCGACCAGGTCGATGAGCCGGTGCAGCGGCGCCGGATCGGTCGGCGGAGCCCAGCGGTAGACCGGCACCTCGATCACGGTGGCCCCGGCCGCCTCCAGCGCCTCGGTGCACTCCGGCTGCCGGTCGCCGTGCAGCTGCATGGCGATGACCTGGCCGGCGACCCCACGCTCGACCAGGTGCTCGATGACCTCGTCGCAGCTCTCCGAGTCCGGCGACCACTGGTCGTGCAGCCCGGCGGCCCGGATCGCGCCGCGCGCCTTCGGACCCCGGGCCACCACGTACGCCCGGGAGAGCACCGTGCGCAGCGGCTCGGCCAGCCCCCATCCCTCGGCCGCCTCCAACCAGCCGCGCATCCCGATGCCGGTGTTGGCCATCAGGACGTCCGGCGGCCGTTCCAGGCAGGTCCGGGTCGCGTCGCGCAGTTCGCTGTCGTCGGCCAGCGGCACGATCCGCAGGGCGGGGGCGAGCACCACCCGGGCGCCCCGCCGCTGGAGCAGCGCGGCCAACTCGTCCCGTCGCCGGTCGGCGGTCACCCCGATGGTGAAGCCGGCCAGTTCGTCCCGCATCTACTCCTCCTGTCGCAGCCGCACCTCGACCAGCCCGTCCCGGCAGCGGATCCGGTGCACGGGCAGCGTCACGCCGGGCAGGTCCAGGCAGTGCCCGGTCCGCAGGTCGTACACCTGCTTGTGCAGCGGGGAGGCGACGGTCGGCACTCCGCCCCGGCTGCCGACGATGCCCCGGGACATCACGTACGCGCCGCTGACGGGGTCGAGGTTGGCCACGGCGTACAGTTCGTCGCCGGTGCGGAAGAGCGCCACCTGCACCCCGTCCACCAGGGCGGCGACGCCCCGCTCGTGGTCCAGCCGGTCCAGCCCGCACACGACGGTCCACTCCAGCGTCATCATGTCGGTCATCGCCGCACCTCCGGCATGCCCAGCGCGACCGGCTGCCGACGGTGGTCCCCGCCGGGTGGTGGCCCGCCCCGGACCGGTACCGGCTGGCCGCGTTCGACGGCGAAGCTGATCGACGGGTCGGGCACCTCCGGGGCGTTGACGAAGGAGGTGAAGCGGCGCAGCCGCTCCGGATCCTCGAGGACGTCGCGCCACTCGTCGGAGTAGGACGCCACGTGCCGGGCCATCGCCTCGTCCAGTTCGGCGCAGAGCCCGAGCGAGTCGTCGACGATCACCGCGCGCAGGTGGTCGAGGCCGCCCTCCATCGCCTCGATCCAGGCGGCGGTGCGCTGCAACCGGTCGGCGGTGCGGATGTAGTACATCAGGAATCTGTCGATCACCCGGATCAGCGTTTCCGTGGACAGGTCGGAGGCGAACAGGTCGGCGTGCCGGGGGCGGAAGCCGCCGTTGCCGCCGACGTAGAGGTTCCAGCCGGTGTCGGTGGCGATGATGCCGAAGTCCTTGCTGCGCGCCTCGGCGCACTCCCGGGCGCAGCCGGAGACCGCCGACTTGAGCTTGTGCGGGGCGCGCAGCCCCCGGTAGCGCAGCTCCAGCGCGACGGCCAGCCCGACCGAGTCCTGCACCCCGTACCGGCACCAGGTCTCGCCGACGCAGGACTTCACCGTGCGCAGCGCCTTGCCGTACGCGTGACCGGACTCGAAGCCGGCGTCGACCAGTCGACGCCAGATCTGCGGCAGCTGCTCCACCCGCGCGCCGAACAGGTCGATCCGCTGCCCGCCGGTGATCTTCGTGTAGAGCCGGAAGTCGCGGGCCACCTCGCCGATCACGATCAGCTTGTCCGGGGTGATCTCGCCGCCGGGGATCCGGGGCACCACCGAGTAGCTCCCGTCGCGTTGCAGGTTGGCCAGGAAGTGGTCGTTGGTGTCCTGCAACGACGCCTGCTCCCCGTCGAGCACGTGCCCGGTGCCGAGCGAGGCGAGGATCGAGGCCACCACCGGCTTGCAGATGTCGCAGCCGCGCCCGCGCCCGTGTTCGGCGACGAGCTGGGAGAAGGTGCGGATGCCACGTACCCGCACGATGTCGAACAGCTCCTGCCGGCTGGCGTCGAAGTGCTCGCAGAGCGCGGTGGACTGCTGCACGCCGGCCGCGTCGAGCAACTGCTTGAGCATCGGCACACAGGAGCCGCAGCTCGTGCCGGCCCGGGTGCACGCCTTCAGCGCCGGCACGTCGCACGCGCCCCCGGCGATCGCCGCGTCGATGTCGTCCCGGGTGACCGCGTTGCAGGAGCAGACCTGCGCCGCGCCGGGCAGCGCGGCCGCGCCGGCCCCCGCCCCGCCAGCCGGCGCGAGCAGCGCCAGCGGGGGAGCGGGCAGCGGACCGCCGACGCTGGCCCGCAGCGTCGGGTAGGCGGTCGCGTCCCCGACCAGCACGCCGCCGAGCAGCGTCTTCGCGTCGTCGGAGAGGACCAGCTTCGCGTACGACCGGGTGACCGGGTCGGTGAACGTCACGTCGAGGCAGCCCGGGGTGGTGCCGTGGGCGTCGCCGAAGGAGGCCACGTCCACGCCGAGCAGCTTGAGCTTGGTGGCGGTGTCCGCGCCGGGGAAGGTGGCCGCGCCGCCGAGCAGCCGGTCGGCGACCACCTCCGCCATCGCGTACCCGGGGGCGACCAGGCCGTGGCAGGCGCCCTCGACCGCCGCGCACTCACCGACCGCCCAGATCCGCTCGTCGGACGTCCGGCAGGTGGCGTCGGTCAGCACCCCGCCGCGCGGCCCCAGCGACAGCCCGGCGGAGCGGGCCAGCTCGTCACGGGGGCGGATGCCGGCGGCCACCACGACCAGCTCGGCGTCGACCGTGGCGCCGTCGGAGAGTTCCAGCGCGGCGACCGTGCCGTCCGGGCCGGGACGCAGCGCGGTGGTGGCCACCCCCAGGTGGGTGCTCACCCCCAGCTCCTCGACGTACCGGCGCAGCATCGCGCCACCGGCCTCGTCGACCTGCACCGGCATCAGCCGGGGCGCGAACTCGATCACGTGGGTGTCCAGCCCGAGCAGGCGCAGCGCGTTCGCCGCCTCCAGGCCGAGCAGGCCGCCGCCGATCACCGCGCCGACCCGTCGGCCGGCCGCGTGGTCGCGGATCGCCGCCAGGTCGTCCAACGTCCGGTAGACGAAGACGCCGGGCAGGTCCGCGCCGTCCACCGGCGGCACGAAGGGGCACGACCCGGTGGCGAGCACCAGCATGTCGTACGGGTGCTCGCCGGCCGCGGTGGTCACCACCCGCCGCGCCCGGTCGATCCCGGTGACCGGCTCGCCGAGGCGCAGCTCCACCCCGTCGTCGGGGGTGTGCAGGTTCAGCTCCTCGGCGCTCACCCCGTCGAAGAACGCCGAGAGCCGCACCCTGTCGTACGCCGGCCGGTCCTCCTCGGCGAGCACCGTCACCTGCCAACGCCGGTCGTGGTCGCGGGCGCGCAGCGCCTCGACGAACCGCTGCCCGACCATGCCGTTGCCGACGACGACCAATCGTCCGCCGGTCATCGCGTCACCTCCTCGCGGTCCATCGCGTCAGATCCGTATCCCGCCACCCGGCCGGTCATCGGGCCGCTCCCACCGAGTCGGCCTCGCGGAGCCAGTCGACGATCCCGACGACGGCCTCCCGGCAGCCGCCGCAGCCGGTGGACGCCCGGGTCGCGGCGACCACCTCGTCGACCGTCCGGGCCCCGTCGCGCCAGCAGGCCACCAGCGCCCCCTTGCGTACGTCGTTGCACTGGCAGACGGTCGCCGCGTCCGGCATCAGCGCCGGGGACTCGGCCGTCGCCGTCGCCGTCGCCCCGATCGCCCGGCCGAGCAGCAGCGCCCGCCGGTCGGTCGGCACGGGTCCGCCCCGGTCGAAGAGCTGCACCACCGTGCCGACGGCAGGGTTGTCGCCGAGCAGGATCGCCCCGGTCAGCCGCTCGTCGTGGATGCGCAGCCGGGCGTAGGTGCCCCGGGCCGGGTCGGCGAAGGTCAGCTCCTCGCCGGGGCCGTCGGTCGGGTCGCCCATCGCGGCGAGGTCGATGCCGGCCGCCTTCAGCCGGGTCACCGCCGGGCGGGCCCGGTACCGGACGGTCGGGTCCTCGGCGGTCAGCAGCTGCGCCACCACCCGGGCCTGCGCCCAGGCGGGGGCGACCAGCCCGGTCAGCGTGCCGTCGTGCTGGGCGCAGTCGCCGATCGCCGAGATGTGCGGGTCGTTGGTGCGCAGCCGGTCGTCGACCACCACGCCCCGCTCGACGGCCAGCCCGGCGGCGGCGGCCAGCCCGGTCTCGGGGCGTACGCCGCAGGAGAGCACCAGCAGGTCGGCGGCGAGCGTCCGGCCGTCGGTCAGCCGCAGCCGGACCCCGTCGGCGTCCACCTCCACTGCGGAGCCGCCGACCGCCAGTTCGGTCCGTACGCCCAGTCCGGCGAGGGTGCCGGCGAGCACCGCCCCGGCGGCCGGGTCGAGCTGCCGCTCCATCAGGTGTCCCACCGGGTGCACCACGGTCACGTCGAGCCCTCGGGCGGCCAGCCCCCGGGCCGCCTCCAGCCCGAGCAGCCCGCCGCCGAGCACCAGGACGCTGCGCGCGTCGCGCGCCACGGCGAGGATGCGCCGGCAGTCGTCCAGGGTGCGGAAGGCGGCCACCCGGGCCGGCAGCTCGCTCGGGTCGAGGCCGGGCAGCGGCGGCACCAGCGCCCGGCTGCCGGTGGCCAGCACCAGGTGGTCGTAGCCGATCCGGTCACCGTCGTCGGTGCACACCTCACGGGCGGCCCGGTCGATCGCGGTGACGCCCGTCCCGGTGCGGACGTCCACGCCCTGCCCGGCGACCTCGGCCAGCTCCACGTCCGGCTCGCCGATCTTCCCGGCCAGCAGGGTGGAGAGCATGATCCGGTTGTACGCCCGGTGCGGCTCCGCCCCGAGCACGGTGACCTTGTGTTCCCCGCCCCGGGCGTGCAGCTCGGCGGCGAGCCGGGAGCCGGCCATGCCGTACCCCACGATCACGACGCGCATGGCCGTCCTCCGCTTCGTTCCGACCGGCCACGAGACGCGGCGGCGCGGTGCCGGATGATCCGATCGCTCATGCCTTCTCCACCCGTACGGCGCAGATCTTGAATTCGGGCATCCCGGAGACCGGGTCCGTCGCGTCGTTGGTCACGGAGTTGGCCCGGGCCGCGCCGCCCCAGTGGAACGGCGCGAAGACGGTGTCGGGGCGGATCGCCGGGCTGAGCCGGGCCGGCGCGCGCAGCTCGCCGCGGCGGGAGGTGACGACCAGCTCGTCCCCCTCCTCGACGCCGAGCCGGTCGGCCAGGTCCGGGTGCAGCTCGACGAAGCCGCCGGGGGCGGCGCGGCGCAGCGCGGCGACCCGCCGGGTCTGGGTGCCCGACTGGTACTGGGCGAGCACCCGGCCGGTGGTGAAGTGCAGCGGGTACTTTGCGCAGACCTCCTCGGCCGCCGGCCGGTGGGTCACCGGGTGGAACCGGGCCCGCCCGTCGGGGGTGGGGAACCGGTCGGCGAAGAGCCGTGGCGCGTCCGGACCGTCCGGGTCCGGGCAGGGCCAGAAGACGCCCTCGTCCCGCTCGATCCGCTCCCAGGTGATCCCGGCGTAGTCGGCCGGCCCGCCGGCGGAGGCCCGCCGCAGCTCGGCGGAGACCACCCGGGGGTCGGTCGGGAACCGCCGGGCGGCCGAGTCGCCGTCGTCGAGCCGCGCGGCCAGGCCGGCGAGGATGTCGAGGTCGGTACGGACGCCCGGCGGCGGCGGACGCAGTGCCCGCCGGCGCAGCACCCGGCCCTCCAGGTTGGTCATGGTGCCCTCCTCCTCGGCCCACTGGGCGACGGGCAGCACCACGTCGGCCAGCGCCGCCGTCTCGGAGAGCAGGAAGTCGGCCACCACCAGCAGGTCGAGTCCACGCAGCCGCTCGGTGACCCGGGCGGCCCGGGGCGCGGAGACGACCGGGTTCGATCCGAAGACCAGCATCGCGCGCGGCCCGCCGGGCGTGCCGAGCGAGTCCAGCAGCCGGTACGCCGGCACCCCCGGACCGGGCAGGTCGTCGGGGTCGACGCCCCACACCCCGGCGACGTGCGCGCGGGCCGCCGGGTCGTCGATCTTGCGGTACCCGGGGAGCTGGTCCGACTTCTGGCCGTGCTCCCGGCCGCCCTGCCCGTTGCCCTGACCGGTCAGGCAGCCGTACCCGGAGCCGGGGCGGCCGGGCAGGCCGAGGGCGAGGGCCAGGTTGACGAAGGCGCTGACCGTGTCGACGCCCTTGGCGTGCTGTTCCGCGCCCCGGGCGGTGAGGATGATCGCGCTGCCGCCGGCGAGCGCCCGGGCGGTCGCCTCCAGGTCGGCCACCGGCACCCCGGAGAGCCGTTCCACCTCGGCCGGCCAGTACCCGGCGACGGTCCGGCGTACCTGGTCGAAGCCGGTGGTGCGCGCGTCGACGTACGCCTTGTCGACCAGCCCTTCGGTGAGCGCGATGTGCAGCAGCGCGTTGGCCACCGCCAGGTCGGTGCCGGGCAGCGGTTGCAGGTGCAGGTCGGCCTGGCGGGCGGTGGCGGTGACCCGGGGGTCGACCACGATCAGCCGGCCGCCGCGGCTCCGCTGGTCGGCCAGGTGCCGCATCAGGGGCGGCATGGTCTCCGCCGGGTTGGCGCCGACCAGCAGCAGGGTGTCGGCCCGGCCGAGGTCGGCCAGCGGGAAGGGCAGCCCCCGGTCGACGCCGAAGGCGCGGATCCCGGCCGCCGCCGCCGAGGACATGCACCACCGGCCGTTGTAGTCGATGTGCCGGGTCCGCAGCGCGACCCGGGCGAACTTGCCGAGCGCGTACGCCTTCTCGTTGGTGAGCCCGCCGCCGCCGAAGACCGCGACCGCGTCCCGCCCGTGGTCGGACTGGACGGCGCGGATGCCGGCGGCGACCCGGTCGAGCGCGGCGTCCCAGGTCGCGGGGCGCAGCTCGCCGGACGGGTCGCGCAGCAGGGGGGTGGTCAGCCGTTCCGGGTGGTCCAGCAGTTCGGCGGCGGTCCAGCCCTTCTGGCACAGCCCGCCCCGGTTGGTGGGGAACTGCCGGGGGAGCACCTCCACCCGGTCGCCCTCGGCGCGCAGGACCATCCCGCACTGCAGGGCGCAGTACGGGCAGTGGGTTTCCACCTCCCGGGGCCGTACCCCCGGTCGGGTCGCCGCGCGTGCACCGTCCGTCATGCCATCGAAGCGTGCCGCCGGGCGGTTTCCGGTCCGGGTCCCGTTTGTTTCGGCCCTGTCAAGAGCGCCTCACACCGCACGGGAGCACGTGACCGGTCCGCAGGGCCTAAGATATGAGACAGATTTCTCATTATTCAGGAGGCGATGATGAGTGTGGCGGCGGCCTTCGACGCGGTGGCGGGCAGCTACGACCAGGCCAGGCGGCGGCTGGTGCCCTGCTTCGACGCCTTCTACGGCACCGCGGTCGAGGTGGCCGCCCCGCCGTTGCGCGCGGCGCTCACCGCCGGGCGCACCCCCGAGGTGCTGGACCTGGGCGCGGGCACCGGGCTGCTCTCCCTGCTGCTCGCCGCGACGGTCCCCGGGATCCGGGTGACCCTGCTCGACGGCGCGCCCCGGATGCTCGCGGTCGCCGCCGACGGCCTCGCCGCCCGGGGCGTGCCGCACGCGACGGTGGTCGGCGACCTGGCCGACCCGCTCCCCGCCGGCCGGTACGACGCGGTGGTCTCCGCCCTGGCCGTGCACCACCTCGACGACGACGGCAAGCGGGCGCTCTACCGGCGGGTGGCGCGGGCCCTCACGCCGGGCGGGGTCTTCGTCAACGCCGAACAGGTGGCCGGCCCCACCCCGGAGCTGGACCGCCGCTACGACGAGGTCTGGGTCGCGCAGGCCACCGCGCTCGGCTCGGAGGTCGCCGAGATCGCCGCCGCCCGGGAGCGGATGCGGCACGACCGGCCGGCGCCGGTGGGGGAGCAGTGCCGCTGGTTGGCCGAGGCGGGCCTGGTCGACGTCGACTGCTTCTTCAAGGCGTGGCGCTTCGCCGTCTTCGGCGGCCGTCGCCCGTGACGGGTCGGTCGCCGGCTCGGCCGCACCATTTGCGGCGTGTCGCGGTGTCCCCGGCGCCTGGTACCGCGACACACCGCAAGGCGTCGACTGGGGGATTTCTCGAGGGACGCATCGAGGGATGACTGGCGGTCATACCAGTGGGTAGTCTCAGCCGCATGACTGCCAAGGTGACACTGTCGTTCTCCGACGAGACGATCGAGGAGGCGCGCCGGTTCGCCAAGCGTGAAGGGCTGAGCCTCTCCGCATGGATGGACCAGGCGGCCCGGGAGAAGGCGCTGCGCGAGGTCTTCACCGCGCACGCCGAGGCGGTCGGCCGGGCCGGGCTCGACCTGGAGTCCGCCGCGCTCGCCGACGCGCGGGAGGTCGCCATGGTCGACGACGCGCTCTTCGGCGGGCGTCCGCGTGCTGCGTAGGGGTGAGATCTGGCGGATCGAGGGTGCCCGGGAGCGGCTCGGGCTGGTGATCAGCTCCGACGTCTACAACTCCACCGACGTGCCGATCGTGATCGTGGCCGAGGTGGTGGAGGAGGCGCTGCTGCGCGACTCCCCGCTCGCGGTGCGGATGGGCGGGTACGTGGTGATGCCCGACCGGCTCTCCTCGCCGATGAAGAAGTGGTTCACCGAGTGCGTGGACGTCGTCGACACCGAGACCATGCAGCGGGTGGGCCGGGCGTTGCGCATCCTCCAGCAGCTCTGAGGCGTCTCACCACCGCTGTCCGGCGGACGTGCGATCCCCGTTTCCGGAACGACTCCTGACGGGACTCCCGCCGTAACCGGCCCTTCCTAGCGTCCTGCTCGTCACACCGACGAGGAGGAGCCGCCGTGAGTACGCTGGCCAGCACGACAACAGTCACCGCCGAACCGGCGACCACCGCCGGGGGCAGGCACCGGATCTCCGACTGGCGCCCCGAGGACCCCACCTTCTGGCGTACGACCGGCGCGCGGATCGCCCGGCGTAACCTCTGGGTCTCGATCTTCGCCGAGCATGTCGGGTTCTCCGTGTGGAGCCTGTGGTCCGTCACGGTGCTCTTCCTGGGGCCCGCGTACGGCATCGACCCGGCGGGCAAGTTCCTGCTCACCGCCGTGCCGGCCGCGCTCGGGGCGGTGCTGCGGCTGCCGTACACCCTCGCCGTGGCGCGCTTCGGCGGACGGAACTGGACCATCGTCAGCGCCCTGATGCTGCTGGTGCCGGCGGTGCCGATGACGATCCTGCTGGAACCGGGCGTGTCGTACACCACGCTGATGGTGCTGGCCTGCCTGACCGGCGTGGGCGGTGGCAACTTCGCCTCCTCCATGGCCAACATCAACCTCTTCTTCCCGGAGCGGCTCAAGGGCCGGGCGCTGGGGCTCAACGCGGGCGGCGGCAACCTGGGCGTACCGGCGGTGCAGCTCGTCGGACTGGCGGTGCTCGCCACCGCCGGGGCCGCGTACCCCCGGTTGGTGCCGGCGGTCTACCTGCCGCTGATCGTGCTGGCCGCGCTGGCCTCGGCGCGCTGGCTGGACAACCTCCCCAACGCCCGCAACGAGCCGGGCGCGCTGCGCGAGGCCGCCCGCGAGCCGCACACCTGGGTGATGTCGCTGCTGTACATCGGCACCTTCGGCTCGTTCATCGGGTTCGGCTTCGCCTTCGGGCAGGTGCTCCAGCTCCAGTTCGCCGACCGCTTCCCGACCCCCGTCGACGCCGCCTGGCTGACCTTCCTCGGCCCGCTGATCGGCTCGCTGATCCGGCCGGTCGGCGGTCAGCTCGCCGACCGGCTCGGCGGGGCCCGGGTGACCTTCTGGAACTTCGTCGGCATGGCGATCGGCGCCAGCCTGGTGCTGTACGCGGCGCGGGAGCAGTCCTTCCCGCTCTACCTGACCGGGTTCATGTCGCTCTTCGTCTTCTCCGGGATCGGCAACGGGTCCACCTACAAGATGATCCCGGCGATCTTCCGGGCCCGGGCGGTCACCGAGGGGGAACTGACCGGTGACCCGGAGGCCGCCGAGCGGCGGGCCCGCCGGCTCTCCGGCTCGCTGATCGGCATCGCCGGGGCGGTCGGGGCGGTCGGCGGGGTGCTGGTCAACGTGGCCTTCCGGCAGTCGTTCCTGACCTCCGGCAACGCCGACGCCGCCTACGTCGCGTTCATCGGTTGGTACGCGCTCTGCTTCGGCCTCACCTGGGCGGTGTACCTGCGGCCGGGGCAGCGCCGGCTGACCGGCGTGTGATCTGGCTCATCGTCCCGCCGCAGGCCACGCTGGGTGACCCCCCGTTTTGACCTGCCGGCGGGGCGGCGGGTATCGTTGCCTGCTGTTGTACGACATTCAGAGGCGTGCCGCATCAGGTACGCTTGGTCGTTCGTGCGCGCCTGGTCACCTCGGCGCGCGACCCCAGACCGACGACGAGACAAGGTAGACCTGTGCGTACGTACAGCCCGAAGCCGGGTGAGATCGAGCGTCAGTGGCACGTTATCGACGCCTCTGATGTCGTGCTGGGCCGCCTCGCGACCCACGCCGCCACGCTGCTGCGTGGTAAGCACAAGCCGACTTTCGCGCCGCACGTCGACACGGGCGACTTCGTCGTCATCGTGAACGCGGGCAAGGTCGCGCTGACCGGCAACAAGCGCCAGCAGAAGATCGCCTACCGCCACTCCGGTTACCCGGGTGGTCTGAAGCGGGTCGGCTACGACGAGCTGCTGACCAAGCGCCCCGAGCGGGCCATCGAGCTGGCCGTGAAGGGCATGCTCCCGCACAACAAGCTCGGCCGTCAGCTGATCAAGAAGCTGAAGGTCTACGCCGGTGCCGAGCACCCGCACGGCGCGCAGCAGCCGGTGCCGTTCGAGATCAAGCAGATCGCGCAGTGAGCGCGGGCGAAGGAAACAGCATGACCGACATCACCGAGACCGAGGTCGCCCCCGAGGCCACCGAGGCGCCGGCGCCCGTCGCCCGCGCGCCTCGTGGTGACCGGCCGATCCAGACCGTGGGCCGCCGCAAGGAGGCCATCGTCCGGGTCCGCATCGTCCCCGGCAGCGGCAAGATCACCTGCAACGGCCGTGACCTCGAGGCCTACTTCCCGAGCAAGGTGCACCAGCAGCTCATCAAGGACCCGCTGGTCACCGCCGAGAAGCCCGAGGCGTTCGACGTCATCGCCAACCTGCGTGGCGGCGGCACCACCGGCCAGGCCGGCGCGCTGCGGCTCGCCATCGCCCGGGCGCTCATCGTGAGCGAGCCGGACGACCGCCCGGCCCTGAAGAAGGCCGGCTTCCTGACCCGTGACGCGCGGGTCAAGGAGAGCAAGAAGTACGGCCTCAAGAAGGCCCGTAAGGCTCCTCAGTACTCGAAGCGCTGACCTTCAGCGACACGTTGTACTTCTGACGAACGGCCGGGTCCGCCTCCCCTCGACGGGAGGTGGCCCGGCCGTTCGTTGTTTCCCTGGGACCGTTTCATCGGAGGTTGGCGGGTATGGGCCGGTTGTTCGGCACGGACGGCGTACGCGGGCGGGCGAACGCGGATCTCACCCCCGAGCTGGCGCTCGCGGTGGCGGTGGCCGCCGCGCACACGCTCGCCGAGTCGGACAAGAGCCATCCCCCGCTGGCCGTGGTCGGCCGGGACACCCGGGCCAGCGGCGAGATGCTGGAGGCGGCCGTGGTCGCCGGGCTCACCAGCGCCGGGGCCAACGTGGTCCGGGTCGGGGTGCTGCCCACCCCGGCGGTGGCGTTCCTCACCGCCGAGGCCAAGGCCGACCTGGGCGTCATGCTCTCCGCCTCGCACAACCCGATGCCCGACAACGGCATCAAGCTCTTCGCCGCCGGTGGCCACAAGCTGCCCGACGAGATCGAGATGCGGATCGAGGCGGCCGTCGAGGCGAACGCCACCACCGCCTGGGACCGTCCGATCGGCGCCGGTGTCGGCCGCGTCCACGACCTGCTCGACGGCGCGGACCACTACGTGCAGCACCTCGTCGGCACCGTCGGGCACCGGCTGGACGGGATCAAGGTCGTGGTCGACTGCGCCAACGGCGCGGCGGCCGAGGTGGCCCCGGTGGCGTACCGGGAGGCGGGCGCCGAGGTGATCGCCATCTACGCCGAGCCGGACGGGCTCAACATCAACGACGACTGCGGCTCCAACCACATCGACGCGCTGCGCGCCGCCGTGGTCGAGCACGGCGCCCACCTGGGCATCGCGCACGACGGCGATGCCGACCGGTGCGTCGCGGTCACCGCCGACGGCGACGAGGTCGACGGCGACCAGGTGATGGCGATCCTCGCCCTCGCCATGCGGGAGGCCGGCACGCTCACCCAGGACACCCTGGTGGCGACCGTGATGAGCAACCTCGGCCTGCGGCTGGCGATGTCCGCGCAGGGCATCCGGCTGATCGAGACCAAGGTCGGCGACCGGTACGTCCTGGAGGAGCTGCGCGGCTCCGGCCTCGCCCTCGGCGGCGAGCAGAGCGGCCACATCGTCATGCCGGCGCACGCGACCACCGGCGACGGGGTGCTCACCGGGCTGCACCTGATGGCGCGGATGGCGCACACCGGCAAGTCGCTGGCCGAGCTGGCCTCGGTGGTCACCAAGCTGCCCCAGGTGCTGATCAACGTGCCGGTCGGCGACCGTACCGTCGGCGCGGCCGCCCCCGCCGTCCGCGCCGAGGTCGAGCGGGCCGAGGCCGAACTGGGCGAGACCGGCCGGGTGCTGCTGCGTCCCTCCGGCACCGAGCCGCTGGTACGGGTGATGGTCGAGGCCGCCACCGAGCCGACCGCCCGGTCGGTGGCCGAGCGGATCGCCGAGCAGGTCCGGGCGGCGAGCCCCACCGCCTGACCCGTTCGCCGCAGCGTCACGGACAAGGACGAGGAGAGTCGTTGAGCCGGACCGTGCCTGTCGGGTTCGGCGATCGCAGCGTATGGGCCTGGGACGTCAGCCTCTCCATCCTGTTGGCGCAGACCGTTCAGGTCGGTGAGGAGGCGCCGGAACCGGGCCGTGCCCCCTGGCTCGCGCCCACGCTGTTCGAGCTGCGCCGTCACGCCGTGCTCGGAGCCGACGCCTACTTCGACCTGGACCTCGGCCTCGACGCCGCGCAACGGGAGCAACTGCTGGAGATGGTCGCCGAAGCCAGCCGGCGACTGCGCGAACGTGGCCCGGTGACCCGCGACGAGGCGACGCGGTGGCGAGTCCTCGGTGAGGACACCGTGCTGTGGCGGGGCGCCGACGACCTGGACACCACGCCGGTCGCAGACCTCGGGCAGGCCCTGATCGACCTCGTCCACGGCGACCTGCCACTCGCGCCACCGGGCACTCGTTGGTGCTTCGGGGTCGAGGGTGGGCCGAGGACGATCCCTCCCGTCGCGCGGAACGGGAGTTAGGCGGAACGGCCGTGCAGGCCGGCGATCGGCCGTAGTCCAGGGCGGTCGCCGGGACTCAGCTCGCGGGCAGCCGGCGCAGCCGGGTGACCGCCTCGGACAGCACCTCGGGCCGCTTGCAGAAGGCGAACCGGACCAGCCGCCGGCCGGCCTCCGGATCGTCGTAGAAGACCTGGGTGGGGACGGCGACCACGCCGCAGCGCTCCGGCAGCGACCGACAGAAGTCCACCCCGTCGCGGCCGCCGAGCGCGCTCACGTCGGCGGTGACGAAGTACGTCCCCTCCGGGCTGAGCACGTCGAAGCCCGCGTCGGTCAGGCCCGCCATCAGCAGGTCCCGCCGCCGTTGCAGGTCGTCCCGGAATTCGGTGAAGTAGCTGTCCGGCAGGGCCAGCGCCACGGCGACCGCCGGTTGCAGCGGAGCGGCGTTGACGAAGGTGAGGAACTGCTTGACCCGCAGCACCGCCGACACCAGGGGCGCCGGGCCGCTCACCCAACCCACCTTCCAGCCGGTGCAGGAGAACGTCTTGCCGGCCGACGAGATGCGCAGCGTCCGCTCCCGCATCCCGGGCAGCGTCGCCAGGGGCACGTGCCCGCTGGCGGCGTCGGTGAAGACCAGGTGCTCGTAGACCTCGTCGGTGACCGCGTACACGTCGTGCTCGCGGCAGAGGTCGGCCACCAGGGCCAGCTCGTCGGGGGTGAAGACCTTGCCGGTCGGGTTGTGCGGGGAGTTGAACAGGACCAGCCGGGTCCGCGGCCCGAACGCGGCGCGCAGCTCCGCCGGGTCGAAGGAGTACCGGCCGTCGTCCCGGCCGGCGCGGCCGGCCAGCCGGTCATCGGCGTGGGCTGCGCCGGGGCGCAATGTCACGGGCCGCCGTACCGCGCCGGCCAGCGCGATCGACGCGGCGTACGAGTCGTAGTACGGCTCGAAGCAGACCACCTCGTCGCCCGGCTCGCAGAGGGCGAGGATGCTGGCGGCGATGGCCTCGGTGGCGCCTGCCGTGACGACGATCTCGCCGTCCGGGTCGTACGCCAGGGCGTGGAAGCGACGCTGGTGGTCCGCGATCGCGCGGCGCAGCGCGGGGATGCCCGGGCCCGGCGGGTACTGGTTCTGCCCGGTGCGCAGCGCCTCCGCCGCGGCGGCCAGCATCTCCGGTGGGCCGTCGCTGTCCGGGAAGCCCTGCCCGAGGTTCACCGCGCCGGTGCGGACCGCGAGCGCTGACATCTCGGCGAAGATCGTTGTCCCGAAGGGACGCATCCGGGCGACGAGAGGATCGACGTCGGGAGTTGTCGTCACGGTGGCCAGCCTACGGCCCGGCCCGGCCCGGTCACCTCCCCGTGCAGGTCACCTGGTACCCCATCGCATGCTCGTCGGTCACCGGCCGGTGGTCGCCGACCCGTACCGAGCAGGCGATCGGGGTGTCGTCGCCGGTGCTGTAGGCCATCACCATCACCCGGCTCGGATCGTCGGTGCGGATCTTCTCGCGCCAGGGCAGCCGCACCCCCTCCAGACGGATGAACTCGCCGTTGGCGTCGTAGTACCGGATGTCTCCCCGGCCCTTCCCGGTCACCTCGTACGTCACGCTGATCCGGCCGCGACCGCTGGACGGGGTGGCGGCGGCGGTCGCCGGCTCGCTGGGCGTGGGCGGGGTCCAGGTCGGGGCGGGGGTGTCCTCCTCGTCGTCGTGGTACGGATCGTCGTAGTAGGGGTCCTCGGCGACCGGCCCCGGGCCCGTGTCGTACCGCCCGATCAGCGCGCTGCCCACTCCCAGGCAGCCGCAGACGCCGAGGACGAGCACGGCGACGACCGCGATGACGATGCCGACCACCTGCCGCCCGCCGACCGAGGAGCCGCCGGACGGGTGGCCGGGGTGGGCGTACGGCGGTGGGTACGCCGATGGCGGCCAGCCGGTCGACGTGGCCCCGGTGGACCCGGCGGGGGTGCCGTACGGGCCGGCCGGGTCGCCGTAGGGCCCGGTGGCGTACGGGCCGGTGGGTGGTCCTTGCGGACCGGTCGGGAGGCCGGGCGGGGTGGCGGGAAGGCCGGGCGGCGTGGACACACTCGGTCGTGGCGCGGACGGGGTCCCGGAGGCTTCAACGGCCCCGCTGGTCGCGCCGGGAGAGTGGGTTGGGGCCGCCCCGGTGCCGGCGGCCGGCGGGGGGCCGGACGGCGTGGTGGGGGGAGCCCAGCGGGCCGGGTCGGCCGGTTCGGCGGGCGTGGGGGAGGTCCACGGCTCCGGCGCGGTCCAGGGCTGCGGGGCCGCGAGGGGGTCCGGCGGCGCCCACTGGTGCGTGGTGGGCGGCGCGGCGGTGGGGTCGGCCGGAGCAGCGCCGGGGCCGTTGGTCGACTCCGCGGCGGACGGGTCGGGGGAGGGCGGCCCGGCGGGCGGGGACGCGTCGGACATGACTGCTCCGGGACGGGAGGGGGAATGGGGCGACGGGGCAGTCCCAGGGACGTGCCGGATCCGCCGAGAGACTGTCGTACCGAAAGCGGGCCCGCAACCCCGTTGCCCCGCGCGGCGGGCCGCAGCGCGTGGACGATTGTCCGGGTGCCGGCCCCGGCTGGCCGATCGCTCAAATTCAGTGATTGTTTACCGGGCTTCCGCGCACGCGAGATGAGCGAAACTGGGTTAGGCTGCGGACCATGTGTGGAATCGTGGGTTACGCCGGCTCGCGCCCGGCGCTCGGCATCGTGCTCGACGGACTGCGGCGGCTGGAGTACCGCGGCTACGACTCGGCCGGCGTGGCCATCGTCTGCGACGACGAACTGCTGACCGAGAAGAAGGCCGGCAAGCTGGCCAACCTGGAGAAGGTGCTGTCCGAGCGGGCCGCTGCCGATCCCACCTCCTGTGCCGCCAGCCCGATCGGCATCGGTGACGGCACCACCGGCATCGGCCACACCCGCTGGGCCACCCACGGCGGCCCGACCGACCGCAACGCCCACCCGCACCAGTCGCCCGACGGCCGGGTCGCGGTGATCCACAACGGCATCATCGAGAACTTCGCGAAGCTCCGCGCCGAGTTGGAGGCCGACGGCGTCCAGTTCACCAGCGACACCGACACCGAGTGCGCCGCCCACCTGCTCGCCAACGCCCTGGCCGAGCTGCGCGCGGCGGGCGAGGCAGACAGCCCGCAGCTGCTCGCCTCGGCCATGCGGGTGGTCTGCCGGCGGCTGGAGGGCGCGTTCACGCTGCTCGCCGTCGACGCCGGCATCCCGGGCGCGGTGGTCGGCGCCCGGCGCAACTCGCCGCTGGTCGTCGGGCGGGGCGAGGGGGAGAACTACCTCGCCAGTGACGTGGCCGCGTTCATCGAGCACACCCGTGAGGCGGTCGAGCTGGGCCAGGACCAGATCGTGCTGATCACCGGAGAGAGCATCGAGATCACCGACTTCGACGGCCAGCCCGCCGCCGGCAAGGACTTCCACATCGACTGGGACTCCTCCGCCGCGGAGAAGGGCGGCTACGACTGGTTCATGCTCAAGGAGATCGAGGAGCAGCCGCAGGCGATCGCCGACACGCTGCTCGGCCGGCTCACCGAGACCGGTGAGATCGCCCTCGACGAGGTTCGCCTCAGCGACCAGGACCTGCGCGACGTCGACAAGATCTTCATCGTGGCCTGCGGCACCGCGTACCACTCCGGTCTGGTCGCCAAGTACGCCATCGAACACTGGACCCGCATCCCCTGCGAGGTCGAGCTGGCCAGCGAGTTCCGCTACCGCGACCCGGTGCTCGACCGTTCCACGCTGATCGTGGTGATCTCGCAGTCCGGCGAGACGATGGACACCCTGATGGCGCTGCGCCACGCCAAGGAGCAGAAGGCCCGGGTGCTGGCCATCTGCAACACCAACGGCTCCACCATCCCGCGTGAGTCCGACGCGGTGCTCTACACCCACGGCGGGCCGGAGATCGCGGTCGCCTCGACCAAGGCGTTCCTCACCCAGCTCGTCGCCTGCTACCTGATCGGCCTGCACCTGGCCCAGGTGCGCGGCATCAAGTTCGCCGACGAGGTGGGTGCGGTGGTCGCCCAGCTCCAGGAGATGCCGGGCAAGCTGCGCGACCTGCTGGCCCGGATCGAGCCGGTGCGCGAGCTGGCCCGGGAGCTGAAGTCCGAGCCGACGGTGCTCTTCATCGGCCGGCACGTGGGCTACCCGGTGGCCCTGGAGGGCGCGCTGAAGCTCAAGGAGCTGGCGTACATGCACGCCGAGGGCTTCGCCGCGGGTGAGCTGAAGCACGGCCCGATCGCGCTGATCGACAAGGGCACCCCGGTGATCTGCGTGGTGCCGTCGCCGGTGGGTCGGGGCATGCTGCACGACAAGGTCGTCTCCAACATCCAGGAGGTCCGCGCCCGGGGCGCCCGGACCATCGTGATCGCGGAGGAGGGCGACGAGGCGGTGGTCCGCTACGCCGACCACCTGATCTACGTGCCGCGGACGCCGACGCTGCTCGCCCCGCTGGTGACCACCGTGCCGCTCCAGGTGCTCGCCGCCGAGATCGCGGCCGCCCGCGGGCACGACGTGGACCAGCCGCGCAACCTGGCGAAGTCGGTCACCGTCGAGTAGCCCGGCCGCGACGTCCACCGGGCCCCGCCCGCCGTACCCACGGCCGGCGGGGCCCGACCGTCTCCCCGGTGGTGCGGTCACGGGGTCACCGGCCGGCCGAGCACGATCCGGGCCATGCCGTCGAGGGCCGGATTGTCGGGCTCCCAGTAGCCGGTGTGGCCGTACCGGGCGCTGGGGAAGGTGCGGCCGCCGAAACCGGGATCGACCGGGTCGTGGCCGAACCACAGCTCGTGGTCGTCGGGACGCAGCAGCGAGACCGCCGTGGCCAGCGGTGACGTGGCGAGCGCCGCCCGGCCGGTGAGCTGCGCCGGCGGCTCCACCCACCGGATCACGTCGTCCGCCGCGGTGCTCGCCCAGACCTGCCCGGACGGCAGGCGCAGCGCCTCCGCCCGGTCCACCCCGACGCCGGGGGACCCGACGAAGACCAGCGCGTCGGCGGCCAACCCGTGGTCGCGGGCGGCGTTGCCCACCACCACCGAGCCGTAGCTGTGCCCGAGGACGGTCTGCCGGGCCGGTGGCCCCTCGTGGGTGGCCCGCAGCCCCTCCTGGAAGTGGTGCAGCGCCGGGCCGGCGTCCCGCGCCTGGGCCGGCCAGGCCGCCTCGTGCAGGAAGTCCGGCGCGTCGTAGTCCAGCCAGAGCACCGCTGCGGTCTCCTCGTCGGGGGCGACGCCGGCGCACCGGGCGAGCACCCGCGCGGCCCGGCTCAGCTCACCCGGGGCGTCGGCGAGGTCGGCGGTCATCCCCGGCACGTACGTCAGCACCTGCGCCGAGCGGTCCGGGTTGCCCAGCGCGACGATCGCCCGCCCGTCCCCGCGCTCGTCCAGCCCCAGCAGGTACGCCCGGGGCGGCCCCGCCACCGCCAACCGCCCGGCCAGCCCGTCCAGTCCGGCCAGCGCAGCCTCGACCCGGCGCCGCGCGGCCCGATCGCCCGGCCCGGCCGAGAGTTCCCGCAGGTCGGCCGAGAGGGCGTCCCGACGGTCGGCGAGCAGCAGCCGGTTGGCCTGGTCGCGGGCGGTGACCGGCACGCCGTCCAGGCGACCGACCCGGCCCGGCTCGTGCAGCACCAGCCACCGCCGCTGGGCCGGGGTGAGGCCGGCCCACCAGGCGCGGACCAGCGCGGGAGCGGCATCGGCCGCCGGTCGCCCGGGTGGTGGCGGGGCAACCCAGCCGGTACGGCCCGCCGCCGCCAGCTCGTCGAGGCGATCGGCGGCCTCCCGGTCGGCGGCGTCGGCCAGCGCGAGCGCCTCCCGAACGACGGCGGCCACCCGCGCCACCTCCGCCGGCCCGCCCGTGCCCGGCGGCCGGGTCGGCACGCCCGACGGGAAGCCGCCCGCCTCCGGACCGGTCCACCTCGGGCGGGCCGGGACGGGGGCGGCGCTCGCCACGCCGTCCCGGTCGATCTGCACCCCGCTGCGGTCCGCCAGCGCCACCGCCGCGGCCAGCCGGGCCTTCGCCGCCCGCAGCCGGCCCGCGAACTCGGCGAGCACCTGGTCCGCCTCGATGAGCACCGGCAGCAGGCCGCCCAGCTCGGCGCGCAGCCCGCCGAGCCGCGCACCGGCCGCGCCGGCCGCCCCACCCGACCAGCCGGTACGCAACGTGCCCACGCCTGCCGCGAGCCCTCGACGGCGACGCCGCACCGGGTCGGCCAGCCCACGCCAGGCCACTCCAGCACTGCTCCAGTCCGCCGGGGCGGCCCGCCAGAGCTGCGCGTACCCGGTCACCGGGGCAGCGCGGCGAGTCGACCGGCCGCCCGGTCGTCCACCGCCTCGTAGGCGCGGACGGCGGCGCGCAGGGCGTCGGCCGTCTGCGCCACCCGACCGCCGAGCACGCCGTGCCAGGAGTGCACCGCCGACTCCAGCCGGGCCAGGGCGGCGGCGGCCCGCCACTCGGGCGCGGGCACCACCAGCCCCGGCACGCCGGCCACCCCGTGCGCCAGCGCGTACGCCTCGTCGGTGAGCCCGCCGGCCACCTCGCGCAGCACCTCCGGTCGTACCTCCAACGGCTCCACTCCGCAGGCCTCCCCGTCCGCGTGACCTCGACCGGGGTCGACGTTAGGCGGCTGCGCCGCCGGTCCGGCGGGCCTGTGGACAGCGGGCGGTGGTCGTACCCCCGGGTCGTCCACAGGCGTTGCCCGTCGTGTGGCCGGCGGCTAATCTGCGGCCCGCACCGCCGGTAGGCTGGTTCCGTGATCGTCGCGGTCGGCATCGACGTCGTGCTGGTGGACCGGTTCGCCCGAGCCGTGGCCCGCACCCCGCTGCTCGCCGACCGGCTCTTCACCGAGGCGGAGCGCTACACCGGCTCCGGCAACCCGCGCTCGACCGAGTCGATGGCCGCCCGGTTCGCGGCGAAGGAGGCGGTCGCCAAGGCGTTGGGCGCGCCCGGCGGGTTGAGCTGGCACGACTGCGAGATCGTGCCCGATCCGGACGGCCGGCCGTGGCTGACCGTCTCCGGCACCGTGGCGGCCGCCGCCACCGAGCGCGGGATCAACCGCTGGCACCTATCGCTCTCCCACGACGGCGGGATCGCCTCGGCGATGGTGGTCGCGGAACGCTGATACGGGCGGGCCGCCCGGCCCGTCCGCAGGCCGATCGACGGGACGGGTGGCATGAAACCGGTGTGGCGGGTCGCGGACGTACGCGCGGCGGAGGCGGGCCTGATGGGCACCCTGCCGCCCGGGACGCTGATGGCGCGGGCCGCCGCCGGCCTGGCCCGCCGCTGCGCGCTGCTGCTCGCCGACCGGGGCGGGGTGTACGGCGCCCACGTCCTGCTGCTGGTCGGGTCCGGCGACAACGGCGGCGACACCCTGTACGCGGGCGCGCACCTGGCCCGTCGCGGCGCCGCCGTCTCCGCGCTGCCGGTCACCCCGGGTCGGGCGCACGCCGAAGGGCTCGCCGCGCTGCGTGCCGCCGGCGGCCGGCTGGTCGACCGGCCACCGGCCGTCGTCGACCTGGTGCTGGACGGGATCGTCGGGATCGGCGGCACCGGCGGGCTGCGGGAGACCGCCGAGCAGTTGGCGGCGAGCCTGGTGCGGTACTGCGGGCGCGACGGCGACCGGGCCACCGTGGTGGCGGTGGACGTGCCGAGCGGCGTCGCGGTCGACACCGGTCACGTGCCGCTGGCCGCCTCCGGGCGGCCCGCCGCGGTCCGCGCCGACGTGACGGTCGCCTTCGGCGCGTGGAAACCGGCGCTGGTGGTGGGCCCGGCCGCCCCGCTCGCCGGGCAGGTCGAGCTGGTCGACATCGGGCTCGGGCCGTGGCTGCGCGGCACCCCCGCGCTGCACGTCACCGAGTGGTCGGACGTGGTCGACTGGTGGCCGCGACTCGGCCCGTCCTCGGAGAAGTACAGCCGGGGCGTGGTCGGGGTGGCCACCGGCTCACGGACGTACCCGGGGGCGGCCGTGCTCTCGGTGGGCGGCGCGCTCGCCGGCCCGACCGGCCTGGTCCGGTACGCCGGGGGCGCGCGCTCCGACGTGGTCCGCCGGCACCCGTCGGTGATCGCCACCGACCGGGTCGCCGGCGCCGGACGGGTCCAGGCCTGGGTGTGCGGCTCCGGCCTCGGCACCGGCGAGCAGGCCGCCGCCGAGCTGCGGGCGGTGCTGGCCGCCCCGGTGCCGGTGGTGCTCGACGCCGACGCGCTCACCCTGCTGGTGGACGGCTCGCTCGCCGACCGGCTGCGCGACCGGGACGCCCCGATCGTGGTCACCCCGCACGACCGCGAGTTCACCCGGCTCTGCGGCGAGGAGCCGGGCGCCGACCGGGTCGCCGCCGTGCTGCGGCTGGCGGCCTGGATGAACGCGACGGTCCTGCTCAAGGGGGACCGCACGGTGGTCGGCACGCCGGACGGTCGGGCGTACGTCAACCCCACCGGCAGCCCCGCGCTGGCCACCGGGGGCACCGGCGACGTGCTGGCCGGGCTGCTCGGCTCGCTGCTCGCCGCCGGGCTGGCCCCGGAGCGGGCGGCGGCCACCGCCGCGTACCTGCACGGGCTGGCCGGTCGGGAGGCGGCCCGGCGCGGCCCGGTGACCGCGCCGGACGTGGCGGCCGCGCTGCGCCCGGTCATCGCGCCGCTGCTGGATTGAACCGCCCCGCCGCCCGGGGCCGTACTCCCCGGCGTGCGGCGCGTCGCCGGACGCTGCCGGCCGCACGTGTTCCACGAGGAGGAACCATGCGCAAGGCCGTTCTGCTGGTCGTCGCCGTGGGCGGCATGCTGGCCGCCGGTACCGCCATCGCCTCGGCCAAGGACGGCCGGGACCGGGTCGCCACCCCGCCCGGCGGGCCGGCCTTCGAGCTGCGGATCGACCCGGAGCTGGACGCGCGCTTCGGCCCCCGTCCGGTGAACGCCGTGCGGGCGGCGGAGATCGTCGTCGCCCGGTTCGGGGGCCAGGTGACCCGGGCGGAGCTGGACGAGGAGGGCGGCCGGCCGATCTGGGAGATGAAACTGCGTGGGGCGCGGGTCGGCGAGGTCGACGTCGACGCGGTCGACGGGACGGTGCTCACCCGCTGAGCCGGGAGCGGGCCGGGTGATCACCGGCGCAAGTAGGCTGGGCGTATGTGGCAGTCCCAGGTGCGCGTCGATCTCGACGCGATCCGTGACAACGTGGCCCGGCTCCGGGCGGGCACCAGCGCCGAGCTGATGGCGGTGGTGAAGGGCGACGGGTACGGCCACGGCATGGTCCCCTCGGCCCGCGCCGCGCTGGACTCCGGGGCGGACTGGCTCGGTGTCTGCACCCTGGACGAGGCGTTGACCCTGCGCCGGGCGGGGATAACCGCCCCGGTGCTGGCCTGGCTGCTCGACCCGGGGCTGCCGCTGCACGAGGGGGTCGCGGCCGGGGTGGACCTCGCCGCGGCCAGCCTGCCGCAGCTCGACGAGATGGTCGAGGCGGGCCGGGTCGCGGACCGCCCGGCCCGGCTGCACCTGAAGATCGACACCGGCCTGTCCCGGGGCGGGGCGACCGTCGCCGACTGGCCGACCCTGCTGGAGGCCGCCGCGAAGGCCCAGGCCGACGGTCTGGTCGAGGTGGTCGGTGTGTGGAGCCACTTCGTGTACGCGGACTCGCCCGGCCACCCCACCACCGACCGCCAGCTCGCGGTCTTCCACGAGGGCCTGGCCATGGTCGAGCGGGCCGGGCTGCGCCCGCGCTACCGGCACCTGGCCAACTCCGCCGCCACGCTGACCCGCCCGGACACCCACTTCGACCTGGTCCGCCCCGGCATCGCCGTCTACGGGCTGTCGCCGATCGCCGGGGAGCGCTTCGGGCTGCGCCCGGCGATGACCGCCCGGGCCCGGGTCATGATCACCAAGCGGGTCCCGGCCGGCACCGGCGTCTCGTACGGGCACACCTACACCACCGAGGACGAGACGAACCTGGCCGTGGTGCCGCTCGGTTACGCCGACGGAGTGCCCCGGCACGCCTCCAACGTCGGCCCGGTGCAGCTCGCCGGTCGGCGGCGCACCATCTCCGGCCGGGTCTGCATGGACCAGTTCGTGCTGGACTGCGGCACGGACGAGGTGGCCGCCGGGGACGTGGCGACCCTCTTCGGCAGCGGCGTCGACGGCGAGCCCACCGCCGACGACTGGGCCGACGCGGTCGGCACCATCAACTACGAGATCGTCACCCGGTTCGGCGGGGTCCGGGTGCCCCGGGTCTACGACGGTGAGCGGCCGTGAACTTCCGGGTGCCCCGGCCGCGTACCGCCGCCGGGAAGGTGGCCGGTGCGTTGGCGACCGTCGGTGTCGCCGCCGCCGGCCTCGCGGCCGGTGTCGCCACCGAGCGCGCGTTGGTCCGCCGGCTCAAGGCCGACCCCACCGACCGGTACGCCGGGGAGGCCTTCGGCGAGCAGCGGTACGACGACTCGTTCCGGCTGGAGCTGGAGGACGGCACCGACATCCACGTGGAGGTGGTCGAGCCGACCCGGTCCGCGCCGGGACGCCCGACGGTGGTGCTGGTGCACGGCTTCTGCCTGGACATGGGGACGTTCCACTTCCAGCGCAAGATGCTCGCCGAGCGGGGCGAGCACCGGATCGTCGCGTACGACCAGCCGGGGCACGGCCGCTCCGGCCGGCTGGAGTCCGGCGAGTACGACCTGGAGGCGTTGGGGCATACCCTGCGCCGGGTGATCGACCGGACCACCCCGGAGGGGCCGCTGGTGCTGGTCGGCCACTCGATGGGCGGAATGACGATCATGGCCTTCGCCGAGCTGTACCCGGAGATGTTCGGCGACCGGGTGGTGGGCACCGTGCTGATGGCCACCTCGGGCGGCCTGCTCGCGGAGACCAGGCTGGTCGCGCCGGCGCTGCTGGGCCGGGTCGGCTCGCCGGTGCTCTACATGATGAGCAACGCCGCCCGGTACGGCGGCACGGCGATCGACAAGGCGCGGCAGTCCACGTCCAACGTGGCCTGGCTGCTCACCCGCAGGTACGGGTTCGGCACCCGCCGGCCCAGCCCGGCCCTGGTGTCGTACGTCGAGCGGATGAACTCCCGCACGTCGGCGGACACGGTGACCCGCTACCTGCGTACCCTCGCCAGCCACTCCCGGTTCCCGGCGCTGGCCGCGTTGAGCGGCACGCCGGTGCTGGTGGTGGTGGGGGACAAGGACATGATCACGCCGGTGACCCACTCGGAGGAGATCGTGCGCCGGCTGCCGCACGCCCGGTACGTCAAGATCAACGACAGTGGGCACGTGGTGATGCTGGAGCATGCCGACGAGGTCAACGCGGCGCTGACCGAGTTCCTGGAGGGTCTGTGAGCGCGAGCGTGACCGTCACGCTGTCGACGGTCGAGGAGACGCACGCGTTCGGCCGCCGGCTGGCCGACCTGCTGCGCGCGGGCGACCTGCTCCTGCTCACCGGCCCGCTGGGGGCCGGGAAGACCGCGCTGACCCAGGGCATCGGCGCCGGGCTGGGGGTGCTCGGCGACATCACCTCGCCGACCTTCGTGATCGCCCGGGTGCACCGGCCCGACCCGGCCCGGCGGCGGGGCGTGGCGCTGGTGCACGCCGACGCGTACCGGCTGGGTGGCGCGGCCGACCCGCGTGCCGAGATCGACGACCTCGACCTGGACGCCTCGGTGGACGACTCGGTGACCGTGGTCGAGTGGGGCGAGGGGCTGGTGGAGCAGTTGGTCGACGCCCACCTGCGGGTCCGCATCGACCGGCGCGAGGACGACACCCGGGTGGTGGGGTTGGAGCCGGTCGGGGGCGACTGGGCGAGCCGCCTGGACGCCCTGCGCTGAGCGCTGTCGTACCCGCTGCCTAGAGTGCCCGGGACGACTGCGAAAGGTTGCCGATGCCCGACGACGCCCCCACCCTCGACCTGCTGGCGCTGCTGCCGGAGGCGTGGCGTGCCGTGCTCACCCCGCACCTCGACCCGGCCCGCACCGCCGCGCTGGCCGCGTTCGTCGCCCGGGAGTACGCCACCCGGACCGTCTTCCCGCCGCTGGAGGACCTCTTCTCCGCCTACCGGCTCTGCGGGCCGGAGCAGTGCCGGGTGCTGATCCTCGGGCAGGATCCGTACCACAGGGCGGGGCAGGCGCACGGGCTGAGCTTCAGCGTGCGCGAGGGAGTGGCGGTGCCGCCGTCGCTGCGCAACGTCTTCAAGGAGCTCGGCGAGGACCTGGGCGTGCCGAAGCCGCGCAGCGGCAACCTCGACGGCTGGGCGGCGCAGGGCGTGTTGCTGCTCAACTCGGTGCTCACCGTCCGGCAGGCCACCCCGGGCTCGCACGCCAACTCCGGTTGGGAGGAGTTCACCGACGCCACCATCCGGGCCCTCGACGCCCGCGACGAGCGGGTCGTGTTCCTGCTCTGGGGCGGGTACGCCCGCAAGAAGGCCGCCCTGGTCACCAACCCGGCGCACGTGGTGCTGGAGGCCGGGCACCCGAGCCCGATGAACCCGCGCGGCTTCCTCGGCAGCCGGCCGTTCAGCGCGGCCAACAAGGCGCTCGCCGACGCGGGGCTGCCCACTGTGGACTGGGAACGCTCCGCCGGCTGACTGCGTGGGGTCACCACGGTGTGACCGTCCGATGTAGCCTGTGGCCGGCGGCATGGCGACCAGGGGAGGACGCATGGCGGCGACGGTCACCACCGAGCAGTGGAACGCGGCGCGGACGGCGCTGGCCGACCAGACCGAGCGTTTCGCCGGTCTGGTCGAGTCCTGCCGACCCGACACCATGTGCACGGCCGACTGGTCGATGGCCGACATGCTGGCGCACGTGGTCTCCCTGGCCTGGCTCTACGCGCACCTGGCCGATCCGGAGTACCCGCCGCTGCCGGTGGAGGGGTTCGACGACTACCTCCCCGGGGTCACCGTCGACACGGTCGCCGACTTCAACGACGTGATCCTCCGGCACTTCACCGAGCGTGACCCGGTCGTGCTGCTCGCCCGGCTGCGGGCCGACGTCGGGCACCTGCTGGCCAGTTGCGCCGACCGGGACGCGGAGGAGACGGTGCCCTGGCTCGGCGGGGCCCGGGTGCCGCTCGCCGGGCTCTGCGCCCACCTGGTCAACGAGCTGCTGATCCACGGCCACGACCTCGCCAGGGCCACCGGACGGCGCTGGTCGTTGCCGGGCCGCGACGCCGCCCTGTTCCTCGAACTGTTCCTGGCCGGCGTCGTGCGGCACGGTTACGGCCGGCTCCAGGACGGCGGCGCGCCGCCCAGCGACCGGCGGATCGTGGTCGAGTTCCGCAACGCGTACATCGACCCGGTCCGGCTGATGCTGCACCGGGGGCTGGTCTCGTTCGCCCCGCCGGACGCCCGGCCCGACGTCCGGGTCCACCACGACCCGGGCACTTTCAACCTGATGATGTTCGGTCGGGTCAGCCAGGCGCGGGCGGTGCTCACCGGTCGGGTGCGCGTCTCCGGGCGGCGGCCCTGGCTGCTGCCCGCCTTCCGCCGAAAGTTCCGCACCCCGAGCTGACCCGGCAACCGTGCCCCCCTCACCCCCACCCCCACCCCGCCCCCGCCCCCGCCCCGCCCCGGCGATCTTGCAGTTTGGGCCTCCGTTCTGCGGCTTTCGTCGCTTATGACGGGGCCACAAGTGCAAGATCGCGGAGGCGGGGGCGGGGCGGGGGCGGCGGGGAAGGCGGGTGGGGCGTCACCGGGGGTGACGGCAGGGGCGGCTAGGCTGGTCAATCGTGCTCGTACTGGTGGTGGACTCCTCGACGCCCGCGGTGACGGCCGCGCTGGTGGAGGTCTCGGCGGAGGGCGTCGCGTCGCGGGCGCACCGCTGCACGGTCGACGCCCGCGCCCACGGCGAACTGCTCGCTCCGCAGGTGGACGCCGTGCTCGCCGACGCCGACGCCCGGCCCCGGGACCTGACCGCGATCGTCGCCGGTCTCGGCCCCGGCCCGTTCACCGGGCTGCGGGTCGGGCTGGTCACCGCCGCCACCATGGGCCAGGTGCTCGGCATCCCCACGTACGGCGTCTGCTCGCTGGACGGCCTCGGGCATCCGGTGGCCGCCGGCGAGCCGGTCCTGGCCGCCACCGACGCCCGCCGCCGGGAGGTCTACTGGGCGGTCTACGACGGCGCGGGCCAGCGAATCGCCGGGCCGAACGTGGACGCTCCGGCGGTCGCCGCCGACCGGGCCCGCGACCTGGCCGTCACCGTCGCGGTGGGCGACGGCGCGCACCGGTACGCCGACGTCCTCGGCCTGCCGCTGCGGGCGGAGCCGCGCTACCCGGACGCGACCGCGCTGGCCGTGCTGGCCGCCGAGCGGATCCGGGCCGGTGCCCCCGGCGAGGCGCTCACCCCGCTCTACCTGCGCCGCCCGGACGCCGTGGCGGCGACCGCCCACAAGCCGGTCCTCCCGTGAGCGCGAGGAGTGAGCCGGTCCTGCGAGCCCCGCGAACCGAGGTCACGCCGTGACCGGCCAGGTGCGCCTGGGCCGCTTCCGCTGGTGGCACATCGACGAGGTGCTGCCGATCGAGGCGGACCTCTTCGGCGCCGAGCAGTGGTCCCCGGCGATGTTCTGGAACGAGCTGGGCAGCGGGCACTTCTACCGGGTGGCCACGGACGCCGACGGGTCGGTGCTCGGCTACGCGGGGCTGACCGTCCAGCCGGACGAGGCGTGGGTGCAGAACATCGCCGTCCGGCGGGACGCCCAGCGGCGCGGCGTCGGTCGCGCGCTGCTGGAGGACCTGCTCGCCGAGGCGGCCCGCCAGGGCGTACGGGCCGTCCTGCTGGAGGTGGCGGCCGACAACGCCCCCGCCCAGAAGCTCTACGCGGCGTACGGCTTCGAGCCGATCGGTGTGCGTCGCGGCTACTACCAACCGAGCAACACCGACGCGCTGGTGATGCGGCGCGTCGCCCCGCCGACCGCGTACGGGACGGACGACTGATGGCTGACGAACCCCTGGTCCTGGGCATCGAGACCTCCTGCGACGAGACCGGCGTCGGGATCGTGCGCGGGCACACCCTGCTGGCCGACGCGCTCGCCTCCAGCGTCGAGCAGCACGCCCGGTTCGGCGGGGTGGTGCCCGAGGTGGCCAGCCGGGCCCACCTGGAGGCGATCGTGCCGACCATGGACCGGGCGCTCGCCGAGGCGGGGGTGACGATCGCCGACATCGACGCGATCGCCGTCACCTCCGGCCCCGGGCTGGCCGGCGCGCTGCTGGTCGGCGTGGCCGCCGCGAAGGGCTACGCGCTCGCCGCCGAGAAGCCCGTGTACGGGGTGAACCACCTCGCCGCGCACGTCGCCGTGGACACCCTGGAGCACGGCCCGCTGCCGGAGCCGGCGATCGCCATGCTGGTCTCCGGCGGGCACTCCTCGCTGCTGCTCGTCGACGACCTGGCGCGCGGGGTCACCCCGCTCGGCGCCACCATCGACGACGCTGCTGGCGAGGCGTTCGACAAGGTGGCCCGGCTGCTCGGGCTGCCGTTCCCCGGTGGGCCGTACATCGACCGGGAGGCCCGGGCCGGCGACCCGGCGGCGATCGGGTTCCCGCGTGGGCTGACCGCCGCCAAGGACCTCGCCGCGCACCGCTACGACTTCTCCTTCTCCGGCCTGAAGACGGCGGTGGCCCGCTGGGTGGAGGCCCGGCAGCGGGCCGGCGAGTCGGTGCCGCTGGCCGACGTCGCGGCCTCGTTCCAGGAGGCGGTCTGCGACGTGCTCACGGCCAAGGCCGTCGATGCCGGCCGGGCCCACGGGATCGGCACGCTGGTGATCGGTGGGGGAGTGGCGGCCAACTCGCGCCTGCGGGCGATGGCCGAGCACCGGGCGGCGAAGCACGGCATCCGGGTGCGCGTACCCCGGCCGAAGCTCTGCACCGACAACGGCGCGATGGTCGCGGCGCTCGGCTCGCACCTGGTCGCCGCCGGGGTGGCGCCGAGCCGGCTGGACCTGCCCGCCGACTCGGCCCTGCCGCTGACCACGGTCAGCGTGTGACGGAGGGGTGGCCGACGTGATCGTCCGGATGTGGGAGGCCCGCGCGGAGCCGTACGGCTTCACCGACCTGATCACCTGGGTCTGTGAGACCGCGCTGCCGGAGCTGGAGCACGACCCGCTGCACCTGTCCAGCGAGGTCTTCTCCTCCACCGACCACCGGGTGGTGGTGATCTCGAAGTGGCGGAGCAGTCCCCGTGCGCTGCCGGACCCGCCGGCGATGCTGGTGGCCCGTCCGCCGCACTCCTGGGACTTCACCCAGGTCGACCGCTGAGAGAGACGGCACGGGTGAGGGGCCGGGAGCGTCGCGCGCCCGGCCCCTCACCCGCCTGTCGTTGCGATCAGCTGCGGCGCAGGATGCGCCAGGTGGTGTAACCGCCGACGCCGAGCGCGACCAGGAAGACCACCCAGACGACGGTGGTGCCGACGCTGGCCGCGGGGCGGGCGGGCGTGCCGGCCTGGGCGGCGGCGATCAGTGAGTCGCTCTGCGCGGGCGGCATGGCGGCCGGGGGCATCTGCTGCCAGCGGACCAGCCCGGTGCTCTCCAGCATCAGCATGTGGTCGGTGACGAACTTGTTGGTCTGGTCGGCGAGCTTGCGGACGGTGGCGTCACGGGTGGCGGCGCGGACCGCGCCGATCACCGGGAAGATCTTGCCGTGCGCCACCCGGAGCCGGGTCACGAAGATCTGGTCGAACTGCGCGCCTCTGGCCTCCTGCATCTCGGCCAGCCACCCCTTCTGCTCGGCGGTGGCGTCCGAGGGGAGGATGGTGCCGAGCTTGTTGGCGGCCTCGACGACGAGCAGGTCGAGCTGCTCGTGCTGCCGGGCGATCTCCGCCCCGATCTCGCGGACCCGGGCCGACTGTCCCTTCTCGGCGGCCATCTGACCGGCCGGCATCTCCCACAGGCCGGCCAACCGGACGCCGTTGAGCAGCGTCATGTCGGCGGCGTTGAGTTGCGCGGCCGGAGCGGCCGTGGCTGCTCCGGGCAGGGCCACCAGCCCGGCCAGGAACGTTACGAGCAGCACCGCCACCCGGTGGGTCCGGTGCCCTCGCCGACGACGTGCGGATTCCAGCGGTGCCATACTGCGGTGCCTCCTCGGTCCGGGCCGTACGCGTGACGTCGGGCAGCGCATCCGCCGGCTGCCCGTCCGCCCTCTGGTACGGATCACCGGCCCGATCAGTTCACCGATTCAGTTGCCCGCATGACCGGGCCACTCCATCCACGACTTCCGCGGATTCGTTGGGTTGTCGGCCACCGGCCGATGGACTCTGATTGACGGTAGCCCCGGCGCAGTGATCAGCGTCTTCAGCGCAGACCGGGGTCATTCCCGAAACAGCGGTGGAGGCGTCCCGGTGCGTGCTGGGAGGGCCTCTGCATCCTGCTGCCCGACAGAGAGGCTTTCGTCCTTGTTCACACGTTCTCTTCGCCGTACCGCCACGGCACTGATGGCCCTGGTCGCCCTGGCTGCCGTCACTGTCGCCACGCCCGCCGCCGCCGCCGGTACACGACCGCTCTTCCAGGTGCCGTTCCCGTGCGGCGAGACCTGGAAGATGGCCACGTACGACGGCCATGGCAGCTACAAAATCGACTTCACCCACTCCAGCGGCAACAGCCTGGGCCGGTCCATCCTCGCATCGGCCAGCGGCACGGTGAGTTTCTCCGGCTGGGGAGACAGCGGCGGCTGGTGGGTCATGATCGACCACCCTGGCGGCTGGCAGACCCAGTACCTGCACATGCAGTACGCGCCGGCGGTCACCAAGGGCCAGTCGGTCGCTATCGGCCAGCGGATCGGCTACGTCGGCAGCACCGGTTACTCGACCGGCCCGCACCTGCACTACGTCCAGTACGCCGACGGTGTCCGGACCGAGGCCTACTTCAACGGGGTCCGGTCCGGAATGACCACCGACGCCAGCGCCGACCGCTGGATCACCAGCGCCAACTGCGGCAGTGCCCCCCGCTCGACGGAGACCGTCTCCGACTTCAGCGGTGACGGCTACGCGGACGTGCTGGGCGTCGACTCGGTGGGCGACCTCTACTACTACCCGAACAACAACAAGAGCCTGTCGACCCGGACGAAGATCGGTCACGGCTGGGGCACGTTCAAGCACGTGATGGCCGACGACTGGAGCGGTGACGGCCACGCGGACGTGCTGGCCGTCGACTCGGTGGGCGACCTCTACTACTACCCGAACAACAACAACAGCCTGTCGACCCGGACGAAGATCGGTCACGGCTGGGGCACGTTCAAGCACGTCATGGCTGCGGACTGGAGCGGTGACGGGCAGGCGGACGTGCTGGCTGTCGATGCCAACGGCTACCTGTGGTACTACCCGCACAACGGAACCGGCCTCAGCGCGCCGGTGCAGATCGGTCACGGCTGGAGCACGTTCAAGCACGTGACGGCTGCGGACTGGAGCGGTGACGGGCAGGCGGACGTGCTGGCTGTCGATGCCAACGGCTACCTGTGGTACTACCCGCACAACGGAACCGGCCTCAGCGCGCCGGTGCAGATCGGTCACGGCTGGGGCACCTTCAAGCATGTCTTCGCCTCCGACTTCTCCGGCGACGGTCAGGCGGACGTGCTCGGCGTAGACGCCGGCGGCTACCTCTGGTACTACCCGCACTGGGGCACCGGCTTCGGCACCCCGGTCAAGCTCGGTCACAACTGGGGCACGTTCCCGTTCGTGATGTGAGATACGGACGGTGCGGGCGGCGGTCGCCGCCCGCACCGTCTTCACGTTTCGTACGGCCCTCACACCTCGACCGAGCCCACGTCGGTGCGCACGGTCCTGCCAGGTGGATCCGGGGGCGGGCCGGTCGTCGTGTCGGCTCAGCCCACGTCGAGCGGGTCGGCCAGCAGCCGCTCGAAGGCCAGTTCGGCCGCCCCGACCAGCGCCGCGTCGTCGCCGAGCTTGGGCGTGCGCAGCCGTACGTGCTCCAGGCAGGCGGGGAGCCCGACCTGGTTGAGCCGGCTGCGGACCTGAGCGGCGGCGGCGAGGTAGAGGTCGCGCATGGTGCCGCCGAAGATGACCATCTCCGGGTTGAAGATGTTGACCAGGTTGCCGACGCCGAAGCCGAGCCAGTCGCCGGCCTGACGGACCGCCGTCTGGGCGCGGGCGTCACCCCGGTCGGCGGCGTCGAAGAGGGCCAGCAGCGCCTCGCGGCCCCGGGCGTCGGAGCGTTCGGCCGCCCGCAGCAGGCCGTACTCGCCGATCTCGGTCTCCCAGCAGCCGCGCGAGCCGCACTCGCAGCGCGCCCCGTCGCGGACCACGACCATGTGCCCGACCTCGCCGCCGTACCCGCCGTGGCCGGTCACCCGCCGCCCGCCGGCGATGATGCCGGCGCCCACGCCGACGTCCCCGTAGAGGTAGATGACGTTGTCGCAGCCGGCGGCGACGCCCCGGGCGTGCTCGGCGAAGGCGGCCACGTCCGCCACGTTGCCCACCGTGATCGGCACGTCGATGCCGAGTTCGTCGGCGAGGGTGGCGCCGATCGGCTCGTCCACCCAGCCGGTGGTCGGGCCGAGCCGGACCAGCCCGTCGGCCTTGCGGACCATGCCGCAGACCGCCACGCCCGCGCCGACGCAGAGCGCCCCGGCCGGGACGCTCTGGTGCATCTCCTTGAGCGCGCCGGCCAGCAGCGGCGCGGTCTCCCCGGCGTCCAGGCCGCGCGGCCGGTCGAGGTCGCGGCGGTCGAGGATCTCACCGCCGAGCCCGACCCGTGCGGCCCGCAGCCGGTCCACCTCGATCGAGTACGCGTACGCGTACACCCGGGCCGACTCGGGCCGGACGACCAGCGACGGTCGTCCGGCCCGGCCGGTCTCCTTCGGCGTCCCCTCACTGACCAGCCCGGCGCCGGCCAGGTCGGCGGTCAGCGCGCCGATGGTGCTGCGGTTGAGCCCGAGCGTGGTGGTCAACTCGGCGCGGGAGGTCGCGCCGTGGACGTGGACGTGACGCAGCAGCGCACCGAGGTTCTGCCGCCGGATCTCGTCCTGGCTCGGTCCTACCCGCATCGTTCTGGCACTCCGTGTCCCCGCTGCTCAGCGTCTGCCGGGCGTCAACGGGTGCCGCTGGCGGCGGAGCGACGCCGCGACAGCGCGTCGACGCTGGCCGCGAGGAGGAGCACCACACCCGTCACCACGTACTTGACTCCCGAGCTGTAACCCATCAGGCCCATGCCGTTGTCGATGACCGCGACGACGGCGCCGCCGAGCACCGCGTCGAGGACCCGGCCCTTGCCGCCGAAGAGGCTGGTGCCGCCGATCACCGCCGCGCCGACCGCGTAGAGCAGTACGTTACTGCCACCGGTGTTCGGGTCGACGGAGTTGGCCCGGCTGGCGGCCACGATGCCGCCGACGGCGGCCATCGAGGAGCAGATCACGAAGACCGAGATGCGGATCCGGTCGACGTTGATGCCGGCCCGGCGGGCGGCCTCCTTGTTGCCGCCGACCGCGTAGACGTGCCGGCCGTAGCTGGTGCGCTGGAGCACGAAGGTCCAGACGACCAGCAGGATCGCGATGATCGGCACCACGATCGGCACGCCCTTGAGCGAGGTGACCAGGACGTTGCGGCTGCGCTCCAGGTTGAGGATGTAGACCGCGACGCCGAGGATCAGCGCCAGCGCGCCGATCCGGGCGGCCACCACCGCGAGCGGGTCGGTGAGCAGGCCGCGGGCGGCCCGGTTGCGGTGCCGCAGCAGCTGAACGGCGGCGTACCCGGCGACCGCGGCGGCGGCGAGGGACCAGCCGAGGACCGGCGGCAGGTTGCGGTTGGCGATCGCGACCAGGGTGTCGTCGCGGATGGAGATGTTCGCGCCGTCGTCCATCAGCATCAGCACGATGCCCTGGAAGGCGAGGAAGCCGGCCAGGGTGACCACGAAGGACGGGATGCCGATCTTCGCGACCAGGACGCCGAGCGTCGTGCCGATGACCACGCCGGTGACGATGGCGGCGAGCACGGCCACGTACCAGGGGTAGCCGAGCACGGTGGCGACGTTGGCCAGGATCGCCGCGCAGACGCCGCTGGCGAAGCCGGCCGAGAGGTCGATCTCGCCGAGCAGCAGGACGAAGACCAGGCCCATCGCGATCAGGGTGACGGCCGCGCCCTGGGTGAACAGGTTGGCGAAGTTGCCGGCGGTGAGGAACGACGGCCGCATGACGGCGAAGACCGTGCAGAGCACGATCAGGCCGAGCACCGCCGGGAGCGCGCCGATGTCGCCACCGCGTACCCGGCTGACGTAGTTGCGGGCGTGGCTGCCCACCGTGGGCGTCGGCGCGACGGCGGCCGGGCCTGCCTTCTTGACGGCTGTGGTGGTCATCGGACGGCTCCCGAGGTGGTGTCGGTGGACCCCGTGGCGGCGCCGGCGCTGCCCGCGCCCGCCTCGACGAGGCCGAGGTTGCCGGAGCGGCCGGCGGTGATCAGCTCGACCACCTGTGAGTGGGTGATGTCGGTGGTCCTCACCTGCGCGACCATCTGGCCCAGGTAGAGCGCGGCGATCCGGTCGGAGACGGCGAAGACGTCGTTCATGTTGTGCGAGATGAGCACCACGGCCAGGCCCTTGTCGGCGAGCCTGCGGACCAGCTCCAGCACCTGGGCGGTCTGCGCGACGCCGAGCGCGGCGGTCGGCTCGTCGAGGATGACCAGCTTGCTGTTCCAGAGCACCGCCTTGGCGATGGCCACGGTCTGGCGCTGACCCCCGGAGAGGCTGGAGACGTGCTGGCGCAGCGACTTCACCGTCCGGACGCTGAGCCCGGCGAGCGTCTCGGCGGCCATCTGCTCCATGGTCGGCTCGTCGAGCACCAGCCCGCTGCGCTTCTCCCGGCCGAGGAACATGTTCTGCACGATGTCGAGGTTGTCGCAGAGCGCGAGGTCCTGGTAGACGACCTCGATGCCGAGCGCGGCGGCGTCCCGGGGGCTGTTGATGCTCACCGGCCGCCCCTCGAAGAGGAACTCGCCGCTGTCGGTGGGGTAGATGCCGCTGATGCACTTGACCAGGGTCGACTTGCCGGCGCCGTTGTCGCCGACCAGCGCGGTCACCTCACCGGGGTGAGCGGTGAAGGCGACGTCGCGGAGCACCTGGACGGGACCGAAGCTCTTGTCGATCCCGCGTAGTTCCAGCAGGGGGGTCGCGGACACGGGGGTCTCCTTTGCACGGAGGGGAGGTCGGAGCCCGTCCGGCGGCGCCGCCGGGAGCGGGGTGGGACGGTACGGGTCAGCTGATGCCGGCGTCGGCGCAGAGCTTGGCGTACGCCCCGGTGCAGACCTCGTCCTTCGTGACGAAGCCGTCGGCGATGACGTCCTTGACGTTCTCCTTGTAGATGGCCTTCGGGGTGAGCAGGACGGCGGCCACGTCACGGCCACCCTCCGGGTCCTTAACCGTCTGGCCGGTCTCCTTCTTCTCGCCCTTGGCGACCGCGATGGCCAGCTCGGAGGCGGCCTTCGCCTCCTCCTTGATCGCCTTGTAGACCGTCATGCACTGGTCGCCGGCGAGGATGTTCTGCAGGCCCTGCGGGGTGGCGTCCTGGCCGGTGACCGGGACCTTGCCGTTGAGCTTGTTCTTCTTCAGCACGGAGATGGCCGCGTTGCCGAGGCCGTCGTTGGCGGCGAGCACGCCGTCGATCTTGCCGCCGGCCTTGGTGAGCTGCTGCTCGAAGATCGTGGCGGCCTGGGCGTTGTCCCAGTCCGGCACGGCGTCGTCGGCGACCTGGGTGTACTCCTTGGCGTCGAACTTCGGCTTGAGCACCGAGTCGTAGCCGTTCTTGAACAGGGTGGCGTTGTTGTCGGTCGGCGAGCCGTTGAGGTACGCGATCGACGGGTTCTTGACGCCCTTGTCGGTCAGGCACTTGGCCAGACCCTCGCCCTGGAGCTTGCCGACGGCCTCGTTGTCGAAGCTGACGTAGTACTGCGCGGAGCCGCCCAGGGTGAGCCGGTCGTAGTCGATGGTGGCCACGCCCTGCGACTTGGCCTTGTCGAGCACGGCCTTGCCGGTGCCGGAGTCCAGGTTGACGATCATCAGGGCGGTGACGCCGTTGGTGATCATCTGGTCGGCGATGGTCTGGAAGGCGTTCTTGTCGCCCTGCGCGTTCTGGATGTCGTAGTCGACGTCGGCGGCCTTGAAGGCCTCCTCCAGGAACTTGCGGTCCGCGCCCTCCCAGCGGGCGGAGGACTTGCTGTCCGGGAGGATCACGCCGATCTTCGGCTTCTTGTCGGACGACCCGCCGGCCTCGTTGCTGCCGGAGTCGTCGCCACAGGCGGCCATGCTGCCGGTGGCCAGCAGGCCCACGGCGGCGAAGGTGAGGAAGCCCTTGCGCATGAGCACGGGTCCTTTCGGGGGTGGGGGAGTAGTGGTCGGTGTTTGTTGTGTCCGGCAACGTATTCCCGGTCACACGCCACGCGCAAGACTGTCGAGGTCAGAAGTTTGTTGGCGGCGGTAACAATTCAGCAACGCAAAAGCCATCCACCGGACATCCACCCAGCAAGGCCGCCCCGCACCTCGCCCCACACCTCGCCCCGAACCTTTCGTTGATCATGAAGTCGTTGTCACGACACGCCGGGACGGGTGGCAATAACTTCATGATCAACGCGGGTGGGTGGGTCAGGAGGGGGTGGCGATGGGGGCGGGGGTGGCGGTGGTGAGGGAGATCAGGTCGGCCGGGGCCAGTTCCAGCTGGAGGCCGCGCCGGCCGGCGGAGACGTAGATGGTGTCGTGGGTCAGGGCGGAGGAGTCCAGCACGGTGGGCAGGCGTCGGCGCTGGCCGAGCGGGCTGATCCCGCCCCGGACGTAGCCGGTGGCCCGCTCCGCCACCGTACGGTCCGCCATGGCGGCACGCTTGCCGCCGACCGCCGCCGCGAGCGCCTTGAGGTCCAGTTCCCCGGTGACCGGGACGACTGCCACGGTGAGCGCGCCGTCGACCTCGGCGACCAGCGACTTGAAGACCCGTTCCGGTGGCGCCCCGAGGGCCGCCGCGACCAGGGCACCGTAGTTCGGGGCGTCCGGGGAGACGTCGTACGGATGGGTGCGGTGCGCGATCTTCCGCTTCGCCAGCAGCGCCGTCGCCGGAGTGCCCTGTCCCGCCATGACCGTCAAGCTAACCCGGCCGCCCCGACCCGGCCAGCCGGAATCACGGCCCCGTCCGCGTCGGCCGGTGTACCCCTGCCGGACGGCCGACCCGTCAGGCCGGTGGCACGGGCCGGCAGACCAGCACCGTGGGTGCCCCGGCCACCCGGGTCAGCACCAGGCTGGCGGCGGTGTCGCCGGCCAGTCTCAGGTCGCGGCGCAGCTTCTCCGGCTCCAGCGCCGAGCCCCGCTTGAGGATCTCCACCCGGCCCACCCGGCGTTCCCGCAGCAGGGCACGCAGCCGCTTGAGCGAGAACGGCAGCACGTCGGTGACCTCCAGGCAGCGGGCGAACGGGGTGGCCGTCGGAGTGTCCGCGTACAGGTAGGCGATGCTTCCGTCGGCCAGCGTGGCGTCGAGGGTGTCGGCCAGTTCGGCGACCAGGTGCGCGCGGACCACGGCCGGGTCCGGGTCGTACAGGAAGCGGCGGGTGGGCCCGACCGGCGCCTCCGCCGCCCCCGCGCCGGTGAGGGTGTGCACCGCGCCGCCGCGCAGCAGGGTGGCCCGGCGGGGCAGCTCGGCCAGCCGACCGCACCAGAGCGCCGCCTCCACCAGGTCGCCGTCCACACTGACCCACTCCGCCTCGGCGCCGGCCGGGATCAGCGCGTGGTCGATGCCGGGGGCCACCTTCACCACCGTGCGCGGCACCCGCTCGGCGAGACCGGTGACGAAGTCCCAGGGCGGGGAGTAGGAGTTCGGGTCGAAGATCCGCCGGCCGGTGCCGGCCCTCCGCCGTGCCGGATCACAGAAGACGCCCTCGACCCGGGTCACGTCGAACGCGGTCGCGTCGCCGACCTGCACGGTGAACAGTCCGGCCAGTCCCGCCGCCTCGGCGTTCGCGGCGGCCATCGCGGCGGTGACCGGGTCGGCCTCCACGCCGTACACCCGGATGCCGGCGCGGGCGGCAGCGAGCGCGTCGGCCCCGAGGCCGCAACCGAGGTCGGCGAGGGTGGTCACCCCGGCGGCGCGCAACCGCGCGGCCCGCCGGTCGGCCACCGGCCGGCGGGTGGCCTGCTCCAGCCCGGCCCGGGTGAGGAACATCCCGGCGGCCTCCGGGCCGAACTTGCCGACCGCCCGGCGGCGCAGCTCGGCCTGGGTCAGCGCGGCGGCGGACAGTCCGGCGGGGACCCCGGTGGCGCGCAGCGCGGCCGCCGCTGCCAGCGGGTCGCCGCCGGCCACCTCGGTCGCCGCGGCCAGCGCGGCCGACCCCTCGGGGGTACGCAGCGCGGCCAGTTGGTCGAGTTCCACCGCGCCATTGTGCGGCAGGCCGGTGCGGCCCGGTACGGAACCGGTTCGGGCCCGGACGCGCGGGGGTGGCGACCGTCCCCGGTCGCCACCCGTGTCGCGGGAACGTCAGCCGAGCATCGACCACCACTGGTCGGTGTTGGTGAAGCGCTTGAGCGGGGCGCCGCTGGCCGACATGTGGTACCGGTAGCTGCCGGTCGAGGCGTACCCGTAGAGGCTGAAGCCGTCCATGTTCCAGTTGTCGGGGCCCTCGTACCACTCCGGGTGGGAGATCATCCGCAGCCTCACCCCGGTCACGGAGCAGGAGTTGACCGCCCAGTTCGGGTTGATGAAGGTGACCGTCCGGGAGTTGGAGCTGTTGTTGGCGAAGCCGCCCCAGAAGTGTTGCAGCTCGACGTCGCCGGAGGTGGTCCGCAGGAAGGGGATGACCTCCGAGTTGCCGCGCAGGTCGTCCCCGCCGGTCTGGAAGACGAGGGTGAAGCTCCTCAGGCTGGCGCAGCTACCGATCCGCCCGGCGCTTGCCGGCGTTGCCAGGACGGTGACGCCGAGCGTCGCCAGCATGCTGGTGGCGACGAACAGCACCAGGGTCCTGAGGCGGGGAAAGCGGATGCCCATGTGGGGTCCTTTCTCTGGTGGGGGTACCCAGGTCAAGGCTGCGCCCCGGAGGCCGTCCGGGACACCGGGCTTGCCGGGCTTTGCGGGTCGGGGAACCGCAGGCCCGAAGGTGGGAAAACCGGGTGGCGGTCAGCCGGTTCCGGTGCCGCCGAGGAAGGCGAGCGTCGCCAGGACCCGGACGTTGATCCCCCGGCGGGCCCGGGCGTCGCCGGGGATCAGGCGGAGCTTGCCGGTGATCGCCGAGAGATGCTTCTCCACGGTGCCGACCTGACAGCCCATCTGCTCGGCGATGCCCAGGTTCGACCGCCCCTCGGCGACCAGCGCCAGGACCCGACGCTCGTGTGGGCTCAGCCGGTCCAGCGGGTCACCGAGCCGGGGGCGGGCCATCAACCGCTGGATCAGGCAACGGTCGACGATCACCTCCCCACCGGCCACCCGGCGTACGGCGTCGGCCAGCTCGGCCACCTCGCCGACCCGTTCCTTGAGCAGGTAGCCCACGCCGCGAGTGTCCTCCTCCATGCTGAGCAGCCGTTGGGCGAAGGCGACCTCGGCGTGCGACGAGAGGACGAGCAGACCCACCGTCGGATGCCGGCGCCGCATCGCCTCCGCGATCTGGAGCCCCTCGTCGACGAAGGTGGGTGGCAGCCGGATGTCCAGCAGCATCACGTCGGGCCGTTCCCGGTCGCCGAGCCGCAGCGCCTCGGCAGGGTCACCGGCGACGCCGACCACGGCCATGCCGCGCGCGGAGAGCACCTCCGCCAGTGCGGTACGCAGCAGTGGCTGGTCCTCGACGATCCCTATCCGCACGGTTCCTCCAGGGCCAGGGTCGCGGCGAGTCGGGTGCCGCCGCCCGCGGGGCTGGCGATGGTCAGGTCGCCGCCCACCGCGGCGATCCGGTCCCGTAGTCCGCTCAGCCCGGAGCCCGGCCGCGCCGTCGCGCCGCCGTCCCCGTCGTCGGTGACCTCGACGTGGAGCTGCAGGCCGCGCTCCTCGGCGACCACGGTGACCCGTTCGGCCCGCGCGTGCTTGTACGCGTTCGCAACCCCTTCGGCGATGAAGAAGTACGCGGTGACCTCGACGTGCCGGGGCCAGCGTCGCGACGGCACCCGGACGTCGAGCGGCACGGGGGCGACCTCGGCGAGCAGCCCCACGGCGCCGGCGAGCCCGTGCCCGAGCAGCGCCGCCGGATAGATGCCCTGGGTCAGCTGCTGCAGTCCGCTGATCGCGTCCCGGAGCAGCAGGTGGGCTCGCCCGGCGGTCGCGCGGATCCGGTGGAGTTCGGCCGGTACGCCGACGGCCGGCGCGTCGCGGATCGTGTCGAGCAGCATCAGCACCGCGTACAACTGCTGCTGCGCCCCGTCGTGCAGGTCCCGTTGGATGCGTCGCCGCTCCTCGAAGCCCGCCGTGGAGACCCGGAGTCGGGAGTGGCGCAGCTCCTCGATCCGTGCCTGTTGCGCCCGGTACAGGATGGCGTTCTCGATCGTCAGGCCGGCGATTCCGAAGGCGGTCCGGGTCACGTCGAGCTGCTCGTTCAGGGCCTCGTCATGGATGATCCGGGCGATCACGGCACCGTTTCGCCGTATGGCGGTGACCGCCTGCCCGGCTTCCCGGGGTACCGGCGGCGTCGGGTTCCCATGGCCGCAGAGCGCTCCTCCGCCCTGCGGGTACGTGACGCGCAGCGCCGGATCGCCGACCGCCTCGGCGAGCGTCCGGCCCAGCCTCCCCGGGTGGGGGAGCTGCCGGCCGTCCAGTCCCAGCAGGACCCGGGCGGCGTGGCTCTGGGCCCGGGTGGAGCGGATCCGTCGGGTGAGCGCCACCAGCGGGATGACCAGCAGGTCGAGGGTGAGCGCGGTGGCCAGCGTGCCGACATGGACCGCCGGCGGCGCGCCGGCCCGCGCGGCCACCGCCACGGTGAGACCGGCCGCGCCGAGCACCATGGTGGCCGCCCAGATCGGTCCGGCGGGTCGCCGCCGCAGCCGGGTGGAGGTCACCCAGCGACGGGCGACCACCACCAGCACGGCGAGGGTCAGTGCCGCGTAGGTCAGGCTGCCGATGGTGGCCCAGGGCGAGGTCGGCGGCGGGGTGAGGTTCCACCACCAGGGCGGCTGCGGGCGTTCGGCGACGAACCGGCCCACCTGGGTGCCGACCGCCGCCAGGTAGGAGGCGACGACCAGGGCGCGGCTGACCGCGTCGTCGACCCGACCGGCCGGCAGGGCCAGGGCGATGTGCGCCAGCACCGCCGTCCAGAGGTAGGCCAGGCAGAAGCCGACCATGAAGAGCCACGGCTGCTCGCTGGCCCGCAGGTCACCCAGGTGGTAGAGGCCTCCGCAACAGACCATCAGCCAGCCGATCCGGGGTGCCGCCGAGCGGGCGGAGACGACGAAGCCGGCGACGATGAGCAGCACACCGAAGCTGTGCAGCGCCCCGGTGGTCCAGCCGGTCGGCGCCACGGGTGACGACAGCGCCGTGCCGACGGCGGCGAGGCTGAGGCCGGCGCCGGCGGCGACGGCGGTCCGGCGGGCCATCGCGGCGCGCCGGGTCGGGCTGTCCGGTCCCGGCTGTCGGCCGACCGCACCTTCGACGATGATGCTCACCGCGGACCTCCGGATCGGCTGGGTGCCGAGCGTAACCACGCGGTGCCAGCCCAGTTAACCGTCTCGATCGGTCGGATGGTGGACACGGTGCCGGGCCGTCGAGGCGCCGTCGGACCACGGTGCCGGGTGCTGGCCGGGCGTGCCCGGCGGGGTGACACGACACCGGCGCGTTGGCACTCTCCTTGACGGAGTGCTAGCCGAGGAATAACCTGCGATTAGCACTCTCACCCTGAGGGTGCCAGCTTCCGGGCCGTCAGGTCCGGTGGCTGAACGCCAGGCGGACCGGCACCCGCGACGACGGCCCCGCCCGGTGGCATGTGGCAGATTGACGCTGGTCGGCGTGCCGACCGGTAACGACACCAAGTACCCCAGGAGGGTATGCCCGTGACTACCGCGACCAAGGTTGCGATCAAGCCGCTCGAGGACCGCATCGTGGTCCAGGCGAACGAGGCCGAGACCACCACCGCCTCGGGCATCGTGATCCCTGACACCGCCAAGGAGAAGCCGCAGGAGGGCACCGTCCTCGCTGTCGGCCCGGGCCGGATCGACGACAAGGGCAACCGCGTGCCGGTCGACGTGAAGGTCGGCGACACCGTCCTGTACTCGAAGTACGGCGGCACCGAGGTCAAGTACGCCGGCGAGGAGTACCTGGTGCTCTCCGCCCGCGACGTCCTCGCGGTCATCGAGAAGTAAGCAACCGATCAGTGTCGTTGCCCCGGTCCGGCTCGCCGGGCCGGGGCAACGTCGCTTCGAAGGGATACAGATGGCGAAGATCCTGAGCTTCTCGGACGACGCCCGGCACCTGCTGGAGCACGGTGTCAACGCCCTCGCGGACACGGTCAAGGTCACCCTCGGCCCGCGCGGGCGCAACGTCGTCCTGGACAAGAAATTCGGTGCGCCCACGATCACCAATGACGGCGTGACCATCGCCAAGGAGATCGAGCTCACCAACCCGTACGAGAACCTCGGCGCGCAGCTGGTCAAGGAGGTGGCGACGAAGACCAACGACGTCGCCGGCGACGGGACCACCACCGCCACCGTGCTGGCCCAGGCCATGGTCCGCGAGGGCCTGCGCAACGTGACCGCCGGGGCGAACCCGTCCGGTCTCAAGCGGGGCATCGACGCGGCGGCCGCCAAGGTCTCCGAGGCGCTGCTCGACCGGGCCGTCGAGGTGGCCGACAAGGAGTCGATCGCGCACGTCGCGACGATCTCCGCGCAGGACGCCACCATCGGCGAGCTGATCGCCGAGGCGATGGAGAGGGTCGGCCGCGACGGTGTCATCACCGTCGAGGAGGGCTCCGCCCTCATCACCGAGCTGGACGTGACCGAGGGTCTCCAGTTCGACAAGGGCTTCATCTCACCGAACTTCGTCACCGACGTGGAGTCGCAGGAGTCGGTCCTGGAGGACCCGTACATCCTCATCACCACGCAGAAGATCTCGGCGATCGAGGAGCTGCTGCCGCTGCTGGAGAAGGTCCTCCAGAACAGCAAGCCGCTGCTGATCATCGCCGAGGACGTCGACGGCCAGGCGCTGTCGACCCTGGTGGTCAACTCGATCCGCAAGACCCTCAAGGTCTGCGCGGTGAAGGCCCCCGGCTTCGGTGACCGCCGCAAGGCGATGCTGCAGGACATGGCGATCCTGACCGGCGCCGAGCTGGTCGCCCCGGAGCTGGGCTACAAGCTCGACCAGGTCGGCCTGGAGGTGCTCGGCACCGCCCGGCGCGTCGTGGTCGACAAGGAGAACACCACCGTCGTCGACGGTGGCGGCCAGTCCTCCGAGGTCGCCGACCGGGTCGCGCAGATCCGCAAGGAGATCGAGGCCTCGGACTCCGAGTGGGACCGGGAGAAGCTGGCCGAGCGGCTGGCGAAGCTCTCCGGCGGCATCGCGGTCATCAAGGTGGGCGCGGCGACCGAGGTCGAGATGAAGGAGCGCAAGCACCGCATCGAGGACGCCATCGCCGCGACCAAGGCCGCGGTCGAGGAGGGTACGGTCCCCGGCGGCGGCGCCGCCCTGGCCCAGATCCTTCCGGTGCTCGCCGACGACCTGGGTTTCACCGGTGACGAGAAGACCGGCGTCTCGATCGTGCGCAAGGCGCTGGTCGAGCCGCTGCGCTGGATCGCCCAGAACGCCGGCCACGACGGCTACGTCGTGGTCAACAAGGTCGCCGACAAGGAGTGGGGCAACGGCCTCGACGCCGCCACCGGCCAGTACGTCGACCTGGTCAAGTCCGGCATCATCGACCCGGTCAAGGTGACCCGCAACGCGGTCACCAACGCCGCGTCGATCGCCGGTCTGCTGCTCACCACCGAGAGCCTCGTCGTGGAGAAGCCGGAGAAGGCCGAGCCGGCCGCCGCCGGTGGCCACGGCCACGGCCACGGCCACCAGCACGGCCCGGGTTTCTGACCCGTAGCTCCACCGAAGGGCGCGCCGTCCCACCGGACGGCGCGCCCTTCCCCGTCCCACCGCTCGGTGGGGATTACGGAACGCTGACGGAGTTGGCGGGGGGTGCGGTCGGTCGACAAGACTGATCGGATGAGCAGCACGCCCCGCGGTCTCGCCGCGCTGGCCGGGATCACCGCCGCCGCCGTCGCCATCGGCGCCGCCGAACCGGTGGCGGTCCTCACCGGGCCCCGGTCCGCACCCCTGATCGCCGTCGGTGGGCTCGTCGTGGACGTCGTCCCCGAGCCGGTGAAGCAGTTCGCCATCGACGTCTTCGGGACGTACGACAAGATCGCCCTGCTGGTCGGGACGGCGCTGCTGCTGGCCGCGACAGCCGCGCTGCTCGGCCTGCTCGCCGTCCGCCGGCTGTGGATCGGGCTGGCCGGCATCGCGGCCTTCACCGCCCTCGGAGTGGCCGCCGCGCTGACCCGGGCCGGCGCGGACGCCGCCGACGCGCTGCCGGCGTTGGTCGGCGGCGGGCTGGGCGCGTTGGCGCTCTGGGCGTTCCTGGCCGGGCCGCTTGAGGTCGACCCGTGGCCCTGGACCCCGCCGCAGCCCCCGCCGGCGTCGGCCGTGGACACGCCCGGCCCGGACCCGACCACGGTTCCGCCCTCATCCGGCGGTGCTGCGCCGGGCCCCGGCGTGACCGGACCGCCGCCCGGGTGGGAGCCGCTGGAGCAGACCGACCCCGAGTCGCGGCGGCGGTTCCTGCGCGGGGTGGGCGTGCTGGCCGGCGCGGCCACGGTGGCCGGGCTGGGCGGGCACTGGCTGGCCGGCCGTCGGGGGGTGTCGGCGGCCCGCGAGGCGGTCGCGTTGCCCGCCCCGGTCTCCGCCGCCCCGGCGGTCCCGGCCGGCGCGGACCTGTCGCTGGCGCAGCTCGCCCCCTACACCACTCCGACCGGCGGTTTCTACCGGATCGACACCGCCCTCGTGGTCCCGCAGGTGGACCCGCAGACCTGGCGGCTGCGCATCCACGGGCGGGTACGCAACCCGATCGAGCTGAGCTTCGCCGACCTGCTCGCCCGGCCGATGGTCGAGCGGTACGTCACCCTGGCCTGCGTCTCCAACGAGGTGGGCGGGGACCTGATCGGCAACGCCCGGTGGCTGGGCGTGCCGATCCGGGAACTGCTCGACGAGGTGCAGCCGGAGGAGGGCGCGGACCAGGTGGTGGGGCGCTCGGTGGACGGCTGGACCTGCGGCACCCCGACCGCCGTGCTGCGCGACGGGCGGGACGCGCTGCTGGCGGTGGGGATGAACGGCGAACCGCTGCCGGTCGAGCACGGCTTCCCGGTCCGGATGGTGGTTCCCGGCCTGTACGGCTACGTCTCGGCCTGCAAGTGGGTGACCGAGCTGGAGCTGACCAGCTTCGCCGACTTCGACGCGTACTGGGTGCCCCGGGGCTGGTCGGCGCAGGGGCCGGTGAAGACGCAGTCGCGGATCGACACGCCCCGCCCGCGCAACCGGATCATCGCCGGGCCGGTGGTGGTGGCCGGGGTGGCCTGGGCGCAGCACCGGGGCGTCAGCCGCGTCGAGGTACGCGTCGACGGCGGGCCGTGGCGGGACGCGACGCTGGCCCCGACGGTGTCGGTGGACACCTGGGTGCAGTGGTCCTGGCGCTGGGACGCCACCCCCGGCGAGCACACCCTCCAGGTGCGGGCCACCGACGCCACCGGTGCGACGCAGACCGGGCGGGAGCAGCCGGTCGAGCCGGACGGCGCGACCGGCTGGCACACCGTGCGGGTGACGGTCCGCTGAGCCGCCGGCCCGGGCACCCGGCGACGCCTCGCCTCCGGGCACGCGCGACGCCTCGCCCCGCCGCACACGGCGACGCCGCGCCCCGAGGTCCGGGACGCGGCGTCGACGAGGTCTGGTCGGTCGGGATCAGGCGATCTTGCGCTGGTCCGGCATGGCGGACTTGTGCGGGCGGCCGAGGCGGGCCTCCAACCGGGCGATGTCGACCCGGGTCTGCCGGCGGTCGGCCAGGTCCTCCCAGCCGAGGGCGAGCAGCCGCAGCCGCTCCGCCTCGCTGAAGCCGCCCCACACCCCGTACGGCTCGCGGACGGAGAGCGCGTGGGCGGCGCACTCGGCCCGGACCGGGCAGGCGCGGCAGACGGCCTTGGCGCCGGACTCGCGGCGCAGCCGCGAGGAGCCACGCTCGCCGTCCGGGTGGAAGAACTGGGCGCTGTCGCGGCCTCGGCAGGCGCCGAGACGCTGCCAGTCCCAGAGGTCGACGATGGGTCCGGGCAGTCTACGTACGTTCGACATCAGCACCCCTCCTCCCGCGCGGCACCGCGGAGGTTCTCGTTCGCATCCGGCGTCCGGGCGGCGGTCCGCGCGGGCGCACCGTTTCCGGCCTGGCGTCTCGGTACCCGACCTTTCCCCGACTCACACGTCTGTGATCGAAAACCTCGGACAAGTCGCGGCATATGCCCCAGATGTCGGAAAAGTTCGGAGGATTGCCTGGAACCTCCTCCCCGGCGCACCCGGCCATGGTCTGCTCTCTGCGGAGAGGAGACCACAGTGCGTACCGTTCTCGTCTGCGTACGAACACCGCTCGCCGCGCAGCAGTTGACCTCGGCGGCCGCTCGGCTCGGCCTGGCCTCGGTCGTGCGGACGGCCGTCTCCGATCCGGAGGTGATGCTGCGGCTCTCCGAGCGCCCGGTCGACGTCGTGCTCGCCGACACCGCCCTCACCCGACCCGACAGCGCCGGCTTCGTCCGCCGGGTGCTGGCCCGCGCGCCGCAGGCCGACGTGCTGCTGCTCGGCACGGAGGAGTCCGAGGCCGCGGCGGCCACCATCAGCGCCGGCGCCCGTGGGCTGATCCAGGGCGCCGACCACGACCTGACCAGCGCGGTGGCCAAGGCCCTGCTGCTGCTCTCCGGGCCCGGGCGGCCCGCCCGCAACCGGGTGACCGACCCGGCACGGGACACCGCCGCGGTCGGCGCGCCGCCCCGGCCGGCCGGCGGTCGTACTCCGAACAAGCCGGGGCCGGGCTGGTCCGCGCCGGGCGAGCCGGGCGCCGCCCCGACGGTGGTGCCGGTGCAGCGTGGTGACGACGAGGTGGAGGCGGAGACCGCCGAGGCGGAGACGCCGGTGCCGGCCGGTCAGCGGGGCGGGCAGGGCACGCGCGGTGGCCGGGGCACGGTCGGGCTGACCGAGCGCGAACTCCAGGTGCTGCTCGGCATGGCCGAGGGGAAGAGCAACGCCGAGATCGGGCGGGAGCTGTTCGTCTCGGAGGACACCGTCAAGACGCACGCCCGCCGGCTGTTCCGCAAGCTCGGCGCCCGGGACCGGGCGCACGCGGTGGCCGCCGGCTTCCGCGCCGGCCTGGTCGTCTGAGCGCACCGGCGCGAGCGTCGGGCTGGTCGTCGCGGGCCACCGGCGCGCGAGCCGGCCGGTCAGCCGTCGGCGGAGTCGTCCTCCTCGGTCCCCTCGGTCAGCGTGTCGTGCACGCCGTCGGCGTAGCCGCGCGCGTAGTCCCAGGTGACGTAGTGGTCCGGATCCGGGTCGTAGGCCGGCTCGTGCACCCGGGGGCGGCCGGAGTCCAGCAGGTGGCGCAGGTTGCCCCGGAGCAGGTCCCAGTCGAAGTAGTGCGGCTCCCGGCAGTCCTCGCACTCGATGACCAGCCCGCGCACCCCGATCGGCGCCAGCAGGGCCTGGTAGATCTCCAGGTCGGCCAGATCCTCCAGCACGTCCTGGCGTTCGACGTCGGTCAGCGGGTCGAGCTCGTCGTCGTCGCGAGGATCGTGCAGGCCGGCAGCCGGATCGGCCGGGTCGCCGTTGAACGGGTCGATGGGCTCGTCGTGCACCCCCTCACCGTAGTCCTCGGGGACCCGCGACGCCTGCCCCCGGTCCCGTCGCTGTGGCGTCGCCGACGCGCGCCGGCACCGCCGGGGGTCGTGCAGCTCAATGGGTACGATGAAACGACGTGCCGTCACGCCGGCGTGCGCCGGTGCCCGCGCGCCACCCCTCGCTGAAGCCCGTCCGAGCAGCTCAGGAGAGCAATCGTGGAAAATTCGCCCAGCACCGATCTTCCTGGTGGCGTCGACAACGGCGAGCTGGGTGGTCACCTGCCGGAGCTGCCGGCCGGTTCGGCGCGGGTGGTGCCACTCGGTCTGACCTTCGACGACGTGCTGCTCCAGCCGGGCGAGTCGGACGTGGTGCCCAGCCGGGTCAACACCCGCACCCGGCTCACCCGCAACGTCGAGCTGACCGTGCCGCTGCTCTCCAGCGCGATGGACACGGTCACCGAGGCGCGGATGGCGATCGCGATGGCCCGCCAGGGCGGCATCGGCGTGCTGCACCGCAACCTCTCCCTGGAGGACCAGGCGCTCCAGGTCGACCTGGTCAAGCGCTCCGAGTCCGGCATGATCACCAACCCGGTGACGGCCAGCCCGGACGACACCCTCCGCGAGGTGGACGAGCTCTGCGGCCGCTACCGCATCTCGGGCGTGCCGGTGGTCGACGGCGAGGGGCAGTTGGTCGGCATCGTCACCAACCGCGACATGCGCTTCGTCTCCGACCCGGCCACCCCGGTGCACGCGATCATGACCCGGACGCCGCTGGTCACCGCCCCGGTCGGGGTGAGCAAGGACGACGCGCTGGCCCTGCTGCGCCAGCACAAGGTGGAGAAGCTGCCGATCGTCGACGGCGCCGGCAAGCTGCGCGGGCTGATCACCGTCAAGGACTTCACCAAGAGCGAGCAGTACCCGAACGCCACCAAGGACGAGGCGGGCCGGCTCCGGGTCGCCGCCGCGGTGGGCGTCGGCGAGGACGCCTACAAGCGGGCCCGGACGCTGGTCGACGCGGGCGTCGACGTGCTGATCGTGGACACCGCGCACGGCCACCAGCGGGCCGTGCTGGACATGGTCGCCCGGCTCAAGTCCGACGTCCGCATCGACATCGTCGGCGGCAACGTCGCCACGTACGCCGGAGCGAAGGCGCTGGTCGACGCGGGCGCCGACGGTGTCAAGGTCGGCGTGGGCCCGGGCGCGATCTGCACCACCCGGATCGTCGCCGGGGTGGGCGTACCCCAGATCACCGCGATCATGGAGGCGGCGCGGGCCGCGCGGCCGGCCGGCGTACCGGTGATCGGCGACGGCGGCATCCAGTACTCCGGCGACATCGCCAAGGCCCTGGTGGCCGGCGCCGACACGGTGATGCTCGGCAGCCTGCTGGCCGGCTGCGAGGAGAGCCCGGGCGAGCTGATCTTCATCAACGGCAAGCAGTACAAGGCGTACCGGGGGATGGGGTCGCTCGGCGCGATGCAGTCCCGCGGCCAGGCCAAGTCCTACTCCAAGGACCGCTACTTCCAGCAGGACGTGCTCGCCGAGGACAAGCTCGTCCCCGAGGGCGTCGAGGGCCAGGTGCCCTACCGGGGGCCGCTCTCCGCGGTCGCCCACCAGCTCATCGGCGGGCTGCGCGCCGCGATGGGGTACGTCGGCGCGGAGAGCATCCCCGAGCTGCACCGGCGCGGCCAGCTGATCCGGATCACCGCGGCCGGGCTCAAGGAGAGCCACCCGCACGACATCCAGATGACCGTCGAGGCGCCCAACTACCACTCCCGCTGATCCATCCCCCGAGACATCTGGAGTCCTCATGCGTGACGTGGTCGAGATCGGGCTGGGCAAGACCGCGCAGCGCGGCTACCACCTGGACGACATCGCCATCGTGCCGAGCCGCCGGACCCGGGACGTCGACGACGTCTCCACCGGCTGGCAGCTCGACGCGTACCAGTTCGGCATCCCCTGCGTCGGGCACCCCTCGGACGCCACGATGAGCCCGGCCTCGGCGGTGCGGCTCGGCCAGCTCGGCGGGCTCGGCGTGCTCAACGTCGAGGGCCTCTGGACCCGGTACGAGAACCCGACCAAGGTGCTGGAGGAGTTGGCCGGCCTCGGCGAGGACGCCCGCGCCACCAAGCGGCTCCAGGAGGTCTACTCCGAGCCGATCCGCCCGGACCTCATCGCCGAGCGGGTCCGCGAGCTGCGTGACGGTGGCGGCACGGTGGCCGTCCGGGTCTCGCCGCAGCACACCCTGGCGCTGGCCCCGGTGATCCTCGACGCCGGGGTGGACATCCTCGTCATCCAGGGCACCATCGTCTCGGCCGAGCACGTCTCCACCACGGACGAGCCGCTGAACCTCAAGGAGTTCATCGCCGACCTCGACCTGCCGGTGGTCGTCGGTGGCTGCACCGACTACAAGACGGCGCTGCACCTGATGCGCACCGGCGCGGCCGGCGTGATCGTCGGCATCGGCGGCGACGACTGGTCCACCACCGAGTCGGTGCTCGGCATCCGGGTGCCGATGGCCACCGCCATCGCCGACGCCGCCGCGGCCCGCCGCGACTACCTGGACGAGACCGGCGGCCGGTACGTGCACCTGATCGCCGACGGGGACATCCAGACCTCCGGCGACATCGCCAAGGCGCTCGGCTGCGGCGCGGACGCGGTGATGCTCGGCGAGCCGCTGTCGCTCTGCGAGGAGGCCCCGGCCGGCGGCGCCTGGTGGCACTCGGCCGCCAGCCACCCGTCGTTGCCGCGCGGCGCGTTCGAGGTCGCCGGTGAGCCGCTCGGCTCGATGGAACGCCTGCTCTTCGGCCCGGCCGACGAGCCGGACGGCCAGCTCAACCTCTTCGGCGGGCTGCGCCGGGCGATGGCCAAGTGCGGCTACCGCGACCTCAAGGAGTTCCAGAAGGTCGGCCTGGTCCTGGACCGCTGACCTCCGACGATCCCACCCCGACGCACCGGTCGCGCCGATAGGCTCGGCCGGTGCGTCGCGTTCCCCGCCGGATCCGGCCGGCTCTCGCCGTGGCCGTCACGGCGGCGGCGGTGCTCATCGGCTGCACCGGTCCGGGCGACGACCACGCGTTCCGGCCCGGCGCGGCCGACGCCGGTGACCCGTACGTCCCCGGGCGGGGCAACGGCGGGTACGACGTGCAGGCGTACCGGCTGCGGGTGCGCTACGACCCGGCCACCGACCGGCTGACCGGGCGGGCGAGCGTCACCGCCACCGCCACCGCGCCGCTGTCCCGGTTCAACCTGGACCTGATCGGGCTGGACGTCTCCGAGGTCACCGTCGCCGGGGTGGCGGCCACGCACCGCCGCGACGGCGACGAACTGGTGGTCACCCCGGCGCGCGGGCTGCCGCGGGGCGCCGGCTTCACGGTCGAGGTCGCCTACGCCGGGGTGCCGACCGCCGTCCGCGACGGCGAGCTGGGCAGCGGCGGCTGGCTGCACACCGCCGACGGGGCGATCGCGCTGGGCCAGCCGGAGTCGGCGGCCACCTGGTTCCCGGTCAACGACCACCCGTCGGACAAGGCCCGCTACGACGTCGAGGTGACCGTCCCGGACGGGACCGAGGCGTTGGGCAACGGCGTGCCGGGGGAGCGGACGAGCGCGGACGGGTGGACGACCTGGCGCTGGCGCGAGGACGTGCCGATGGCCAGCTACCTGAGCACCCTGGTCATCGGCGACTACCGGGTGACGACCGGCGTCCACGCCGGCCGGCCGATGGTCACCGCGATCGCGGCGAGACTGCCGGCGGACGGTCCCGCCGCCCAATCCATCGCCCGCACCGGGGAGATCGCCGACTTCCTCGCCGAGCGCTTCGGGCCGTACCCGTTCGCCTCGTACGGGGGGATCGCGGTCGCCGACGACCGGATCGGGTACGCGCTGGAGACGCAGTCCCGGCCGGTCTACGGGCCGGGCTTCTTCCGTGCCGGCCGGCCGAACCCGTCCGTGGTCGTGCACGAGCTGGCCCACCAGTGGTTCGGCGACAGCGTCTCGGTGGCGCGCTGGCAGGACATCTGGCTCAACGAGGGCTTCGCCACGTACGCCGAGTGGCTCTGGGCGGAGCACGACGGCGGGCGGAGCGCGCAGCAGGCATTCGAGGCCCGGTACGCGGTCACCGACTGGTCGAAGCCGTCGGTCGACCCGGGCCGGGCGCAGATGTTCGGCGACGGCGTCTACCAGCGGGGCGCCCTCGCGGTGCACGCGCTGCGCCGCACCGTCGGCGACGAGACCTTCTTCCGCCTGCTGCGCGGCTGGACCGCCGAGCGGCGCGACCGTAGCGTCACCACCGAGGACTTCGTCGGGTACGCCGAGCGGGTCGCCGGCACGCCGCTGCGCCCGCTGCTCGACGCCTGGCTCGCCGGGGCCACCGCGCCGGCCCTGCCGTGACGCGGCGGTGATCGTCGGTCGGTAGGCTGCCGCGGACGGCACGGGGAGGTGGCGGTGACCACAGCGCGGACGCGGCGCGGCATCGGTCTGCTGGTGGTCGCGGCCCTCGGGCTCGGCGCGTGCGGCACCGACGCGGAGCCCCAACGTCGGGCCGAGGCCGGCCCGACGCCGACGGCGCGGGAGTTCCGGCCCGGCGCGGCCGGCGTCGGCGACACCTACTTCCCGACGTACGGCAACGGCGGCTACGACGTCGGCCGGTACACGGTGAAGGTCCGCTACGACCCGGCGACCGACCGGCTCACCGGCACCACCACCGTGCAGGCGACGGCGACGGCCGACCTGTCCGCGTTCCACCTCGACCTGGCCGGGCTGACGGTGCGGAAGGTGACCGTGGACGGCGTGCCGGCCCGGCACGAACGCGCCGACGACGAACTGGTGGTCACCCCGGCCGCCGGGTTGATGTCCGGCAACGGGTTCACCGCCGAGATCGTCTACGACGGCGAGCCGGAGCCGCTGGACACCGACGTGCTCGGTGCGGGCGGCTGGCTGCACACCGGCGACGGCGCGATCGCGCTCGGCCAGCCGGAGTCGGCGAGCACCTGGTTCCCGGTCAACGACCACCCTTCCGACAAGGCCGCCTACGACGTCGAGATCACCGTCCCGAAGGGACTGGCGGCGATCAGCAACGGGGTGCCGAAGGGCAGGAGCGACAAGGGCGGCTGGACCACCTGGAAGTGGTCCGAGGCCGCGCCGATGGCCAGTTACCTGAGCACGGTGGTGATCGGGGAGTACCGGGTGAAGACCGGTGAGCACAAGGGACGGCCGGTGCTCACCGCGGTCAGCACCCGGCTGGGCGAGGGCGCCGCGGACGCCTCGCTGGCCCGCACCACCGAGGTCGCCGACTACCTGGAGAGCGTCTTCGGGCCGTACCCGTTCGCCGCGTACGGCGGGGTGGTCGTCGCCGACGACCGGATCCGGTACGCGCTGGAGACGCAGAGCCGCCCGGTCTACTCCGCCGGCTTCTTCTCCGGCGGGGAGAACACCGGCGTGGTCACCCACGAACTGGCCCATCAGTGGTTCGGCAACAGTGTCTCGCTGGCCCGTTGGGAGGACATCTGGCTCAACGAGGGGCTGGCCACGTACGCCGAGTGGCTCTGGGCCGAGCACCGGGGCGCCGGCACCGCGCAGGCCGCCTTCGACCGGCGCTACGCCGGCTCGTCCAGCCGCCTCTGGCGGACGCCGCCGGGCAGGCCCGGCAAGGAGAACCTGTTCAGCGAGTCGGTCTACCAGCGGGGCGGGATGACCGTGCACGCGCTGCGGTTGGCGGTCGGCGACAAGGCGTTCTTCGAGATCCTGAAGACCTGGGCGGCGGAGAAGCGCAACGGCAACGCCACCACCGAGGAGTTCGTCGCGCACGCCGAGCGGGTCTCCGGCAAGCAGTTGGACAAGCTCTTCGACGCCTGGCTCTTCGGCAGCGAACGCCCGCCGGCCCCGCAACGCCTCCAGGGTTCCTGAGTCGTTGATCCGCCGTCCCGACAGCGCGCTGTCGGGACGGGTCGGCCGTTCGCCCCGGCCTGGCGGAGTCGACCGTCGGGCCGCACCCACGTCACCGCCCTCGGCTGTCGGGCCGCGCCCCGGTCACCGCTCTCGACGCCGCTCGGTGTCCACACGTGCGTCGCCACGGCGAAAATTTCTTACCTAGTTCTCACCGTTGTAAATATTTATCGTCATCACCATACTGGTCGGCAGGTGCGCGGACAGCCGGCGGACCCACCCGCCGTCCGGCCGCGCACCGACGACGTGGCGTGCCCCGACGCCGCGCACCCCCCCGTCCCGCAAGGAGCACGCATGTCCTCCAGAGCCCGCCGGGCGCTCACCTGGCTCGGCGCGGCGGTGCTCACCGCCGTCGCCGTCCTGGTCGGCCCGACCGCCGCGCAGGCCGCCACCCCCGCCTGGCCCACTCTCGGCGCCGGCACCTCCGGCGCCAATGTCGCCTCCGCCCAGTTCCTGCTCCGCCACCACGGTGCGACGCTGAGCGTGGACGGCTACTACAGCTCGGGCACCGCCTCGGCGGTGAGTTCCTTCCAGTCCGCGAACGGGCTGGTCAACGACGGTGTCGTCGGCCCCCTGACCTGGGGCAAGCTCCAGGTCACCCTGGACGTCGGCGCCAACAACAACGCCGTCCGCGCGTTGCAGACCGCGCTCAACAAGTACGGCCACGGTCTCACCGTCGACGGTGCGTGGGGCACGGCCACCACCAACGCCGTGACCAGCTTCAAGTCCAGTCGCGGCCTCACCGGCGGCACCACCGTCGGCGCGACCACCTGGCAGTGGTTGCTCGGTGGCGGCGGGGGCGGCGGCAACTACAGCCTGATCATCGGTAGGCACGTCCTGCCCCGCAGCGAGTACGACGACCCGCACCACGACTACCCGGCGATCGACCTGCCGACCTGGACGGGCGTGACCACGTACGCGATCACCGCCGGCACGGTCACCCACGTCGGCGGGGGTTGCGGCTACGGCATCGGCATCACCGGCGACGACGGCGCGTACTACCAGTACTGCCACCTGTCGTCCCGGTCGGTCGCCTCCGGGGCGCGGGTCGGTGCCGGACAGCTCATCGGCTACACCGGCAACACCGGCAACAGCACCGGACCGCACCTGCATCTGGAGGTCCGGGTCAACGGCGGCAACCGCTGCCCGCAGTCGATGCTGCTCGCCCTCTACGACGGCGGATCCGTTCCCGCCCCGTCGTCGCTGCCCGCCACCGGCTGCACCTACTGACGGACGGCGACGGGGCCGGGTGGGCGCTCCACCCGGCCCCGTCGTGCGTCGCACCGGACCGGTGGACCGACGAGTCGGGACACTAGGCCTTCACCCGCAGCTCCGGGTGGGCGGCGAGGAACGTCTCGACGTCGCCGGCCTTCAGCGCGGTCAGGAACTCCCGGCCCACCGGCTTGAGCTGTTCGCCCTTGTACGCGCTGCCCTTGCCCACCCCGGTGCCGGGGAGCGCGACCAGGCTGATCCGGTCGACGCTCATCCCGCCGAGGGCGTACGCGAAGTCGACGATCCGGGGGCCGCCCGCGTAGCTGAGGGTGTCGCCGAGCGCCGCGACCACCTGCTCGACCCGGTCCGGCTGACGGGCCAGGTCCTCGTCGAGGATCTTGGTGACCAGCCCTCTGATGAGCTGCTGCTGGTGGCGTTGCCGGGCGTAGTCGCCGCCGGTGAGGTAGCGCTGCCGGGCGTAGTCCAGCGCCTGCCAGCCGTTGAGGTGCCGCTCGCCCTGCTCGTAGACCATCTGCGGCCCGACGTAGCCGCCGCCGGAGGGGGCGGGGTCGCGGTGCTTGCCGTCCGGCCTGCGGTGGATCGAGACCACCCGCTGGTCGACGTAGATGTCCACCCCGCCGAGGGTGTCGACCAGCCGGTCGAAGCCGGCGAAGGTGATCACCGCCCCGGCGTCGATGCGCAGCCCGGTGTAGCCGGTGACCGTGCTGCGCAGCAGCTCGTACCCCTGCGGGGTGCTCGGCTGTTTCGGTCTGCCGGGCACCCGGCTGCCGTAGGTCATCGCCTGGGTGAGCTTCGTCCGCCCGCCCCGGTAGCCGGACGGCGGGTAGGCCGGGATGTCCACCAGCAGGTCGCGGGGGAGGGAGAAGAGGTACGCCCGGTCCAGCCCGGCCGGCACGTGCAGCATCAGGACCGAGTCGGCGTGCGGCTCCCAGCCGGGGACGCTGACCCGGGTGTCGACCCCGACGAGGAGCAGGTTGAGCGGGCCGGTGATCCCCGCGCCCGGCGGGGCGGTCGGGCTCGGCGTGGCCGAGGCGGTCGGCGCGGCCGTCGGGGCGCTCGGCGCGGACGGGCGCTGCGCCTGCTCGTCGCCGACCAGCCGGATCGTCACCAGCGCGCCGGCCACCAGCACGACGGCCGCGACGAGGACGGCCGGCAGCACCCACCGTCGTCGGGCCGCCCCTGTCGGCTGAGTCATCCGCGACACCCCCGTCTGCACAACGCCCCGACACCGACCCCGGGTTGCGGCCCGCAGCCACCGGATCGGCCGGCCGCCCAGCATGATCGCGCGAAAACCGGCACTGGCGCGATGGCTACCGGCCGGTAATGATGCGTCCATGCAGTACGACGTGGTCGTCATCGGTTCGGGCTTCGGCGGCAGTGTGACCGCGCTCCGGCTGGCCGAGAAGGGTTACCGGGTCGGTGTGCTGGAGGCCGGACGGCGCTTCGCCGACGACGAGTTCCCGGAGACGTCCTGGCGGTTGCGGCGCTTCCTCTGGGCCCCGAGGTTCGGCTGCTTCGGCCTGCAACGCATCACCCTGCTCCGCTCGGCCGACCGGAAGGCCGGCGGTGGGGTGCTGGTGCTCTCCGGGGCCGGGGTGGGCGGCGGCTCGCTGGTCTACGCCAACACCCTCTACGAGCCCCTCGCCGCCTTCTACGACGACCCGCAGTGGCGGGGCATCACCGACTGGCGCGACGAGCTGGCCCGCCACTACGACCAGGCCAAGCGGATGCTCGGCGTCACCACGTACCCGCTCAGCACCGGCGCGGACCGGGCGATGCGGGCGGTGGCCGAACGGATGGGGGTGGGGCACACCTTCCACGCCACCCCGGTCGGCGTGCACATCGGCCGGCCCGGCCAGCGGGTCGCCGACCCGTACTTCGGTGGCGTCGGCCCGGAGCGCACCGGCTGCAACCACTGCGGCTCGTGCATGACCGGCTGCCGGCACGGGGCGAAGAACACCCTGGTCAAGAACTACCTCTGGCTGGCCGAGCGGCTCGGCGTACAGGTCCACCCGCTGACCACGGTGACCGCCGTCCGGCCGGCGCCCGGCGGCGGGTACGAGGTGCACACCGAGCGGACCGGCGCCTGGCTGCGCAAGCGCCGTCAGGTCGTCCACGCCGATCAGGTGGTCTTCGGGGCCGGGGCGCTCGGCACCCAGCGGCTGCTGCACGCGATGAAGGCGACCGGGGCGCTGCCGGCGCTGTCGCCGCGCCTCGGCGAGCTGACCCGGACGAACTCCGAGGCGATCCTCGGCGCGTCGGTCGGGCCGCGCCAGGCCCGCTCCCGTGGCCTCGACTTCACCGAGGGGGTGGCGATCACCAGTTCGTTCCACCCCGATCCGCAGACCCACGTCGAGCCGGTCCGGTACGGGCGGGGCTCGAACGCGATGGGGCTGCTCCAGTCGCTGCTGGTCGACGGCGGGCCGCGCCGGGTCCGGCGCTGGCTGGGCAGCATCGTCCGGCAGCCCGGGACGGCCGCCCGGATGCTCTCCGTCCGGCGCTGGTCGGAGCGGACGGTGATCGCCCTGGTCATGCAGTCGGTCGACAACTCGCTGACCACCCGGTTCCGTCGTGGCCCGTTCGGCCGCCGGCTGGTCTCCGGCCCGGGTCACGGCGCGCCGAACCCGACCTGGATCCCGGCCGGCAACCAGGCGGTCCGGCTGCTCGCCGAGGAGATCGGTGGTACGCCGGGTGGCGCGCTGACCGAGCCGTTCAACATCCCGATGACCGCGCACATCCTCGGCGGGGCGGTGATCGGCGCGTCCCCGGCCGACGGGGTGATCGACCCGTGGCACCGCGTCTACGGCCACCCGGGCCTGCACGTGGTCGACGGCGCGGCGGTCTCGGCGAACCTCGGGGTGAACCCGTCGCTGACGATCACCGCGCAGGCGGAGCGGGCGATGTCGTACTGGCCGAACAAGGGTGAGGACGATCCCCGTCCGCCGCTCGGTGAGGCGTACCGGCGGGTGGCTCCGGTCCCGCCGCGCCGACCCGCGGTGCCGGCGGACGCTCCGGGGGCGTTGCGCTGACCGGTCCGGCCGGTCAGCCCCGCGGGTTCGACGGGTGCCGGGGCCGGGCCCGCCGGTCCATCCAGGCCACCAGCGCGGAGTGCGGAACGGTGAGCGCCGCCAGCACGGCGACGGTGGCGGGCAGCAGGTCGACGGGTCGGCCCGGTGCCACGGTCAGCGCCGCCAGGGCGGTGACCGCGGCACCGGTGGGCAGGGCCGCCCGCCGGGCGAAGCGACGCAGTGGCGGCCCGAGTCGGCCGGCGGCCAGGTCGGCGCGGTTGCCGGGGTCGCCGTGCAGCAGCCGGGCCACGTGCCGGGCCGAGTGCCAGGTGGCGAAGTAGACACCGATCGCCAGCGCGGGCGGCACGGCGGCGAACAGGCCGAGCAGGAGGACCGGTTCGGCGGCGTCGGCCCGCCGGCCCGCCCGTACGTCCCGCAGCACCGTCCGTGCGACGGCGGCCAGCAGGCAGACCGCTGCCAGGGCCCGCACCTCGACGGTGAGCAGCTCCGGCACGCCCGGGGCCACCGCGGCGAACAACGGGTCCACCGCGTCTGGCCAGAGCAGCAGGGGCACCAGCACCGGCGGTCCGCCCCGGGCCAGCACCCCGGACACCGGCTGACGAACGGGTCGTCCGTCCCGTTCGGCGTGGAACGCCTCGTCGGCGGCCCCGAAGTGGGCGACGGACAGGGCGAGGAAGCCGATCAGCGCGGGGGCCGGCGCGGCACGGAACACCACCAGGGCGGCCCCGGCGAGGGCCGCGTAGCCGAGCGGCACGGCCAGCCGGGCGGCCGGCGGACGGGCCCGGGCCGACAGCCAGGCGGGGACCAGGTGGTCGACCGCCCCGTGCGGCAGGCCGAGCAGCAGCCCGGCGAGGAGGTACGCCGGGGAGGCCCCGACGTCGTGGCGGTGCAGCACCGGCGCCAGGACCAGCAGGGCGACGGCGGGCAGCAGCGACGTGCCGCCGACCAGGACCAGCACCGGGCCGCCCGGGTGCGGGGGCGGCCGGGTCCGCCGCCCGGCCGCAGGTCGAGTCGAAGGTCCGGGTGTGCCGGCTGCCGCCGGGCCGGTGCCGTCGATGCTCGGGGTACCGGCCGGGACCGTCACGGACGGTCCCCGAGCGGGAGCTCACCCCGGACGCTGAGCGCCCGCAGCCGGCCCAGGTCGACGATGCTCCAGCCCACCTTCGACGCGACCGACAGCGCGACGAACAGGCCGCTGACGACGGCGGCCCCGAGCAGTCCGACGCCGGAGGGTCCGAGGAGCCAGAACAGCGGGTACCCCAGCCATAGCACGCTGAGCAGCGCGGCGGCTTCCCGGTACGTGTGGTAGAGCCCGTCCGGCTGGCGGCGGGCGACGGCCCGCAGCGGCCCCCAGATCAGGGCGAGGACGACGAGCAGGCACAGGCTGCCGAGACCGAAGAGCAGGTACCGGGCCCACCGGTCGGCGGTGAGGTCGGCGAGGAAGCCGCTGAGGAGCATGGCGACGTTCGTGCCGACGAGCGCGGCCAGCAGGACGGGATGCCGTCCGGGCAGGGCGTGCGTCGCGGTGAGGGCCAGCGCGACCAGCAGCAGCGAGGCGGTGACCGTCCAGTCGACGTACCGCGCCCAGTAGATCGGGTGGTCCTCGCCTTCGGTCCGACCGCCGCCGAGGGCCATCACCGTGTACCAGAGCCCGGACCAGACCGGGATGGCGATCGCCACCCGGTACTCGATCCGGGGGACTCCCTTCGGATCGGCGTGCCAGCGGAGGAAGAGCAGTGCGCCGGCCGTCATCGCGGCCACGTAGAGCCACAGCCACCACACGTCGTCATCTCCTGCCCCGGTCGGCCGGACGCGCCCGGCCGTGCGGCGAGCACCTGCGTGACCGCCCGGGTTCGGCGGATCACGGTCGTGCCGCTGTCGTCACCACCTACGGTAATCAGGTATTTCCTGGATCAACGGGGCAAACGCGGTGTTGCCCGGCGAACGATGAGGAGAGACGTGAACTTCGAGAACACGTTCGCGTACAACGTGGACCAGTTCACCCTGGTCTCCCACGTCCTGAGCCTGGGGTTCGCCGTGATGGCCGCCGGGCTGGTCTACTTCCTGGTCACCCGGAGCTCCCTGGCACCGAGGTACCAGTTCTCGTCGGTGCTCTCCGCCGTCGTGATGGTGTCGGCCTTCTTCGAGCTGTTCCTGCTCTACCAACGGTGGGTGGGGGCCTTCCGGTGGGACGGCACCGCCTTCGTCCAGTCGGACACCCTCTTCTCCAACGGCTACCGGTACGTCAACTGGTCGGTGGACGTGCCGGTGCTGCTGATCCAGCTGCTGGTCGTCATGGGGGTGACCGGCCGCCGGTTCCACCAGGGTTGGGTGGCCTTCGTCGTCGGTGGGCTCGCCATGATCTACACCGGGTACGTGGGACAGTTCCACGAGGTCGAGCGCGACGCGCCGTACTGGGTGTGGGGTCTGGTGAGCACCGGCTTCTTCGTGCTGCTGCTCGTCCTGGTGGCCCGGATCATCTTCGGCAACCTGCCCCGGCTGCCCGAGTCGGCCCGGGGAACGGCCCGGGCGGTGTGGTGGGTGGTGCTCGTCTCCTGGCTGCTCTACCCGGGCGCGTACCTGATGCCCGCCCTGTGGGACTCGGCCGACGGTGTGGTGGCCCGACAGATCACCTACACCGTGGCCGACGTCACCTCGAAGGTGGTCTACGGGGTGCTCCTCGGGATCATCGCGCGCCGGGTCAGCGCCGTCGAGGGGTACGCCCCCGCGATCGACGACGAGGTGGCGCTGCCTCGCGGCGGCATCACGGACGCCGGGGGAGTCACCGACCGTGGCGGACGGGACGGCCGCCGTGGGCGGCCCGGTCACGGTCGGTAGGATTCTCCACCATGAGCACGCCTCGCCCCGTCCTCGTGGTGGACTTCGGAGCCCAGTACGCCCAGCTCATCGCGCGCCGGGTGCGCGAGGCGAAGGTCTATTCGGAGATCGTCCCGCACTCGATGCCGGTCGAGGAGATGCTGGCGAAGAAGCCGGCCGCGATCATCCTCTCCGGCGGCCCGTCCAGCGTCTACGCCCCGGGCGCTCCCCGGATCGACGCCGGCATGTTCACGGCGGACGTGCCGGTCTTCGGCATCTGCTACGGCTTCCAGGCGATGGCCCAGGCACTCGGCGGCACGGTCGCGAGGACCGGCAACCGCGAGTACGGCGGGACTCCGCTGCGCGCCCGCGTCGACGCCGGTGTGCTGCTCCGCGGGCTCCCCGACGACCTGCCGGTCTGGATGAGCCACGGCGACTGTGTGACCGAGGCTCCCGAGGGCTTCACGGTCACCGCCGAGTCGGCGGGCGCGCCGGTCGCCGCCTTCGAGGACCTGGTCGGCCGGCGGGCCGGCGTGCAGTTCCACCCCGAGGTCGGGCACACCGCGCACGGCCAGGAGATGCTCAAGCGCTTCCTCTACGACATCGCCGGCATCGAGCCGGCCTGGACGCCCGAGAACATCATCGACGAGCAGGTCGCCCGGATCCGGGAGCAGGTCGGTGACAAGGAGGTCATCTGTGGCCTCTCCGGCGGCGTGGACTCCGCGGTCGCCGCCGCGCTGGTGCACAAGGCGGTCGGTGACCAGCTCACCTGCGTCTTCGTCGACCACGGCCTGCTGCGCGCCGGCGAGGCCGAGCAGGTGGAGAAGGACTACGTCGCGGCCACCGGCATCAAGCTGAAGGTGGTCGACGCCCAGGAGCGCTTCCTCGGCGCGCTGGCCGGGGTGACCGACCCGGAGCAGAAGCGCAAGATCATCGGCCGGGAGTTCATCCGGGTCTTCGAGGCCGCCGCCCGGGAGATCGCCTCGCACGGCGACGTCGAGTTCCTGGTGCAGGGCACCCTCTACCCGGACGTGGTGGAGTCCGGCGGCGGCACCGGCACCGCCAACATCAAGAGCCACCACAACGTCGGCGGCCTCCCGGAGGACCTGAAGTTCGCCCTGGTCGAGCCGCTGCGCACGCTCTTCAAGGACGAGGTCCGCGCGCTCGGTCTGGAGTTGGGCCTGCCCGAGGCGATGGTCTGGCGGCACCCGTTCCCGGGTCCGGGCCTGGCCATCCGGATCATCGGCGCGGTCGACCGGGAGCGGCTGGACCTGCTCCGCAAGGCCGACCTGATCGCCCGGGAGGAGCTGAGCAACGCCGGCCTGGACCGGGGTGTCTGGCAGTTCCCGGTGGTGCTCCTGGCCGACGTGCGCAGCGTCGGGGTGCAGGGTGACGGGCGCAGCTACGGGCATCCCGTGGTGCTGCGCCCGGTCTCCAGCGAGGACGCGATGACCGCCGACTGGTCCCGGCTGCCCTACGAGGTGGTCGCCCGGATCTCCACCCGGATCACCAACGAGGTCGCCGAGGTCAACCGGGTGGTCCTGGACGTGACCAGCAAGCCGCCGGGCACCATCGAGTGGGAGTGAGCCCGACTCACCCGGCCGGCGCCGTCGGCGGCTGAGGCGCCGGGCGGGGCTCGGGCTGCGGCGTCGGCAGCTGCTCGGTGACCGGTTCCGGCCGGGGGGCCGAGGCCGGCGGCCAGGTCGGAGCCGGTCCGCCCGTGGACGCGGCGCCCGCCGGGTGCGGCCAGGCGGGCGCGCCGGGCGGCTCCTCCGGCATCAGGAACCACATGATCGGGTACGCCAGCGCGGCGAGGCCGCCGGTGAGCAGGGTCGCGACTGCGAAGATCAGCCGGACCAGGGTGGGGTCGACGGCGAAGTAGCGGCCGAGGCCGCTGGCGACACCGGCCACCATCCGGTCGGTGGTGGGGCGGCGCAGCTGCTTGTACGGGGCCTGGGGCGGGGTGGTCGAGGTCATGTCCCCACGGTCCGTCGGTGGGCGGTCGGTCGACCTCGGTGACCGCCCGGATCCCTACCCTGATCGATCCCTGATGCGCCAGCGGAGAGTCAGGAATCTGACTCTTTTCGATACCGGTAACCGGACGCGGGGACAATTTCGTCTCGTGACCACCTTGCTGGAGCCGCTCCGCAGGATCGCGGCATACGCAGTTTGTGCTGATTCAGTCGGCCGGGTGTTGCTGGTCCGCGCCTCGGAGCGCTCCGGCACCCCCGGCGTGTGGTCCCTGCCCGGAGGGGCGGTCGACCACGGTGAGGATCCCCGGCACACCGTCGTGCGGGAGACCGCCGCCGAGACCGGCCTCTCGGTCGCCGTCTCCGGCCTGGACGACGTCCTCGCCGACATGCGGGCCCTGCCCGACCGGGGCATCACCATCCACACCGACCGTCTCGTCTACCGGGTCACCGTGCGCGGTGGCACCCTGACCGACCGGGTGGACCGCCCCACCGACCTGGCCCGGTGGTACACCCTCGACGAGGCCCGGCAGCTGCCGCTGCGCTCGTTCACCGCGCGCGCCCTCGGCCTGCCCGCCTCCTCGGCCGACATCGTCCCCGACGAGGCACCCGATTTCCCCTCCTTCTACGCCGTGCCGGGGCCGGACGGCCTGCACCGTGCCCAGCGCTTCGCCGCGTACGCGGTGGTGACCGATCCCGAGGGTCGGGTGCTGCTGACCCGGGTCTCCGACGGGTACCCGGGCGCGGGCTGCTGGCACCTGCCCGGCGGCGGCACCGACTACGGGGAGCAGCCCGGCGCGGCGCTGATCCGGGAGCTGGTCGAGGAGACCGGGCAGTCCGGTCGCCTGGTCGAGCTGCTCGGCGTGGCCAGCCACCGGGACGCCGCCTCGCTCGGCCCGGAGGGCTACCCGATCGACTGGCACGGCGTCCGCGCCTTCTACCGGGTGGTCGTCGACAAGCCCGCCCCGCCCACGGTCGCCGACGTCGGCGGCTCCACCTGCGAGGCCAGGTGGTTCGCGAAGGAGGAGCTCGGCGCCCTCCCCACCGACCGCCTCACCGAGGTCACCGCCGAAGCCGTCCAAGCCGCCAACCTCACCTGACCCCCCACCCCACCCCCACCCCCCACCCTCCTCCCGCTCCTCCCGCCCTCCTCCCCGGTGATCATGAAGTTATTGTCGGGACACGCCGACAGCGGCGGCGACAACTTCATGATCGACCCAGTGTGGGTGGGCGGCGGGGAAGCGTGGGCGGGTGGAGGAACGGCGGCGGATCGGGGCGTACGGGGTGCTGCGGGGCTCCGGTGGGCGGGTGCTGCTGGTCCGAGGGGGCTCGGGCTGTCCGGTCCCGGGGGTGTGGCAGGTGCCCGGTGGCGGTGTGCGGCACGGTGAGCATCCGGTGGCCGCGGTGGTGCGGGAGTTCGCCGAGGAGACCGGGCTGACCGTCGAGGTCACCGGGGTGCGGGATGCCGTCGCCGACGTGACCACCTTCCGGGACCCGGACGTCGCGGTGCACACCGACCGGCTGGTCTTCGACGTCGAGGCCCGCGGCGGCGACCTGCGCCCCGAACCGGCGGGCAGCGGCACCGACGAGTTGGGCTGGTTCACCCCGCGGGAGGCGGCCGGGGTGCCGCTGATGCCGTTCACCGCCGAACTGCTCGGCCTACCCGTCACACCCCTGCCGGGCGGCCTGCCCCGGGCGCTGCCGGCCGGGCAGGCTGCCGTGGCGACCGCCGACCGGCGGCAGCGCTTCGCCGCGTACGGACTGGTGACCGACCCGGACGGCCGGGTGCTGCTGACCCGGATCGCCCCCGGCTATCCCGGAGCCGGCAAGTGGCACCTGCCGGGAGGTGGCACGGATCACGGCGAGCAGCCGGCCGCCGGGCTGCTGCGCGAGCTGGTGGAGGAGTCAGGGCAGCTCGGCACCGTGGTCGGCTTGTTGACCGTCAGTAATCTGCACCATCCCGCCGCGCTCGGCCCGGAGGGGCGTCCGCTGGACTGGCACGCCGTCCGGGTGGTCTACCGGGTGCTGGTCGAGGCCCCGACCCCCGCGGTGGTCACCGAGCTGGCCGGTGGGTCGACCGCCGAGGCCGCCTGGTTCACGGATGCGCAGGTGGAGGGCCTGCGGATGACCGAGGTGGCGGCCCTGGCAACCGGACGGCCGGGGCGATAGCACGCGCTCGCCGGGCCGTTCCGCGGCACCTCCGGTACAGTCGGAGATGCGGGTTGGCGTAGGAAACGGGCGATGGAGCCCGAGATGGGAATAACGGAGCGGTTCGCGCGGTTAACGGAGATATAAGTACCGCCGGCAGCTATCGCCAACCACCACTCCCCTGTGCAATGGTGTACTCCGCTTCGACGGCTGCCGGGCCGACAGCGGTCCGGCACGAGACAGCCGGACACCCGCCCACCTGGGCGGCCAGCCGATCCGGTGATGGAGGAAACGTGCCGAGAGCCCCATGGCGCCGGCGTCGTACGACTGACAGTCCGCGCCCCGCAGGGCGTCGCTGGGCGGGCCGGTTGCGCCGCAGCAGCACGTTCGCCCGCCAGGTGCTGCTGGTCCGGGTGGGTCGCCGTGACGGCGAGCCCGGCACCGAACTGGTGCTGCCGGATCGCCTCGTCGACCGGCCCCGCCGCCGGTACGGCTTCGACCGCTTCGGTCGGGCCGAGATCGAGGCGGTCATGCCGGTGAGCCCCGCCCTCGCCCCCGCCACGGCGGTGGACGACGAGTCCCCGGCGATGTCCATCCCACTGCTGCCCGGTGAGCGCACCGCGGCCCGCCGGATGAAGTTCGCCCTGGTCAACGCCTGCACCCTGGCCAGCCTGATGCTCGGCATCACCGCCATCTTCGTGGCCATGGCCGGTGAGGCCCGGGTGGCCGCCCTGCTGCTGATCGCCTGTGTCGCCTTCGACGGTCTCGACGGCGCGCTCGCCCGCAAGCTCGGCGTGGCCAGCCCGTTCGGCGCCCAGATGGACTCGCTGGCCGACATGTGCTCCTTCGGCCTCGCCGCGCCGGTGGTGGTCTACGCCTCGCTCGCCGGGTCGGCCCCCACCGCCGCCGCCGGTGTCGCCGCCGCCCTCGTCGCGGCCTGCGCGGCGATCCGCCTCGCCCGGTTCAACGTCTCGCCGAAGGACGGCCGGTTCTTCTGCGGCGTGCCGACGACCATGGCGGCGGCGGTGCTGGCCCTCACGGTCGCCATCGGGCTGCCGCTGCCGGCGGTCGTGCAGATCGCCGGGGTGGCCCTGCTCGCCTTCGCGATGGTCTCCAGCTTCCCGTACGCCAAGCTCGCCCGGCTGCTGAAGCTCCCGCCGTGGGTCTGGCTGGCCCCGGTGATCGGCGCGCTGGTCGACATCCGGCTCACCTTCGCCCTGGTGGTGGTGGGCTACCTGGTCAGCGGTCCGCTGCTCTGGCTGCACCAGCGCCGTACCGCCTGACCCACCGCACGTACCCGAAAGGGGCGCCGCGATCGCGGCGCCCCTTTCGCGTTGTCCGTCGTCAGCGCCAGCGGGCGATGACCGTGGCGCCACCGACCACCTTGTCGCCCGGGCCGACCAGCGGCTCGGCGGCGTCGACCGGCAGGTAGACGTCGGTCCGCGAGCCGAACCGGATCAGCCCGAAGCGCTCGCCCTTCGCCAGCAGCGACCCGATCGGTGCCCGCTGCACGATCCGCCGGGCGATCAGCCCGGTACGCTGCGCCACCACCACCGTGCCGTGCGCGGTGTCGAGCACCGTGTACGCCGCCACGTTGTGCTCGGCGTCCGGCTTCATCGCGTTGACGAACCCACCGTCGGCGACGAAGTAGTCGACCACCTTGCCCGCCACCGGGGCCCGGTTGACGTGCACGTCCAGCACCGACAGGAAGACCGCGATCCGCAGCCACTCACCGTCGCCGAAGCGCTCGTCGTGCAGCCGCTGCACCGACAGCACCTGACCGTCGGCGGCCGCGACCACGGCCGACGGGTCCTCCGGGACGTCCCGCTCCGGGTCCCGGAAGAAGGCGGCCACCGGGGCGGCGGCCAGCGCCGGCAGCAGCCAGAGCTTCGACTTGGGGCGGGCCACCCGGGCCGCTGCGGCGAGCCCGAGGGCGATGCCGGCCGCCGCGACGCCGTTGGAGTCGATGTGCATGCCGCGGGTCAGCGGCACGCTGGACGGCCGGTGGGCGGGGGCCAGCCGGGTGGCGAGCGCGGCGTCGGCCGGGGTGAACCGGAGGTGGTGCACCCGGACCGGCGGGGTGTTGCGCAGCACCAGGTCGGCGCCGACGCCGTGCAGCACGCCCTGCCGGTCCAGCTCGGCGGCGGCCCCCTCGGTGCGGAACACCGGCGCGGCCACGCTCAGCACCGAACCGTCGGTGAGGTACTTGGCCAGGCCCTCGACGGTCGTCCGGGCCTGCTCGGCGGTGCCGGTCAGGGGCTCGGCGGCGACGACCACCTCGGCGGCGTCGGCCTCGGCGAGGGAGTCGACGACGCGTACCCGGTCGGCGACCCAGCGGCCCTGGGCCGTGACGTGCTCGCGCAGCGCCGCGGCGTCGGTGGTCTCGGCCGGCACGACGGTGAGCGTGTCGCCGGGCAGCAGCGCGTCGATCGCCGCGGCCAGCACCGCGGACTCCGGGGTCGCGCCGACCAGCAGGGCGGCCTTGGGGTCGTTACGCCGGGCGAGCTCGGTGACGAGGGTACGGGCGGCGCGCTCGCCGATGCGGACCGGACCGGACCGGCCGGGGGTGCGCACGGCGGGGGACTGGGTCATGTCGGGCGGGCTCCTGACGGGGTAGAGACGGGCATCGCGGCGGGACCGCCGCTGTCGACCTGGTCCGCGCGGCCACGGGTGGGCCCGGCGACCTGACGGCCCGGCCGTGGCCGCCGATCCGGGGCAGCGGACCGGCCGGTGGAGGGCGGGATCTCCACCGGCCAGCATACGAGCCCGCGCCCGTCGGCCGCAGCGCCGCGGTCAGGTCGGCGGGCGGCGCTCATCGGCCGGTGGGCCGGTGACCGGCTCGACGGGGGACCAGCGCGGCTCCTGCTCCCGGGCGTCCGCGTCGCGGTCCTCGACCGCCTCGGCGGGCCGGTCGCTGACCGCCGCGGTGGGCCACTCGTCGGCATCGGCAGCCCGATACCCGGCACCCGGGCCGGTGGCGCGGTCCCGGGCGTCGTCCGGTGCCCAGGTCGGGGCGGTGGACTCCTCGGGCCCCTCCAGCCGGATCTCCGCGGTGGCCGGCTGCCCGGCCCAGGTCGCGTCCGGCTCGTCCCGGGGCCCGTCGATCCGGGTCTCCTCCGGTGCGAGCCGGTCGCCGCCGGCCGGGACAGCGGGGACGCCGGCCGGGACCCGCCGGCCGTCGCCGGTCGGTTCCGTCGCCGTGGGCGGCTCCTCCCGACGGTCGTGCCGACCGGAGCGCAGCGCCCCGATCAGGCCGAGCAGCCCGATCAGCAGCAGCGCGCCGGCGAGGAACCAGCCGACCGGCGGCAGGGCGAGCCCGAGGATCTGGGCCAGCAGCCACCAGAGGGAGAGACCGACGAAGAGCAGCCCGAAGAGGAGGGAGACGAGATCGGTGCGGTGGACCCTCACCGGGTCACCTCCAGGTTGCCGGCGTTGACGTGGACGTTGAGCCGCAGCGTGCCGCCGCCCGCGCCGTCCGGGCCCAGGTCGGTGACCTCGCGGGACCGGCCGTCGGAGCGTCGGCCGAAGATCGTCGCGTCCCCCGCGTTGACGTCGGTCACCGTGGTCACGTCGACGTTCGGCGGCACCACGACGGTCGCCTGCCCGAAGTTCACCACGACGGTGACCGCCGTGTCCCGCTTGTCGAAGTCGATGCCCCGCAGGTCCAGCGTGGCGTCGCCGAAGCTGTTCTCGTACCGGGTGGCGAGGTCGCGCAGGTCGGTCGGGGCCCAGGTGACGTTCCCGTCCACGCCCCGGATCCGGTCGTACGACTCGGCGACGGTGGCCACCCCGAGCGCGGCGGCGGTGACCAGGCCCAGCGCGATCAGCCAGCGGGCCCGGCCGAACCAGGTGCCGACCAGCAGCCCGAGGCCGATGGTGGCCAGCGCGGCCGCGAAGTAGGCGGCGGCGCCGATGGGGAAGACGCCGAGCAGGTCGAGGATCGCCACCACGCCGAGGGCCAGGAAGATCAGCGAGAAGGTGATCGCGCCGAGCGCGGACCGTTCGCGCGGCCGCTTCGGCGGCTTCGGGGGGCGTACCGGTGGTGGGGGCGGTGCGGGCGGACCGGCGTACGGGCCGTGCGGCGCGAAGGGCGGCCGGTAACCGGGGGGCAGTGGCGCGCTCACCGGCGGCGTGGGGACGGCCGGCACCCCGACGGGCGGTCGGGCCGCCGGCCCGCCGGCCACCGCCTGCGGATACGCCGGCTGCGGCGTGGACGACCAGGCCGGGAGTTCCGCCGTACGCGCCGGCGCGGGCGGGGCCGCCGGGGCCGGCTGCGCCGGGTCGAAGAGCCCGGGGGGCGGGTAGCTGACCGGCGGCACCGGGCCGGGCGGCGCGGTGGCCGGGGCGGGCGGCGTGCCGGCACCGGCCGACGGGGTGCGGCCGTCCCGGTTGAGCAGCAGCGCGCCCCCGATGAGGATCGCCGCGCCGAGCAGCACCGCCCGGAACGGGTCGGTGACGATGTAGCCGAAACTCACCGCGACCAGGACGGTCAGCAGGATGACGGTGACCGGGGACATGCTGGAGCGGCCCCGCCCCAGCATCGACTCGACCGGGGAGGCGCTGTCACCCTCCCCTGGGATGATCAGCCAGGCGGCGACGTAGACCAGGATGCCGACGCCACCGAAGAAGCCCAGCACGGCGAGGATCACCCGCCAGAGCACCGGATCGGTGTTGGTGGCCCGGCCGACCGCGGCGCAGACTCCGGCCAGGTAGCGGCCCTCGCGCGGACGCACCAGGCCGTACCGTGAGGTGAAGGCGGCGCCGCCGGAGGGCGGCGGGGCGTACCCGCCGGGCGGCGGCACGGCGTCGCCGCCTCCCGGTGGCACGGACGCGCCCGGGTCGGCGGCGGGGTGCGGCGGGGTCGGTGGTCCGCCCCACCCGGCCGCCCCGGGGCGGGGCGACGGGGCAGCTTGCTCGGTCATACCTCGATCCTGCTGCGTCGGTCGCCCGAGCGTCCTCCGGACCCGACCCTGACCCCACCCTGAGATCCCGGCCGTCCGAATGTCCGGGGCGTCCCCGTGGTCGGCGGTCCACGCGCCGTGTGACGATCGGACCGGAACCGGTGGACCCTCCGGTGTCCGTGCCGCACCCTCCGTGACCAGGGAGCCTCCGATCAGCACCGTGACGCAGCCGCCCCGCCTCTACCGGGCGCCCGAGCACCGGCTGGCCGCCGGCGTGGCCGCCGGCATCGCCGACCACCTCGGCATCCCGGTGCTGCGGGTCCGGGTCGCGTTCATGGTCCTGCTCGGCCTCAGCGGCCTGGGGCTGCTGCTGTACGCGGCGTTCTGGGCGGTGGTGCCGTTGCGCCCGGGGGACGCGGCCGCGCCGCCCCGCCGGGACCTGGCCCAGTTGCTGCCGTTCGTGCTGATCGGGCTGGGCGTGCTGCTGGTGCAGGTGATGGTCTTCGACTCGGTCGGCGCGGCGGGCACCGCCGGCTGGCTGGTGGCGATCATCGCGGTGGGCGCCGGGGTGATCTGGCACCAGTCCGCGCCGGAGCGCCGCCGGCAGTGGGGCGAGTCCATGCCGGTGCCCTGGCTGGGCGCGGTGGTGGAGGAGAGCGACCGGCGGGCGTTCGTGCTCCGCTTCGTCGGCGGCGGGGTGCTGGTCGCGGTCGGCATCATCGGCGTGGCGGCGGTCTACTCGCCGGTGCAGAACGTCGACGCGGTCGTCAACGGGGTGATCTTCGCGTTGGTCGGGCTGGCCGGGGTCGGGGTGGTGGCGGCGCCGGTGCTCTGGCGGACGTGGAGCCAGCTCCGCTCGGAGCGGGAGGGCCGCATCCGCGAGCAGGAGCGGGCCGAACTGGCCGCCATGGTGCACGACCAGGTGCTGCACACCCTCGCGCTGATCCAGCGCAACGCCACCGACGTCAAGACCGTGCAGCGGCTGGCGCGTGGCCAGGAGCGGTCGCTGCGCAACTGGCTCTACAAGCCGACCGGGTCGCCGAGCGAGCGGTTCGCGGCGGCGCTGGAGCAGGCCGCCGCCGAGGTGGAGGACACCTTCGCGATCACCGTCGAGGCGGTTGTGGTGGGGGACCGGGAGACCGACGAGCGGGTCGGGGCGCTGGTGGCGGCCGCCCGGGAGGCGCTGGTCAACGCGGCCCGGCACGCCGGGGTGGCGACGGTGTCGCTCTACGCCGAGGTCGAGCCGGAGCAGGTGAGCGTCTTCGTCCGGGACCGGGGCAAGGGATTCGACCCGGATACCGTGGAGGATCACCGGCACGGCGTACGAGGATCGATCGTCGGGCGGATGAAGCGGCACGGCGGCCGGGCGGAGATCCGGTCCGGGCCGGGGGAAGGGACCGAGGTCCGGTTGATCCTGCCGATCACCGGCAACGGCTCCACGGCGGAAAGGGACAGATGACATGGCGGAGCAGTCGATGGAACCGGTCGAGGGGGCGGACGCCCGTACCGAGCGGCTGCGGGTCTTCCTCGTCGACGACCACGCCATGTTCCGGGCCGGGGTCCGGGCGGAGTTGGGCGCGCACGTCGAGGTGGTGGGGGAGGCGAGCACGGTGGCCGAGGCGGTCACCCGGATCGCCGCGACCCGGCCGGACGTGGTCCTGCTCGACGTGCACATGCCCGACGGGGGTGGCCGGGCGGTGCTGGACGCGATGCGGCGTACCCACCCGCAGGTCAAGTTCCTGGCGCTGAGCGTGTCGGACGCGGCCGAGGACGTGATCGGGCTGATCCGGGCCGGCGCGCGGGGCTACGTGACGAAGACGATCTCCCCGGACGAGCTGACCGCGGCGATCCGCCGGGTGGCCGACGGCGACGCGGTGTTCAGCCCCCGGCTGGCCGGGTTCGTGCTGGACGCCTTCGCGGCCCGTCCGGACGCGCCGGTCGCCGACCCGGAGCTGGACCAGCTCACCAACCGGGAGCGTGAGGTGCTGCGCCTGCTCGCCCGGGGGTACGCGTACAAGGAGATCGCCAAGGAGCTGTTCATCTCGATCAAGACGGTCGAGACTCACGTCTCCAACGTGCTGCGCAAGCTCCAGATGTCCAACCGGTACGAGCTGTCCCGCTGGGCGGCGGACCGACGCCTGGTGTGACGCCGGGACGAACCGGAAGTACCGGGCGGCACGAGCCCAGGTGCTGACAAGAGATCAGTTCGTGTTCCATAATGCCCCGTCGCGTTCTCGCGTGCGGGTGGTGCGAAATCCCGCGGGAACGGCGACCCATGCAGGCCCGCCACGAGCGGGCCACACCACCCTTGGGGAGAGGTGCACGAATCGTGATGTTCGGAGTACGCGGACGGCGCTGGGCCCGGATCGCCCTCGCGACCGTCGCCGGCGGCGCGCTGGCGCTCGGCGCCGCCGCGCCGGCCGCCGCCGAGGAGCCGGCCACCGGCCAGGCCAAGTCCGTGGGCGGCAGCGTCAAGCTGATGCTCGAGGGCGCGCCGAAGAGTGTCGGTCAGCTGGCCCTCAAGATCGACGGCAAGCTGGTTCCCGCCTTCTGCATCGACTACCACACCGCCGTGGCGATCGACGGCAGGTACAAGGAGGGCACCTGGGACGAGTCCCAGGTGAAGAACCTCGGCAAGGTGCAGTGGGTGCTCACCCACGGCTATCCGAACGCCGACCCGGGCAAGCTGCTCGCCGCCGCCGGTGTCGACCTGCCGGAGCAGATCGACACCAGGCGTCGGGACACCCTGCTCTACTTCGGCACCCAGACGGCCATCTGGCGGTTCAGCGACAACGTCACGCTCGGGGAGTGGGTGCAGGGCCGTGACCTGTTGACCAAGCAGCAGTACGACGTCGTCAAGAAGGTCCACGACCACCTGGTCGACAACGCCAGCGACCAGCCCGAGCCGCGGGCCGAACTGAGCGTCGACCCGGCCAGTGCCAAGGCCACCGTCGGCGACAAGGCCGGGCCGTTCACGGTCAAGGGCCCGGCCGGCGAGATCACCATCGCGGCCGACGGCGGCGCGGCGGTCGACGCCGAGGGCCGTCCGGTGACGACGACCACCAACGGCGGACAGTTCTGGTTGACCGCCACCGGCCCCGGCGCCGTCAAGGTGGCCCTCTCCGCCCAGGACTCGGTCTCCTTCGGCCGGGTCTTCCTCTTCACCGGCCAGCGGCCCGCGCAGAAGCTGATCCTCGGCGGCAGCACCGGCGCCACCGTCACCGCCGCCGCCGAGGCGACCTTCGCCGCCGCCCCGAGCAGCCCCAGCCCGTCGCCGAGCTCGCCGTCGCCGTCGGCCTCCACCCCGGCCGAGTCGCCCTCGCCGTCGGCCCCGGCCGAGAGCCCCGCGCCGTCCACCTCGCCGGCCGGCAACGGCGGCGACCTGCCGCTGACCGGTTCGCCGATCGCGGCCGCCGCGGCGGCCGGTGTGCTGCTGCTCGCGGTGGGCGCGATCGCCGTCCTGGTGGTCCGCCGCCGCAAGGTCCGCTTCACCGCCTGACGGACCATCTCGGGCCCCGGCACCGCCACGTGCGGCGCCGGGGCCCGAGGTGTGTCGGGGGGGCGGGTCCGTGGGGTCGTCTCCGGTCCGCGCGGCGTCGCTGTCGAGCCCGATCGGGTACGTGACCTCGACGCCGTCGGCCACCCGGTCGGTGATCGTCCCCGCGCAGCCGATGCCGGCATCGTCCGGACGGGTGGAATCGGCCGGCGGCCGGTGGGCGCCGGAGAGTGCCCCGGGGCAGGCGAGGAGGCTCGCGGGCCCCCGTCCACGAGCCGGGCCGCGCTCGGCAGCCCGGACGTCTTACCTGTTCAGAGCGGTACGGCCGGAGCGGTTCATGATCTTTTCTCTGGTATCGGCAACGCGGCGGGCAACTAACGGCTTGATAACGGCACCTTCACGTAATGGGCCGGTGGGTGTCACAGTGGCAGCACCTCACCCCTGGCGCGAGGCACCCCGTACGTCTTGCCGGCCACGGCGCCGCTCACCAACGCGGCTCGTGGCCGTCGAGCCTGCGCGGCGTCGGACGCGAAGGGTGAGGTGGCCCGGCGGATCGGTCCCCCTGGGGTGTCCCGATTTCCTCTGCGGTAAACCGGTGACCTGAACACGAGGTCGCCGGCGGTGTCACCCCCATGCGTGCGTGAAACCCACGACGGAACCAGGTTAGAAAGAGGAGGCCCCTCGGAATGAGAGTCTCGAAGCGGGCGAGCGGCGCGATCGCCGCGGGCGCGGCATTCGCGCTCATCGCGTCCGGCTGCTCCAGCGGCAGCGACGAGGGCGGCGACGCCGCCAAGACCAGCGACGGCAGCATCATCGTCGACGGTACCGAGCCGGAGAACCCCCTGGTTCCGGCCAACACCACCGAGACCGGTGGCGGCAAGATCATCGACTGGCTGTTCACCGGCCTGGTCGAGTACCCGAACAACGGTGGCGCGCCGCAGAACGCGCTGGCCGAGTCGATCGAGACGACCGACTCCAAGGTCTACAAGATCAAGATCAAGCAGAACACGAAGTTCCACGACGGCACCGTCGTCAAGGCCAAGAACTTCGTGGACGCCTGGAACTGGGGCGCGTACTCGCCGAACGGCGCGCAGAACTCCAGCTTCTTCTCCGACATCGCGGGCTTCTCGGACGTCAACACCTCCGACCCGGACGGCGACGGCCCGAAGAAGGCCCCGGAGCCGACCGCCAAGGAGATGTCCGGCCTCAAGGTCGTCGACGACTGGAACTTCGAGGTCACGCTCGCCGCGCCGACCGCCGTGTTCCCGACCAAGCTCGGCTACAGCACCTTCATGCCGCTGCCGGACGCCTTCTTCGCCGGCAAGGCGGAGGAGTTCGGCAAGAACCCGATCGGTAACGGCCCGGTCAAGTTCGTGTCCTGGGAGAACAACGTCGCGATCAAGCTGACGCGGTTCGACGACTACTCCCTGCGCGACAAGATGAAGATCAAGGACGTCAACGTCAAGATCTACCAGGACGACACGGCCGCCTACAGCGACCTGGTCTCGAACAACCTGGACTTCATGCAGCAGGTTCCGGTCTCCTCGCTCGCGGGTGACAACTGGAAGAACGACCTGGGCGACCGGGCCATCTCTTCCACCACCCCGGTGACCGGCATCATCGCCTTCCCGATCTACGACGCCCGGTTCAAGAACGCGGACCTGCGTAAGGCGATCTCGATGTCGATCAACCGCCAGGAGATCAGCGACAAGATCTTCTTCGGCAACCGCAAGCCGGCCGACAGCTGGGCCAACCCGCTGACCCCGGGCGCCAAGGCGGGCAACTGCACCTCCTGCAAGTACGACCCGGAGCAGGCCAAGGCGCTGTACGCCAAGTCCGGTGGCTTCAAGGGCCAGCTGAAGCTGTACTACAACGCGGACGCCAGCCACAAGGAGTGGATGGAGGCCGTCGCGCAGCAGATCAAGACCACGCTGGGCATCGACGCCGTCGCCACCGGTGTGCCGACCTTCGCGGTCTTCCGCCAGAACATCAACGCCCACAAGATGGACGGCATGTACCGCGCCGGCTGGCAGCAGGACTACCCGGACGTGGAGAACTGGATCAACCCGCTCTACGTGACCGGTGGTTCCTCGAACGACGGTCTGTACAGCAACCCGGAGGTCGACGCCCTGGCCAAGCAGGCCAGCGGTGCTCCGAGCCTGGAGGAGTCGCACAAGCTCTTCGCCCAGGCCGTCGAGAAGATCGACGCCGACGCGCCGTCGATCCCGGTCTACTTCGGTGGTCAGCAGTCCGGCCACTCGGAGAAGATCAAGAAGATGGAGCTGACCAACGTCGGCGAGCTCGACATCACCTCTGTCGAACTCTGATCCGAACGGTCTGACCCCGGGTCGGGCTCGCCTACCGGTGAGCCCGACCCGGGGCCGTTCCGCGAGGGGTGTTACAACATTCCCTCGCCACGTCGTCGCCATCCGTGTCGGCCGTCCGACGCGCCCCCTGTCTGGAGGACCACCCCATGGGCCGTTATCTGTTGAGACGGCTGCTCCAACTCGTTCCGGTCTTCATCGGGACGACGTTAATGATCTACGCGCTCGTCTGGGCGGTTCCCGGTGACCCGTTCGCCGGCAAGTGCGGTGATCGGGGCTGCCCGGAGAACTACGTCGCCATGATGACCGAGAAGTACCACCTGGACGAGCCGTTTTTCGTGCAGTACGCGGTCTACATGAAGAACCTCTTCCAGGGGGACTTCGGCTCGACCTGGTCCGGCCGCTCCGTGAACGACATCATCGCGACGTCGTACCCCAACACGTTGAAGCTGGCCGCGGTCGCCCTGCTCATCGAGGCCATCATCGGCCTCACCGCCGGTGTGCTCACCGGTCTGCGGCGTAACGGCTTCCTCGACAACCTGGTCCTGGTCAGCACCCTGTTCCTCATCGCGCTGCCGGTCTTCGTCATCGGCTTCGTGCTCCAGTGGCTCTTCGGCGTGCAGTGGGAGATCGTCAAGCCCACGGTCTCCAGCGAGATGCGCTTCTCCGAACTCATCCTTCCGGGCTTCGTGCTCGGCAGCGCCTCGACGGCGTACGTCGCCCGGGTCGCCCGCACCAGCATCGCGGAGAACCGTCGCGCCGACTACGTGCGGACCGCGATCGCCAAGGGCCTGCCCATGCGCCGGGTGGTCGGCGTCCACCTGCTGCGCAACTCCCTCATCCCGGTGGTGACGCTGCTCGGCACCGACCTCGGCGCCCTGATGGGCGGCGCGATCATCACCGAGGGCATCTTCGGCATCAACGGCATCGGCCGCCAGGTCCTCCGGGCGATCGTCACCAAGGAGAGCGCTACGGTTGTCTCGATCGTGGTGGTCCTGGTGCTCATCTACCTGCTGATGAACCTGCTGGTCGACCTGCTCTACGCCGCCCTGGACCCGAGGATTCGCTATGAGTGAGCGAAGCGAACGAATGATCATTGCAGCGTGCGCGGGTACTCACGCCCGCGCCGACCGTAGCGAGGTGCAGGCATGAGTGACCCGAGTGCCGCTTCCATCGTCAGCACCCCCCGGCCGGAGAACCCGACCGAGATGGTGCCGGCGACCCCGGGCCAGCCGGAGGCCACCCGCAAGGAGAAGCCCCGCGGTCTGCTCGGCGATGCCTGGCGGGACCTGCGGCGCAAGCCGCTGTTCTGGATCTCCGCCACGTTCATCGTGATCTTCGTACTGATGGCGATCTTCCCGTCGCTGTTCACCAACGGCGACCCGTACAACGGCGCACTGTCGCGCAGCCGGGTGGAGCCCTCGGGTGACGCGTGGTTCGGCTACGACGTGCAGGGCCGTGACGTCTTCGCCCGGGTGATCTACGGCGCCAACGCGTCGATCGTGGTGTCGCTGCTCTCCGTGGCCGGCGTCATGCTGATCGGCGGGACGATGGGCATCATCGCCGGTTACCGGGGTGGCTGGGTGGACGCCCTGCTCTCCCGGATCGCCGACATCTTCTTCGGCCTGCCGTTCGTGCTCGGCGCCATCGTCATCCTGACCACCTTCAACGGCGCCGGCACCGACAACAGCGAGTGGCAGATCAAGGGCCTGGTCATCGCGTCGCTGGTCCTGCTGGGCTGGCCGGTGGTCATGCGGCTGATGCGCTCCTCGGTGCTCGCCAACAAGGAGGCCGACTACATCGTGGCGGCCCGGGCCATGGGCGCCAGCACCAGCCGGATCATCCTGAAGCACCTGCTGCCGAACTGCCTGGCGCCGCTGCTGGTGTACGGGACGATCATGGTCGGCTCGTTCATCGGCGCCGAGGCCACGCTCTCCTTCCTGGGCATCGGCCTGAAGAGCCCGGTGGTCTCCTGGGGAATCATGGTCAACGAAGCGCAGAACTACCTGCGGCCGTCGCCGTTCCTGCTCTTCTTCCCCTCCGCGTTCCTCGTCACCGCCGTGCTGAGCTTCGTCATGCTCGGTGAGGCTGTCCGCGAGGCCCTCGACCCGAAGCTCCGATAGGGGAGACTGAGTTGTCCGACATTCTCGTGTCCGAGCAGTCCGCGCCGGGCGCCGACGGATCCGGCCGCCCCTCCGGCCGGCTGCTGGAGGTCGACGACCTGCGGGTGGAGTTCCGCACCCGGGACGGCGTCGCCAAGGTCATCAACGGGGTCACGTACCACGTCGACGCGGGGGAGACCCTCGCCGTGCTCGGCGAGTCCGGCTCCGGCAAGAGCGTCACCGCGCAGACCATCATGGGCATCCTCGACATGCCGCCCGGCTTCGTCACCGGCGGTCAGGTCCGCTTCCACGGCAAGGACATGCTCACGATGTCCGCCGAGGAGCGTCGCCGCATCCGCGGCGAGGGCATCGCGATGATCTTCCAGGACTCGCTCTCCGCGCTGAACCCGGTCTTCACCGTCGGGTTCCAGATCGCCGAGCAGTTCCGGATCCGGCGCGGCATGAGCCGCGCGGACGCCAAGAAGCGCGCGATCGAGATGCTCGACCAGGTCAAGATCCCGAACGCCAAGGGCCGGTTCAACAACTTCCCGCACCAGTTCTCCGGCGGTATGCGGCAGCGCGCGATGATCGCGATGTCGCTGGCCCTCGACCCGGAGGTGCTGATCGCGGACGAGCCGACCACCGCGCTGGACGTGACCGTGCAGGCCCAGATCATGGACCTGCTCGGCGAGCTCCAGCGGGAGCGGCGGATGGGCATGATCCTGATCACCCACGACCTCGGCGTGGTCGCCGACGTCGCGGACCGGATCGCGGTCATGTACGCCGGTCGGATCGTCGAGGAAGCCGACGTCTACGACCTGTACGCCAAGCCGGCGCACCCGTACACCCTCGGCCTGCTCGAGTCGATCCCGCGCCTGGACGAGAAGGGGCAGCAGCTCCGTACCATCAAGGGCCTCCCGCCGAACCTGATGAACATCCCGCCGGGCTGCCCGTTCAACCCGCGCTGCGCCATGGCGCAGCCGGTGTGCCGCGAGAAGCTCCCCCCGTTGCTGCAGATCGGCGCCGGCCGGGCCAGCGCCTGCCACTTCGCCGAGGAGCTGGTGAACCGTGACTGAGAACATCCTCGAGGTACGTGACCTGGTCAAGCACTACCCGGTGACCCGGGGTGTGGTGTTCAAGAAGACCATCGGCCACGTCAAGGCCGTCGACGGCGTCTCCTTCGACCTGAAGGCCGGCGAGACGCTGGGCGTGGTGGGCGAGTCGGGCTGTGGCAAGTCGACGCTGAGCCGGGTGCTGATGAACCTGGAGAAGCCGACCGCCGGCAGCGTGCTCTTCAAGGGCCAGGACATCTCCAAGCTGTCCGGCGGCGCGCTGCGCCGGCTGCGTCGCCAGATCCAGCTGGTGATGCAGGACCCGTACACCTCGCTCAACCCGCGGATGACGGTCGGTGACCTGATCGGCGAGCCGTTCGAGATCCACCCGGAGGTGGCGCCGAAGGGCAGCCGCCGGGACAAGGTCAAGGAGCTGCTCGACCTGGTCGGCCTCAACCCGGAGCACATCAACCGGTACCCGCACCAGTTCTCCGGCGGTCAGCGCCAGCGCATCGGCATCGCCCGGGCGCTCGCCCTGCGGCCCGAGGTCATCATCTGCGACGAGCCGGTCTCCGCCCTGGACGTGTCGATCCAGGCGCAGGTGATGAACCTGCTGGAACAGCTCCAGCGTGAGCTCGGCCTGTCGTACGTCTTCATCGCCCACGACCTGTCCGTGGTGCGGCACCTCTCCGACCGGGTCGCGGTGATGTACCTCGGCAAGTTGGTCGAGATCGGCACCGAGGACGAGATCTACGAGCGGCCGACCCACCCGTACACCCAGGCGCTGCTGTCGGCGGTGCCGGTGCCGGACCCGACGCTGCGGGACAACAAGACGATCATCCGGCTCACCGGTGACGTCCCCTCCCCGATCAGCCCGCCCTCGGGCTGCCGGTTCCGGACCCGGTGCTGGAAGGCGCAGGACATCTGCGCCGAGCAGCCGCCGCTGCTGGAGAGCCGGCCGGGCTCGGACCACCCGAGCGCCTGCCACTTCGCGGAGAAGCGGGAGATCGTCGCCACCCACGAGGTGTGATCCCCACCGAACCGCCTGTCGGCCTCCACGGAAGCCGGCAGGCGGTTCGTCGTCTCCGTCCCCGTCGCAGCCTCCCGGGCAGCCCGTTGTAGCGGTCGTGTAGGGCGGTTGTACCGCTCGTCGTTAGCGTGACGACGCTTCGCCTACGGGAGGTACATGCGCCATGGAAATCCTGATCGCCGCGGTGGTCCTGGTCGGCATCCTCGGTCTGTTCAATCTGCTGTTGACCGCCGGCGTCGTCCGCAGACTGCGCGAACACGCCGAGCTCATCTCGAAGTCCGCAGGCCGGGGGCAGGGCGCCGACCCCGGCCTGCTGGCGCCGGGCGAGTCCGCCGAGCCGTTCGCTGCCGAGTCGGTGGCCGGGCGACAGATCGCGCTCACCGACCTGGTCCCCGGGTCGGTCGTCGCCTTCTTCTCGCCGAGCTGCCAGCCCTGCAAGGAGCGGGCGCCCGAGTTCGCGGCGTACGCGGCCGGCCGGCCGCCTGGCGCGGAGCCGACCGTGGCCGTCGTGGTCGCGAGCGAGGCCGAGGCCGAGGAGATGACGGCGCTGTTGAGCCCGGTAACCGAGGTGGTCACCGGAGCGGCGGCCGAGAAGGTGGCCGCAGCGTTCCGTACCGAGAGCTACCCGTCGTTCTACGTGATGGGCGCCACCGGCACGGTGTCGGCCGGTGGACACAACCTGTCGGTGCTGCCGGTCGCCGCCGCGGCCTAGCGGGCGGGTGATGCAGACGAACGACGACCAGAGCGTCCGGTCCGCACTGCGGGCCGGACGGCTGGCGCTCCGCCAGGCGGCACAGGCGGCACCGGGCGCGCTGACCGGTTACGCCCTGCTCGCGCTGGGGCAGGCGGTCGTACCGGTGGCGGCGGCCTGGCTGACCAAGCTGTTGCTGGACGGGATCACCACCGGCCGGGCGCAGGTGGACCCGACGCCGGTGGTCGTCGCGCTGGTGGTCGCCGGGCTGCTGGCCGGGGTCGTCCCGCACCTGTCGGGGTACTTCCGGGACCAGTTGGAACGCGCGACCGGCCTGCGCGCCCAGGACCAGTTGTACGCGGCGGTGGAACGCTTCAAGGGGCTGGCCAGGTTCGAGGAGCCGGAGTTCCAGGACCGGCTACGGCTGGCCCAGACGGCTGCGGGCGTGACGTCGAGTTCGATGGTCTCCGATATGCTGTCGGTGGTCGGCACGGCGGTCACGGTGCTGAGCTTCGTGCTGTCCCTGCTCGTCGTCAGCCCGGTGATGTGCGTGCTCGTCGTGCTGGCGGCGGTTCCGGTGGTGTTGGCCGAGGTCGCAATGGCGCGACGCCGAGCACGGACGACGTGGGGCCTGGGCCCGGTGGAGCGCCGCGAGTTCTTCTACAGCGGCCTGCTCGCCAGCGTGCAGGCGGCCAAGGAGATCAGATTGTTCGGCGCCGGGCCTTTCCTGCGGGGCCGCATGCTGCGGGAGCGGCGGACGGCGAACGCGGTACGGCGCCGCCAGGATGTGGTCGAGCTGCGCCTGCAGGGCCTGCTCGCCCTGCTCGCAGCCGGGGTGACGGGTGCCGCGCTCATCTGGTCGGTGCGGCAGGCGTATGCGGGGCAGCTGTCGGTCGGTGACCTGACGTTGTTCCTGGCGACCGTGGCCGGTGTGCAGGGTGGGCTGGTCAGCCTGGCGCTCTTCCTGGCCCGGGCGAACGAACAGCTCATCCTCTTCGGTCACTACCTGGCGGTGGTCACCGCCGGTCCGGACCTTCCGGAGCCGGCTGTCCCGGTGCCGGTCCCCCGGCTGCGCCACGGCATCGAGTTCCGTGACGTCTGGTTCCGCTACTCCGTGGACCACGACTGGATCCTGCGCGGCGTGAGCCTCTTCGTTCCCGCCGGTGCGACCGTGGGCCTGGTGGGGCGCAACGGCGCGGGCAAGAGCACACTGGTCAAACTGCTCTGCCGGTTCTACGACCCCGTCCGGGGGGCCATCCTCTGGGACGGCGTCGATCTGCGCGACCTCGACGTGCAGGAGCTGCGGGGCCGGATCAGTTCGGTGTTCCAGGACTTCATGCACTACGACCTCTCGGCCACCGACAACATCGCCTTCGGGGACCTCCGAGCGGCGGAGGATCCGGCTCTGGTCCACCGCGCGGCCTCGACGGCGGGAATCCACGACGACCTCGTGGCGCTGCCTCGCGGGTACGACACCCTGCTCACCCGGCTGTTCAAGATCGAGGGTGAGCGGGACGATCCGGACACCGGGGTGCTCCTGTCCGGCGGTCAGTGGCAGCGGGTGGCGCTCGCGCGCGCCTTCGTCCGGCAGGTCCGCGACGTGATGATCCTCGACGAGCCCAGTGCGGGACTCGACCCGCTGGCCGAGCACGAGGTCTCTCGCAGCCTGCGTCGGTACCGGTCGGGTGCGACCAGCGTGGTGATCTCGCACCGCCTGAACACGCTCCGGGACGCGGACCTGATCGTCGTGCTGGGCGACGGTGTGGTGGCCGAGAGCGGCGACCACGAATCCCTGCTGGCGCGTGGCGGCAGCTACGCGGAACTCTTCCGGACGCAGGCCCGCGGCTACGCCGAGGAGCGTGGCGCGGTGCAAGCGGGTTAGGACGTCCCCATGGTCTACCTCTGGGTCGCGAGCCGCTGGGTCATGTTCGTGGTGTTCGCCGTCTCGGCCGGCGCGAAGCTGCGCAACCGCGCGGCGTTCCGTGCCTTCGAGGCCGGTCTCGCCGCGATGGAGGTGGTACCGAGACAGGTCCGCCGTCCGGTGGCGGTGACGGTGGTGGCGGCCGAGGCGCTCGTGCCGGTGCTGGTCCTGGTGCCGGCCACCGCGCTGTCCGGGCTGGTGGTCACACTGGCGCTCCTCACGGGCTTCACGCTCGCCGTCCTGGCGGTGACGACCAGGGGCAGGAGCGTCTCCTGTCCCTGTTTCGGCGCGAAGGTGGCGCCGTTCGGACGCCGGCACCTGGTCCGGAACACTGCGTTGATCATGGTCGCCGTCGCCGGGCTGCTGTCCGGTGCGACCGTCACCGACGGCGCGGCGACGACCGGCGGAGTGTTCCTCGCCATCGGAGCGGCTGTCGTGCTGGCCGCGCTGGTGGTGGTCTTCGACGACGTCGCCGACCTGCTGGTCGGCCCGGTCCGGCGGTCGCCGCGATGACCGGCGCGATCGTCGCCCTGGCCCTCGCGGTGCCGGCGCTCGTGGGGCTGGTGCGGCTGCGCCGACGCTACCTCGCCGTACGGGTGGCGGGCCCGAGCATGGAACCGACCCTGCGTCACGGCGATCTGGTGCTGGTACGCCGCGTCGCGCTGGACGAGGTGCCGCGCCACCGGTTGGTGGTCGTGCGGCGGCCGCCGCCGTGGCAGGACCTGCACGGCTGGGCCGACGGCCGGCGGGTGCCCGAGCAGGCCGGTCGGCGATCGGACGGGGCGGCGGTCGAGGATCCCTGGATCATCAAGCGGGCGGTGGCGGTGCCGGGGGATCGGCTGCCGTCCGAGCTGGCCGCGTACCGCGCGCAACTCGGCGGACGGGTGCCGGCGGGCTGCCTCGCCGTGCTCGGTGACAACCGCGCGGCGAGCGTGGACTCCCGACGCTTCGGCTACGTCCAGGAGGAATCCGTGCTCGGCGTCGTGGTCGGAAACCTCTTTCCGCGTCGGGCCGCCGCAGCGCGTAGAGCGGGTCGGGTGGTCCCGCACATCTGATCTGTACGGCACACGCACGGTTTCTGTAGCGGGTCGACCTAACCTCTGTCTCGTCCCTGATCGATAGAGGAGGACAATATGTTCAAGGCCGCCGAAAATCTCGGCTACCGCATCGTCAGCCGCTTCCTGCCGACCGTCACCGCGTCGGCCGGGTCGTGCGCCTGCAGCCCGTACGACGGCTGGTGCAAGAACAAGGCGACGAACCTGTACTGCAGCTGCGGTGGGGACTGCAAGACCATCACCTGCTGGTGCTACCCGTACGGCTGCGGTAACTGATCGCGGCTCGCCAGCGGCAACGCGAGTGCCCGCCCAGGCGTGTCTGGGCGGGCACTCCCGTCTACCGTGCCGGCGGGCCGCTCAGCGGCAGCCGCCCGCCGGGCACCAGCAGGTGACGGTCACACAGTCGGCCTTGCAGCAGCACCGTGTCGTGCCGCTGCGGCACCAGCAGTCGTTGGGCACGCAGCCACACACTCCCGCCGCCGCGGTGGCCGTCGGCAGGAACCGGCTCAACACCCGGTACCCGATGCCCTCCGCCAGTCTCCGCATGCATTCCTCCCTTCGTCGTGACGTGGGTGGAGCCTACGAGCGTGCGATACACCGATCGGGGTTCATCACGTACAGGCCCGCGGGCGAACCCTGGCTCCCGTCCACCGGACGCAGTTCCGCGGCGAACAGCCGGATGAGGTCCGGCAGCCGGTAGTGGTGCGGTGGTGCGGTGCTCAACAACCCGAAGTCGACGAGGGTCTCCAGCACCGCTTCCGTCTCGGCGGCCGGCTCCTGGCAGGCGTGCAGGGCCATACCGAGGTCGAAGGGGGCCCGGAATCGGCTCAGCCGGGCCAGCGTGCGGACGACCTGCGGATGACGCGCCGACGCCTCGTTGACGGCGTGATCCAGTGACCGGCGGACGGAGATCTCACCCAGGCTGAGTTCGGCGATGCGTCGGTGCTCCGGCAACAGTCGGTCACGGGTCGTCTCCACCGGCCAGTGCGTCCTGGCGGCGAGCCGGGTCGATGCGGCGGTCAGGGCGAGCGGCAAGCCGGCGCAGGCGTCGACGATGTCGGCGACCGCGGCCCGTGCTGCGGAGGCGCGTTCGATCCCGATGATCCCCTCCACCACCTGCGTGGCGCTCGACCGGTCGAGCGGCGCCAGCACCGTGGTGTGACTGAGGGCGGGCGAGTGCGAGAGGGGCTGGCTCGTCACGATGGCCGCCGATCCCTCGTGCGCCGGCAGCAGCGCGGAGACGTGCGCTGCCGAGGCGGCGTTGTCGAGCACGGTGAGCACCCGCCGCCCGGCGAGGCAGGACCGCAACAGTGCGGCCGCCTCGACGAAGTCGTCCGGCAGCGGGCCGGTCTGCCCGGCGGCGCGGAGCACCCGGTGCACGGTCCGGACGATCGATACGTCGCCATCGGCATCGCGGTCCTCGCGCATGTCCACGTAGAACTGCCCGTCGGGGAAGTGGCGGGCCGCGGCGTGCGCCACCTGGAGCGCGAGCGCGGACTTCCCGATCCCGGCCGTGCCGTGGATGCCGAGCGTCACCGCGCGACCCCGGGTGGGCTGCGCGAGCAGGCCGGCGAGTTCGGCCAGGGTACGGTCCCGACCGACGAACACGACGTGCGGCGCGGGCAGATGACGGGGCGGGCACGGGTCCGCCGGCGTGGTGACCGATCCGGGCGTGCGTGCCGGCGGCCGGGCCGGCGCCACCGAGTCGGCGGGTGGGGCCAGCTCGGGATCGCGTCGCAGGATCGCCCGGTGCAGCGCCTGCAACTCCTGATCCGGTTCGACGCCGAGGTGTTCGACGAGGCAGGACCGGGCCTGGGTGTAACTCTCCAGGGCCGCGCCGACGGCTCCGCTGCGGTACTGCGCCAGCATCAGCAGTCGCCACATCCGCTCGCGCAGCGGGTGGTCACCGACGAGCCGAGGCAGCACGGCGGCCACCTCGCGGTGCTGCCCCAGACGCAGCTGCGCCTCGGCACGCTCCTCCAGCACCGCGAGCCGCTGCTCGTCCAGGGCCCCCAGCGCCGCGCCGAGCCAACTGTCGCGCGGCAGGCCCTGGCCGGCGGGGCCCCGCCAGCGGTCCAGCGCGTCGGTGAACAACGTCACGGCCCGGTCCGTCCGCTCGTCGGCGAGTGCGGCGCGGGCGGCCGTTACCGAGGCGGCGAACTGCTCGCTGTCGAGGCGACCAGGCGGAAGCCGGAGCCGGAAACCCGCCTGGGAGGTGGTCAGACCGCACTCCGTACCCACCAGGTTGCGGCGGATCACGGTCGCGTAGGTACGGAGGTTCTGCGCCGCCGAACGTGGGGGCTCGTCCCCCCAGAGCGCGTCGACCAGACAACCGATCGAGACGATACGGTTCGGAGTGAGGAGCAGCGCCGTCAGCAACTGGCGCGGTTTCACCCCGTTCAGGATCGCAGGCACTCCGTCCTGGAGAACTTCGACAGTTCCCAGGATCTTGAACTCGACATTCATACGTCCCCCGTGACGATGACTGACATCTTCAGTTGTGCCGCGAAGGTCGATGAGAAGCGGAAAAGATCAGCCGCTCGTCACGTGCCACCCGACGCGGGTGACGGCAGAGTACAACCGATTCCGAGGCGGATCCAAGGCTGCCCATGGCGAATTACCGGCAGCGTCGACGAAGTCCGACGTCAATGCGTCGGCGCGACGACCGTACGGGGGATTGCAGTGTGTCGTCGGGCTGCGTTCGTCGATCCCGCCGGCCACCGACGTCGTCGGACGCCCGCCGGGAGGGGGCAGCTGCCGGGCAGCCCGGACAGCGGTGCCGCTCCGACCGGGCAGCGGATGACGCTGCCCGGTCGGGCGTGGTGGCGACATGTCGACCGGCAGCCCGGGCCGGACCGGCGCAGCCGCGAGGCGGTACGGCGGGTGCTACAGCGGCCCGCGGCCGGCCCGCAGCAGGAGCAGGGCGAGCTGGGTGCCGTCCGCGCCGAGCGCGTGGCGGAAGCGTTCCAGGATCTCCCGTTCCCGGGAGAGCACGAGGCGGGTGCCGCCGGAGGCCATCCGGGTGGCGCCGACCTCCCGGGACAGCTCGGCCCGCTCCTGCCAGAGCGCGATCATCGTCCGGTCGATCTCGTCGATGCGCTCGCGGATGGCGGCGATCCGTGCCGCCGCCCCCGGCTCGTCGGTGCCGAAGCGGGCCGCGGTGTCTCCGCCGTCCTCGCCCGCCCGCGCGTCCGTCGTCTCGCCGCTCTGTTCCGCCACGTCTGTCATCATCGGTCGTACCTTCCTGACGTCGTGCCCGGTGTCGGGATCCCGGAACGGAGAAAGCCCCGGGCTCCAGGAGCCCGGGGCTTTCTCGTAGGTCTGTCGATCAGGCGCGACCCACGGCTGCCGGACTCCCGGTGCCGTAGTAAAAGAAGACGCGCTGACCGAACACGGAATCGAGTATGCCGACCGTCGGGGCGGCCGCGCAAGGAAACGCCAACACGTGGGACGTGGCACGGCCCCCGGCGCGCGGGGCCGTGCCACGCCGTTCAGCCCAGCCGGGTGATCCGGTCGGCCGGACCCGGCGCCACCGGCGCGCCGGCGCCCAGGTACGCGATCAGCGCGTCCACGTCGAAGCCGGGAGCGGTGGTACGGCCGGTGCCCGCCTTCAGTTCGGTGAACCCGTCCCCGCCGTTGGCGAGGAAGTCGTTCGTGGTGACCCGGTAGCCGGCCGCCGGGTCGACCGGGACGCCGTCCAGCGTCAGCGCGCTGACCCGGGAGCCGGCCGGGGCGGTGGTGTCGTAGGAGTAGGTCAGCCCGGCCGACGGCTGGAGGATGCGCTGGGTGGTCTGCCCGTTGAAGCCGACGAACTGCTGCTCCAGCACGTTCTTGAGCTGCGCGCCGGTCAGCGTCTGGGTGACCACGAGGTTGTTGAACGGCTGGACGCTGAACGCCTCGCCGTACGTCACCTCGCCCGGGGCCTCGCCCCCGGCCGACGCCCCGTACGACAGGGAGGCCCGGACCCCGCCCGGGTTCATCAGCGCGAGCTGCGCCCCGTCGCCCCTGGTGTACGCGAGCTGCGCGTCGGCGATCACGTCGCCGAGCGGGCTCTCCCCGTTCGGGCGGGCGTCGCGGACGATGTCCGTGCTGATCCGGCCGACCACCTTGTTGGCGATCGGGGCGACCGCGGCGCGGTACTTGTCGGCCAGCGCCTTCGCGCCCGGGTCGACCAGGTCCGGGTTGCGGGCGTAGACGCCGGGGGCGCTCTGCTGCCAGGTGCCGTCGGCGTTGCGGACGCCGTTCTCCACGATCACGTTCTTCGCGGTGATGCTGGTGAACCGGCCGGTGCGCCGGTCCAGCGAGTAGTCGATGTCGGTGATCAGTTGGCCGTTGCTGCCGGCGCTGGTGACGACGCTCTGCGCGCCGGAGGAGTTCGGCAGCGAGCAGGAGTAGAAGCGGTGGGTGTGCCCGGAGACCACCACGCCGAACTCGGGCCGCAGGCCGCGCACGATGTCCACGATCGGGCCGGAGAAGTTGGCGCAGTCGGAGACGCCCGGGGCGCTCGGCGGCGGGCTCTGTGCCCCGCCCTCGTGCACCAGCAGCACCATCGCCTTGACGCCGAAGAGCTTCAGCAGCCCGCCCCACTTGTTGGCGGTCCGGACCTCGTCGGTGAAGGTGACGTCGGAGATGCCGGCCGGGTTGACGATGCCCGGGGTGCCCTCCAGGGTGACCCCGACGAAGCCGACCGGCACGCCGCCGACGAAGCGGACGTCGATCGGCGGCAGGATCGGCAGCTTGGTCTTCTTGCTGATGGTGTTGGCGGCCAGGTAGGTGAACCCGGCGCCGGCGAACCCGTCGCCGTCGGCGCAGCCGTCGACCGGGTGGCAGCCGCCCTTGTCGATCCGGATCAGCTCGTCGACGCCCTCGTCGAACTCGTGGTTGCCGACCGAGCTGATGTCCAGCCCGACCTCGTCCATCAGCTCGATCGTCGGCTCGTCGTGGAAGGCGGCGCTGACCAGCGGGGTGGCGCCGATCAGGTCGCCGGCGCCGACGGTGGTGGTGCCCCGTCCGTCGGCCTTCGCCTCCGCGCGCAGCTTCCTCAGCCAGGTGGCGAGGTACTCCACGCCGCCGGCGGGGGTGCCGTTGACCACGGCGCCGCTGCCGCCGGGCGGGTCGATGGCGCCGTGGAAGTCGTTGTAGCTGAGGAACTGGCCCTTGATCTCACCGCCGCGGGGCGCGGCGTAGGAGACGGCGACCGGGACGAGGCCGGCCGTGTCGTCGGTGGCGGCCGGTTGCGGTCCGGGCCGTCCGGTGGCGGGCAGGCTGGCCACGACGGCCAGCGCGAGGGCCGGCGCGGCGAGGTGACGCAGCAGGGCCCGACCGCGCGAGCGCGGTTGACTCATGGTCGTTCTCCCAAGTCGTGTACGGGGGAGTAGTCGGGGGTTTCCGCGTCATCGTCCCGGGTCGGGTACGAACACGCCAGGGGCGACACCGTGACAGGTTCGTCTCAGTCCGCCGCGTGACGGTGTCACGGCGGGGCGTGCACGGGCGGGAAGTGTCCGGCCGGCGGCATAGACTCGCCGTGCGATGCATCCTCTCTTCGACATCCCCGCGTCCCCGCCCGCGCCCGTGCCGTCCCGGACCCCGCCGCGCCGGCCGGGTTCCGCCGTCACGCACCTCGATCCGCAGCAACTGGTCGAGGGTCTGAACGGTCCCCAGCGGGACGCGGTCACCCACGCGGGCTCACCGCTGCTGATCGTGGCCGGCGCCGGCTCCGGCAAGACCCGGGTGCTCACCCACCGGATCGCCTACCTGCTCGCGGCGCGGGACGTGCACCCGGGCGAGATCATCGCGATCACCTTCACCAACAAGGCCGCCGGGGAGATGAAGGAGCGGGTGACCGACCTGGTCGGCCCGCGCGCCCGGCTGATGTGGGTCTCCACCTTCCACTCCGCCTGCGTACGGATCCTGCGCGCCGAGCACGAGCACGCCGGGCTCAAGTCCACCTTCTCCATCTACGACGCGGACGACTCGCGCCGGCTGATGCAGATGGTCACCCGGGAGCTGGATCTCGACCCGAAGCGCTATCCGGCGCGAGGGCTGGCCGCCCAGGTCTCCAACCTGAAGAACGAACTGGTCGACCCGGAGGAGTTCGCCGGCCGGGCCAAGGGGCCGAACGAGCGGGCTCTCGCCGAGGCGTACACGCTCTACCAGCGGCGGCTGCGGGAGGCGCACGCGCTGGACTTCGACGACCTGATCATGACGACGGTCCACCTGCTCCAGTCGCACCCGCACGTCGCGGAGAGCTACCGCCGCCGGTTCCGGCACGTGCTGGTCGACGAGTACCAGGACACCAACCACGCCCAGTACGTGCTGATCAAGGAGCTGGTCTCCGGCACCGAGGGGGTCGAGCCGGCGGAGCTCTGCGTGGTCGGTGACGCCGACCAGTCGATCTACGCGTTCCGGGGCGCGACGATCCGCAACATCCTGGAGTTCGAGCGGGACTTCACCGACGCCCGCACGATCCTGCTGGAGCAGAACTACCGCTCCACCCAGACCATCCTCAACGCGGCCAACGCGGTGATCGACCGGAACACCTCCCGTAAGCCGAAGCGGCTGTGGAGCGACGCGGGCGCGGGCGAGCAGATCGTCGGCTACGTCGCCGACACCGAGCACGCCGAGGCGGACTGGGTGGCCCGGGAGGTCGACCGGCTGGTCGACTCCGGCGACACCCGCCCCGGCGACGTCGCCGTCTTCTACCGCACCAACGCCCAGTCCCGGGTCTTCGAAGAGGTCTTCATCCGGGTCGGCCTGCCGTACAAGGTGGTCGGCGGGGTGCGCTTCTACGAGCGCAAGGAGGTCCGCGACGCGCTGGCCTACCTGCGGGCGGTGGTCAACGACGACGACACGGTGAGTCTGCGCCGGATCCTGAACACGCCCCGCCGGGGCATCGGCGAGCGGGCCGAGGCCTGCGTGGAGGCCCTCTCCAGCCGGGACCGCATCTCCTTCGGCGCCGCGCTGCGCCGGGCGAAGGACGCGCCGGGCATCTCCACCCGGGCGGCCAACGGCATCGCCGAGTTCGTCGCGCTGCTCGACGGCGCACGGGAGTTGGCCGCGACCGGCACGCCGGAGGAGGTGCTGGAGGCGCTGCTCACCCGCTCCGGCTACCTCACCGAGCTGGAGGAGAGCCTGGACCCGCAGGACGCCGGCCGGGTGGACAACCTCCAGGAGTTGGTCAGCGTCGCCCGGGAGTACACCGAGCGGATCGAGGCGACGGCCGAGGAGGGGGAGCGGGCCACGGTGGCCGGTTTCCTGGAGCAGGTGGCGCTGGTCGCCGACGCCGACCAGATCCCCTCCGACGACCCCGACCACCAGGGCGTGGTCACCCTGATGACGCTGCACACCGCCAAGGGGCTGGAGTTCCCGGTGGTCTTCCTGACCGGCCTGGAGGACGGCGTCTTCCCGCACCTGCGCTCGCTCGGCGACACCCGCGAGCTGGAGGAGGAGCGGCGGCTGGCGTACGTCGGCATCACCCGGGCCCGGCAGCGGCTGCACCTGTCCCGGGCGGTCACCCGCTCGGCGTGGGGGCAGCCGGCCTACAATCCGCCGTCGCGGTTCCTGGAGGAGTTGCCGCCGGAGCTGGTCCGCTGGGAGCGCACCGAGGGGTCGTACACCTCGTGGGCCGGCGGGGGCGGCGGCGTCGGCGGCCGCGCGGACCGCGCGCCCGGCGGGCGTGGCGGCTTCACCGGGGGTACGCCGAAGGCGGCGCAGCTCGCCAAGCGGCTCGGGGTGGACGCCAGCCGGCTGGCCACCGCCAGCGAGCTGCCGCAGGGGCCGAAGGTCGCGGTCGGCGACCGGGTCAACCACCAGCGCTACGGGCTGGGCCGGGTGCTGGCCGTGGAGGGGCACGGCCCGGGCGCGCGGGCGCAGATCGACTTCGGGGAGCAGACCATGTGGCTGGTGCTCCGGCACGCCCCCATCGACAAGCTCTGAACGACGTGAGGGCCCGGCTCCGGCGAACCGCCGGGCGGGGCCCTCACGTGTCGTCCGCGGCGCTCCGGTCCTCGTGGGTCCGGGTCGCCGTCCGACGTGCCGCGACGCCGCGGTCCCCGGGGGACGGGGCGGGCGCGGCCGGGCGGAGCGTCGCCCCGCCGTCGGGCCGCCGGGTCAGCAGCCCACGTCGACGCCCCGGGCGCGCAGGAACGGCCCCGGGTCGATCTGGTTCCACAGCTGACCCTGGTGCACCTCGAAGTGCAGGTGCGGTCCGGTGGAGTCGCCGGTGGAGCCCTCCAGGCCGATGGTCTCCCCGGCGCCCACCTTCTCGCCCACGCTCACCTTGGCGGTGCTCAGGTGGGCGTAGTGGGTCAGGTAGCCGTTGCCGTGGTCGACCACGACGGAGATGCCGTACCCGTCGCCGACGTCACCGGCCTTCTCGACGGTGCCGCCGAAGGCGGCGCGGACCGGGGTGCCGGCGGGCATCGCGAAGTCGATGCCGGCGTGCAGGGTGCCCCAGCGCGGGCCGTAGCAGGAGGTGATGTCCGCGCCCTTCATCGGGAGGACCCAGGACGGCTTCGGCTTCGGCTTCGCGGTACGCGTCGCCGTGGGCTTGGGGGTGGCCTTCCTCGTGGGCTTCGGCGTCGGGCTGGCGCTCGGGCTCGCCGTCGGGCTGGCGGTGACCGACGGGCTCGCCGGGGTGATCGGCTCCCGGTCGGAGCGGTCGGCCCGGGCGTCGGCTTCGGCGCGGGCCTGGGCGTCGAGCGCGACGGCGGTCGGGGCGGGCCGGTCGTCGGAGTCGAGCGCGACGGCCGAGGCGCCGGCGAGGCCGAGGCCGACCAGGGCGACCGCGCCGACGACGAGGGCGCGCCCACCGCGGCGCTGCCGCCGGTGCCGCGCCGGGGCGGCGGCGATCTTCTCGTTGCGGGTGATGTTGTCTTCCTGCACGTCGGACCTTCACACACTCAGGGGGGCGGGACCTGCCCATCCTGGGTGTAGGCCGGGTCCCCGGCGGGTACCGGTACCAGTGGGTAACCGGAGCGGGTGGCCACATCTCGCCACCTTCATGCCGCTCTGGGCCAACCTGTGCGGTTTTGTGATCTTGTGATCCGGTGGCGTCGGTCACAGTCCGGGGTGTGACGTAGCAGACTTCCGGCCACGAAAAACCGCCCGGATCGAACGATCCGGGCGGTCGACGGGCGATACGCAGCGTCAGGAAGCCGCTACCTCGCTGTAATATGCCTCGACTTGCAGCTTGATGTCCACTCCGCGCTCCTGGAGCCACGGCACCGGGTCCAGCGGCTCGCCCTTGACATGGATCTCCAGGTGCAGGTGGGAGCCGTAGGAGTGGCCGGTGTTGCCGACCAGGCCGAGCTGGTCGCCCGCCTTGACCTGCTGGCCCTCCTGCACGCTCACCGAGGAGGAGTGGCCGTAGATGGCCTCGCTGCCGTCGGCGTGCTGGACGATCACCGCGTAGCCGTACCCGCCGAACCAGCCGGCCTTGGTGACGGTGCCGGAGTGGATGGCGACGTACGGGGTGCCTTCCGGCGCGACCAGGTCGATGCCGGTGTGCAGCTTGCCCCAGCGCATCCCGTACGGGGAGTTGAAGTCGTAGCCCTGCAGGGGGAGCAGCCACGGGTCCTGCTCGGTGGCGCTGACCTGGGAGTCCCGGGCGGTGTCCCGGGAGGCGCGGTCGGCGGCGTCGGCGCGGGCCGCCGCGTCCTGGCTGGTGATCGACGCCTGCTTTAGCTCGTCGAGGACCGAGGGGCTGACCGTCTTGCTGTCGGGGAGGGCGCCCGCGCCGAGCGCGACTATTCCGGCTCCCACGAACGCGGTGGTGACGACCGCGGCGTAGCGGCTCCGCGGGGGGGTGGGTACGCGGCGGCGGCCGCGATATCTATCGGGCTCAGACGACAGGCGCTGGCGCACGCACACCCTCCGTTGTCGGGGATCCGATGCCACCTCTGGCCGTCCGGCGGGTTCCGTCGAACGTCCGTTGGTCGCGTCGTCACCCGTCCGTGGACCTGATGACAACCGTGGACACGGTAGCCCTCCACCGCTCCCGTCACAAGCGGAAGCGCCGAACCGGTGAGTCTTTCTGTCCCTTTCCGTCCATCATTGTCATAGCTCCAGCCGCCGGACGGCTGTCCCGCTAACTGCCCGTTCGTCGCGGACAGTGACCGAACGGCGGAGGCGTCCGGCTTCCCGGCGGGGCCCGCGGACGATAGGGGTGCGGCCCGGATTTCCTGCCCCGGTCCCGTCGGTTACCGTTCGTTCAGGTGATAGCCGCGAAGCCCGTGAAAGGTGTGCGCTGATGAGCTCTCGTATCCGGGTCGTCGTCGCGAAGCCGGGGCTGGACGGTCACGACCGCGGCGCCAAGGTCGTTGCGCGCGCCCTCCGCGACGCCGGCATGGAGGTCATCTACACCGGTCTGCACCAGACGCCGGAGCAGATCGTGGAGACCGCCATCCAGGAGGACGCCGACGCGGTCGGCCTCTCCGTGCTCTCCGGGGCGCACATGACCCTCTTCCGTCGGGTGCTGGAACTGCTCGCCGAGCGGGACGCCCGGGACATCGTCGTCTTCGGCGGCGGCATCATCCCGGACGCCGACATCCCCGAGCTGGAGCAGCTCGGCGTGGCGAAGATCTTCACCCCCGGCGCGACCACCCGGTCGATCGTCGAGTGGGTCCGGGGGAACGTCGCCCAGTCGGTCGCCTGACCCCGCCGCCAGGCGGTCACGGCGGAGCTGCCTCTTCCCCGTCCGTCTCGGCGCGGCCGGCCCTCGGGTGGGTGTCCGGTCCAGCTCCGTCCTCGCCCGCCGGTGCCCCGGTGTCACCTGCGTGATCGACTCCGTTTCGCGGAAACGGCGGTGTCCCTCGAGTGGGATACCGCCGTTGCGCGTACATGGAGTCGATCACGTGGCGGGCCGGCCCGGTCCGCATCGGCTGGCCTGCTCGGTGGAGCCGGAACCCGGGCAGGGGGAAGGGCCGGACGCACCCCTCACACGCCCGGCCCTTCTATGCACGATGCCCCGCCGCCACCCCTCGACCGACAGGGCATCGGCCGCTCCCGTCGCCGCGCTCGATCAGCGCTCCGACATCAGACTCAACGACGCCCCCACCAGGGGGTTACGCGACTTTTCCGGGATCTTCCGGGGCCCGGTGGGCGGGGTCGCTCCCACCGGCGAGTCGGCGGCGGCGCGCTGTGCATTACCGCACACCACGCACCCGCTCGGTTGCCGCCGGTGCCTGTCTCGCTAGGCTGCGGCCGACGGCCTGTTTCAACTGATGGCAGGCGTCCAAGGAGTTGACACAACGCTGGTGGCGGCGCGACGGCGCGCCGCGGAGACGGGACGGGACGCGCAATCGTGGACCTGTACGAGTACCAGGGGCGGGACCTGTTCGAGCGGCACGGCTTGCCCGTGCTCGCCGGCGGCGTCGCCACTACCCCGGAGGAGGCCCGCGCGATCGCCGAACGCCTCGGCGGTCGGGTGGTCGTCAAGGCGCAGGTGAAGGTCGGCGGCCGAGGCAAGGCCGGTGGCGTCAAGCTGGCCGAGGGCGCGGAGGAGACGGTGGCCCGCGCCACCGACATCCTCGGCATGGACATCAAGGGTCACACCGTCCACAAGGTCATGATCACCGTGACCGCGGACGTGGCCGAGGAGTACTACTTCTCGTACCTGCTCGACCGGGCGAACCGCACCTTCCTCTGCATCGCCAGCGTCGCCGGCGGCATGGACATCGAGCAGGTCGCCGCCGAGACCCCGGACAAGGTCGTCAAGGCCCCGATCGACGCCGTCGAGGGTGTCGACGAGGCCAAGGCCCGGGAGATCGTCGAGGCCGCCAACTTCCCGGCCGAGGTCGCCGACCAGGTCGTCGACGTCGCCGTGGGTCTGTGGAAGGCGTTCGTCGCCGAGGACGCCACGCTGGTCGAGGTGAACCCGCTGGCCAAGACGGGCGAGGGCAAGCTGCTGCTGCTCGACGCCAAGATCAGCCTCGACGAGAACGCCGGCTTCCGGCACCCGGACCACGAGGCCCTGGTCGACCAGGCCACCGTGGACCCGCTGGAGCAGGCCGCCAAGGAGAAGGACCTCAACTACGTCAAGCTCGACGGCGAGGTCGGCATCATCGGCAACGGCGCGGGCCTGGTCATGTCGACGCTCGACGTGGTCGCGTACGCGGGCGAGCGGCACGGCGGCGTCAAGCCGGCCAACTTCCTCGACATCGGCGGCGGCGCGAGCGCCGAGGTGATGGCGAACGGCCTGGAGATCGTGCTCTCCGACCCGTCGGTGAAGAGCGTCTTCGTCAACGTCTTCGGCGGCATCACCGCCTGCGACGCCGTCGCCAACGGCATCGTCCAGGCGCTGGCCCTGCTGGAGCAGCGCGGCGAGAAGGCCACCAAGCCGCTGGTCGTCCGCCTCGACGGCAACAACGCCGAGGCCGGTCGGGCGATCCTCGACGGCGCGAACAACCCGCTGATCCAGCGGGTCGACACCATGGACGGCGCGGCCGAGAAGGCCGCCGAGCTGGCGGCTGCGGGGGTCTGATCATGGCTATCTGGCTGACCAAGGAGTCGAAGGTCATCGTCCAGGGGATGACCGGTTCCGAGGGCATGAAGCACACCCGGCGGATGCTCGCCGCGGGCACCAACGTCGTCGGTGGCGTCAACCCGCGCAAGGCGGGCACGACCGTCGACTTCGACGGCGCCGAGCTGCCGGTCTTCGCCTCCGTCGCGGACGCGATGAAGGAGACCGGGGCCGACGTCACCGTCATCTTCGTGCCGCCGCAGTTCACCAAGGGCGCGGTGGTCGAGGCGATCGACGCCGAGATCGCGCTGGCCGTGGTGATCACCGAGGGCGTGCCGGTGCACGACACCGCCTCGTTCTGGGCGTACAACGTGAGCAAGGGTGCCAAGACCCGGATCATCGGCCCGAACTGCCCCGGGATCGCCTCGCCGGGCGCGTCCAACGCCGGCATCATCCCGGCCGACATCACCGGCACCGGCCGGATCGGCCTGGTCAGCAAGAGCGGCACGCTGACCTACCAGATGATGTACGAGCTGCGGGACATCGGCTTCTCGACCTGCGTGGGCATCGGCGGTGACCCGATCATCGGGACCACCCACATCGACGCCCTCGCCGCGTTCGAGGCCGACCCGGAGACCGACGCCATCGTGATGATCGGCGAGATCGGCGGCGACGCCGAGGAGCGGGCCGCCGAGTTCATCAAGGCCAACGTCACCAAGCCGGTGGTCGGCTACATCGCCGGCTTCACCGCGCCCCCCGGCAAGACCATGGGGCACGCCGGCGCGATCATCTCCGGCTCGGCGGGCACCGCCGAGGCGAAGAAGCAGGCGCTGGAGGCCGTCGGCGTCAAGGTCGGCAAGACCCCGACCGAGACCGCCAAGCTGATGCGGGAGATCATGTCCGGCCGCTGAGCGGGCGGATGATGCACAGTCGGCCGCTGAGCGGGCGGATGATGCACGGCCGGCCGCTGAGCGGGCGGGTGCGACACCGAGGGGGTCGACCGGAGACGGTCGGCCCCCTCAGTTGTCGTTCCAGAGCGGGTACGTCCCGCTGGCCCGCCAGATCGTGGTGCCGATGATGTTGATCACGCCGAAGGCGATGGCCAGGTAGCCGAGCAGCGGCGACTGGCCGTACCGCTTCGCGTCCCGGATCGACAGGTAGCCGAAGACGATGCCCAGGATGCCGCAGCAGATCAGCCCGAGGACGATGCCGAGGACGCCCCACAGGGTGGTGCGGTCCTTCCCGGCCGCGGGTGGCGGCGGGGGCGGCGGGTACGGAGCGGTCACAGCTGCCTCCCAGCGCTCGGTGCCGCGACGTCAGTCGCGTCCTGCGCCGAGGCTAAACCGGATCGAGGGCCGGGAACCGGTGGATCGGGGAACTCGCCGGCACCGGGCGGCCCCGCCGGGCAGCCGTCGTCCGCGCGGCGTGCCAGAGTAGACCCGATGTCCTCGGTCACCCCTGATCAGCCCCGCCGTCCCGCCGCCGGCGTCCGCGCCGACGCCCGCCCGTCCGGCCGGCCGGCGTCGGGTTCCCGGGTGCCCGCCCCCCGCCGGTCCGAGTCGTCCCGGAGTCGGGCGCCGCTCGCCGTCGCCGCCGTGTTCGCCGCCGGCTGGGCGGCGCTCACGTCGTACCTGCCGGTCGCCCTGGTGCTGGGGTTGGCCCAGCTCAGCGAGGACGCCGCCTCCGTGACCGGCGCGCTGCGCGTCGGGCTGGCCGGCTGGCTGCTCGGCCACGGCGTGCCGCTGCACACCGAGGCCGGCCCGCTCGGTCTCGTCCCGCTGGCGCTCTCCGCGCTGGTCGTCTGGCGGCTGACCCGGGCGGGTGTGCACACCAGCCGGGCCATGGGCGCGCGCGGGGGACGCTCACCCCGGCAGGCGCTCACCGCCGCGGTCGCGGTCGGCATCGGGTACGCGTTGCTCGGTGTCCTCGCCGCGATCCTGGTCGGCACGGGCGGGCTGAGCGTCTCCCCGGTCCGCGCCGGGCTCACGTACGCGGTCTTCGGCACGCTGGCCGCGCTGGTCGGGTCGGTACGCACCACCGGTGTCGCCGCGCTGCTCGCCGAGCGCGCGCCGGCGGTGCTGCGCGACGGTGTGCGTACCGGGCTGGTGGCCGGGCTGCTGCTGTTCGGGGCGGGGGCCGGGGCGGCCGGGCTGGCGGTGGCGACCGGCGGGGGCGACGCCGCCGACATGATCGGGGCGTACCGCACCGGGGTGGCCGGGCAGGCCGGGATCACCCTGGTCAGCCTCGCGTACGCACCCAACGCGACGGTCTGGTCGACCGCCTACCTGCTCGGCCCCGGGTTCGCCGTCGGCACCGGCACGGCGATCCGCACCAGCGAGGTGACGGTGGGCGCGCTGCCGGCCGTACCCCTGCTCGCAGGCCTGCCCAGCGGCCCGGTCGACGGGCTCGGGGCGGCCCTGCTCGCGGTGCCGGTGCTGGCCGGGATGGCCGCCGGCTGGCTGCTGTCCCGCCGGCTGCTGCGGCCGACGCCCGACGACCGGGCCGAGCCCGGCTGGCCGGCGCTGCTCGGGCCGGCGGCGCTCGCCGGGCCGGTGGCCGGCCTGCTCGCCGGCCTGGCCGCCGCGGCCTCCGGCGGTCCGCTCGGGGGCGGTCGGTTGGCCGAGATCGGGCCGGTGCCCTGGCAGGTGGGGATGGTGGCCACCGCGGTGGTGGCGGTCGGCGCGCTGCTCGGGGCGGCGGCCGGCAAGGTCCTGGCCCGCCCGGCGTCGCGTCCCTGACCCTGGTCGGCACCGGGTCTGCGCCTGGTCCGCGTCCGGCGTGGCCCGGTCGGCCCCTGGTCCGCGCCCGGCGTCGCCGCTCTGCGTCCGGGCCTGCCCGGACGACCGAAGGGGCGCCCCGGTGGACCGGGACGCCCCTTCCGCGTCGCGCGTCAGGGCTGCGTCGGCAGGGCGACGTTGGCCACGACGTTGAGGATGATCAGCAGGATGCCCAACCCGACGGCGACCGCGCCGCAGATCAGGCCGGCCTTGGCCTGCCCGCCGTTGCTGGCCAGCCCCTGATCGGCCTTCTGCTTGCCCAGCCAGCCGGTGATCGCGGCGGCGATGCCCAGCGGGATGCCCACGAAGAAGCAGCAGAGCATTGGGATCGCGGCGATGCCGAGGATCATCGACACCAGGCCCAGCGTGTTCTGCTGGCCCCCGGGCTGCTGGTACCCGGCGTTCGGGTAGGTCGGCACGCCGTAGGGCTGCTGCTGACCGTACGGGTCCTGGTACGGCTGGCCGTAGGGCTGCCCCGAGGTCGGCGCGTACGGGTCGCCCGACACCGGCTGGCCGTACGGCTGGCCCGAGGTGGGCTGCTGGCCGTACGGGGCCTGCGGGGCGCCGTACGGGTCGTGGGGCTGCTGCCCGTACGGCGCCTGCGGCGGCTGGGCGTACGGGTCCGGCTGCTGCCCGTACGGCTGGCCCGGGCCGGGCTGGCCGTACGGGTCGTGCGAGGGCTGCTGGCCGTACGGGTCCTGACCGGGGTGTCCGGGCTGCATGTGAAGCTCCTCAGTCGCTGATCGTCAGTAGCTGCTCGTGTCGGCGGTGCCACCCACCATGCCGGCCAGGCCACCGGCGAGGCAGCACACCAGGACGATGGCGAGCCAGACACAACCGATGATGATGGCCCACTTCGACCACTTCTTCGACTCGGCGGCGGCCGCCTGCGCGCCCGCGTAGTCGCCCTGCTGGAGCAGCGGGTTGACCTTCGAGGCGTTGATGATGGCGGGGATGGCCAGCGGCCAGAAGAAGAAGATGGCGACGATGGACATCGTCATGTTGTTGTTGATCGGCTCAGGCTGGGCGGGGTTCGGGTAACCGGGCTGCATGGTCTACGTGCTCCTCGTTCGTCGGCACGGTGACCGTGCCTGATCATTTCTGAAGGGTGCGGTGGCGGGCGTGCGCCGGCCACCGGGCGACGGGCAGCGTATCGCGAACGTGCGACGCGCGTGATCACCCGAATCGCCGCTGCCCGATCGCTGGGCGTCCCGACCTGCCCGATAGGGTGGCCCGGTGACCGAGCCTGCGTCCGTCGCCCGCCTCGTCGTCCTCGTCTCCGGATCCGGCAGCAACCTCCAGGCGTTGCTGGACGCCACCGCCGACCCCGCGTACGGGGCGCAGGTGGTCGCCGTCGGCGCCGACCGGGACGGGATCGCCGGCCTGGACCGGGCCGCCGCCGCCGGGGTGCCGACCTTCGTCGACCGGGTGAAGGACCATCCCATCCGCGAGGACTGGGACAGGGCGCTGACCGCGCACGTCGCGGAGCACCGGCCGGACCTGGTCATCTCGGCGGGGTTCCTGAAGCTGGTCGGGCCGCACTTCCTCGCCGCGTTCGGCGACCGCTACCTGAACACGCACAACACCCTGCTGCCGGCGTTCCCCGGCATCCACGGCCCCCGCGACGCGCTCGCCTACGGCGTCAAGATCACCGGGGCCACCCTCTTCTTCGTCGACGCCGGGATGGACACCGGGCCGATCGTCGCGCAGGTCGCCGTGCCGGTGCGCGACGACGACGACGAGGAGACGCTCACCGAGCGCATCAAGGAAGCCGAGCGCCGCCAGCTCGTCGAGCAGGTCGGCCGCCTGGTCCGTCAAGGTTGGACGATCACCGGAAGAAAGGTCACCGTTCCGTGAGCGAGCGTCAGCGAGCGAACCGTCGGTACAGCGTGGTGGTGCCTCATGCCGGCGCCGAGCGAAGCGAGGGGGCGGCATGAGCAGCACTGAGGACGCGCGTCGCCCGATCCGGCGTGCGCTGGTCAGCGTCTACGACAAGAGCGGCCTGGTCGACCTGGCCCGGGCGCTGCACGACGCCGGGGTGGAGATCGTCTCGACCGGCAGCACCGCGTCGACGATCTCCGGCGCGGGCGTGCCGGTGACCCCGGTGGAGCAGGTGACCGGCTTCCCGGAGATCCTCGACGGCCGGGTGAAGACCCTGCACCCGAAGATCCACGGTGGCCTCCTCGCCGACCTGCGCAAGGACTCCCACGCCGGCCAGCTCGACGAGCACGGCATCGCCGGGATCGACCTGCTGGTCTCCAACCTCTACCCGTTCCAGGCCACCGTCGCCTCCGGCGCGAGCCGGGACGAGTGCGTCGAGCAGATCGACATCGGCGGCCCGGCCATGGTCCGGGCCGCCGCCAAGAACCACGACTCGGTCGCGGTGGTGACCGACCCGGCGACGTACCCCGCGCTGCTGACCGCCGTCGCCGAGGGCGGCTTCACCCTGGCCCAGCGCCGGGCGCTGGCCGCCCGCGCCTTCGCCGACATCGCCGACTACGACGTGGCCGTCGCCCAGTGGTTCGCCACCACCCTCGCACCGGCCGAGGACGGCTGGCCGCAGTTCGCCGGGCTCGCCCTGCGTCGCCAGGCGGTGCTGCGCTACGGCGAGAATCCGCACCAGGGCGCCGCCGTGTACGCCGACCCGTCCAGTCCGCCCGGCCTGGCCCAGGCCGAGCAGCTGCACGGCAAGGAGATGTCCTACAACAACTACGTCGACGCGGACGCCGCCTGGCGGGCCGCGAACGACTTCCCCGACGAGCCTGCGGTGGCGATCATCAAGCACGCCAACCCGTGCGGCATCGCGGTCGGCGTGGACGTCGCCGAGGCGCACCGCAAGGCCCACGAGTGCGACCCGGTGTCGGCGTTCGGCGGCGTGATCGCGGTCAACCGCCCCGTCTCCGTCGAGATGGCCCGGCAGGTCGCGGAGATCTTCACCGAGGTCGTGGTGGCGCCCGGCTACGACGACGGCGCGGTGGAGATCCTCCAGGGCAAGAAGAACATCCGGCTGTTGCGCGCCCCGGCCTTCGCCCCGCTGTCGGCGGAGTGGCGGCAGGTCACCGGCGGCGTGCTGGTGCAGGCGCGCGACACGATCGACGCCGCCGGCGACGACCCGGCCAACTGGCGGCTCGCCACCGGCGAGGCGGCCGACGAGGCGACCCTGCGCGACCTCGTCCTGGCCTGGCGGGCGGTGCGCGCGGTGAAGAGCAACGCCATCCTGCTCGCCAAGGACGGCGCCTCCGTCGGCGTCGGCATGGGCCAGGTCAACCGGGTCGACTCGGCGCAGCTCGCGGTGAGCCGGGCCGGCGTGGAGCGGGCCCGGGGCTCGGTCTGCGCGTCGGACGCGTTCTTCCCGTTCGCCGACGGGCCGAAGATCCTCATCGAGGCCGGCGTCAAGGCGATCGTGCAGCCGGGTGGGTCCATTCGCGACGAGGAGGTCGTCGCGGCCTGCAAGGAGGCCGGGGTCACCATGTACCTGACCGGCACCCGCCACTTCTTCCACTGACCGCTTCGGTCGAGGCCCCGTCCCCGGGTGGGGACGGGGCCTCCGCGCCGATGACGGGCGACGTATCCCGATCCGCGTAGCGGGACGGGCCCGACGGCAGGCGGCGGTCGTCACCGCCTCCCGCGCTGTGCCGGTGGGCGAGCGGCCACTACGGACCTGATGGCGTGGGTGGATCGCCGTCCGATCCATTCACGCCATCAGGTCGGTAGCGCACGAATCTGTACCCCGCCGGTCCGCCCGCCGAGCCGGTCGAGCCGCTCCGCCCGGTGGGCCTGCCGACATGAGGGTCAGGCGGTCGGTGGGCGCAGTTCGGCGAAGTGGCAGGCGGAGGGGTGCGGGTCGGCGGCGCGGGGGACCGGGTGCGGCTCCTCCCGGGCGCAGACCTCCTGCGCCTTCCAGCAGCGGGTGCGGAAGTGGCAGCCGGACGGCGGGTCGGCGGGGCTCGGCACGTCGCCGGTGAGCCGGATCATGGTCCGCGCGTCGCGGGCGTCCGGGTCGGGCACCGGCACCGCCGACAGCAGCGCCTGGGTGTACGGGTGGGTGGCCCGCTCGTAGATCTCCTCCTCGGTGCCGATCTCCACGATCTTGCCGAGGTACATCACCGCGACCCGGTCCGAGATGTGCCGGACCACCGACAGGTCGTGCGCGATGAAGATGTACGAGAGCCCGAACTCGTCCTGGAGCTGCTCCAGCAGGTTGATCACCTGGGCCTGGATCGAGACGTCCAGCGCCGAGACCGGCTCGTCGCAGACGATCACCTCGGGGCGCAGCGCGAGCGCCCGGGCGATGCCGATGCGCTGGCGCTGACCGCCGGAGAACTGGTGCGGGTAGCGGTTCACGTGCTCCGGGTTGAGCCCGACCACGTCCAGCAGTTCCTGCACCCGCCCGCGCTTGCTGCCCTTCGGGGCGGCCTCCGGGTGGATGTCGAACGGCTCGCCGATGATGTCGCCCACCGTCATCCGGGGGTTGAGCGACGTGTACGGGTCCTGCATCACCATCTGCATGTTGCGCCGCAGCCGGCGCAACTCCGCCCCGGATGCCTTGAACAGGTCCCGCCCCTCGAGGGTGGCCCGCCCGGAGGTCGGCGTCTCCAACCGCATGAGCAGCCGGGCGAGGGTGGACTTGCCGCAGCCGGACTCGCCGACCACGCCGAGCGTCTCGCCCCGGCGCAGCTCGAAGCTCACCCCGTCGACGGCCTTGACCGCGCCGGTCTGCCGCTGGAACAGCACGCCCTGGGTGATCGGGAAGTGCTTGACCACGTCGTCGACGGCGAGGATCGTCTCGCCGCGGACCTTGGCCGGGCTAGCGGGCGCTGTCATCACGGACCTCCTGCGCGAAGTGGCACGCGCTGGTCCGGCCGTCGCCAAGGACCAGGTCGTGCGGCACCACGTCCACGCAGACCTGCTGTGCGTACGGGCACCGGGGGTGGAACGGGCAGCCGGAGGGGATGCGCATCAGGTTCGGCGGCAGCCCCTTGATCGTGGACAGCGCCTGGCCGCGCACGTCCAGGCGCGGGATCGACTCCAGCAGACCCTTCGTGTACGGGTGGGCGGGCGTGCGGTACAGCGAGCGGACGTCGGCGTGCTCGACGATCCGGCCGGCGTACATGACGGCGATCCGGTCCGCGACGCCGGCGACCACGCCGAGGTCGTGGGTGATCAGGATCAGCGCCATGTCCAGGTCCCGGCGCAGGTCGGCGAGGAGGTCCATGATCTGGGCCTGCACGGTCACGTCCAGCGCGGTGGTCGGCTCGTCGGCGATCAGGACCTTCGGGTTCATGGCGAGCGCCATCGCGATCATGACGCGTTGGCGCATGCCCCCGGAGAACTGGTGCGGGTAGTCGCCGATCCGTCCCGCGGCGCCCGGGATCTTCACCAGGTCCATCAGCTCGATCGCCCGTCTGCGGGCGTCGGCCCTGCTCATCCCCTCGCGTCGGCGCAGCGTCTCACCGATCTGCCAGCCGACCGGAAAGACCGGATTGAGCGCCGAGAGGGCATCCTGGAAGATCATCGCGATCTCCCGGCCGCGTACCCGCCGGCGCTGCTCCTCTGGCTGGGTCAGCAGGTCCCGGCCCTGGTAGAGGATCTGGCCGGAGCGGATCACCGCCGGGGGAGTGTCGAGGATGCCCATGATCGCCTGGGCGGTGACCGACTTGCCGGAGCCGGACTCGCCCAGCACGGCCAGGGTCTCCCCGGGGTCCAGGTGGTACGATACCCCGTTGATCACCTTGGCGACACCCTCGCCGGTGCGGAACTCGATGTGCAGGTCGCGCACGTCGAGCAGGTGGCCGCCGGGCGGGGTCGGGGAGGCCGGGGTCGGGTGGACGGCGGACCGGGTCATGGGAGCCTCACCGCAGCTTCGGGTCGAAGGCGTCGCGGATCGCGTCGCCGAGCATGATGAAGGCGAGCACGGTCAGCGCCAGGAAGGCGGACGGTACGACCAGCGGCGTCGCCGACTCCCGCATGTGCACCCGGCCGGCGTCGATGTCGATGCCCCAGGAGATGGTCGGGGCCTTGAGTCCGATGCCGAGGAAGCTCAGCGTCGCCTCGGCGGCGATGAACGAGCCGAGCGCGATGGTGAGCACCACGATCGCCGGGGCGAGCGCGTTCGGCAGGATGTGCCGCCACATGATCCGGCCGTTGCCCGCGCCGAGCATCCGGGCCGCGGCGACGTAGTCCTGCTCCTTGGCGGTGATCACCGAGGAGCGGACCACCCGGGCCGCGGTGGTCCAGCCGAGCACCGCCAGCACGAAGATCACCGCGGCGATCCGGACCGCCGAGCTGTCGCTGGCGACCCGCTTGAGCAGCACGATCGCGGCGAGCAGCAGCGGGATGCCGAGCACGATGTCGATGACGCGGGAGAGCACCGCGTCCACCCAGCGGCCGAAGTAGCCGGCCACCATCCCGATGACCAGCGCGATCAGACCGGTGAGCAGCGCGGAGAGGGCACCGACCAGCAGCGAGGCGCGGGCGCCGTACACGGCCCGGGCGTACGTGTCGCAGCCCTGGAAGTCGTACCCGAAGATGGCCCCGCCGGACGGCCCGGCGTGCTGCCGGGACAGGACGCAGTCGCGCGGGTCGTTCGCGGTGAAGAGCGAGGGCGCGGCGGCCATCGCGGCGACCAGCACCACCAGGGCCAGGCTGATCCAGAAGATCGGCTTGCGGCGCAGGTCGCGCCAGGCGTCACCGGCCAGGCTGCGCGGCTTCTGCGGTACGCCGACCTGGTTGGGCGCGCCGGGCTCGCCCGACACGCCCCGCCGCGCGGCCTGGTTCTCCGAGGCCGCCACCGTCTCGAAATCACTCACGCCGGTACCTCGTTGCGCTCACTCATAGCGGATCCTCGGGTCGAGTACGGCGTACAGCACGTCCACCACCAGGTTGGAGACGAGGTAGACCACGACCAGCACGCTGACGATGCCCACCACCAGCGGGCCGTCCTCGGTGCGGATGCCGCGGAAGAGGTTGAAGCCCACGCCGGGGATGTTGAAGACACCCTCGGTGATGATCGCGCCGCTCATCAGGTTGCCCAGTTCGACGCCGAGGAAGGTGATCACCGGGATGAGGGAGTTGCGCAGCACGTGCACGCCGACGATCCGCCGCTTGACCAGCCCCTTGGAGCGGGCGGTACGGACGTAGTCGGCGCGCAGGTTCTCCGCCACCGAGGTACGGGTCAGCCGCAGCGCGGTGGCCAGCGAGAGCGAGCCGAGCACGATGCCGGGCAGCAGCAGCGCGTACAGGTCGGGGTCCGCGCCGGCGGTGGGCGGGAAGAGTTGCCACCTGACGCCGAGGAAGTACTGGGCGAGCGGGGCCAGCACGATGGTCGGGATGCCGAGGACCAGCAGGGTGAGCACCAGCGTGGAGTTGTCGAAGACGCCGGCCCGCCGGATGCCGGCGATCACACCCGCGGTGACGCCGAGGACGACGGTCACCACCATCGCGATGAGCGCCAGCTTCACGGTGACCGGCCAGGCCGTGGCGAGGATGTCGCCGATCTGGCGACCGGTGAGCGACTGCCCGAGGTCGCCCCGGAGCAGGTTGGAGATGTAGTCGAAGTAGCGGTAGAAGAAGCCGCCCACCCCGGTCGCGTCGAGGTGGTACTTCTCGGTCAGGTATGCCCGCTGGGCGGCGGTGACCGGCCGTTCCCCGGCCAGTGCCTGGATGGGATCGCCCTGGCCGGCGAACATCAGCGCGTAGACGATCAGCGTGGTCCCGAAGAAGGCGAGGACCATCTGGAGCAGTCGCCGCAGAATGAAGCGGAACATACTGTGCAGTCTCTCTGAAAAGGGGCGAAGCGCGTGGCGGGTCGGGCCACCTCGCGGTGACCCGACCCGTCCGACGTCGTTACTTGACGGCTTCGATCTTCAGCAGGTCGATCCGGTCGAAGAGGTCCATCTCGACGTTCTTGACCTTGGTCGAGTGGCCGAAGTTGTTCTGGCCGTACCGCAGCGGGATCACCGGCAGGTCCTTGGCCAGGAGGTCCTCCGCCGCCTGGTACTTCTTGATCGCCTCGTCCTCGGTCGGCGCCGCGGCGCCCTCGGCCAGCAGCCGGTCGAACTCCGGGTTGCTGTAGCCGTAGTAGTTCGAGGAGCCGTTGCTGCTGTACAGCGGGCCGAGGTAGTTCTCCATGGACGGGTAGTCCATGACCCAGCCCATCCGGAACAGGCCGACCGAGTCCTTGGCCTTCAGCTTGGTCAGCAGGTCCGCGAACTTCGGCTCGGCGTTGCCGACGCACTCCACGCCCAGGTTGGCCTTGAGCTGGTTGCAGGTCGCGTCGATCCAGTCCTTGTGACCGCCGTCGCCGTTGTAGGACAGCTCGATCTTCTTCGGGCCGCCCGCGGCCTCGTACATCGCCTTGGCCTCGGCCGGGTCGAACTCGCCGGCGGCGCCGATGGTGTTCTCCCGGTAGCCCGCCACGACCGGCGAGACGAAGGAGCGGGCCGGCTGCTGCGAGTCCTTGAAGATCGACTTGGTGATCTCGTCCCGGTCGATCGCCATCGAGATCGCCTTGCGGACCTCGGGGTTGCTGAATTCCTTCTGGAACGTCGGGAACGCCAGCACCTGCAGCGACGAGGCGGGGCTCTGCTGGAACCGGTCACCGAGGTCGGTGGCGGCGGTCGACAGGTTCTCGGTCGGGATCGTCTTGATCACGTCGAGGTTGTCCGAGAGCACGTCCGCGTACGCGGCGGTCGGCTGCTGGTAGATCCGGAACTCGACGCCGGCCACCTTCGGCTTCTCACCGGGGAAGGCGTCGTACTTCTCGACCTCGACCTTGGCGTCGTGCTGCCAGGTGCCCTTCATCCGGAACGGACCCTGGCCGATCGGCGCCTGCTCGTAGCCCTCGGCGAGCACGCCCGGGGCGGAGAAGGCCGCCTTCGGCAGTGGGTAGAAGGCCGTGTAGCCGAGCATCGTCTTGAACTCGCTGTACGGCTCGGCGAGCGTCACGGTGAAGGTCAGGTCGTCGACCTTCTTCAGGCCGGAGAGCGTCTTCGCCGCCGGCTTCTCGCCCTGCAGGTCGTCGTACCCGGCGATCTTCTCGAAGAAGTAGCTGGAGTTCTGGCCGTTCGGGGCGTACGCGCCGTAGTTCCAGGCGTCGAGGTAGCTGTCGGCGGTGACCTTCTCGCCGTTGTGGAAGGTGTAGCCGTCCTTGAGCTTGACCGTCCAGACCTTGTTGTCGGACGACGTCACCGACTCGGCCGCCACCTCGTACGGCTTGTTGGCCTCGTCGTAGTCGACCAGTGGGCTGAACAGGGCGCTGAGCACCTGCGAGCCGCTGGTCTCGTTGGTGTTGGTGGGCACCAGGTGCTGCGGCTCGGCGATCTCGATCCGCACCGCCGCGTCGGGGTCGCTCTCGCCGGATCCGCTGCCGCCGCCCGAGCCGCAGGCCGTCAGGCCCAGGGTCACCGCGAGCGGGAGGGCGGTCCAGGCAGCCAGCCTACGAACACGCATGAAGTCTCCTCATCTCCTCACGCTGCGCAGTCGGGCCCGGCGCTGGGTGACGCTGCGCAACGATCGGTAACGGTAGGTCGTGCTGGCCGCCCTCGACAACGACAGGGTTGCGATGGGATAACGGATCACCCACCCCGGTCTTGTCGAACGGCACCGGACCTGTTAGAGGAGGGCTCGCGAAGGTGCAGCTCAGGGGCGATGAATTCTGGTCCGGTCGCGAGGGACGTGGGGTGTGCCGGAGGTGCCTGGGCGGTTGCCGGCCGCCAGTCCGGTCTGGCGCCCTTCCGGGCAGGTCGTCCGCGCCGCCGCGTGGCGTGACCCACAGTCAGTTACCATCAGTGACGATAGACACGTAACGGATAGTCACCGTCGGCTGTCGGCGGTGCGCTGGTCGTCCGACATGAGACGATCAGGGCGTGACGGCGACCATCCTGGACGGCAAGGCGACCGCGGCGGAGATCAAGGACGAGCTGCGGACGCGGGTGAAGGCACTCGCGGAGCGCGGCATCACCCCCGGCCTGGGCACCGTCCTGGTCGGCGCGGACCCGGGCTCCCAGGCGTACGTCAACGGCAAGCACCGGGACTGCGCGGAGGTCGGGATCGCCTCCATCCGCCGTGAGCTGCCCGCCGACGCCACCCAGGAGCAGGTCGACGCGGTCCTCGCCGAGCTGAACGCCGACCCGGCCTGCCACGGCTACATCGTCCAGCTGCCGCTCCCGGGCCACCTGGACACCCAGCGGGCGTTGGAGATGATCGACCCGGACAAGGACGCCGACGGCCTGCACCCGGTCAACCTCGGCCGCCTCGTCCTCGGCTACGACGGTCCGCTGCCCTGCACCCCGCGCGGCATCGTCGAGCTGCTCCGCCGGCACGACGTGGCGCTGCGCGGCGCCAAGGTGGCGGTGGTCGGGCGTGGCAACACCGTCGGGCGGCCGCTCGGCCTGCTGCTCACCCGGCGCAGCGAGAACGCCACCGTCACCCTCTGCCACACCGGCACCCTCGACCTCGCCTCGCACACCCGGGCCGCCGACATCGTGATCGTCGCGGCGGGCGTGCCCGGGCTGCTCACCGCCGACCTGGTCACGCCGGGCGCGACCGTCGTGGACGTCGGCATCACCCGGGTCATCGGGGCCGACGGCAAGGGCCGCTACACCGGCGACGTGGACCCGGAGGTCGCCGAGGTCGCCGGCCGGCTGGTCCCGATGCCCGGCGGGGTCGGGCCGATGACCCGCGCGATGCTGCTGACCAACGTGGTCGAGCGGGCCGAGCGCGGCTGAACGCCGCCCGGCCGGCCGGAAACGGGTCGGTGGTGACGTTCGCCCCATCCGGCGGTTGGCCGCCGCCCCTGGCCCGATCGGTGCCAGGATGGCTGATACGGTCCGGAAAACCGACTGGTATCAGGGAGTGGGACGACCATGGGTAAGAAGGTCACTGTCGTCGGGGCCGGCTTCTACGGCTCCACCACCGCACAGCGCCTGGCCGAGTACGACGTCTTCGACACCGTCGTGATCACCGACATCGTGGAGGGCAAGCCGGCGGGTCTCGCGCTGGACCTCAACCAGTCGCGCGCGGTCGAGGGCTTCGAGACCAAGGTCGTCGGCGTCACCACCGGCCCGAACGGCGAGGGCTACGAGGCCATCGAGGGCTCGGACGTCGTCGTCATCACCGCCGGTCTGCCCCGTAAGCCGGGCATGAGCCGGATGGACCTGCTGGAGACGAACGCCAAGATCGTCCGCCAGGTCTCCGAGAACGTCGCCAAGTACGCCCCGAACGCCGTGGTCATCGTGGTCTCCAACCCGCTGGACGAGATGACCGCACTGGCCCAGCTCGCCACCCAGTTCCCGAAGAACCGGGTGCTCGGCCAGGCCGGCATGCTCGACACCGCCCGGTTCACCAACTTCGTCGCCGAGGCCCTCCAGGTGCCGGTGAAGTCCGTGAAGACGCTGACCCTCGGCTCGCACGGCGACACCATGGTGCCGGTCCCGTCGAAGAGCACCGTCAACGGCAAGCCGCTGCGCGACGCGATGCCGGCCGAGCAGATCGAGGAGCTGGTCGTCAAGACCCGCAACGGTGGCGCGGAGGTCGTCGCGCTGCTGAAGACCGGCTCGGCGTACTACGCCCCGTCGGCCGCCGCCGCACGGATGGCCAAGGCCGTCGCGGAGGACTCCGGCGCGGTCATGCCGGTCTGCGCCTGGGTCGACGGCGAGTACGGCATCAACGGCGTCTACCTGGGCGTCGAGGCCGAGATCGGCGCCGAGGGCGTCAAGAAGGTCGTCGAGACCGACCTGGACGCCGACGAGCTGGCCGCCCTGAAGGAGGCCGCCGAGGCCGTCCGCACCAAGCAGGCCGACGTAGCCAACATGTGATCCACCAGCACCACCGGGAGGGGGCACGCCGACACGTCGGCGTGCCCCCT
>NZ_JBNADX010000006.1:0-264059 GCF_049629545.1 Micromonospora citrea
AGGAAGGTGCGCAGCTTGTTGGCGTTGCCGGAGTCGTCGCCGGTGATCAGGTAGTACATCATTCCGGCGTCGGAGACGTCGCCCTTCTTGTTCATGATGTTGTTGACGACGTCGTGCGCGTAGCGCAGCCGCTGGTCGGAGTTGTCGGCCATCCAGGCCCACTTCTCCTCACCGCCACCGGTGCCCAGACCGGCGTTCTGATCCGGGATCCTCTTGTACTTGACCTGCGGGAAGTCGCGGCGGATGTCGGCGAGGTTCCACCGGTTGTCATCGTCGTCGTGATTGTTGTTCCAGTCCGAGTGCGAGATCAGCGTGACGTGCTGACGCGCCGCGCTGTTCGAGCCCTGCAACGCCCGGTACACCACCCCCATCGGGCCGGCGCCGACCAGGCACAGCCGGTTGGTAGCGGTGGACGCGTCGACCGCCGAACGCAGGTGGGTCACCGCGGCGTCCAGATTCGTCTGGCTGTTGCGGAAGATGCCGGCCACGTCGTAGCCGAACCGCCCGCCGACGCCCTCGGTGGCGGTGACCATGTCCCGCTCCCAGCTCGCCGTCGAGCTGCCCAGGTGCGAGTTGTAGTCCCAGTGCACCAGCCGCGACTGCTGCCCCCGCTCGGCGAGCAACGCCAACGCCATCGCCGACGCGCCGATGTCATCGCGGTCGTGGTAGTTGCCGTCCGAACTCCAGGCGATCCGCTCACAACCGAAGTCGAGAGCCGGCGACACGGCCTGCGCAGGCTGCCCGGTCAACGCGACGACAGCGCCGAGCCCGAGAGCGCAGGCCGCAGCCGCGAGACCGGGACGGGAGATCCGTGACATCAGAGGTCCTTCCGGTACGAGGGAGTGGTCACCGCCCGGCCGGGGCCGGGTGCTGTCAGTCCCGGCCGGGCGGCTCACAGACAGACACCCCGGTACGGGGGTGGAGGTTTCAACCGAAATCGGCGGCCCAGCTCGGGCCGGCCGGCCGGCCACGGCGAAGCCGAGCCGCCGATCCGGTCGCGTACCGCTCGAACGTGTCCGGGCGCGCTTCCCAGGCCAGGTAGCTGAACCGGTGGGCCTGCCGGGGTGGTCTCAGGCCGGCCGGCACAGGCAGCGGCCACACGCGGCGTGCTCGCCCGTGCCCGCTCGGCGAGGCACGGTGGTGGCGATCTTCACCCCGGGGCGCTGCTGTTGTGGCACCCCGCTGGCTGCGCGGATGCGCCCCGCGGTCGCCCGGCCGGCAGAGGCGACGACGGCGTCGAGGACCGGCCCCCGGGTCCGAGTTGCGATCGGCGTTCACGTGATGCCGCCCGCAACTGCTCGTCGGTGACGGGGTGTCGGTGAAGGCGTTGGTGCCCTGACCTGGACCTGCGCCCGGCACGAATCAGGAGGATTTGGCTCCCGGCGTGTATACGGCGCCGGTGCGGATGTTCGGGACAGCGGCGCGGATGTGCGCGCGGGCCATCTCCTCCGCCCGGTCGGCGTCGCCGGTCGCCAGCGCCTCGATGATCGCCAGGTGCTCCGGGTGTGTCTCGTGCGGGTCGCGGTAGAGCCCGGGCGCCAGGCTGGTGGTGAGTATGTGGTGCACCTCGGCGGTCCGGGTGAGCAGCGGTTCGCCGGCGAACTCCAGCAGCGCCCGGTGGAAGGCGACGTCGGCCTGGTAGTACGCCTCGGCGGAGCCGGTCGCGGTGAGTTGCTCGTACGCGTCCTGGAACAACACCCGCAGGCGGGCCAGCTCGGCCCGGCTGACCCGATGCGCGGCGAGGCGGCAGGCCAGCCCCTCCAACACGGCGCGGATCTCGAACACCGCGGTCATCCGATCCGCGTCGAAGCCCACCGCGTGCCAGCCGCGCGGGCCCGCGGCGACCAGCCCCTCACCCTCCAAGCGGGCCAGGGCACGGCGGACCGGTGTGCGACTCACCCCGAGCGCGACGGCCACCTCGCTCTGGTTGACCGGTTGCCCCGCGGGAATCTCGCCGTTGAGCAGCATCTCGCGCACCCGCTGGTAGGTGCTCTCCTCCACCGGCAGGTAGCTCGTCTCAGCGCTCACGGCAGCCTCTCGCCCGCAGGTTCCGGCACGCCCGCCGCACGGTCGGCACGGATCCGCACCGCCCGTCCTAGTGCGGCTGACTGGTAACAGGCCTCCACCACCTGCATCGTACGGACATAGTCCGTGGCGGGAGTCTCCGCCTCCGCACCGCCGCGCAGGGCATCGACGAAGTTCTGCTGCGCGGCGATCGCACAGCCGCCCTTCCAGCCTTCCGGCATCCGGTAAGCATGCCGCAGCACCTGACCGTCGCGTCGCAGCACCGTCATCGTGCCGTCGTCGGCCACCTCCAGCGTGGCTTCCGTGCCCTCCACCGACATCGTTCCGTACGCCAGGCTGCGTACCGTCCGCGCGACCGCGGAGCGGTCGGCGTCGTACACGACGATGCCGCCCCGGCTGGTGTGCAGCACGGCGACGACGAGATCCTCGCCGGCCACGGCCGGGTTGACGGTCGCGGTCGTGCACTGCACCTTGTCGATCTCACCGAACAGGAAGCGTGTGGTGTCGATGTAGTGCACGCCGGTCTCGAACAGCACCAGCCGCGGCATGTCGGCGAAGTAGGGCTGGTCCGGGTAGGGGTGTTCCCCCCAGCCGTCCCCCGGCCGCATCCGCATGGTGGTGTGGAACGGCTGTCCGATCACCCCGGCGTCGATGAGCTTCTTCGTCTCCCGGTACCACGGCTGCCAGCGCCAGTTCTCGTTGACCACGAGCGGTATCCCGTGCCGGTGTGCCAGCTCCGCCAGCTCGGCGGCCTCCGCCACCGTCGCGGCCAGCGGTTTCTGGCACAGGACCGGCAGGCCGCGGGTCACCGCGTACCGGATCAGGTCTCCGTGGGTGGCCGGCGGCGTGCAGATGTCCAGGAAGTCGGGCCGCACGGCGTCGATCGCCGCGGCCAGGTCGATCCCGGCCCAGCCCACGCCGGCGTCGCGTGCCACCGCGCTGACGCGCGCCCGGTCGCGGTGGCCGACCAGGCCACGGATCTCCGCCCCCGAGACCCCCCGCCAGGCGGCGAGCTGGATGGGCGCGAAGTAGCCGACACCGACCATCAGGCCCCGCAGCGGTCGTTGCATCGCAGTCACTCCCCCGTTCACTTACCGCCGCCGGATCGCGGCGGCGATGATCGCCTCACCGACCTGGGCGGTTCCGGCGGTGCCACCCAGGTCGGGAGTCAGGACCCGCCCGTCGGCGAGCACGTCGCCGACGGCGTCGTCGATCAGCCGGGCCACCTCGGCCGCGGCCCGGTCGGCATGTCGGTCCGCCAGCCAGTCGAGCATCATCGCGGCCGAGAGCACGGTGGCGATCGGATTGGCGACGCCCTTGCCGGCGATGGTGGGTGCGGAGCCGTGCGCGGGCTGGAACAGCCCGTGCCGGTCACCGATGTCACCGGAGGCGGCCAGGCCGAGCCCGCCCACCGTGGCCGCGGCCAGGTCGGAGATGATGTCGCCGAACATGTTCTCGGCGACCACCACGTCGAACATGTCGGGCTGCTGCACCTGGTACGCGGTCATCGCGTCGACGTAGACGTGGTCGGTGCCGATGTCGGGATGCTCGGCGGCCACCTGGTCGAAGACCTGCCGGAAGAAGGCGTAGGAGCTGAGCACGTTCGCCTTGTCCACGCACGTCACCAGACGTCTGCCGTCGCGGGGCCGGCCGCCTCGCTTGCCGGCCAGCCGGAACGCCTGCTCGCTCACCTTCCGGGTGCCCGTCGCGGTGATCACGATGGTGTCGGTCGCGACCTCGTCGCGCACGTTGCAGCCGCCCGTGCGGGAGGCGTAGAGACCCTCGACGTTCTCCCGGACCACCACGTAGTCGACGGGCGGTGCGGCCGACAGTGGGCTGGTCAGTCCCGGCCACGAGCGGACGGGGCGGATGCCGGCGTACAGGTCCAGGTCGAAGCGGAGCCGGAAGATGACGTCGCCGTTGACCTCCCGCCCGTCGGGGTGGCGGGCCTCGGGCAGGCCGATCGCGCCCATCAGGATCGCGTCGGACCGCACGCAGGCGTCGTACGCCTCGTCGGTGAACGCCACCCCTTCGCGCAGCCACCGGCCGGCGCCGGCGTCCTGGTGTCGCAGGTCGAGTGAGATCCCACCGTGCGCGGCGGTGAGCTGCTGCAGCACGGCGGTGGCGACGGCGGTGATCTCGGGACCGATGCCGTCTCCGGGCAGTACGGCGATGCGGTACTCGGTCATGCGGCAGCCTCCGGTCGGGTCGGGGCGAGGGTGGACGGGGGCAGGGCGAAGACGCTGGTCGCCGTCTCGGCGCAGACCAGGCGACGTTCGGCGGGGGTGAGACCGACGGCATCGAGCTTCGCCAGTTCCACGGGGATGTTCTCGATGTGGTCGCTGCCGAACATGACGCGGTGGGCGCCGAGGCGGCGCACCATCTGCCGGACGCTGAAGGCGGGGCACCACGACGGCTCCAGGTGGACGTTCGCGGTGCTGACCGCCACCTCGATGGCCTCGGCGCAGAAGGCGCCGAACCCGGCGTGACAGAGCACCACCGGCCGTGGACCGTACCGGCGGGCGGGTTCCACCACCCGGTGCGGCAGGGTGTGCGGACCGCCCAGACCGGTGTGGACCATCACCGGCACGTCGTGATCTGCCGCGGCGCGAAACACCTTGTCGCACACCGGGTCGTCGGGAGCCACCGCGAATCCGGCGGTGTGGATCTTCACCGCGACGAAGCCGGCCTGGGCGAGCAGGTGATCAGCGGCACGCCGGTACTCCGCCTCGGGCAGCCGGGGGTCCAGGTTGACGATCCCGTACAGCCGGCCGGGATGACAGTCCACCGCCTCGGTGATCTCGGCGTGCACCCGGTCTGCGGTCGCCCGGTCGCCGGTGGGCTGCGGCATGACGAGGGTGGTGGCGATGCCGTGCCGGTCCATCGCCTGCAGCAGATCGGCGGCGCCGGACGAGTAGCCGGTGGCGGCAGAGCGACCGAAGTGCCCGTGCACGTCGACCAGCGGGCCCCCGCGCACCGCCCCTCCCGAGCTGCATACATCGTATTCATTCGGCGGTGCAGTCATCCGCCCTCTCCTGTCCCCCGGATCCATCGAGCATCTTCACCACAGCGAGCAGGTCGTCCGGGCCACCGACGTTGCCGGGAAAGACCACGTAGGTCAGGCCCGGAAACCGGCTGTCCGCCCCGGCCCGCCAGACCGGCACCCCTGGCAGCACCTGACCCAGCACGTCGGCTCGGCTGATCCCCAGCCCGTCGGCGGCGACGTCGCTGGAGGTGATACCGCCCTTGGCCACCACGAAAGCGGGACGCACCGGTATCCGGCCGACGATCTGGACCAGCCCGGCCGAGACCCGCACGCTGCGGGCGAGGGCCAAGGCAGCGCTCGGGGCGGTCAGGACGGTGCGACTGGTGTGCACCACGGCAGTGCACCCTGCGGCCACCGCGTCACCGGCCAACTCGGCCACCCGGTCGACCTCGGCACCGGCCTGCCGCTCCGACCCCGCCAGCCGCGCGGCGTCGACGTGGATCCCGATCACGCTGAGATCGGCGAGCAACCGGTCGAGTTGGGCGGTGGTGGCGGGTACGTGAGAGCCCACCACCACCAGTCCGCCCGCGTCCGCCGGCCGCCGGAGCCCCAGCTCGGCGACGGTGAGCAGACCCCGCGGCGGCAGTCCGGCGCGGACCCGGACGAACGACGCGGCGGTGCGGTAGAGCAACCGTGCACCCGCGGCCTCGGCGGCGAGCACTCCGGCCACCAGCACCTCGAGGTCGGCCGGGTGTGCCACGTCGCAGGCACAGACGGCGCCATCGCGCAGCCGGCGCAACCGGCCGGCCACCGCCGCGGGGCCTCCCCTACGCAGCTCCCACGCGGTCAGCACCTGCACGTCCTGGGGCGCTATCCGGCCGCCGCTGCGCTCGGCCACCCAGTCCGGCAGGTCGGACGAGGTGAAGCCGAACGTGGCGTCGCGGGCGTACGGTGTCCGTCCGACCGGCATCCAGCCGCCGGCATCGGCAACCCAGTGCCGACCGTCCACGGTGACCCGCCCGGCCTCCAGGAACGCCGGTACCAGCAGCACCCCGTCGAAGCCACCGCCGAGCCCTTCGGCCAGCGCCTGCGTCTCGTCGGGAAAGTGCCCGCGCAGGGTCGAGTCGCCCCGACTGACGACCACCACCCGCCGTCGCGCCAACTCGGCCGCCGCCCGGACCTGCCGGCCGGTCCGGGCGTTGATGTCGGCCGCCCGGACCGGGTCGAGTGACCGGGAGTTCGTCAGCAGGTACAGCGCCGGCGGGCCCGCGGCGAGTTCGGCGGCGATCGTGTCGACGTCCCAACGGGTGAGCACCGGCACCCCGTGCGCCGTCTGCGTGCCGGTGGGATCGTCGTCGAGCACGACGACCGTGCACCGCTGCGCGGCGATCTGCTCCGTCAGCGGCGGCACGAGCGGGGTGGTCCACGGTTTCGGTAGGCCCGCTAGATAGAGCGGTGTCAATGAGCCGTTCATGAGCCGGTCAGCTCCAACTGGACGCCACCGGCGCAGCGGGTGTCCAGGAAGACGGAACGCTTGCCCTGGACGCCCTGGTGAGGGGTCGGCTGGGCAGGTGGGATCCCGACGCCGTCGCCCTGCCAGGCCACGTCGACGGTGTCCACCGCGAAGCCGAGATGGTGCAGACCCGTGCCGTGCCGGTCCAGCCAGTCGTGCAGCGGGTGCGGCCGGACCAGCGGCTGCACCAACTGCAGGTGAACGGCGCCCAGGTCCAGATGGGTGAGCAGGACCGAGCCCTGGTTGACCACTTCGGCGTGCAGGACCACGAAGCCCAGGCGGTCGCGCCACAGCGCCAGCGCCTGCTCCGTGTCGGGTACCACGAGGCCGATGTGGTCGAGCCCGCGAATCCGGTCTCGCATCGTCATCCCTTCACCGCCCCGGCGGTCAGACCGGACAGGTAGTAGTCCATGAGGAAGGAAAAGATGATCACCACGGGCAGCGCGCCCAGCAGCGCGCCGCCCATCAGCTGGCCCCAGGCGAACACGTCGCCCACCTGCAGCGCGTTGACCAGTCCCACGGCGACGGGTTGCTTGTCGGCGGAGCGGACGAAGGTCAGCGCGTACAGGTACTCCTGCCAGCAGAGGGTGAAGGCGAAGAAGAACACCGACACCACCCCGGGCAGCACCAGTGGCAGGTCGATCAGCACCATCGCCCGCAGTCGGCTGGCCCCGTCGATTCGTGCCGCCTCCGCCAGTTCCACCGGCAGGCTCTGGAAGTAGCTGGAGAGCATCCAGGCGATAAAAGGCACCAGGAAGGTCAGGTACACCAGGATCAGCGCGCCGAGCGTGTTGCCCAGGTGCAGCCGGTTGACCACCACGTTCATCGGGATGAACAGCAGCGCAGGCGGGAGCAGGTAGGTCGAGAAGACGATCACGCCGACGAGGGTGCCGCCGCGGTAGCGCAGCCGCCCGAGGCTGTAGGCCGCCGGGACCCCGATGACCAGTGCGATCGCGGAGGCGGACAGAGCCACGATGAGGCTGTTCAGCGTCCAGGTGAGGAACTTGGTCTCGGTGAGCAGGTCCCGGAAGTGCTCCAGGGTGAGTCCGCTGACCGAGAACGGCCGGTCGGCGACCCGGTAGAGGTCGGATCCAGTGCGCAGCGAGGTCAGTGCCATCCAGACGAACGGGAACAGGGTGAAGACGGTGAACAGCGCCATGGTGACGGTGATCAGCAGCCGTCGGGTCACGCGGAGCCGGCGCAGCAGCCCCATCGGCGGCGACGGCGCGGGAAGGGGCGGCCGGGCGGTGGCCCGGCCGGACAGGGTGGCCATGGTCATTTCGCCTTTCGTCGCATCACGGTCAGTTGCAGCGCGATGATCGCGGCGAGCGCGGGAAACACGAAGAACGAGATCGCCGATCCGGCGGCGATGTCCGCTCCCCGGATGCCGGTGCGGAACGCCAGGGTGCTGATCAGGTGGGTGCTGTTGACCGGACCGCCGTTGGTGAGGATCCAGACGATCTGGAAGTCGCCGAGGGTCTGCACGAACGAGAAGAGCGTGACCACCACCAGGATCGGGGTCAGGTGCGGAAGGATGATGTACCGCAGCCGCTGCCATGCGTTCGCGCCGTCGACGACGGCGGCCTCGACGAGTTCCTTCGGCACGGTGGCCAGTCCGGCGAGGATGATGATCCCGAAGAACGGGGCGCCGCGCCAGATGTTGACCGTCTGCACGGCGGCCATCGCCCAGCCCGCCTCGCCCAGCCACGGAATGTTGCCGTCCACCAGGCCGGCCTGCCGGCCGAGGTAGGTCAGCACGCTGAAGTCGGCCTGGAACATCCACATCCAGGCCAGCACGCTCAACGACGACGGCACCACCCAGGGCAGCAGGAAGGCGGCCCGGAAGAACCGCCGGAACCGGCGTACCTCGTTGAGCGCCAACGCCATCACCAGGCCGAGCACCAGCTTCGCCAGCACCGCGGTGACGGTGTAGTTGAACGTGTTCCACATGGTCCGGCCGAAGACCGGGTCGTCGAGCAGGTCCAGGTAGTTGGACAACCCGACGAAGGAGACGGTGTCACTGCCGAGCGCCTTGTCGGTCAGGCTGAACCAGACCGTCAGCAGCAGTGGATAGCCCACCAGCCCGAGGACGACCACGGCCATCGGAAGGACGAGCAGGTAGCCCAGCGGGGTCTCCCGGTCCAGGAAGGACCAGCGCTCCCGAGGGGCCACCGGGCCGACGCCGGCCGGCGGACGTGGTCGCGCCAGCCGATCATGGGTACGCACAGTCATTCCGGTCAGCCCCCGTAGACCTTCTTGAGCTCGTCCTCGGCGACCCGGATCGACTCGTCGACGCCCGCCTTACCACTGATCACCCGGGCGAACATGTTGACGATCGTCTGGTTGTTGTACGCCTGGGCCGACTGCCGCGAGGCCGGACCGGGCCAGCCGGGCATGTGCCCACCGGCGGCCAGACCCTTGAGTCCCTTGAGCTTGGCCTCCGAGTTCCAGGGCATGGTGACGAGGTCGTCGTAGCCCTTGAGCAGCGGCGTGTAGTAGGTCAGGGCGATCTCGGCCAGCTTGCCGAGCTGCCCCTTGTCCATGAGATGGCCGAAGAGGTCCTTGGCGGGTTCGATCCGCTTGCTGTGCGAGAAGATCGCCAGGGAGTTCATCTCGACGAGCTGCTGGTGTCCGGCCGGGCCCTGCGGGTAGCGCGCGTGACTCATGTTCTTGGCGATGTCCGGGGCCTGCTTCTGGGCGGTGTACCAGATGCTGGTGGCGTTCTGGGTGACCGCGATCTTGCCTGCGAGGAAGCTGGTGTTGTTGCCCCCTTCGTCGTACGAGGAGATCTCCGGCGCGCTGGCCGCGGCGAGATCCTGCATCAGCTTGATCGCGGCACGAGTCTCGGCGCTGTTGATGGCGACCGTCCTGCCGTCCTTGTCCACCTCGGCGGCGCCGTACGACCAGAGCAGGGAGTAGGCGACGCTCGCGGAGTCGTTCGGCCCGGCCTGGCTCATGGTCAGCGCGACCCGAGGCAGCTTCGCGTCCCGCAGTCGGGTCGCCACCTCCACCAGCCCGGTCCACGTCGTCGGAAACTCAGTGACGCCCACCTGGGCGAACAGGTCGGTCCGCCAGTTGAGCACATGCGCGGTGTAGGCCCGGGGAATCGCCCGCCACCGACCGTCCACGACACACGCCTCCCGGGCGACGTCGTACCATCCGCCGTCACGTTCGCCGATGGACTCGCACAGGTCGGTGAGGTCGACCAGCCGGTCGGCGTAGATGTGGGCCTGGTTCGCGAACAGCTCACCCAGGTCCTCACCCGAGCGGGACTCGACGACGGCGGCGATCTGCTCGCGCCACTCCTTGGCGAAGGTGAGCTCGACGGTTCCGTCGTGCGTCTGCGCCCAGGCGGCGGCCTGCTTCTGCTGAAGCTCGTGGATGGCGGGGATGAAACTGGCGCGCATCAGCCCGGTCAGGCTGGCACCGCCGAGCGAAGTGCCGCCACCGGTGGTCGAGGTGCCGTCCTCACCGCAGGCGGCGAGCGCGACGGTGAGGCCGGCGCCGAGACCAAGGCCCAGCGCGTGTCGGCGGGACATGCCGGTGCGGCTCAGGTGTGCCATGGCTACTCCAGAAAGGGGAATCGACCCGGTCATCGGTCGGGTCGGCAATGGTGGTGGGGGATGTGCAGTGGCCGGTCGAGCCGGTCGTCGCGGGATTGGTCGCCCCTACGCTCAGGTGCACGGTTGTCGGGGCCGTCGTAGGTTTCGTGCCGCAACGTGGTTGACGATCAGCAGGTCGTCCGCGGCGTGGTGGTCGGCCTGCTGAAGCAGGTCCGGTTCGCGGGAATCACCCGCCCGGGGCGCGACGCGCGCGTCTCGGGGGATGGATCGCCGGCCGGGGGAAGCCGCCGGCGGTGAGCGGGGCGGCCGACCCACACGGGCGAGGCACGCGAGCCGCCCCGCTCACCGTCACTGCAGGAAGTTGCGCAGCTTGGTCGCGTTGCCGGCGTCGTCCCCGGTGATCAGGTAGTAGAACATGCCGGCGTCGGAGACGTCGCCGCTCTTGTTCATGATGTTGTTGACGACGTTGTGGACGTAGCGCAGGCCCGGGTCGGAGGACGTGGACATCCACGACCACCTGGCCTCGCCGCCGTTGGTGCCCAGGCCGGCGTTCTGGTCCTGGATGCGGGTGTAGCGCACCTGCGGGAAGTCACGACGGATGTCGGCGAGGTTGAAGATGTTGTCGTCGTCGTCGTGGTTGTTGTTCCAGTCGGAGTGCGAGATCAACGTGACGTACGGGTGCTGGGCGGGGTTCGAGACGTCCAGCGCGCGGTAGACGACGCCCATCGGCCCGGCTCCGACCAGACAGAGCCGGTTGCTGGCCGTTGAAGCGTCGATCTTGTTCTTGAGATGGTTGACGGCCCGGCCCAGGTCGGTCTGGCTGTTGCGGAAGATGACACCCACGTCGTAGCCGAACTGGGCGGCCGTGCCCTCGGTCGCGGTGACCATGTCCTGCTCCCAGCTCGCGTTCGAGCTGCCCAGATGCGAGTTGTAGTCCCAGTGCACGAGCCGGGACTGCTGCCCCTTCTCGGCGAGCAGGGCGAGTGCCATGGCGGAGGCACCGATGTCGTCCCGGTCGTGATAGTTACCGTCGGAACTGACGGCGATCCGCTCGCACGGGTAGTTGAGCGTGGGTGCCGCCGCTTGCGCGGGTGCTGCTCCGGTACCGAGCAGGGTGAACACCGCCACCGCTGCGGCCGCGACGTGCCAGGTCCTGCCGAGTGCCTTGCCCATCAGTCCTCCCTATGGATCGCCGAGTGCGTGGATACGTTGTATACAGTGAACACGGAGCCCGTCAATGGAAACTTCCCAGTAACAACCAGGCAACATGCCGCCGCCCGAATCCCATGGATCATCGCTCGCGCTTCCCCACGCCGGCGTGCCGGTCATCGAGGTCGACCCGGACCGGGGGCGACGCCCGGCCGAACCGGGGCGGGGTCGGCGCCGACAATGCCGCGGCCCCGCGTCACGCACGGTCGGCGGTCACCCGGGCGGCGCGCCGACGCTCGATCGCTCGACCAGTTCCGGCACCCCGGCCACACCAGTCGCCGCGCGGCGAACGGGCGATACGTCAGGGAAACCGGCTTTGCCGAAGCCCGCAGCCGGCCGCCGTCAACCACCGTGCCCGGCATGCGCGGTCGTGTCCGCGCCGGCCGGCGCCGAGCCGGACGTGGCCCGGGTCTTGTGGATGGTGGTGTCCGACGCGACGGGCGTGACCGCGGGCCGCACATCGGGCTTCTCGCCCTTGTCGCAGGACTTGGCGGCGTTGAGGCAGCCGGCGACCAGTCGGCCCAGGGTGGCCTCGTCCCACGTGTTGATGAAGTCGGCGTGGCCGGAGAAGACACCACCGCTGGACAGGGTGATCCGGTCGGTACGCCGAATGGCCTTGCCGTACTCGAAGTTGACCGAGACCGTGATGCCGGGGACGGCGACCGGGTGAGTGCGGGGACATTCGCCGCGGTTGGCGTAGGCCATGTGGCTCTTGTGGTCGGGGCTGTCGATCCGGACGCCGTCCCAGCATTCCGGGAACTCGATGCGGAACTTGAGGAACTCGTCGTTGGCAGCGCAGTTGGGCGTCTGGACGCTGCGGCGGTCACCGCTACGGACGCAGTCCCAGTTCGCCACGTCGCCGGGCTGCTCGCGGGTCGCGCGGGCGTCGCCGGCGATCATGCGCAGGTTCTGCGGGAACGGCTTGATGGCGCGAGGGTCGAGCTTTCGGGACCGGTAGTAGACGTTGGTTCGGGTCGCCTCGGTGGGCTTGCCGTTCACCAGGACGGTAGGGAACCAGTAGGACCCGGTGTGGCCTTCGCCGTCGCAGGTCGTCTTCGGGTTCCGCTTCAGCTGCTCGTAGGTGGAGCCGGCGTTGACGCCCCGGTTGCCGACGAAGTCGTGCAGGTGCGAGGCACCGGGCTGACCGAAGGCGACGATCGGGTCATCGGCGGCGCGGTGGCTCAGCTCGCAGCGCGTGATGAAGCTGCCCTCGTTGCGCTCGATCCTGCTGTCACGGCGGTCGTTCTCGGCGGCGAAGCCGGTGCTGGTGGCCACGGCCCAGGATCCGGCGAGGCCCACAGCGGCGACCAGGGACAGCGCGATACGGCGGTGTCTGTGCTACAGCATGATTGCTCCTTGGCGGTTCGGTCCACCGGTGGATCCCCATCCGATGGCTGATCACCGATGGACACCCCGAAGCGGTCATCAGGGTTTCACCGCAGGCCGCCGTCAAGGTCCCGTGGTGTCCGCCGGAGCGTCCGGACCGTCCACCTCAATGCCGCTGATCCGGTGGATGCCGCAGTGGTCACAGCGGCAACGCCGACGGGATCGGTCACTACCGCCGCGGCCGTGCCGGATCGGGTACCGCAAAGCAGCAACCTCGGGGCAGCCGCCGCCGCGGCACTGATGGCAATGGCTCCGATCCTGCTGGCGTACCTGGTCCTGCAACGGCACTTCATCAAGGGCATGATCGCCGGCGCCGAGAAGTAGTTCATCCAGATCCGCGACGAATACAGCGATCGCCCTGAAACCACCCTGTCGTCTCCCGAGTGTTCCTCGACGATGCGGTCACGGTCACTCGCATCGGGACCCGACGGGCAACCGCCCCCACCACCGAAGGAGCAAGGTTATGGCTGCAATGACCAGACGACTCGGGGCCCTGACCCTGGGCGTCGCCGTCGTCGGCGGGCTGGCCGTCGCCGGCGTCACCACCGCCGACGCGCAGCAGCAGGAGGCCCTGCCGGTGCCGGCCGCCGCAGCCGTCGCAGCCGGTCAGGTCGGCGTCGCGAACACACCGGCCCTGCCGGCGTCAGCGAAGTCGTCCATCTACGCCGTGCAGGTCGACGGCAAGACGCCGTCGGTGTACCGGTCGGCGCCGAAGCCGCGGACGTGCCTGTCGACCAACTGTGACGGCGGTGACCACGCCCGGGCGGAGAACCGGTCGTTCAGCTGGTCGTCGTTCTGGTTCGCCGACGGCACCAAGCCCGTGGTCACGGTGACCCGCACCGCCGCCGCCGGACCGGTGACCGACATCAAGGTCCGCGGCACCGGCGACTTCACCGTGGTGAGCCGGAACCTCGCCCAGCGAAAGATCGAGATTCGGGTCAACAAGCCGAGGGCGAAGCTGTCGGTCGAGTTCATCGACAACCGCTACGACACGCTCCGGCAGCTGCCGCTGGACGGCATGCTGCTGTTCGCCGACGACACCGAAACCGCCGTCCCCGCACCGTCCCGGACGGCGCCGAACACCTACGTGGTCAGGCCGGGTCAATCGTTCAACCGCACGAAGGCCGCTGCCGCGACGACCGTCTTCTTCACCCGCGGCGTGCACGACCTCGGCTACTGGGCGGTGCCCGACTCGGTGCAGCGAGTCCACCTCGCCAACGGCGCCTACGTCCGTGGCGCGGTCGACTCCGCAACGGTGAGCAAGTCGACCCAGGAGGGCTTCACCCTCACCGGCCGCGGCGTCCTCTCCGGCGAACAGTTCAACTGGCGCGCCGACAAGCGCACCGGCGGTGCCACGTCGTGCAGCTACGACTGCTGGGAGCACACCGTCAAGATGGTGCAGCTCGGCACCAACAAGTTCCGCTTCCACGACGTGACCGTGGTCAACGCTCCGCACTGGGTCGTCACCGGCCACCGGGACAACGAGATCACCGCCAAGCCCGGCGACGACGAGTCGCGGTTCACCGGCACCGTCAGCGACGTCAAGGTCCTCGGCAACTGGGGCTGGAACGGCGACGGCATCCCCGCCATGACCGGCACCACCATCAGCGACTCCTTCGTCTCCGCCTTCGACGACGCCTTCAAGCTGTACAGCTCCAACGCCACCATCAAGAACAACACCTTGTGGCAGATGGACAACGGAGCGGTCTTCCAGCTCGGCTGGTTCGCCAAGACCATCTCCAACATCACCGCCACGAACAACACGCTGCTGCACGCCGAATGGACCGGCACCAACTCCAACTGGGGCCTGCTCAACTACCAGGAGGCCGGCGGCTCCGGCACCATCTCCAACCTCACCATCGACGGCACCCGCATCATGGGCCCCACCACCCGTGTCGTCGCCCTCTCCAACACCTCGGCCACCCAGGCATTCAGGGGTGTCAAGCTCACCGACACCACCGTCGACAAGCTCTACACCGTCGCCGAGATCAACCAGCTCAGGGGCAACGGGGCCAAGGACCTCCCCCGTAACCTCGTCCGGCAGTCGAAGGCCCCCCTCGAACTGACCATCACGAACCTCAAGATCGGCGGCACCACGATCACTGCCGGCAACGCCACGAGCACGGGCGGGTTCGACATCACCGGCAGCCCGAGCCTCACCTTCAACTGATCCACCCGCACGGCAACCGGATCTCCACCCTCGCACCGGCACCCGGGCCGGGTGACCTCAAGTCACCCGGCCCGGGTGGCGTCGTGCCCCGCTCCCTGCGGAATTCACCCGCTCCGGGTGACGGCATCGACCGTGGACGCCGTTAGCTTCGGGGGCATGGCGAGTCCGCGTCCCACTCCCGTGGAGCCACTGCCGCACCTGGCGAACACCGAACTGCGACAGGCTCAGGCGCGCGCGCTACCTCCGGAGCTGGGACCGAACGCGATCGCGCTGGTCAACGGGGCCACCTTCATGTACTCCGACCAGACCGGCGACGTACCGACCACGACCATCGGCGGTCTCGTCCACGCGGACACCCGGCTGCTCAACCGCTGGGAACTGACGCTCAACGGCGCTCGACTGATGACCCTGCGCTCCACCGTGTTGGAGTACTACCTGGGGCAGTTCATCCTGACCCATCCCGCGATGCCGGGTATACCCGCGGACTCCCTGTCCATTCGGCGGCTGCGCCACATCGGGGACGCGATGCACGAACGGGTCGAGATCGAAAGCTTCCTCGGCGAGCCGGTCCGGTGCGAGCTGCGCCTGGCCGTGGGGACGGACTTCGCCGACCTGTTCGAGATCAAGTCGGCCGTCACCGACCGTTCGTCCTGGATCCGGCGGGACCACGAGCGGGACGGGAGCGGGCTGTGCTTCCGCTACGAGCGGGAGGGATTTCGTGCGGAGAGTCGGCTGCGCGTCGATCCGCCAGCGGACCGGATCGAGGGCGACGAACTGGTGTGGGACCTGACGCTGGCATGTCGCCGGCCATGGACCCTGGACGCGGAGTTGCTCCTACCGCGCAGCGTCCACGCCGCCCCGTCCGTCCGCGCCGACATCGACGACGTGTTCCACAAGTCGGCGCACCACTCCCAGACGTTGCCGACGGTCTGCCACAGGCCGAAGGAGTTGGCGGCGAAGGACCGCACGGGTGCGGTCGTCAGATGGCCGTCGTCGAGGTCGTTGCTGGTGGGAAACCGTCCCTGCCAGATGTTCGTCTGCCACTGGCCGGCAGGGTCGAGCAACTCGTCTCCCCACGGGTAGCGGGCGCCGGAGAGCAGCCCGCGCGACGCGTACTCCCATTCGGCCTCGGTGGGCAGTCGACGGCGTCGATGGTGAAGGGCCCGACCCGCACCCGGTGAACGGGCTCTTCGCCGTCACCCCGGTTGCCGTCCCCCCGCGCGTCGCCCATCAGGAACTCGCCACCGGCAAGTGCGACCTGGCTGACCGGATGCCTGCCGAGGCCGCTCCGGACCGGCCCCGGCAGGGTGGGTTCCAGGGAGGTCCACTGCCGGTTCGTCGTCGCATCCGGCGGCCGCTGCGGCGAACAGCAACTCGCCGTGGACCGCTCGGTCTCCGGGGGCCGGCCGGCGGTCATACCGGCGCCTGCCTGACGCGATCGCCGTCGACCGGGCGGGCCGAACCCTCGACCGCGCGCCGTGCGGACCGATTGACCACCAGCTTGTACCAGTCCTCCCGCAGCATCCGCCGAGGATACGGGAAGTGGTGCCTGTGGGATTCGCAGACGATGTCGTCGTCCCACGTCACGGGCTCATCCGTGGAAGGCGCAGACGTGCACCGCCGAGGCCGGGAGGAGGCGCTCGTGTGCCTGTGCCCAGGGCTGGGCCTCAGCCGGAACACCACCTGGCCCTGCGGCGGTGGAGTCGAGGTACGCGGGACATGGTGGCGACGGGTGAGGGCGACGGTACGCCCGGCGAGCGGCTCGACCGGTTCGTCCACGGTCTGCTCGCCCATGCCGAACGGACCGAATTTCGGTGAAACCCGCAGACCGCCTGCGGAGTGTTCCTCGACAGCCCCTCGTCACGCCCTGAACGTGACGGGGGCGCCCGCTAGGGGACGGCGTAAGGACCGAGGCGACCCGGTGACCCGCCTCTGGCGGTTCCACTGAGCCAGCACACCGTCACCTAAGGTGCATTTCTCAACAAATCTCGCGAATAGGTGAACGGTCGCCCTGCCGACTCCGTATCCCTCACCGATCGAGGACCTCGTCGGGCCGCCTGTGCCGGAGCGGTACGACGCACTTCCGGGGTCCTCACCGCACGCCGCAAAGGCTCCGCGACGGGTTCGTCACGCGGGCAAGGCGGTCGACCAAAGGAGAGGTGCATGGCCAGGGGTACGCGGAACACTGCCGTCCTCAAGCTCGGCGGGGTGGGCGCCCTCGCGGCGCTGCTGCTCGGCGCGGGACTGCAGCTGGCATCGGCCGACGAGAGCGGCAGCACGACCCCGGTGTCGGTGGTCTGCCCGACCGTCGACGACAAGCTCGGCGCGGTGCCGGCAGCCGCGCGGGAGGGGGTGGACCGCGAGCTGCAGAACCTGCAGAAGCAGATCGCCAACGTCAACGAGCGACTGGCGCGCGAGCCGAAGGCCGCGCAGAACCAGCTCAACGACATTGCCGGCAAGCGCCGCGCGGTCCTCGACCGGATCAGCCAGAACATCACCCGGGTCGGCGGCACCGCGCCGGCCGGGCTCCAGGGCCTGGCGACCTGCGCGCTGGCCGGCGCGGGCGGCGGGGCCGAGGGCGGGGGCGCCGAGGGTGGTGGTGTGGTCGCCCCGCCGGCCGACGCCCAGACCGTGAACTGCCCGACCGTACGCGACAAGCTGCCGGAGGTGCCGGCCGCCGCGGTCGCCGGCGTGGAGAAGGAACTGGCCAACCTGGACGAGGAGATCGCCCGGCAGAACGAGCGGCTGGCGAAGCTCGCGGTCAAGCCGGAGGGCGGGCCGAACTTCATCCAGAACGCCATCCTCGGCCCGCTGAAGAACAAGCGCGTCGCCGTGCTCAACCGCATCGCCACCAACATCGGCCGGGTCAACGGCAACCGCCCCGACGACCTGGTCAACCTGGCCGAGTGCACCCTCGACTCGCCCGGCGCGCCGAGCGCCGGCAACGGCGAGGCCGGTGCGGGCGGCGCCGAGGGTGACGTGGCCGCCCCGGGCCAGGCGCAGACGGTCAACTGCCCGGACGTGCAGCTGCCGGAGATCCCGGCCGCGGCCGCCGCTCAGGTGCAGGCCGAACTGGCCACCCTGGACAAGCAGATCGACGAGGCCAACGCCCGCCTCGCCCGGCAGGCCGCCGACCCCCAGGGCGGGCCCAACTTCGTCGACAACGCCATCCTCAATCCGCTGAAGAGCAAGCGTGGTGCGGCACTCGACCGGATCGAGATCGCCTTCAACCGGATCGGCGCGCCGCGTCCGAACCTGGACAGCCTCGCCACCTGCACCCTGAACTGACCGACACGACACGACACGTACGGCCCGGCGGAGCACTCCGCCGGGCCGTACCGGTGTCCAGGGCGTACAGACGGGCGACCGCCGCGAGCCGTCAACCGCGCCACCGCCGACGGCGACCTGGGACGCCGCCGTTCAGAGGACGCCGGTGAGCCGGCCCCGCCAGCCAGCGAGCACCTCCCCCGGATCGGTGTCCAGCACCCGCTCCAGCAGGGTCGCGTAGACGTCGCGGAAGTCGGTGCTGAACTTCAGGTCACCGTCGTCGAGGTCGGTCAGGCTCGGCGGCTCGCCGTACTGTCCGCCGCGTACGGCCGTGCCGAGCAGCAGCACGTCGGAGGCGGTGCCGTGGTCGGTACCGTCGGAGGCGTTGGCGCGGACCCGGCGGCCGAACTCCGAGTGGACGGCCACCACCACCCGGCGGCCCGCGTCGGTGCGCGCCATCCGGTCGGCGAACCGGGTCAGCGCCCGGTCGACCTGCCCGAGCAGCACCTGCTGCAACTGCTTCTCGTCGGCGTGCGTGTCGAAGCCGCCGAGCGAGACCGAGAAGACCCGGGTCGAGACCCCGGCCTCGACGCACTGCGCGACCAGGTCGAGCTGCGCGTCGAGCGGGGTGCTCGCCCCGCCGGTCGCGGTGGCGGCCGGCGTCTCCGCGTCGTCGGCCGGCTCCTCGGCGGCGGCCGCGTCGCGTACCTGACGGATCATCGTGTCGACGGAGCGCAGGTCGGCGAAGCAGGCCGCGGCGCGGGCCCGGGCCGGCGACTCGTCCGGCGCGGCGGCGGCGAACGCGGCCAGCGCCGACTCGGGCAGGCCCTTCGCCGACGTACGCCCGGTCACCGGCACCGAGGCGCCCGCGCCACGTTCACCGGCCAGCAGCGGTGGCAGCGCGGGCTCGAAGGAGACCGCGAGGCGGGGGTCGCCGCCGGCCCGGTCGAGCCAGCGGCCCAGCCATCCCGTCGAGCCGGGACGCTCCGGCTGGGCGGTCTGCCAGATGTCCATCGAGCGGAAGTGGCTGCGGTCGGGCTTGGGGTAGCCGACGCCCCGCACCACCGCCAGCCGTCCCTCACCGTGCAGCCGGTGCAGGCCACTCAGGGCGGGATTCAGACCGACCTCGTCGTCGAGCCGCTTCACCTCCTCCGCCGGGTACGCGAGGTCGGGTCGGGCGTCGTGGTAGGCCGGGTCGGCGTACGGGATGACGGTGTTCAGGCCGTCGTTGCCGCCGTACAGCGTGACCAGGACCAGGACGCGGGCCTGCGGGTCGCGCTCGCCCGCGGTGGCGAGCAGGTCGTCGAGGCGGTACGCCGCGGCGCCGGCCGCGAGCGCGGTCGCGCCGACCACGCCGCTGGCCACCAGGAACCGCCGTCGGGTCAGGGTGTCCACGGATCTCTCCTTCTCAGCTGACCGCGTACTCGGGACTGACCAGGCCGGCCACGATCAGCCGGCGCGGCTCGCGGGCCAGCGGGGTCAGGGCCGCCCTGGTCCGCTCGCTCCAGCCGTCGACCACGAGCAGTCGGGCCAGCGCGTCCGGCCGGCCGGCGGGCGGCGCGGCTGCCAGCCGGGCCAGCACGGCGGGCGCGGTCGCGGCGGCGAGCACGTCGGCGGTGCGCAGCCGGGCCTGCAACGACGAGGTGCTCAGCCAGGCGGTGCCGGCCGGCCAGCCGCCGACGCTCGGAGGCCGCAACGGCACCTGGTCCAGGGCGTTCAGCCCGGCCAGCAGCCGCCGCCGCTCGTTGTCCGGCAGCGCCGCCGGTCGGACCCCGAGTTGCCGCGCCGCGCCGACGAGCCACTCGACGGGCTGTTTGACCAGGGTGTCGCGGGTCTGCGCGAAGGCCGGCGCGGTGAAGATCCGGCGCAGCGTGGCCGTCGTGTCGGGGCCGGCGAGGTCCTCCGGCGCGGGCAGGTGCGCGCCGGCGAAGCGGAACCAGAGCCGGCCGGCGACGAACCGTGCGGCCTCCGGTCGTTCGGCCAGCAGCCGGGCGTACGACCCGGCGTCGAAGGGGGCCTGCCGGCCGAGGATCGTCTTCGGGCCGGGGTCGTGCCGTCCGGGCTGGAGGCGGGCGGTGCCGGTGCGCCGGTCGACCACCCAGCCGGTGAGGGCCCGGGCGCCCTCCTTGACGTCGGCCTCGGTGTAACCGCCACCGACGCCGAGGGTGAACAGCTCCATCAGCTCGCGGGCCAGGTTCTCGTTCGGGGCGGTGCGGGTGTTCTTCTGGCCGTCGAGCCAGAGGATCAGGGCCGGGTCCCGGACCATCGCGTCCACCAACGGTGACAGCGGGCCCCGCCCGTGGCGGCGCAGCGTCTGCAACTGCCGCACCATCAGCGGGGCCGACCGGACCTTCTGCACGCTGGTCGCCCAGTGGCCGTGCCAGAAGAAGAGCAGCTTCTCGTCGAGCTGGTGGTCGGCGGCGACCATCCGGGACAGCCACCACCCGGTCAGCGTGCTCACCTGTTCACGGCGTTGCTGGTTGGCCTGCTGTCGCTGCTCCCGGCCGGCGCCCCTGCCGAGCCGCGCGGCGGGGTCGGGGCCCAGGTCCGGGATCGGAGTGGCGGCCGCGCCCGGGTCCGGGCCGTCCGGGCCGAGCAGCCGGTCGAGGGTACGGGCCACGCCGTCGCGCTGCGCCTGGTCCACCTCCTCGGCGGTGGGCCCGAACGTCGCCCGGCGCAGCAGGTGCGCCACCGCTTCGCGCTCCGTCATGTGCACCGACGCTAGTGCGGCAATGTTCGACGACGGTAAGGGCGGGATGTGGATCGCGTCTCGGTCCGCCCTTGCGTCCGGAGCGGCGGGCGGGTATACATTCACCAACCTTAATAGTTAAGTTTGTTAAGAGTTGGAGGTGGGCGCGTTGCGCACACGGACCTACCAGTGGCTCGGCAGCGCCGTCGTGGGGCTGCTGGCCGCGGCGACGGCGCTGGTCGCGGCCCCCGCCGCGCACTCCGCCGTCGCCGACGACGAGGCGTGCCGGCCCGACGGGCTGTACCGCACCCCGGGCGTGGCAGCGCCCTACTGCACCGTCTACGACACCGAGGGCCGGGAGAAGCTGGGCAACGACCACTCCCGGCGGGTCATCGGCTACTTCACCAGCTGGCGCACCGGCCGCAACGGCGCACCGGCCTACCTGGCCCACCAGATCCCGTGGGACAAGGTCACCCACGTCAACTACGCGTTCGCCCACGTCGACGCCGCCAACAAGATCTCCGTCGGTGACCCGAAGGCGGCGAACAACCCGGCCACCAACATGACCTGGCCCGGCGTGGCCGGCGCGGAGATGGACCCGCAGTACGCCTACACCGGACACTTCAACCTGCTCAACAAGTACAAGAAGCGGCACCCGAACGTCCGTACGCTGATCAGCGTCGGCGGATGGGCCGAGACCGGCGGCTACTTCGCCGACGACGGCACCCGCGTCGACGCCGGCGGCTTCTACCGGATGACCACGACCGGCAGCAACACGGTCAACACCGCCGGCATCACCACCTTCGCCGACTCCGTGGTCACCTTCCTGCGCACCTACGGCCTCGACGGCGTCGACATCGACTACGAGTACCCCACCTCGAACAACAAGGCCGGCAACCCGCTGGACTTCGCCCAGGCAGACGCCAAGCGCGCCGGACTCAACGCCTCCTACCAGGTGCTGATGCGCACCCTGCGGGAGAAGCTCGACGCGGCCGCCGCCACGGACGGCAAGCACTACCTGCTCACCGTGGCCGCGCCCGCCTCCGGCTGGCTGCTGCGCGGGATGGAGTCGCACCAGGCGTTGCAGTACCTCGACTACGTCAACATCATGTCGTACGACCTGCACGGCTCCTGGAACCACTTCGTCGGCCCCAACGCCGCCCTGTACGACAACGGCGACGACGCCGAACTGGCCGCCGGCGGGGTGTACGGGGCGTACGGCAACATCGGCTACCTCAACACCGACTGGGCGTACCACTACTTCCGCGGGGCCATGCCCAGCGGGCGGATCAACATCGGCGTGCCCTACTACACGCGCGGCTGGCAGGGCGTCACCGGCGGCACCAACGGGCTGTGGGGCCGCGCCGCCCTGCCCGACCAGACCAAGTGCCCGCCCGGCACCGGCGCCTCGATCGGCTCCACCACCCCGTGCGGCAACGGCGCGGTCGGCATCGACAACCTGTGGCACGACCTGGACGACGCCGGCAAGGAGGTGCCCGCCGGCGCGAACCCGATGTGGCACGCCAAGAACCTGGAGCGCGGCATCACCGGCGACTACCTGTCCGCGTACGGGCTGACCCCGGCCACCGACCCCGCCGACCGGATCGCCGGCAGCTACACCCGCAACTACTCCTCCGCGCTGGTCGCACCGTGGCTGTGGAACGCGCAGAAGAACGTCTTCCTCTCCACCGAGGACGAACAGTCCCTCGCCGCGAAGGCGGACTACGTGGTGGACAAGGGCATCGGCGGGGTGATGATCTGGGAACTCGCCGGTGACTACGGCTACGACACCGCCAAGGGCCAGTACGGCATCGGCGACACCCTGACCAGCCTGCTGCACGACAGGTTCACCACCGCCCCCGCGTACGGCGCGCGGCGCGCCACCACCGCGCTGCCCACCCGGACGATCGCCGTGAACGCGACTATGGGCGGCTTCGCCCTCGGCGACAGCAACTACCCGATCAACCCGGAGCTACGGCTGACCAACAACAGCGGCAGCCCGATCCCAGCCGGGGCGCAACTGGAGTTCGACTACCCGACCACCACCCCGACGCTCACCCAGCAGTCCGGCTGGGCGCTGACCACGGTCTCCACCGGACACACCGGCGGCAACGCGGGCGGGCTCAAGGGTGTGCACCACCGGGTACGCCTCACCGTACCGGCCGCCATCGCCCCCGGGTCGTCCGCCGAGGTGACGCTGAACTACCAACTGCCGATCTCCGGCCCGGCCAACTTCACCCTCGCCTTCGGCGGCCAGACCTACGCCCTGGCCAGCGACTTCACCCGGGGCGGCGTGGCGGTGACGCCGAGCCCGAGCAGCTCCGGCTCTCCGGGCGGCGGCACGTGCACCGCGCCCGCCTGGGCGGCCGGCACCGCCTACTCCGGCGGGGCGCGGGTGTCGTACGCCGGGCACACCTGGAGCGCGAAGTGGTGGACGCAGGGTGAGACGCCCGGCAGCGCCGCCGTCTGGGCCGACGAGGGCGCCTGCGCCGCGCCGTCACCGACCGCCTCGCCGACCACCTCCCCGACCGCCTCGCCGACCGTCTCCCCCACGGTCAGCCCCTCACCGACCGGCGGGGCGTGCACCGCGCCGGCCTGGTCGGCGACGACCGCGTACTCCGGCGGGGCGGTGGTCTCCCACGACAGGCACCGGTGGACGGCGCGCTGGTGGACCCAGGGCGACGTGCCGGGGGCCAACAGCCAGAACGTCTGGACCGACAACGGGCCCTGCTGACCACCTCCGGGCGGGTCGCGGACGGTCCGCGACCCGCCCCGAGCCCTCATCCGCCACCGCGGTACGGACGCCCGGTACGTCTCCGGGCAGGTGCGGGCGCGCGGTGGTGTCGAGAGGGGCCGATCTGCCCTGGCGTGTCGGTGACGACCTGCGGACGCTGGAGGAGCGGGAACGGTTTGCACGCCTGCGCGGTCCCGGCAGTAGATTCGCGAGGTGGACCTCGATGTGTCTGAACCCGTGAACGGAGTGAGCCGGAGTGCCGGCACGCGGGTCTGACGGCCGTGGCGGCATGCGGGAGGTGGCCCAGGCCGCGGGTGTCTCGGTCTCCACGGTCGCGAACGTGCTGAGCCGTCCGTCGATCGTCGCGCCGGAGACCCGGGCCCGAGTGCAGGCCGCGATCGAGGCGGTGGGTTACGTGCCGCACGGGCCGGCCCGGCAGTTGCGTGGACTGCCGAGCCCGGTGGTCGGGAGCGTCACGCTGGACCTGGCGAATCCCTTTTACGCCGAGTTGAACCGGGGGATCGAGGACCGGCTGGCCGAGGCGGACTGCGTCATCCTCGCCTGTAGCACGGATCTTCGGCGGGCGCGGGAGCTGCGGCTGCTCACGTTGCTGCGGGCGCAGGCCGTGCGAGGCATCATCATCTCCCCGATCGACGACGACCCCGAGCCGCTGCTGCGGCTCAGCCGTGACGGCATACCCGTCGTCCTCGTCGACCATCCGCGCGGGGCGGTGGACCTTTGTGCGGTGGCAGTGGACGACGTGCTGGGTGGTCGACTGGCGGGCGAGCATCTGATCGCGCTCGGTCATCGCCGTATCGCCTTTCTGGGTGCCACCGTCGACCCGGGTCCCGTGTTGGCGCGCAGGAAGGGGGTACGGCAGGCGGTGGTGGACGCCGGTCTGAACCCGGCGGAGTCCTTCGTGGACGTCAGACTGCGCCTGCATCCGCCCCCGTTGCTCGACGCCGCGGCGCAGGCGGCCAAGCACCTCATGGACCATGAGATGCCGCCGACAGCGGTGGTGTGTGTCAACGACACCGCCGCGCTGGGCCTGCTGGACGGTCTGCACACGTTGGGCTTGCGTGTGCCGCAGGACATCTCCGTGGTGGGTTACGACGACTTGCCGTTCGCGCGGCGGCTGGCGCCCGCGCTGACCACCGTTCACCAGCCGCCTTACCGACTTGGCCGGGCCGCTGCCGAGCTGTTGCTGGACGAATCCCGACCGGATCACACCCACCGGGAGATGTTGTTCCAGCCGTCATTGGTGGTTCGTTCCTCGACAGGGCCGCCTGCCGGGGGTTCAGCCGGCGGTCGTTGAGGGGGTCGGCCAGTCATCGACGGGCAACTATTGCCGGATCGGGTGTCGGCGGATAGCGTGTGGGCACCGTCCGAGCGCCCGAGCCGGCCTCGTCGCAGCACCGTTTACAAACGTCACAATCGCGTCGCGTACGGCCGTCGGGCTGTGCGCCAGGGCAGGCGCGTCACGCTCCCGGCATCAGCCGGGCCCAACCCTGAGGTAGATCATGAGCAGAAGACTCATCGCGGTCGGCGCTGCCCTGCTCGCCGTCGCCGCGTCGGTCCTGATGTTCGTCCGGCCTGCGGACGCTGCGGTCGGCCTGCACATCAGCGGCCGGAACATCGTCGAGGCAAACGGCACGCCGTTCGTCATGCGCGGTGTCAACCACCCGCACGTCTGGTACACCGGCCAGACGAGGGCGTTCGCCGACATCAAGGCGCTCGGCGCCAACACGGTGCGCGTGGTTCTGGGCAGTGGTGAGCGGTGGGGTCCGTCCACGGACGTCGCCAACGTCATCGCCCTGTGCAAGCAGAACCGGTTGATCTGCGTGCTGGAGGTACACGACACCACCGGTTACGGGGAAGAGGGGGCCGCCGCCTCCCTGGACGAGGCGGTCAACTACTGGATCAGCCAGAAGAGCGCGCTGGTCGGCGAGGAGAGCCGCGTCGTCATCAACATCGGCAACGAGCCGATCGGCAATGTCGACGCCGGCCAGTGGACCGATGCCACCGCCTCGGCCATCCGGAAGATGCGTACGAACGGATTCGAGCATCTGCTCATGGTGGACGGGCCGAACTGGGGCCAGGACTGGCAGTTCGTCATGCGCGACAACGCCCAGACGATCCTGGACGCCGACAGTCGACGCAACACCGTCCTGTCGATCCACATGTACTCCGTCTTCAACAGCGCCGCAGCCATCACCAACTACCTTGACCACTTTCAGAACCGCGGCTGGCCGTTGGTGATCGGCGAGTTCGGCTGGCAGTTCAACTCGGGCGAGGTGGACCACGAGACGCTCCTGGCCGAAGCCCAGGCTCGGGGCCTGGGCTACCTGGCCTGGTCGTGGAGCGGAAACAGCGATCCGATCCTGGACATGGCTCTCGACTTCGACCCCGCGCGACTCACCACCTGGGGCCAGCGGATCTTCAACGGCGCCAACGGCATCAAGGCCACCGCGAAGGAGGCCACCGTCTACGGAGGCGCAGTCCCGACCGGGAGCCCGTCGCCCAGCGGATCCGCCACCCCCACGCCCACGGCAACCCCCACACCCACGCCGCCGCCCACCACCGGAAGGAGTTGCACCGCCACCTACCGGATCGTCGGCCAGTGGCAGGGCGGTTTCCAGGCCGAGGTCCAGGTGAAGGCCGGCGCCACGGCGATCAGCGGGTGGACCGTGACGTGGACCTTCGCCAACGGCCAGACGGTCACCCAGGGCTGGAACGCGACGGTCAGCAGCAGCGGCGCCGCCGTGACCGCCCGCAACGTCGGCTACAACGGCAGCCTGGGCGCCGGAGCGAGCACCGTCTTCGGCTTCCTCGGCTCGTGGAACGGCACGAACGGCGCGCCGACGCCAACCTGCACCGCCACGTGACCTGACGGGAGCGGGTCACACCGTCGGTACGGCCCGCTCCCGCCGCCCTGTCCGACACCGGTACGCCGCGTCGGGCCGGACGATCCGGGCGGGGCTGCCACAGCGGGCACCGACCTTGCGGTGACCCGCGACGCGGCGACCCCGCCCCGGCCGGGGTGTCACGGCATGACGAGGCCGCCGTCGACGGGGATCGTCGCCCCGGTCACGTACGACGAGGCGTCGCTGGCCAGCCAGACCAGCGTGGCGGCGAGTTCCTCGTGCTCACCGAGGCGCCCGGCCGGGGCCAGCGTCTTGACCATCTCGAAGGTGCCCGGCTCCAACTGGTCGCTCATCTCGGAGGCGAAGAAGCCGGGGGCGATGCAGTTGACCCGGATGCCCTTGCGCCCGGTCCACTGGGCGGCCAGGTCGCGGGTCAGGCCGATGACGCCGGCCTTGCTGGAGGCGTACGCGGCCTGCGGGATGCCGCCGGGGCGCAGGCCGATGACGCTGGAGATGTTGACGATGGCGCCGCCGCCGGTGGCCGCCCGGGCGAACGCCTGGGCCATCCAGTAGCTGCCCATCAGGTTGACGTCGACGACGGCGCGGAACTGCTCCGGGGTCTCCCGGGTGGCGGGCACGGCCGTGCCGACCCCGGCGTTGTTGACCAGTACGTCCACCCGCCCGAAGTGCTCGATGGCGGTGGCGATGAGCGCCTCGCAGTCCTCGGGCCGGCTGACGTCGGTGGCGCGGGCGGCGTACCGGCGGCCGGCGGCCTCGACCAGCGCGCCGGTCTGCGGCAGTCGCTCGACGCGGCGGGCGCCGAGCACGACGTCGGCGCCGGCCTCGGCGAGCGCGCGGGCGAACGACACCCCCAGGCCGGAGGAGGCACCGGTCACCACGGCGACCTTCCCGTCGAGCCGGAACCGGTCCATCACGCTCACCCTGGTGCTCCTCACGGTCTTCGTGCCTCTGGACGTCATACCGACCAGCCGGTATGTTCAGCGTCCGGCGACGGTAGCGAGCCGCCGACAGCCGCGTCAATGGGGAGACAGCCATGGACTTCGAACCGACCGCCCGAGCCACCGAGCACCTGAAGCGGCTCCAGGAGTTCATGGACGAGCACGTCTACCCGGCCGAACCGGTCTACGCGGCGCAGCGCGCCGAACTCGCGGCCGCCGGAAGCCGCCACCACCTGCCCGCCGTGGTGCAGGACCTCAAGGCCGAGGCCCGCCGCCGAGGGCTGTGGAACCTCTTCCTGCCCGACGTCTCCGGCCTGACGAACCTGGAGTACGCCCCCCTCGCCGAACTGATGGGCCGCTCGATCGAACTCGCCCCCGAGGCCACCAACTGCGCGGCGCCGGACACCGGCAACATGGAGATCCTGCACATGTTCGGCACCGCCGAGCACAAGGAACGCTGGCTGCGGCCGCTGCTCGACGGCGAGATCCGCTCCGCCTTCGCGATGACCGAGCCGGACGTGGCCTCCAGCGACGCCACCAACATCCGCACCCGCATCGAACGCGACGGCGACTCGTACGTGATCAACGGCCGCAAGTGGTGGACCACCGGCATCGCCGACCCGCGCTGCCAAATCATGATCGTGATGGGCAGGACCGACCCGTCCGCCGAGAAACACCGGCAGCAGTCGATGATCCTGGTACCGGTGGACACCCCCGGCGTGCAGGTGGTGCGCTCGCTGCCCGTCTTCGGCTACCACGACCAGCACGGCCACGGCGAGGTCGTCTTCACCGACGTCCGGGTGCCCGCGTCGCACCTGCTCGGCGAGGAGGGCAGCGGCTTCGCCCTCGCCCAGGCCCGGCTCGGCCCCGGCCGCATCCACCACTGCATGCGCGCCATCGGCCTGGCCGAACGCGCGCTGAGCCTGCTCGTGCAGCGCGCCACCACCCGGGTCGCCTTCGGCCAGGAACTCGCCCGCCAAGGCGTGGTCCAACAGCAGATCGCCGAGTCACGGATGGCCATCGAGCAGGCCCGGCTGCTCACCCTCAAGGCCGCCTGGATGATCGACCGGTACGGCGCGAAGAACGCCCGCACCGAGATCGCCGCCATCAAGGTCATCGCTCCCCGGGTGGCCCTGGAGGTGCTCGACCGGGCTATCCAGGTGCACGGCGGCGCCGGCGTCTCCGACGACTTCCCGCTCGCGGCGATGTACGCCGGGGCCCGTACCCTGCGCATCGCCGACGGGCCGGACGAGGTGCACGTGCGCGACGTGGCCCGGCGCGAGATCCGCCGGCAAATGGAGTCGCGGTGACCGCAGCGGATACCGAGCCGATCAGCCGGCGGCGTACGCCGCGCGGGTCGGCCCGGCGCAACATCGTCGCGGCGGCCACCGAGCTGTTCGCCCGGCGTGGCTACGAGGCGACCAGCGTCCAGGAGATCGTCGCGGCGGCGGCGGTCACCAAGGGCGCCCTCTACCACTGGTTCGGATCGAAGTCGGAGCTGCTCACCAGCATCTACCGGGAGCTGCTCGCGGAGCAGACCGCGCGGCTGCGCGAGATCGCCGACGGCCCCGGGCCGGTCGGGGAACGGCTGCGCGCCGCCGCCGTGGACGTCGTCGCGCACACCGCCGCGCACGTCAACGAGCTGACCGTCTGGGCCCGTTCGGCGCACCTGATCGACGGGGAGCACGCCGACGCCACCCGCCGGGAGCGCCGCCGCTACCACGACCTGTTCCGCGACCTGGTGCTCGAAGGGCAGCGCGCCGGCGCGGTCCGCACCGACGTCTCCGCCACGGTGATCACCCACACCTTCCTCAGCGCCCTGGGCAACACGCACACGTGGTTCCACCCGGACGGGCCGCTGACCTTCACCGAGGTCGGCCACCAGCTCGTCGCGCTCTTCGTCGGCGGCCTGCGGCCACCCGAGCCGGCCGGCTCCCCCACGCCCACCGGCTCGGCCGGTGACCGGTCCCGGTCGAGCGCATGAGCCGGGAGCCGACCGCCGACCCTGTCCGGCCCGAGCTGGGTGAGGTCCTGCGGCGGCAGGCCGGGTTGCGCGACGACGTCCGCGCCGAGGCGACGGCGAAGCGGCACGCGGTGGGCCGGCGCACCGTACGGGAGAATCTCGCGGACCTGGTCGACGACGGCACCTGGCTGGAGTACGGCGGCCTGGCGGTGGCCGCCCAGCGGTCCCGCCGGCTGCTCGCGGACCTCGCCGAGGCGACTCCCGCCGACGGCGTCGTCGTCGGCGTGGGCCGGGTCGCCGGCCGGCGCGTCGGCGCGGTGGCGTACGACTACACCGTCCTCGCCGGCACCCAGGGCGTCACCGGTCACCGCAAGACCGACCGGCTGCTCGACGTCGCCGCGCGCGAGGGGCTGCCGGTCGTCGTCTTCGCCGAGGGTGGTGGTGGCCGACCCAGCGACACCGACCACCCGACCGTGGCGGGCCTGGAGCTGACCACCTTCGCGTCACTGGCCCGGCTGCCGTCGCTGCGGATCGGGATCGCGGCCGGCTGGTGCTTCGCCGGGAACGCGGCGCTGCTGGGCATGTGCGACGTCACCGTCGGGGTCGCCGGCGCCAGCATCGGCATGGGCGGACCGGCCATGGTGGAGGCGGCCGGGCTCGGCGTCGTCGCCCCGCAGGACGTCGGACCGCTCGACGTGCACCTGGCCAGTGGCACCGTCGACCTGCCCGCGACCGACGACGCCGACGCGGTGCGCCTGGCCCGCACCGTGCTCGGCCTGACCGACGGCGAACCCACCGAGGCACGGCACGCCGACCAGCGGCGGCTGCGCGACGTCCTGCCGGAGAACCGGCGTCGCGCCTACGACGTACGGGCCGTGCTGCGGCTGCTGTTCGACCTCGACTCCGTGCTGGAGCTGCGGGAGCGGCACGGCCGGTCCCTGGTGACGGCGCTGGCCCGGCTCGGCGGACGTCCGGTGGGCGTACTCGCCAACAACCCGCTGCACCGGGCCGGGGCCATCGACGCCACCGCCGCCGGCAAGGCCACCCGGTTCCTGCGGCTGTGCGGGCGGATGGACCTGCCCGTGGTCAGCCTCTGCGACACCCCCGGCATCATGGTCGGCCCGGACGCCGAGCGCAGCGGGCTGGTCCGCGCCGTGGGCGACCTGTTCGCCGCCGGCGCGTCGCTGCGCACCCCGCTGGTGACCGTGGTGCTGCGCAAGGCGTACGGGCTCGGCGCCATGGCGATGGCCGGCGGCAGCTTCCACACCACCCGCCTCACCCTCGCCTGGCCGACCGGTGAGGTCGGCGCGATGGGCCTGGAGGGCGCGGTACGCCTGGCGCACCGCCGGGAACTGGCCGCCATCACCGACGACGCCGCGCGCGAACGCCGCCACGACGAGCTGGTCGCCCTCGCCTACGAACGCGGGCGGGCACTGTCGGCCGCGGCGAGCTTCGAACTCGACGACGTCATCGACCCCGCGCAGACCCGGGACCGGCTGCTCGCCGCGCTGTTCTGACCGCCGCGAACCGACTCCGACAGGTTTATGGCCTCCTGCGCGGGACCCGCAGGCCCGCTCGCCCCGCGCCGCGACGCAGGAGTCGACTCGTACATCACGCACCGGACCGAATGGTTGGACGACGGCAGAGGACGGCACTCCGCCGCGCTAGCGAGCGCAGCAGTGTCGCGGGCTGGCGAGGCAGCGGTGCGAGCGAGTCAGGGTCGGGGCACTCCCGAGCGCATGTCGGCTGCGTGTTGCCGGGGGGCTGCGTAGCTCTACGCAGCCCCCCGGGGTCAGGTCACCTCAGACCAGTCCTGGTAGCCCTCTCGCGCGTCAGCCTGCTGTGAGGTGTGAGCTGGCTACACGGGAGGCAGTCAGGTGCCGAAGGGCTGTGCGGACAACAGGATTTGAGTCCATCCACCGGTATCGACGGGATCGTCCCCGTAATACCGGATGTCGGTGCCGTTGCCATCGAAGGGATTCGCGTCGAGGTAGCGGTAGAGCCCTCCGCTGCTGTTGCGGCCGTAGTAGAAGCCTCCGCCCGGAGAGGTTAGTTGAACGAAGGCGCCCCAGCCGGTCCTGAGGGTGTAAGGCGTCCAACTTCCCGCTCCGTGGATCTTGTAAGAGAGCAGCTTCCCCTCGCTGTTGGTGCCGAGGATCCAACCAGGTCCGGTGGTGGCCAGGGTCAGGAGGGTAAAGCCGCCACCGATGGTAGTGCCATTAATGATGTTGCCGGCAGTGGGTTTGACGGCGGTTATCGTGTACCGCAGCAGGGTGCCGGATGCGACGCCAAAAAGTGAGCCGTTACCGTCGTAGGCCAGGCGGTCGTGGGTCCACCCGCTCGCACCGACGAGGACAGGGGTATTGAAAGTCAGAGACGAGTTGTTGGTGATGATGTCCACGCGGTACAGCTGGCTACCCGTCGAGGTGATCAGGAGAGTATTGAAGTTTAGCGTGGCCATGGCTTTCGGCGTGAATCCAAGCTTAGCCGTAGAAATTACCGAGCCGAATCGGTCACCGGTGCCGGACTCAATCTTGGAGTAGGTCAGCCGTCCGTCGCTGAGGACACCGTAAACCGATACCGCCCCCCGTGACGGATCCGCGCTACCGGCGATGATGTCGAAGTTGCTCCAGTCGTTGCTGAATGCGCCACCGGTGCCGGAATTGAAGCCACCGGCACCGTTTCCGGCGTAGAGATGCAGGTTTCGAGTGGTGGCCTGGCGGGCGACGACGTCGGCCTTGCCGTCGCCGGTGAAATCTCCCGGAGAAAAGATCATATCGAAGTTGCGCCAGTCGTTACTGAATGCGCCACCGGTGCCGGATTTGAAGCCGCCCGCGCCATTGCCGGCATAGAGGTGAAGATCGGCGGTGCCAGCGTGGCGGGCGATGATGTCAGCCTTGCCATCGCCGTCGAAGTCTCCTGGAGAGAAGACGACGTTGAAGTTTCCCCAGTTGTTGCTAACCGTGCCGCCGGTGCCGGATTTGAAGCCACGGTTACCGTCGCCTGCGTAGAGGTGCAGGTCTTTGGTAGTGGCATGACGGGCGAGGATGTCAGGCTTCCCGTCGCCACTGAAGTCTCCCGGAGAAAAGATGATGTCGAAGTTGCCCCAGTTGTTGCTAATCATCCCTCCGGTCGCTGATCTAAATCCACCACTTCCATCGCCTGCGTAGAGGTGCAGGTCTTTGGTAGTGGCATGACGGGCGAGGATGTCAGGCTTCCCGTCGCCACTGAAGTCTCCCGGAGAGAAGACGATGTCGAAGTTGCCCCAATTGTTGCCGATGGTGCCGCCGGTGCCGGACACGAAGGAACCGCTGCCGTTACCAGCGTAGAGCCGGAGATCCTTGGTCTGCGCGTGTCGGGCGATGATGTCTGCTTTACGGTCGCCGTCAAAATCACCGCGGACCGGTGGGAGGGTTCCCCCACCGCCGCCACTGTCGCCGCCCCCGGTTTCGCCGTCACCTCCGCCTCCACCGCTAGAGCCGGATCCACAAACATTCGCAGACACGCCGCCGTGTTGCCATTCGTGCCTGCTGTCCGAACTCGTCCACGAGATGCCCACGCTGAAGGGGCCGACGCTGACGCCGTTGATTGCCGTTGATCCCCAACTGTGTCCGTTTTTGACAAAGACCTGGGTCCGGCTGCAACTGTCGGCCAACCTGGTGAACGACATCATGATCTGGCCGCCGTACATGTCAAAATCAACATCGTTGTCGCAGGACGCGCTCAGGGCACGCGTGTGGTCCTGTCGTTGGTATGCGATGCCATACTGGTTGGCATCAGTTGTGCCAGAAGGGCTCGTGATGGAGCCAATGCCGTAGTTGTCCCGCATATCATTGAGTCCTGGATCGCCCCAGAACCAAAGCTGGGAGGAATCCGAGTAGACCTCATACTCCCCGCCGCTGAGGGCCATTCCAATGGCGTCTGGTCCGCCTAGGCTTCTATTGATACAACCTCTCCACGCGTCTGCGGCGTAGTCATGATTGAGCCACGTCCATTCGCCCAGGGCGTAGTAGCGGCCGTTTGTGGGTTCGTACCACAAACTGGTGGACCACCGGACGTCCGAGGCTCCGACGCCGCCGTCGTCATCGAGCGCGACAATTGACGACTTTGACGACGTGGCGTCGGATTTGCTCTCGCTCCTGCCAAGTGGAACGAGGCAGAATTCCTTTACGAACAGCTCGTCAACATCGGCTTCGTCTGCGCCGTTCGCGCGCAGGGAAGCCGAGGCGTCGCCGAGAGACTTTTCGCTAATCACCTTGCGGGCATTGTCGCCCTGTCGGACGCATTCGACAGACGCCGCCTGCGCTGGCGATGCACCGATTGGTACTATGAGCCCCCATAGGAGAAGTGACCCTGCAATGACGCTTGGTAATGTGCGACGCACCCCGTGTCCTCCTGCTTGTTGAGTGGGGCTGACCGTAGCAGACACGAGGGCTGAGTGAAGCACGTAAGGACATACCTGGACAAAAGCATAAAGATTGACGTAAACGACTCTAGATGGCATGACAAGCACGGGAGAGAGGGACTGTCCATGGACAAGAAACACGGGACTAGCTACCCCCTGCGGGGCATCGCGTTCGGCATGGCGCTAATCGGCGTGATTCTATTTATCTGTGCCGGCAATTTGGACTACGGCTTACTTGGCATGAAGTTTCCTCTGAATGCGATGGCCGTTATCTTGATGTCTGGCTCCATTGTTTTCTGGGCGCTACACGCACTGGCTGCCATCCTGCGTGAGTACACCAGATCTTGAAGTACGGATGGGTCGGGTGAGCTGAGCGACGGTGCTGATGGCAACATCAAGAGTTAGGTAGTGCTTGCCGGGATCGCAGGCAACGAAATGCGCCAGGTTCAATCTTGATGGAGCGGGGCTTGTTGTCATGCCGGATGGCTATTGAGTCGTCCGGTGAGACTTGGCGGCGGGGCCTGCTCGGGCGCTGAACAGCTGACGGGCTGGCGCTGTGAGCAGGCGCAGGAGTGTGCCGACTCATTGGTGCGCTCGGATCTCGCGCTGGGGTCAAATCCGTTTCGGCGAGTGGACGCCGGGAGTGCGGTGACGCCAGTGCTTGGCGACTCTTCGCTTACGGAATCAGCTCGGGCGCTCTGATGGGTCTGCTGCACCGGCAGGTGACAGGATAGTCACGCGGCGTGACTGGCCGGTGGGGTCATGATGGTCTCGAATTCCACGGGGATCACCTGGACAGCGACCGTTGTCGTCGGCGGCGGTGGTAGGTCCGTTCGATCCAGGTCACGATCGCGATCCGGAGTTGCTGGCGGCTTGCCCACGATCGCCGGTTGAGGACGTTGTTCTGCAGGAGTCCGAAGAAGGATTCCATGGCGGCGTTGTCGCCGGCGGCGCCGACGCGGCCCATCGATCCGGCCATCCGGTGGCGGTTCAGGGCTCGGACGAATTTCCGGGACCGGAATTGCCCGGGTTCAACCGGTCGGTGTGCAGGATGCAGCCGGCCAGGTCACCGCGTCTGGTGGCGGCGTTGTCCAGTGCGGCGACGGCCAGGCGGGACATCATCCGCGAGTCGATGGAGTAGCCGACGATGCGGTGGGACCAGACGTCCTTGATCGCGCAGAGGTAGAGCTTTCGCCGGTGTGGTGTTCGGTGATGTCGGCCAGCCACAGCCGGTTCGGGCTGCCGGCGGTGAAGTCTCGTTGGACCAGGTCGTCGTGCATCGGCGGTCCGGCCTTGCCGCCCTTGCCGCGACGTCTGCGTTTGCCGAAGGCGGCTCCACCAGCCGTTGCCGGAGCAGATCCGCCACGCAGTGCGGTCGGCCATCGGCTGCCCCGCATCACGAGCCTCGTCAACCAGGAACCGGTAGCCGAACTCCGGATCATCACGGTGGGCGTCGAACAACGCGTACGGCCGGTCGGAGTCGCCGGCTCTCAGTCGCGGGAGGTGAGCGGGCGGGCGGCCAGCACCAGCAGCGCGGCGACCGTCCAGGTGGCCAGCACGGCCAGGTGCGCCCAGGCGAACCCGGCGCCGTCCACCCCGGGTCGGGTCGCCGCCAGCAGCGCCGCGCTCAGGTGCCGCAGCGGGAACAGGTCACCGACGGTCGCCAACCAGCCGGGCAGCGCGGCGTCGCCCACCGGGAAGACGTCGGAGACGAAGCTGAGCGGCAGCAGCGTCCCGAGGGTGATCGCGGTGACCGACCTCGCCGAGCGCAGGGCCGCCACCAGCGCCAGGCCGAGCGCGGCGAAGCAGAGCACCCCGAGCAGCAGCGTGAGCACCGCCGCCGGCAGCCGGCCGGCGTCGAGGCGTACGTCGAGCAGGGCCACCGCGACCGCGCCGAGCAGGACCGCCGTCGCCACCGAGACGATCAGCGCGGAGGCGACCCGGCCGGTGAGGTACCAGCGCTGCGGCAACGGGGTGCCGGCCAGCCGTTTGAGCACCCCGTTCGCGCGGGCGGCCACCACCTGTTCGGGCAGGTTGACCCACCCGGTGACGGCGACGGCGTAGGCGGCCATGCCGGGCAGGAGGTACTGGGCCAGGGTGAGGCCGCGCACCTGACCGTCGCCGAAGACGCTCGGGAAGAGCACGAGCAGCAGCACCGGGAAGACCACCGCGAAGAAGACCGACAGCAGGTCGTGGCGCAGCCCGCTCAGGGCGTACCCGAGCTGACCGGTGACCAGCGCGGCCGGTGACGGGCGGGCGGCGCGCTGCGGCGCGGAGAGCCGGACGTGCGGCGTCGCGGCGACGCCCGGCGCGGCCCGGCCCGCCTGCCGCGCGCCGCGCGGTTGCCAGCCGAAGCGCAGCCGGGCGACCAGCGCGCCGGCCACGGTCCACGCCGCGAGCACGCCGAGGTGTCCGGCAGACAGCCCGGTGCCGGCCCCCGGGGTGAACGTCTCGGCCATGGCCCGGGCGAAGTGCTTCAGCGGCAGCACCGACCCGGCGAGGTCGAGCCAGCGGGGCAGGTCCGCGCCGACGATGAAGACGTCCGAGACGAAGGCCAGCGGGATCAGCAGCCCCTGGGTGAGGGTCTGCGCGGCGAGCACGGTGCGGGTCAGGGCGGCGACGGCCAGCCCGAGCGCCGCGAAGCAGGCGGTGCCGAGGACGAAGGTGAGCAGCAGCGCGGGGGTCTTCGCCCAGACCGGCGCGACGCCGTACCCGGCGACACCGACGGCGGTGAGCAGCACCAGCGACGCCGTCGAGATGACCAGCGCGGCGCCGGTACGGGCGGCGAGCACCGCCCACGCCGGCACCGGCGTGCCGCGCAGGCGCAGCAGGACCCCCTCCTCGCGCAGCGTCGCCAGGTCCACCGCGAGCAGGCAGAACGCCGCCTGCGCCGCGCCGAACACCGCGAACGGGCTGACCAGGTACTGCGCGACCGGCACCCCGTCGCCGGTGTCGGAGTTGCCGACGATGGCCAGCACGACCACCAGGAAGCTCAGCGGGAACACGAGGGCGAAGAAGGTCGACATGGGTCGGCGCAGGTGCCCACGCAGGGCCTGCCCGGTCAACCGCCACATCGGACGACCGGCGCTCACCCGGGCGGCCGGCGCGGGTCGGGTGCGCGGCAGCTCAACGATCATGGCCGGCCTCCCCTTCGACCTCGCCGGCGTCGGGTTCGCCGGTGAGGCTCAGGTAGACGTCCTCCAGGGTGGGCGGAGCGACGCTCAGCCCGGACAGCTCCAGCCGCCGGGCACGGGCCCACTCCGTGAGCCGGTACGTGTCGGCCAGCGGGTCGTGGGTGCGTACCCGCAGCCCGCCGTCGGCGCGGCTGACCGCGCCGGTCAGGGCGGGCAGCTCGGCGGCGGCCACCGCGTCGGGCAGCCGGAACGTGATCAGGCTGGGCAGCCGCGCGGCGTCGCGCAGCTGGTCGGGGCTGCCGACGGTGACCAGCCGGCCGGCGCGCAGGATCGCCACTCGGTCGGCGAGCCGCTCGGCCTCCTCGAGGTAGTGGGTGGTGAGCAGGATCGTCGTGCCCAACTGGCGCAGCCGGGCGATCAGCTCCCAGGCGCGGTGCCGGGCGGCCGGGTCGAAGCCGGTCGTCGGCTCGTCGAGGAAGAGCAGGTCGGGCGCACCGGCGAGGCCGAGGGCCAGATCGAGGCGGCGGCGTTGCCCGCCGGAGAGCGCCTTCACCCGGGTGTCGCGCTTGTCGGCGAGCCCGACCAGCGTGATCAGCTCGTCGGTGTCGTGCCGGCGGGGGTAGAGCGAGGCCTGCAACCGGACGAGTTCGCGGACGCTGAACTCCTCCTCGAACCCGGCGGACTGCAGCACGATGCCGATCCGCTCGCGGTAGGCCCGGCCGCCGGTGGCCGGGTCGAAGCCCAGCACCCGCACCTGCCCGGCGTCGCGGCGGCGGTAGCCCTCGAGGATCTCCACGGTGGTGGTCTTCCCGGCCCCGTTCGGCCCGAGCAGGGCGAAGACCTCGCCCTCGTCGACGGTGAAGCTGACGTCGTCCACCGCCCGTACGCCTCCGTAGCCCCGGGTCAGGTGGCGGACCTCGATCGCCCTCATGCTCTCACCGTGGCATCGGCGCCGGGCGGCGGACAGTGCCGATGGGCCCTCAGGGACGTGCCGGTGGTCGGGACGGGCGCGTCGACGCGGGCCGGCGCGGACGCATGCGCCGGTGCGCGTCGGGTACTTGCCGGGCATGGCGCGGTACACGAAACCCGAGCTCAGGGAGCAGCTCAAGGAAGAGATCAAGGCCTCCGACCGGGGCGGCAGGCCGGGGCAGTGGTCGGCGCGCAAGTCGCAGCTGCTCACCCAGGAGTACAAGCGGCACGGCGGGGGCTTCGAGGGGCCCAAGGACGAGCGGCAGAAGTCCCTGCAACGCTGGGGTGAGGAGGACTGGCAGACCAGTCAGGGCGATACGCGGGCGCGGCGCGGGGGCGAGACCGGTCGTTACCTGCCCAAGCAGGCATGGCAGGAGCTCTCCCCCGAACAGCGGCGCGCCACCGACGCCAAGAAGCGGAGGGAGTCGCGCTCCGGCCGGCAGTACGTCGCCAACACCGGGCCGGCCAGAGGCGCGCGCCGGGACGCCACGGCCGCCGTACGGCTGTCGGAGCTGCCGGTCACCGAGGCGACGAAGCTGGTCGGCGACCTGGACACGCGTCAGCTCAGGGCGGCGCTGAAGCGCGAGCGGGAGGGCAAGGCCCGCAAGACGCTGATCCGGCGGCTGGAGTCGGAGCTCGCCCGGCGCTGACCGATCCCCCGGGGCACGAAGGCCCTAGACAAACGAACTTCGCTTCGTGAATAATGAATCGTAGTTCGAGGGGGAGTACCCGCCACCGGACGCGCGGCCGTCAGTACGGACCCACCCGGGTCCCGGCCGCGCGGGCCGCCGCACCGGCGGTCCGGGGAGACCTTCGACCCGCACGCCGGCGCCGCGCGCCGGCCCGGTCGAAGGGAACGAGATGTCCTCGATGTCCGTACCGTGGTGGGCCTGGCTGGCCCTGACCGCCGCGATCGCCGCGATGCTGGCGATCGATCTGTTCCTGCACCGCGACAACCACGTCATCGGCTTCCGTGAGGCCGCCGCCTGGTCGGCGATCTGGATCGCCGCCGGCCTGGCCTTCGGCGTCCTGCTCTGGCTGTGGCAGGGCGACGAGGCCGCCGGCGCCTACTACGCCGGCTACCTCATCGAGAAGGCGCTCTCCGTCGACAACGTATTCGTCTTCGCGCTCGTCTTCAGCTACTTCGCGGTGCCCGCCGCCTACCAGCACAAGGTGCTCTTCTGGGGCGTCATCGGCGCCCTGGTCTTCCGGCTGGTGTTCATCTTCGTCGGCGCGGAACTCCTCGAAACGTTCTTCTGGACCGCCTACGTCTTCGGCGTCTTCCTCGTCTGGACCGGCTGGAAGATGGCGTTCAAGCACGACGCGGAGATGCACCCGGACCGCAACATCATCGTCCGCCTCGTCCGCCGGGTCGTCCCCACCGACGCCCGCTACCACGGCGACAGGTTCTTCACCCGCCTCGACGGCAGACGTGTCGCGACCCTGCTGTTCGTCGTGCTCATCGCCGTCGAGGCCACCGACCTGATCTTCGCCGTCGACTCCGTCGCCGCGATCCTCGCGATCACCACCAGCACCTTCATCGTCTGGACCGCCAACGCCTTCGCCGTGCTCGGCCTGCGCAGCCTCTACTTCTGCCTCGCCGGGCTGCTGCGCCGCTTCGTGCACCTGCACTACGGACTGGCGTTCCTGCTCGCCTTCGCCGGCGTGAAACTCATCCTCTCCGAGACCCCGGTGGGCAAGTTGCCCATCCCGCTCACCCTCGGCGTCATCGTCGCCACCCTGGCCGTCTCGATCGGGTGGAGCCTCGCCGCCACCCGCGGCACCCCGGCGCACACCGACGCCCGCACCCCCGCCGACACCTGACCGGATCGCCGACGCCTCCCTGACGAGGCCCGGCTCATCGAGTCCTCACGCATGGTTACCCGTCGATCCGACGCGTGCCCCCACAGACACCCGGGGGCACCGCGTCGACGCGCCTCAAAGGAAGAGATAAGGAAAACGTATTCCCGCTCTCAGGGGCACCTACGAGAGACCGCGCTACGGTGATCGCCGTCCACATCGGAAGCGGCGGCGGGAGCCGGGCACGCGGTTCCCGCCATGCCACTGAGAGTAATGAGGAGTCCCCTTTGCGGGTCACCAGAAAGGCCAGACGCACCGCGCTGCTCGCGACGGTGGGTCTGGTCGCGACCACCGCAGCGGTCGCGGTCGGCATGAGTACGTCGGCGTTCGCCGGAACCCTGCTGTCGGACACCTTCGAGGACGGCGACCACGACGGCTGGTCGAAGTCCGGCGGCGACTGGTCGGTCGTCTCCGACGGCTCGAAGGCGCTGCGTCAGGCGGACCACGGCAGCGAACTGGCCCGGCTCTTCGCCGGCGACAAGGACTGGGCGGACTACCGGGTCCAGGCCCGGGTCAAGCCGACCTCGCTCGGCGCGAGCGGCGCGGTGGGCATCGCCGCCCGGGCCAGCAGCGCCACCAAGATGTACCGGCTGGTCCTGACGGGCGCGGGCCGGGCGGAACTGCAGGCGGTCAACGGCAGCCAGGTGACCGTGCTCGGCGCGGCCCCCGCCGCCGCGACGACCGGCGGATGGCGGACGCTCGCGATCGAGGTCGACGGCGGCACCGTCAGCGGCTACGTCGACGGCGCCCGGATCGGCTCGGGCAGCGGCAAGCTGCCCGGCACCGGTCGGGCGGGACTGCTCACCACACGGGCCGCCGGCACCTTCGACGACGTGCTGGTCGCCACGCCCGGTTCGGGCACGCCGACCGGCGCGCCGCCGGCCACCACCGCAGCGCCGACCTCCGCCGCGCCGACCAGCAAGCCGCCGGCCACCACCGCCGCCCCGACCTCCGCCGCGCCGACCAGCAAGCCGCCGGCCAGCAGCAGCCCGCCGGCCGCCACGGCCACGCCGGTGGCGGCCTGGCCGACCCCGAGCGGCAGCCAGAAGGTGGACGCCACCATTGCCGTCCCCGCCAACGGCCTGGACGGCGGGATGAAGCGGTACTTCGGCATCGGCAGCGGCGGACAGTCGGAGAGCCAGGACCCGATGTTCAAGCTCGCCGCCGGGGCCACTTTGCGCAACGTCGTCATCGGCGCACCGGCCGGCGACGGGGTGCACTGCGAGGGCCGATGCACGCTGATCAACGTGTGGTGGGAGGACGTGGGCGAGGACGCCGCCACCTTCCGCGGCGGCGGCCCGTTCCTCGTGGACGGTGGTGGGGCGCGCTCCGGCGCCGACAAGGTCTTCCAGCACAACGGCTCCGGCACCGTGACGATCCGCAACTTCCGCATCGAGTCGTCCGGCAAGCTCTACCGGGCCTGCGGCAACTGCAGCGACTCGTTCGAGCGGCACGTCGTGCTGGACAACATCGTCGCCACCTCGACCAAGATCCTGGCCGGCATCAACACCAACTTCGGTGACACCGCCACGCTGACCCGGATCACGATCCTCGACGACGCGAAACGGTCCACCCGGCCGTGCGTGAAGTTCAAGGGGGTCAAGAAGGGCAGCGAGCCGACCGAGATCGGGTCCGGACCGGACGGCGTCAACTGCCTCTACCAGGAATCCGACATCACCTACCGATGACGGTCGCCGAGGGGGCGGCGCGCCTGCCCGCCCCCTCGGCTCCGTCCGGCGACGACCGCTCACCCGCCAACGGTGGGCACGTCGGCGCGCGTACACCGGTTCACCGCCGCGTCACGGACCTGTCCGCTCGCACGAGCCCGGCCGGGTACGCAGCACGCTGGCGACGATCGAGGCGGTGACCGTGACGGCGATGACGCCGAGGGTCAGTGGGACGGGCAACCGGCCGACCGGCGTCTCGGCGAGGATCAGCTTCACCCCGGCGAACGCGAGCAGGACGGCGAGCCCGTAGTGCAGGTGCACGAACCGGCGCAGCAGGCCGGCCAGGCAGAAGTAGAGGCTGCGCAGGCCGAGGATGGCGAAGGCGTTCGCGGCCCAGACGGTGAACGGGCTGGTGGTGATGGCGAGGATCGCCGCCACGGAGTCGACGGCGAAGACCAGGTCGGTGGCCTCGATCGCGATCAGCACCACCAGCAGCAGGGTGGCCGTGCGCCGGCCGTCGAGCCGGATCACGAACCGACCGTCGTGGTAGCGGGGGTCGGTCGGGATCACCCGCCGTACCAGCCGGACGACCGGGTTGCGGCCGGGGTCGGTCGGCTGGCCGTGCCGGAAGGCCATCTTCCAGCCCGTCCAGATGAGGAAGGTCCCGAAGAGGTACGCCGTCCAGGAGAAGGTCTCCAGCAGCTCCGCCCCGACGAAGATGAACACCAGGCGCAGCAGCAGCGCACCGATCACCCCCCAGAAGAGCACCTTGTGCTGGTACGCGGCGGGCACCCCGAAGTAGGTGAAGATCAGCGCGAAGACGAAGACGTTGTCGATCGAGAGCGCCTTCTCGATCAAGTATCCGGCGTAGTAGGCACCGGCGACCTCACCCCCGAGCCACCACCACAGGACGAGGCCGACCAGCAGGCCGGCGCCGATCCAGACCCCGGACCAGAGCACCGCCTCGCGCATCCCGATGACGTGGTCGTCGCGGTGCAGGAACAGGTCGACGGCGAGCATCACGGCCACCACCGCCACCAGCACCGCCCACGCCACCGTCACCCTCCCCCGACCCGTCGGACCTCCGGCCGTAGGGACGGTGGCGCCGTGCCGGGCCCCGGACGGCTGCTGCTCACCGCAGGTCAGTGGCCGCGGTAGAGGGCGTCGATGTCGGCGGCGTACCGCACGGCGACGACGGTGCGCCGGATCTTCAGGGTGGGGGTGAGTTCCCCGGCCTGCTCGGTGAAATCGTCGGGCAGGATGCGGAACGTCTTGATCTGCTCCGCCGTGGACACCGCCCGGTTGGCGTGGTCGATCGCGACCTGCACCTCGTCGCGCAGTTGCGGGCTGTCCCGCAGGTCGGCCACCGAGGCGTCGGGCCGGTGGTGCGCAACACGCCAGCGCGACCAGGCCTTCGCGTCGATGGTGACCAGCGCGGCCGGGTAGGGGCGGCCGTCGCCGACGACCATGCACTGGCTGATCAGCGGATGGGCGCGCACGGCCTCCTCGATCGGGGCGGGGACGACGTTCTTACCCGCCGCGGTCACGATGATCTCCTTCTTGCGGCCGGTGACGCGCAGCCAGCCCCCCTCGTCCCAGCTGCCCAGGTCACCGGTGTGGAACCAGCCGTCGACGGTGAACGCCTCCCGGGTGGCGTCCGGGTCGTTCCAGTAGCCGGGGAAGACCACGTCGCCGCGGGCCAGGATCTCCCCGTCGTCGGCGATGCGGATCTCCACGCCGGGCAGGGGAAGCCCCACGGTGCCGATCCGCTGGACCGTCGGCAGGTTCGCCGTCAACGCCGGTGACGTCTCCGTCAGTCCGTACCCCTCCAGCACGGTGATCCCGGCGCCCCGGTAGAAGTGCCCCAGGCGTTCGGCGAGCGGCGCGCCGCCGACGATCGCCGTCCGGCACCGTCCGCCCAACGCCGCCCGGATCTTCCGGTACGCCAGCAGGTCGCACACCGCACGGGCGAGCCGGATCGGCACACCGGGGCGGCCGGGGGTGTCGAGCGCGCGGCTGTAGCGCACCGCCACCCACTCGGCCAGGGCGAACAACCGGCCGCGGTGCGCGTCGATCGCGGTGTCCCGCGCCCGGTTGTACATCTTCTCGAAGACCCGCGGCACCGCCAGGATGAACGTCGGCCGGTGGGTGCGCAGCTGTTGCAGGACGCCGCTCATGTCACCGCTGTGCACCATCGTGGCGCGGGTCTGCACCGTGCCCACCTGGATCAGCCGGGCGAACGCGTGCGCCAGCGGCAGGAACAGCACCGTCGACGCTCCCGGGTACAGGATCTGCGGCAGCACGCCGACCGCGGCGGTGACGTCGCAGTGGATGTTGCGATGGGTCAGCACGCATCCCTTGGGTCGTCCCGTCGTACCGCTGGTGTAGACGATCGTCGCCACGTCGCCGCCGCTCACCCGCGCGCGGCGGGCGTCGACCTGCGCGTCGTCGACGTCGCGACCACGCCCGGCGAGGGCGATCAGGTCACCGGCGTCGATCTGCCAGACCTCGCGCAGCCCCGGCAGGCCCGACCGCAGGGCCTCGACGGTCTCGGCCTGGCCCGGTTGCTCCACTACGCAGCCCACCGCGCCGGAGTCCGCCAGGATCCAACCGACCTGCTCGGCGCTGGCGGTGTCGTAGATCGGCACGGTCACCGCGCCGATCGCCCAGAGGGCGTAGTCGACGAGGGTCCACTCGTAGCGGGTGCGGCTGAGCAGGGCGACCCGGTCGCCGTGGCCCACCCCGGCGGCGAGGAACCCGCGGGCCAGGATCAGCACGTCGTCGCGGAACTGCTCGCACGTCACCGGCAGCGCGCCGCTCGCCGGCCGTCGCGCGGGCCACGCCCGGGACACCGGCGTCGGGCGGACGAACTGCACCGCCCCGGGGTCCTCCCGGGCGTTGACCCACACCTGCTCGGCCAATCCGGGTGTCACGGCCCCGACGGGTGCGGGTGCCGCTGCCACGTCCTGCATGGTCCTCCCCCTCGCCGGCCGGCGGGCGCAGGCGGGGACCGCCGGATACGGGTCTGCCCCCATCGTGGCGACCTGACGCGTCCCTGCTGCCGGAAATGACGAAAGTGCCCCGACGAGGGCCGTCGAGCGGTAGGGCCGCAACGGGCACGACCGGGATCGCCACCGGCGACCGGACCGACCCTGGCCGTCAGATTCCTTCAGCCCAACGAGTGGGAGTGAAGGGTATCGACATCGACGGGCATCTCGATATAACCTGCCGCCATCGCAGTACGTCGATCCCTTCGCCTCACCTCGATGAAGGAGCATCATGGCCACTCCGCGCCCCGTCCGCCTGCGCCGCCGAGGAGTGCTCGGCATCCCCGCGCTGGTGACCGCCGCCACGCTGACCGTCGCCGTCACACCCGCCCCGGCCGGCGCCGCACCGAAGGTCGAGTGCCTCGCCGACCTGCTCGGAGCGTCCTGATGGCCACCATCCCCTGGCTGGTGGACGTACTGCGGGGCGCGGGCGTGCAGGTCGTCGTGGAGGGTGACTGGCTCAACCGGATGCGCCCCGGCTCGTTCGACCCCATCGGCGTGCTGTGGCACCACACCGCGGCCACCTCCAGCGCCACCAACCCGCACCCGGCCCTGAACATCTGCATCAACGGTCGCTCCGACCTGCCCGGTCCGCTCTGCCAGGCCCTCGTCGACTACCACGGGGTCTTCCACGTCATCTCCGCCGGCCGGTGCAACCACGCCGGGACCAGCGGCGGCAGCGGGCCGATCCCGGCCGGCGACGGCAACACCCTCATGATCGGGTGGGAGATCGACTACAACGGCGTCAACCAGGAGATGACCACCGCCCAGTACAACGCGTCGATCGCCGCCACCGCCGCCGTGCTCACCCGCCTCGGCAGGGACGCCAGCCACGCCCGGGGCCATCGGGAGACGAGCACCACCGGCAAGATCGACCCGTCCTTCATCGACCTGAACGTGATGCGCGCCGACGTGGCCGCGAAGATGTCCGGCGGCGGCACCACCTGGAGCGCGGTGGTCGACAACGCCACCGCCGGCCGGTTCGCCGCCAGCGGCAACTGGGGCGTCTCGTCCTTCTCCGGCCAGCGCTACGGCGCCGACTACCGCTACGCCAACCCGGTCGCCGCCAGCGACGCCGCCTGGTACAAATTCAACGTCCCGGCCACCGCCGGCTACCGGGTCGACGCCTGGTGGCCGGCGAACTCCGGCTACAACAGCGCCACCCCGTACATCGTGGCCACCACCACCGGCAACCGCACCGTCTACGCCGACCAGCGGGTCAACGGCGGGCAGTGGCGCACCCTGGGCACGTTCACCCTGCCGGCGGGGGACGCCAACCGGGTGGCGGTGAGCCGGTGGAGTTCCGGCAGCGGTCTCATCATCGCCGACGCCGTGCGCCTCACCCGGGTCTGACCGGCCGCTGCGACCAGACCGCGACGACCGCCCGGACGTCACCGCGCGACGAGTGGTCGGCCGCTCCGGCGGCCCGCACGCACCGACGAAAGGGCGGCACCGTCCGAGCCGCCACCCGACGATTCACCTCGTCATCCCGGCCGTGGACCGGAACTCTCCTCGGCACGGCGGTTGTCACGCAACTGACACAGATCCGCGTCGCCATCGCCAACCGGGGCCCGGATCCTGGATGCCGAATCGGAGCCCGACCGGGTCCCACCGACGAGGAGCCCTCGTGTACATGCCGTGGTCACACCCCGACGGGAACTGGGCCGCGAACGTCGACCGGCCCGAGCCGGACAGCGACGACCTGCGCATCGAGGCACTGGTCGCGCAGCGGCTGAGCATTGACTGGACGACCCGGCGACAGCAGATCACCGTCTCGGTGCAGAACCGGGTCGCCATCCTCGCCGGCCTGGTGTACGGCGATGAGGCACGCCGGGTCGCGGCGGAACTGGCCTGGGACGTGCCGGGCGTCGTCGACGTCTGCAACATGCTCCGGATCGCCGAGCGACGCCGCCGACGGTGACCGGAGGCCCGCCGTCGGCCCGGCTTGCGCGGGCGAGGCGGCGGCCCGCGCGGCGCCTGCGGTTCGGCACCGTCGGCCGCCCTGACGTCCGACGACGCCCTACGAGGGCAGCCCGTGCCCGTCAGTACCGGTCGTCCAGGATCCGCTTCATCTGGGTGATCTCCTCCTCCTGGGACTTCACGAACTGGCCGCACAGTTCCACGATCTCCGGGTCGGTGATGTCCGGCTCCTGGCAGACCAGCACGGCCCGGGAATGGTGCGGAATCATCGACTTCAGGAATGCCTTGTTGCTTACCAGCGGTTCGGTGCGGACCGCGGCGAATCCGCCGAGGAACAGGGCGGCGAATCCGATGTACAGCACGAGGTTCAGGCGCTTGTTCGTGAACATGCCGTGCATGACGACCATCATGATGATCCCCATCGCCGCGACCATGATCAACGACATGTAGAAGTTGCTGAGGTTGAGGTAGAAGTCACCGAAGCGGCGAATCTGCGACAGGGTGAGGACGAACATCACGGCCAGGCTCACACTCATGACCACACCGAACCGCACAAGATCTTCATCGGTCCCTCCATTCCACGACGACGTCGCACAGGCTGGCCGGTCGGACAACCAGCAGGGCAGGAGCACAATCTTTCCCGGTCCTGCCAGCTGCGGCAGCAGTTACCCGCTCAGTCGGCTTGCGAGCCCGGACCCGATCCGTCAGCCGCGCTGACATCGGTGAGGCTGCTGCCGTCCCCGAGCTTGTCCTGACCGATCACACTCAGGCTGCCGTCGGTCTCCAGGACCACGGCGGCCAGCCGGCTCAGGTCCCCGTACCCCTGGCTGCGGGCCGCCTGCCGGATCTCGCTCTCACTGATCCGCATGGCGCGCACGACGTCCCGCCGCAGCTCGCCCCGGTGGAGCAACAGCGTCGGCGCCGACTTGACCAGCCGCTGCGACGCCGGCCACCGTACGGTGAGCAACGCGACGAGGAACTGAAGTCCGACCAGCAGGGCCAACGCCAGCAGCCCCTCGGCGAGGGAGACGTCGCGGGACAGCAGGATGGTCGCCAGCGTCGAACCCAGGGCGACGGTCACCACGAGATCGAAGGCGTTCAGCTTCGACAGGGTCCGTTTGCCGGAGAACCGCAGGAGTGCGATCAGGGCCGGGTACGTCAGAGCCGCGACGATCGCCAGGCGGATCAGATCGACGGGATTGTCCAGAAACATCGTCTCCTCCTACCCGCGGCAGCCCGAACCGTGCGCCGTCCCGGCCCCTGTCGCCGCCCTCACGGCGTCGACCACGAGGTTGTCGGTTGCAGGACCGCCTCCCGCAGGGCATCGGTGCGCAGCCGGGTCACCTCCTGGTACTCCGGGTCGGCGACCATCCGACTGAACGCCTCCCGGCTCGGATAGCGGACCAGAAGCACCGAGTCCCAGGACTGACCGTCCTCGGCGACGAGCGCCGGTCCGCCGTCACCGGCGTAGAGCACCTCGCCCCCGTACCGGGGCAGGAAGACGTCACGAAGGGCGGCGGCGTACCGGGCGTAGGACTCCCGGCCGCCGGGCGCGAAGCGCAACAGGTTGAGCATGACGACCGGCCCCTGCGGGTCGGCGCTCAGGAACTCCTGAGGGCGGCGCCCCGAGGGTCGACAGCCATTCGCACTCCTCGTCTCGACGATCCTGTCGCCGAACCTACCGGTGTGCGCACGCCTGCGCCGCCGCCGTTGATCCCGACCGGCTCGGTGGACCCGGCCGCCGGGCCGTTTTCCCTGATCCGTCGAGGGGTACGTCGTTGAGGTCCGCGACCCGAGCGGCGTGCGGACCCGTTGACGGACGCCGCGACCAGACACCGAGGAGGTGCAGGACGTGCGGCTGCTGGCAGGACGCTACCGGCTGGTGGAGCCGGTGGGCCGAGGCGGCATGGCGGTCGTCTGGCGCGCCGAGGACGAACTGCTGCACCGCACCGTCGCGGTGAAGCTGCTGGCTCCGCAGCTGGCCAGCGACCGACGCTCCCGCGAGCTGATCCGCGCCGAGGCGTTCGCCGCCGCACAACTCAACCACCCCCACATCGCCAACGTGTACGACTACGGCGAGGCGCGACTGCGCGGCTACCGGCGGGTCCCGTACCTGGTGATGGAGTTCGTCCGCGGCGAGACGCTCGCCGCCAGGCTGCACGCCGGCGGGGCGATGGACTGGCGTGACGCGGTGCGGGTCTGCGCGGACGTGGCGGCAGCCCTCACCGCCGCGCACGCCGCGGACCTGGTGCACCGGGACGTCAAGCCCGGCAACGTGCTGCTGTCCCCGGCCGGCGTGAAGCTCGTGGACCTCGGGATCGCCCTGGGCGTCGGTCAGCGCACCGTCGGCGAGCACGGCGAGGTACTGGGCACCCCCCGGTACATGGCCCCCGAGCAGGCACGCGGCGACGCGGCCGTACCCGCCAGCGACGTGTACGCACTCGGCCTGCTGCTGCACGAATGCCTCGTGGGCGTGCCGCTACGGCAGGGCGACAGCAGGGCCGAGCTACTCGCCTCGGATCACGCCGCGCCGGTGACCGCCGTACCGGGCCTGCCGGAGGCCGTCGCCGGGCTCTGCGCCCGGTGCCTGGCGTCGGATCCCGCGGACCGACCCACCAGCGGCCAGGTCTGGAAGCTGCTGTCGGAGGCGGTGGGGGCACGGCCGGCGATCGCGGTCCGACCGGCGATCGGCACAGACGCCACGTCCGGTCTCGTCCCGGCCACCCGCGCTGCCGTTCCGTCGGTTCGGAGCACGGGGACGGGCACGGACCGCGCCGCGCGACCGGCGGCGAGTGGTCGGGCACCGCGGCGGCGCGGCACCGCCCGGCGCAGCCTGCTGCTGGCGGCCGTACCGTCCACGGCACTGGCGGCCGCACTCGCGGCACAACTGCCCGGGCTCACCTCCGCGGACGACGCCGCGGAGGGTGCGGGAGCCGGATCGGACGGGTCCGCTTCAGGATGCACGGCGAGGTACACCTCCCACCGAGGGTCCAACGGCACGTTTGCCGCCGAGCTGACCGTCACGCATGCCGGCGCAGTCGGGTCCGGAGATCGAACGCTGTCGTTCGCGCTGCCCGTCGGCCAGCGGCTCACCGGCGGCACCGAGGGCGTTCGCCTGCGCCAAGAGGCGCGCACCGTCACGATCCGGGTCGACGGTCCCGCAGGCCCCGACAACACGACGACGGTCAGGTTGTGGGGCACCTACGACGACTCCACCCGCGGTGAGCCGACCCGCTTCGCCGTGGACGGCGTACCGTGCCGCCGGGCGTCCACGTCCATCACCTCCACGACCGTCGCCACACCGTCCGTCGGGCCCAGCAGGGCGGCTCCCGGCGGAGGCGGTGGGCGGGACGGCGAAAACACCGGGAGCGGTCGGCGCGACCAAACGGCGACCGGCGGTAGCACCACCCCCGCGAGCCCGGGCCGGGCACCCACCACCGTGCCGTCGACCGGCGCCCCGACCTCACCGGGTGTCCCGGGCGACTCGCCCCGGCCCTCCCCGACCACCGGCGCCCCCTCCCCGCCACAGACGTCCTCCCCGCCGCAGCCCTCGTCCCCGCCGCAGCCCTCGTCCCCGCCTCAGCCCTCGTCCCCGCCGCAGCCCTCGTCCTCGCCGGACGTCCCTGGTCCGGTCGAGTCGACGGAACCGGCCGACCAGGCCACCCCGACGGCGTCCACCGGTGCGAGCCCGGCCGGCACGACCCGGCCGAGCCCGGACTCACCGCCCGGGAACGACGCATGACCGGCGGTCCGGCCATCCCGCCGGAGCGGGACCGGACGTCGGGCCGACGCTCGCGGGGGTGGGAGCGGCGCTGCGGGCGCCGCCCTGCCCGGCCACCGGCACCCTGTCGCCTCCGGCCGGTCCGTCCCACCGGCGACGCGGCAGGTGTACGCCGGCACGGCGCGGGGATTACGCGCAGGTGAGCAGGACGCAGACCCGATCCTCTCGCCTGGCGTCGGTACGAAGCAGCTTCTGGCTGATCCCGGCGGTGTTCGCCGTGAGCGCGGTGCTGCTGGCCGTCGGGCTGTCGGTGCTGGAGTTGCGGCTGGTACTGCCGATCGGTGGCATCCTGCCCAGCGGCCCGGCGGGCGCCCGGTCGCTGCTCTCCTCGATCATCACGGCGATGATCTCGTTCACCGCCCTGGTCTTCTCCATCACGGTGGTCGCCCTGCAACTGGCCAGCAGCCAGTACTCGCCCCGGGTGCTGCGCACCTTCCTGCAGGACCGGGTCATCCAGATCACGCTGGGCACCTTCGTGGCGACGTTCCTGTTCGCCATGGTGGTGCTCGCCGCCCTGCCCGACCGGGCGGCGGGACGGCTGCCCGAGTTGTCGCTCGCCGCGTCGATGGCGCTGGTGCTGTGCAGCACCGCCGTCTTCATCTACTACCTGCACCACATCACCACCGTGATGCGGGTGTCGCACATCATCGCGTCGATCGGCGTCCAGACCCGCCGCTGCCTGGACGCCGACCGGTCGAGCGACGACGACGGCGAGCCGGAACACCCGGGCCGGATCTGCCAGGTGATCGGTGCGCTCGGGCCGGGAATGATCGACGACGTCGATCTCGACCTCCTGGCCGAGATCGCCCGACGTCACCGCTGCGCCATCTCGGTGGTGCCGGGTCCGGGGGACTTCGTCGCCGAGGGCACCCCGCTGCTGCACGTCCACCCGGTCGACGACCGGCCGCCGACGCCGCTGGACCCGAACGACACCGTGCAGGCGGTCAGCATCAGCGTCGAACGCACCCCCGGCCAGGACATCGGATTCGGTCTGCGGCAGCTCGCCGACATCGCCGAGCGGGCCCTGTCACCGGGCATCAACGACGTCACCACCGCCCAACGGGCCGTGCAGGAGATGCACGACCTGCTCCGCCGGCTGGCGGTCCGACCACGGCGGCCCCGGGCCGTCCGCGACGACGACGGCACCGTCCGCGCCATGGCCCGCCGGCAGAGCTTCGACAGTCTCCTCGCCGTCGCGGTGGACGACGTCGCGTACGCCGGCCGGGACCAGCCGAGGATCACCCAGGCCCTCGTCGAGATGCTGCGGGACCTCACGACGGTGGCCCTGCCCGAGCACCTGCCGGCAGTGCGTCGACGGCTGGCGGAGATGACGCCGTGACGAACCCGGGCGCGACGGCCACCCGGTCCGCGGGCTAGCGACCGACGGGGGCGACGCTCGGGGCGGACGGCACCGGGGCCTCCGTGGGCGGGGTGTCGTCGACCACGGTACGGTCGAGGCTGACCTGCGCCCGGCCGGTGCCACCGACACGGATGTCGTCGTACGCCTGGAGCCTGTGGTCGGGGCCGAGGTAGAGCACCGACAGGGCCAGCGGCATGGGCTCCTCACCCTCGAGCCCGCGCAGCCCCGCGCCGCCGGTGGAGCCCTGCACCGCGAGCCGGGTGGCCAACTCCCCGGCGGGCGGCAGCACGGTCACCTCCCGGCGGTGCGTGTGCCCGGCCAGGACGAGCGGCGCGACACCGGTGAGCGGCGCCGCGGACGCCGGGTCGTGCACCAGTGCGACGTCCACCGGCACGTCCAGCGACCGGATCGTCGTGGCGAGCCGCTCCCCCGTGCCCTCGACCGTCGTCGCCGGCTCCTCCCAGGGCCCCGCCTCCGACTCCTGCTTGTCGGGGGTGAAGCGGGGGTCACCGACACCCGCGATCGTCACACCGCGGACCACCGCGACCGAGTCGTCCAAGACGATCGCGTTCGGCTGGCTCGCCACCGCCGCCGCGGTACGGGGTGAGTCGTGGTTGCCCCGGATGTAGACGTAAGGCACCTTCAACTGGCCGATCATCGAGACGTACGACGTCTCGGGCTCGCTGCCCCAGTCGGTGATGTCCCCGGTGTCGATCACGAGGTCGATGTCGTACTGCTCGACCAGGGTCTTGATCACCGGCCAGGCGGCGGGGTTGAGATGCAGGTCCGACACGTGCAGCACGCGGGTGGTGTCCGGCGCGGCCTCGTAGATCGGCAGGCTCGACACGGTGGCGTAGAGCTTGCCGACGTTGCCGACCAGCCGCTGCAGTTGCTCCGCGTAACGGGTGTAGTCGTCGGCGATGCGCTGCGCGTCACCGATCAGCGCCGGGGCGTTGACCAGCAGGCCCTCGTAGCGGGGCTCGGCCAACGCCTGTGGCCGTACCGTCAGGGCCGCGGTGCCGAGGGTGCCGCCGGTGACCAGCAGGGCGAGCCCGCCCGACCAGGCGACCCGGCGCACCGAGCGGAAGGTCAGGGCCGCGAGCAGCATCGACGCGAGGACCGAGACGCCGAGCGTCCGGAGCCCGAGGCGGACCAGGGCGTCGCGGATGTCCTGCGGCGCGGTGTCGCCCGCCCGGGTGAGACCGGAGGGGTCGTTGATCAGGGCTTCGGTCCGTCGCTGGTCCAGCGATTCGAGGCGGACGGTGAGCCGTGCGGGACCATCGTGGCTGTCGAGGTACAGCGAGCCGAGCGGTGGGACGGCGACCTCGGTGCCACCGTCCATCGACGGGGACAGCTGGAACGCGACCCGCAGCGGCCCGACGTCGCCGGTTCCCCGCGCGGCGAGGAGCGTGCCGATCATGACGCCGACAGCGGTGACGACCAGCACCGCCGCCCCGCTCAGGACCCGACGGGGCCAGGGCGACCGTACGAGCCGGGCCGGCCGGGCGGCCCACCGCGCGAGGCGGTCGGCGACGGCGCGTCGGTACGGCGAGGCTCCGGAGGCAGGGGTCACGGGCCGGGGTCCGATCTGTGGGATGGTGTGGGACGAGGGTGGTCAGGGTGCGGCGTCGGCCGGGCGTCGTCGATGCCGTCGAGCACTCCCCGCACACCGGGGGACGGCGTCGTGCACCGGACCGGAGGTTTCGACGTCCAGCTCTGCGCGCAGCCGGATACGGACGACGACGGGACCGGCGTGGACGATCGTCAGGCTCACCCGCCACCCCCGTCCCACCGATACCTGCATACGTGCAATGAGTTTCCCGGGCGCCAGGCTATCCCGTGCCGGGCACACCGGCCAGGCGTCCACGGCGGCGGCGAACAGTGGCGCCACGGCCGGCAACCCCGATGAGCACGGCGTGCGTGCCGGCGGCGTCGATCAACGAGCGGAGGGGGCCGCACGGCTCTGCTGGTCCGGCTCGTCCGCTGCCCCCGTCACCCGTGGACCGAGTTGCTCGCGCAGGGCGGCGATCTCCGCGCGGAGGACCGCGATGTCGTCGACCGTCGCCGGGGCCGGTCGCCCCGTGTCGGAGACCCGTTCCACGATCCACGTCGCCAGCGAACCGGTGACGAAACCGATCAGTCCGATGCCGCCGATCATCAGGGCCAGGGCGACGAACCGGCCGGCGACGGTGACCGGGTAGTGGTCCCCGTAGCCGACCGTGGTGATGGTGACCGCCGACCACCAGAGCGCGTCGCCGTAGGAGGAGATGTTCGCGTCGGCGGAGAAGCGCTCGGCGTCGAGCACGGCCAGCGCGGACACCAGCACCAGGAGCAGGGTGGTGGCACCGACGTAGACGGCGAGCCGGCCCCGGGCCCAGGTCTCCGTCCTGCGGTTGAGGGTCAGCACGACGGTGACCAGGCGCAGGGCGCGCAGTGGGCGGAGGACGGGCAGCACCAGCACGGCGATGTCGAACAGATGGTCCCGGAGGAACCGTCGCCGGCGCGTGGCCAGCTTCAGGCGCGCCAGAAGGTCGACCCAGAACAGCAGCCAGATGACGACCGTCGTCACCTCACAGGCGAGTCGCCACGGCCCGGGCAGGTCGGGTCGGAGGATCGGCGCCGCGTACACGGCCAGGAAGAGGATCGACAGGATCGTCAGGGGAAGCGCCGTCAGGCGTTCCCACCTCGCCGCCCGGTCCACGGGCCGGGTCTCGTCCACGGTCTGGATGAAGGGTTCCACCTGAACGCCTTTGCATGTATCCGTGCAATCATTTTCGGATGGGACTGTACGTGGACGACGGCACCCCGTCGACTCCCGGCCACGACGATCTGCTCGACGGGCTGTCCGCGCTGAGCCGTACGCTCGTGGGGATCACCGCCCGGACGCTGGCCGCGCTGGACGCGGAGGTCACCCTGTCGCAGTACCGGACGCTGGTCGTCCTGGCCTCGCACGGCCCGATGCGCACGGTGGACCTGGCCGCCCGGCTGGGCGTCCACCCGTCGACGGCGACCAGGACCTGCGACCGCCTGGTACGCCGGGAACTCGTCGCCCGCCACCACCGCCCGACCGACCGGCGGGTCGCCTGGTTGACGCCGACCGAGACGGGCAAGACGCTGGTGGGTGACGTCCTACGGCGTCGGACCGATGAGATCCGACGTCTCCTGCGGATCGCCGACGGGAGCCGGCCGCGTACCCCCGCCGAGTTGATCGAGGCGCTGGTGGTCGCCGCCGGGGAGCCCACGGAGGAACAGTGGTGGCAGCGATGGGAGCAGTGCACGGCCCACCCCTGACGCCTCACCCGCACCTCGCCCGGGTGAGCCGCCGGGCAACCACGGTCCCGCCGGTCACCGGCCCTCACGCCGGTCGACCGCCGCCACCGGCTCCACCGCCGACGCCAGCCGGTCGAGCCGGGCGCGGACCTGTTCCGCCTCACCGTGACCGATCGCGACCAGGATGTCGTGGGCGCCCCGCCACGCCGCCCGGGCCGCCGGCTCGTCGCCCCCGTCGAGGTACGCCTCACCGAGGTGGATGAGCACCGACGCCTCCCAGTACCGGTGCCCCAGCTCCCGGTAGATGGCCAGCGACCGCTGGTGACAGGCGACCGCCTCGTCGTGGTCGCCGAGATGCCGCCGGGCGTAACCGAGGCTGTCCCAGGCCGCCGCCTGTCCCGCCCGGTCGCCCACCGCGCCGAGCACCGCGAGGGCCTCGGCGCAGTGCCGCAGGGTGTGTTCGTGCTCGCCGAGGCGAGCGTGGCACCAGCCCACCCCGTTGAGCGCCCGCCCCTCCCCCGGCCGGTCGCCGGCCCGGCGGAACAGCTCCAGTGCCCGCCGGGCGTGGTCGAGCGCCTCGCGCGGGTGGTCCTGCTGCTCGGCCAGCAGCGACAGGTTCAGTTCGACGACGGCCTGGCCGGGCAGCTCGCCCATCTCCTGGTAGATCCGCTGCGCCTGCGCGTAGTGGTCGTGCGCCTCGTCGGGGCGTGCCAACCGGACACCGGCGCGGGCCAGGCAGCGGTGGGCGTCCGCCTGCCGGCCCGGATCGCCGGTGGTCCGCGCGGCGGACAGGGCGAGCTGCTGGGCGCGCTGCCAGTCCGCCCAGTAGGCGCGGGTGTCGAAGAACGAACTCAACGTCCAGGCGAGCAGCCAGGTGCGCTCGGGCAGGCCGGCCCGGTCCGCCTCGGCGACCATCGCGACGAGCCCGGCCCGTTCCCGGGTGAACCAGGCGAGGGCGGCCTCCGCGCTGTCGATGGCCTCGACGGTCACCTCCGGCGACGGCGGTGGCAGGGCGGGCGGCTTGCGCACCGGGTTCAGTAGCCGCTCTGCCCGGCAGGCGGTGTGCAGGTAGTGGTCGAGCAGCCGGCGCAGCGCGGCGGCCCGGTCGGCCGGATCACCCTCGTCGAGGCGCTCGACGGCGTACTCGCGGAGCAGGTCGTGGAACTGGAACCGTCCGGGCCGGTGCTCGGCGAGCAGGTTCACCGAGACGAGGTCGGCCAGCACCTGCCGGGCCCGTGCCGGCGGCAGGCCGGCGAGGCTGGCCACCGCCGGCAGACTCACATCGGGGCCGGGGTGGGCGGCCAGCAGGCTGAACAGCCGGGTGGCCGGCTCGTCGAGCAGGTGGTGCGACCACGACAGCGTCGAGCGGACGTCGACGGTGCGGTCCGGGGCCAGGGCGTCCAGCCGTCGGGTGCGGCGCAGGTCGGCGGCGAGGCGCGGCAGCGGGACGTCCGGCTCGATCGCGGCGCGGGCGGCGACGACGGCCAACGCCAGCGGCAGCCCGACGCAGGACGTGACGATCTCGTCCACCGCCTCCGCCGCCGCCCGGGTCCGGGTCGTGCCCAGCCGCCCGGAGAGCAGTTCACGGGCCTCGGGCGGCGACATCAGCGCCAGCGGCAGCGGTTCGGCGGCCTCCTTGGTGACCAGCCCGTACATCTGGTCGCGGCTGGTCACCACGGTCAGCGCGCCCGCCGAGCCGGGCAACAGCGGCCGGACCTGCTCGGCGTCGCGGGCGTTGTCCAGGACGAGCAGGACCCGCCGGCCGGCCAGCAGGCTGCGGTAGAGGCCGACCTGCGCCTGGACCGTCCGGGGCAGCCGGTGCGGTGGCACGCCCAGCGCGTCGAGCAGGCCGCGCAGCGCCTCGGCCGGACCGGTCCGGGTCCGCTCGGGTCCGAAACCCCGCAGGTCGACGTAGAGCTGCCCGTCGGGGAAGCGGTCGGCGACGCGGTGCGCCCAGTGCACGGCCAAGGCCGTCTTGCCCACCCCGGCGGGACCGGTCACCACGACGGTCACCGGCACCTCGGCCGCAGTGGCCCGGTGCAGCAGGGCGCCGAGGCGGTCGAGGTGCCGGGCCCGCCCGGCGAACGCGGGGATGTCGGCCGGCAGCTGCCGGGGCACCGCGCGCTCGGGCACCGGCTCCGGGGCGGGCGGCGAGCCGGCCGTCACCGCGCCGCCGTCCGGGCCCGCCGCCCGTCCGCCACCCCGATCGAGTACGACGTGGCGCAGCTCGCGCAGCGCCGGGCCGGGCTCGATGCCGAGTTCGGACCCGAGGCGACGGCGGGCGCTGTCGTAGGCGGCGAGCGCGGCGGCCACGTCGCCCCCCGCGTGGTGCGCCCGCATCAGCAGCTCGTACGTGGGCTCCCGCAACGGGTCACGGACGAGCAACTCCCGCGCCAGGTCCACGGCCCGGTCGGCCCGGCCCGACCGCAGCATCGCCTCGGCCTGGCAGTGCACCACCCGCAGGTGTTCCTGTTCCACCCCGAGCACCCAGGCGTCGAGCAGCTCACCGGTCGGCACGTCCGCCAGCGGCCGGCCCCGCCACAGGTCGATCGCCTGCCGGCACTGCCGCCCTGCCTCGGTCGCGTCGCCGTCGTCGAGCAACGCCCGGCCGCGTCGCGCCAGGTCCCGGAACTGCCGCAGGTCGTACGCCTGATCGTCGAGGGTGAGCAGGTATCCCCCGCCGGCCTTGCGGACCTGGGGAGCGTCGTCGTGCGCGGCCAGCAGCCGACGCAGGTTCGCCACGTACATCCGGGCGTTGGCCAGGGCGGAGCGCGGTGGCCGCTCGCCCCACAGCTCCGCGATCAACTCCTCGATCGACACCACGGTGCCCGCCCGGGCGATCAGCAACGCCAGGGTGGTCCGCTGCTTGGGGGAACCGACGGCGAGGCGGCTGTCCGGCTCGCCGAGCTCCAACGGCCCGAGCACCGCTACCCGCACCACACCCCCATCCCGGCCGACCCGCCACCTCGGTGTCACTGAAAGTGCAGTTTAGGGAGGGCGGGCGGCAGGCGACCAATCATGATCGACGGTGCCACGGTCTGGGACCACCGCGGCCGTGCCGCGCCGACGGCGTCCCGACGCGGGCGGGTGCGGTCCGGCGGTGGTCGGCCCGGTGTGGGACCGGTCGCCGCGACTCGGCCTCCAGCTCGCCGCGACCCGCGCGTGAGCGGTGCGCCGATCGGACGCCCGTGGGCTCGGCGCGGTGTCCGCTCGTCGGGAGCCCGACCGGCAGCCGCGGTCCGTGGCCCCGACGGGTGATGATGGACGGCGTGGGCGGGCAGTGGTGGAACGGAGTCCGGCGCGGAGCCTGGGTGCTCGTCGCCATCGGCATCGTGGGTGTCGGCTCGTGGGTCGTCACGAAGGCACTCGGCGCGCGTGCCGGTGCGGACTTCGACCAGTGGGTGGGCTGGGCCAACGTCCTGGCACTGCCGGTCGGAGCCCTCGGCACCGCGCTGGTGCTCCTCGACCGGGCCACCCGTCATCGGGCCGGCAGCCGGCCGGCCGACAACGCGGACCTGCCGCCGGGGTCGGCGGGACCTGGCGCCGACGGTCCGCCGGCCGGCGTCCAGCAGACGCAGTACATCCAGGTCACCGGCGGCGGCACCGCGCAGGGCGTGATGAACGGCAACATCATCAACCACCCCGCGCCGACCCGGACCGACGACCCACGCTGACCCGGCGCAGCGCGCTGCCCGCCCTCTCGGTCACCGGCGTCCGCGACCTCGCACCGCTGTCGGCATCGCGACACGGCCGTCGGCGTCGTGCCGGGACGCCGCCTCGGCACACTGGGGCGACGATGCACGGCGACAGTGGAACGGTACCGATGACAGCGGTCGAGACAGCGCCGGTGACCGGCACGGCGGGCCACCTCGCGCCCGCCGCCCGGGGGGCCCGGCGGTGAGCGGGGCGCCGGGCGACGTCGTCCAGCACGTCACCGCCACCGCGGGCTTCGCGTACGGCGCCGTCGGCGCGGACGTCCACGTCCACGGCGACGGCACCCCGCTGTACCTGCTGCACGAGGAACAGCCCCGGCCCGGCTGGAGCGATGCCGACCTGCGTCAACTGCCCAGCCGCATGCTCGACGCGCAGGCGCAGGTGGTGCCGTTCACCGGCCGTGCCCGCGAGCTGGACGCGTTGCGCCGGTGGCGCGACGACGGCCCCCGGCTCGGCGTACGGCTGCTGCACGGCGCGGGCGGCCAGGGCAAGAGCCGGCTCGCCGCACGGCTCGCGGCCGACTCCCGCGCGGCAGGGTGGCGGGTGGTGCTGGCCGGTCTGGGCGTCGGCGCCGCGACGCCCTCCCCCGCTAGCCAGGACCTGCGCCTGGACGAGCACCGGGGGGTGCTGCTGGTGGTGGACTACGCCGACCGGTGGCCGCTGACCACGGTGGTCTGGATGCTGCGCAACAGCCTGCTGCACCGCCCGGACCGGCCGGCCCGGGTGCTGCTGCTGGCCCGCTCCGACGCCGGCTGGCCGGCGGTACGCGGGGAGCTGCGCAGGGCCGGGGTCCAGGCGGACGTCTCGGCGCAGGCCCTGCTGCCGATCACCGGCCGGGACCAGGACGAGCGGTCCACCATGTTCGCCGTGGCCCGGGACGCCTTCGCCGCCGTCCACGGCGTCGACGACCCGTCGGTCATCGCCGCGCCGACCGACCTGCGCCACGAGGACTTCGGGCTCACCCTGGCCCTGCACGTGGCGGCCCTGGTCGCCGTCGACGCCCACGTGACCGGGGCACGGCCGCCGGACGAGCCCGGCCAACTGACCCGGTACCTGCTCGACCGTGAAGAGGCCCACTGGTCCCGGCTGTACGAGGAGCGCACGCGGGGACTGGAGCACCACACCCCGGCGAGCGTCATGGCCCGCACCACGTTCACGGCGGTGCTGGCCGGGCCGCTGGCCTATCCCGACGCGGTCGCGCTGCTCGACCGGGTGGAGCGGGAACTGCCCGCGGACCGGATCATCACCGACCACGACCGCTGCTACCCCGCCCCGGACGAGGGTCGGCAACCGGTGGTGCTCCAGCCGCTGTATCCGGACCGGCTGGCCGAGGACTTCCTCGCCCACACCCTGACGCACCGGCACACCCGGCCCTGGGCGTCGACCCGGCTTCGCGAGGTGCTGCGGGAGCCGACCGCGCCCGGCGAGTACGCGTCGGTGGCGCGGGCGATGGTCTTCCTGGTGGCGGCTGCCGACCGCTGGCCCCGCCTCGCCGACGAGCAGCTCAACCCGCTGCTGCGCGAACGGCCCTGGCTCGCCGTGGTCGCGGGCAGCACGACGTTGAGCATGCTCGCCGCCAGCCCGCACGTCGACGTGGCCGTTCTCGAGGCCGTGGAGGCGGAGCTGCCCGCGGTCCCGTTCGTCGACCTCGACCTGGGCGCCGCCGACGTCGCCGAACGGACCGCGCGCGAGCGGCTGCGGCGGGCCGACGACGACACCGACCGGGCCGTCGCCTACGGGACGCTCGGTCGGCGGCTGGTCAACGCCGGCCGGTACGCGGCGGCGGTCGACGCGCTCGAGCGGGCCACCACGGCGTACCGGGCCCTCGCCGACGGTGACCCCGGCCGGTTCTCCGGCCACCTCGCCGCCTGCCTGGACGTACTGGGGATCGCCCTGGCGGGTCAGGGCCGTCGGGACCGGAGCACCGTCGTCGGCGGCGAAGCGCTCGCGCTGTACCGGCGTCTCGTCGAGTCCGAACCCGACCGCTACCGGTTCCCGATGGCGCTGTGCCTGAACAACCTCAGCAACTGGCTGGCGGACCAAGGCCGGGGCGAGCAGGCGCTGACCGCCAGCCAGGAAGCCATCGAATTGTTGCGTCCGCTCACCTCGACCGACCCACAGCGGTACGAGTCGCATCTCGCCTCGACGCTGGACACCGTGGGTAACCGGCTGCTCGAGGCCGACCGGCCGGACGAGGCCCTCACCATCACGCGGGAGGCCATCGCGCTGCACCGCCGTGGGGTGCGGACGAGCCCGGGCGCGCACCTGCCGCAGTACGCCCGAGCGGTGGGGAACCTCGGCGCGCGTCTGCTGGCGGCGGGCCGGCGGGACGAGGCGGTGGCTCCACTACGGGAGGCGCTGCGGCTGCTGCGGGAGCTGGACCGGGACAACCCGCTCATGAACCGGGCGGAGCTGGCCCACGCGTTGCTCAACCTCGCCTCGGCCGAGAGCGGTCAGCCGGCGCGGGACGCGGCGGCGGAGGCCGTCCAGCTGTATCGCGCGCTGGCCGCCGACAACCCCGACGCCCACCGTGGCGGGCTGATCCTCGCACTCGTGCAGTCGGGCACGCTCTCCGAGCGGGAGGGCGACGACGATGCCGCTCTCGACAGGTACGCCGAGGCCCTCGGGCTGCACCGCGATGGGCCCGGATCGGTCGCGGCCATCTACCGCCCATCGCTGGCGGTGCTGCCGGGTCGGCTCGCCGGCCTGCTGGCCGCGTCCGGGCGGTCGGCCGAGGCCGCCGCCGTCCTGGCCGAGCCGGTGGACGCCGACGAGCTCGCCTGGCTGACGTCGGCCCCGGCCCCGGACCGGGCACTGGTGCTGGTGCAGCGCAGCCTGTCGATGATCAGGGAGGGTTCGCTGGACGAGGCCCAGCAGTCGCTCTCGCAGGTCGCCGACCTGTACCGGGAGCTGGGCGGCGGCGAGTCGACGGGGGTGATCGCCGATGTCGGGGAGCTGCGCGCCGAACTCCTCGGGCGGCTGGAGGACCACGAGTCCGCTGCGGTGGCGGCCCGGGAAGTCGTCCAGTTGCGCCGCGAGCAGCACGGCGGTGATACGCCGACCCACCGTGCGGATCTGTTGCGGGCCCTCGAGCTGCTCGCCGGAGCGTCGGCCCGGTCCGGTCACCACGACGAGGCGCTGGCAGCGACCCGCGAGGCGGTGATGCTGTCACGACAGCTCGCCGAGACCGATCCCGCGCACCTGCCGCAGCTGGCCCGGTCCCTGGACCAGTTCGTCCGGGTCCGCCGTGGCGCTCGCGTCGAGCAGGCCGACGCTCTCGACGCGGCACACGAGTCCGTCCGGGTCCGACGGCGGGCGAACCGGACCGATCGGGCCGACCATCTGGCGCACTTCGGCGCGCTGTACGCGCTCGGGGAATTGCTGCACGAGTCAGGGCGACATCAGGAGGCCGCCGCCACCACCGAGGAGTGCCTGCTGCTCTGTCGGCGACTGGCGCGGTCCGACCCGCGCGAGCACGGCAGGTGGGTCAGCGCCGTGGCCACCGAACTGAGTCGGCGCCTGTGGGACCTGGGACGGGGTGAGGAGGCGCTGGCCGCAGCCTCGGAGGCGGTGACCGTCCTCGAACCGCCGGCCGGGACCGACGACCATCGGGCCGACCACGCCACGTCCCTGTGGAACCAGTACGTCCTGCTCCGAAAGATGGGACGCGCGGACGAGGCCGGGGTGGCCCTCGAGACGGTCCTACCGGTCTACCGTCAGCTCGCCGACGAGGATCCGGACACCCACTCGGCGGACCTCGCCACCTGCCTGAACGACCTCGCCGTCACCCTCCGACGGCAGGGCCGCCTCGAGGGGGCGCTCTCCCCCGCCGAGGAAGCCGTCACCCTCCGCCGTCGCCTGGCGGCGACGGCGCCGGAGCACCTGCCGGACCTCGCGACGTCACTGCACAACCTCGGCAACCTCTGGGCCGACCTCGGGCGCGGACGGGACGCGCTCGGGCCGGTCGAGGAGGCGATCGCCATCCGGCGGCGACTGGTCGACCCGGACGCGCACCGGGGCCTGCTGGCCTGCGCCCTGGACGACCTCGGGGTGCTCCTGTCGGACCTGCGACGGCACGACGAGGCGTTGGCCCCCGCGACGGAGGCCGCCGACATCCGCCGGCAGCTCGCCGCTGCCGATTCCGACGCGTACCTGCCGGACCTGGCCGTGTCGGCGCACAACCTCGGCCTGCTGCTGGCCGACCGGGGGCAGGGCCGGGAGGCATTGACGGCGGTCGCCGAGGCGGTCACCATCCGCCGCCGGTTGGCCGGGCGGGACCGGCCCACCTACCTTCCCCTGCTGGCGCGGTCACTGTCCGCATACACCCATGTCTGCCTGCTGACCGGCCGGAACCTGCCCGGCGCGCTCAGGGCGGCGAGGGAGTCGGTCGAGCTGCACAGGACGCTCGCCGAGCGCGACCCGCAGCGCGCCGGCGCGGCGTACCTGCAGGCGTACCGCTTCCTGGCCGAGGCGTTGGAGAGGTGCGGCGAGCCGGCGGAGGCCACCGCCATCCGGCAGCGGATCGGTACGCCTCCCGGCGACGGCGCCGATCCCTGACGGTCACTGGCGGGACCGGAGGATCCTGAGGAATTCCCGCATCCACGGTGGATTGGCCGACCAGGCCGGCGCGGACACCTGGAGACCGTCGACCAGCACCTCGGTGTCGACGTACTCCGCACCGGCGGCCCTGATGTCGGGCGCGAGCGCCGGGTAGGCCGAGGCGCGCCGACCGTCGAGCGCCCCTGCGGCGGCCAGGATGAGCGGCCCGTGGCAGAGGTGGGCGATCGGCTTGTCCGCCTCGACGAAGTGCCGGACGATCCGCAGGCAGTCCTCGTCGTTGCGCAGATACTCGGGTGCGCGGCCGCCGGGCAGGACCAGTGCGAGGTAGTCCGCGGGGTTCACGTCCGTGAACGCCAGGTCCGCCGGGAAGGCGTATCCGGGCTTCTCGGCGTACGTGTCGAAGCCCTCGACGAACTCGTGGATGACGAACTGGAGCTTCTTGGCGGCCGGTGCGGCGATGTGGACGTCGTACCCCTCCTCGAGCAACCGCTGGTAGGGGTAGAGGACCTCCAGTGACTCCGCCGCGTCCCCGGTGATCAGCAGCACCTTCTCCATGCTCGCCCCGTCCCGCTACTGCTCTGCCGCTGGTCCGCCAAGACGGTGGACCAGCGGAACCTCATGCCTGAGAGCGATGGTATCGATCATAAGGGTCGAATGGGGGCACTTCGTGCGATGATGGCAGGCGATCGGCGGGGCCGGCGGAGGTCGGCCTCGGGCACCGCCGGCGAGCGACGAACGGGGAGCCGATGTCAGCCTCGATCGAGGAGTTCCTGGGCGAACTGGCCGACTGCCCGTACCTGCAACGGCTCGCCAGGGTCGACGGCACGATCCGCCTCGATCTCACCGAGGACGGGCAGATCCACCACTGGCACATCACCATCGCCTCCGGCACGATCACCGTCTCCCGGGAGAACCGCCCGGCGGACTGCGTCCTGCACGGCGACAAGGCGTTGCTGGACGCCGCCGCCCGGGGCGAGCGGAATCTCACCACGGCCTGGCTGACACGAAATCTCGTCCTCGAGGGCCGGGTGGAACTGTTCCGACTGCTGGAGCGGCTGTTCCCCGGCCCACCGGCTGCCCGCAGTCCGCGCGACCTGGTGCCACCGCCGCCGGGAGGGCAGCGGTGAGCGACCTGGTACGCATCCTGGACGGCAACTCCTTCGTCGTCACCGACCGGCGCGGGGACTTCAGCGCCTCGCCGACCTTCCCCACCGGGCTCTTCTCCTGGGACACCCGGTTCCTGTCGAAATGGCAGCTGACCGTCAACGGCAGGTCGCTCTACTCCCTGTCCCTGGACGACCTCCAGTACTACCAGGCCCGGTTCTTCCTCGCCCCGGCGAGCGCCACCCACGACTTCGACTCGACCATGTCGATCATCCGCCAGCAGACGATCAACGACGAGTTCGAAGACCAGTTGACCATCATCAGCCACGGCGACGAGCCCACCGATCTCGTCGTACGGCTCGACGTGGCCAGCGACTTCGCGGACATCTTCGAGATCCGGCATCAGACGAAGAAGAAGGGTGGCTACTCCTCCCGGATCGAGAACGGCAACCTGTTCCTCGGGTACCAGCGGGAGGACTTCCACCGCGAGGTGATGATCAGCTGCGACCTGGGCAGCGAGATCGACCCGAGCAACTGCCGCAGCGACGTCGATCTCGACGGGTTGACCGCCACGGCGCGGCTCGAGCCGAAGAAGATGTGGGTGCTGAAGCTGCGGGCGTCGATGCTCGGCCCGCAGCGCCGTACCGTACGGGCCAGCCTGGGGGGCACCCCCCGACGCAGGCCGCCCCTCGCCGAGGACCTGGAGCTGTGGTTCGACAACGCCCCTCGGCTGGAGACGGACCACGAGTCGCTGATCGGGACGTACCGGCGCAGCATCGCCGACCTGGCTGCGCTGCGCTACACCCCGCTGGTCTCCGCCGGGCTGAGCGTGCCGGCCGCCGGGCTGCCCTGGTTCATGACCATCTTCGGCCGGGACAGCATCATCACCAGTTTTCAGGCGCTCCCCTTCGCCCCGCAGCTCGCCGCGGCCACCATCTACACCCTCTCCATCCCGCAGGGCAGCCGACTGGACGACTTCCGGGACGAGGAGCCGGGAAAGATCCTGCACGAGTTCCGCTACGGCGAGAGCGCCGCGTTCGAGGAGCAGCCCCACACCCCGTACTACGGCTCGGCGGACGCCACCCCGCTCTACGTGGTGCTGATGGACGAGTACGAGCGGTGGACCGGGGACGCGACCATGGTGCACCGGTTCGAGCGGGAAGCGCGCGCCGCCCTGGACTGGATCGACACCTACGGCGACGCTATGGGCAACGGCTACATCTGGTACCAGCGGCGCAGCGCCCGGCGGGGGTTGCAGAACCAGTGCTGGAAGGATTCCGACGACGGCATCTGCTACCGGGACGGGCGGCTTCCCGGCTTCCCCCGGGCCACCTGTGAACTCCAGGGTTACGCCTACGACGCCAAGATCCGCGGCGCTCGGCTCGCCCGGGAGTTCTGGGGCGACCCGGCGTTCGCCGAACGGCTGGAACGGGAGGCCGCCGACCTGAAGGCACGCTTCAACCGGGACTTCTGGATAGAGCGGCACGGCTACTACGCCCTCGCCCTCGATGCGAACGGCGACCAGGTGGACGCGCTGACGTCCAACATCGGCCACCTGCTGTGGAGCGGCATCGTCGACGAGTCCCGCGCCGATGAGGTCGCGCGGCACCTGATGAGCCCGGAACTCTTCTCCGGCTGGGGAGTACGCACCCTCGCCACCGACCAGGCCCGGTACAACCCGATCGGCTACCACATCGGCACGGTGTGGCCGTTCGACAACAGCCTGATCGCCTGGGGGCTGCGCCGCTACGGCTTCGACCGGGAGTCCGCCCGGATCGCCATCGCGATCATCGAGGCGGCCGGCTACTTCGCCGGTCGACTGCCCGAGGCGTTCGGCGGCTACGAACGCGACCTGACCCGCTATCCCGTCGAGTACCCCACCGCGTGCAGCCCACAGGCGTGGTCCGCCGGAACCACGCTCCTGCTGCTGCGGGCGATGCTCGGGTTGGAACCCGTCGGCGACCACCTGGTCAGCCGCCCCAGCCTGCCCGACGGTCTCGACCGGCTGGTGCTGCACAACGTGCCCGGTCGCTGGGGCCGCAAGGACATCTCCGCCTGAGCCACGGAACGACACCGGTCCGAGATCCACCGCCCTCAGCGGTGCCGGAGTCCCACCCGGGTCGACCGCGTCCGGTGTGCGGCACACAGCGGGCGGGCCGCTGTGCCCTGACGGACGGCGACGCTCGAGGGCCCGGCCGGAGCCGGACCCTCGACCTGTCGTCGGATCACTGCTGCCACTGGTGGGCGATGTCGAGCACGATCCGGCTGTGCGTGCCCGGACCCACCAGCACGAACACCCGGAACGGCAGCCGGGCGCGCACACCGACCGCGAAGGTGGTGTAGCCCTCGAAGCTGCCGCCGAAGACCACGTCCCGCAGCGTCGGCGAGCGCAGCGCGTTCACGACGTGCTCACCGACCCGGTACGGGACGGTGGCGACGTGCTCGTCGTCGTACGCCGGGGCCCGCAGCGACACCCGCAGCAGCTCGTCGCCGGCGGTGTACGGCGACAGCGCCAACCCCTCCCCCTCGGTCCAGGTCTCGCCGTAGGCGACCGAGTAGCCACCGACCGCTCCGGCGAACTCGAACACCACCCGGTCGAAGCAGTCGTGCCGTCCGGCGCGCACCTCGATCAGCGGTGCGGCGCTGAGCGTGCCGGCCGACTTCTCCGCGCTGCCCCAGGTGATCCCGCAGTACGGCGATCCCGTCGCCGCGGCCGTGCTGCTCGCCGCCGCGCCGGTGCCCGCGCCGGCGACCAGCCCGGCGAGCACGACGACCACCGCCATGAGTCCGCTTCTGATCCGCATCGTGTCCTCCCGTGGTCTCGCTCCGGTGCTCTCGCCGGCGTCGTCGCCGGCGACCTCGGATCCACGGTGGAAGGTGTCTGCGGCAGCAGCTTCGCTCTCCGGTAACTGCCACGTAACAGTGGCCGGCGGGGTCGGGTACGCGCCGATAGACCGTCGGGACCGGCGTGCGGCCCGCGCCGGGCACGGCGCCGCTCAGCGGGCGGCGGCGTCGGCGCAGATGGCCTGGAGTCGCGCCTGGCACTCGGCGACGAACTCCGGGTAGGTGTGCCAGTAGTAGGAGACCCCGCTCACGCCCACCGCGATCGCCCAGGCGCGGGCGCGGGCCCAGGTCGGCTCGTCGAGGCGCAGGCTGTCCCGGTAGGTGTGCCGGGCCTGGGGCGGCAGGTCCCAGACCGGGGCGTGCTCGGCGTCGGGGAAGCCGATCGAGAGGCCGCCGAAGTCGATGACCGCGTGCAGCCTGCCGTCGCGCGCCAGCAGGTTGGTGGGCCTGAGGTCGCCGTGCAGCCACCCGGGGAGTGCGGTGGGCTCCGGCAGGGCCAGCGCGGCGTGCCACAACCGTCGCAGGGTCGGCACGTCCAGCCGTGACCCCATCAGGGCGCGGCACTCGTCGAGGGACCTGCCGACCCACTCGTCGCAGGCCCGCAGGCTGCCGCCGCGGTACCAGCTGAGGTCGTCCGTGCGGGTCGCCCCCATCAGGTCGACGGCGTGCAACTGGCGTACGAAGTCGGCCAGGTCGGCGCCGAAGGCCGCCCAGTCCCGCACGCTCGCCGGGCTGACGTCGTCGCCGTCGATCCAGCGGTACACCGACCACACCAGCGAAAACGCCGTGGTGGGTGTGCCGGCGTGGACGGGCTCGGGGACGGGCCAGGTCAGCAGCGGCGCCAGGCGGGGCAGCCACCGCTGCTCCTTGCGCACGGACCGCGCCTTGTCCGCGGTGCGCGGCAGCCGTACGAGCAGGTCGTCGCCCAGCCGGTACATGGTGTTGTCGGTGCCCGCGCCCGCCGGGGACAGCCGCAGGTCGGCCCACTGCGGGCACTGTGCCCGCAGCAGCGACCTGACCGTCGTCTCGTCGATCGGAATCTCGTCCTGGTGCAGCGTCACGCCGGAAGTCTCGATGCTGACGGCGCGCGGAGCCAGTCAATTCCTGGCGGACCCGACGCACGGTGCAGCCGGTCGGGTGCCTGACCGGCCGCAGCGGCGAGTCACCGGCGGCGGCGACGTTTCAGGGCCAGTCCGAGCAGCACCAGCGCGGCCACGGCGAGCCCGACCACGCCGACCCCCACGGCAGCCGTGCCGGACTGCCGGCGGTTCGCGGGCGCCGGCGCCGCCCCCGGGCGAGTACCCGGCCCGACGGAGGTGGCCGCCGGGGCCGGCCGGGTCGGGGCGGCGGCCGGGGCGGAGGGCAGCGGATAGCGCAGGATCGTGGGCCGGGTGCCGGGCGGCTGGTCGGCGGTCTCGGAGACGGTGAGCAGGAACCGCCCGTCCCGGCTGTAGGTGACCGATTCGCCCTGCGGCTCGTCCGGCAGCGGGACCACGCGCGGTCTGCCGCTGGTCAGCGCGGCGATCACGTCCCCGTCGGGGACGTCGTACTCGAACGCGTCGGCGTAGGTGCGCAGCACCACCCGCCGCCGGTCCGGCGCGCCCGCCGCGCCGGTGACCAGCCCTCGGCCGAAGAAGCCGTACGGATTGCGGGTCGTGCTGTCGGGCAAACGCACCTCACCGACGCGGGACAGCGGCACGGTCGCCCCCGCGCGCAGCGGTGTCGCCGGGGCGTACAGTCCGGCGGCGCCGCCCTGCTTGGTGACGATCAGCGGCCGGCCGTCGCCGGTGACCAGCAGCGCCTCGGCGTCGTGCGGGCCGTCCGGGTACGTCATCCGGTGCAGCGCCGGCCGGCGGCTTCCCGGGCGCAGCACCCACAGCGCGACCGTGTCGCGGGCGCGGTCGTTGTCGCCGATGTCGGCCACCCAGACCGTGCCGTCGGCGGTGACCGCCAGGTCCTCGGTGTCCCGGGGACGGGAGGGGAACCGCACCGTGCGCAGCACCGCGCAGTCGGCGTCGAGAAAGAAGATCTGGCGGCGGGACTCCTCGTCGCTGCCGTCGTTGACGGCGACGAAGCCGTCGTCGGTGGCGGCCAGCCCCGAGATCTCGTCCAGCCGCTCGTCGGCCACCCGGCACACCGCCGTTGCGGCGGCTGTCGGCGCGGCCGTCGCGGCGCCGGGAATGACGACCAGGGTGACGACGACGCCCGAGGCGAGCAGCGCGGCACACCCCCGCCGGATCCCCGGGTCGAGTTCCCGCATGCCCGCCTCCTCCGCGCCGACCTGAAGGATGGCATCCCGGGGCCATCCGGTGCGGCCCCACCGGACGCTCGCGACGTCACCCGCGTCGCGGACGGGTGGATCAGGGGCCGTCGGATCCGGCAGGGTACGTCAGCATCGGGACCGCACCGTCGGACCAGGCCTTGAGGACGGGTTCGACGATGCGCCAGCCCTCCTCCGCCTCGTCGCCGCGGATGGACAGCGTCGGATCGCCGTGCAGGACACCCAGCAGCACGTGGGCGTAGGGCGGCAGTTGTTGGGCGGGGAAGCGGGCGTCGAGGTGGACACGTTCCAGGCAGAACGGGTCGCCGCTCCCGTTGAGGTTGATGTCCAGGCTGATGGCGTCCGGGTCCAGCCGCATCCGCAGCCGGTTGGCCGGTGCCGTGTCGGGGAAGGGCTGGTGCGGGACGGGCCGGAACCGCACGACGATCTCGCGACGCGCCTTGCCGAGGGCCTTGCCGGTGCGCAGCCGGAACGGCACACCGGCCCACCGCCAGTTGTCGACGAACACGGTGACCTCGGCGAAGGTCTCGGTGTCCCGGCCGGGATCCACCCCGGGCTCGTCGACGTAGGCGGGCACGGACCGACCGTCGACACGGCCGGCGGTGTACCGGGCGCGGCGCGTCAACGTCCCCATCCGGTCCGCCGCCGGAGGGCGCACCGCACGCAGCGCGTCGATCTTGCGGTCCCGCAGGTCCCGGTGGCCGGTGCTGGTCGGTGGTTCCATGGCGACGAGGGCGAGTAGTTGGAGCAGATGGTTCTGGGTCATGTCCTTGAGCGCTCCGGCGCCGTCGTAGTAGCCGGCGCGGCCCTGCAGGGCGACGGTCTCGTCCCAGACGATGTCGACGGCGGCGATGTGCAGGGCGTTCCAGACCGGTTCGAACACCCGGTTGGCGAAGCGCAGGCCGAGGACGTTGAGCACCGTCTGCTTGGCCAGGAAGTGGTCGACGCGGAACACGTCGTCCTCGGCGAAGCAGCCGTGGATGGTCTCGTTGAGCTGCCGGGCATCGGCGAGATCGGCGCCGAACGGCTTCTCCACGATCAGCCGGCTGCCGGCCGGCAGGCCGCTCGCGGCCAGGGCTCGCACCGCGCCCTGGAAGATGGTGTTGGGCAGGGCGAGGTAGACCGCGGCCGGCCCGGTCAGGTCGCCCAGTGCGGCGGACAACTGGGCCGCGTCGGTGACGTCGGCGCTGCGGTGCCGCAAACGGTCGGTGACGCCGCGTACGTCCCGGGCGCTCAGGTCGGGCGCCTGTCGGGCGAGCCGGGCCCGGGCGGCGGCGCGGAACTCCTCGTCGTCGCGCTCGTCCCGGTCGATGGCGAGGATGGTCTGCCGGTCGTCGAGCAGCCCGGCGGCGTGCAGCCGGGCCACCGCGGGCAGCAGGTACCGGGCCGAGAGGTCGCCCGACGCGCCGAGGACGACCATGTTCTGGATCATCGGACGCTCCGCCGACCGGGTGCCGGGGACGGGCCGCACCGGTGCTCCTCGCGTGCCTGGTGGCAGCGGGGGTGCGTCACCGTCGGCCCGTTCACGATGTGCTCCTCGAACTGTTCCGCGCAGGCCCGGGCCCCCGCCGCCGACCGTCGACGGTGCGCCGGTGCCCGATCCGCAGGCGCGACGCCGGCGCGGATCGTCGTTGCCGGCGCGGACACTTCCGAGGCGAAGTGAACGCCACCGCCGGTCCCGGCGCGGCCGTACCGGAGATTCGTCCTCCGATCGGAGGACGGGGTGCGCAGTCACCGCGCCCCACGCCGTGCCCGGGGTGGCGGTGGCGGTGCGGTGGCGGTGGCGGTGGCGGCCCGACGATCTCTCGGTCCGGATCCGGGTCGGGTGTCGCCGGCTCAGCCGTGCCGGGGGCCGCTCACGGCGCGGTGACGGGCACCGGTGCGCTGAGCGGGCCCTCGTTCCCGCTGCGGTCGAGCCCCGACACGCAGTAGGTGAGCGCACTCCCGGCCGGCGCGGTGCGGTCGACCCAACCGGTGCCGCGCGTGGTGCCCACGAGCCGGGCCGTGTCGCCGTCCACCCGGTACACGGCGAAGCTCACGGCGTCCTCCCCGCGCCAGGTCAGCGCCACCTGACCGGCGTCCGCGCGCCGCGCCTCGGTGACCGCCGGTGCGGCCGGCGGGGCTGCCGGCAGGTGCGCCATCACCGGCAGCAGCGCCGGGCCGGCGTAGTGCGCCGCGCGGTAGCGGCTGACCGCCCCGAGCCTGTCGGCGCGTACCTGTCTGGCGCTGAAGTGCACGCTCCCGCTCACCCCGTGCCGGCGGTTGAGGGCGAGTTGGCGGTCCAGCTCGCCCGGGTCGCGCCAGGCGCCACGCTCGCCCACCCGGTAGTCGGCCTGCCCGATGTAGAGCTGCACCCGGGTGCCCCGCACCGTGGCCGTCCACCACGGCAGCAGCTTGGCGTAGTCGGCCTTGCCGAACCCGATGTGCCAGTAGAGCTGCGGCACGACGTAGTCCAGCCACTGCTGCCGTACCCAGAGCCGGGTGTCGGCGTAGATGTCGTCGTAGCTCTGCAACCCGGCCGTCGCCGAGCCGGCCGGATCGGTACGCGCGTTGCGCCAGATGCCGAACGGGCTGATGCCGAACTTCACCCACGGCTTGAGCGCCTTGATCCGCTCGCTCATCTCGCGGACCAGCGTGTTCACGTTGTCTCGGCGCCAGGCGTCCTTGTCGGCGAACCCCCGGCCGTACCGGGCGAACGCGGCGTCGTCCGGGAAGTCCTGCCCGGCCTCCGGGTACGGGTAGAAGAAGTCGTCGAAGTGCACCCCGTCGACGTCGTAGCGGCGGACCGCCTCCAGCATGGAGTCCTCGACGAACGTCCGCGCCTCGGGGATGCCCGGGTTGAAGTAGAGGCGGCTGCCGGGCCGGTCGGCGCTCGGATAGGTCACCACCCAGTCGCGGTGCCGCCGCAGCGGGTGCGTCGGCGCGAGCTGGTCCAGCCGGGGGCCGGGGCCGCCCACCGTGGCCGGCTGCCCGCCCCGGTACGGGTTGAACCAGGCGTGGAACTCCAGGTTGCGGGCGTGCGCCTCGGTGATCATGAACTCCATCGGGTCCCAGCCCGGATCCCTGCCGTCGCGGTGTCCGGTCAGCCACTCCGACCACGGCGCGTACGCCGACGGCCAGAGCGCGTCCCCGCTCGGGCGCACGTGCACGAAGACGGCGTTGTGGTGGTGCCGCACGGCCAGGTCGAGCCAGCCGCGCAACTCGGTGCGCACCGTCTCGGCCGGCAGCCCGCGCCGGCTCGGCCAGTCGATGTTGTTCACCGTGGTGATCCACATGCCGCGCAGCTCGCGGGGCGACCGGGCCGGCCGGCCGGCGCAGGTGGGGGCGCCGCCCGCCGGAGCGGCGTCGGGCGTCGCCCCGGCGCGGTGGGGCGCGCCGCCGTCGCCGCCCACCCGCTCCCGCAGCGACCAGGCGCCGGCCGTGACCGCCACGGCGAGCGCGGCTGTCACCGCGACGAGGGCCTTGGTGCGACGACGGCGGACGGGCTCGGCGGACGGGTCGGCGGCGATCATCGACCCAGTCTGCCCAGTGCGGCCCGCCGGGTGAACCGTTTCGCCCGTTACTTAACGGCCGGCTAAGGCCGACCGCGCCCTCGGACTGGGCCGTCCCGTGGCCTGGACCGGACGTCACAGCGCTACCGGTCCGTTCGCCGCGCCCGGCCCCCGGGGCCCCGGCCGCCTCGGGCGACCGGGGTTGCGCACGACGACCGCCGAGCCGTCGACGCCGGCAAACCGACGGAGTTCATCGATGCATAGCGATATCCAACCCCGCCACTCTGGTCGCCGCGAGCCGTTTCGGCAAGGCGTTCGACCGGTAACGACGAGGGCCGCCAATCGCGGGTCGGGCGGCTTGCCTCCGGCACGCGATTTAGTTTGTATTCCCGTCAATCTTTTCCCTCGCCCGGCGGCCCCCGTCCCGATCACCGCCGGGCACGACGCGGAGGATCATCCATGACACCGTCCAGAACCGGCGCCCGCCTCGCCGTGGCCCTGGTCGCCACCCTGGCCACCACCGGCGGCGCCGCACTCGCCGTCACCGGCGCGCAGGCCGCCGCCAGCGGCTGCCGGGTCGACTACCAGGTCACCAACCAGTGGTCGGGCGGCTTCGGCGCGAACGTGACCGTGACCAATCTCGGCGACCCGATCAACGGCTGGACCCTGACCTGGGCCTACACCGCGGGCCAGACCGTCACCCAGGCGTGGAACGCCACCGTGACCCAGAGCGGCAGCCGGGTCGGCGCGACCAACGTCGGCTACAACGGCAGCCTGGGCACCGGCGCGGGGACCTCGTTCGGCTTCAACGGCTCCTGGGCCGGCAGCAACCCGGCGCCCACCACGTTCGCCCTCAACGGGGTGACGTGCACCGGCGCGCCGAGCACACCGGCGCCCACCACCCCGGCCCCGACCACACCGGCGCCCACGCCCACCACGCCGCCACCCACGTCGGGATGGAACCCGCCGGCCCACCTGGTCACCCCGCTCGGTCAGGTCTGGACGCACCAGGAACAGACCTACACCAACCTGTACGGGTTCCGTAACTACGGCTGGGACCAGGTGACGGCCAACCGGGGCTACCTCAACTTCTGCGTCCGGTGGGACTCCGGCGCGACCGTCACCGCCGCCCAGCGCGACCAGATCCACGCCACGCTCGCCCGGCAGTACAAGAAGTGGATGGACGTCATGGCGGGCCACAACGGCTGGCCGTACGCCGACGTGCCGGTCAGGGTGGTCGGCTGGGCGGTACGGGACCGCAGCCAGTTGCAGTGGTCGGACACCTCGGTCGACATCTACGTCAACGACATCCGCGAGAACGCCCCCCAGTGCGCCGAGCCCTGCGGGCGGTTCTTCCACCAGAACGGCCAGTACCCCGACTGCCCCGGCGGCGCCGACCGGCACTACGACCAGTCACTGTGGCTCACCGACGGATTCTCCGGCGGCGCCGGCGGTGACTGGGGCCAACGGATGGGCCGCGAGTACTTCATGGCCAACCTGAACTCCGACAACGTGCACATCCTGCTGCACGAGATCGGCCACACCTTCGGCCTGGACGACTTCTACGACTGGACCCCGAGCGGCGTCGGCGGATTCCTCATGAAGGCCGGCAGCGCCACCTCGATCACCGAGTTCGACGCCTGGATGCTGCGCGACTGGTGGCGTCACCTCAAGAGCCGCTACGGCTACTGACCGCACCGCCGGCGCCGTCGGCGTACGGTGCCATCGGCCCTCGCTCCGGCGGACGCGCCCCGGCGGCCCCGCGCACGACCTGCCGGCCGGGGGCGTCCGGACCGGAGCCGGCCGCGACGCCGCGCAGCGACGGCACGTGCTGCGCGGCGCCGCGTCGCCGTCACAGCTGGACGACGTGACCCACGCGCGGCGGGGTGCGACCCGCGAGGACCTCCCGCCACGCGGTCCGCAGTGCGTCGGGCCCGGCGCCGACACGGACGTCGAGCCATTCCCCCACCACCTCGGCGAACCGCCGCCAGGCGTCGGTGAAACGCCGGTCGAGCCCGTCGGCGCCCCAGTCCTGGCGGCGCTTGCGCATCTGTACCGGGGCGAAGAACACCTCCCCGGCGGTGTCGGCGTTCGGCACCCGACTGGTGAGCCCGACCGCGACGTCGCGTACCAGCCGGTCGCCGAGGCGCCGCCGCAGGGCGGCCCGGGTCGAGGGCGCCCCCGACAGGTCGAGATAGGCGGTCGGCACCGCGTCGAGCAGGCCGATCTCGTCGTAGGAGACCACCTCGTCGTAGCAGCCGAGCGACTGCGCGAACTCCCGGTTGCCGGGCGAGGTGAGCCCCACCAGGCGCGGACCACGGCCGTGCAGTTCGAACGCGGTGGCGTACGCGGTCTTGCTCGACGCCGAGGACAGCACCACCGACTCCGCCCGGTGGAAGTCGTTGTCGACCACCTGGTCGGCCAGCATGAAGGAGGTGAAGAACAGCGGCCTGAACAGGATCAGCAGATCCTCCTGGTCCGACCGGTAGGCCGGGTCGCCCGTGGTGGACCGGTACGCCTGGTACGGCGAGGGCAGCTCGGCCCGGTGCCCGCTCACGTCGCGGAACCCGTGCGTGTCCACCCGGCCCGGCCGCACCACCAGGTGACCGGCGGGTGGGAGGTAGCCGTAGACGCGTTGCCCCGTCGCGACCCCGGGAACCGTCGACGCGACGACCTCGGCGAAGCCCCACAGCGGCGGGAGCCCCCACTGCGGCCCGAGTCCACGGGGACCGGGCGGGAAGAACTCCCAGTACCGCATCGAGTCGCCGAGCACCGCGTAGGTCACGTTGTTGGCGGTGAGGCCGACGCGGTCCACGCGGAGCAGCGCCTCACCCTCGGACGGATCGGCCGTCGCGCCGTCGACGAGCGCCGTGCGGCCGAGGTCGTCGCGCGCCACGGCGAATGTCCAGGAAGCAGGCATGGTGTGACGCTAAGCGGCGCCGAAACCCGAGACAAGTGCACTGTGAGTGCAAAATCCCACTCCGGGCGGCACCGGCGTCCGCCGCGGGCGCACAGACCACACCCGAGCGACGACGGACCGGGCCGTCCCGGCCACGGCCGCCCTTCCGTTCGGCGCACGTGCCGACTACGGTCGATCCCACGTCGCCGGCACCCGCGTCGCCGGCTCTCACGTCGTTCACCTCGCGTCGCGGCTGCGCGGCAGTGGAAGGGGTCGCCGTCATGACGATCAGCGACAGCACCGGCTCCGCTCCGGTCGTCGTCGGTCAGGGGCCACGCAGGGTGTTGGCCCTGCACGGGTGGTTCGGGTCGGCGCAGGGCTGGGGATGGCTGCCGGAACTGGTCGACACCGAGCGTTTCACCTGGGCGTTCCTGGACTACCGCGGGTACGGCGCGCGGACCGGGGTGGCGGGTGAGCACAGCATCGCCGAGATCTCCCGCGACGCCCTGGACCTCGCCGACTCCCTCGGCTGGGACACGTTCTCGGTGGTCGGGCACTCCATGGGCGGCAGCGCCGCGCAGCGGGTGCTCGCCGACGCGCCCGGACGGGTGGAACGCCTCGTCGGCATCAGCCCGGTCCCGGCCGGCGGGGTGCCCTTCGACCTGCAGAGCTGGGCGCTGTTCGACGGCGCGGCCGCCGACCCGGACAACCGGCGCACGATCATCGACCTCACCACCGGCAACCGGCTCTCCGGTCGCTGGCTGGACGAGATGGTCCGGTTCTCCCTCGCGCACTCCACCCCGGAGGCGTTCGGCGCCTACCTCACCGCCTGGGCGCGGACCGATCTCACCGACGAGGTGAAGGGCAATCCGGTGCCGGCGCTCGCCGTCGTCGGCGAGCACGATCCGGCGCTGGGCGCCGACACGATGCGCGAGACCTGGCTGCGTCACTACCCCAACGCCCGGCTCGAGGTGCTCGCCAACGCGGGGCACTACGCGATGTACGAGACCCCGGTCCGGCTGGTCACGGTGCTGGAGGAGTTCCTCGGGCAGTGACCGCCGGTCACCGGGGACCGGCGCTCACCGTGCCCTCCGGTTGGCGCGCACCGCGCCCAGCAGCACCCCGGGTGTGGCCAGCGAGCGCGGGTGCTCCCGCATGGAGACGACCTGGTTGAACTGCCGCGCGATCGCCACGTCCGTGACGGTCGCCGTGACGATCTGCCTGCTCACCCAGCTGGACATCCGGTAGCCGCGCGGGTAGGGCCCGTCGACGTGTGGAAGCGCCAGGTCGGCGGAGGTCGACATCGACCAGGCGGCGTCGACCACCACCTTCTGCAACGCGAAGAACCGGCGCGCGGGCGCGCCGAGGTCCGCACCGGAGCGCAGGTACACCGACAGGCAGGCCGCGTGCAGGGCCGCCGCGGTCATCCCCTGCCCGTACACCGGATTGAACGACGCGACCGCGTCACCGACGCCGACCAGCCCGGCCGGCAGCCGCGTGAGGGCGTGGAAGTCCCGTCGCCGGCTGTCGGCGTGGGCGTAGGTCCGGACGTCGCCGAGCATCTCGTTGCCGGCGACCTCGCCGAACTCCGGCGGGAACTGCTCGCGCAGCCGGCGGACGAAGTCCTCGGCGGTGCGCCCGGGGCGGTTGTCCCCGTAACCGGCCATCATGGCCATCCACCGGCCGTCCTCCACCGCGAAGTACGCGGCGCCGGCAACGTCCGTGGCCGTCCTCGGAGTGTGCAGCGCCAGGACGACCGCCGGGTCCGGGTCCGTCTCGAAGCGCCGGAACAGCGCCGTGGCGTAGTTGAGGTGCACGGCCATCCGCCGGGTGACGGGCCGCTCCCAGCCGGCCTGCTCCAGCCACTCCGACAGCCTGCTCGACCGTCCCATGGCGTCGACCACCAGGTCGGCGCGCTCGATGCCGGACACCCCGCCGGTGTCACAGCGGACGCCGGTGGTCACCGTACCGTCGATCACGAGACCCGTGGCGCGGGCGGTGACCGTCTTGACGTTGGGCAGGGCCAGCACCCGCTGACGGATCAGCCCTTCCAGCAGGGGCCGACTGCCCGCCAGGCTGTCGTCGTCGTCGGGCACGACGACCTTCAGCCGGCCGTCGAGGTAGTTGCGCCGGGCGGCGGGGGGAGCCTCGACCGCCCCCTGCGCCACGGCCTGCGCGCGGAATCCGGGGAACAGCTGCTCCAACTGGTGCAGGCCGCCGGGCAGCAGCGCGTGCAGCTGCGTCCCCTGTGGCACGCCCGGCCGGACGCCGGTGACGTGCAGGTCGTCCCGGTCGATGACGACGACGCTCTCCGCGTGGTCGGACAGCACCCGGGCGGCCAGCAGCCCGGCGACACTGCCGCCGAGCACGACGGCCTTGCCCAGTACCGGGGACGCCTGGTCGGGCGGTCGCACCGCGTTCAGCGCGGCGAAGACCCGAGCCGGGGAGCGGGACATCGTGCTCTCCAAGGGGGTACGAGGTGTGGCGCCCGTCGACGACCACGCCGGCGGGACGGGCCTTCGACGATCGTCGCACAGACACCGCTCGCTGCCGGGTAGACCCGCTGGCCGCGCAGTCCTCGGGCCCTCGTCACCTTCTTCCGGCCGTCGCCGTGCCGCGGCCACCCGCCTTCCCGCGCGGGCGGCCGCGGAGCCCGGCGCTCAGTATCGGGACCACTTCTGGTTGGCCGCGCCGGTGCAGTCCCAGAGCTGGAGCTTGCCGCCGTTGTTCGGGTTCGCGTCCCGCACGTCCACGCACCGGTTGGCGCTGAGGTTGACCAGGTCGCCGGCGCCGTTGAGGGTGAAGCGTTGCACCGGGTTGCCGTTGCAGGTGACGAGGTTGACCTCGGTGCCGTTGGCGGTGCCGGCCCAGGCCGGGTCCATGCACTTGCCCATCGCCCGTACCGTGCCGTCGGCCGCGAAGGTCCAGGCCTGGGCGGCGGTGGTGTTGCAGTCCCAGATCTGCAGCTTGGCGCCGTCGACGGGGTTCGCGCCGGGGATGTCGATGCAGCGTCCACTCTGGGCGCCGCGGATGCGGGTGGTGCCGGGCGGCGGGTTGCCGCCGGGGACGTACCCGGAGACGCGGACGTAGTCGACGAGCATCTGCTGCGGGAACCGGGTCGAGGCGTCGGGGTAGCCGGGCCAGTTCCCGCCGACCGCCACGTTGAGGATCATGAAGAAGGGGTGGTCGAAGACCCAACGGTTGCCGCCGAGCCGGCCCGGGTCGACCCGGTGGTACTCGACGCCGTCGAGGTACCAGACGATGGAGTTCGGCTGCCAGTCGACCCGGTAGGTGTGGAAGCCGTCGGCGAGCGGGCTGCCGATGGTCCGGCTGCCGGTGATCCCGCCGCCGCCGGAGTAGCCGGGGCCGTGGATGGTGCCGTAGACCGTGTTCGGCTCCCGGCCGATGTTCTCCATGATGTCGATCTCTCCGGCGGCCGGCCATCCCACGCTGCCCATGTCGTTGCCGAGCATCCAGAACGCCGGCCAGATGCCCTGCCCCCGAGGGATCTTGATGCGCGCCTCGAATCGGCCGTACGCCTGGGTGAAGGTCTGGGCGGTCAGCAGCCGCGCGGAGGTGTACTCGCACCGGCCGTAGTGGCACTGGTAGTTGGCCGGGTTCTCCCGCCGGGCCGTGATGACGAGGTTGCCCTGGCCGTCGTGCACCGCGTTGCTGGTGCTGCTGGTGTAGTACTGCCGCTCGTTGTTGCCCCAGCCGCTGCCGCCGATGTCGAACCGCCACCGGCTCTGGTTGACCGGTGTGCCCGCCGGTTCGTTGAACTCGTCCTGCCAGGTGAGCCCGCCGATGTCCGCCTCGGCGGGTCGGGGCGGGGTCCACCAGACGAGCGCCACGGAGATCGCGACCGCGAGCGCGGTGACGATCGCCCAGGCGCGGCGGGCGCGGGTCGGAACCATGGCTACCTCCTCGGCGACGGACGCCCTCCCCGACCGTCCACAGCTGACAGCCGACCCAGAGAGCGCTCTCAGGGAAGTCTGTCGACTTGTTCATCTACTGTCAACACTCTTTGCAGTTTCGCCGCCCGCCTCGGTGGGCCCTTCGCGGGACCGACGTCCAGTGGTGCTTGAATCCGTGGCGCGGAGGGCGGATGCTGGCATATACATCGACGTTCAACGATCGCAGGTGAGGGCATGCGTCGTCTTCCGCCCGTCGTCCTCGCACTCGCCCTGCTGCTCCCGGCCACCCCGGCGGCCGCGCACGACGGCGTCACCGCCGCACCCGGCTCGCACACCCTGGACGAGGTGCGTACGGCCGGCACCGCATGGGGCCTCGACCCGGCCACCGGCCGGACCGTCCTCACCGTCGACGAGTCGGTCACCGGGACCCAGGCCCGCGCGCTGCGCGCGGTCGCCGAGCGGGCCGGGGCGACGGTGCGCCGGGAACCCGGGCGTCTGCGCCTGCTCATCGCCGGCGGACAGGCCATCTACGGCGCCGGCGCCCGGTGCTCCCTCGGCGTCAACGTCCGCAGCGGTGGCACCTACTACTTCATCACCGCCGGGCACTGCACCCGCGTCGCCGCCACCTGGTACGCCAACAGCAGCCAGACCGCTGTGCTCGGCAGCCGTACCGGCAGCAGCTTCCCCGGCAACGACTACGGCATCGTGCGCTACAGCGGCACGGTCAGCCACCCCAGCGCGGTGTACACCTACCCGGGGACGGTCACGATCAACGGCGCCGGCACCGCGTACGTCGGCCAGGCCGTGTGCCGCAGCGGCGCCACCACCGGCGTGCGGTGCGGCTCGGTGACCGGGCTGAACCAGACCGTGAACTACGCCGAGGGCAGCGTCTCCGGGCTCATCCGCACCAACATCTGCGCCGAACCCGGAGACAGCGGCGGACCGCTCTACTCCCCGGCGACCGGCACCGTCCTCGGCATCCTGTCCGGCGGCAGCGGCACCTGCGCCACCGGCGGGACGACCTACTACCAGCCCGTCACCGAGGCACTGGCCGCGTACGGGGCCACCGTCCCGTAGACCGGCGACCCGTCCACACCACTTGAGCATGTTATCGATAACATGCTATTTTTCCCGGCAGGAGCGAAGGGCACGCTCCGAAGGATCACCGGTCACGCAGCGGGCGCCGGATCGTCGGCGCGGCCGTCGTCGGTGACCCGGTCCGGGCCAGGCAGGTCAGTCACCGCGCCGCCCCGACGACCTCGCCACCAGCCGGTCATCGGCAGCACGTGGCCCCTTCCCCGGCAGCGGATCGCGCCGGGCGGCGTCACGTCGACGTCGCCACCCGATCCCGGCGTCCCCACCACCGAGGAGGACCAAGATGCCCACCACCTGGAGAGCGAAGGCCACCCTGTTCGTGGCCGCCACCGGCCTGGTCGCCGCCGCCGGCGCCGCCAGCCTGCCCGCACACGCCGCCACCACCGGCTGCGCGGTCAACTATTCCGTGTCGTCGCAGTGGCAGGGCGGCTTCGGCGCCAACGTCACCGTCACCAACCTCGGCGACCCGATCAACAGTTGGACGCTGACCTGGTCGTACGGCGCGGGACAGCAGGTCACCCAGGCGTGGAACGCCACCGTCACGCAGAGCGGAGCCCAGGTGACCGCGAGGAACGTCAACTACAACCCCGGCATCGCCACCAACGGCACCGTGTCGTTCGGTTTCAACGGATCCTGGGCGGGCAGCAACCCGACCCCGACCGGCTTCACCCTCAACGGCACCCTCTGCACCGGCGGCACGACCACCCCGCCGCCGAGCACGCCACCGCCCACCACGCCACCGCCGAGCACGCCACCGCCCACCGGCAGCCTGCCGAGCAGTTTCCGGTGGAGTTCCAGCGGTTCGCTGATCGGCCCGAAGGCCGACGGTCGGGGCATCGCCGGGATCAAGGACCCGTCGGTGGTGTACCACGACGGGCGGTACCACGTGTTCGCCAGCACGGCGAAGTCGTCGGGCTACAACCTGGTGTACCTGAACTTCACCGACTGGTCGCAGGCCAGCTCGGCCACCTTCCACTACCTCGACCAGTCCCCGATCGGCGCCGGTTACCGGGCCGCGCCGGAGGTCTTCTACTTCGCCCCCCACAAGCTGTGGTACCTGGTCTACCAGACCGGCAACGCGTCCTACTCGACCAACCCCGACATCGGCAACCCGAACGGGTGGAGCGCGCCGAAGCACTTCTACAGCGGCATGCCGGAGATCATCCGTCAGAACATCGGCAACGGCTACTGGGTCGACATGTGGGTGATCTGCGACAGCGTCAACTGCCACCTGTTCTCCTCCGACGACAACGGCCACCTCTACCGGTCCCAGACCAGCGTGGCGAACTTCCCCAACGGGATGAGCCAGCCGGTCATCGCCATGCAGGACGCCGACCGCAACCGCCTGTTCGAGGCCGCCAACGTCTACAAGGTCGCCGGCAGCGACACCTGGCTGCTGATCCACGAGGCGATCGGCAGTGACGGCCGCCGCTGGTTCCGCTCCTGGACGGCGGGCAACATCGCCGGGCCGTGGCGGGCGCTGGCCGACACCGAGGCCAACCCCTTCGCCCGGGCCAACAACGTCACCTTCCCCGCCGGCGCCTGGACCCGCGACATCAGCCACGGGGAGATGATCCGGACCCAGACCGACCAGACCCTCACCATCAGCCCGTGCACCATGCGCTACGTCTACCAGGGCCTGGACCCGAACGCCGGTGGCGACTACAACAGCCTGCCCTGGCGCCTCGGGCTGCTCACCCAGACCAACTCGACCTGCTGAACACAGCCGACGATGTCCCGCGGCGGGCGGGCGGAGGCTCGTCCGCCGCGGGGTGGCCGGGGGACGCCGGGCAGGTCAGCGTGGTGGCGCGGCGACGCTGTCCCGGGCCACCAGGGTCGGCGCGATGGTCCGCCGCAGCCCGCCGCCCGGGTCGCCCTCGATCTGGGCCAGCAGCATGTCGAGGCTCGCCCGGGCCACCGCGGCGAAATCCGGCCGTACGGTGGTCAACGGCGGGATGAAGTAGGCGGCCTCCGGCACGTCGTCGAAGCCCACCACGCTGATCTCGTCGGGCACCCGCCGGCCGTACTCGTGCAGCGCCCGCAGCACACCGAGCGCGAGGTGGTCGTTGGCGGTGAAGACCGCCGTGACCTCCGGCATCCGGGCCAGCATCTGCCCGCACCGGTAACCGGACGCCGCGGACCAGTCCGCCGGCACCGGCTGCGGCAACTCCGCCCCGGCCTCCCGCAACGCCTCCCGCCACCCCTGGATACGACCGGCGCTGTCGAACCAGTCGGAGGGCCCGGACACGTGCCAGACCGTCCGGTGACCGGCGTCGAGCAGGTGTCGGGTGGCCTCCCGGGCGCCGGCGACCTGGTCGACGGTGACCAGCGGCACCGACCCACCCGGGTCTCCGTCGACGGTCACCAGCGGGACGTCCTTCGGGAGGCGTTCCAGCGCCTCGCCGGCCGACTCCACCGGTGCGATCACCACGAGACCGGCGACCCCGTGGGCCAGGTGCCGCTCCACCACCGCCGAGACCGACCGGTGGTCGAGATCGCGCACGCTGCCCACACTCACGGCGAAGCCCGCCTCGGCGGCGACCTGCTCCAGGGCGGCGAGCAGCGACGCCGGCCCGTACAGGGTGGTGTTCTGCGCGACGACGCCGATCACCTGGGAACGGCCGGTGACCAACGCACGGGCCGCCCGGTTGGGCCGGTAGCCCAGCTCGGCGATGGCGGCCTCGACGCGCAGTCGGGTCTGCTCCCGGACGTAGGGGTGCCCGTTGAGCACCCGCGACACCGTCTGGTGGGAGACGCCGGCAAGACGGGCCACATCCGTCATCGCTGGACCCCGCACCGCCATCCCACTCCCCCCGCCTGCCGGCCGCCCTGGCCCGCCGGGACGAGGGACACCGATGCCCGATCGCCTCGCGGCATCGGCACCGGTGCGCGCCTCAGCGGGCGTAGAGCGCTGGAGCCAACACTCTACGCCAGCGCCCGACCCTGCAGCCGGGAGGCCGCCCGGCGCACGATCGAGTCGGGCAGCGCCGGTGTCCCGATCTTCCGCGGCATCCCCGGCGAGTCCGCCGCCCACCACGCCGCCGTCGACCACCCCACCGGCCAGCGGCAGCTGCTCGGCGTCGGCGTCGATCAACCAGTGGACGGGTGGCTTCGTCGCCACCGTACGGGTCGCCGCCGGCTCCTCGCCGGTCAACGGCTGGACGGTCGCCATGACCCTGCCGTCGGGCGCCGCCGTCACCAACACCTGGAACGCCACCGCCGGCGGGAGCACCGGCACCGTGCAGTTCACCAACGTCGGTCACCACGGCGTCCTCGCCGCCGGCCGGTCGACCGAGTTCGGCTTCCAGAGCACCGGCACCGGCACGGGGATGACTTCCACCTGCGCGGCCAGGTAGGCGCCGGGGATCGTCCGGAAGGGCCCGGTGTGCAGACGTGTGCCTCCCACCGGGCCTTCGCGAGCGAGCCGGACGACCGCTCGCCGGCAGTCCACCCTCGCCCGCCGCCGCGCTGCCCGCAGGCCGGCCTGCAACACGCTCGGCGGGGCCGAACCGTTACACCACCTGGGATACGAGCCTCGCGACGTGACACCTTGACACAAAACTGCAAACGGTTTCAGACTTGCCGGGGCAGTCGACCGGACGCCCGGGAGGTGAGCCGTGCGGGCGACGATCCGTGAGGTGGCCCGCGCCGCGGGCGTCTCCGCCTCCACCGCGTCACGGGCGCTGTCCACACCGGACGTCGTGCGGTCCATTACCCGCGAGCGGGTCCTGCGGGCGGCCCGGCAGCTCGGGTACGCGCCCCATCGCGCCGCCCGAGGGCTGGCCACCGGCCGCACCGGCAACCTCGGCGTGATCGTGCCGGACCTGGCGAATCCGGTCTTTCCCAGCGTGGTCAGGGGCGTGCAGGCCCGGGCCCGCGAGTCGGACCACGCCGTCTTCCTGGCCGACAGCGACGAGGATCCCGCGGCGGAGGTCGACCTCCTGCGTGGCCTCGCCAAGCAGGCGGACGGGCTGGTGCTCTGCTCACCCCGGGCCACCGAGCAGCAGCTGCGTCAGGCCGCTGCGCACACCCCACTGGTCACGGCCGGGGCGTACGTGTGCCCGGCGACGTCAGCGTGATCGGCGTCGACGACATCCCGATGGCCGCGCTGTCCACACCGGCCCTGACCACCGTCGCCGCCCCACAGGAGCAGGCCGGGCGCGCCGCGGTCGACCTGCTGCTCAGCCTGCTCTGCTCGCCCGACGGCGATCGCCCCGCCCGACGCGAGCTCCCCACCCAACTGCTCGTGCGCGACTCGACGGGGGTCGCGCGCGACACCTGACCACCCGGCCGCAGCGCGGCGGCCGTCCCACCGTGGCCGCCCCGCCGACGCCACGGACGCACGAAGGAGACCGAGTGAGGATCGTCGACGCCCGGGTCATCGTCACCTGCCCGGGACGCAACTTCGTCACCCTGAAGATCGTCACCGACGAGGGCGTCACCGGCGTCGGGGACGCCACCCTCAACGGCCGGGAACTGGCCGTCGCGTCGTACCTGCGCGACCACGTCGTACCGCTGCTGATCGGACGCGACCCGGCCCGGATCGAGGACACCTGGCAGTACCTGTACCAGGGGGCGTACTGGCGACGAGGGCCGGTGACGATGAGCGCCATCGCGGCCGTGGACACCGCGCTGTGGGACATCAAGGGCAAGGTCGCCGGTCTGCCGGTCTACCAGCTGCTCGGTGGCCGGTCGCGCGAGGGCGTCACCGTGTACGGCCATGCCAACGGCGAGACGGTCGAGGAGGTGCTGGCCGAGGTGGCCCGCTACGTCGACCTGGGCTACCGCGCGGTGCGGGTGCAGTGCGGTGTGCCCGGCCTGCCCAGGACGTACGGCGTCAGCGCCGACAAGCTGTTCTACGAGCCGGCCGACGCCGCGCTGCCCAGCGAGGCGACCTGGTCGACGGAGCGGTACCTGGCGCACGTGCCGACGGTGTTCGCCCGGGTCCGTGACGAGTTCGGGCCCACCGTGCGGCTGCTGCACGACGTGCACCACCGGCTGACCCCGATCGAGGCGGCCCGGCTCGGCCGCAGCCTGGAGCCGTACGCGCTGACCTGGATGGAGGATCCCGTCCCCGCCGACCTGCAGGAGGGCTTCCGGCTCATCCGGCAGCACACCACCACGCCGATCGCCGTCGGCGAGGTGTTCAACACCGTCTTCGACGCCGCCCAGCTCATCCGGGAACAGCTCATCGACTACGTACGCGCCACGGTGGTGCACGCGGGCGGGATCACCCACCTGCGTCGGATCTTCGACCTGGCCGCCCTGCACCACGTGCGCAGCGGCTCGCACGGGGCCACCGACCTCTCCCCCGTCTGCATGGCCGCCGCGCTGCACCTCGACATCGCGATCCCCAACTTCGGCCTGCAGGAGTACATGCGCCACACCGACCCGACCGACGAGGTCTTCCCGCACGGGTACCACTTCGCCGACGGCTACCTGCACCCGGCCGAGACACCGGGCCTCGGGGTGGACATCGACGAGGAGGCGGCGGCCCGGCACCCGTACTCGCCGGCGTACCTGCCGGTGAACCGGCTGCCGGACGGGACCGTGCACCCGTGGTGACCGCGCCACCGGTGGCGTGACCCGCCGGTGGGGTCCTCGACGGCCCCCACCGGCGGCCGGCGCGGTCAGTGGATGCGGCGACCCCGGGCGTCCGGCACCCCGGACTTGCGGAAGAAGTACGTGTTGACCTGGTCGCGCCACTCCTCGGCGCAGCGCACCTGCTCGTCCAGACGCTCCGCCACCCGCTCGTGCACCGCCGGGTCGATCAGCCCGGCGAGGCGCCGCCACCGCAGGCGCGTCCGCCGCACCTGCTCGACCCCGGCGAAGTGGGTGTCGTAGATGTGCTGCACGACGCTGGTGCCGCTGCGCAGCAGGTGCCCGTACGGGACGTGGTGGAAGAAGAGCAGCAGCTCGTCGGGGCAGCGCTCGGGTGACTCGTACACGTCGGACCACGGGGGCGGGTACTGGCCGGTGAAGCCGGTGCCGGTGGCCCGGGTACGGTCCACGCCGACGCCGTCGCGGTCGGCGAAGTGGTACGTGCCCCACGGCGTGTACTCGTAGCCGTCCACGTCGGGGCCGTAGTGGTCGCCGGGGCGGACCATCCACCCGACGCCCAGCGGGGCGGTGTACCGCTCGTAGGTGCGCCAGGAGTCGTCCATCACCGCGTGCAGCGTCGCGCGCACCAGCTCCGGCTGGCCGGTGGTGGCCGGCGGGAAGGTCAAGGTGATCCACTCGTCGAGGACGGCGATCGGGTCCAGCCGAGGGTCCCAGGCGAGCCGGCCGAAGGCGTACAGGTTGGCCTGCGCCAGCGGATGCCCGGTCCAGAACGGGTCGTCGCCCACGTTGGCCACCGCGACCAGGCCGCCGCCGGCCGTCAGGTCGGCCACGGCACGCCCGTGCGGCCCCCAGGGCCGGAAGCCGAGCACCTCGCTCCACCAGGGACCCAGGTAGCAGACGTGCCGCTGCTGGCCGGTGTACTCCTGGGTGACCTGCAACTCCACCGCCAGCCGGGTGTGCGGCATGACCGCGATCACCGGGGAGACCGGCTCGCGCACCTGGAAGTCCATCGGGCCGTACTTGACCTGGAGGATCACGTTGTCCCGGAACCGGCCGTCGAGCGGGGCGAAGTGGTCGTGGGCGGCCCGGGCCCGGTCGGTGGAGCGGTCCCGCCAGTCCTGGCGGTGGTCGTAGACGAACGCCCGCCAGTGCACCACTCCCCCGTGCGGGGCGAGCGCCCCGGCGAGCAGGTTCGCCCCGTCGGCGTGGTCCCGGCCGTACGTGAACGGGCCGGGCTGCCCCTCCGAGTCGGCCTTCACCACGTATCCGCCGAAGTCCGGGATGCGCGCGTACACCCGCGCGGTGGTGGTGGCCCACCAGGCGCGCACCGTCTCGTCGAGCGGGTCGGCGGTGGGCAGTCCGCCGAGGAGCACCGGGGCGGCGAAGGTGACCGACAGGTGCACCCGCACGCCGTACGGGCGCAGCACGTCCGCGATCCAGGCGACGTCGTCGAGCCGGTCGGTCAGCAGCCGCGCCTCGACGGCGTGCACGTTGACGTTGTTCACCGAGATCGCGTTGACCCCGCAGGCGGCGAGCAGCCGCGCGTACGCCCGGACCCGGGCGAGGTCGCGCAGGGCGGACCCGTCGCGCCAGAAGATCGAGCCGCCCGCGTAGCCCCGCTCCACCTGCCCCATCACCGGGTGCACGGCGACGTTGTCCCAGTGGTCGAGCATCCGGCTGCGCAGCGCGGGCCGGTGCCGGCGCGCGGGCACGCCGGCGGCGAAGGCCGCCTCGCCGAGCCGGACCAGGTGGAACAGCCCGTACAGCAGGCCGGCCGGCGCGTCGGCGAGCAGCACCGTCACGTCGCCCGCGCGGGTCACCAGGAACCCCTCGTCGCCGAGCGCCGCGCCGTCCCCGCCGGGTGTCAGCGCCGCCTCGGCCCGGACCACCGCAGCGGGCAGCGGGCCGGCGTCCCGTAGCGCGAGGACCAGGTCTACGCCGTCGTCCGCCGGGCCGGGGTCGACCGTCGACGACGGCCCACCGGGGGACGCCTGCGCCGTGCCGTGGCCGGCCCCGGGCGACGGCCCACCGGCGAGCACCCGCACCGTGCCGTGGCCGACCCTGGGCGACGGCCCGCCGGCGGGCGTCGGGACCGTGCGGCGGGCTCGGCCACCGTGGTCGGCGCAGGCCCGGGCGACCTCGTCGAAGACGGTGTCGACGAGCAGCCCGGCGCCGTGCACCAGCACGCGGCGCGCGCCGAGCGCCCCGAACGCCTCCGGGGGCAGCCAGGCCGGGTGCACCGAATGGTCGACGTCCCGGCTGCCGCGCTGCCCCGCGGGGGCGCTCACCGCTGCTCCCGCAGCACGACGACGCCCCGCGCCGGCAGCCGCAGCGGCCGGCCGCGGGTGATCCGGTCACCGGTGAGCAGGTCCACCCCGCTGCCGGCGGCCGTCACCCGCACCGGCTCGGCCCGGTGGTTGAGCAGGAACAGCAGCCGCGTCCCGTCCGGGGCGACCCGTACCGCCGACTCCAGGTCCGCCACGTCCGGGTACGGCCCCAACAGGTCGTGCCGGGCCAGCACCTGCCGCACCACCCAGGAGACACCGGCCTGCTCCAGGTCGGTGGCGACGTACCAGCCGTGTCCGTCGCCGAAGCAGTTGCGGGTCACCGCCGGGGTGCCGGCGTAGAAGTCGGCCCGGTAGGTGCCGAGCACCTCGGCCCCCTGTGGGATGACGATCTCGAACAGCAGCCGGGCGGCGACCTCGATCCGGTCGTCGCCGGCGCCGAGGCGGACCGGGTTGACGACCTCCGGGCCCCGGGCGTCCCACTCGTCGACGCGTACCCCCGTCAGCGGCCCCAGCGGCCCGGGCACGTCCGTCAGGAAGGCGTTGTCGTTCTCGTCCACCCGCCCGGACAGGAACGTGGTGAGCACCGAGCCGCCCCGCGCGGCCACCGCCTCCAGCCGCTGCGCCAGGTCGCCCTTGACCATGTGCAGGGCCGGTGCGACGACGACGTCGTAGCCGGACAGGTCGGCGGTCACCGCGGCCACGTCCAGGTCCACCCCGGCGTCCCACAGCGCCCGGTGGTACGCCAGTACGACCTGCTGGTAGCGGACCAGCCGGGAAGGGCCGTCGGAGATCTCCAACGCCCACCAGCTGTCCCAGTCGAACAGCAGCGCCACCCGGGCCGGCGTCCGCGCGCCCAGCGAGGCGGGGCCGAGCCGCTCCAGTTCCGCGCCCAGCTCGGCGACCTCGCGGAACACCCGGGTGTCGGAGCGGCCGGCGTGGCCGATGACCGCGCCGTGGTACTTCTCGCAGGCCCCCCGCGAGGCACGCAGCTGGAAGAAGAGCACCGCGTCCGCGCCGTGGGCCACCGCCTGCCAGCTCCACAGCCGCATCAGTCCGGGCCGCTTGAGCGGGTTGACGTCCCGGCAGGCGGTGACGCTCGGGGTCTGCTCCATCAGCCAGAACGGCTGGCCGTCCTTGAGCCCGCGCATCAGGTCGTGGGTCAGCGCCATCCGGGCCGCCGAGTCGTCGTCCGGCGGGTAGTTGTCCCACGAGACGAAGTCCAGGTGCGGCGCCCAGCGGTGGTAGTCGATCGGCCGGTACATGCCCATGAAGTTGGTGGTGACCGGCACGTCGGGGCTGGACTCCCGGATGGCCGCCTTCTCGTCGAGGAAGTTGGTGAGCATGGCGTCCGACATGAACCGCAGATAGTCCAGGGTGATGCCCTGGAAGGCGGTGTGGTCCGGGCCGCGCCAGTGCTCGGTCAGCGCGGACGGGGGTTCGATCTGGTCCCAGTCGGTGAAGGTGTGCGACCAGAAGGTGGTGTACCAGGCCGTGTTGAGCGCGTCGAGGCTGCCGTGGCGGTGGCGCAGCCAGTCCCGGAAGGCGGCGGCGCACAGGTCGCAGTAGCAGGCGCCGCCGTACTCGTTGCCGACGTGCCAGGCGACGACGGCGGGGTTGCCGGCGTACCGGCGGGCGACCCGGCGGGCCAGTTCGGCGGAGAGCCGGCGGAACACCGGCGAGCTGGGGCAGGAGTTGTGCCGCTGCCCGAAGCGGTGCCGGCGTCCCTCGAAGTCCGTCCGGGTCACCTCCGGGTACGCCCGCGCCAGCCACGGCGGGTGCGCGCCCGTCCCGGTCGCCAGGCAGATCTGCCGGCCCCGCGCGGCGGCCCGCTCGACGATCCGGTCCAGCACGGAGAAGTCGTAGACCTCCTGGGCCGGTTGGGTCAGCGCCCAGTCGAACACGCCCAGCGTCACGGTGTCGATCCGGGCGGCGTCGAAGAGCAGGTCGTCCTGCTTCCACACGTCCTCGGGCCACTGCTGCGGGTTGTGGTCGCCGCCGAAGGGCACCTTCGAGGTGACGGGCAGGCTCATGCGGTGAAGTCCTTCCGGATCGTGTCGACCATCGGCTCGGCGGTACGCAGCAGGGCCAGGACCAGGACCGAGCCGAGCATCGCGAGCACCGCGTCGGACCCGACGGCGGTGATCCCGGCCGCCGCGGCCAGCAGGGCGGCCGTGCCGACCGTCACCCCGGGGGCACGCACGAGGAAGTGCAGGGCCAGCCGCAGCACGTCGCGGGTCCGGAAGGCGAACAACGAGGTGATCACCAGGGCGTTGGCCGCGCCGAGGGTCACCCCCACGCCGACGAGCACCAGCGGCGCCACCCACCAGGACGGCACGGCCGCGGCGACGCGGTGGGCGAGGCTCACCGCGATGACGGTGAGCCACAGCAGGGCCGGAACCCAGATCCGCAGCACCCCGGGCAGGTTGGTCCGGTAGCCCCGCCAGAACACGGCGGCGGGCCGCAGGTCGGTCAGTTCGGGACGCTGGTGGCGCAGGGCGTACAGGGCGGCGGAGACCGCCGGGCCGACCGGGAGCAGGCAGGCCGCGACCAGCGGGAGGTTGCTGGCGTCCCGGCCGAGCAGGACCAGCGGCACCAGCCCGGGCAGGGTGGTGAGCAGGAGCAGCAGCTCGACGACGAGCAGGATGTGGATACGGGCGGCGGCCCGCGACAGCGGCCCGTCACCGAACTGCCGCCGGACCTGCGAGGTGTCGCTCACGGCTGCTCCCGCTCCGGCAGGCCGAGCAGCCGGGTGTCGTCCCACCACGGCGGGGTCTCGTCGCGCACCGGGCTCAGCTCGACGAGGGTCACCTCGTGCCGGGTCAGGGTGAGGTCGAGCGCGACCCGCCCGGTCGCGACCGGCAGGGCGCAGTGGGTACGCGCCGGTTCGGCGGCCTCCCGCAGCGCGTCGAGCTGCCGGGGCCGCGGTGAGCGGGGTCGTCCCATCTGCGCCCAGGCGGCGTGGGCGTTGCCCGCCTCCTCGCCGACCGACGAGCGGAGCAGGAACGCCGACGTGGCGCCGGGCGGACCGAGCGGGACCGACAGCGCCAGGGCGTGCCGCTCGGGGACCGGATCGCGGCCGGTGACGTCGACCGGGGCCCAGGCCAGCACGGCGACCCGGCCGTCGGGGTGCCGGGTCACCAGGTGGTCCGGCCCGCGCGCCAGGACCTCGTCACCGAGGCGGGCCATGAAGGCGTACAGGTGGTAGGTGGGTTTCTTGATCTGACGGTGGGTGAGCAGGCCGAACCCGCCGTGGAACAGCGCGGTCGGCACCCCCTGCTCCTCGAACATGTCGCTGAACGTCCAGTACGAGAAGGAATCGACCAGGTCACCGCCGCCGGCCAGCACCGGGGCGAGGTACGCGGCGTGGAACGCGGTGTCGTGCACCGGGTTGTCCGGCCGGTAGGAGGAGTTGAACTCGGTGATGTGCACCGGCAGCTGCGCCAGGGCGGTGCCGGCCAGGTGCCGGCGCGGCGCGGCGAACTGGGCCAGCAGCTCCGTCGCCGGCGCGAGGGTCTGGTGGGTGCCGAACGGCACGTGCTGCGCGGGGCCGGAGGTGTAGGCGTGCCGACTGACGAAGTCGACCGGCACGTCGCGGTCGGTGACGAACTCGGCGAACGGCGCCAGCCACTCGTCCGCGCCCGGGGAGATCGCCGGGCCGCCGACCTGGAGACCGGCGTCGACCTCCTTGACCGCGTGCGCCGTCACCTCGTACAGGCGGTGGTAGGCGTCCCGGTCGGCGCCCTGCCAGAAGGCGGTCAGGTTCGGTTCGTTCCACACCTCGATCGGCCAGCCGCGCACCTCGTCGAGCCCGTACCGGTCGACCAGGTGGGCGACCGTGGCACGGACCAGGTCCGCCCACTGCGACCAGGAGCGGGGCGGGGTGACGTTGCCCCGCCACCAGAACACCGTCTGGTCGCCGGAGGCGAGGTCCGACGGCATGAAGCCCAGCTCGACGAAGGGCCGGATCCCGAGGTCGAGGTACGCGTCGACGACCTGGTCGACGTAGGTGAAGGTGTGGTGCACCCGGCGGGCGCCCCGGTGCTCGTAGGGGCGGTGCACGCCGACGCCGTCGCTGAGCAGCCCGTGCCCGCGGATGTGCCGGAAACCGATGTCGCGTTGGATCAGGGCCAGCGAGTCCTGGTGGTCGCGGCGCAGGGCCAGCTCGAAGCGGCCGGTGCCGACACAGTGGCGCCAGGCGTCGGTCAGCCGGCCGGTGGGCCGGTCGGGAACGGTGCTGCGCATGGTCGTCCTCCGGTCGTCGCCGGGCAGGGTCGGGATGCCGGGTCCGGCCGGGCCCCGTGACCCGGCCGGACCCGGACGGTCAGCCGTTGTCCTTCTCGAACCGCTCGTGGGCCTTGTCGACCAGCTCCATGTACCGGTCGGCGTTCTTGGCCCTGAGTTCACCGACGTAGGCGTCCCACTCGGTGAAGGGCCGCTGGCCGAGGATGAACTTCAGGCCGTTCTGGGTGACGTGGTCCTTGAGCGGGGTCTCCCAGAGCGACGCCTGCTCCCGTTCCTCGTCGGTCAGCGGGTACGGCGGCGCGACCCCGATCGGCGTACGCGCGTTCATCACCTTCTGGAACTCCAGCTCCTCCGGGGAGAAGAAGGACTGCACCAGGTCGAGCCGGCCGCCGTAGGCGAACACGCCGTTGTAGAAGCCGAACTCCTTCTGCAGGTGCCGGGTGCCCGTGGGGTTGAGCCCGAGGACGTTGACGTCGGGGGTGAGGGTGCGCTTGCCCGTGGCGTCCTTGGTGTACGTGGTCCCCTCGACGCCCCACCGGGCGAACTCCTGGCCGGCGTCGGAGTAGTACAGCCAGTCGATGAACTGCATCATCGCCACGAAGTTCTTGCTGTCCCGGGCCTTCTTGGAGATCATGACGCCGTTCTCCAGGCGGCTGGCCGGGTTGATCTCGCCGGCCGGGCCGACCGGCAACGGGATCTTGACCAGCTTCGCATTCGGCTGGGTCTTCGCCAGGTCCGGCCGCAACTCGTTGACCAGGGTCTGCGCGTTGGCGCTGATGACGAACGACTTGCCGTTGGCGAGCTTCTGCCGGGCGGCGTCGTCGGCCTGGGTGAAGCTCTCCGGGTCCATCAGCTTTTCGGCGACGAGCTTGTTCAGGTACTGCAACATCTGCTTGTACTGCTCACTGGCACCGGTGTAGACGAACTTCCTCTCGTTCGGCAGCCAGGTGGCGTGCTGGTAGTTCCAGCCGGCCTGGGTGCCGTAGGACGCGCCGAGGATGTTCAGCAGGGCGCCACCCGGGGTCGGCTTGCCCCACCGGTCGGAGAACGGGTAGACGTCGGGGTACTTCGCCTTCATCGCCTTGAGCACGGTGTACAGCTCGTCCCACGTCTTCGGCACCGGCAGGCCGAGCTGGTCGAGGATGTCGGTGCGCATCGCCAGCGAGTAGTCGTGCCAGGGCTTCTCGTGCACGCCGGGCAGCAGGTAGAACTTGCCGTCGGACTGCCGCAACGTGTCGATCTCCGGTTGCAGGCCCCACTTCTCGATCTTTCCCTTGAAGTGCGGCATCAGGTCCAGGTAGTCGCTCACCGGCAGGATCGCGCCGGAGGAGACGAAGGCGTTCTCCTGCGGGTGGTACGTCTTCGGGATGATCATCGGCGCGTCGCCGGCCCCGATGAGCAGGCTGCGCTTCTGCTCGTAGTCGCTCAGCGGCACGGCCACCGGTTCGAGCTTCACGTTGGTCCGCTTGGTCAGCTCCGACCAGAGCAGCCAGTCGTTCTTCAACGGGTAGAAGGTGTGGTTGTTGTAGAGGATGGAGAAGGAGACCGGTTCGGTGGCGGTGAACTGGTCCCCGACGCCGTAGTCGGCCATCGCGCCGGCCCGGTTGCCGGAGAGGTCCTTGGCGTCGGTCGCCTCCTCGGAGCAGGCGACGAGGGTGAGGGTGAGCAGACCGGCCACGGCTGTCGCCGCGCGGCGCCATGTCTGTCGGAACATGGCTCGTCCTTTCGGTCGGTGGTCGGGTGGCGGGGTGGAACCGACAGGCCGGGCTATCCCTTGACCGCGCCGAGCATCACGCCGGACACGAAGTACCGCTGGACGAAGGGGTAGACCGCCAGGATGGGCAGGGTGGTGAGCACGATGGTCACGGACTGCAGGGTGGCCGCCGCCTGGACCGCGTCGGCGTCGGCGACCCCGCCGGCCGACTGCGCCCCGGTGGCCCCGGCGATGAGGTTGCGCAGGTAGACCGTCACCGGGAACATCTCCTGCCGGTCCAGGTAGAGGAACGCGGTGAACCACGAGTTCCAGAAGGAGACGGCGTAGAACAGCACCATCGTCGCGATGATCGCCTTCGACAGCGGCAGCACGATCCGCAGCAGCGTGCCGTACGTGCCGAGCCCGTCGACCGCGGCGGCCTCCTCCAGTTCCACCGGCAGGCTCTCGAAGAACGCCTTCATCACCAGCAGGTTGAACACGTTGATGGCGTTGGGCACCACCACCGCCCAGACGGTGTTCTTCATGCCGAGGCTGGTGATCAGCACGTAGTTGGGGATCAGGCCGCCGGAGAAGAACATGGTGAACACGGCGATCCCGACGAGCACGCCGCGTCCCCGCAGCTGCGGCTTCGACAGCACGTACGCGTAGCAGGTGGTGAGCACGACGGAGATGAGCGTGGCGAGGACCGTGTAGACCACGGTGTTGCGGTAGTTCGTCCAGAACATCGCGTCGGACATGACCAGCTCGTACGAGGTCAGGTCGAACCCGCGCGGCACCAGGTTCACCCGCCCCGCGATGATGTACGCCTCGTCGCTGAGCGAGCGGGCCACGATGGTGAGGAACGGGTACAGCGTCACGACCACGACGCCGGTCAGGATCACCGCGTTGACCGCCTGGAAGACCCGGTAGCCCCGGGTCGGCCGGATCCCCCGCCGCCGGGCCGGGCGGGCCTCGGCGGTCACCACAGGCTCGTCCCGACCGTGCGACGGGAGATGGTGTTCGCGGTCAACACCAGGATCAGCCCGATCACGGCCTCGAAGAGCCCGATGGCGGCGGCGTAGCTGAAGTTGCTGGACTCGAAGCCCATCCGGTACAGGTACGTGGAGATCACGTCCGCGGTCGGGTAGGTCAGCGGGTTGTAGAGCAGCAGGATCTTCTCGAAGCCGACCGCCATGAAGGTGCCGATGTTGAGGATCAGCAGCGTCACCATCGTCGGGCGGATCCCGGGCAGCGTGACGTGCCAGGTCTGCCGCCACCGGTTGGCCCCGTCGATCCGGGCCGCCTCGTACAGGTTCTCGTCGATGGTGGTGAGGGCGGCGAGATAGAGGATGGTGCCCCAGCCGACGGTCTGCCAGACCTCGGAGGAGACGTAGATGGTGCGGAACCACTGCGGTTGTTGCAGGAACGGCACCGCCTCGCCGCCGAGTGCCCGGACCAGCTGGTTCACCGTCCCGTCGACCGACACCAGCTGCATGACCATGGCTGCCACGATCACGATCGACAGGAAGTGCGGCAGGTAGGACACCGACTGCACGAACCGCTTGAGCCGGCGGGCGCGGACCTCGTTGAGCAGCAGCGCCAGCACGATGGGCAGCGGGAAGCAGAACAGCAGGGTCAGCGTCCCCAGCAGCAGGGTGTTGGTGAACACGTCCCAGAAGGTGGGGTCGGTGAGGAACATCCGGAAGTACCGCAGGCCCACCCAGTACTCGCCGAAGATGCTGCCGCCGGGCTTGAACCGGCGGAACGCGATCACGTTGCCGACCATCGGCAGGTAGCGGAAGACCAGGAAGAACAGCAGCGGCAGGACGGCCAGCGAGTAGAGCTGCCAGTCCCGGCGCAGGGACCGCCGCCAGCTGCGGCGGCGGCGCGGGCGCGGGGTGGTCGCCGCCGGGGCGTGCTCCGGGGTCGGTGGTGGCGGCCGCAGGGTCTCCGACGTCATTGCCCGGCCCCTGGTGCGGGGGACGGTCCGGCGGGCTCGATCCACACCGACGTGAGCAGGTCGCGCCGGTGGCCGACCTGGCGCTCGGCGCCGGTCAGGCGCAGCGGCACGCGCGCCGCCGTCTCGGCGCTGGAGCGGCCGAAGCGCAGTTCGACCTCGCCGGGTTCGACGATGCGCCGGCCGCCCAGCCCGGTGAACGACGTGACGTCGGCCGGCACGTCGAAGGCGACGTGCGCCGCCGCGCCGGGTTCCAGCGGCACCCGGGCGTAGCCGACCAGCCGGACGACCGGCCGGGTGGTCTGCGCGACCGGGTCGTGCAGGTACAGCTGGACCACCTCGGTGCCAGGCCGTGTTCCGGTGTTGCGCACGGTGACGCGCACCGTCACCTCGCCGTCGACCGGCCACCCGGTCGGCACGGCGGGATCGGCGCGCAACCCACCGCCCGGTTCGAGCACCCCCGCGTCGGTCCAGTCGAAGGTGGTGTAGCTCAGCCCGTGCCCGAAGGGGTACGCGGGCGTGGGGTCCACCGACGACACCTCGGTGCGGCGGCCCAACGGTGGCGACAGGTAGGTGCTCGGCAGGCCGCCGGCGTCGCGGGGCACGCTGACCGGCAGTCGGCCGGACGGGTTCACCGCGCCGGTGAGGACCTCGGCGAGTGCCTGCCCGCCGCGCTGGCCGAGGAAGAACGCCTGCACGACAGCGGCCGCGGCGTCGAACTCCGGGCCGAGCGCGTACGGTCGCCCGGTCATCAGCACCAGCACGACCGGGGTGCCGGTGGCGAGCACGGCCCGCGCCAGTTCCGCCTGTGCCCCGGGCAGGCGCAGGTCGGCGGCGTCGCAGCCCTCGCCGGAGGTGCCCCGCCCGAACATCCCCGCCCGGTCGCCGACGGCGAGCACGCACACGTCGGCGGCGGCCGCCGCCGCGACCGCCGCCGCGATGCCCGAGGTGTCCTCGCCGGTGACCGCGCAGCCCGGCTCGTGGACGAGTTCGGGGACCAGACGGGCCAGCTCGTCGCGGAGCGAGGGGATGTCCAGCCCGAGTCCGTGCTCGGGGTGCCGGACCCCGACGTGGTTGGGGAAGGAGTAGCAGCCGAGCATCGCCAGCGGGTCGTCGGCGACCGGTCCCACCAGCGCGACCCGACGGCCGGTGGGCAGCGGCAGCACCCCGTCGTTGCGCAGCAGGACCACGGACTCCCGGGCCAGGCGTACGGCGACGTCCCGGCTCGCCTCGTCGTCGAGGCGCAGGCCCTGCACATCGTCCGGCGACGTCCGCCAGTCGTCGTCGAGCAGTCCGAGTTCGATCTTCTGGGTGAGCACCCGGCGCAGCGCGCGGTCGATCAGCGCCTCGTCGACCTCGCCGCGGCGGACCGCCTGCACCAGTGGCGGGCCGAAGGTGTCCACGGTGGGCAGCTCGACGTCGATGCCCGCCCGCAGGGCCAGCCGGGCGGCGTCGGCGGCGTCGCCGGCGACCCCGTGCAGGGTCTGCAGGAAGCGCACCGCGAAGTAGTCGGCGACGACCGTCCCGGTGAAGCCCCACTCGTCGCGCAGCAGCCCGGTGAGCAGGTCCTCGTCGGCGGCGGCGGGCACGCCGTCGATCTCGGCGTACGAGTTCATCACCGAGCGGGCCCCGCCGAGACGCAGGGCCATCTCGAACGGGGGCAGGATGACGTCGGCGAGTTCCCGGGGGCCTATCGGCGCCGGGGCGAGGTTGCGACCGCCCCGGGAGGCGGAGTAGCCGGCGAAGTGTTTGAGGGTGGCGACGACGCCGGCCCGTTCCAGGCCCCGCACGTACGCCACGCCGGTCGTGCCGACCAGGTACGGGTCCTCGCCGATCGTCTCCTCGGTACGCCCCCAGCGGTAGTCGCGGGTCACGTCGAGCACCGGGGCCAGCCCCTGGTGCACACCGGCGGCCCGCATCGACCGGCCGATCCGGCCGGCCATCTCCTCGACCAGTTCGGGGTCGAAGGACGCGCCCCAGCTCAGCGGGGTCGGGTAGACGGTGGCCCGCCAGGCGGCGAACCCGGTGAGGCACTCCTCGTGCACCTGCGCCGGGATCCCGAACCGGCTCGCCGCGACGATCTGCGCCTGGGACGCGGCCAGCGACCGCGCTCCGACGACCGGGTCGACGGGCGCGGTGCCGAACGGCCGGGTGAGCTGGCCGAGCCCGTGCCGGATGAGGCTGCTCCACGGCGGCGCGCCGTCGATCATGTCGGACTGGTACGGGGCCACCCCCTCGCCGGAGTCCTCCGCGCCGACCCACACCCCGACGAGCTGGGCGACCTTCTCCTCCAGCGTCATCAGCGGCACGAGCGCCTCGGCCCGTTCGGTCGTCGACAGCCGCGGATCGCGCCACGCGGCGGCGGCACGGTCCGTCGGGCCGGAGTCGACGGGCGACGAAGATCTCATGCCACTCCCCCTAGCTGCGGGCACGCCTCGCCCGGGCACGGCGAGGACCGACGGCGGCGCCCCGAAATCCGAAACTTTCGGAAATGGTCCAGACCGTTTTCGGCAACCTATGGGCAGCGTGAAGGTGTGTCAAGAGGTTCAAAAGGAACAGGAAAGCGCGCACCTGCGTCGGCCGTCCCCGTCGGTCCGCACGCATCGCAGCCGCGGCAGTACCCTTTCCGACGGAAACGCGCTACAGTCCGCCGAAAGTTTCGGCCACACTGCAGAAGCTTCGACGACCCGGCGAGGAGCCATGCCCCGCTTCGACCTCCCCCTCGACCAACTCCGGCGCTACGCGCCCACCGTCGCCGAGCCCGCCGACTTCGACGACTTCTGGCGCGACACCCTCGCCGAGGCCGCCACCGTCCCGGTGCTCCTCGACGTCCGGCCGGTCCGCACCGACCTGACCCTGCTCGACACCTGGGACGTCACCTTCACCGGCTTCGGCGGCGACCCGGTCCGGGCCTGGTACACCCGCCCCGCCGCAACGCGGACGCCGCTGCCCACGGTGGTGGAGTACGTCGGCTACGGGCGCGGACGGGGCCTGCCGCACGAGCGGCTGACCTGGCCGGTGGCCGGATACGCGCACCTGCTGATGGACAGCCGGGGACAGTCGGGCCGCTACGGCGTCGGCGACACCCCCGACCCGCACGGCGCGCCCGGCGGCCCGTGGCCCGTGACCTGGGGAATCCTCGACCCGCACGACTACCACTACCGGCGGCTGATCACCGACGCCGTGCGGGCCGTGCACGCGGCGCGCGCCCTGCCCGGGGTCGCCCCGGCCCGGGTCGTCGCCGCCGGCAACAGTCAGGGCGGTGGACTCGCCCTGGCCGTGGCCGGCCTGGTCGGCGATCTCGCGGCGCTGCTGACCACCGCCCCGTTCCTCTGCCACGTCCAGCGGGCGATCGAGCTGACCGACGCCTCGCCGTACAGCGAGATCGCCCAGTACCTCGCCGTCCACCGGGAGGCGGAGGAGGCGGTCCGGCGCACCCTGTCGTACGTCGACGGGGTGTCCTTCGCCCGGCGGGCGAGCGCGCCGGCGCACTTCGGGATCGGCCTGTGCGACACCGTCTGCCCGCCGAGCACCGGCTTCGCCGCCTACAACCAGTACGGCGCCGCGACCGGCCGACCGACGCCGGAACGTGAGATGCACACCTACCCGTTCAACGGGCACGAGGGCGGCGAGGCCGTGCACACCCGGCGTCAGCTGCGGTGGCTCGACACGGTGCTCCGGGCGTCGCGGCAAGCACCGGCCACCGCCGGGGCGGCCCCCGGCTGACGCCCCACGACGGCCCACGACGATCGACGCGCCCGGCGACCGGCAGCTACGGCGCCGGCCGGGGCGGCAGGCGCCGACCGGCCGCCGCACCGGAAGCGCACCTGAAGCGAACCGTAAGCGCGCTCTGGCAGTGTTCCTGGTGTCACCGAGACACCCACCCAGGGAGCACACGATGCGCAGGATCATCAACTCGACGTACATCACCCTCGACGGCGTCATCGAGGACCCGGCGTGGACCATGCCGTACTTCGACGACGAGGCCGCCGCCTTCGCCGGTCAGCAGACGGACGCGGCCGACGCGCTGCTGATGGGCCGCCGCACGTACGACGGCTTCGCCGCCGCCTGGCCGAACATGGACGAGAGCGACCCGAGCACCGGAGCGGCCTACTTCAACAACGTCAAGAAGTACGTCGCCTCGACCACCCTGACCGATCCGGAGTGGAACAACACCGAGGTGTTGCAGGGCGACCTGATCGAGGAGGTCACCAAGCTCAAGGCCCAGCCGGGCAGGGACATCCTGATGTACGGCTACGGCGTGGTCACCCACGCCCTGGTCGAGGCCGGGCTGGTCGACGAGGTCCGGTTCTGGATCCACCCGGTGCTCCAGGGCGGCCCCTCGGTCAGCGCGCCACTGGCCGACGCCCGGACCACGCTCACCCTGGTGGACACGAAGGTGATGAAGAGCGGCGTGATCATCGCCTGCTACCAGCCGGTCCCGCGGTGACCAGGAACGAGTCGGCCTGTGCCCGGGCCTCGTCCGGGCACAGGTCCTGCCCGGCCCGGTAGGCCGCCGCGAACCCGTCCGCGCCGAGCGCGGCGACGCAGCGCGCGACGACCCGCTCGACCTCGTCGCGCTCCGCCGGTGACCTCGGCACCCGGGTGCTCCGCGCGGCCGCCGCCGCGCCCAGGATCCGCGCCGCCACCTGCGGCTGCGGCACCGCCGAGGCCAGCCCGTCCAGCGCGCCGGTCGCGTCGCGGGGCGCGCCGATCGCCACCGCGACGTCGTACGCGCGCGCGTGCAGCGCGAGTGCCCGCGCCGGGTCCTCGTCGGCGATCGCGTACGCCAGCTCACCCAGCACCATCGGCAGGAACAGCGCGTCGTCGCCACCGGAGTCGACCAGCCGTTGCAGGTGGGATACGGCGACGTCCCGCCGGCCCTCGCGACGCGCGGCGATGCCGAGGCTCAGCTCGGCGAAGACCCGGGCGGCGGGCGAGTCCTGCTCGACGGCCAGCCGGTAGGCGCGTTCGGCCAGTTCCCGGGCCTGCCGGTGGTCCTGGGTCTGCACCGCGATCCAGGCCAGCCAGGAAAGCTTGCTGCCGACCTCGGGCCAGAGCGCCAGTTCCTCGGCCCACCGCAGGCCCTCGCGGTGCAGCGCGGCGGCGCACGCGTACTCGCCGGTCAGCTCGGCCAGCCCGCCCACCCACTCGGTGGCCTGCAACCGGCCCCATGGGTCGCCCAGCTCGGCGAAGAGCGCCGCCGACCGCGCGCTGTCGCGCTCCAGAGCGGCGAGGTCGCTCGCGGCGTGCGCCAGCTTGGCCCGGGTGACGCAGACGGCCGCCTCCACCCACGGGTCGGCGCCGGCGGACCGGGCCCGCTCCAACAGCTCGCCCGCCCGGGCCAGCTCGCTGCGGTCGACGAGCGCGGCCGCCACGAACCAGCTGGCCCGACCGTCGGCGTACCCCGCCAGGGCCGCCTCGGTCTCGGCCCCGGTGACCACGCCGCCCTGCAGCAGGGTGAACCCGATCCGCCACACCGCGGCCCGGGCCCGCGCGGCGGCGTCCCCGTCGAGGGCCAGCGCGCGTCGCGCCTCGGTGAACCGGCCGCGCAGGAACCAGTACCAAGTGAGGGCGTTGGCCAACCGCAGCCCGCCGCCGTGCCCGAGCGCCGCCCGCAGGTTGGCGGCCTCGGCGTCCAGCCGCAGCAGCCACTCCCGCTGGCCCGGACCGCGCAGCAGCTCATCGGCCTGTTCGGCCAGCGCGGTGTAGTACGCCGCGTGGCGGGCCCGCACCGCGTCGGCGTCGGTGAGCCGGTCCAGGCAGAATGCGGCGACCGACTCCAGCAGGCGGTAGCGCGGGGCCGGGCCGGAGTCGTCCAGCACCACCAGGGAGCGGTCGACCAGCCGGGTCAGCACGTCCACGTCGGCGTCGCAGACCTGCTCGGCCGCGTCCAGGGTGCAGCCGTCGTGGTGCACGGCGAGCCGCGCGAGCACGGCCTGCTCCCGCGCCGACAGCAGGTCCCAGCTCCAGCCGATCACCGCGGTCAGGGTGCGCTGCCGCTCCGGCACGTCCCGCTGGGTGGTGCCGAGCAGCCGGAACCGGTCGTCCAGCCGCTGCACCACCTGATCGACGCCGAGCGCACGCACCCGGGTCGCGGCCAGCTCCAGCGCCAGCGGCAGGCCGTCGAGGCGGCGGCACAGCCGCGCGACGGCCGGACCGGTCCGCTCGTCGAGCCGGAAGGCGCGCTGCCGCGCGGCGACCCGGGCCGCGAAGAGCCGGGCCGCCGCCGAGCGGCGGACCGCGTCGAGGTCCCCCTCGTCGACGGGCACGGGCAGCGTCGGCACCTCCCACAGCACCTCGGCGGCCAGCCCGAGCGGCTCCCGGCTCGTCGCCAGGACGGTGACGCCGGTGGTCTCCCGCAGCAGGCGGGACACGAGCGCGGCGGCCGGCTCGATCACGTGCTCGCAGTTGTCCAGCAGGAGCAACGCCTGCCGGTGCCGCAGCACGGCGACGAGCCGGTCGTCGGGGGCGACGCCGGCGCCCGTGGTCTCCCGTACGTCGAGGGCGGCCAGGACCAGTTCGGCGACGGCGGTGTCGCCGGGCCGCAACGCGGTCAGCTCGACGAGGCACACCCCGTCCGGGAAGGACAGCTCGCCGGCGACCTCGGTGGCCAGCCGGGTCTTGCCGACACCGCCGGGCCCGGTCAGCGTGACCAGCCGGCGGGCGGGCACCAGCGCGCGCAGCTCGGCGACCGCCTCGGCCCGGCCGACCAGCTCGTCGGGGCGGGCGGGCAGGCTGTTGCGGACCAGCGCCGCCTTCGGCGGAGGGCTCAGCGTGCCGTCCTGGGCCAGGATCCGCCGGTGCAGGGCGACCAGCTCCGGCCCCGGGTCGAGGCCCAGCTCGTCGGCGAGACGCGTGCGCAGCTCGGCGTAGCTGTCCAGCGCCTCGGACTGGCGGCCGGCGGCGTACAGGGCGCGCAGGTGCAGCGCCCGCAGGCTCTCGCGCAGCGGGTGCCGGGCCACCAGTTCGGCGAGCTCGGCGACGACGAGGGCGTGCTCGCCCCGGGCCAGCCGGGCCTCGGCGAGCTTCTCCCGCACGACTAGACGGGCCTCGGCGAGGCGCTCGGCCTCGGCGCGCGCCCACGGCGCGTCGGCGACGTCGGCGTACGGCTCGCCCCGCCACAACCGCAGCGCCTCGGTCAGGCTCGCCGTGTCGTCGGCGGCGGCGAGCGCGGTGAACCGGTCGGCGTCGACCGAGTCGGTGCGCAGCACGTACCCCGGCGGCCGGGACTCGACCAGGTTCCGCGCGCCCGGCTCGGCGTCGTCGAGGGCCTTGCGCAGCTGGGACACGCGCACCTGCAGCGCGCCGGCGGCGTTGGCGGGCGGGTCGTCGCCCCACAGGTCGTCGATCAGCCGGTCGGCGGAGACGACCTGGTTGCGGTGGGCGACCAGGTCGGCCAGCAGGGCCCGGACCTTGGCGCCCGGCACGGTGACGGGCTCGCCGGTGTCGGTGACGACGGCGAGCGGTCCGAGGACGCCGAAACGCATGCGGGCCACCCTACAAGCGGTAAGCGGGTGGGAAGGGGGTCGTAAGGGCCGCGGCGCACGGTGTTCGCATGAGCTACGCACCCGTCAACGGCCTGTCCCTCTACCACGAGTCGCACGGCGACGGCGACGGCCGTCCGGTCGTGCTGATCCACGGTGCCCTCTCCGGCATCGGCACGTCGTTCGGCACGATGCTGCCGCTGCTGGCGAGGACCCGCCGGGTCGTCGCCGTCGAACTGCAGGCCCACGGCCGCACCCCGGACGCGGACCGGCCGCTCACGGTCGACGGGCTCGCCGCGGACGTGGTCGCCCTCCTCGACCACCTCGGCGTCGGCGTCGCGGACGTGTTCGGCTGGAGCATGGGCGCGATGGTGGCGCTGCGGCTCGGTACCCACCACCCGTCCCGGGTCGGCCGGCTCGTGCTGGCGTCGGTGAGCTTCCACCACGCGGGCCTGCACCCCGGCCTGCTCGACGGCATCCAGGAGCTGCGCCCCGAACACCTGCACGGCTCCGAGTTCCACGAGGAGTACCTGCGCACCGCGCCCGACCCGGCCGGCTGGCCGGCGCTGGTCGCCAAGGTCAGGCGTCTCGACGCCGACCTGCCGCAGTGGCCGGCCACGGCGATCCGGGAGCTGGCCGCCCCGACCATGATCGTGCTGGCCGACGCCGACATCGTCCGGCCGGAGCACGCCGTGGAGATGTTCCGGCTGCTCGGCGGCGGAGTGGCCGGCGACCTGGCCGGGCTACCGTCGTGCCGGTTGGCGGTCCTGCCCGGCACGACCCACACGACCCTCCCGCAGCGCGCCCGGTGGCTCGTCCCGATGGTCGAGGAATTCCTCGACGCCTGACCGGGGGCGTACGGCGGCGGACCGTTACCCGGTGCACCGGAATCGCCGCCGCAGAGCGTGCCGGAAAGAAATTCCCGGGCCGATGTCCAGCGCCCGCCCACCATTGAGGGGTCAATTCTGGGGTACCGCTCAGCGATTCGTCGGAGCGCGACCGGAATACGGGTACGAAAGAATGACTCTTCGTTGCCGCAATCCCATTATTCGAGTTAGTTTCGCTGGGTTGCGCTCAACCTGTGCGAAGGAGAGCACCCCGTGGACCTCACCCTGACCTTCGACGCCGCGTACGCGCCCCACGCCGCGGTCGTCATGTCGACCGTCGCCGAGTCGAACCCCGGCGAGGAACTGCGGTACTGGTTGATCGCGGCCGACGACGTGAACGCCTCGACCCGGGCCGCCCTCGGCCGGGTCGCCGGGCCGGACGCCACCGTGGAGTACCTGCGCGTCGACACCTCCCCCGTCAACCTGCCCAAGGGCAACGATCCGGTGATGGCCTACCTGTCGCCGGCGATGTACCTGCGCCTGCTGGTCCCCGCCGCGCTGCCGACCGAGGTGCGCCGCGTGCTCTACCTGGACTGCGACACGTTGTGCACCAACAGCCTCAAGCCGCTGTTCGAGGTGGACATGGGCGGGGCGCCGGTCGGCGCGGTCCGCGACCCGTTCAACCGGCGGCTGCTGGACATGGGCGGCATCCCCGGTCTGGCGACGTACCGGGACCTGGACCCCTTCGCGTACTACTTCAACTCCGGGGTGCTGCTGATCGACGTCGAGCGGTGGAAGGAGTGCGAGGTCACCGAGCGGTCCCTGGCGTACCTCGGCCGGCACGCGCACGAGTCGCGCTACCCGGACCAGGACGCGCTGAACTACGCCGTGTACGACAACTGGCTGCGCCTGCCCCGGCAGTGGAACGACCTGATGGCGTGGCGGCTGGAGCCGGAGTTCGGCGGCAAGCTCTCCGACTCGGCGGTCATCCACCCGGCGGGGCCGATCAAGCCCTGGCAGCCCGGCTTCCCCAAGGGCGCGCGGCGGGACCTGTACTGGCGGCACCGTCGGCGCAGCGGCGGCCTGACCCCCACCGCGCGCCGCTGACCACCCGGGGCCGGCGACCGGTAGCCCCACGCGGGGCCGGTCGCCGGGCAGTGCGACGGCCCGGCCGCACCCCACGAGGGGCGCGGCCGGGCCGCGTCGTTCGTCGCCTACCGTGCTGTGCGCACCGCTACTCCGGTCGGCCGGCCCCGGTCACCGACCACCGCTGCCCGGCCGGGTCCCGGAACACCGCGTCCGCCGCCCCATCGGCCGCCTCGAGCTGCGCGCCGGCCGCGAGGGCCCGCTCGATCAGCGACTGCGGGTCGTCCGGGGTGACGGTCAGCACGGCGGGGCCGTCGACGGCGTCGACCGCCCGGGACCCCTCGCACCACTCGCTGACCGTCAACCGGTGCCCGCCCACGGCCAGTTCGGCGTGCAGGACCCGCCCGTCGAGCAGGCACTCCCGCTCGATCGGGACGGCCTCGAAGACGTCGGTGTAGAACGCGATGACCGGGGCCGCGTCCCTGACCATGAGGTACGGGACGGGCCGCGGCGTCGGGATGCCCATCGGGTTGCTGCCTTCCGCTACTCGGCGATCCGGGTACGCCCGGTCCAGCGGAAGACCACGGGCGCGTCGTCGGTGATCCCGGAGGGGTCCCGTTCGAAATGCTCGTACCCGCCGTAGTGGTGCACCTTGATCTTGTCGTCCACCGGCGAGACCCGGTGGCTGCGCAGTTCGGCCGGCAGGTTGACCGGCCCGCCCTCCAGCACCGCCTCGACGATGCCGACAGCCTCCCTGCTGATCGATGGGGCCGGTACCGACCAGCCGGTCCGGTCGTCGCCGTTGACGATGGAATCGGCCGGCCGGACAGTCGGCACGGGATCGGAAGAATGTGTCATCGCACGACCTCCGTCGTCGTCGTTCCGCCTCGCCGTGCGCCGGTCGCTCATGCGGCGCGGATTATCGAGGAAGGGCGGCACCGGCGTTTCCCGGAATAGGCGCACGATGACGGGAAAAGCATTTTCCCGGCTCCGGTGACGACCACTTCTCACCATTGAAGGTAATCCACGTCACAATCGCCGAACACCCTTAACCACCCCCTAGCGCGAGGCCGCGCTACCACAGCCGCACCGGGCCGGGGGCGGGTTCACTCCCAGCGGAAGAAGCGGGTGGCCAGCACGCTGCCGAGCACGGCGGTGACCGCCAGGGCGAGCAGTTGCGGCAGCGCCGGGCTCTCCCCCGCCCAGGCCGCGGCGAGCGTGTCGACGGTGGCGCCGAGCGGCGAGTAGTCGCCGATGCGGGCCAGCACGGTCGGCATCTGGTCGCGGGGCAGCCAGGCGCCGGCGAGGAAGAGCAGCGGGAAGAAGAGCGCCGGCCCGATCGACTGGGCCGCCCGCGCCGACGGGGCGAGCGCGGCGATGAGCAGCCCGACGGCGAACAGGCAGGCCACGCCGAGCAGGAACGCCAGCACGAACGCCGGTACGTTGGCCGGGGCCGGCTGGTCCAGCAGGAAGCGTACGCCGATCGCGGTGACCACCGCGCCGGCCACGCCCATCGCCAGGTTGACCACGACCTGGGCGATGAGCAGCAGGGCGGGGTGGACCGGCGTGGTGGCGAGCCGCCGCAGCACTCGCCGTTCCCGGTAGATGCCCAGCGCCATGGGCAGGGTGAACAGCGCGAGCATCCCGATGGTGAGGGCCAGCGCGAGGGCCGGCAGGAAGGTCAGCTCGGTGTGCTGGCCCCCGTCGTCGGCGGCCGCGCCGCGCCGGGGCAGGCCGAAGACGAGCATCAGACCCAGCGGCAGGGCGAAGACGAAGAACAGCGACACCGGCTCGCGCAGGAACAGCTTGGCCTCGACGGCGACGAGCTTGGACAGGGCGTTCACGAGGACCTCTCGTCGGTCGTCGGCGGGGTGGCGGTCCGGGTGGCCCGGCCGGTCAGCGAGACGAACGCGTCGTCCAGGGTGGGCTGCTCGACGCGGAGTGCGGCGTACCGGACCTTCCGCTCCGCCAGCGCCGACAGCACCGTCTGCAGGACCTGCTCCGGACCGCTGACGGTCACCTCGTCGCCGACGCGACGCACGTCGGTCACCTCGGGCAGCGCGACGAGCAGCGCGTCGTCCAGCGGGTCGAGCGGCCGGAAGTGCACCCGGTGCTCGGTGCCGACCCGGGAGAGCAGGCCCGACGGGGTGTCGATGGCCACCACCCGGCCGGAGTCGATGATGGCCAGCCGGTCGCAGAGCCGCTCGGCCTCCTCCATGAAATGGGTGACCAGCACGACCGTCACCCCCCGGTCCCGGATGGACTCGACCAGGTCCCAGGTGTCCCGCCGGCCCTGCGGGTCCAGGCCGGTGGTCAGCTCGTCCAGGATCGCGATCTCCGGCCGGCCGACCAGCGCCAGGGCCACCGACAGGCGCTGCTTCTGGCCGCCGGAGAGCTTGTGGAAGGCGGTGTCGCGCTGCCCGGCCAGGCCGAGGTCCGCGAGCAACTCGTCGATGTCGGCGCGGTTGCGGTAGAAGGACCGGTACAGGTCGAGGGCCTCGCGGACCCGCAGCTTGTCCGGCAGTTGGCTCTCCTGCAACTGGGCGCCGACCCGCTGGCGCACCTCGGCGCGGTCGCGTACCGGGTCGAGGCCGAGCACCCGGACGGTCCCCCGGTCGGCGCGTCGCAGGCCCTGCACGCACTCGACGGTGGTGGTCTTGCCCGCCCCGTTGGGGCCGAGCACGCCGAAGATCTCGCCCTGCTCCACGGTGAAGGAGACGTCGTCGACGGCGACCTTGTCACCGTACCGCTTGTGCAGGTGCTCGACTTCGATGGCCGGCATGGGCTGTGGGTCCTCCGTCACGTGCGCGGGCCGTCGGGAGGGTGGGGCCCTCGGGGTGTCGCGGCGTCGGTGTGCAGAACGGTCCAGGGTCGACCCGCGCACGGCCGGCCGACGCCGCCCATCATCCGGGCAACCGAGGCCGCGTTCAACCCATCGGTCGATGAATCGGGGGTGTCGTTCCGGGGACCGGCGGCGCGTCAGGGGTGTCGCGCGGTGACCCTCGGTGTCCGCCGGCCGGCGGCACGCACAGCGGCAGCAGTTCGTCGATGCTCGCCAGCGCCAGGTCCGGGCCGGCGGCCCGCAGTGTCCGCGGGTCGGACTCACCCCACAGCGCCGCCACCGCGACCACTCCCGCCGCGCGGGCGCTGGCCAGGTCGGCCGGCGCGTCACCGACCATGAGCGCCTCGGCGGGATCCACGTCCAACAGCTCCAGCGCCCGCAGGACGATGTCCGGGGCCGGCTTCGGCCGGCTCACCTCGTCCGAGCCGACGACATGGTCCACCAGGGGCAGCATGCCCACCAGGTCCAGGACGTGCCGGGCCCGGGCGCCGCTGCGGCCGGTGGCGACCGCCAGCCCGACGCCCCGCCGGCGCAGCCGCCCGAGCAGTTCCGCCGCCCCGGGCAGCGGCACGACCCGGTGCGCGAGCCGGTTGCTCTCCCGGACGAACGGGGCCGCCATCGCCGCCGGCAGGCCCAGCATCCGCAGCACCTCGGGCAGGTACCGGCCGGGATGGCGGCAGTACTCGTCGACCGGCGCGACGCCGTCACCGACCACCTCGGCGTACGCCAGGGCGAACGCCTCACGGGCCACGGCCAGACTGTCGATCAGCACGCCGTCGAGGTCGAACACGACCGCCCGGACGTCACCGGGGACTCCCCGCCCCGTCGCCGCGCGGGACACCGGCGCCACCTCCTCGACCGCGGGACCCGGCGGCGCGCACCGGTAGGGGTGGCCGGCCCGGGGTGTCCCGACTACGGTCGGGGCGTCCGACATCCGGCGCGGCGGCGCCGACGTCGCCCACCGACCCTATCGGAGTTCCGGCCGCGCCGGCCGTCCCGGGCCCGATGCCGCGCCGGCCGGGACGAACCGTGGAAAGGGGCCCGCACCGTGCGGCTGCTGAACTGGCTCGCCGAGTCCACCGACGAGCGCCCGGACGCGATCCGGATCGACGATCGGGCGGTGTCCTGGGTGGAGCTGCGCCGGCTCGCCTGCGCGGTCGCCGACGACCTGCGGGGCGTCGACCGGGTGGCGATCGAGGCCACCGCCAGCCTGGAGACCGTGGTGGGAGTGGTCGGGGCGCTGCTGGCCGGCGCGGCGGTCGTACCGGTGCCACCGGACGCCGGGCCGGTGGAACGCGGCCACATCCTGCGCGACTCGGCGGCCGGCGCGATGCTCGTGCCGGCTGACGGCGGCGGCACGGCCGATCTCCCGGGGCCACCGACCGTGCCGGTCGACCTGAGCCGCCGCTCGGACACCGTCCCCCCGGAACCGGATCCGGCGGGCACCGCGCTGATCCTCTACACCAGCGGCACCACCGGCGCCCCCAAGGGCGCGGTGCTGTCCCGCCGGGCCGTCGCCGCCTGCCTGGACGGACTCGCCGACGCCTGGGCCTGGACGCCGGACGACCTGCTCGTGCACGGGCTGCCCCTGTTCCACGTGCACGGACTGGTGCTCGGCGTGCTCGGTCCGCTGCGCCTGGGCGGCCGGCTGCACCACGTCGGCCGGCCCCGCCCGCAGCGGTACGCGGCGGCTGCCGGCACGCTCTACTTCGGGGTGCCCACCGTCTGGTCACGGATCGCCGCCGACCCGGAGGCGGCCCGCGCGCTGCGCGGGGCACGCCTGCTGGTCTCCGGCAGCGCGGCGCTGCCGGCAACCGTCTTCGACGACCTCGCCACGCTCACCGGCCACCGGATCGTCGAGCGGTACGGCATGACCGAAACCTTGATCACGGTGAGCGCCCGCGCCGACGGGCCGCGTCGCCCCGGCACCGTCGGCCTGCCACTGCCCGGGGTACGCACCCGGGTGGTCGACGAGCAGGGTGACGCGGTCGCGGCGGACGGGGCCGCGATGGGCGAGCTCCAGGTGTGCGGCCCGACCCTCTTCGACGGGTACCTGAACCGACCCGACGCCGACGCGGCGACCCGCACCCCGGACGGGTGGTTCCGCACCGGGGACGTGGCCACCATCGGCCCGGGCGGCTGGCACCGGATCGTCGGGCGGGCCGCCACCGACCTGATCAAGAGCGGCGGCTACCGGATCGGCGCGGGCGAGGTGGAGGACGCGCTGCTGGCCCACCCCGGTGTCCGGGAGGCCGCCGTGGTCGGCACCCCGCACCCGGACCTGGGCCAGCAGGTGACGGCGTACGTGGTGGGCGACGGGGTGGGCGAGTCGGAGCTGATCGACTTCGTGGCCCGGCAGTTGTCGGCGCACAAGCGTCCCCGCCAGGTACGTCTGGTCGACGCGCTGCCCCGCAACGCCCTGGGCAAGGTGCAGAAGAGCCGGCTGGCGGCGGACTGAGCCCTCACCCCGGCGCCTCCCGGGGTAGCGGCCGGCGACACCGGGACGGTCAACGCCGGCGGGTCGGTGAGCCCCGGGCGTGTCAGGTGGTGGCCGACGGGATGGCGACCGCGGTGAGGACCAGGTCCCGGTCGACCAGGAAGCGGCCCCGGAAGGTGGTCACCGGCACGCCGTCGAGCACCGGGCCGGGCACCAGCAGCCGGGCGGCGAACGTCCCGGCCGGATCCACCACGATGTCGGCCTCGGCGAAGTCCAGCCACCGGCCGGTGAGCGGGAACCACGCCTTGTACACCGACTCCTTCGCGCTGAACAGCAGGCGGTCCCAGCAGAGGGCCGGACGCGCGGCGGCCAGCGCGGCCGTCCGGGCCCGTTCGGCGGGCAGGGCGATCGCGTCGAGCACCCCGTCGGGCAGCGGCGCGTGCGGTTCGGCGTCGACCCCGACGGTGGCGACCGCCGCCGCGCGGGCGACCACCGCACCCCGGTAGCCGTCGCAGTGGGTCATGCTGCCGACCACCCCGGCCGGCCATCCCGGGGCGCCCCGGGTGCCGGGGAGGATCGGCGCCGGGGCGATGCCCAGCTGCCCCAACGCCCGGCGGGCGCAGTCGCGCACGGTGGTGAACTCGCGGCGGCGCTTCGGCACCGAGTTCGCGATCAGCTGCTCCTCCTCGGGGAAGAGGCGCAGACCGGTGGGGTCGGTGAAGGACTCGACGACCGCCACGGCCGGGGGAAGGATCCGCTCGATCACACCGGCCGATGCTAGGCGGCGGGCCGCGGCTCGCCACCCGAGAGACCGGCCCGGGCGGGGCCGATAGGGGTCGGGTACGGGTGCCGGCCGGAAGCGCGGCCTCGGGCGGACCCGACCCGGGCGGTGGGTGGGCCGACCGGACACCGGCCCCGTCCCGGGTGGGGGCGCCGATCACCGGACGGCCACATCCCGGCCGCCTCCGGCCCGTTCAGCCCGCCGCGATCAGCGCCGACTTCCTGACCCGCCCCTGCGCGCCGCGCGGCAACTCGTCGACGAAGTGGACGGCGCGGGGTCGTTGCCCGGCCGAGAGGAGCCGCCCCACGTGGTCGACCAGCACCTGCGCGGTGAGCCCTTCGGCGGCCACGACGTACGCGGTGACCTGCTCGCCGAGGACACGGTGCGCAGTGCCCACCACGGCGACGTCGCGGACCCCGGGGTGGCTGAGCAGCACCTCCTCGACCTGCCCGGCGTGCACCAGGCGCCCACGGGCGCGTACCACGTCGGCGCCGGGCCGGCCCATGATCCGGTGGGAGCCGTCGGCGGCGACGGTGGCCAGGTCGCCGGTGGCGTGCCACCCGTCGGCGGACACCTGACCCGGGCCGCCGAGGTAGCCGCTGAACAACGTCGGCCCGCGGATGCTCAACTCGCCGACCGACTCGCCGTCGGCGGGCACCGGTAGACCGTCGGGGTCGAGGATCCGGGTCTGGACGCCGGGCAGGGGTGTCCCGGCGACCCCGGGAGCGCAGCGGGCGTCGGCGCGGCCGGTCACCGCGACGAGGGTCTCCGTCGTGCCGTACCCCTGGATGGGCGAGTGCGAGGTGAGCAACCGCAGCCGTTCGGTCACGGCGGGGGTCAGCGGCGCGTCGCCGGAGACCAGGATCCGCGCCGAGGACAGGCCGCGGGCCCACGGACGGTCGCGCGAGATCCGGTCCCACTGATCGGGTACGGCCAGGTAGATCGTGCCGACCGGGCCGGCGGCGGCGTGCCGGTCCAGGTGCACGAACCGGCTGCCCACCCGCAGCGCGCCGAGCAGGCCGACCACCAGGCCGTACGCCCGGAAGAGCGGCGCGCCCTGGACGAGGACGTCGTCCCCGCTCCACCGCCAGGCGTCGGCGAGCAGGTCGAGGTCGGCGGCGATCGCGCGGCGGGAGATGCGTACCCCGCGCGACGGCCCGCAGACGCCGCCGGTGTAGAGGATGACCGCGTCCGCGCCCGGCACCGGTTCGGGTTGCGCCGTCCAGGACCGCTGGCGCAGGTCGACCGGGACCACGGGCAGTGGGGGCGCGTCGGGGACGCCGCCGAGCAGGGCCGCTGCTCCGGACTCGCGCAGCATGCGTCGCCGCTCGCCCGCGCCGGCCATCGGGGGCACCGGCACCAGGGGTACGCCGGCCTGGACGGCTCCCACCATGCCGACCAGGGCCTCCAGGCTGGGCGTCGCCTCGACCGCGACCGCGGGGGCGCCCCGGATCCGGTCCGCGACGGCGTTGACGCAGCCGAGCAGGTCCTCACTGGAGAGGGCCCTGCCGGCCACCCGGAGCGCGTCGCCCCGGTCGGCGCCGGATCCCCGCAGCGCCGGCAGCAGTGTCATCCGACCTAACCCCTGTCGAGGGCGGTGACGAGTTTCGCCAGCGGCTGGGTCGCCACGCCAAAAAACCTTCAGGTCATGGGTGCCCACGCCCCATATCCTGTGACTCGGTCGTCGGCGCGGATGCCTCGAAATTAGGCTCTGCTAAGGACGGGCACAACCCCTAGCCGTGCCGGTCGGGCACCGGTGGGTGACCCGCTCGCCACGGGCCGGGGCAGGTGGGACCGGGTTCGACGGGCGGGCCGGCACGGCTTCCGGGCGGGCCCGGGAACCGCGGAACGGCACCGGCGCGAACCACCGGTCGACAGCGGTGTATACGATTCCCGGGCGGCTGCGGACAACGATTTCGATACGCATGCTTTGACCGTGGTGAATCACCGCGTCGACCCGGCGGGTAAGCAGCACGTCACCGGCCGGCATTTCAATTCTCGATTCGTCCGGCACGCCATAGTAATTCTTTAACGGCAAGTTACGCGAAATAGCAATCAGACGCCCGAATCGGGCAAGCCGGGGCGATGATGCGGATCGGGATTTTCCCGCTCGCACGATGTTCGCCCGAACCCGACCTTCGCCGATTCGACGACACCGCCGGAGCAAACGCGAGAGATATTTCGAGTGCGCTGCGTCATCAACCGCACGCACTCCGGTGTCGACGCCGGCGCGGGCCGGAAGCCGGCGGAGTCACCACCGGACGACGCCATCCCCGCAGCATCGCGGCGGCGGACACCCGGAACCTCGCCCCGGAACACGCAGGCGTCGTCGGTCGACGGCGAGCACCGACACACGGACCGGCACTGAGCAGGACATCCGCCCGACAGGACCGCCACCGACCGGACGACCGCCGGGTCGGCGGACCGCAGTGGAGCCGGCGTGCCGGCCCCGACGACGCCCGGGCTCCGGGCCGCCGACCGGCCGCGCCACCGGGGAGAGGATCACCGACCGGAACCGGAGAAGCGCCACGAGAAGGGCCATCAGGGCGGCACACGTTTTCCGACCTATTGCCGGCAAGCCCGAGAAACGGCACCAACCGGCCACTCGACGGCAGCGGCGTCACGTTCCGAATCCGCGTCACAACTGTCCACGGTCGGGTCGGTCGGCAGACGACCACCCGTCGGCGTGCGGCCAAACGGATGTTTGCCTATCCTTTACAAACCTCGACTTGCCGCCCATTTGCCGGGCTGACATACTCCCACGATGCATGGTGATCGATAGCGAGGGATGTGTCCGGGCGGCTCGTCGAATTGCCGAATCAGCAGGTGGAAGCAGGATGTCGAAGCTACGGACCAGGCACGTTGGTCGATGACTTCCATGCGACGTACAATCGCGGGCTATATTTTCGAATGCAGGAATGTGTCGAGGATCGAACGGGCTCGGACCACAGTGGGAGCGCAGGCGGGCCCCGGACGGACGGGCCACCGGGTGGCTGTGGTGACCGTGCGCGGTGCGGGACGGCGCCCATGACGCTGACCGAACGGGGCCCGCAGCTCGACGACCTCACCGACCGGCTCGGCGACCTGCTGCGACCCGGCGGTCCGTCCGCCGCCACCCCGCCGGTGACGGCGGTGTCGGGACCCGTCGGCGCCGGCAAGACCAGCCTGTTGCACGCCTTCGCCCGGCGGGCGGTCGAGTCCGGCGTGGGATTCGTCGGCGCGAGCGCCTCCCGCGCCGAACGCACCGTGCCGCTGGAGGTCGTCCGCCAGCTCGTCCGCACGGCCACCCTCGACGACGAGACCCGCGACCGGATCGGACGGCTGATCGACCAGGGCGCCATCGCCTGGACCGAGGCGGACGAGGACGAGGAACGGCTCGCCCCGATCATCGCCGCGCTCGGCGGCGAACTGCTGGAACTGGCCGGGCGACAGCCGCTCGTCATCGCGATCGACGACGTCCACCACGCCGACGTGCCGTCGCTGCGCTGCCTGGACTACGCCGCCCGGCGCGTGGCCGGGCTACCCCTGCTGATCGTCCTCAGCGAGTCACCCCGGACCGGGCCGTGGCATCCCACCGTCTACGCGGAGCTGTTGCAGCCCGCGCGCCTGCACCGCGTCCGGCTCCCCCTGCTCAGCCGGGACGGGACGTACCGGGTCCTGGCCGACCGGCTCGGCGCGCCGGTGGCCCGGACCATCACGGAGGAGGCGCACCGGATCAGCGGCGGCAACCCCCTGCTGGTGCAGGCGTTGGCCGACGACCACCTGGCCGCCGGCGGGCGGGCCGACCGGCCGGTCGCCGCGGAGGCGTTCCGCGAGGCGGTGCTGAGCTGTCTCTACCGCTGCGACCGTCTGGTGCTGGAGGCCGCCCGGGCCCTGGCGGTGACCGAGGAGCCGTTGCACGGCCCCCTGCTCTCCCACCTCGTCGGTGTCCGCTCGGAGTGGAACCTGCGGGCGATCGACGCGTCGACCAGCGCGGGTCTGATCACCGAGGACGGGCTGTGTCACCCGGCGGTCGGCCAGGCGGTGCTCGACGGCATGACGGCGGAGGAGCGTGCCCGGCTGCACCGGGCCGCCGCCTGCCTGCTGCACTCCGACGGCGCACCGCCGGTGCGGGTGGCCGCGCACCTGGTCCGGACCGACGCCCTCAACGAGCCCTGGATGGCCCAGACACTGCTGGACGCCGGAGAACAGTCGATGCTCGACGGCGAGGTGGACACCGCGCGGCGGTTCCTGCGCCGCGCCAACCGCGACTGCGTCGACGAGTGCCTGCGGGCCCGGATCCGCTCCGCCCTGGCCCGCGCCGAGTGGCGCCTCGACCCCCAGGCCGCCGTCCCCCACCTGCTGGGGGTCGCCACCGCCGTGCAGGCGGGACACCTGGGCAGCCGGCAGGCGGCGGGACCGATCCAGTACCTGCTGTGGCACGGCCAGATCGACCGGGCGGTCGAACTCGTCCGCCATCTGGACCGGCGGGCCGACAGCGACGACCCCCGCTCCGCCGCCGAACTGCTCATCACCAGGGGCTGGATGGCCACCCTCTACCCCGGGGTGGCGGTGTGCGACCGGGGCCGGCCGCACGTCGCCGGCCGGGATCCGCTGACCCTGGCCCGGGTCAAGCGCCGTCTGCGCGGGGTCACCCTGCTGGGCTCCGTGCTCGAACGCGGGGACACCGGCGCGGTCGAGGACGCCGAACGGGCCCTGGCCACCCTCGGCCTGGACGACGAGGCGAGCATGTGGACCGCCGTCTGCGCGGTCACCGCAATGATCTACGCCGACCGGCTCGACCTCGCCGGGGACTGGTGCGAGCGGCTGGAGCGCGCGGCCGCCACCCGCGGACACCCCACCCCGACGGCCATGATCGCCGCCCTGGCGGCAGTTGTCGCCGGCCGGCGAGGTGAGCTGACGCGGGCACGGGACCTGGCCGAGGGGGCACTGGACCGACTCTCGCCGAAAGGGTGGGGTGTGGTCGTGGGCCTGCCGCTCGCCGTCCGGCTGGGGGCCCTGACCGGCCTGCAGGAGTGGGACGAGGCGGCGGCCTGCCTCCGGGTCCCGGTGCCGCAGGCGCTGTTCGAGACTCCGTTCGGCCTGCACTACCTGCACGCCCGCGGTGCGCACGCGCTGGCCTCCGGCAGCCCGGACACCGCGCTGGCGGACTTCCAGCTCTGCGGCCAGCTGATGACGTCCTGGCGACTCGACCTGCCGGCCCTCGTGCCGTGGCGGACCGAGTCGGCCCGGGCGCTGCTGCTGATGGGCCGCCGGCAGCAGGCCGAGCGGCTGGTCCGGGAGCAGCTGAGGCTGCTGCGCCCCATGCACGTGCGGTACCGGGCGGGCGCGTTGCGGGTGCTGGCCGCGACGGAGGACGGACCCGAGCGCGTCCGGCACCTGCGCACCGCCGTCCGACTGCTGCGCCAGTGCGGCGACCGGATGACGCTGGCACACACCCTCACCGATCTCGGCCAGGCCTACCAGCAGGCCGGTGACCTGCGGCAGGCCCGGGACGCGTCCCGGGCGGCCCGCACGCTCGCCCAGGAGTGCGGCGTCCCCGTGCTGCGCGCCGCCGCCTCCGCCGCCCGGGACGGATCCGTCGACCCCGGCGGCGAGGCGGCGCTGCTGGTGACGGGGCTCAGCGAGGCCGAGTCCCGGGTGGCCACGCTGGCCGCCCAGGGGCACACCAACCGGGAGATCGCCGAGCGGATGTTCCTCACGGTCAGCGCCATCGAGCAGCGGCTCACCCGGATCTACCGCAAGCTCGACGTCCACTCCCGCAGCGAACTGGCCGCCCGGCTCCGACCCGGCCGCTGACCCCGGCGACCCACGCCGTCCACCGCCGTCCTCCCGGGCCCGACGGTGGACGGTGGCACGGCCACGGACCGGCGGGCGAGAGCGGGACGTGGTCCCGCCGGGCGACGCCGGTATCCCCTGCCGGGACCACGATGGAGGCCACCGGGGGTGGCGGTCGGCCGGCGTTCCCGGCGGGCGACAGCGGCCCCGGCGGCCTGCCGCCGGAACGGACACACCGTCGCGCCACACGCGGGAAACCCGCTGTCCACCGTGGCGACACCTGCCGCCGCACAGCCGGCACCACACCCCCTGACGGCCGGTCGCGCAACCCCTAACGTGCCACCAGGGCCGCACGTTTACGGAAGAAACGATGGGGTCCCGGGCCCGTTGTCGCACGCCGAAGCCGGTGCCAGACTCCCTGCAACCGGATCGATCGCCGTCGGGGGAAGGCGCGGTCCGATGAGGACAGTCATGTCCACCCGGCTCGGTGGCCGGGTGCGTCCACCCCTACCCGAGGTCCTGACCGGGTGCGCGGAGTGGAACGGCCACCGTCCGGTACTGGGGGGGCGGTGTCGGCCAGCATCGGTACGTCTGGCGCGGCACCGCGCGGGAGAGGGGTCGACACACGGTGCTGGTACAGCGAGAAGAGCAGATGGCCCGACTGCGGCGGGCCTTCCACGCCTGCGAGGAGCAGCAGCGGGGACAGGTCGCGCTCGTCACGGGGGCGGTGGGCAGCGGCAAGACGAGCCTGCTGGAGGCGTTCGGCGAGTGGACGGTGTCCGCCGGGGGGCGGGTGCTGGCCGGGGCGGGCTCCCGGGCGGAACGCGGACTCCCGCTGGGGGTGCTGGGACAGCTGCTGCACAGCGCGCGCTTCGACGACGCGACGGCGGCCCGCCTGCAGGATCTGGTACGCGACGCCGTCGCCGTACCCCTGCCGGAGCCGGGCGCGGACGCGTCGTCCGCCGGGGACCGGGTCTGGGCACCCCTGCTGCACGGGCTCTTCACCGCGCTGCTCGACCTCGCCGGCCCCGGACCACTCGTGCTCCTCGTCGACGACGTGCACCACGCCGACCCCGCGTCCCTGCACTGCCTGCTCTACGTCACCCGCCGGCTGCGCCACGCCCCCATCATGGTGGTGCTCGCCGAGGCGTCGGCGCTGCGTCCGGCGCACCCGCTGTTCCGCGCCGAGCTGCTCAGCCAGCCGCACTTCTCCCGGATCACGCTGCCACCGCTGACCGTCGACGCCATCGCCCGCCTGGTCGACGACGAGGCCGGGGCCGCCCGGGAGACCGCCGAGCGCTGCCTCAGCATGACCGGCGGCAACCCGCTGCTCACCCGCGCGTTGATCGACGAGCGGAGCCCGGACGGGACGGACGACGATCCGACGCCGGAGCTCGCCCTCGGTGACGCCTTCGACCAGGCGGTGCTCGGCTGCCTCTACCGCCACGAGCCCGGCGTCCGGCGGGTCGCGCAGGCGCTGGCGGTGCTGAACCGCCCGACCCCGACGGAACTGCTCGGGCACCTGCTCGACATGGTGCCCGAGGCGGCCGTGCCGGCGGTACGGGTGCTGCGTACGTCGGGGCTGATGAAGAACGACCAGCTGCGCCACCCGCGGATCCTGCGCTCGATCCTGGCCGACATGTCCCCCGACGAGCGGCGCGGCATGCACCAGCGGGCGGCCGAGGTGCTGCACGAGCACGGCGCGGAGCCGACCACGGTCGCCGGGCACCTGGTCGCCGCGGGCTGGGCCGACGCCGGCTGGACGGTGCCGGTGCTGCAGGACGGCGCGGCCCACGCGCTGGCCTCGGGACGGCCCGACGTGGCCGCCACGTGCCTGCGCCTGGTGGCCCGCGCCGAGGTGGACGAGCCGCAGCGGGCCGCCACCGCCGCGATGATGGTCAGCGCCCGATGGCAGGTCAACCCGCTGGCCGTCAACGGGCAACTCGCCCACCTGGTGCAGACCGCCCGCGCCGGTCGGTGGCCCGCCTCCGACGCGCTGGCCGCCGTGCCGTACCTGCTCTGGCAGGGGCGCGCGGAGGAGGCCGCCGAGCTGGTCGAGGGCTGCGCGGCGGACGACGACGGGCCCGCCGGCGCCTCCGGTCGACTGCGCGCCACGCAGCTGCTGCTCTCCCTCTCGCACCCCGAGCACCTGGCGAGCCTGCGCGACACCCTCGGCGCCGGCGGTCGGGCGGGCACCGGCAGCCCCCAGTTGCAGGCGCTCACCACACTCGGCGCGGCGCTGACCCCGACGGGCGAGCACGACGCCGTGAACGCCGCCGAGCAGATGCTGCACCGGCACCACGGCGACGACGGGACCCTGCCCCTGCTGACCGCCCCGCTGCTGGCCCTGCTCTGGTCGGGTCGCGCCGACCGGGTCGCGTTCTGGGGCGACCTGCTGCTCGACCGGCCGGCCGTGCGGCACGCCCCGGTGTGGCGGGCGGTGATCCGGGCGCTGCGGGCCGAGGCGGCGCTACGCCTGGGCGACCTCCCCGGCGCCGAGGACCGCGCCCGGGCGGCGCTGGAGGACGTCCCGGCACCGGCCTGGGGGGTGGCCGTCGCCGGACCGCTGGCCACCCTGATCGGCTGCGCGACCGAGGCCGGCCGGTTCGGTGAGGCCGACCGCTGGCTGGCCCAGCCCGTGCCCCCGGGCATGTTCCGCACCCCGCTCGGCCTGCACTACCTGGCAGCCCGGGCGCGACACCACCTGGCGCTGGGTCGCCCGCACGCGGCGAGCGCCGACCTGCGTCGCTGCGGCGAGCTGATGCGCACCTGGGGCGTGGACGTCGCCGGACTGGCGCCGTGGCGGCTGGAGATGGCCCGGGTGCAGCTGGGCATCGGCAACAAGACGCACGCCACCCAACTGCTCCAGGAGCAGCTGCGCGTGCCGCACGGCGTGGACGACCGGACCCGGGGCCGTACGCTGCGGCTGCTCGCCACCACCGCCGCCCCCGACCACCGGCGCAAACTGCTCTCCGAGGCGGTCAACCTGCTCCAGTCGTGCGGGGACCGGCTCGAACTGGTCCGGGCCCTGGGCGACACCGGCCAGACGCTGCAACGGGCGGGCGACTCGGCGCGGGCCCGGCTGCTGGTCCGCCGGGCGTACCAGCTCGCGCAGGACTGCGGGGCGTCGGTGCTGGCCCAGCGGCTGGTCCGCCGCGAGCCGGGCGTCGGCGTGCCGGCCGGGTACCCGACGGCGGAGACGCCGGAGCCGGAGGACGGGCTGAGCGAGGCCGAGCGCCGGGTGGCCGCGCTGGCCGCCCAGGGGCACACCAACCGGCAGATCTCCAGCAAGCTGTTCATCACGGTGAGCACGGTGGAGCAGCACCTCACCCGGGTCTACCGCAAGCTGGACGTCAAGCGCCGCACCGATCTGCCGGCCCGGCTCGTCGCGCACGCCGAGCCGCTGGCCGAGGAGGTCTCCGGCGCGGCGGTGTGAGCGACCGTACCCGACGACGCCCCGGTGGACGACCCACCGGGGCACCGTCGTGCCGGGGTCCGGCCTCAGCGGCCGACGACGAACCGACCTGCCTCGTCGCGCAGCCGCAGCACCAGGTCGGCGGCTGCGGTCACCCCGCCGGCCTGCCGCAGCCGCCGGCGCCACAGCGCCGCCCGGTCGGCGAAGGTCCGCTCGGTGAGCAACCGGCGCAGCTTGGCCACGATGTCGGCGACGTCGAGGCTGTCGTCGTGCTCGACGGCCAGCGCCACGCCCGCGTCGACGACCCGGACCGCGCCGTCGTGGCAGTCGAACCAGAACGGCATCACCAGTTGCGGGACGCCGAACCAGGCCGCCTCGTGCACGGCGTTGGCGGCGGCGTGGTTGAAGAACACCCGTACGTGCGGATGGGCCAGGACCTCGACCTGCGAGGGCAGCCACGACTCGATCCGCAGGTTCGCCGGCAGGTCCGCGGCGGGCGGCAGGAACCGTTGCCGGTCGGCCGGCAGCTTCCACAGCACGTGGTGCTCCGGCCCGATCCGGGTGGCGACCTCGACCAGCGCGGCCACCTGGGCGGCCGACGGGCGCATGATGGTGCCGAAACCGATGTACACCACCGAGTCGTGCGCGTCCAGCCAGGCGCGCAGGTCGGCACCGTCCGGGCTCGAGGGGATCTCCCGGGGCACCATCGAGCCGACCATCCGCAGCTTCGCCGGAGCGGTGGCGAACGGGTACTCCAGGCCGAAGACCGTGTACGCCAGCAGCGCCTGCGCGGCCTCGGCGTACCGGGAGGGACGCAGCTCGACGTTGTCGATCCCGGCGGCCCGGCGACGTTCGGCGGCGGCGGTGTTGCGGGCCAGCCGCTCCGGCGCCATCAGGGTCCTCAGCAGCGCGTCCCGGTAGCGGCCGTTGGCGGCCTGCTGGCCGGGGCTCATGTGCAGCGGCAGGCCGGACAGCGGCATCGGGTACGTCGGCGGCAGGTTGTCCTGCAGGAAGTTCGACGGCGGCACCGAGACGCTGATGACGAACGGGACCCCCCGGGTGGTCATCGCGTCCATGCCGAACGAGGCGAACGAGTCGACCACGGCCAGCGCCGGGCGCACCTCGTCGACGAGGTCCAGGCAGCGTCCGTAGAGCTCGTGCAGGTGCTCGTAGTCCACGGAGGTGTCGACGTAGCTGGCGAAGTTGTCGACCCGCGACCCGGTCGACATCCGCCGGTGGGTCTCGTCGTCCCAGTGCTCCGGGCGTACCTCGAGCCGGGGCGGGCCGAGCGACAGGAAGCGCACGTCCCCGTCGCCCGGCAGGCCCTCGATGTCGGCCCGACGCTCGTCGGTGCAGGCGAACCGGACCCGCCGGGTCCCCCGGCGCTTCAGCTCGCCGGCCAGGGTCAGCAGCGGGTTGAACAGCCCGGAGCTGCCCGAGCTGACGATCAGCAGCGCGCCGTCGTCGGCCGTCACCGCGCCGGTCCCTAGTCCATCGCCCGGCGCATGAAGCCGCGGATGCCGATGGTGGTGAACAGCACGAACACCCCGGCCAGGACGAGCAGGTCCAACCAGAGCGGCACCGATTCGACCCCTGGCGGAGCGACCAGCGACCGGGTGGCCTCGCTGACGTAGGTCAGCGGGTTGATCGCGCAGACCACCTGGAACCAGGGCAACGAGTCCAGGGCCCGCAGCGGGAACTGGGTGGCGCCGGTGAACATCAGCGGCGTCAGGGTCACCGTGAACATGATCTGGATGCGGTGCGGCGGGACCAGGGTGCCGAACGTCAGCCCCATCGCCGCGCCGACCAACGCCCCGATCACCAGGACCCCGAGAACCTGGAACACCGTCGACAGCGGCCAGGTGACACCGAGCATGAGCATGCCGATCGGGATGAGGACGATCCCGGCGACGAGGCCCCGGATCGCCCCGAAGACGATCTTCTCGAAGGCGACCAGCGGGACGGCCATCGGCGCGAGCAGGCGGTCCTCGATCTCCCGGGTGAAGGAGAAGTCCATCACCATCGGCAGCGCGGTGTTCTCCAGGCCGATCAGGAAGGCGTTGAGCGCGATCACGCCGGGCAGCAGCACGTTGGCGAAGTCGTCGCTGGCGTACCCGAGGTCCTTGAGCACCTTGCCGAAGATCAGCAGCATGAACAGCGGCTGGAGGAACACCTGGGCGAAGAACGCGCCCAGCTCCCGTCCGGTGACGAACAGGTCGCGCCAGAGCACCGCCCGGAAGGTGGCGAGCTGGTCCAGCACTCGCACCGACGCGGGCGTGACGGCCGGCGACGGCATGGGCGGGCTGGCGGGGGCGGTGACGCTCACCGAAGTTCCCTTCCGGTCAGGTGGATGAAGACGTCTTCGAGGCTGGGCTGGCCGATGCTGAGGTCACGGACCTCGCACCGCAGGTCGGTGAGGATCTTCAACGCCATCGGCACGGCGTTGGCCGGCGCGGAGCCGGTGTAGAGGCGGAACGACAGGGTGGCGTCCGGGTCGGGCGCGGCCTCCGGCATCGGCATCGGCGGCATGCCCGGGAACATCGGCATGCCCACCGGGCCGCCGGCGCGCAGCCGCTCCACCCGCTCGACGTCGGGGACGTTGCCGAGGGCGGCCTGCACCTCCTCGGCGGGGGCGCCGGCGGCGACCACCAGGGTCAGCGTGCTGCTGCCCGGCAGGGTCCGGGTCAGCGCGGCCGGGGTGTCCAGGGTGAGCAGCTTGCCGTGGTCGACGATGCCGACCCGGTCGCAGAGCTTCTCCGCCTCGTCCATGTCGTGGGTGGTCACCACGACCGTGACCCCGGACTGCTTCAGCTCGGCGATCCGGTCGTGCACGAAGAGCCGCGACTGCGGGTCGAGACCGCCGGAGGGCTCGTCGAGGAAGAGCACCCGGGGCGAGTGCATCAACGCCCGGGCGATCATGGTGCGTTGCGCCAGGCCGCCGGAGAGGAAGTCCGTCCGGGCGTTGGCGAAGTCCTTGAGCCCCATCTGCTCCAGCAGCTCGTCGGCCCGCCGGATCCGCCGCGCCCGGGGCACCCGGTGGTACGCCGAGTGGAACAACAGGTTCTGCCGGACGGTCAACGCCCGGTCCAGGTTCACCCGCTGCGGCACCACCGCCAGCAACTGCCGGGCCACGGCCGGGGCGCGGACCACGTCCGCCCCGCAGACGGTGGCCCGTCCCGAGGTGGCCCGTACCCGGGTCGTCAGCACCCCGATCGTCGTGGTCTTGCCGGCGCCGTTCGGCCCGAGCAGACCGAAGACCTCACCGGCGGCGACGGAGAAGCTCAGTCCGTCCACCGCCGGCGGCATGTTGGGCTGGTACTGCTTGACCAGCTCCTCGACCACCACTGCTTCGTCCACGTCGCCATGCTCCCGTCCTGGTCCCCTCAGGGGACAGATGTCCGTCACGTCGATAGGGGGTGCTAGGGGCAGGCCAGGGGCGCGCCGCACCCCTGGTCACAAACCGCGTCCGGCCAGCCACTCGTCGACGGTCGCGGCCAGCTCCGGGCCCCGCTCGCCGACCATGGTGAAGTGGTCGCCGGTCGCGTCCACCGCCTCGTGCGGGTACGGCCACCGCGACCGCCAGCCGTCGGGCTCACCGGTCCACTCCCCCAGCGGTCGGCTGGCCCGCACCAGCAGGGTCGCCGCGTCCATCGGCGCGGGCTGCCAGTCGAGGAACAGCGGCAGGTACCCGGCCCAGGCCGTGGTCCGGTAGTCGTCCATCGGGGTGTACGCGCTGTCCCGCTCGACCATCCCGTCGAGCAGCTGCGACGTCCAGCCGCCGAGCACCTCGCTGTTCGCCGGGTAGGTGTCCATCAGCACCACCGCGGCCGGTGGGTGGCCCTGGTGTTCCAGCTCGCGGGCGAGCACGTTGGCCACCATCGCGCCACCGGAGTGCCCGGCCAGCACGAACGGGCCGTCGCCGACGGTGCGCAGCACGGTGTCGGCGTGCACCCGCAGCAGCGCGGGCAGGTCGGCGGGGAGTTCCTCGCCGACGCCGAACCCGGGGTTGGGCAGCGCCCACACGTCCCGCCGGCCACGGAAGCCGGCCGCGACGCGGGCGTACTCGTGCGGGCCGGAGAGCAGCGACATGGTGCAACAGCAGACGACCGGGACGCCGGGCCCCTCGGCCAGCCGCAGGACGCCGGCCGGGCGGGTGAGCTGCGCCGGCTCGGTGAAGGCGGGCCGGAACTGGGCGAGCTTGACCAGCAGCTCGGCGTACCCGGCCGCGTCCTCGCGCGCCTTCGGCTGACGGAACAGGCCGCCGAGGATGCCGCCCGCCCCCTCCGGGGTGCCCTCGGCGGCGCCGCCGTCCGGGTCGCCGGCCGCGTCCGCGCCGAGGATCCGGTCGAGCAGGTGCCGGGCCAGCGCGGTCGGGGTGGGATGGTCGAACAGCAGGGTGGCCGACAGTTCCGCGCCGGTGTCCTGGCGCAGCGCGTCGCGCAGCTCCAACGCGGTCAGCGAGTCGAAGCCCAGCTCCAGGAAGTCCCGGTCGGCCTCGATCGCCCCGGGTGAGGCGTGCCCCAGCACGGTGGCCACGTGCGCCCGGACCAGGTCCAGCAGGATGCGGTGCCGGTCGGCGGCGGCGCTGCCGGCCAGCCGGTCGCGCAACGCCCGGGCCGGGTCGGCCGGCTGAACGCCGTCGCGCCCGTGCGGGTCGGTCACCGCCTCGGGCACGCCGCGCAGCAGCGCGCTGGGGCGTACCACGGTGAAGGCCGGCATGAACGTGGGCCAGTCGACGTCGGCGACGGCGACCTCGTCGTCGCCGCGCCCGAGCGCCTGCTGCACCGCGGCGACGGCCAGGTCGGCGTCGAGCGGCCGGATCCCCCGGCGGCGCAGCGGGGCCGGCTCGGCGACCTCGTCGGCCCACGGCACCCAGGCGAGCACGGTCGCCGGCCGGCCGGCGGCCCGGCGGCGGGCGGCCAGCGCCGACAGGCCGGCGCCGGTGGCGGCGGCGACGGCCGCACCGCCGCTGCCCCAGGTGGCGGCGGTGGAGGTGAAGACGACGAACTCGTCGACCGGCCGGTCGGCGACGGCGGCGTCGAGCGCCGCCACGGCGCTGACCTGATCGGCGACGGCGGCGGCCAGCCCGGCCGGGTCGGTCGCGGTGACCGGGTCGCCGGCCCCGCCGGAGTCGGCGACGTGCACCACCGTGCGCACCGGCGTGCCGGCGGCGGCGAGCAGGTCCAGTGCGGCGGGCAGCGCGGCGGGGCCGTCGACCACGGTGACCGCGACGGGCAGGTCGGCGGGGGCGTCGGGTCCGGCGAGCAGCAGGTGGGACGCGCCGCGCTCGGCGAGCCAGCGCAGCAGGTGCGGGGCACGCACGGCCGCCGTCCCGTGCACCAGCACCGCACCCCGGGGCCGCCAGTCCTCGTCGGACGCCGGGCCGGTGGGGGCCCGCTCCAGCCGCCGGGCGTACACCCCGCCGGCCCGCACGGCGAGCTGGTCCTCGCCGCCGCCGCCCGCGACCACGCGGGCCAGCGCGGCGTACGCGGCGTCGTCCGGGTCGGCCGGCAGGTCCACCAGGCCGCCCCAGAGCCGGGGCGTCTCCAGCGCCAGCACCCGCCCGAGCCCCCAGACGGTTGCCCCGGCGACGTCCGGCGCGGCGTCGTCGGTGTCGGCGACGACCGCGCCCCGGGTCACGCACCACACCGGCGCGGTGGACCCGGCGGCGGCGAGGGCCCGGACCAGGGCGGCGGTGCCGGCCAGCGGACCCGACGCCCAGACCCCGCCGCCGTGCGGGGTGGCGGTGTCCACGGCGAGCAGCGAGAGCACCAGGGCCGGGGGCGGGCCGGCGAGGGCGGCCGGCAGGTCGTCCGGCGACACGGGCACCGGGGACAGGCCGGCGGCGGCCAGCGCGATCAGCAGCGGATCGGGGGTGGCGCCCGGGTCGGCGACGACCAGGCATGCGCCGGCCGCAACGGTGGCGGGCGGCGGATCGACGCGGGTCCACGTGCCGCGGTACCGCAGCGCGTCCAGCTCGTCGCGGCGACGCCGCCGGCCCCGGTAGGCGGCGAGGGCGGGCAGCAGGTCGGTCAGGGTGGCCCGCCGCTCGGCGTCGACGCCGAGGACGGCGGCCAGCGCGGCCGGCTCGTCGCTCTCCACGGCGGCCCAGAACTCCCCGTCGGCGGCGTCGGCCGCCGGCCGGGGGTCCAGGTCGAGCACCACCGGCTCGGGCCAGTACCGCTCGTGGTCGAAGGCGTAGGTGGGCAGCTCGACCCGGGTGGCGTCGGTGCCGGCGAAGAGGGCGGCCCAGTCGACGCCGGCCCCGCGCAGGTCGACGGCGGCCAGAGCGGCGAGCAGGGTGGCGGCCTCCGGCTGGTCGCGGCGGCCGACCGGGACGAAGGCCCCCGGGTCGGCGTCGGGCAGGCACTCCCGGGCCATCGCGGTGAGCGCGCCGTCCGGCCCCAGCTCCAGGAACGTGCCGGCCCCGGCGGCGGCGAGGGTGGCCATACCGTCGTGGAAGCGGACCGTGTCCCGGACGTGGTCGACCCAGTAGCCGGGGTCGGTGGCCTCGGCGGCGGTGAGCACCGCGCCGGTGCGGTCGGAGACCAGCGGCAGCGTCGGCGGGTGCCAGGTGACCTTCTCCGCGACGACCCGGAAGTCGGCCAGCACGGCATCCATCCGGGCGGAGTGGAAGGCGTGGCTGACCCGCAGCCGGCGCACCTGCCGGCCCTGGGCGCTGAGCCGGTCCCCGGCCGCCAGCACCGCGTCGGCGTCGCCGGAGAGCACCACCGACGCCGGCCCGTTCACCGCGGCCAGGGCCACCCCGTCGCCGAGCAGCGGGGTCACCTCGGCCTCGCCGGCGCGTACCGCCAGCATCGCCCCGCCCTCGGGCAGGGCCTGCATGAGCCGGCCCCGGGCGGCCACCAGGGCGGCGGCGTCGGCCAGCGACAGCACCCCGGCGACGTGCGCGGCGGCCAGTTCGCCGACGGAGTGGCCGAGCAGCTGCTGCGGGCGCAGCCCCCACGCGGTGACCAGCCGGTACGCGGCCACCTCGTACGCGAACAGCGCCGGCTGGGTGAACTCGGTGCGGTCCAGCAGGGCCGCCTGCGGCGTACCGGCTTCGGCGAAGACCACCTCGCGCAGCGGGCGGGCCAGGTGCCGGTCGAGTTCGGCGGCCACCTCGTCGAAGGCGGTGGCGAACACCGGGAAACGGCGGTGCAGCTCGGCGCCCATGCCGGGGCGTTGCGCGCCCTGGCCGGTGAAGAGGAAGGCGAGCTTCCCGGCGGGGCGGGCCAGGCCGCGTACCACGTGGGGGTTGGCGGCGTCCTCGGCGACGGCCCGCAGGCCGGCGCGCAGCGCGTCGACGTCGTCGCCGGTCACCACGGCCCGGTGCGGCAGCGCCGCCCGGGTGGTGACCAGCGAGTACGCCACGTCGGCCGGGCGCAGGTCGGGGTGGGCGGTCAGATGGTCCAGCAGGCGGCGGGCCTGCCCGGCCAGGGCCGGCGCGGAGCGGGCGGAGACGATCCACGGCGCCGCTGCGGCGGGTGCCCCGGCCGGCCGGACGGCCCCGGCGTCGGCGGGGTCGGCCTGCTCGACGATGGTGTGCGCGTTGGTGCCGCTGACCCCGAACGCGGACACCCCGGCCCGGCGCGGCCGGCCGGTCTCCGGCCATCCGGTGGCACCGGTCAGCAGGGTCACCGCCCCGGCGGACCAGTCGACGTGCGGGGTGGGCTCGTCGACGTGCAGCGTCGGCGGCAGCACCCCGTGCCGCATCGCGAGCACCATCTTGATCACCCCGGCGACACCGGCGGCGGCCTGGGTGTGCCCGATGTTCGACTTCACCGAACCGAGCAGCAGCGGACGGTCCGCCGGCCGCTGCCGGCCGTACGTGGCCAGCAGCGCCTGCGCCTCGATCGGGTCGCCGAGGGTGGTTCCGGTGCCGTGCGCCTCGACCACGTCGATCTCGTCGGCGCTCAACCCGGCGTTCGCCAGCGCCTGGGTGATGACCCGGCGCTGGGAGGGACCGTTCGGGGCGGTGAGCCCGCTGCTCGCCCCGTCCTGGTTGACGGCGCTGCCGCGCACCACGGCGAGGACCGGATGGCCGTTGCGACGGGCGTCGGAGAGCCGCTCCACGAGCAGCATGCCGACCCCCTCCGACCAGCCGGTGCCGTCGGCGGCGGCGGCGAACGACTTGCACCGCCCGTCGGTGGCCAGGCCGCGCTGGCGGGAGAACTCGACGAACACCGTCGGGGTGGCCATCACCGACACCCCGCCGGCCAGCGCGAGGGTGCACTCGCCGAGCCGCAGCGCCTGGCAGGCCAGGTGCAGCGCGACCAGCGACGACGAGCAGGCGGTGTCCACGGTGACCGCCGGCCCCTCCAGGCCGAGGGCGTACGAGATCCGGCCGCTGGCCACGGCGGCGGCGCTGCCGGTGCCGAGGTAGCCCTCGACGCCGCCGCCGACCCCGGCGAGCAGGGCCGCGTAGTCGCCCTGGCTGCTGGTGGCCGCGTACACCCCGGTGGGCGCGCCGCGCAGCGTGGTCGGGTCGATCCCGGCCCGCTCGAACGCCTCCCAGGCCGTCTCCAGCAGCAGCCGCTGCTGCGGGTCCATCGCGAGGGCCTCGCGCGGGCTGATGCCGAAGAACGCGGGGTCGAAGTCCCCGGCGTCGGGCAGGAATCCGCCTTCGCGCACGTACGAGGTGCCCCGGCTGGCCGGGTCGGTGTCGTAGAGCGCGTCGAGGTTCCAGCCCCGGTCGTCCGGGAACGGGGCCATCGCGTCCCGGCCCGCGGCGACCAGGTCCCACAGCTGCTCCGGCGAGCGGACCCCGCCGGGGAAGCGGCAGCTCATCCCGATGATCGCCACCGGTTCGGTGAGGGTGGCGGCGAGCTGCTGGTTCTGCTGCCGCAGTTTCTGGTTGTCGAGCAGGGACGCGCGCAGCGCGCTGACGACCTCGTCCAGTGAGACGCTCATCGGGGGCTCCTTGCGGCCGGCCGGGTCACGAGTCGGTGCCTTCGAGGGCCATCCGGACCAGGCCGGCGACGTCGAGTTCGCGGATCTCCGCCTCCGGCGCCGTGGTCGCGACGGCGGCCACCGGTGGGGCGGCCGGACCAGTGACCGTGCCGGCCAGCTGGAGCAGCTGGTCGAGCAGGCCGGCCTCGCGCAGCTGGTCCAGCGGGATCGCGGCGAGGACCCGGCGGACCTGCTCCTCGTCGCCGTCGGCGGCACCGACGTCGCCGAAGAGCTCCGCGTACAGGTGGTCGGCGAGACCGGCCGGGGTCGGGTAGTCGAAGACGACCGTGGTGGGCAGCTCGTGCCCGGTCGCCGCGGTGAGCAGGTTGCGCAGCTCCACGGCGGTCAGCGAATCGAAGCCGAGGTCGAGGAAGCCCCGGTCGGTCTCGATCGCGTCGCCGGAGGAGTGCCCGAGCACCTTCGCCGCGTCCACCCGGACCATCTCCAGCACCGCTGCCCGCCGCTCCTCGCCGGGCAGCGCCCGCAGCCCGGCCAGCAGGTCCCGGCCGGCCGACGCGGACGTCTCCGGCGCGGCGACGGGGGCGGTCAGCGCCCGTACGGCCGGCAGGTCGGCCAGCAGCGGGCTGGGCCGCAGCGCGGTGAACAGCTGGTGGAAGGTGGCCCAGTCGACGTCGGCGACGGTGACGCAGGTGTCGCCGGCGGCGAGGGCGTGCCGCAGCCCGGCCATCGCCACGCCCGGCGGCATCACCCGCAGTCCCCGGCGGCGCAGCTGCTCCGGCGCGCCGTCGGTGAACATGCCCGACTCGGTCCACGGGCCCCAGGCCACCGAGGTGGCCGGCAGGCCCCGGCCGCGCCGCCGCTGCGCGAACGCGTCCAGGTAGGCGTTGCCGGCGGCGTACGCACCCTGCCCACCGCTGCCCCACACCGCCGCGATCGACGAGAAGAGCACGAACGCGTCCAGCTCGACGCCGTCGAGCAGCTCGTCGAGCAGCTCCGCGCCGACCAGCTTCGGGGCGATGACGTACGCCAGGTCCTCCAGTGTCGTCTCGGCCAGCGGCACGACCTCGCTGACTCCGGCGGCGTGCACCACCGCGCGCAGCGGCGGGCCCTCCCGGCGCAGGTCGGCGACCAGGTCGGTCATGGCGGCCCGGTCGGCGGCGTCGCACCGGGCGACGCGGCAGTCCACGCCGAGGGCGGTCAGCTCGGCCAGCAGCTGCGTCGCGCCGGGGGTGTCGGCGCCGCGTCGGCTGGTGAGCACCACCCGTTCGGCGCCGGCGCCGGCCACCCAGCGGGCCACGTGCCCGCCGAGCGCCCCGGCCCCGCCGGTGATCAGCACGGTGCCCCGGGGCCGCCACGGCTCGGGCTCCCTGTCGGTCACGGCCGGGGCGAGCCGCCGTACCAGCACGCCGGACTCCCGCACGGCGAGCTGGTCCTCCGCGCCGTCGCCGGTGACGACGCCGCCGAGGCGCATCGCCGTCCAGCTCTCGATCGTGGCGGGCAGGTCGACCAGGCCGGCCCAGCGGGTGGGCTGTTCCAGGGCGGCCACCCGGCCCAGGCCCCAGAGCGCCGCCTGCCGGGGGTTGACCGGGGCGTCGCCCTCGCCGACGCCGACCGCGCCCTGGGTGACGCACCACAGCCGGGCCGCCGCGTCGAGGTCGGCGAGCTCCTGCACCAGCCGTACGGTCGCGGCGAGGCCCCGGGGCAGCGCCGGGTGATCGGTGTGCGGGGCGTCGTCCAGGCCGAGGAAGGACAGGATCGACAGTGGACCGTCGCCCCCGTCGAGCGCCTCGCCGAGCACGTCGGCGAGCTGCCCGCCGAGCGCGTCGGGGTCGGCGGCGGTGTCGACCGGCACGGTGGTGACGTCCGTGCCGAGGGTCCAGGTGCAGGAGTCCAGGTCCGCGTCGTCGGCCCGGTCGGCGGGCAGCAGCACCAGCCAGCGGCCGGGCTCCTGCGTCGCCGGGGTCACGGCGAGCGGCTCCCACACCTCCCGGTACCGGCTGGCGTCCACCAGCGACCGTTCCCGGCCGCGCCGCCGCCACGCGGACAGCGCCGGCAGCACCGTGCCGAACGGCTGGTCGCGGTCCACCTCCAGCTCGTGCACGAGGGAGTCGAAGTCCTCGGCCTCGACGGCCGCCCAGAACCGGCGCTCGACCTCGGTGCGGTCGTCCTCGGCGGGCAGGGTGGCCCAGGCCGGCGGCTCCGGCCAGTACCGCTGCCGGTCGAACACGTACGTGGGCAGGTCGACGCGCTGCGCGCCGGTGCCCTCGTACAGGGCGGACCAGTCCGGGCTGACGCCGTGGGTGTGCAGGGCGGCGACGGCCCGCAGCAGGGTGGCCGGCTCCGACCGCTCGCGGCGCAGGGTGGGCACGACCAGCGGGGGCCGGGCGCCGGCCGGGGCGCCGTCGGCGAGGACGGCCTGGGCGAGGGCGGTGAGCACCCCGTCCGGGCCGATCTCGACGTACCCGGTGCAGCCCTGCTCGCGCAGGGCGGCGACGGCGTCGGCGAAGCGCACGGCGTCGCGGGCGTGGCGCACCCAGTACGTCGGGGCGCCGAGGTCGGCCGCGTCGACGGGCCCGCCGGTGACGGTGGAGACCATCGGCACGTCCGGGTCGCGGTGCGCGAGCCGGCCGGCGACGGCGGCGAGGTCGTCGAGGACCGGGTCCATCAGCGGGCTGTGGAAGGCGTGGCTGACGGTCAGCCGCCGGACCCGCACGCCCCGGGCGGTCCACTCGGCGGCCAGGTCCTCGACGGCGTCGCCGGCTCCGGAGAGCACCACGGCGGTGGGGCCGTTGACGGCGGCGACGGAGACCCGGTCGGCCCGGTCGCCGAGCGAGGCGAGCACGTCGGCCTCGGTCGCGGCGACGGCGAGCATCGCCCCGCCGTCGGGCAGGGCCTGCATGAGCCGGCCCCGGGCGGCGACCAGCTCGGCGGCGTCGGCCAGGGAGAGCATCCCGGCGGCGTGGGCGGCGGCGAACTCGCCGATGGAGTGCCCGGCGACGGCGTCGGGGCGCACCCCCCACGCCTGTAGCAGCCGGAACAGCGCCACCTCGACGGCGAAGAGCGCGGGCTGGGTGAACTCGGTGCGGTCCAGCAGGGCGGCGTCGTCGGTGCCGGGCTCGGCGAAGAGCACCGGCCTCAGCGGGCGGGGCAGGTGCGCGTCGAGGGCGGCGCAAACCTCGTCGAGGGCGGCGGCGAAGGCGGGGAACGCCTCGGCCAGCTCGCGGCCCATCCCGGCCCGCTGCGCGCCCTGCCCGGAGAACAGGTACGCCACCTTCGGCCGGGCGGCGACCGTGCCGGTGACCACCAGCGGCGAGTCCTCACCCGCGCCGAGGGCGCGCAGCCCGGTGCGCAGCGCGATCCGGTCGGAGGCGAGGACCACGGCGCGGTGCTCCAGGGCGGCCCGGGACACCACGGAGGACCAGCCGACGTCGACCATCGGCGGGGCCTCCGGCCCGGTGAGCTGGTCGGCCCACGGGCCGGCCTGGGCGGTCAGCGCCGCCGAGGTACGCGCCGACAGCAGCACCGGCACCACCGGCAGCCGGCCCGGGTCCCCCGCGGGTGCGGCCGGCGTGGGCTCGTCGGGGGCCTGCTCCAGGATGGTGTGCGCGTTGGTGCCGCTGATCCCGAACGACGACACGGCGGCCCGGCGGGGACGCCCGGTCACCGGCCAGGGCCGGCCCTCGGTGAGCAGCTCGACCGCGCCGACGCTCCAGTCCACCTGGTCGGTCGGCTCGTCGACGTGCAGGGTCGGCGGAAGGTAGCCGTAGCGCAGGGCCAGGACCATCTTGATGATCCCGGCGACTCCGGCGGCGGCCTGGGTGTGGCCGATGTTCGACTTGACCGAGCCGAGCAGCAGCGGCGTACCGTCCGCCCGGTCCTGCCCGTAGGTGGCGAGCAGGGCCTGCGCCTCGATCGGGTCGCCGAGCCGGGTGCCGGTGCCGTGCGCCTCGACGGCGTCCACCTCGGCGGCGGTGAGGCCGGCGTTGGCGAGCGCCTGCCGGATCACCCGCTGCTGGGCGGGCCCGTTGGGGGCGGTGAGCCCGTTGGACGCGCCGTCCTGGTTGAGGGCGCTGCCCCGCACCACGGCGAGGACGGGGTGGCCGTTGCGGCGGGCGTCGGAGAGCCGTTCGACCAGCAGCACGCCGAGGCCCTCGCCCCAGCTGGTGCCGTCGGCGGCGGACGCGAACGCCTTGACCCGGCTGTCCGGGGCCAGCCCTCGCTGCCGGCTGAACCCGACGAACACCCCCGGGGTGGACATGACGGTGACGCCGCCGACGAGGGCGAGGGAGCATTCCGCGCGGCGCAGCGCCTGGCACGCCCAGTGCAGGGCCACCAGCGACGACGAGCAGGCGGTGTCCACCGACACGGCGGGCCCCTCCAGCCCGAGCGTGTACGACACCCGGCCGGAGAGCACGCTGCCGGCGTTGCCGGTCATCAGGTGTCCCTCGGCGCCCTCGGCGCTGAACATGAGGTTGCGGTAGTCCTGGTAGTTGGTGCCGACGAAGACACCGGTGGGGCTGCCGCGCAGCGCCTGCGGGTCGATCCCGGCCCGCTCGATGGCCTCCCAGGACGCCTCCAGCAGCAGCCGCTGCTGCGGGTCCATGGCCAGCGCCTCGCGCGGGCTGATGCCGAAGAACCCGGGGTCGAAGTCGGCGACCGAGGTGACGAAGCCGCCCTCCCGGGCGTAGCTGGTGCCCTCGTGCTCCGGGTCGGAGTCGAAGAGCCGGTCGAGGTCCCAGCCCCGGTCGGTGGGGAACTCGCCGATCGCGTCGCCGCCGGCGGCGAGCAGCTGCCACAGCTGCTCCGGGTTGTCCGCGCCGCCGGGCAGGCGGCAGCTCATCGCGACGATGGCGATCGGCTCGTCGTCGACCACGGCGGTGGCCGGGGCGGGGGCGGCGGTGGCCGGGGCGACGCCGGTGAGCAGCTCACCCAGGTGCGCGGCGAGCACCGTCGGGTTCGGGTAGTCGAACGCGAGGGTCGCCGGCAGCCGCAGGTCGGTGGCGGTGGCCAGGAAGTTGCGCATGTCCACGGCGGTGAGCGAGTCCAGCCCGAGGTCGCGGAACGGCCGGTCGGCCGGGACGTCGTCGGCCGCGCCGTAGCCGAGCGCGGTGGCCGCGCACTGGCGGACCAGCTCCAGCAGCGTCGCGGAGCGCTCCGCCGGGGAGAGCCCGGCGAGGCGGCGGGCCAGCGCGGACGGGGTGTCCGCGTCCCGCTCGGCGGCCTCCTCGGCGACCTGGCGGGCGGCCTCGCGTACCTCGGCGAGGTCGGCGATGAGCGGGCTGGGCCGGACCAGGGTGAACGCGGGCGCGAACCGGGCCCAGTCGATGTCGGCGATGAGCGTGGTGGCCTCGCCCCGGCGCAACGCCCGGGCGAGGGCCTCGACGGCCAGGTCCGGGTCCATGCCGACCATGCCGCCGCGGCGCAGCCGCTGCTGGGCGCGCTCGTTGTCGGCGGGCAGGCCGGCCCCGCGCCACGCGCCCCACGCCACGGAGAGCGCCGGCAGGCCCTCGGCGCGGCGTCGCTCGGCGAGGGCGTCGAGGAAGGCGTTCGCCGCCCCGTACGCGCCCTGCCCGGCGTTGCCGGTGGTGCCGGCGACCGAGGAGAACAGCACGAAGGCGTCGAGGTCGAGGTCACGGGTCAGCTCGTCCAGGTGCACGGCGGCGGTGCACTTGGGGGCGGCGACGGTGTGCAGGCGCTGCGCGGTGGCGGTGTCCACGATGCCGTCGTCGAGGACGGCGGCGGTGTGCAGCACCGCGGTCACCGGCGCGTCGTCGGGCGCGGCGGCGAGCAGGGTGGCGACCTGCGCGCGGTCGGTGACGTCGCAGCGCGCCACGGTGACCCGTACCCCGAGGTCGGTCAGTTCCGCCTCCAGCTCGGCGGCGCCGGGGGCGTCCGGGCCGCGCCGGCTGGCCAGCAGCACGTGCGCCGCGCCGTGGCGGGCCGCCCAGCGGGCCAGGTGCCCACCGAGGCCACCGGTGCCGCCGGTGATCAGGACGGTGCCGCGTGTCCACCGGCCGTCGTCGCCCTCGTCGACGGGCGGCTCGGGGTCGGTGACGCGGGTGAGCCGGCGGGCGTGGACGCCGGACTCGCGGACGGCGAGCTGGTCCTCGCCGCCGGTGTCGCCGAGCGCCGCGCAGAGCCGCATGCCGGTCCACGGGTCGAGGATGTCGGGCAGGTCGACCAGGCCGCCCCAGCGGGCGGGGTGTTCCAGGGCGATCGCCCGGCCGAGGCCCCAGACGGCGGCGGCGGCCGGGTTGGGCGGCAGGTCCCCGGCGTCGACGGCGACGGCCCGGCGGGTGGCGCACCACAGCGGCGCTTCGACGCCGAGCGTGCCGAGCGCCTGCACCAGCAGGACGGTCCCGGTGACGCCGAGTGAGGTGGCCGGGTGGTCGGGGTGCGCCCGCTCGTCCAGGCCGAGCAGCGACAGCACCGTGGCGGGCGCGCCGTCGGCGGGGAGGGCGACGCGCAGCAGGTCGGCCACAGCCGCCGGGTCGGCGGTCGGGTCCAGCTCGACGGGTACGACGTCCGCGCCGACGCTGCCGAGCGCGTCGAGCACCTCGGCGACCAGCGAGTCGTCGGCGAGCCCGGCGGGGACCGGGACCAGCCAGGTGCCGTCGAGGCCGTTCAGTGGCAGGTCGGGCAGGGCCGGCCAGGTGATCCGGTAGCGCCACCGGTCGATGTCCGGCTCGTCGTCGCCCTGGCTGAGGAACAGCGGCGGCGCGGGCCAGTACCGGTGGTGGTCGAAGGCGTAGGTGGGCAGGTCGACGGTCGGCGTGCGGGTGAGGATCTTGGTGAGGTCGACGGGTAGGCCGATGGTGTGGGCGGTGGCCAGGTTGGTCAGCAGCCGGGTCGGGTCGTCGTCGCCTCGGCGCAGGCTGCCCAGGGTGTGCCCGGTGGTGTCGGTGTCGTCCAGGATCGCCGTCACCGGCATGGTCAGCACCGGGTGCGGGCTGATCTCCACGAACGTGCGATGTCCCGCCGCGATCGCCACCCGCACGGCCGCGTCGAACTGCACGGTGCGGCGCAGGTTGTCGTACCAGTAGTCGGCCGTCATCGTGGCCGGGTCGACCCAGTCACCGGTCAGCGTGGAGACGAGACGGACGTGGCCGGGCTGCGGGGTGATGTCCGCGAGGTCGGCGCGGAGCTGTTCGGCGACCTCCTGCACGGCGGCGGAGTGGGAGGCGTAGTCGACGGGGATCAGCCGGGCGCGGATGCCGTCGGCCTGGCAGGCGTCGACCAGATCGGCCACCGGCTGCGGCGGACCAGACACCACCACCGTCGACGGCCCGTTCACCGCCGCCACACCGACACCCTCGAACGCCGGCAACCGCTCCGCCACGGCGTCAGCGGGCAGGTCGATCGAGGCCATCGTGCCCGTGCCCCGCAACACCGCCAGGGCCCGCGACCGCAGCGCCACCGTCTTCGCCGCATCGTCCAGGCTCAGGATCCCGGCGACACACGCGGCACCGATCTCCCCCTGGGAGTGCCCGATCACCGCCTGCGGGGTGACGCCCACGTGCTGCCACACCGCAGCCAAGGCGATGCCGACGGCCCACAGCACCGGCTGCACCACCTCGACCCGCTCCAGCCACGACTCGTCGTCACCGGTCAACACCGAGACGAGATCCACATCCAGGTAGGGGGCCAGGGCCTGCTGGCACTCGGCCAGCCGCGCGTCGAACACCGGCGTCCGGCCGACCAGACCGGCGGCCATCCGCGCCGACTGCGCGCCCTGACCCGGGAACACGAACACCGGACCGGCACCGTGGTTCGACACCGCCCCGGACACCACAGTGCCCGCCGGCACACCGGCGGCGACGGTGTCCAGGCCGGACAGCAACTCGTCGACGCTCGACCCGACCACCGCACAGCGCTGGTCGAACGCCGACCGGGTGGTGGCCAGGGACCACGCCACCGCCGCCGGATCCAGACCGTCGTGCTCCCGCAGGCGCCGGGCCAGCCGGGCGGCCTGACCGGCGAGCGCGCCCTTCGACCGCGCCGACACCGGCCACACCGACACCGCCGCGTCGACCAGCCCCGGGGACCGCACCTCGGCCGGGGCGTCGTCGGACTCCCCCGGCTGCTCGATGATCACGTGGGCGTTGGTGCCGGAGATGCCGAAGGAGGAGACGGCGGCCCGCCGGGGGCGGCCCGTCTCCGGCCACGGCCGCGCCTCGGTGGCCAGTTCCACCGCTCCGGCCGACCAGTCGATGTGCGGCGACGGCGCGTCCACGTGCAGCGTCGCCGGGACGACGCCCTCGCGCATGGCGAGCACCATCTTGATCACACCGGCGACGCCGGCGGCGGCCTGCGCGTGCCCGATGTTCGACTTGATCGAGCCGAGCAGCAGCGGCTCGTGGCCGTCGCGGTCCTGCCCGTACGTGGCCAGCAGCGCCTGCGCCTCGATCGGGTCGCCGAGGGTGGTGCCGGTGCCGTGCGCCTCGACCACGTCCACGTCGACAGTGGAGAGCCGGGCCGAGGCGAGGGCCTGGCTGATGACACGTCGCTGGGACGGACCGTTCGGGGCGGTGAGTCCGTTGGACGCGCCGTCCTGGTTGACGGCGGAGCCGCGTACCACGGCCAGGACCCGGTGGCCGTTGCGGCGGGCGTCGGAGAGCCGCTCGACGAGCAGCCAGCCGACTCCCTCGGAGAACCCGGCGCCGTCGGCGGCGGCGGCGAACGACCGGCACCGCCCGTCCGGCGACAGGGCACGCTGCCGGCTCGACCCGATGTACAGCCCGGGGGTGGCCATCACGGTCACCCCGCCGGCCAGGGCCAGGTCGCACTCCCCCGCCCGCAGCGCCTGCACCGCGAGGTGCAGCGCCACCAGCGACGACGAGCAGGCCGTGTCGATGGAGACCGCCGGGCCCTCCAGCCCGAGGGTGTACGACACCCGGCCCGACGCGACTGCCGCCGCGCCGCCGGTCATCGAGTGCCCCTCGTCGCCGTCCGGCGACATCATCAGCAGGGTGCCGTAGTCCTGCCCGTTGGTGCCGACGAACACCCCGGTCCGGCTGCCGCGCAGGGACGCCGGGTCGATGCCGGCGGCCTCGACCGCCTCCCAGGACGTCTCCAGCAGCAGCCGCTGCTGCGGGTCCATGGTCAACGCCTCGCGGGGCGAGATGCCGAAGAACGCCGGGTCGAAGTCGCCGGCCCCGTCGACGAACCCGCCCTCGCGGGCGTACGAGGTGCCGGGGTGGTCGGGGTCGGGGTGGTAGAGCCGCTCCAGGTCCCAGCCCCGGTCGTCGGGGAACGGGGCGACGGCGTCCCGCCCGTCGCGCAGCAGCTCCCACAGGTCTCCCGGGTTGCGTACTCCGCCGGGCAGGCGGCAGCTCATCGCCACGATCGCGACCGGCTCCAGTTCCTGGGACTGTGCCTCGCTGAGCCGGCGGCGGGTGTCGTGGAGATCCGCCATGACCCGCTTGAGGTAGTCGCGGAGCTTGTCTTCATTGGCCATCGGAGTGCCGCTTCCTCGGGAGGGACGGGTGAGAGCCGGAGCGGGGTCAGGAGATGCCGAGGTCCTTGTCCACCATCGCGAACAGTTCGTCGTCGGTGGCGTCGTCGAGGTGCCGGCCGATGGTGGCGCCGCCGCTGTCCTGGCCGAGCCGGGAGAGCATCGCCTGCAGGCGTACGGTGGCCCGCACCCGCGCCGCCTCGTCCCGGGCCACCACGTCGAGGCTGTCGGCGATCCGGTCGAGGTCGTCGAGGAGGACCGTCGGGGTGACCACGTCGTCGTGGGCGACCTCGGCGAAGAGGTACTCGGCCAGGGTCGTCGGGGTCGGGTAGTCGAAGACCAGGGTGACGGGCAGGGCCACGCCGGTGGCCGAGCCGAGCCGGTTGCGCAGTTCGACGGCGGTGACCGAGTCGAAACCCAGCTCCCGGAACGCCCGGTGCTCGTCCACCGACTCGGCGGACGGGTAGTTGAGCACGGCGGCGACCTGACCGCGGACGAGGCCGAGCAGCACGGCGAGCCGCTCGGCGGCGGGCAGCCCGGCCAACCGCTCCTGCAACGTGTCCGGGCTGTCGCCGGCGTCCGGGGCGGCGACCCGCTCGGTCGCGCGCAGCCGGCGCACGTCCGGCAGGTCGCTGATCAGCGGCCCGGGCCGGGTGGCGGTGAAGGCGACGTGGAACCTCTCCCAGGCGATGTCGGCGATGGTGAGGAACGCCTCGCCGTGGTCGACCGCCTGGTGCAGCGCGGTGATCGCCGCCTCGGGGGCCATCTCGGGTACGCCGTGGCGGTGCAGCAGCTCGCCGAGGGGTCCGTCGGCCATGCCGCCGCCGGCCCAGGCGCCCCAGGCGATGGAGGTGGCGGGCAGGCCGAGCCCGCGCCGGTGTTGGGCGAGCGCGTCGAGGAAGGCGTTGCTGGGGGCGTAGTTGCCGACGCCGGAGCTGGCCACGCTGCCGGCGAAGGACGAGAACATGACGAATGCCGACAGGTCCAGGTCGAGGGTCAGTTCGTGCAGGTGGTACGCGACGTCGACCTTGGCCGCGAGGACCCGTTGGATCTGCTCCAGCCGGATGTCGTTGATCATGGCGTCGTCGAGCACCGCGCAGGCGTGCACGACCGTGGTGAGCGGCTGTTCGGCGGGGATCGACTCGATCAGCTCGGCCAGGGCGTCGCGGTCGGAGGCGTCGCAGGCGACGACGGTGGCCTGCGCGCCCAGTTCGGTCAGCTCGTCGACGAGCCGCTGCGCACCGGGGGCCGCCATGCCGCGCCGGCTGACGATGACGATGTTCTGCACCCCGCTGCGGGCCAGCCAGCGGGCGGCGTGCCCGCCGAGCGCGCCGGTGCCGCCGGTGACCAGCGCGGTGCCGAAGGGCTCCCACGGGTGCGCGGGTTGGCTGTCGCCGAGCGGTACCCGGGTGAGCCGGCGGGCCAGCAGGCCGCTGGGGCGTACCGCGATCTGGTCCTCCTCGCCGGCGGCGGTGAGGGCCGCGACCAGCAGGTCGGCGCTGCGCTCGTCGACGGCCTCGGGCAGGTCGACCAGGCCGCCCCAGCGCTGCGGGTGCTCCAGCGCGGCGACCCGGCCGAAGCCCCAGACCAGCGCCTGGATCGGGGAGCGCAGCAGGTCGGTGCGGCCGACGGAGGCGGCGCCGGAGGTGACGCTCCACATCGGCGCGTGCAGTCCGACGTCGCCGAGGGCCTGGAAGAGGGCGACGGTGGCGGCGAAGCCGCCGGGCACGGACGGGTGCAGCGGGTGGACCAGTTCGTCGAAGGCGAGCAGGGACACCACGCCGGTCACCTCGGTGACCTCGTCGCCGTGGCCGGGCGCGGTGGTGACCGCTTCGCGCAGCAGCTTGCCGAGCAGGTCACGGTCGGCGTCTGTGGTGGAGACGGGCACCGGGACGACGGTGGCGCCGGCGGCGGCGATCGCCGCCACGGCGGCGTCCTGCCAGGGCTCGACGATGTCACCGGTCGGCATGACGACGAGCCAGGTGCCGCTCATGCCCCGGTTGGCCACCCCGGTCAGCGGCTTCCAGGTGTCCTGGTAGCGCCATCGGTCGATGTCGGACTGCCGGCGGCGCTGCCGGCGCCACGAGGTGAGCAGCGGCAGCGCGGGGGCCAGCACGTCGAGGGCCCGGTCGGCGGGGGTGTCCTCGGTGGCGACGGTCTCGGCGAGGGCGGTCAGGTCGCCGCGTTCCACGGCGGCCCAGAAGGAGGCGTCGGTGGGCTCGGCCGCGGCCTGGAGCAGGGTCTCCAGGTCGACGCCGCCGCTGCCGTCCAGCCAGAACCGCTGGTGGTCGAAGGCGTAGGTGGGCAACGGCACGATGTCGGTCGTGGCGAGCACGGCGGTGAGGTCGACGGGCAGGCCGAGGGTGTGGGCGGTGGCCAGGTTGGTCAGCAACCGGGTCGGGTCGTCGTCGCCCCGGCGCAGACTGCCCAGGGTGTGGCCGGAGACCCCGGCGTCGTCCAGGATGCCGGTGACCGGCATGGTCAGCACCGGGTGCGGGCTGATCTCGACGAACGTGGTGTGCCCGGCGCCGATCGCGGTCCGGACGGCGGCGTCGAACTGCACGGTGCGGCGCAGGTTGTCGTACCAGTAGTCGGCGGTCATCGTGGCCGGGTCGACCCAGTCACCGGTCAGCGTGGAGACCAGGCGGGTGTGGCCGGACTGCGGGCGCACGTCGGCCAGGTCGGCGCGCAACTGCTCGGCGACGTCCTGGACGGCGGCGGAGTGCGAGGCGTAGTCCACCGGGATCAGTCGGGCCCGCACACCGTCGGCCTGGCAGGCGTCGACCAGATCGGCCACCGGCTGCGGCGGACCCGACACCACCACCGTCGACGGACCGTTGACCGCCGCCACACCGACCCCCTCGAAGGCGGGCAACCGGTCGGCGACGGCGTCGGCGGGCAGGTCGATCGAGGCCATCGTGCCGGTACCCCGCAGCACCGCCAGGGCCCGGGACCGCAACGCCACCGTCTTCGCCGCGTCGTCCAGGGTGAGGATCCCGGCGACGCAGGCCGCCCCGATCTCCCCCTGCGAGTGGCCGATCACCGCGTCCGGCACGACGCCGGCCGACCGCCAGACGGCGGCGAGGGCGACGCCGACGGCCCACAGCACCGGCTGCACGACCTCGACCCGTTCCAGCCACGACTCGTCGTCACCGGTCAACACCGAGACGAGATCCACGTCGAGGTAGGGGGCGAGGGCCTGCTGACACTCGGCCAGCTTCGCGTCGAACACCGGCGTCCGGCCGACCAGCCCGGCCGCCATCCGCGCCGACTGCGCGCCCTGGCCCGGGAAGACGAAGACGGGGCCGGCGGACGAGCCGGTGACCGTACCGGCGACGAGGTTGCCGGCCGGGGAGCCGGCAGCCAGGGCGTCCAGCCCGCCCAGCAGCTCCTCGACGGTCGACCCGACCACGGCCGCCCGCTGGTCGAACGTCGAACGGGTGGTGGCCAGTGACCAGCCCACCGCCGCCGCGACGTCGCTGTGCGCGCGTACGTGCCGGGCGAGCCGGTCGGCCTGCCGGGCGAGCGCCGCCTTCGACCGCGCCGACACCGGCCACACCGTCACGTCCGCGTCGACCAGGCCGGACCGGTCGACGGTCTCGACGGCGACCTCGGGGACCTGCTCCCCGTCGACGGTCTCCGGGGCGGCGGCACGCGGCTGGTACTCCTCCAGGATCACGTGGGCGTTGGTGCCGCTGACCCCGAACGAGGAGACGCCGCCACGGCGGGGACGCCCCAGTTCCGGCCACGGCCGGGTCTCGGTGAGCAGGGACACCGCCCCGGCGGTCCAGTCCACGTGCGGGGACGGCTCGTCGACGTGCAGGGTCTCCGGCATCACGCCGTTGCGCAGCGCCATCACCATCTTGACCAGGCCGGCGACCCCGGCGGCGCTCTGCGTGTGGCCGATGTTCGACTTGACCGAGCCGAGCCAGAGCGGCTGGTCGGCGGGCCGGTCCTGCCCGTACGTGGCGATGAGCGCCTGCGCCTCGATCGGGTCGCCGAGGGTGGTGCCGGTGCCGTGCGCCTCGACCATGTCGACGTCGGCGGTGCCGAGCCGGGCGTTGGCGAGGGCCTGCCGGATGACCCGCTGCTGGGAGGGGCCGTTCGGGGCGGTGAGGCCGTTGGACGCGCCGTCCTGGTTGAGGGCGCTGCCCCGGATGACGGCGAGGATCGGGTGGCCGTTGCGTTCGGCGTCGGCGAGCCGTTCGACGACGAGCACGCCGCCGCCCTCGCCCCAGCCGGTGCCGTCCGCGCCGGCCGCGAACGCCTTGCACCGGCCGTCGACGGACATGCCGCGCTGCCGGGAGAAGACGACGAAAACGCCGGGGGTGGCCATAACGGTGACGCCACCGGCGAGCGCGAGGTCACACTCGCCACGGCGCAGCGCGTTCACCGCCAGGTGCAGCGCCACCAGCGAGGACGAGCAGGCGGTGTCGACGGTGACGGCCGGGCCGTTGAGGCCGAGGGTGAACGAGATCCGCCCGGACGCCACGCTGGTGGTGTTGCCGGTGCCGAGGTACATGTCGACGCCCTCGGGCACGTGCGGCAGGCCCATGCCGTAGTTGGAGGTGCTCAGCCCGACGAAGACGCCGGTGGAGCTGCCGCGCAGCGACAGCGGGTCGATGCCGGCCCGCTCGACGGCCTCCCAGGACGTCTCCAGCAGCAGCCGCTGCTGCGGGTCCATCGCCAGGGCCTCACGCGGCGAGATGCCGAACAGGGTCGGGTCGAACGCCCCGGCGTCGTCGAGGAACCCGCCGACCCGGGTGTAGCTCTTGCTCGGCTTGTTGGGGTCCGGGTCGTAGAGCGACTCCAGGTCCCAGCCCCGGTCGGCCGGGAACTCGGTGAGGGCGTCGCGGCCGTCGGCGACGAGGTCCCACAGCTCCTCCGGTGACCGGACGCCGCCGGGGAACCGGCAGCTCATCGAGACGATGGCGAGGGGTTCGGCGTCGCGCGCCTCGACGGTCTGCAGTTTGCGCCTGGTGTCGTGCAGGTCGGCGGTCACCCGCTTGAGGAAGTACCGCAGCTTGTCGTCGCTCATCGGGTCGCACCTGCCTCGATCCGGAAGTCGGTCATCTCAGGAGATTCCAAACTCTTTGCTGATGAAGTCGAAGATCTCGTCGTCGCTGGCCGAGTCGAGATCGGGCCGGTCCTGGTCGGCGGCGGGGCCGGCGGCGAGGTCGGACGCCTTGGCGAGCAGGTCCTGCATGCGGGCGGTGAACCGGGCCCGGGCCGCCGGATCGAGTGGGATGGTGGTGAGCAGGCTCTCCACCGTGTCGATGCCCTGGAACAGCGGCTGGGTGGAGGGCGCCGCGTCGGCGGCGATCTCGCCGGCCAGCCGTTCGGCCAGGGCGGTCGGGGTCGGGTAGTCGAAGACCAGCGTCGCCGGCAGCCGCAGCCCGGAGAGGGTGTTGAGCCGGTTGCGCAGGTCGACCGCGGTGAGCGAGTCGAAGCCCAGGTCGGTGAAGAGCCGGCCCGGGTCGACCGCGTCGGCGCCGGCGTGGCCGAGGACGGCGGCGATGTTGGCCCGGACCACGTCGAGCACCACCTTGAGCCGTTCCGGGCCGGCCAGGCCGGCGGCCCGCTGGCCGAGCGGCACCCCGCCGGTTCGGGCGCCGGCGGCGTCGGCCGAGCGGCGCAGCGGCACCCGGACCAGGGCGCGCAGCATCGGGGTCAGGGCGCCGGACTCCGCCTGTGTGCGCAGCGTGCCGACGTCCAGTCGCATCGGCACGACGGCCGCCGCGTCGAGCCGCCACGCGGCGTCGAACAGGTTCAGCGCCTGCCCGGTGGCCAGTCCCGCCGCGCCCTGCTCGGCGATGCGCCGCACGTCGGCGTCGGCGAGGTGCCCGGTCATGCCGCTGGCCTGCTCCCACAGGCCCCAGGCGAGGGAGATGCCGGGCAGGCCCCGGGCCCGCCGGTGCGCGGCGAGGGCGTCGAGGAAGGCGTTCGCCGCCGCGTAGTTGGACTGCCCGGCGCTGCCCAGGGTGGCCGCCGCCGAGGAGAACAGCACGAACGCGGCGAGGTCGTGTCCCTCGGTGAGCCGGTGCAGGTGCCACGCCGCGTCGATCTTCGGCACCGCCACCGCGTCGATCCGGTCGGGGGTCATCGACTCCAGCACCCCGTCGTCGAGGACACCGGCGGCGTGCACCACGGCGGTGAGCGGGTGCGCCTCGGGCACCCCGGCGAGCAGCGCCGCCAGCGCGTCCGGGTCGGCGGCGTCGCAGGCGGCGACGGTGACCCGCGTACCGGTGCCGGCGAGTTCGGCGACCAGGTCGCCGATCCCGTCGGCCGCCGCGCCGCGTCGCCCGGCCAGCAGCAGGTGCCGTACGCCGTGGGTGGTGGCGAGGTGCCGGGCCAGGAGTCGGCCGAGCACGCCGGTGCCGCCGGTGATCAGCACGGTGCCGTCCGGGTCGATGCCGCCGGGCAGCAGGTCCACGCCGGCCGGGACCCGTCCGAGGCGCGGGGTGCGCACCTGCCCGGCGCGGACCGCGAGCTGCGGCTCCCCGGAGCCGATCGCGGCGGCCAGCACGGCGGCGCTGTCCGGGTCGCCGTCGCAGTCGACGAGCTGCAACCGGCCCGGGTGTTCGAGCTGGGCGGTGCGCAGCAGGCCCCAGACCGGGGCCTGGCGCAGGTTGACCACCGGCTGCTCCCCCGCCGCGACCGCGTCGCGGGTGACCAGCACCAGCCGGGCCCCGGCGAACCGGTCGTCGGCGAGCCAGGTCCGCACCGCCGCGAGGGTACGGTGCGTCGTGGCGCGCGCCTGCACGGCGAGCGCCGGGTCGGTGTCGTCCCCGCCGCCGCCGACGGCGACGATCACCGCCTCGGGCGCGGGTTCGCCGCCGGCGAGCAGGTCACCGAGGGAGTCCAGGTCGACGTCGGTACGCACCCGCGCCCCGGCCGACTCGCAGGCCCCGCTGACGGTCAGGTCGTCGCCGCCGAGGACCACCCAGCGGGTGGCCGCCGGCACCGGGCCGGTGGGCACCGGCAGCGCCGGCCAGTCCACCTGGAACAGCGACTCGTGCCGGCCGGAGCGGGCCGCGCCGAGGGAGTCGCCGGAGACCCGGCGCATGATCAGCGAGTCGACGTGCAGCACGGGCGCGCCGGTGGCGTCGGCCACCTGGAAGGAGACGCCGACCTCGCCGGCTGCGGCGACGCGGACGCGTAGGGCGGTGGCCCCGGCGGCGAGCAGGGACACCCCGGTCCAGGCGAACGGGAGGCGGGGGACGGTCGCGTCGGCGCCGTCGCCCATCCGGCCGAGGAAGCCGCCGATCGACATGGCCTGCAACGCGCCGTCGAGCAGCGCCGGGTGCACGCCGAAGCGGCCCGCCTCGGCGTGGTGGTCGGCGGGCAGTTCCACCTCGGCGAAGACCTCGGTGCCGCGGGTCCACGCGGCGCGCAGGCCGCGGAACGCCGGGCCGTACCCGAAGACGGTGGCCTCGATGCCGGAGTAGAAGTCGTCGTTCTCGACGCGGGTGGCGCCGGGCGGCGGCCACACCCCGAGGTCGAAGGCGGGCGCGTCGGTCTGCTGCGGGGCGACCAGGCCGGTGGCGTGGCAGGTCCACGCCACGTCGGCGAGGATCTCGTCGGAGCCGTCCCGGTACGGGCGGGAGTAGAGCTGCACGGCGCGGCGGCCGTCGTCGTCGCGCTCGCCGACGGTGAGCTGGACCTGGAGGGAGCCGAGTTCGGGCAGGACGAGCGGGGCGAGCAGGGTCAGCTCCTCGACCTTCGGGCAGCCGGCCTGCTCGCCGGCGTACGTGGCCAGTTCCACGAAGGCGGTGCCGGGCAGCAGGATGTTGTCCATCACCCGGTGCTCGCCGAGCCACGGGTGGGTACGCACCGACAGCCGTCCGGTGAAGACCATCCGCTCGCTGTCGGGGAAGGTCAGTGTGGCGCTGAGCAGCGGGTGGCCGGCGTCCTGGAGGCCGGCGGAGGCGACGTCGCCGCTGCGGTGCACGGGCGGGTCGACCCAGTACCGCTGGTGCTCGAAGGCGTAGGTGGGCAGCGGCACGGTGTCGGTGCCGGCGAGCACCCGGGTGAGGTCGACGGGCAGGCCGATGGTGTGGGCGGTGGCCAGGTTGGTCAGCAGCCGGGTCGCGTCGTCGTCGCCCCGGCGCAGGCTGCCCAGGGTGTGGCCGATGGTGTCGGTGTCGTCCAGGATCGCCGTCACCGGCATCGTCAGCACCGGGTGCGGACTGACCTCCACGAACGTGCGATGCCCGGCCGCGATCGCCACCCGCACGGCCGCGTCGAACTGCACGGTGCGACGCAGGTTGTCGTACCAGTAGTCGGCCGTCATCGTGACCGGATCCACCCACTCCCCCGTCAGGGTGGAGACCAGCCTGGTGTGGCCGGACTGCGGGGTGACGTCGGCCAGATCCGCGCGGAGCTGTTCGGCGACTTCCTGCACGGCGGCGGAGTGGGAGGCGTAGTCGACGGGGATCAGCCGGGCGCGGATGCCGTCGGCCTGGCAGGCGTCGACCAGATCGGCCACCGGCTGCGGCGGACCGGACACCACGATGGTCGACGGGCCGTTGACGGCGGCCACACCGACGCCCTCGAACGCGGGTAGGCGTTCGGTGACGGCGTCGGCGGGCAGGTCGATCGAGGCCATCGTGCCCGTGCCCCGCAGCACCGCCAGGGCCCGGGACCGCAACGCCACCGTCTTCGCCGCATCCTCCAAGGTGAGAATCCCGGCGACACACGCGGCACCGATCTCCCCCTGCGAGTGACCGATCACCGCCTGCGCAGTGACGCCCACGTGCTGCCACACCGCAGCCAGAGCGATGCCGACGGCCCACAGCACCGGCTGCACCACCTCGACCCGCTCCAGCCACGACTCGTCCTCGCCCGTCAACACCGAGACGAGATCCACGTCCAGGTACAGGGCGAGAGCCTGCTGACACTCGGCCAGCCGCGCGTCGAACACCGGCGTCCGACCGACCAGACCGGCCGCCATCCGCGCCGACTGGGCACCCTGACCCGGGAACACGAACACCGGGCCGGCGCCGTGGCCGGAGACCGGGCCGGTGACGACGGTGCCGGCCGGGGTGCCGGCGGCCAGGGCGTCGAGCCCGGTCAGCAACTCCTCGACGGTCGACCCGAGCACGGCGGCCCGCTGGTCGAACGTCGACCGGAGGGTGGCCAGCGACCACGCCACCGCCACCGGTTCGACGTCGCACTGCTGGCGCACGTACGCGGCCAGGCGGGCGGCCTGGCCGGCGAGCGCGCCCTTCGACCGGGCGGAGAGCGACCACAGCGTCGCGTCCGCCTCGACCAGGGCAGGCCCCGATTCGGTGCGGGCCGGCGTGGCCGGCGCGTCGGCCTGCTCGATGATGACGTGGGCGTTGGTGCCGGAGATGCCGAACGACGACACCGCCGCCCGGCGCGGCCGGTCCACCTGCGGCCACGCCCGCGCCTCGGTCACCAACTCCACGGCCCCGACCGACCAGTCGATGTGCGGCGACGGCTCGTCCACGTGCAACGTCGCCGGCACCAGACCGTGCCGCATCGCCTGCACCATCTTGATCACACCGGCCACACCCGCCGCCGCCTGCGCGTGCCCGATGTTCGACTTCACCGACCCGAGCAGCAACGGCTCATGCCCGTCGCGGCCCTGCCCGTACGTGGCCAGCAACGCCTGCGCCTCGATCGGATCACCCAACGTGGTGCCCGTGCCGTGCGCCTCGACCACGTCCACGTCGGCGGACGTCAGCCCGGCGTTGGCGAGGGCCTGCCGGATCACCCGCTGCTGCGACGGACCGTTCGGAGCGGTCAGACCGTTCGACGCGCCGTCGGAGTTGATCGCCGAGCCGCGGACCACCGCGAGGATCTGGCGGCCGTGGCGGCGGGCGTCGCTGAGCCGCTGCACGAGCAGCATGCCGACGCCCTCGGACCAGCCGGTGCCGTCCGCCGAGGCGGCGAAGGACTTGCACCGCCCGTCGGGGGCGAGGCCACGCTGGCGGGAGAACTCGACGAACGCCGTCGGGGTGGCCATCACCATCACGCCGCCGGCCAGGGCCAGGTCGCACTCGCCGCGGCGCAGCGCCTGGCCGGCCCAGTGCAGGGCCACCAGCGACGACGAGCAGGCCGTGTCCAGCGACACCGCCGGCCCTTCGAGCCCGAACGTGTACGCCACCCGCCCGGAGATGACGCTGCTGGTCATCCCGGTCAGCATGTATCCCTCGGCGGCCTCCGGCGAGTACGCGAGCAGGGAGCCGTAGTCCTGGCCGCTGGTGCCGACGAAGACGCCGGTGCTGCTGCCCCGTGCGGTGGCCGGGTCGATGCCGGCGGACTCGAAGGTCTCCCAGGTGGTCTCCAGCAGCAGCCGCTGCTGCGGGTCCATCGCCAGGGCCTCGCGCGGGCTGATGCCGAAGAATCCCGGGTCGAACCGGTCGACGCCGTGCAGGAAGCCGCCGCCGCGGGCGTAGAAGGTGCCGCTGGCGTCGGGGTCGGGGCTGTACAGCGAGTCGAGGTCCCAGCCCCGGTCGGTGGGCAGGTCGGTGATCGCGTCGACGCCGTCGGCGACGAGCCGCCACAGGTCGTCCGGCGACCAGACGCCGCCGGGGAGCCGGCAGGCCATGCCGATGATGGCGAGGGGCTCGTCGTCGCCGACGGCGACGGTGGTCGTCGCGGGTCGCACCGGGACCGGGGCGCCGGCGATCTCGGTGCCGAGGAACGCGGCCAAGTCGTGCGGGGTCGGGTAGTCGAAGACGAGGGTGGCCGGCAGCCGCATCCCGAACGCGTTGTTGAGCCGGTTGCGCATCTCGACGGCGGTGAGCGAGTCGAAGCCGAACTCGCTGAACGCCCGGCGCGGCTCGATCGCGGCCGGGTCGGGGTAGCCGAGCACGGCGGCGGCCTGGCCGCGCACGATCTCCACCAGCGCGGCGAGCCGGTCGGCGTCGCCGAGCGCGGCGAGCTGCCCGACGAGGGACGCGCCGGTGCTGGTCGCCGCCGCGGCCCGGGCGGGGACACGGATCAGCGCCCGGTACAGCGGTGGGATGCTGCCGCCGGCGAACTGCACCTTCATCGCGGCGAGGTCGAGGCGGGCCGGGACGAGCGCGGCGGCGGGGGTCCGGCAGGCGGCGTCGAAGAGGGCGAGGCCCTCCTCGGCCTCCATGGCGGCGACGCCGGAGCGGGAGATCCGGTTGAGGTGGACGTCGTCCAGCTCGGTGGTCATGCCGCTGCGGTCGGCCCACAGACCCCAGGCGAGGGTGAGGGCGGCGAGACCATGTGCCGTGCGGTGGTGGGCCAGCCCGTCGAGGAAGGCGTTCGCGGCGGCATAGTTGCCCTGGCCGGGGCCGCCGGCGGTGGCGGCCAGGGACGAGTACGAGACGAACGCCTTCAGGTCGAGATCGGCGGTCAGCTCGTGCAGGTTCCAGGCGGCGTCGACCTTCGGGCGCAGCACCCCGTCCATCCGTTCGGGGGTGAGCGAGGAGATGACGCCGTCGTCGCGGACACCGGCGGCGTGGACGACGGCGGTCAGCGGGTGCGCGGCGGGGATGCCGGCGAGCAGGTCGGCCAGGGCGTCCCGGTCGGCGACGTCGCAGGCGGCGACGGTCACGGTCGCGCCCAGCGCCGCCAGGTCGGCGCAGAGTTCGGCGACTCCCCCGGCGGCCCGGCCCCGCCGGCTGGTGAGGATCAGATGGCGCACGCCGTGCACGGTCACCAGGTGCCGGCTCATGAGCTGGCCGAGGGTGCCGGTGGCGCCGGTGATCAGCACGGTCCCGTCGCCGTCGAACGGGGCGGCCGGCGGCTCGGCCGGAGCGGGCACCCGGGTGAGCCGGGCCCCGGCGGCGACACCGGCGCGGATGACGACCTGCGGCTCGTCGGTGTCGACGGCCGCCACCAGCGCGGCGGCGCTGCCGGCCACGTCGTCGACGTCGACCAGCACGATCCGGTCGGGGTTCTCCGACTGGGCGGAGCGGACCAGGCCGATGACCGCGGCTCCGGCGAGGTCGGTCAGGTCGGCGTCGGCGTCGGTGGCGACCGCGCCCCGGGTCAGCACGACCAGCCGGCTGGTCGCGTACCGGTCGTCGGCGAGGAACCGTTGGAGCACGGCGAGCGCCCGGTGGGTCGCCTCGGCGACGACGCGGGGCACGTCGGCCGCCGGGGGCGGGTCGAGCAACGGCACGACCAGCACGCCGGGCGCGTCCGTTCCCTCGTCCAGCGCGCCGCCCAGGGCCGTCAGGTCCGGGTACGCCGCGACGGCCGTCCCGGTGGCGGCGACGGCGTCGGTGAGGCCGGCGTCGTCGCCGACGACCGCCCAGCCGACGGTCGACGGGCCGGCGGGCAGGGCCAGCGGGGTCCACTCGATGCGGTACAGCGACTCTGCGCCACCACCGGAGGCGACCCGGAGCTGGTCGGCGGAGACCGGCCGCAGCACGAGGGAGCCGACGGAGATGATCGGCGCGCCGGTGACGTCGGCGAGCAGCAGGGAGACGCTGTCGGTGCCGGTGTGCGAGACGCGCACCCGGGCCGCCGCCGCGCCGGCCGCGTGCAGGGCGACGTCGTTCCAGGAGAACGGCAGCCGGCCGTACCCGGGTGGAACGTCCGCGCCGGACGGTTCGCCGGTGGGGGTGGTCAGGCCGAGGGTGTGCAGGGCGGCGTCGAGCAGCGCCGGGTGCAGTCCGTACCCGCCGGCCTCGGCGGCCGGGGTCTCCGGCAGGGCCAGTTCGGCGAAGAGGTCGTCGCCGCGCCGCCAGGCGGAGCGCAGCGCGATGAAGGACGGGCCGTAGTCGTAGCCCTGGGCGGCGAGGTTGAGGTAGAGGTCGTCGGTGGGAACCTCGGTGGCGTCCGGGGGCGGCCAGGCGGTCAGGTCGGACCAGCCGGGCGGGCCGGCCGGGCTCGCCGGTCCGGAGGCCAGCACACCGCTGGCGTTGCGGGTCCAGGCCCGCTCACCCTCGGCGGGCTCGCCGTCGGGCGCGGAGTGCAGGGAGACCGACCGGCAGCCGGTCTCGTCGGCCGGGCCGATCCAGAGCTGGATGTCGACGCCGCCGGTCTCGGGCAGGATCAGCGGGGATTCCAGGGTCAGCTCGCGGACGTGGTCCGCGCCGACGTGCGCGCCGGCCTGCAGGGCGAGTTCGACGAAGCCGGTGCCGGGCAGCAGCACCGTGTCGAAGACGACGTGGTCGGAGATCCACGGGTGGGTACGCCGGGCCAGCCGCCCGGTGAACAGGAACCCCTCCGCGTGGGCGACGCCGACGGCGGCGCCGAGCAGGGGGTGCTGCGCGGGACGCAGGCCGACGGCGGTGACGTCGCCGGTCCACCCGGCACCGGCCTCGGGCCAGTACCGTTGGTGCTGGAACGCGTACGTGGGCAGGTCGACCCGGGTCGCGCCGGTGCCGATGAACCAGGGCTGCCAGGTGACGGGCACACCGTGCACGTGCAGGTCGGCCAGGCCGGCGAGCAGCGCCGCCACCTCGGGCCGGTCCTTGCGCTGGACGGCGACGGCGAGCACGCCGTCGGCGTCGGGCAGCACGTCGGCGGTCATCGCGGTCAGGACGCTCTGTGGACCGATCTCCAGGAACGTGTCCACCCCGGCCGCCCGCAGGGCGGTGATCCCGTCGGCGTAGCGGACGGCTTCGCGGACGTGCCGCACCCAGTAGTCGGCGGTGCGGATCTCGTCGCCGTCGGCGAGCGCGCCGGTCAGGTTCGACACGACCGGCAGCAGCGGCGCGGCGAAGGACAGCCCGTCGAGGACGGCCCGGAACTCGTTAAGCATCGGCTCCATCAGCGGGCTGTGGAACGCGTGACTCACCGTCAGCCGGCGGGTCCGGGCCCCCTTCTCCCGCCAGACCCGCTCCACCTCGTCGAGGGCGTCGAGCGCACCGGAGACGACGACGGAGGCCGGGCCGTTGACGGCGGCGATGCCGACCCGGTCGGTCAACCCGGTGATCGACTCGGCCACCTCGGCCTCGGACGCGGCCACCGCGAGCATCCCGCCACCGGCCGGCAACGCCTGCATCAACCGGCCCCGGGCGGCGACCAGAGCGCACGCGTCGGCCAGGGACAGCACCCCGGCGACGTGCGCGGCGGTGATCTCCCCGATGGAGTGCCCACCGACGAAGTCGGGCACCACGCCGAAGGACTCGACCAGGCGGAACAACGCCACCTCGACCGCGAACAGGCCGGCCTGGGTGAAGACGGTCTGGTCCAACAGCCCCGCCTCGGGGGTGCCCTCGTCGGCGAAGAGCACCGACTTCAGCGGCTGCGGCAGCAGCGGATCCAGGTGCGCGCAGACCTCGTCCAGCGCGGTGGCGAACCCCTCGACGTACCCGTACAACTGTCGGCCCATGCCGGCGCGTTGCGCGCCCTGACCGGAGAAGAGCACCGCGAGCGGACCCCGGTCGCCGGCCTGACCCGCGATCACCGCGCCGGACGGCTCCCCCGCCGCCAGCGCCCGCAGCCCGGCGAGCAGGTCGTCGCGGTCGGTCGCCGTCACGACCGCACGGCTGTCCAACGTGGAGCGGGTGGCCACCGACGAGAACGCCACGTCGAGCGGGCGCAGGTCGGTGTCGGCGTCCAGCCGGTCCGCCCACCGGCCGGCCTGCGCGGCGAGTGCTGCGGCGTCGCGGGCCGACACCGTCACGGGCAGGACCGGCCGCTCGACCATCGGCGCGGCGGTGGCCGGGGCCGGTTCGAGGGCGGGGGCCTGTTCGAGGATGGTGTGCGCGTTGGTGCCGGACACGCCGAACGACGACACCGCCGAGCGGCGCGGCCGGTCCACCGCCGGCCACGGCGTCGCCTCGGTGACCAGCTCCACGGCGCCCGCGTCCCAGTCGACCTGCGGGGTCGGGGCGTCCACGTGCAGGGTGGGCGGCACGACGCCGTGCCGCATCGCCATCACCATCTTGATCACACCGGCGACCCCGGCGGCGGCCTGCGCGTGCCCCAGGTTCGACTTGACCGAGCCGAGCAGCAGCGGCGCCGCCGACCCCCGGTCCTGCCCGTACGTGGCGAGCAGCGCCTGCGCCTCGATCGGGTCGCCGAGCCGGGTGCCGGTGCCGTGCGCCTCGACCACGTCCACGCCACCGGCGGCGAGACCGGCGTTGGCCAGCGCCTGCTGGATCACGCGCTGCTGCGACGGGCCGTTCGGGGCGCTCAGTCCGTTGGACGCCCCGTCCTGGTTGACGGCGCTGCCCCGGACCACGGCGAGGATCGGGTGGCCGTTGCGCTGGGCGTCGGAGAGCCGCTCCAGGAGCAGGACGCCGACGCCCTCGGACCAGCCGGTGCCGTCGGCGGCGGCGGCGAACGCCTTGCAGCGACCGTCGGCGGCGAGACCGCGCTGCCGGGAGAACTCGACGAACGCGGCCGGGGTGCACATGGCGGTGACCCCGGCGACCACGGCCAGGGTGCACTCCCGCTGCCGCAGCGCCTGCCCGGCGAGGTGCAGGGCCACCAGCGAGGACGAGCAGGCGGTGTCGACGGTGACCGCCGGGCCCTCCAGCCCGAAGGTGTAGGAGATGCGGCCGGAGACGACGCTGCCGGCGTTGCCGGTCATCAGGTGCCCCTCGAGGCCCTGCGCGGCGCCCATCAGCACGCCGCCGTAGTCCTGGCCGGTGCTGCCGGCGAAGACGCCGGTGCGGCTGCCGCGCAGCGAGTGCGGGTCGATACCGGCCCGCTCGAAGACCTCCCACGAGGTCTCCAGCAGCCAGCGCTGCTGCGGGTCCATGGCCAGCGCCTCGCGGGGGGAGATCGCGAAGAACCCCGGGTCGAAGTCCGCCAGGTCGTGCACGAATCCGCCCTGCCGGGTGTACGACGTGCCGGCCTGCTCCGGGTCGCTGTCGTACAGCGAGCCCAGGTCCCAGCCCCGGTCGTCCGGGAAGTCGGAGACCACGTCCCGGCCGGAGGCGACCACCTCCCACAGGTCCTCCGGTGAGCGCACCCCGCCGGGGAAGCGGCAGCTCATGGCGACGATGGCGACCGGCTCCTGCTCACCGGCCTCGACCTCGCGCAGGCGCTGGCGCACCTGGTGCAGGTCGGCGGTGACCCGCTTGAGGTAGTCGAGAAGTTTCGCCTCGTCAGCCATGGACCGCCCACTCCTTGTGTTGACCCGTCGACCCAGCAGCGATCACGTCAGGACACCCCCAGCTCCCGGTCGATGAAGTCGAAGACCTCGTCCGGGGTGGCGTCCTGGAGCTTCTCGGCGACGGTGTCCCCGCCGCCGCCGGCCGCGCCGTCGTCCTCGTTGAGGGAGGCCAGCAGCGTCCGCAGCCGCTCGGTGATCCGAATCCGGGCGCTGCGGTCCGGCGCGGAGCCGGCGAGCGCCGCTTCCAACCTGTCCAGTTCGCCGAAGACCGGCGCGACCCCGACCACCCCGCCGTCGACGATCGCCGCCCGGACGTACTCGGCGAGGCCGGCGGCGGTCGGGTAGTCGAAGACGACCGTGGCGGGCAGCCGGACCCCGGTCGCCGCAGTGAGCCGGTTGCGCAGCTCCACGGCGGTCAGCGAGTCGAACCCGAGTTCCCGGAAGGCCCGGTCGGGTTCGACGGCGTCCATCGAGGCGTGACCGAGCACGGCGGCGGCCTGGCCGCGTACCAGCTCCAGCAGGGTCTTGCGCCGCTCGGCGTCGCTCTGCCCGGCGAGCAGGGTGGCCAGCGACTCCGCGGACGCTGCGGCGTCGTCGGCCCGCTCGGCGACCGCCCGCGCGGCCTCGGGGACGCCGCCGAGCAGCGGGCTGGGCCGCACGGCGACGAAGCCGGGCACGTACCGGGCCCAGTCGACGGCCGCCACCAGCGTCGCCGGCTCGCGCCGCGCCATGGACCGCGCCAGCGCGGCGAACGCGGGCGCGGTGTCGAGGCGGGCCACGCCGGTACGGCGGCGGCGTTCCTCCACGGCCTGGTCGGCCGAGGCCATCCCGCCGGCGGCCCACGGGCCCCAGGCGATCGAGGTGGCGGGCAGGCCCTGCCGGCACCGCTGTTCGGCGAGCGCGTCGAGGTACGCGTTCGCGGCGGCGTAGCTGCCCTGCCCGGCGGCGCCGAGCTGGCCGGCCATGGCCGAGAAGAGCACGAACGCGCGCAGCTCCCGGCCGACGGTCAGCTCGTGCAGGTGCAGCGCGCCGAGCACCTTGGGCCGCAGGACGCCGGCGATCCGCTCGGCGGTGAGCCCGTCGAGGACGCCGTCGTCCAGCACGCCCGCCGCGTGCACCACCGCGGTCAGCGGCACGTCGGCCGGCACCTCGTCGAGCAGCTTCGCCAGCGCCGCCCGGTCGGCCACGTCGCAGGCCGCGACGGTGACCCGGGTGCCCGCGTCGGTCAGCTCCCGGGCCAGCTCGGCGGCGCCCGGCGCGTCCGCGCCCCGGCGGCTCACCAGCAGCAGGTGTTCGGCGCCGTGGGCGGCCAGCCAGCGGGCCACCTCCGCGCCGAGCGCCCCGGTGCCGCCGGTGACCAGCGTGGTGCCCGAGTGGTCGGGTTCGTCGGCGGCGGCGTCGCCGCCGGGGGCCCGGACGAGCCGGCGGACGAGGACGGTGGCGCCGTCGATCGCCAACTGGTCCTCGCCGTCGAGGCCGGCGAGGGCGGCGCAGAGCAGGTCCCAGCCGTGCTCGTCGAGGGTCGCCGGCACGTCGACCAGGCCACCCCAGCGCTCGGGGTGCTCCAGTGCGACGACCCGGCCGAGGCCCCAGAGCAGGCACTGTTCGGGCCGGTCGGCCGTCCCGCCCCGGGTGGTGCCGGCGGCGCCCCGGGTGACGCACCACAGGGGCGCGGCCACGTCGAGGTCGCCGAGGGCCTGGACCAGGGCGAGGGACCGGGCGAGGAACGGCGGCACCGGCTGGGTGTCGTCGACCGCGCCGTCGGCGAGGGCGAGCAGCGACAGGACGCCGGCCGGCACGCCGTCGGCGGTCGCGGCGCTCAGCTGCGCGGCGACGGCGGCCCGGTCGGCCGTCTCATCCGGCAGCAGCACCAGCCGGACGTCGGCGCCCCGGCGGGTCAGTTCGGTGACCGCCTGCTCGCCCTCGTCGGCGTGGCGGTCGTCGGCGACGACCCACCAGGCGCCGGAGAGGAAGCTGACGGGCGTGCCGGTGTACGGCTGCCAGACGGCGCGGTAGCGCAGGTCGTCCAGGGTGGAGCGGTCGCGCTGCTGCCGTCGCCAGGAGGCGAGCACGGGCAACGCCGCGCCCAGTCGCTGCAGGGAGTCGGTGGCGTTCTGCGCGGTGAGTTCGGCGAGCGCGGCCAGGTCCTCCCGCTCGACGGCCGCCCAGAACACGGAGTCGTCACCGGTGCTCTCCGGCGCGCCGGCCTGCCCGGCGGTCGCGGTGGGCCAGTACCGGTCCCGGTCGAAGGCGTAGGTGGGCAGCGGCACGGTGTCGGTGCCGGCGAGCACCCGGGTCAGGTCGACGGGCAGGCCGATGGTGTGGGCGGTGGCGAGGTTGGTCAGCAGGCGGGTCGGGTCGTCGTCGCCTCGGCGCAGGCTGCCCAGGGTGTGCCCGGTGGTGTCGGTGTCGTCCAGGATCGCCGTCACCGGCATCGTCAGCACCGGATGCGGACTGACCTCCACGAACGTGCGATGCCCCGCCGCGATCGCCACCCGCACGGCCGCGTCGAACTGCACGGTGCGACGCAGGTTGTCGTACCAGTAGTCGGCCGTCATCGTGACCGGATCGACCCACTCACCGGTCAGCGTGGACACCAGGCGGGTGTGGCCGGGCTGCGGGGCGACGTCCGCGAGATCCGCGCGGAGCTGTTCGGCGACGTCCTGCACAGCAGCGGAGTGAGAGGCGTAGTCGACCGGGATCAGCCGGGCGCGGATACCGTCGGCCTGACACGCGTCGACCAGATCGGCCACCGGCTGCGGCGGACCGGACACCACCACCGTCGACGGACCGTTCACCGCCGCCACACCGACACCCTCGAACGCCGGCAACCGCTCCGCCACGGCGTCGGCGGGCAGGTCGATCGAGGCCATCGTGCCCGTGCCCCGCAGCACCGCCAGGGCCCGCGAGCGCAGGGCAACGGTCTTCGCCGCATCCTCAAGCGACAAAATGCCCGCGACGCAGGCCGCGCCGATCTCCCCCTGCGAGTGCCCGATCACCGCCTGCGCAGTGACGCCCACGTGCTGCCAGACGGCCGCCAAGGCGATGCCGACGGCCCACAGCACCGGCTGCACCACCTCGACCCGCTCCAACCACGACTCGTCCTCGCCCGTCAACACCGAGACGAGATCCACATTCAGGTAGGGCGCAAGCGCCTGCTGGCACTCGGCCAGCCGCGCGTCGAACACCGGCATCCGGCCAATCAGACCGGCGGCCATCCGCGCCGACTGGGCACCCTGACCGGGGAACACGAACACCGGACCGGCACCGTGGTTCGACACCGCCCCGGACACCACAGTGCCAGCCGGCACACCGGCCGCGAGGGTTTCCAGACCGGACAGCAGCTCGTCGACCGTCGACCCGACCACCGCGGCCCGGTGGTCGAACGTCGAGCGGGTGGTCAGCAGCGACCAGGCGACCACGGTCGGATCCAGGTCGCCGTGCTCCCGCAGGTGCCGGGCCAGCCGGGCGGCCTGGCCGGCGAGGGCGACCTTCGACCGCGCCGCGACGGGCCAGAGCGTCGCCGCGCCGGCGAGCAGGCCGGGACTCCGGGCGTCCTCGGGGCGGCCGGTGGGCGGGTCGTCGGGCTGCTCGATGATGATGTGCGCGTTGGTGCCGGAGATGCCGAACGAGGAGACGGCCGCGCGTCGGGTCCGGTCCGTGTCGGGCCAGGGCCGTGCCTCGGTGGCCAGTTCCACCGCCCCGGCCGTCCAGTCGATGTGCGGGGACGGCGCGTCGACGTGCAGGGTGGCCGGCACGACGCCCTCCCGCATGGCGAGCACCATCTTGATCACTCCGGCGACGCCGGCCGCGGCCTGGGTGTGCCCGATGTTGGACTTCACCGACCCGAGCAGCAGCGGCTGCGTGCGGTCCTGCCCGTAGGTGGCCAGCAGCGCCTGCGCCTCGATCGGGTCACCCAACGTGGTGCCGGTGCCGTGCGCCTCGACCACGTCGACGTCCGCCGCCGTCAGGCAGGCGCTCGCGAGGGCCTGCCGGATCACCCGCTGCTGCGAGGGGCCGTTCGGGGCGGTCAGCCCGTTGGACGCGCCGTCCTGGTTGACGGCGCTGCCGCGCACGATCGCGAGGACCTGGTGTCCGTTGCGGCGGGCGTCGGAGAGCCGTTCGACGAGGAGCACACCGGCGCCCTCGCCCCAGCCGGTGCCGTCGGCGCCGGCCGCGAAGGCCTTGCACCGGCCGTCGGCGGCCAGTCCGCGCTGCCGGGAGAACTCCACGAAGAGTCCGGGTGTCGCCATCACCGTCACCCCACCGGCGAGGGCGAGGTCGCATTCGCCCCGCCGCAGCGACTGCACCGCCAGATGCAACGCGACGAGGGAAGACGAACAGGCCGTGTCCACCGACACCGCAGGCCCCTCCAACCCCAACGCATACGCCACCCGACCCGACACCACGCTCGCCGCGTTCCCCGTCCCGGCGAACCCCTCCACCTCGTCGCCCGAGACCATCAACAAGGCCCCATAGTCCTGGCCGTTCGTGCCCACGAACACCCCTGTTCGCGAACCCCGCAACACCCCCGGGTCAACCCCTGCCCGCTCGACCGCCTCCCACGAGGTCTCCAGCAGCAGCCGCTGCTGCGGGTCCATGGCGAGGGCCTCGCGCGGAGAGATCCCGAAGAATCCGGCGTCGAAGTCGGCGGCCTCGTACAGGAAGGCGCCGCTGCGCACGTAGGAGGTGCCGGAGGAATAGGGGTCGGGGTCGTACAACCGGTCGATGTCCCAGCCCCGGTCGCCGGGCAGGTCCGACACGGCGTCGCGGCCGGCGGCGAGCATCTGCCAGAACCGTTCGGGATCGGTGGCGCCGCCGGGGAACCGGCAGGCCATGGCGACGATGGCGACGGGCTCGTCGTCGGCGAGGGTGACGGGGGCGGCCTGCGCCGCCGTCTCGGCCCCGCCGCCCAGCTCCTGGTGCAGGTGCCGGGCGAGGACGGTCGGGGTGGGGTAGTCGAAGACCAGGGTCACCGGCAGCCGCAGCCCGGTGGCGGTGGCGAGCCGGTTGCGCAGCTCCACGGCGGTCACCGAGTCGAAGCCGAGGTCCCGGAACGCGTGGTGCGGGTCGACGGCCTGACCACCGGCGTACTTGAGGACGGTGGCCGCCTGGTCGCGGACCAGGTCGAGCAGCGCCTGCTGCCGCTCGGTGGCGCTCATCCGGGCGAACCCGGCGGCGGGGCTCGACTCGTCGGTCTCCTCCGCCCGGTCGAGGCCCTTGGTGGCGGCGAGCCGCTGCGCCTCGGGGATCTCGGCGATCAGCGGCCCCGGGCGGGTGGCGGTGAACGCGACGTAGAACCGGTCCCAGGCGATGTGGGAGATGGTCAGGAACGTCTCGTCGTGCTCGACGGCCTGGTGCAGGGCGGCGACGGCGAGCCTCGGGTGCATCTCGGGCGCGCCGTGCCGGTGCAGCATCCGGCCGAAGTCGCCCTCGGCCATGCCGCCGCCACCCCAGGCGCCCCAGCCGATGGAGGTGGCGGGCAGGCCCAGGTCGCGGCGGTGCTCGGCGAGCGCGTTGAGGTACGCGTTGCCGGGGGCGTAGTTGCCGACGCCGGAGCTGCCGACGGTGCCGGCCATGGAGGAGAAGAGGACGAACGCGTCGAGGTCGTGGTCGAGGGTCAGCTCGTGCAGGTGCCGCGCGGCGGTGACCTTGGCGCCGAGGGCGTAGTCGACCTGGTCGAGGGTGAGCGAGTTGATCACCGAGTCGTCGAGGACCGCGGCGGTGTGCACGACGGCGGTGAGCGGGTGCTCGGCGGGCAGGTCGGCGATGACGGCGGCCAGCGCCGCCCGGTCGGCGGCGTCGCAGGCGGCCACGGTGACCCGCGCGCCGAGGCCGACGAGTTCGGCCTCCAGCTCGGCGATCCCGTCGGCCTGCCGACCCCGCCGGCTGAGCAGCACGAGGTGCGCCGCGCCGTTGGCGGCGAGCCAGCGGGCCATGTGCCCGCCGAGGGCGCCGGTGCCGCCGGTGACCAGGACGCTGCCGGAGGGCCGCCAGGTGCGGGTGGCGGGGGCGTCGCCGAGCGGGGCGCGCAGCAGCCGCCGGCCGAACACGCCGGCGCGGCGCAGCGCCACCTGGTCCTCGGAGTCGGCGCCGGCGAGGACGCGCACGAGGCGGCGGCCGGCGGCGTCGTCCAGGTCGTCGGGCAGGTCGACCAGGCCGCCCCAGCGGTCCGGGTGTTCCAGGGCGGCGACCCGGCCGAAGCCCCAGGCGAGCTGCTGCATCGGGTGCGGCAACGGGTCGGCGGCGTCGGTGGAGACGGCGCCCCGGGTCAACGTCCACAGCGGGGCGCGCAGCCCGGCGTCGCCGAGGGCCTGGACGAGGGTGACGGTGCCGGCGAAGCCGACCGGCACGTGCCGGTGCGCGGGCATGGGCGTCTCGTCGAGGGCGAGCAGGGACACGATCCCGGCGACCGGTCCGGCCGCGGCGAGGTCGCGCAGCCGGGCCGCGAGGACGTCCCGGTCGGTCCGCTCGGCGTCCAGCGCCACGGGTACGACGGTGGCGCCGTGCCGTTGCAGGGCGGCCCGGGTGAACGCGGCCTGCGCGGCACCGGTGTCGTCGGGGCCGGTGACCAGCCACCAGAGGCCGGTGACGGCGGGCTCACCGGCGCTGTCTTCGGCGACGGGCAGCCAGCCGTCGCGGTAGCGCCACGAGTCGACGGTGGCCTGGTCGCGGTGCCGGCGTCGCCAGGCGGCGAGGGCGGGCAGCACGTCGGCGAACGCGGCCTCGGGCACCGCGTCGGCGGCGTCGGCGAGTTCGGCGGTGAGCGCGGTGAGGTCCTCGGCCTCGACGGCGGCCCAGAACCGGGCGTCGAGGCCGTCGTCGGCGGCGGGCACGGTGCCCGGGGCGGCCGGGGCGGCGGCCGGCTGCGGCCAGTAGAGCTGCCGCTGGAACGGGTACGTGGGCAGGTCACGACGGTGCGCGGCGAGGCCGGCGAACGCGGGCCGCCAGTCGACGGCCGTACCCCCGGTGTGCACCTCGGCGAGGGCACGGTGGAACCGGCCGAGACCGCCGTCGTCGCGGCGCAGCGTGCCGGTGACGGTGACCGCGCCCGGGTCGGCGGCGGCCAGCTCGACGCTCTCCTGCACCGCCATGGTGAGCACCGGGTGGGCGCTGACCTCGATGAACGTCTGGTAGCCGGCGGTGACGAGGCTGCGCACCGCGTCGTCGAAGCGGACGGTCTGCCGCAGGTTGCGGTACCAGTAGTCGGCGTCGAGGACGGCGGTGTCGAGCCAGTCGCCCTCCACCGTGGACCGGAACCGGATCTCGGCGGTGCGCGGGCGGAGCCCGGCGAGCAGGTCCCGCAGCTGGTCGCGCAGCGGCTCGACGTGGGCGGAGTGGGAGGCGTAGTCGACGGGGACGCGACGCACCCGCACGTCGCGGGACTCGTAGTGGGCGACCAGCTCGTCGAGGGCGGCGCTGTCGCCGGAGACGACGACGGAGGTGGGGCCGTTGACGGCGGCCAGGGCGACCCGGCCGTCCCACCGGGCGATCGTGGCGGTGGCCTCGTCGGCGGTGGTGGCGACGGAGACCATGCCGCCGTCCCCGGCGATGCCGGCGATGATCCGGCTTCGCAGGGCGACCACGGCCGCCGCGTCGTCGAGGCTGAGCGCCCCGGCGACGTACGCGGCGGCGATCTCGCCCTGGGAGTGGCCGATGACGGCGGCCGGGCGCACCCCGTACGACTGCCAGAGCGCGGCGAGGGAGACCCCGACCGCGAACAGGGTGGGCTGTACGACGTCGACCCGCTCAAGGGAGGGCGCGTCGGGCGCCCCGCGGACCACGTCGGTCGGCGACCAGTCGACGTACGGGCGCAGCGCCTCGGCGCAGGCGGCGAAGGTGTCGGCGAAGACCGCGGCGGTGTCGAGGAGTTCGGCGGCCATGCCGACCCACTGGGAGCCCTGGCCGGGGAAGACGAACGCCACCTCCCCGGGGGTGCCGGCGGCGCCGGTGACGGTGTCGGGGGCGGGGCGGCCGTCGGCGAGCGCGTCCAGCGCGGCGGTCAGCCCGGCGCGGTCGGCGGCGAGGACGACGGCCCGGTGGTCGTGCGACGCCCGGGTGGCGACCAGCGACCAGCCGACGTCGGGCAGCGCGGCGTCGGTGACGGTGTCGAGGTGGGCGCGCAGGTCGCGGGCGCGGGTGGCCAGCGCCCCGGCGGTACGGCCGGAGAGCACCCAGGGCAGCTCGCCGACCGGCCCGTCGGCGGCCGGCGCGGCCAGCTCCGGCTCCGGAGCGTGTTCGAGGATGGTGTGCACGTTGGTGCCGCTGATGCCGAAGGAGGAGATCCCGGCGCGGCGGACGCCGTCGACCGGCTCCCAGGGGCGGGCCTCGGTGAGCAGCGCGACGCTGCCGGCGGACCAGTCGACGTGCGGGGTGGGCTCGTCGACGTGCAGGGTGGGCGGCAGCACCCCGTGCCGCATCGCCAGCACCATCTTGATCACCCCGGCGACGCCGGCGGCGGCCTGGGTGTGCCCGATGTTCGACTTGATCGACCCGAGCCAGAGGGGACGGTCCTGAGGCCGGTCCTGCCCGTACGTGGCGATGAGGGCCTGCGCCTCGATCGGGTCGCCGAGGGTGGTGCCGGTGCCGTGCGCCTCGACGGCGTCCACGTCGGCGGCGGTGAGCCGGGCGTTGGCGAGGGCCTGCCGGATGACCCGCTGCTGGGCGGGCCCGTTGGGGGCGGTGAGGCCGTTGGACGCGCCGTCCTGGTTGACGGCGCTGCCGCGCACGACGGCGAGGACGGGGTTGCCGTCGCGCCTGGCGTCGGAGAGTCGTTGCAGGACGAGCAGGCCGACGCCCTCGCCCCAGCCGGTGCCGTCGGCGGCCCCGGCGAACGGCTTGCACCGGCCGTCGGCGGCGAGGCCACGCTGGCGGGAGAAGCCGACGAAGATGCCGGGGGTGGCCATGACGGTGGCGCCGCCGGCGAGGGCGAGGTCGCACTCCCCCGCCTGGAGGGCCTGCGCGGCGAGGTGCAGGGCGACCAGCGACGACGAGCAGGCGGTGTCGACGGTGACGGCCGGACCGTGCAACCCGAAGGTGTACGCCAGCCGCCCGGAGATGACGCTGGCGGAGGTGCCGGTGGCGAGGTAGTTCTCGTCGACGTCCCCGGCGGCCATCAGCAGCGAGCCGTAGTCCTGGCCGTTGGTGCCGACGTACACGCCGGTGCGGCTGCCGCGCAGCGCGGTCGGGTCGATCCGGGCCCGCTCGAACGCCTCCCAGGTGGCCTCCAGCAGCAGCCGCTGCTGCGGGTCCATGGCCAGGGCCTCGCGCGGGCTGATGCCGAAGAACGCGGGGTCGAACTCGCCGGCCCCGGCGACGAATCCGCCTTCCCGCACGTAGCTGGTGCCGAGGTGTTCGGGGTCGGGGTGGTACAGCTCGGCGATGTTCCAGCCGCGTTCGCCGGGCATCAGGGTCATCGCGTCGGTGCCCCCGGCGACGAGGTCCCACAGCTGCTCCGGTGAGCCGACGCCGCCGGGGAAGCGGCAGCTCATCGCGACGATGGCGACGGGTTCGCGGCGCAGGTCGGCACCGTCGGCGACCACCTCGCCGGTGGTGTGGCCGGCGGTGAGGCCGTGCAGGTGGGCGGCGAGTTCGGCGACCGTGGGGTGGTCGAAGGCGAGGGTGGCGGGCAGGGTCATGCCCGTCTCGGCGGCCAGCCGGTTGCGCAGCTCGACGGCGGTGAGCGAGTCGAAGCCGAGGTCGCGGAAGGTGCGCTCGGGCAGCGGCTGGCCGGCCGGGTAGCCGAGCACCACGGCGGCCTGGGTCCGGACCAGCTCGGTGAGCTGCGGCAGGGACCGGCCGACGACCACCGCTCGGACGGGACCGGCGGGCACGGCGGGCACCCCGGGCAGGGCGGCGATGAGCGGGTCCGTGCGGCCCCAGGAGGCGGCGAGGCGTCCCCAGTCGACGTCGGCGACGGTGACCGCCGGCGCGGCGGTGTTGACGAGGCGTCCGAGGGCGGTGACCGCCTCGGCGGCGGGCAGCGGGTTGATGCCGCCGCGGATCAGTCGGGCGGTCAGCGCGGCGGTGGCGGCGGCCATGCCGTCGGCGGCCCAGGCGCCCCAGGCGACGGCGGTGGCGGGCAGCCCCTGGCCGCGTCGCCAGGCCGCGAACGCGTCGAGGTAGGCGTTGGCCGCCGCGTAGTTGCCCTGCCCGGCGCTGCCGACGACGCCGGCGAGGGAGGAGAAGAGCACGAACGCGTCGAGGTCCCGGCCGGCGGTGGCCTCGTGCAGCACCCGGGCGGCGCGGACCTTGCCGTCCAGGACGGCCTGCATCCGGGTGAGGTCGAGGCGGTCGAGCACGCCGTCGTCGACGATCCCGGCGGTGTGCACGACGGCGGTGAGCGCGGGCAGACCGGCGACCAACGCGGCGACCGCCTCGGCGTCGGTGACGTCACAGGCGACGATCCGCGCCGAGGCGCCCAACTCCCCGGCCAACTCCGCCGCACCGGGAGCGTCCGGGCCACGCCGGGAGACCAGCACCACCTCAGCGGCCCCGTTCGCCGACAACCACCGGGCCACGTGCCCACCCAACGCGCCGGTACCCCCGGTGACCAGCACCGTGCCCGACGGCCGCCAACCCGACCCGGCAGGCGGGACGGCGGCCACGAGACGGCGACCGAAGACGCCCTGCGGGCGGATCGCCACCTGGTCGTGGCCGCCGTCGGCGAGCACGGCGAGCAGCGCGTCCCCGGTGACCCGGTCGAGCGGCGCGGCGTCGTCGGTGCGGGCGGGCAGGTCGATCAGGCCGCCCCAGCGGTCGGGCTGTTCGAGGGCGATCACCCGGCCGAGGCCCCAGGCCGCCGCCGACGAGGGATCGGTGACGGTCTCGCCGCCGCCGACGCCGACGGCGCCCCGGGTGAGGCACCAGAGCCGGCCGGGCAGGCCGGTGTCGGCCAGCGCCTGGGTGAGGGTGAGCAGCAGCGCCGTGCCGGCGGGCACCGCGGGGGCGTCCGGCAGCGGCCGGTCCCGCTCGGGCAGGACGCAGAGCACCCCGGCCCAGCCCTGTTCCCCGTGCCGCCGCAGCGCCTCGGCCAGCTCGGAGCGCCCGGTGTCGGGGCGCACGGCGAGGTGGTCGACCGGCACGCCCGCGCGGGTCAGCGCGTCCACCGGGTCGGGGGCGTCGCCGTCGGTGGTGACGACCAGCCACCGGCCGGCGAGGTGCGGGGCGGGCGCGGGGCGGACCGGTTCCCAGTCGATCCGGTACGACCAGCCGTCCACCACGGCGTCGCGCAGCCGGGCCCGTCGCCACGTGGAGAGCACGGGCACGGCGGGCGCGAGGGCCTCGACGGCGGCCGGATCGTCCTGCACGGCGAGGTGGGCGGCGACCTCGGTCAGGTCGCCGCGTTCCACGGCGGCCCAGAAGTCACCTTCGACACCGTCCGGCTGTCCGGCGGCCACGGTGGGACCGTCGGGCCAGTAGCGCTGGTGCTGGAAGGCGTACGTGGGCAGGTCGACCCGGTGCGCGCCGGTGTCGGTGAACCAGGGCTGCCAGGTGATTCCGACGCCGTGCACGTGCAGTTCGGCGAGGGCGGCGAGCAGCGCGGCGACCTCGGGCCGGTCCTTGCGCTGTACGGCGACGGCGAGCACGCCCTCGTGCCCGGGGAGCACGTCGGCGGTCATCGCGGTCAGGACGCTCTGCGGACCGATCTCCAGGAACGTGTCCACCCCGGCCGCCCGCAGGGCGGTGACCCCGTCGGCGTAGCGGACGGCTTCGCGCACGTGCCGCACCCAGTAGTCGGCGGTGCGGATCTCGTCGCCGTCGGCGAGCCCACCGGTCAGGTTCGACACGACCGGCAGCAGCGGCGCGGCGAAGGTCAGCTTCTCCACCACCGCCCGGAACCTCGCGAGCATCGGCTCCATCAGCGGACTGTGGAACGCGTGGCTGACCGCCAGCCGACGGGTACGCACACCCCGCTCCCGCCAGACCCGCTCCACCTCGCCCAGCGCGTCGACCGCGCCGGACACCACCACCGAGGACGGGCCATTGACCGCCGCGATCCCGACGTCAGCCAGGCCGTCGATCGACGCCGCCACCTCCGCCTCGGGCGCGGCGACCGCCAGCATCCCACCACCGGCGGGCAGCGCCTGCATCAACCGGCCCCGCGCCGCCACCAGGGCGCACGCGTGCTCCAGCGACAACACCCCCGCCACATGCGCGGCGGTGATCTCCCCCACCGAATGCCCACCGACGAAGTCCGGCACCACACCGAACGACTCCACCAGACGGAACAACGCCACCTCGACCGCGAACAGACCAGCCTGCGTGAACACCGTCTGGTCCAACAGCCCCGCCTCCGGCGAGCCCTCCGCAGCGAACAGCACCTCCCGCAACGGGCGCGGCAACGCCCGGTCCAGGTGCGCGCAGACCTCGTCCAACGCCGCCGCGAACACCGGGAAGGCGTCGGACAGCTCCCGGCCCATGCCGGCGCGCTGCGCGCCCTGACCGGAGAAGAGCACCGCGAGCTGGCCGCGCGCCGCGCCCGTACCGGTGCGGATGTTGCCGGCCGCAGCGCCGGCGGCCAGGGCACGCAGCCCGGCCAGCAGGTCGTCGCGACCGGCGGCCGGCACCACGGCACGGCTGTCCAGGACGGCCCGGGAGGCGACCGACGAGTACGCCACGTCGAGCGCACGCAGGTCGGCGTCGGCGTCCAGCCAGACCGCCCAGCGCCCGGCCTGCGCGGCGAGCGCGACGTCGGTACGGGCGGAGAGCAGCACCGGCACGACCGTACGGTCGGCGGTGGGGGCCGGCGCGGCCTCGGCCTCCTGCTCGGGGGTGGGCGCCTGCTCGATGATGGTGTGCGCGTTGGTGCCGGAGACACCGAACGACGACACCGCCGCCCGGCGGGGCCGGTCCACGGCCGGCCACGGCGTGGACCCGGTGGCAAGGCGGACCGCGCCCGCGTCCCAGTCGATGTGCGGGGACGGTTGGTCCACGTGCAGGGTGGGCGGGACGACCCCGTGCCGGATCGCCTGCACCATCTTGATCACCCCGGCGACCCCGGCGGCGGCCTGGGTGTGGCCGATGTTCGACTTGACCGAGCCGAGCAGCAGCGGCGCGGCCTCGCCCCGCTCCTGCCCGTACGTGGCGAGCAGCGCCTGCGCCTCGATCGGGTCGCCGAGCCGGGTGCCGGTGCCGTGCGCCTCCACCACGTCGATCTGCTCGGGGGTGAGCCGGGCGTTGGCCAGCGCCTGTCGGATGACCCGGACCTGGGAGGGGCCGTGCGGGGCGCTGAGCCCGTTGGACGCGCCGTCGGAGTTGACGGCGCTGCCCCGCACCACGGCGAGGACCGGGTACCCGTGGCGGTGGGCGTCGGAGAGGCGGGTGAGCAGCAGCATCCCGATCCCCTCGGACCAGGAGGTGCCGTCGGCGGCGGCGGCGAACGCCTTGCACCGGCCGTCGACGGCGAGGCCACGCTGGCGGCTGAAGCCGACGAAGACCGCCGGGGTGGGCATCACCGTCACGCCACCGGCCAGCGCCAGCTCGCAGTCGCCGTTGCGCAGCGCCTGCGCGGCGAGGTGGATCGCGACCAGCGACGACGAGCAGGCGGTGTCCACGGTGACCGCCGGCCCCTCCAACCCGAGGGTGTACGCGACCCGGCCGGAGATGACGCTGGTGGCGTTGCCGGTGAGCAGGTGACCCTCGCCGTTCTCGGCCTGGGCCATGACACCGTCGTAGCCGTGCGAGGCCGCCCCGACGAACACCCCGGTACGGCTGCCCCGCACGGTCGCCAGCGGCAGGCCGGCCCGCTCGAACGCCTCCCACGACGTCTCCAGCAGCAGCCGCTGCTGCGGGTCCATGGCCAGGGCCTCACGGGGGCTGATCCCGAACAGGTCGGGGTCGAATTCGGCGGCGTCGTAGACGAAACCGCCCTCGCGGACGTAGCTGGTGCCCGGGTGGTCGGGGTCGGGGTGGAACAGCCGGTCGAGGTCCCAGCCCCGGTCGGCGGGGAACGGGCCGATGCCGTCCCCGCCGTCGCGCACCAGGTCCCAGAGCTGCTCGGGTGAGGACACCCCGCCCGGGTAGCGGCAGCTCATCGCCACGATGGCGACGGGCTCGGCGTCCCGGGCCTCCAGCTCCCGCAGCCGTCGCCGGGTGCGCCGCAGCTCCGAGGTCGTACGCTTCAGGTACTCGACGTACTTCTCGTCCTCGTTGCTCACCGTGGACCCACCTCACTCGGCATGCCGTGGTCGTTGCGGCTGGCGGTCACGACGTCTCCAGCTCGCGGTCGATCAGGTCGAAGATGTTCTCGGCGGTGGCCGACTCGAGGTCGTCGTCGCCGCCGGCGTCGGACTGCCGCTCGTCCAGCCGGTCGAGCAGGCCGTGCAGCCGGTCGGTGATCCGGCGGAACGCGTCGTCGGCCGGGTCGAGGCCGGCGAGCGCCGCCTCCAGCCGGTCGAGTTCCCGGCCGGCCGCCGCCGACGGGTCCGCCCCGTCGGCCGGGCCGAACTGCCCGGCCAGGTGCGTGGCGAGCGCGGTCGGCGTCGGGTTGTCGAAGACCAACGTGGCCGGCAGCCGCAGCCCGGTGGCCGCGCCGAGCCGGTTGCGCAGCTCGACCGCGGTGAGCGAGTCGAAGCCGAGTTCCCGGAACGCGCGGGTCGGCTCGACGGCCGCCGGGTCGCCGTGGCCGAGGACGACGGCCACGTGCGACAGCACCAGGTCGCGCAGGGCGCGTAGCCGCTTGTCGTCGCTCAGGGCGCGCAGCGTCTCGGCGAACGCCTGCCCGTCGGTGACCTCGCCGGCGACGGCCCGGCGGCCGGCGGGGCGGACCAGCCCGGACAGCAGCGGGTGCACCGGCGTGCCGGCCGCCGCCGTCCCCGTGCTGATCTTCGCGGGCACCAGCACCGCCCGTTCGGACCGCCAGGCGGCGTCGAACAGGGCCAGCGCCTCGTCGGTGGAGAGGGCGGCCATGCCACCGCGGTCGAGCCGGCGGATGTCGGCGGCATCGAGGTGTCCGGTCATGCCGCTGGCCTGCGCCCACCGGCCCCAGGCGAGGGAGACCGCCGGCAGGCCGAGGGCCCGCCGCTGCTCGGCGAGGGCGTCGAGGAACGCGTTGCCGGCGGCGTAGTTGCCCTGCCCAGGGCCGCCGAACACGCCGGCGGCGGCGGAGAAGAGCACGAACGCGGTCAGCTCGTGGCCGAGCGTGGCGCGGTGCAGGTGCCAGGCCGCGTCGACCTTCGGCCGCAGCACCGCGTCGAGCCGGTCGGGGGTGAGCGATTCGACGGTGGCGTCGTCGAGGACCCCGGCGGCGTGCACGACGGCACGCAGCGGATGCCCCGCGTCCACCATGGACAGCACGTCGGCGACGCTGTCCGGGTCGGCCAGGTCGGCGGCGACGACGGACACCTCCGCGCCGAGCGCCTTGAGCTCGGCCAGCAGCGCGTCGGCGCCCTCGGCGTCCGGGCCGCGCCGGCTGACCAGCAGCAGGTGCCGGGCGTCGTGCGCGGTGACCAGGTGCCGGCAGAGCAGCGCGCCGAGGGTGCCGGTGGCGCCGGAGACCAGCACGGTGCCGTCGAGCCGGGGCGGCTGCGGGATGCTCAGGGCGAGCTTGCCGACGTGCCGGGCCTGGCTGAGGAAACGGAACGCCTCCGGGGCCCGCCGCACGTCCCAGTCGCGGCGGGGCAGCGGACGCAGCGCGCCCGCGGCGAACAGCCGCATCAGCTCGGCGAGCATCCGACCGATGGCGTCCTGGCCGGCCTCGATGAGGTCGAAGACCTGGTAGCTGACCCCGGGGTGGTCGGCGGCGACCCGCTGCGGGTCCCGTTTGTCGGTCTTGCCCATCTCGACGAACCGGCCGCCGGGGGCCAGCAGCCGCAGCGACGCGTCGACGAACTCACCGCTGAGGGCGTTGAGCACCACGTCGACGCCGCGCCCGCCGGTGCGGTCGCGGAACTCCTCGACGAAGTCGAGGCTGCGGGAGGAGGCGACGTGCGTGTCGTCGAAGCCGGTGGCCCGCAGCGCGGGCCACTTGCCGGGGCTGGCAGTGCCGTAGACCTCGGCGCCGAGGTGGCGGGCGATCTGCACGGCGGCCATGCCGACGCCGCCGGCCGCCGCGTGCACCAGCACGGACTCCCCCGCCGTCAGGCGGGCCAGCTCGACCAGTCCGTACCAGGCGGTCAGGAACACCACGGGCACGGTGGCGGCCTCCGCGTACGACCAGCCGTCGGGGATGCGGGTGACCAGCCGGTGGTCGGTGACCGCGACCGTGGCGAAGGAGCCGGAGAACAGGCCCGTCACCCGGTCGCCGGGCGCGACGCCGGTGACCCCGGGGCCCACCTCGAGCACCACGCCGGCGCCCTCGTTGCCCAGCACCTCCTGGTCGGGGACCATGCCGAGGGTCAGCACCACGTCCCGGAAGTTGAGGCCGGAGGCGCGCATCGCGACCCGGACCTGGCCCGCCGGCAGCGCCTCGGTGACCTCCGGGCAGGGCAGCACGGCCAGGTTCTCCAGGGTGCCCTTCTCGGTGACGTCGAGCCGCCACGGCACGCCGTCGCCGGGCAGCGGCAGCGCCCCGGCGTCGCGGGCCCGGACCAGCCGGGGCGCGAGCAGCACGCCGTCGCGGACCGCGACCTGCGGCTCGCCGGCCGCGACGGCCGCCGGGACGGCCCCGAGGGAGGCGGTGGCGGCGTCGGTGTCGAGCAGCGTGAACCTGCCGGGATGCTCGGCCTGCGCCGAGCGGACCAGCCCCCACAGGGCGGCCCGGGCGAGGTCGCGGGGGGCTTCGCCGGGGGCCGCGCCGACCGCGCCGGCGGTGTGCAGGACCAGGCGGGTGCCCTCCAGCCGGGGCTCGCCGAGCCAGTCCTGCACGAGCGCGAGGGCGTCCCGGGCGGCGTCGTGCGCGGCGTCGCCGGTCCGTGCCGGGTCCGTCGCGGCCTCGCCGCTCCGTGCCGGGCCGGCCTCGTCGACGCGTGCCGGGTCCGCGTGGGTGTGCTGCGCGACGACCACCTCGGGTACGTCCCCGGTGTGCCCGATCGCGGCGACCAGCGCCGCCAGGTCGGCGTAGGTGCTCACGGCCTGTCCGGCGGCGGTCAGCGCGGCGGCGAGGCCGAGGGTGTCGTCGCCGAGCACCGCCCAGCCGGTGGCCTGGGCCACCGGGTCGGCCTGCTCGGGCAGCGGCGTCCAGTCCAGGTGGAACAGCGAGGTTCGGCGCAGGGCGGCGGCCTCGTCGGCGCGGCCGGCGGCGACCGGGCGGAAGGTCAGCGACTCCACGGTGGCGACCGGCTGACCGGCGGTGTCGGCGAGGGTGACCGCGACGGTGTCGGGGCCGAGGGGCTGCAGCCGCACCCGCAGCCGGGTGGCGCCGTGGGCGTGCAGGGCGACGTTGCGGAACGCGAACGGCATCCAGCCCGTCCCGGTGGCGTCACCGTCGCCCAACAGGGCGGTGAGCCCGCTGGCCTGCAGCGCCGCGTCGAAGAGCGCGGGGTGCAGCCCGAACCGGGGCGCGTCGGCGGCCACCTCGTCGGGCAGGGCCACCTCGGCGTACACCTCGTCGGCGCCGCGCCACACCCGGCGCAGGCCCCGGAAGGCGGGGCCGTAGCCGAGACCGCCGGCGGCCATCTCGGCGTACCAGGTGTCCAGGTCGGCGTCGACCTCGACGGCGTCGGCCGGCGGCCACTCCCCCGGTACGACCAGCGGGGCGGGCAGGTGCGGCAGCAGCAGCCCTTCGGCGTGGCGGGTCCAGGTGTCGCCGTCGGCCTCGGGACGGGAGTGCACGGTGACGGGCCGCTCGCCGGTGTCGCTGGGCGCGCCGACGCGTACCTGCACCTGCACGGCCCCGCCCGGCGGCAGGACGAGCGGGGTGATCAGGGTGAGGTCGCCGAGCTGGCCGGCGTCGACCTCGTCGCCGGCCCGGACCACCATGTCGACCAGGCCGGTCCCGGGGACGATCACCGCCCCGCCGACCGCGTGGTCGGCGAGCCACGGGTGGGTACGCGCCGACAGCCGCCCGGTGAGCACCACCGTCTGGTCGTCGGCGACCGGGATGGCGGCGCTGAGCAGCGGATGCCCGGCGTCCTGGAGGCCGGCGGAGCCGACGTCCCCGCCCCGGTGCGCGGAGGGCCGCAGCCAGTAGCTGCCCCGGTCGAAGGCGTAGGTGGGCAGGTCGACGGTCGGGGTGCGGGTGAGGATCTTGGTGAGGTCGACGGGTAGGCCGATGGTGTGGGCGGTGGCCAGGTTGGTCAGCAGCCGGGTCGCGTCGTCGTCACCTCGGCGCAGGCTGCCCAGGGTGTGCCCGGTGGTGTCGGTGTCGTCCAGGATCGCGGTGACCGGCATGGTCAGCACCGGGTGCGGGCTGATCTCGACGAACGTGGTGTGTCCGGCGGCGATCGCCACCCTCACGGCCGCGTCGAACTGCACGGTGCGGCGCAGGTTGTCGTACCAGTAGTCGGCCGTCATCGTGACCGGGTCCACCCACTCCCCCGTCAGGGTGGAGACCAGGCGGGTGTGCCCGGCCTGCGGGCGCACGTCGGCGAGGTCGGCGCGCAGTTGTTCGGCGACCTCCTGCACGGCCACCGAGTGCGAGGCGTAGTCGACCGGGATCAGGCGGGCGCGGATGCCGTCGGCCTGACAGGCGTCAACCAGATCCGCCACCGGCTGCGGCGGACCCGACACGACCACCGTCGACGGACCGTTGACGGCCGCGATCCCGACGCCGTCGAACGCCGACAGACGCTCGGTGACCGCGTCGGCGGGCAGGTCGATCGAGGCCATCGTGCCGGTACCCCGCAGCACCGCCAGGGCCCGGGACCGCAACGCCACCGTCTTCGCCGCATCCTCCAGGCTCAGGATCCCGGCGACACACGCGGCACCGATCTCCCCCTGCGAGTGCCCGATCACCGCCTGCGCAGTGACGCCCACCTGCTGCCACACCGCAGCCAAGGCGATGCCGACGGCCCACAGCACCGGCTGCACCACCTCGACCCGCTCCAACCACGACTCGTCATCACCGGTCAACACCGAGACGAGATCCACATCCAGGTACGGCGCAAGCGCCTGCTGACACTCGGCCAACCGCGCGTCGAACACCGGCACCCGACCGACCAGACCGGCCGCCATCCGCGCCGACTGCGCGCCCTGACCCGGGAACACGAACACCGGACCGGCGCCGTGGCTCGACGCCACGCCGGTCACCACGTTGCCCGCCGGGGAGCCGGCGGCGAGGGCGTCCAGACCGGCGAGCAGCTCCTCGACGCTCGACCCGAGCACCACCGCCCGCTGGTCGAACGTCGAACGGGTGGTGACCAGGGACCACGCCACCGCAGCCGGATCAAGCTCGTCCTGCTCCCGCACGTGCCGCGCGAGACGGGCGGCCTGACCGGCGAGCGCGGCCCTCGACCGCGCCGACACCGGCCACACCGACACCGCCGCGTCGACCAACCCGGGGGCGGACGCGACGACGATCGGGTCGGCGGACTCGGCGGCCTCCTCGATGATCACGTGGGCGTTGGTGCCGGACATGCCGAACGAGGACACCGCCGCCCGGCGCCGCCGGTCCACCGCCGGCCAGGGTCGCGCCTCGGTGGCCAGCTCCACGGCCCCGGCGGTCCAGTCGATGTGGTGCGACGGCGCGTCGACGTGCAGGGTCGCCGGCACGAGGCCGTGCCGCATCGCCTGCACCATCTTGATGACCCCGGCCACTCCGGCGGCGGCCTGGGTGTGCCCGATGTTCGACTTGACCGACCCGAGCAGCAGCGGCGCGGCGTCGCCCCGGTCCTGCCCGTACGTGGCCAGCAACGCCTGCGCCTCGATCGGATCACCCAACGTCGTGCCGGTGCCGTGCGCCTCGACCACGTCCACGTCCACCGTGGACAACCGGGCCGAGGCCAGGGCCTGCCGGATCACCCGCTGCTGCGACGGACCGTTCGGGGCGGTCAGCCCGTTGGACGCACCGTCGGAGTTGACCGCGCTGCCGCGCACGATCGCGAGGACCGGGTGTCCGTTGCGGCGGGCGTCGGCGAGGCGCTCGACGAGGAGCACGCCGACACCCTCGCCCCAGCCGGTGCCGTCGGCGGCGGCGGCGAAGGGCTTGCAGCGGCCGTCGGCGGCGAGGGCGCGCTGGCGGGAGAACTCGGCGAACGTGCCGGGGGTGGCCATCACCGTGACGCCGCCGGCCAGGGCCAGGTCGCACTCGCCCCGCCGCAGCGCCTGCACCGCCAGGTGCAACGCCACGAGCGACGACGAACACGCCGTGTCCACCGACACCGCCGGCCCCTCCAACCCCAACGCGTACGCCACCCGACCGGACACGACACTCGCGGCGTTCCCCGTACCGGCGAATCCCTCCACCTCGTCGGCGGCGACCATCAACAGGGCCCCATAGTCCTGGCCGTTGGTGCCGACGAACACCCCTGTTCGTGAACCCCGCAACCCCGTCGGGTCAACCCCTGCCCGCTCCACCGCCTCCCACGAGGTCTCCAGCAGCAGCCGCTGCTGCGGGTCCATGGCGGTGGCCTCGCGCGGGGAGATGCCGAAGAACCCGGGGTCGAAGTCGGGGGCCCGGTGCAGGAATCCGCCCTGGTCGGCGTAGCTGGTGCCGGGGTGGTCGGGGTCGGGGTCGAAGAGGCGGTCGAGGTCCCAGCCCCGGTTGGTGGGGAACTCGCCGACGGCGTCGGTCCCGTCGGCGACGAGCCGCCACAGCTGCTCGGGATCGTCGATGCCGCCGGGATAGCGGCAGGACATGGCGACGATGGCGACGGGCTCGTCGTGCTCCACGGTGGACACGACGGCGGCCGGGGTGTCCCCGGTGGCCTCGCCGAACAGTGCGGTGAGCAGGAAGCGGGCCAGCACGACCGGGCTGGGGTGGTCGAAGACGAGGGTGGTGGGCAGGGCCCGCCCGGTGGCGGCGACGAGCCGGTTGCGCAGTTCCACGGCGGTCAGCGAGTCGAAGCCGAGGTCCCGGAACGCGGTGCCGGCTCCGACGGCGGCGGCCCCGCCGTCGTGGCCGAGCACGTCGGCGGCGAGTTCCCGGATCAGCTCGGTGACGTGCTCCTCCCGCCGGGCCGGGGTCAGCCCGGTCAGCCGGCGGCGCAGGGTCGCGGCGGGTCCCTCGTCACCGTCGTCGGCGGGCACGCCGCCGTCGAGGGCGGCCTTCGCCTCGGGTACGCCCTCCAGCAGCGGCCGCCGCCGGGCGGAGGCGTACGCGGGGGCGAACCGGCTCCAGTCGACGTCGGCGACGGTGAGGGTGACGTCGTCGTGGTCGAGGGCCTGCCGCAGCGCGTCCATGGCCACGGTGGGGTCCATCGCGGGCACGCCCCGGCGACGCAGCTGCCGGTCGGAGTCCGCGCCGTGCATGCCGCCGTCGGCCCAGGGGCCCCAGGCGACGGCGGTGCCGGCCCGCCCGTCGGCGCGGCGCTGCTGCACGAGCGCGTCCAGGTACGCGTTGCCGGCGGCGTACCCGACCTGGCCGGCGCTGCCCCAGGTGGCGGCGATGGACGAATAGACGACGAAGGCGTCCAGCTCCCGGTCGGCGAGCAGGTCGTGCAGGTGGGCGGCGCCGGCGGTCTTGCCGGCGGTCACCTCGGCCAGTTCGGCGGGGGTGACCTGCGCCAGCGGGGTGGTCTGCGCGACACCGGCGGTGTGCACGACGACGCGCACGGGCGGGCCGTCGGCCTCGACCCGGTCGAGCAGGGCGGCGAGCGCGGCCCGGTCGGCGATGTCGCAGGCGGCGACGGTGACCCGGGCGCCGAGGCCGGTCAGCTCGGCCTCCAGCTCGGCCGCGCCGGGGGCGTCGGGGCCGCGCCGGCTGACCAGCACGACGTGGGCGGCCCCGGCGGCGGCGAGCCAGCGGGCGGCGCGGGCGCCGAGACCGCCGGTGCCGCCGGTGACCAGGGCGGTCCCGGTGGGCGTGAAGCGGCGTACCGGGGGGCGGTCGCCGAGGCCGGCGCGGACCAGGCGGCGGACGAAGACGCCGGCCCCGCGTACCGCGAACTGGTCCTCGCCGCCGGTGGCGGTGAGGATCGCGGCGAGCCGGCCGGCGGCGCGGGCGTCGGGGTGGGTGGGCAGGTCGACGAGCCCGCCCCAGCGGTGCGGGGCCTCGACGCCGACCACCCGGCCGAGGCCCCAGTGCGCGGCCTGCGCGGGGTCGGCGAGCCGGTCGTAGGTGGCGGCGGCGACCGCGCCCCGGGTGACCAGCCACAGGGGCGCGACGAGGTCCGCGTCGCCGGCGGCCTGGGCGAGGGCGAGGGCGGCGGTGAGGCCGGGCAGCGCGGTGGTGCCGGCGGCGGGCGGCTCCCAGGCGAGCAGGGAGACGATCCCGGCGGTGTCCGTCCCGGTGAGGACGGCGGCGAGGGCGGCCCGGTCGACGTCGGGGGCGACGGGCAGCGCCGTCACGTCGGCGCCCGCGTCGGTGAGGGCGGCGTGCACGGCGCGGACGGCAGGGTCGTCGTCGAGGCCGGCGGGGACGGCGAGCAGCCAGGCGCCGGTGAGGCGGCCGGCGGCGGGTTCCGCCGTGACCTGCCACTCGGCCCGGTACCGCCAGCCGTCGAGGAGGGAGTGCGCCTGCCGCTGCCGGCGCCAGTCGGCGAGGACGGGCAGCAGGGTACGCAGCGACTCGGCGGCGGCCTCGTCGTCGACGGCGAGGGTGTCGCGCAGCGCGTCGAGGTCGGCGCGTTCGACGGCCTCCCAGAACCGCCGGTCGAGCAGGCCCGGGGCGGCGGCGGTGGCGGCCGGGTCGGCGGGGGCCTCGGCGGGCACCCAGTAGTGCTGCCGCTCGAACGGGTAGGTGGGCAGGTCGACGAGGCGGCCGGGCCGCTCGGCGAAGAGGTCCGCCCAGCGTACCGGGGTGCCGGCGACGTGCAGGTGGGCGAGCGCGGCGAGCAGGACGCGGCGTTCGGGGCGGTCACGGCGCAGCACCGGCACCACGACGGCGGGGGCGACGTCGGGGGCGGAGCCGACGGTGGCCAGCGTCTCCTCGGTGGGGGCGGCGAGGACCGCGTCGGGGCCGACCTCGACGAACGTGCCGACGCCGTGGGCGCGCAGGGTGCGTACGCCATCGGCGAAGCGGACGGCCTCGCGGACGTGCCGCACCCAGTAGTCGGGCGTGCGGATCTCGTCGGGATCGGCGAGCGCACCGGTCAGGTTGGACACCAGGGGCAGGGTGGGCGCGCGCAGGTCGAGGCCGGCGGCGACGGCGGCGAACTCGGCGAGCATCGGCTCCATCAGCGGGCTGTGGAAGGCGTGGCTGACCCGCAGCCGGCGGACCTTGACCCCCCGCCCGGTCCAGAGTTCGGCCAGCTCGTCGACACCGGCGGCGGCACCGGAGACGACCACGGAGGTGGGCCCGTTGACGGCGGCGACGGCGACCCGGTCGGTGAGCCCGGCCAGCGACGCGGCCACGTCGGCCTCCGTCGCGGCGACCGCGAGCATCGCCCCGCCGGCGGGCAGCGCCTGCATGAGCCGGCCCCGGGCGGCGACGAGCGCGCAGGCGTCGTCGAGGGTGAGCACGCCGGCCACGTGGGCGGCGGTGATTTCGCCGATGGAGTGCCCGGCGACGAGGTCGGGGGTGATCTGCCAGGAGTCGAGGAGCCGGTGCAGGGCGACCTCGACGGCGAAGAGACCGGCCTGGGTGAACACGGTCTGGTCCAGCAGCGCCGCGTCGTCGGTGCCGGCCTCGGCGAAGAGCACCGTCCGCAGCGGTTTCGGCAGCCGGTGGTCGAGGTGGGCGCAGACCTCGTCGAGGGCCTGCGCGAAGACGGGGTACGCGGCGGACAGCTCGCGCCCCATCCCGGCGCGCTGCGCGCCCTGCCCGGAGTACAGGAACGCGACGGCGCCCCGGTCGGCGGCGACGCCGGTGACCAGACCGGCGGCGGGCCGGTCGTCGGCGAGGGCGGTCAGGGCGGCCAGCGCGCCGTCGCGGTCGTCGGCGAGCACGACGGCGCGGTGCTCCAGCGGCGACCGGGAGATCGCGGAGGTCCACGCGACGTCGGCGGGACGCAGGCCGGGGTCGGCGGCGAGGTGGGCGGACCACCGCTCGGCCTGGCGGCGCAGCGCAGCCCGGGTGCGGCCGGTGAGCAGCACCGGCACGGGCGCGGGCAGGTCCGGCCGGTCGACCTCGGCGGGGACCGGCTCGGGCTGTTCGAGGACGAGGTGGGTGTTGGTGCCGCTCATCCCGAACGAGGAGACGGCGGCGCGGCGCGGGCGGTCCACGGCGGGCCACGGGGTGGGCTCGGTGACCAGGGTGACCGCGCCGGCCGTCCAGTCCACGTGCGGGGTGGGCGCGTCGACGTGCAGGGTGGCGGGCACGGTGCCGTGCCGCATCGCCATGACCATCTTGATGATCCCGGCGATGCCGGCGGCGGCCTGGCTGTGGCCGATGTTGGACTTGATCGACCCGAGCAGCAGCGGCGCGGCGTCCCCCCGGTCCTGCCCGTACGTGGCCAGCAGCGCCTGCGCCTCGATCGGGTCGCCCAGCGTGGTGCCGGTGCCGTGCGCCTCGACCACGTCGACCAGGTCGGGGGTGAGCTTCGCGCCGGCCAGCGCCTGCCGGATCACCCGTTGCTGGGCGGGGCCGTTGGGGGCGGTGAGGCCGTTGGAGGCGCCGTCCTGGTTGACGGCGGAGCTGCGGATGATCCCGAGGACGGGGTGGCCGTTGCGGCGGGCGTCGCTGAGCCGTTCGAGCAGCAGCATGCCGACGCCCTCGGACCAGCCGGTGCCGTCCGCGGCGGCGGCGAACGACTTGCACCGGCCGTCGGCGGCGAGGCCGCGCTGCCGGGAGAACTCGACGAACGGGCCGGGGGTGGCCAGCACGGTGGCCCCGCCGGCCAGGGCGAGGGAGCACTCGCGCTGGCGCAGCGCCTGGCAGGCGAGGTGCACGGCGACCGACGACGACGAGCAGGCGGTGTCCACGGTGACCGTGGGCCCTTCGAGGCCGAAGGTGTAGGCGAGCCGGCCCGAGACCACGCTGGCGGCGGTGCCGGTGAGGACGTAGCCCTCGACGCCGGGAGCGCGGTGCAGCACGGCGGCGTAGTCCTGCCCGGAGGTGCCGACGAAGACGCCGGAGCGGCTGCCGCGCAGCGACAGCGGGGCGATCCCGGCGCGCTCGAACGCCTCCCAGGTGACCTCCAGCAGCAGCCGCTGCTGTGGGTCCATGGCCAGGGCCTCGCGGGGCGAGATGCCGAACAGGGCGGCGTCGAAGTGCCCGGCGTCGTAGAGGAACCCGCCGGCGGCGGTGTACGAGGTGCCGGGGTTGTCGGGGTCGGGGTGGTGCAGCCGGTCGAGGTCCCAGCCCCGGTCGGTGGGGAACTCGCCGACGGCGTCCCCGCCGGCCGACACGAACGACCACAGGTCCTCGGGTGAGGCGATGCCGCCCGGGTAGCGGCAGCTCATCGCGACGATGGCGACCGGCTCGGACTCCTCGGCGGTGACCTCGCGCAGCCGTTGGCGGGTCTGGTGCAGCTCGGCGATGACCCGCGTCAGGTACTCGCGCAGCCTCTCTTCGTCCGCCATGGTTGATCTCGCTCCCTCGTTCTCCACCGGTACGTGACGCGCGTGACTCAGGAAAGCCCGAGGTCCCTGTCCACAAGGTCGAAAAGTTCCTGGTTGCTGGCCACCCGCAGTCGGTCGGCGACCTCGGTAGCCTCCTCGGGCCGCTCGGCGTCACCCCGCTCGGCGGCGCCGAGGCGTTCCAGCAGCCGGTGCAGCCGCATGGTGACCCGCACCCGGCCCAGGTCGTCCTGCTCGCGCCGGACGAGGGCGGCCTCCAACTGGTCCAGTTCCTCGACCGTCGGCAGGGTCTGCACCGACGCCTCGCTGACCAGTTCGGCGCGCAGGTGCTCGGCGAGGGCCTGCGGGGTCGGGTAGTCGAACACCACCGAGCTGGCCGGGTGCAGGCCGGTCGCCGTCGCCAGCCGGCCGCGCAGCTCCACGGCGGTCAGCGAGTCGAAGCCGAGGTCGCGGAACGGCCGGTCGGCCTCCAGGGCGTACGGGCTGTCGTGGCCGATCACCTCCGCGGCGGCGGTGCGGACCAGGTCGACCAGGAGCCGGTTCTGCTCGGCGGCGGTGAGGTCGGCCAACCGCTTGCGCAGGCCGGTGCGGACCTCGTCGCCGCCGTCGGCGGCCGGGTCGGGGCCGGTGCGCAGCGCTGCCACCTCGGGCAGGTCGCTGATCAGCGGGCGCGGCCGGGCGGAGGCGAAGACCGGGGCGAAGCGGGCCCAGTCGACGTCGGCGACGGTGAGCACCGTGCCGTCGCCCGCCACGGCGGCGCGCAGCGCGGCCATCGCGGGCTCCCGGTCCAGCAGGGAGACGCCGCGCCGGCTCATCGCCACCGCGTGCTCGTCGCTGACCATGCCGCCGCCGGCCCACGGTCCCCAGTTGACCGAGACCACCCGGGCCCGGCCGGCGGGCCGGGACTGCGCCCACGCGTCGAGGAAGGCGTTGCCGGCGGCGTACGCGCCGTGGTCGCCGACGCCCCACGCGGCGGCGATGGAGGAGAAGTAGACGACCAGCTCCAGCGCGTCCGGGTCGAGGAACTCGTCGAGGTGGCGGGCCCCGGCGGTCTTGCCGGCGACCACGTCGGCGAGTTCGTCGGTGTCGACCACGCTCACCGGGTTGAGCCGGCCGACGCCGGCGGCGTGCACGACGGCCCGCACGGTCTCGCCGTCGCGGCGCAGCCCGTCGACGAGGGCGGCGACGGCATCCCGATCGGCCAGGTCGCAGGCGACGACACGGGCCTGCGCGCCGAGGTCGGCGAGTTCGGCCAGGGTGGCGGCGACGCCGGGGGCGTCCGCGCCGCGCCGGCTGACCAGGATGAGCCGCCGGGCGCCGTGCCGGGCGAACCAGGCGGCGGCGTACCGGCCGATGGCGCCGGTGCCGCCGGTGACCAGCACCGTGTCGGGCGGCTGCCAGGCCGGGGCGTCGGGCAGCTCGCCCCGCGCGGCGCGGGCGAGACGCCGCAGGTGCACCCCGAGTGGACGGACGGCGAGCTGGTCCTCGGCGTCGGTGTTGGTCAGCGCCCGCAGCAGGTGCGCGTCGGCGGCCGGGTCGAGGTCGGCCGGCAGGTCGAGCAGGCCACCCCAGTGGGCGGGGTGTTCGAGGGCGGTGACCAGACCGAGGCCCCAGGTGGTGGCCTGCGCGGGGTGGGCGAGCTGGTCGCCGGGGCCGGTGCTGACGGCCTGCCGGGTGAGCAGCCAGAGCGGCCCGGCCGGGGCGGCGTCGGTGACGGCCTGGATCAGGGCGAGGTTGCCGGTGAGGCCGGCCGGGACGGCCGGATGGTCGGGGTGCGGCCGCTCGTCGAGGGCGAGCAGCGAGACGATCCGGGTGCCGGGGTCCACGGCGAGCCGCCCGGCCAGTCCGGCCCGGGTGACCGTCGCCGGGTCGACGGCGAGCGTGCGGACGCTGCCACCGTGTGCGCCGAGCAGCCCGGCGAGCCGGTCCCCGACCTCGGTGCCGGTTCCCGCGGTGGTCGGGTCGTCGGTGCGGCCGGTGGCCGGGTCGCCGGGGTTGCCGGTCGCGGTGGCGAGGCCGGCAGCAACGGTGCCGGTGCCTCCGGTGCCGGTGTCGGTGGCGAGGCCGGTGGTGCCGGGGCCGGTGGGGACGACCAGCAGCCAGTCGCCGGTGGCGGGACCGGCCGTGAGCTGCCGCTGCGGCCAGGTGACCCGGTAACGCCAGCCGTCGACCAGCGCGTCGGTCTGCCGCTGCCGGTGCCACTTCGCGAGGGTGGGCAGCTGGGCGCGCAGCGGCCGGTCCGGGTCGACGCCGAAGCGGGCGGCCAGCCCGTCGCCGTCCTCGGCGGCCACGGCCTGCCAGAACGCCTCGTCGGCGGGGCCGGCGACCGGGGCGGCCGGCTCGGCGGTGCGCACCACGTCGCCGTCGCCGACCGGCCAGAACCGCTGGTGCCGGAAGGCGTACGTGGGCAGGGCGGCCGGCTCGGCGGCGGGCAGCAGCGTCGCCCAGTCGACCCGTACGCCGTGGCAGTGCAGCCGGGCCAGCGCGCCGAGCAGGGCCGCCGCCTCACCCCGGCCGGGCCGTTGCACGCCGGTGACCAGGGTGCGTCCGCCGTCGGGCAGCGCGTCGGCGGCCAGGGCGGTGAGCACGGTGTCGGGGCCCACCTCCAGCAGCGCGGACACCCCGAGGGAGTGCAGCTGGGTGACGGTGTCGGCGAACCGGACGGCCTCCCGGACGTGCCGCACCCAGTAGTCGGGGGTGCAGAGCAGTTCGGGGTCGGCGACCCGGCCGGTCAGGTTGGACACCACCGCGACGGTCGGCGGGGCGTAGTCGAGGTCGGCGGCGACGGCGGCGAACTCGGCCAGCATCGGCTCCATCAGCGGGCTGTGGAAGGCGTGGCTGACGTTGAGCCGCTTGGTGCGTACGCCGAGGGCGGTGAAGTGCTCGGCCAGGTCGGTGAGCGCGTCGGCGGCGCCGGAGACGACCACGGCGGCGGGGCCGTTGACGGCGGCGACGGCGACCCGGTCGGCGTACGGGGTGAGGGTGTCGGTGACCTCGGCCTCGCCTGCGGCGACGGCGAGCATCCCGCCGCCGGCCGGCAGCGCCTGCATCAGCCGGCCCCGGTTGCCGACCAGCGTGCACGCGTCGGGCAGGGTGAGCACCCCGGCCACGTGGGCGGCGGCGATCTCCCCGACGGAGTGCCCGGCGACCAGGTCGGGGACGATCCCCCAGCTCTCCAGGAGCCGGTGCAACGCCACCTCGACGGCGAAGAGCCCGGCCTGGGTGAAGACGGTGCGGTCCAGCAGCGCGGCCTCGGCGCTGCCCTCGGCGGCGAAGAGCACCTCCTTCAGCGGCCGGGGCAGGTGGGCGTCGAGGTGCTGGCAGGCCTCGTCGAGCGCCTCGGCGAAGGTGGGGAAGGTCCGGTACAGCTCCCGGCCCATCCCGGCGTGCTGGGCGCCCTGGCCGGAGAAGAGCACGGCGAGGGTGCCGGGTTCGGCGACGCCCCGGGTGAGGGTGGGGTGGCTCTGCCCGGCGGCGAGCGCCCGCAGCCCGGCCACGTACGCCTCCCGGTCGGCGGCCAGCAGCACGGCCCGGTGCCGCAGCGGCGAGCGTGCGGTGGCCAGCGCCCGGGCGACGGCGGTGTCGGTGTCGGGTGCGCCCGACGCCCAGTCGGCGAGCCGGGCGGCCTGGGCGCGCAGCCCGTCCTCGTCGTGGCCGGAGACCGCCCAGGGCAGCAGCGGCGGCGCGGCGACCGGGTCCGGCGCGGTCGTGCCCTGCGGCTCGTCGGTGTCGTCGGGGGCCTGTTCGAGGATGACGTGGGCGTTGGTGCCGCTCACCCCGAACGCGGACACCGCGGCGCGGCGCGGGCGGCCCGCCTCGGGCCACGGGGTCGGCTCGGCGAGCAGCGCCACGGCGCCCTCGGTCCAGTCGACGTGCGGGGTGGGCTCGTCGACGTGCAGGGTGGGTGGCAGCAAATCGTGCTGGAGCGCCATCACCATCTTGATCACGCCGGAGACCCCGGCGGCGGCCTGGGTGTGGCCGATGTTGGACTTGACCGAGCCGAGCAGCAGCGGCCGGTCGGCGGGCCGGTCCTGCCCGTACGTGGCGAGCAGGGCCTGCGCCTCGATCGGGTCGCCGAGCCGGGTGCCGGTGCCGTGCCCGTCGACGGCGTCGACGTCGGCGGGGGTGAGCCGGGCGTTGGCCAGGGCCTGCCGGATCACCCGCTGCTGGGCGGGCCCGTTGGGGGCGGTGAGGCCGTTGGACGCGCCGTCCTGGTTGGTGGCGGAGCCGCGGACCACGGCGAGCACGCGTCGGCCGTCACGACGGGCGTCGGAGAGGCGTTGCAGGAGCACCAGACCGGCGCCCTCGCCCCAGCCGGTGCCGTCGGCGGCCCCGGCGAACGACTTGCACCGGCCGTCGGCGGCGAGGCCGCGCTGGCGGGCGAACTCCAGGAACGGGCCGGGGGTGGCCATCACGGTCACCCCGCCGGCGACGGCCATGTCGCACTCGCCGGCCCGCAGCGACTGCACGGCCAGGTGCAGCGCGACCAGCGACGACGAGCACGCGGTGTCGACGGTGACGGCCGGGCCCTGCAGTCCGAAGGTGTAGGAGAGCCGGCCGGAGACCACCGCCGCCGCGTTGCCGGTCGCCTGGTAGCCCTCGGTCTCGGTCTTCGCGGCCATCAGCAGGGTGGCGTAGTCCTGGCCGTTGGTGCCGACGAAGACGCCGGTGCTGCTCTCCCGCATGTCGGCGGGGGCGATGCCGGCGCGCTCGAACAGCTCCCAGCCGGTCTCCAGCAGCAGCCGCTGCTGCGGGTCCATCACCAGCGCCTCGCGCGGGGAGATGCCGAACAGGCCGGCGTCGAAGCCGCCGACGTCGGCGACGAAGCCGCCCTCGCGCACGTACGAGGTGCCGGGGGTGTCGGGGTCGGGGTCGTAGATGGCGTCGAGGTCCCAGCCCCGGTCGGCCGGGAACCCGGCGATCGCGTCGCGTCCCTCGGCGACCAGCCGCCACAGGTCCTCCGGGGTGCCGACCCCGCCGGGGTAGCGGCAGCTCATCGCGACGATGGCGACGGGTTCGTCGAGGGCGGCGGCGGCCCGGGTCGGTGCGGCGGCCTGCTCGGTGACGCCGAGGATGCGGTCGGCCAGCCAGGCGGCGAGCAGCGCCGGGGTGGGCCGGTCGAAGACGAGGGTGGCGGGCAGCCGCAGCCCGACGGCCTCACCGAGCCGGTTGCGCATCTCGACGGCGCTGAGCGAGTCGAAGCCGATCTCCCGGAACGGGCGGTCGGCGCCGACGGCCTCGGCGGAGGCGTGCCCGAGCACCGCGGCGGCGTGCACCCGGACCAGTTCCAGCAGGGTGCGGCGGCGTTCCGGCTCGGCGAGGCCGGCGAGCCGGCCGCGCAGCGGGGACGCCTCGGCGGGCTCGTCGTCGTCGCGGGTCCGGGTGGTGGCGACGATCCGGGCCACCTCGGGGATGTCCTCGATCAGCGGCCGGGGGCGGGTCAGCGCGAAGGTCTGGTGGAACCGGTCCCAGGCGATGTCGGCGACGGTGAGGGTGGTCTCGTCGTGGGCGAGGGCCTGGGCGAGCACGGAGACGGCCAGGTCGGGGCGCATCGGGCGGACGCCGGAGCGGAACATCTGGTCGGCGGCGCCGTCGGTCTCCAGCATGCCGCCGCCGTCCCACGCGCCCCAGGCCACGGCGGTGGCGGCGAGGCCCCGGCGGCGGCGGTCCTCGGCGAGGGCGTCGAGGAAGGCGTTGCCGGCGGCGTAGCCGCCCTGCAGGCCGCCGCCCCAGACGCCCGCGCCGGAGGAGAAGAGCACGAACGCGGCGGCGTCGCCGAAGACCGCGTCGAGGTTGACCGCGCCGGCGACCTTGGCGTGCAGGCCGTCGGCCAGCTCGGCGAGGTCGGTGTCGGCGAGCGGGCCGGCGTGGGCGACGCCGGCGGCGTGGAACACCGCGTCGACCCGGACGCCGTCGGCGGCGAGCCGGTCGGCGAGGGCCCGCAGCGAGGCGGCGTCGGCCACGTCGCAGGCGGCCATGGTGACGGTCGCGCCGAGCCCGGTCAGCTCGGCCTCCAGCTCGGCGGCGCCGGCCGCGGCGGGGCCCTGCCGGCTGGTCAGCACCAGGTGGGACGCGCCCTCGCGGGCCAGCCAGCGGGCCACGTGCGCGCCGAGCGAGCCGAGGCCGCCGGTGACCAGGGCGGTGCCGGTGGGCCGCCAGCCGGTGTCGTCCGGGGCGCTCTCCACGGCGGCGCGCACCAGCCGGCGGGCGAACAGGCCGGAGGGGCGTACGGCGACCTGGTCCTCGTGGTCGACGCCGGTGAGGGCGGCGGCGAGCCGGCCGCGCGAGCGCCGGTCCAGGGTGGGCGGCAGGTCGACCAGGCCGCCCCAGCGGTCGGCGTGTTCCAGGGCGGCGACCCGGCCGAGCCCCCAGACGAGGGCCTGCCGGGGGTGGTCGAGCGGGTCGGCGCGGCCGGTGGAGACGGCGCCGCGGGTGGCGCACCAGAGCGGGGCGGTGATCCCGGCGTCACCGAGGGCCTGCACCAGGGCGAGGGTGCCGGCGAGGCCGGCGGGGACGACGGGCCGGTCGGGGTGGTCGGCCTCGTCGAGGGCGAGCAGGGACAGCACGCCGGTGACGGCGTCGGTGTCGACGTCGGTGAGCTGCCCGGCCAGCGTCCGGCGGTCGAGGTCGGCGACGGTCACCGGGAGCACGTCGGCCCCGGCCTCGCCGAGGGTCTGCACGACCTGCCCGACCAGCGGGTGGCCGGCGTACGCGGCGGGTGCGACGAGCAGCCACGTCCCGCCGGTCGAGGTGGTGGTGGCGGCGGTGAGCGGCTTCCACCGCACCCGGTAGCGCCAGGCGTCCACCGTGGACTCGTCGCGGCGGCGCTGCCGCCAGGAGGAGAGCACCGGCAGCGCGTCGCCGAGCGTCCGGGCCTCGGTCTCGTCGACACGCATCGCGGCGGCGAGCGCCTCGGCGTCGGCCCGCTCGACGGCGTCCCAGAACTGCCGGTCGACCGGGTCCTCGGCGGCCGTCGCCGGGCCGGTCCGCACCGGCGCCTCCGGCCAGTACCGCTGGCGGTGGAAGGCGTACGTGGGCAGCGGCACGGCCGGGCCGCTGCGTACCCCGCAGACGGCGTTCCAGTCGGCCTCGACGCCGTGCACGTGCAGTTCGGCCAAGGCGGTGAGCAACCGGGGCCAGCCACCCGCGCCCCGGCGCAGCGTGTTGACGACGGCCGCGTCGTGCTCGCCGGCGTCGATCGTCTCCTGCATGCCGAAGCTGAGCACCGGGTGCGGGCCGACCTCCAGGAAGACCTGGTGGCCGTCGTCGAGCAGGCTGCGCACGGCCCGTTCGAAGTTCACCGTCTCGCGCAGGTTTCGGTACCAGTAGCCGGCGTCGAGGGTGGCGGTGTCGGTCGGCTCGCCGGTCAGCGCGGAGTAGAAGGGCAGTTCGGCGGGGCGGGCGGTGATCCCGGCGAGGCTGTCGAGCAGCCGGTCGGCTACGGCCTCGACCTGCGGCGAGTGGGAGGCGTAGTCGACGTCGATCGGGCGGGTCCGCACGTCGTCGGCCGCGCAGGCGGCGAGCAGTTCGGCGAGGGCGTCGTGGTCGCCGGCGACCACCACCGACCCGGGGCCGTTGACCACGGCGACGCAGAGCCGGCCCGGCCAGCGGGTCAGCAGCTCGCGGGCCCGCTCGGCGGGCAGGGCCACGGAGACCATGCCACCGGCGCCGGTGATGTCGACGAGCACCTGGCTGCGCAGGGCGACGATCTTGGCGGCGTCCTCCAGGGAGAGCGCGCCGGCCACGCAGGCGGCGGCGATCTCGCCCTGCGAGTGGCCGACCACCGCGCCGGGGCGTACGCCGAGCGAGCGCCACAGCCGGGCCAGGGAGACCATCACCGCCCAGAGGGCGGGCTGCACCACGCCGGAGGCGACCAGCGGCGGGGCGTCCTCGACGCCGCGCAGCACGTCGGTGAGGGACCAGTCCACCCAGGGCGCGAGGACGGCCTCGCACTCGGCGATGGACGCGGCGAACACCGGGGAGGTGTCCAGCAGTTCCACGGCCATGCCGGGCCACTGGGAGCCGTGACCGGAGAAGACGAAGACGGGGGCGGTGTTGCGCAGCACCGTCCCGGTCACCACGGCGGGGACGGCTTCGCCGTCGGCCAGCGCGGTGAGGCCCTGGGCCAGTTCGAGGTGGTCCTGGCCGAGCACGACGGCCCGGTGCGGGAACGTCGCCCGGGTGGTGGCGAGGGCGTACGACACCTCGGCCGGCTCGATCTCGGGGTGCGCGGCGAGGTGGGCGCGCAACCGGACGGACTGCTCCCGCAGGGCGGCCCGGTCGGTGGCGGAGAGCACCAGCGGCACGACCCCGGCGTCGGCGGCGGCTCCGGGGCGGGACTCGGCGGCCACGGCCGGCTCGGGCGCCTGCTCCAGGACGACGTGGGCGTTGGTGCCGGAGATGCCGAACGACGACACGGCGGCGCGGCGGGGCCGGTCCACGGCCGGCCAGGGGGTCGGCGCGGTGGCGAGGGTGACCGCGCCGGCGGTCCAGTCGATGTGCGGGGACGGCTCGTCGACGTGCAGGGTGGGCGGCACCAGGCCGTGCCGGAGCGCCTGCACCATCTTGATCACCCCGGCGACACCGGCGGCGGCCTGGGTGTGCCCGAGGTTGGACTTGACCGAGCCGAGCAGCAGCGGCCGTTCGGCGGGCCGGTCCTGCCCGTAGGTGGCCAGCAGGGCCTGCGCCTCGATCGGGTCGCCGAGGGTGGTGCCGGTGCCGTGCGCCTCGACGGCGTCCACGTCGGCGGTGGACAGCCGGGCGTTGGCCAGCGCCTGCCGGATGACCCGCTGCTGGGAGGGTCCGTTGGGGGCGGTCAGCCCGTTGGACGCGCCGTCCTGGTTGACGGCGGTGCCGCGCACGATCGCGTACACCCGGCGGCCGTCGCGCTGGGCGTCGGCGAGCCGCTGCACGAGGAGCATGCCGACGCCCTCACCCCAGCCGGTGCCGTCGGCGGCGGCGGCGAACGACTTGCACCGCCCGTCGCGGGACAGCCCGCGCTGCCGGGAGAACTCGATGAAGGTGCCGGGGGTGGCCATCACCGTCACACCGCCGGCGAGGGCGAGGTCGCACTCCCCCGACCGCAGCGCCTGCGCGGCCAGGTGCAACGCCACCAGCGACGACGAACACGCGGTGTCGACGGTGACCGCCGGGCCTTCCAGGCCGAAGGTGTACGCGACCCGTCCGGAGAGCACGCTGCCGGAGGTGCCGGTGCCGATGTAGCCCTCCACCTCGGCGGGCATGTCCATCAGCCGGGAGGCGTAGTCGTGGTACATGACTCCGGCGAAGACGCCGGTGCGGCTGCCGCGCAGCCGGTGCGGGTCGAGACCGGCGGACTCGAACGTCTCCCAGGAGGTCTCCAGCAGCAGCCGCTGCTGCGGGTCCATCGCCAGGGCCTCACGTGGGCTGATGCCGAAGAATCCCGGGTCGAACTCGGCCGCGCCGTACAGGAAGCCGCCGTGGCGGGCGTACGAGGTGCCGCTGTGGTTGGGGTCCGGGTCGAAGAGGGATTCCAGGTCCCAGCCCCGGTCGGCGGGGAACTCGCTGATGCCGTCCCCGCCGGTGGCGAGCAGTTCCCAGAGCTGGTCGGGGTTGTCCGCCCCGCCGGGGAACCGGCAGGCCATGCCGACGATGGCGATCGGCTCGTCGAGGCCGGTGGCGCTCGCCATGTCGGTGGGGGTGACCGTGGCGGACCGGGCGCCGGTCAGCTCGGCGTACACCTGGCCGGCGAGGATCTGCGGGGTCGGGTAGTCGAAGACCAGCGTGGAGGCCAGCCGCAGCCCGGTCGCCGCGTTGACCCGGTTGCGCAGGTCCACCGCGGTCAGCGAGTCGAAGCCCAACTCCCGGAACGCCCGGTCGGCGGGCACCGCGTCGGCGCCGCCGTGCCCGAGCACCTGCGCGACGAGAACGCGGACCAGGGCGTCGACCTGGTCGCGGGCGTCCTGCGGGTCCAGCCCGGCGAGCCGGTCGGCCCAGTTGCCCGTGCCGGCCTGCCGGCGGGTGGAGATCGGCCCGAGCAGCACCCGCAGCATCGACGGCACCCGGCCGGCGACCACCTGCGCCCGCATGGCCGGCACGTCGATCGCGGCCGGCACCGGGGCCGGACGGCCGGTGGCGAGGGCGGCGTCGAAGAGCGCCAGGCCGGTGGCGACGCTCATCGGGGTGATACCGGCCCGGGTGGACCGGGCCCGGTCGGTGTCGCCGACCGTGGCGGCCATGCCGGTGGTGTCCCACATCCCCCAGGCCAGGCTGACCGCCGGAAGGCCGGCCTGCCGGCGGTGCGCGGCGAGCGCGTCGAGGAACGTGTTCGCGGCCGCGTACGCGGCCTGCCCGGGCGAGCCGAGCACACCGGCGACCGACGAGTAGACGACGAACAGGTCGAGGTCGCGATCCCGGGTGGCCTGGTGCAGCCACCAGGCGGCGGTCGCCTTCGGGGCGAGCACCCCGGCCAGCCGTTCCGCGCTGAGCGCCGTGACCACTCCGTCGTCGAGCACACCGGCGGTGTGCACCACGCCGGCCAGCCGGCCGGAGACACCCGCGAGCAGCGCGGCGACCCGCTCCGGGTCGGTGACGTCGGCGGCGACGACCTCGACCCGGGCGCCCAGGTTGGTCAGCCGCCCGGTCAGCTCGGCCGCGCCGGGGGCGTCGAGTCCCTGCCGGGACACCAGCAGCAGCGACCGCGCCCCGTACCCGGTGACCAGGTGCTCGGCCACGAGCGCGCCGAGCGCGCCGGTGCCGCCGGTGACCAGGACGGTGCCGTCGCCGAGGACCGGCGGGCGCACGCCGTCCACCGGGGCGGGGACCCGGACCAGGCGTGGGGTGAGCACCTCGCCGTCGCGCAGCGCCACCTGCCCGCCGGTGCCGGCGGGCTCGTCGGCGACGCCGGCCAGCACGGCGAGCGTGGCGGCGTCGGGGTCCCGGTCGAGGTCGGCCAGGACGAGGCGGTCCGGATGTTCGGACTGCGCGGAGCGCAGCAGCCCCCACACGGCGGCGCCGGCCAGGTCGGTGACCGGGTCGGTGTCGCGGGCCGGCACCGCGCCCCGGGTGAGCACCACCAGCCGGGAGTCGGCCAGCGCGTCGGCGGCCAGCCACGCCTGGACCACGCCGAGCACGTCGGCGGTGACGGTGGGCACGGCCTCGGGCAGGTGCGTCCCGGCCGGGCCGGTCACCGGCAGCACCAGGGCGCGCGGCGGCTCCTCCCCCGCGTCGACGGCGGCGAGCACCGCCGCCACGTCCGGGTGGGTGGGCAGCCCGGCCGGGTTCGGCCGGTCCGCTGCGGCGAGCAACGCCCAACCGGTCAGGTCCTCGACGGGCGGGACGTCCGCCGGCTGCCAGGTGACCTCGAACAGCGAGCGGGTCGCGACCCCGGGGGCGGTCACGCCGGTCAGCTCCCGCAGCACGAGGGAGTCCACCGACACCACCGGCGCGCCCGCCGTGTCGGTGGCGACCAGCCGCACCGTCGCGCCGTCGCGGGTCAGCCGCACCCGCAGCGCCGCCGCCCCTCCGGCGTGCACCTGTACGCCGGAGAACGCGAACGGCACCCGGGGGCCGCCGTCCTCGCCGGCCAGCAGCAGCCCGACCGGGTGCAGGGCGGCGTCCAGCAGCGCGGGATGCACCCCGAACGCGCCGGCCTGCCCGGCGGTCTCCTCGTCCAGGGCGACCTCGGCGTACACCTCGCCGTCGCCGGTCCACAGCCGGCGCAGGCCCTGGAACGCCGGACCGTAACCGAGGCCGCGCCCGGCGAGGGCGTCGTACCACTCGGTGAGGTCCACCTCGGCGGCCGCGACGGGCGGCCACGCCCCGAGACCGGGCTCGTCGCCGTCGGCGGGCGCCAGCACACCCTCGGCGTGCCGGACCCAGCCGGCGTCGGGATCGTCCTCGGACTGGGCGTGCACGGTCACCGCGCGCACGCCCGCGCCGTCGGCCGCGCCGACGCGCACCTGCACCCGGACGCCGCCGCTGTCGGGCAGGGTCAGCGGCGCGACGACGGTCAGCTCCCGTACCCGGGACGCGCCGATCTCGTCGCCGGCCCGCACGACCAGTTCGACCAGCGCGGTGCCGGGCAGCACCACCACCCCGGCGACCGCGTGGTCGGCGAGCCACGGATGGGTGGCCAGGGAAAGCCGGCCGGTGAGCAGCACCATGTCCTCGCCGGCCACGGAGACCGCCGCGCCGAGCAGCGGGTGCCCGGCCGCGCCGAGCCCGACGCCGGTGACGTCGGCGATCCGGCCCGCCGGCTCCAGCCAGTACCGCTCGTGCTGGAACGCGTACGTGGGCAGGTCGACCCGGCGGGCGCCGACGCCGTGGAGCACAGCGTCCCAGTCGACGGGCAGGCCGTCGGCGTGCAGCCGGGCCAGCGCCTCCAGCAGGGCGCGGGACTCGGGCCGGTCCTTGCGTGACAGCGGCACCAGCACGGTGGACGGGTCGGTGAGGCAGCTCTGGGCCATGGCGGTGAGCACGCCGGTGGGGCCCAGCTCGACGTACGTGCCGACGCCGGCCTCGGCGAGCCGGTCGACGGCGTCGGCGAAGCGGACGGCCTCCCGGACGTGCCGCACCCAGTAGTCGGGGGTGCACAGCTGCTCCGGCTCGGCGATCCGGCCGGTCAGGTTCGACACGATCGGCACGGTGGGCGGCCGGAAGTCGAGTCCGGCGGCGACGGCGGCGAACTCGGCGAGCATCGGGTCCATCAGCGCGCTGTGGAAGGCGTGGCTGACCCGCAGCCGGTGGGTGGGGACGCCCCGGTCCCGCCAGGTCCGCTCCACCTCGTCGACCGCCTCGGCGTCGCCGGAGACGACGACGGCGTTCGGGCCGTTGACGGCGGCGACGCCGATCCGGCCGGGGACGCCGGCCAGCGACTCGACCACGGACGCCTCGTCGGCGGCGACGGCGAGCATCGCGCCACCGGTGGGCAGCGCCTGCATGAGCCGGCCCCGCGCGGCGACCAGCGTGGCCGCGTCGGCGAGGGAGAGCACCCCGGCGACGTGCGCGGCGGCCAGCTCACCGATGGAGTGCCCGACCAGGAAGTCGGGGCGCAGGCCGAACGAGCCGGCGAGGCGGAACAGGGCGACCTCGACGGCGAACAGGCCGGCCTGGGTGAAGACGGTCTGGTGCAGCAGGTCGGCCTCGGGCGTGCCGGCCTCGGCGTGCATCACCTCGCGCAGCGGCCGCGGCAGGTGCGCATCGAGCGCGGCGCAGACCTCGTCGAGGGCGGCGGCGAAGACGGGGTACGCCTCGGCGAGTTCGCGGCCCATGCCGGCGCGCTGGGCGCCCTGGCCGGAGAAGAGGAACGCGACCCGGCCCCGGGACGTGGCGTGACCGGTGAGCACCGACGCGGCCGGCTCGCCGTCGGCCAGGGACCGCAGCCCGGCGAGCAGGTCGGCGCGGTCGGCGGCGAGCACCACGGCACGCCGGTCCAGCCCGGCGCGGCTGCGCGAGGACACGGCGACGTCGACCGGGCGGGCGGATTCGTGGGCGGCGAGGTGCTCGGCCCAACGGCCGGCCTGCGCGGCGAGGGACTGCGGGCTGCGGGCCGAGAGCAGCACCGGCACCAGCGGCGGCTCGGCGGCGGGCGCCGGCGGCTCGGGTTCCTCGACGGCGGGGGCCTGTTCGAGGATGACGTGGGCGTTGGTGCCGGAGATGCCGAACGACGACACGGCGGCCCGGCGGGCCCGGTCGGCAGCCGGCCAGGGCCGGGCCTCGGTGAGCAGTTCGACCGCGCCGGTGGACCAGTCGATGTGCGGCGACGGCGCGTCGACGTGCAGGGTGGCCGGCAGCACGCCGTGCCGGATCGCCATCACCATCTTGATCAGACCGGCGACACCGGCGGCGGCCTGGGTGTGGCCGAGGTTGGACTTGACCGAGCCGAGCCAGAGCGGCTGCGCGTCGTCGCGGTCCTGCCCGTACGTCGCCAGCAGGGCCTGCGCCTCGATCGGGTCGCCGAGGGTGGTGCCGGTGCCGTGCGCCTCGACGGCGTCCACGTCGGCGGGGGCGAGCCGGGCGTTGGCCAGCGCCTGCCGGATCACCCGCTCCTGGCTGGGGCCGTTGGGGGTGGTCAGGCCGCTGCTCGCGCCGTCCTGGTTGACGGCGCTGCCCCGGATCACCGCGTGGATGCGCCGGCCGTCGCGTTGGGCGTCGGAGAGCCGTTGCAGCAGCAGCACGCCGACGCCCTCGGCCCAGCCGGTGCCGTCGGCGGCGGCGGCGAACGACTTGCACCGCCCGTCGGGGGCGAGGCCGCGCTGGCGGGAGAACTCGGCGAAGACGCCGGGGGTGGACAGCACGGTGACGCCGCCGGCCAGGGCGAAGTCGCAGTCGCGCTGGCGCAGGGCCTGCACGGCCAGGTGCACGGCGACCAGGGAGGACGAGCAGGCGGTGTCGACGGTGACCGCCGGCCCTTCGAGCCCGTACGTGTAGGCGACCCGGCCGGAGACGAGGCTGCCGGAGTTGCCGGTGCCGAGGTATCCCTCGACGCCCTCGGGCAGGTCCAGCACCCGGGAGGCGTAGTCGTGGTACATGACGCCGGCGAAGACGCCGGTGCGGCTGCCGCGCAGCCGTTGCGGGTCCAGGTCGGCGGACTCGAACGCCTCCCAGGCGCTCTCCAGCAGCAGCCGCTGCTGCGGGTCCATCGCCAGCGCCTCGCGGGGGCTGATGCCGAAGAAGCCGGGGTCGAACCCGGTGGCGTCGTAGAGGAAGCCACCCTGGTCGGTGTACGAGGTGCCCGGGTTGTCGGGGTCGACGTGGAACAGCCGTTCCAGGTCCCAGCCCCGGTCGGTCGGGAAGTCGCCCCGTCCTTCGCGGCCGGCGGCGACGAGGTCCCACAGGTCGTCGGGGCCGCGTACCCCGCCGGGGAACCGGCAGGCCATGCCGACGACGGCCATCGGCTCGCGGTCCTTCGCCTCCACCTCGCGCACCCGCCGCCGTGCCTCGCGCAGGTCGGCCGTGGCGCGCCGGAGGTAGTCGAGGAACTCTTCCTCAGTGGGCATCGGGCCACTCCGTATCGGGATCAGAGGTCCGGGGCATCCGCGGTCAGGCCGTTCCGAGCTCGTCGTCGAGCAGGTGGAAGATCTCCTCGGCGGTGGCGGAGGCGAGGGTGCCGTCGGCGGTGGCGGCCTCGTCCGCGCCGGGCTCGGCGTACGTCCACAGGGTCAGCAGCTCCCGCAGCCGGGCGGCGACGGCGGTGCGGTCGGTGTCGTCGTCGGCGACCGCCCGCATCGCGGTCTCCAGCTTGTTCAGCTCGCCGAGCACCGACAGCGCGGAGGTGGTCCGTTCGGCCAGCAGCGCGCCGCGGAGGTGGCCGACCAGCGCGGTGGTGGTGGGCCGGTCGTAGATCAGGGTGGACGGCAGGCGCAGCCCGGTGGCGGCGGTGAGCCGGTTGCGGAACTCCACCGCGGTCAGCGAGTCGAAGCCGAGTTCGACGAAGCCCTTGTCCTCGGCGACGTCGCGCATCGAGGCGTACCCGAGGACCGCCGCCGCGTGGGTGCGGACCAGGTCGGACAGCACCCGGTCCCGCTCCGCCTCGGGGGTGCCTGCGAGGGTGTCGCGCAGCGTCGCCGCGGCGTCGGCCGCCGGGGCCGCCGCGACGGCGGCGGCCGGGCGGACGAGGCCGTGCAGCAGGCGGGGCAGCGCGGGCCCGAGCCGGCCGAGCACCCCGAGGTCCAGGCTGACCGGGACGACCACCGGGTCGGGGTGGCGCAGCGCGGCGTCGAACAGGGCCATGCCCTCGTCGGCGTCGAGCGGGTGGAAGCCGCCACGGCCCATTCGGCGCTCGTCGACGTGGCCGGGCTGCCCGCCGGGCAGGTCGGCGTTGGCCCAGGGCCCCCACGCCATGGAGGTGACGGTGAGCCCGCGCGCACGCCGGTGCTGCGCGAGCGCGTCGAGGAAGGCGTTCGCGGCGGCGTGGTTGGCCTGCCCGGGCCCGCCGAACAGCCCGGACGCGGAGGAGAAGAGCACGAACGCGGCGAGGTCCAGCTTCTCGGTCAGCTCGTGCAGGTGCCACCCGGCGTCGACCTTCGGCGCGAGGACGGCGTCGAAGCGGGCGGGGGTGAGCGCCGGCAGCACCCCGTCGTCGAGGACCCCGGCGGCGTGCACGACGCCGACGAGCGGCCGGTCGGCGGGGATCTCGTCGAGGAGCACGGCGAGGGCGTCGCGGTCGGTGACGTCGGCGGCCACCACCTGGGCGGTGGCGCCGAGGTCGGCCAGTTCGGCGGCGAGGGTGTCCGCGCCGGGGGCCTCGGGGCCGCTGCGGCTGACCAGCAGCAGCCGGCGTACCGCGTGCCGGGTGACCAGGTGCCGGGCGACGAGCCGGCCCAGCGCGCCGGTGGCGCCGGTGACCAGGACGGTGCCGGCGGAGAGGTCGGGTGCGTCCGAGGGGGGCGGGCCGAGCCGGGCCAGCCGGGGTGCCCGCAGCCGGCCGGCGCGGACGGCGAGCTGGGGCTCACCGCCGGCCAGGGCGGCGGGCAGCGCGGCGGCGGAGCGGGGGTCGTCGTCGACGTCGAGCAGCACGATCCGGTCGGGGTTCTCCGACTGGGCGGAGCGCACGAGGCCCCACACGGTGGCGGCGGGCAGGTCGGTGAGCCGGTCGTCGGCGTCGACGGCGACCGCGCCCCGGGTGACCACGACGAGCCGGGCCGTCTCCAGTTCCGGCCGGGCGAGCCAGTCCTGCACCAGGGCGAGGGTCTCGTGGCTGACCAGGTGCGCCGCCCGTGCCGGGTTCGGCTCGTCGGCGCGCTGCCCGACGGACGCGGCGAGCACCGCGTCGGGCACGACCGCGCCGCCGGTCACGGCCGCGACCAGGGCGTCCAGGTCCGGGTACGTCTCGACGCCCGGCCACGCGCCGCCGAGCGCGACCGGTCGCGGCGGCGTCCCGGCGGGCGCGGCGGTCGGCTCGGTCCAGTCGAGCCGGTGCAGCGACCGGTGGGCGGTACGCCGGGCGGCGCTGAGCTGGTCGGCGGTGACCGGTCGCAGCACCAGGGCGTCGAGCGAGGCGACGGGCACACCGCCGGTGTCGGTGACGGTGGCGGCGACCGCGCCGTCGCCGGCGGTGAGCCGGACCCGCAGTTCCCGGGCCCGGGTCGGCTGGATCGCCATCCCGGTCCAGGAGAACGGCAGTCCGGGCTGCGCGTCCCCATCCGACGGCCCGGCGTCGGCGCGGTCGAGGGCGCTGGCCCCGATGGCGTGCAGGGCGGCGTCGAGCAGCGCGGGGTGTACGGAGAATCCGGCGGTGTCGGTGGTCGCGTCGGCGTCGAGGGACACCTCGGCGAGGATGTCGTCGCCGTGCCGCCAGGCGGCGCGCAGCGCCTGGAAGACCGGGCCGTAGTGGTAGCCGCCGGTAGCCAGGTGCGGGTAGAGCGCGTCGAGGGCGATCGGCTCGGCGTCGGCCGGGGGCCAGGCGCCGGCCGGGCCGGCGGCGACCGGTCGGGTGGGGGCGAGCAGGCCGTGGGCGTGCCGCCGCCACTGCCGGGCCGTCCCGGGCCGGTCGCCGTCGTCGTCGGCGTACGAGTGGACGGAGACCGGCCGGTGGCCGTCGTCGTCGGCCGCGCCGACCCGGACCCGCAGGTCCACCGCACCGGAGTCGGGTACGGCGAGCGGGGCTTCCAGGACGAGTTCGGTGACGTGGGCGGCGTCGACGTGCCGGCCGCTGGCGGAGGCCAGCTCGACCAGGGCGGTGCCGGGCAGCAGGACGGTGCCGAGGACGGCGTGGTCGGCGAGCCACGGGTGGGTGGCGAGGCTGATCCTGCCCGTGAGCAGCAGCCCTTCGTCGCCGGGCAGGTCGGCCACGGCGCTGAGCAGCGGGTGGTCGACGGCGTCCAGGCCGACCGCGGGCAGCCCGGCCCGGCTCACGCCGGTGTCCTGCAACCAGTACCGGTCGCGGGCGAACGGGTAGGTGGGCAGTTCGACGGTCGGTGTGCGGGTGAGGATCTTGGTGAGGTCGACGGGTAGGCCGATGGTGTGGGCGGTGGCCAGGTTGGTCAGCAGCCGGGTCGGGTCGTCGTCGCCCCGGCGCAGACTGCCCAGGGTGTGGCCGGTGGTGTCGGTGTCGTCCAGGATCGCCGTCACCGGCATCGTCAGCACCGGATGCGGGCTGACCTCCACGAACGTGCGATGCCCCGCCGCGATCGCCACCCGCACGGCCGCGTCGAACTGCACGGTGCGACGCAGGTTGTCGTACCAGTAGTCGGCCGTCATCGTGGCCGGGTCGACCCACTCACCGGTCAGCGTGGAGACGAGACGGACGTGGCCGGGCTGCGGGGTGATGTCCGCGAGGTCGGCGCGGAGCTGTTCGGCGACCTCCTGCACAGCAGCGGAGTGAGAGGCGTAGTCGACCGGGATCAGCCGGGCGCGGATACCGTCGGCCTGACACGCGTCGACCAGATCGGCCACCGGCTGCGGCGGACCAGAGACGACCACCGTCGACGGACCGTTCACCGCCGCCACACCGACACCCTCGAACGCCGGCAACCGCTCCGCCACGGCGTCAGCGGGCAGGTCGATCGACGCCATCGTGCCCGTGCCCCGCAACACCGCCAGGGCCCGCGACCGCAGGGCAACGGTCCTCGCCGCATCCTCAAGGGACAGAATGCCCGCGACACACGCCGCGCCGATCTCACCCTGCGAATGCCCGATCACCGCCTGCGGCACCACACCCACGTCCTGCCAGACGGCCGCCAGAGCGATGCCGACGGCCCACAGCACCGGCTGCACCACCTCGACCCGCTCCAACCACGACTCGTCATCACCGGTCAACACCGAGACGAGATCCACATCCAGGTACAGGGCGAGAGCCTGCTGACACTCGGCCAACCGCGCGTCGAACACCGGCACCCGACCGACCAGACCGGCCGCCATCCGCGCCGACTGCGCGCCCTGACCCGGGAACACGAACACCGGACCCGCACCGTGGCCCGACACCGTCCCCGACACCACATGGGACGCCGGCAGACCGGCGGCCACGGCGTCCAGACCGGACAGCAGGTCCTCGACGGTCGACCCGATGACGGCCGCCCGGTGGTCGAGGGTGGCGCGGGTGGTCGCCAGGGTCCAGCCGACGGCAGCGGGATCCACCTCGGTCTGCTCGCGCAGGTGCGCGGCCAGCCGGGCGGCCTGGGCGGCGAGGCTCGCGGTCGACCGGGCCGACACCGGCCAGGCGACGGCGGCGGAGGCGACCAGAGCAGGGTCGACGGCCGGCTCCGGGCTCCCGGCGTCGTCGGCCTCGTCGGGCTGCTCGATGATCAGGTGGGCGTTGGTGCCGGACATGCCGAACGACGACACCGCCGCCCGGCGCGGCCGATCCACCTGCGGCCACGCCCGCGCCTCGGTCACCAACTCCACGGCCCCGACCGACCAGTCGATGTGCGGCGACGGCTCGTCCACGTGCAACGTCGCCGGCACCAGACCGTGCCGCATCGCCTGCACCATCTTGATCACACCGGCCACACCCGCCGCCGCCTGCGCGTGCCCGATGTTCGACTTCACCGACCCGAGCAGCAGCGGCTCATGCCCGTCGCGGCCCTGCCCGTACGTGGCCAGCAACGCCTGCGCCTCGATCGGGTCACCCAACGTCGTGCCGGTGCCGTGCGCCTCGACCACGTCCACGTCCACCGTGGACAACCGGGCCGAGGCCAGGGCCTGCCGGATCACCCGCTGCTGCGACGGACCGTTCGGAGCGGTCAGACCGTTAGACGCGCCGTCGGAGTTGATCGCCGAGCCGCGTACCACCGCGAGGATCCGGTGGCCGTGGCGGCGGGCGTCGGAGAGCCGCTCGACGAGGAGCATGCCGACGCCCTCGGACCAGCCGGTGCCGTCCGCCGAGGCGGCGAACGACTTGCACCGGCCGTCGGCGGCCAGGCCCTGCTGGCGGGAGAACTCGGCGAAGGTGCCGGGGGTGGCCATCACCGTGACCCCGCCGGCCAGGGCCAGGTCGCACTCGCCGCGGCGCAGCGCCTCGCCGGCCAGGTGCAGCGCCACCAGCGACGACGAGCAGGCGGTGTCGACGGTGACCGCCGGCCCCTCCAACCCGAGGGTGTACGACACCCGGCCGGAGATGATGCTGTGCGCGGCGCCGGTCATCAGGTACCCCTCGGTGCCCTCCGGCACCTCGGTCAGTCCGGTGCCGTAGCCGGAGGTCGACGCGCCGACGAACACGCCGGTACGGCTGCCCTTCAGCGAGGTGGGGTCGAGCCCGGCCCGTTCCAGGACCTCCCAGGACGCCTCCAGGGTGAGCCGCTGCTGCGGGTCCATGGCCAGGGCTTCGCGGGGTGAGATGCCGAAGAAGGCCGGGTCGAAGGCGGTGACGTCGTACAGGAAGCCGCCGGCCGGGGCGTAGCCGCTGTCCGGGGTGGGGGTGTCCCAGCCCCGGTCGGTCGGGAAGTCGCCGATCGCGTCGACGCCCTCGACGACGAGCCGCCACAGCGCCTCCGGGGCGCGGGCGTCACCGGGGTACCGGCAGGCCATGCCGACGATGACGATCGGCTCGTCGGCGTCCGCCGCCACGACCGGCTCGGCGGGGGCGGCGGCATCGGCGCCGAACACCCTCTCGCGCAGGTGCCGGGCCAGGTCGGCCGGGGTGGGGTGGTCGAAGACCACGGTGGACGGCAGCCGCAGCCCGGTCGCCTCGTTGAGCCGGGTACGGAAGTCCACGGCGGTGAGCGAGTCGAAGCCGAGGTCCTTGAACGGCCGGCCGCGCAGGTCGTCGGGGGTGGCGTGGCCGAGCACCCGGGCGGTCTGCGCGTTGACGATGCGCAGCAGTTCCCGCTCCTGCTCCGCCTCGGGCAGGTCGGTCAGGTGGCGCAGCGCGTCGGCGACGCCGGCCGGCGTGGCGGCGTTGTCGGCCTCCGCCTCGACCAGCGCCCGCACCTGCGGCAGCTCCGACAGGAACGGGCTGGGCCGGGTGAGGGTGAACGCCGGGTGGAACCGGCTCCAGTCGACGTCGGCGACGGTGACGCAGGGGGTGGGTCGTCGTACCGCCCGGTCGAGGGCGACCAGGGCCCGCTGCGGGTCGATGGTGGGCAGGCCCATCCGGTGCAGCTGCTCGGTGGCGGCGTTCTTGGCGGCCATGCCGTCGACGCCGCCCCACGCGGTCCAGGAGACGGCGGTCGCGGCCAGGCCCCGGTCCCGGCGCTGCACGGCGAGCGCGTCGAGCAGCGAGTTGCCGGCCCCGTACGCGCACTGCCCGGCGCTGCCCCACACCCCGGAGATGGAGGAGAAGAGCAGGAACGCGGCGAGCGGACGGTCGGCGAGGCACTCGTCGAGGTGCAGCGCGCCGAGCACCTTGCCGGCGACGACGTGGGAGAACTCGTCGAGGGTGGTGCCGGTGAGCGGGGTGAGCTGGTCGGTGCCGGCGGCGTGCACCACCGCGGTCAGCTCGGGCAGCGAGTCCAGCAGCGCCGCGACGGCCTGCCGGTCGGTCATGTCGCAGGCGGCGGCGGTGACCCGCCCGTCGTCGGCGTACGCGTCGAGCAGGCCGGGGGTGGCGGCGCCGCGCCGGCCGACGAGGACGACGCGGCGGGCGCCCCGGTCGAGCAGCCAGCGGGTGACGTGGCCGCCGAGCGCGCCGGTGCCGCCGGTGACCAGGACGGTGCCGTCGGCCCACCAGTCCCCCCGGTCCGGGCCGGGGGCGGGGGCCGGGGCGAGCCGGCGGCCCCAGACGCCGCCGGAGCGGACCGCGACCTGGTCCTCCCCGCTGCCGCCGGCGAGGACGGCGGCGAGCCGGCGCAGCACGCCGTCGTCGACGGCGGCCGGCAGGTCCACCAGGCCGCCCCAGCGGTGCGGCTGCTCGACGGCGGTGGCCCGGCCGAGGCCCCAGACCAGGGTCTGGAGGGGGTGGTCGACCGTGTCGGCGGGGCCGGCCTTCACCGCGCCGCTGGTGACGCACCAGACCGGCGCGTCGAGGTCGAGGTCGGTCAGCGCCTGCAGCAGCACGAGGGTGGTCGCGGCGGCCACGCTCATCCCGGGATGCGCGGGCAGCAGCCGGTCCTGGCCGGCGACGAGGTGCAGCACCCCGGCGACCGGCCCGTCGCCGACGGCGGCGCGCACCCGGACGGCGAGCGCGGCACGGTCCAGGTCGTCCGCGCCGACGCGCAGCGTCACCGGCTCGTCGCCGCCGGCGCGGAGCAGGCCGGCCAGCTCGTCCGCCCAGTGCGGCGCGGCGTCGGCGGGCAGCGCCAGCAGCCAGCGGCCCGCCGGCCGGTCGCCCTCCGCGACCGGCACGGGCTTCCACACCACCTGGTACGACCAGCCGTCGGCCACGGACCGCTCGTGCCGGTTGCGCCGCCACGAGGCGAGCACGGGCAGCGCCGGCAGCAGGGTGTCCACCGGGTCGGCGGCGCCGGCCGGGTCACCGCCGAGCTGGTCGCGCAGCGCGTCGACGTCGGCCTGTTCGACGGCCGCCCAGAACTCGGCGTCCACGCCGGACTCGGTGCCCGCCGGGGCGGGCGGGGGCGGCTCGGGCCAGAACCGTTCGCGGTGGAACGCGTACCCGGGCAGCCGGACCCGGCGGGGCTCGGCGCCGGCGAAGAGGTCCCGCCAGCCGACCGGCACCCCGGCGACGTGCAGCTCGGCGAGGGCGGTGAGCAGGGACGCCGGTTCGGGGCGGTCCCGGCGCAGCAGCGCCACGGCGGCCGTCGGGTCGGCGTCCGGGCCGAGGATCTCCCGGGTCAGCGCGGTGAGCACGCCGCTCGGGCCGACCTCCAGGTACGTGCCGACGCCGAGGGCGCGCAGCCGCTGGACACCGTCGGCGAAGCGCACGGTGTCCCGGACGTGCCGAACCCAGTGCGCGGTGCTGCGGATCTCCCGCTCCTCGACGGGTTCGCCGGTCAGGTTGGAGACGATGGGCAGAATGGGGGCGCGCAGCTCCAGCCGGTCCACCACGGCGGCGAACTCGGCGAGCATCGGCTCCATCAGCGGGCTGTGGAAGGCGTGGCTGACCCGCAGCCGCCGGGTGCGCGTACCCCGGTCGGTGAAGACGCGCTGCACCTCGGCGACCGCGTCGTCGGCGCCGGAGACGACCACGGCGGTGGGGCCGTTGACGGCGGCGACGCCGAGCGGGCCGTCGATCGCGGCGAGGACGCCGTCGACCTCGTCCACCCCGGCCTCGACGGAGAGCATGGCCCCACCGGCGGGCAGCGCCTGCATGAGCCGGCCCCGGGCGGCGACCAGCGCGGCGGCGTCGGGCAGGGAGAGCACCCCGGCGACGTGGGCGGCGACCACCTCACCGATGGAGTGGCCCATCAGCATGTCGGGGGTGACCTGCCAGGACTCCAGCAGCCGGTACAGCGCCACCTCGACGGCGAAGAGGCCGGCCTGGGTGAACAGGGTCTGGTCGAGCAGGTCGGCGTCGGCGGTGCCCGGCTCGGCGGCCAGCACCGGGGCCAGCGGCCGGGGCAGGTGCGCGTCGAGCGCGGCGCAGGTCTCGGCGAGCGCCCGGGCGAAGGCGGGGAACGCGGCGGCCAGTTCCCGGCCCATGCCGGGGCGCTGGGCGCCCTGGCCGGAGAAGAGGAAGGCGAGCTGCCCGCCGCGCGGCCCGGCCCCGGCGACGAGTCCGGACGCGGTCCGGCCGTCGGCGAGGGTACGCAGGCCGCGCAGCAGGTCGGTGCGGTCGGCGGCGAGGACGACGGCCCGGTGCTCCAGTGCGCCGCGGGTGGTGACCGACGACCAGCCGACGTCGACCGGCCCGGCCCCGGCGGCGTCGGTGTCGAGCCAGTCGGCCCAGCGAGCGGCCTGGGCGGTGAGCCCGGCGGCGTCGCGGGCGGAGAGCAGCACGGGCGCCAGCCCGGCGGCCGTCACCGGGGAGCCGGACGCCACCGGGGCGGTGGTGGCGTCCGGGGTCTCCGCCGGGGCCTCTTCGATGATCACGTGGGCGTTGGTGCCGCTCATGCCGAACGAGGAGACGCCCGCGCGGCGGGGCTGCTCCCCCGCCGGCCAGGGCTGCGCCTCGGTGAGCAGCGACACCGCGCCGGCCGTCCAGTCGACGTGCGGGGTGGGCTCGTCGACGTGCAGGGTGGCCGGCAGCGTCTGGTGCCGCAGCGCCATCACCATCTTGATCACGCCGGCGACGCCGGCCGCCGCCTGGGTGTGGCCGATGTTCGACTTGACCGAGCCGAGCCGCAGCGGCCGGTCCGCCGGCCGGCCCTGCCCGTACGTGGCGAGCAGGGCGGTCGCCTCGATCGGGTCGCCGAGGCTGGTGCCGGTGCCGTGCGCCTCGACCGCGTCGACCTGCTCCGGGGAGAGCCGGGCGCCGGCGAGGGCCTGGAGCACGACCCGCTGCTGGGAGGGGCCGTTGGGGGCGGTGAGCCCGTTCGACGCGCCGTCCTGGTTGACCGCGCTGCCGCGTACCACGGCGAGGACGGGGTGGCCGTTGCGGCGGGCGTCCGACAGCCGCTCGACGAGCAGGACGCCGACGCCCTCGCCCCAGGCGGTGCCGTCGGCCGCCCCGGCGAACGCCTTGACCCGGCCGTCGGCGGCGAGGCCGCGCTGCCGGGAGAAGCCGATGAACGCGGCCGGGGTGGACATGACGGTGGCGCCACCGGCCAGCGCCAGGGTGCACTCCCCCTGCCGCAGGGCGTGGCAGGCCAGGTGCAGGGCGACCAGCGACGACGAGCAGGCGGTGTCGACGGAGACGGCGGGGCCCTCGACGCCGAGCACGTACGAGATGCGGCCGGAGACGACGCTCGCGGCGGTGCCGGTGAGCACGTACCCCTCGACGCCGGGCGGCGGCGACTGGAGTAGCGCCGCGTAGTCCTGGCCGGTGGTGCTGGCGAAGACGCCGACCTGGTGGCCGCGGAGCGTCGCGGGGTCGATGCCGGCGTGCTCGAACGCCTCCCAGGAGGTCTCCAGCAGCAGCCGCTGCTGCGGGTCCATGCCCAGCGCCTCGCGCGGCGAGATGCCGAAGAAGCCGGCGTCGAACTCGGTGGCGGAGTCCAGGAAGCCGCCCTGCCCGACGTACGAGGTGCCGGGGTGGTCGGGGTCCGGGTGGACCAGCCGTTCCAGGTCCCAGCCCCGGTCGGCGGGGAAGTCGGCGATGGCGTCGCCGCCGGTGGCGACCAGCCGCCACAGGTCCTCGGGGGACCGCACGCCGCCCGGGAACCGGCAGCCGATGCCGACGATGGCGATGGGCTCCCGGTGCGCCGCCTCCAGTTCCCCGAGTTTCCTCTTCGTCTGGTGGAGGTCCGCGGTCACCCATTTCAGGTATTCCCGGAGAGTGTCTTCAGTCGCCATTAGCGCCACCTTTTCGGGCCGGAAGAACCAGGCGACCCAATACCGTCCACAGCAGCCTCGGGCCGCGACATCACAACCCGTCGAGCCCGACCATGAATTGCAATTGACAACAGCTCTGCAGCGCCCACCGCGTCTTGGTTACCGGAGGAAGGTAATTGTCGGCCGACGGCGGTCACAACCCCTACGGTGCCCCTACGGCCGCCCCTACCTGGGCGTTGACGCAACTGGCCGCAGGCTGGGCCGGGGCCGCCCCGGCCCGGTCCGGTACGGCGACCCGGCGGGGCCGGTGACCCAGGGTTGCCACCCCCGTCGCCACCGGCCCCGCCGGCCCGTCCGACAATGGTCGGACGACCGATTCAGTAAACGCCGTCGACGTCCCCGCCGGGACCGCCGAGTTCCCGGTGGATGAATTCGAATATCTCGGCGTCGCTGGCCCCGTCGAGGGTGGGTGCCACCGGCGCTTCGGCGGGCCGGTCGTCGCCCCAGCGGGCGAGGAACGCCTGCATCTGCACCAGCAGTTTCTGCCGGGTCAGCGGGTCCGGCGCGCTGGCGGCGAAGAGGCCGTCGAGCTTCTCCAGTTCCGACAGCAGGCCGGCGGTGGCGACACCGTCGGACACCACGAGGGTGCGCAGGTGGCGGGCGAGCGCCAGCGGGGTCGGGTAGTCGAAGACCACGCTGGCCGGCAGGGTGGCTCCGGTGGCCGCCCGCAGCCGGTTGCGTAGCTGGACGGCGGTCATCGAGTCGAAGCCGACCTCCCGGAACGCACGCGCCGGGCCGAGGTCGCCGGTGCCGGGGTGACCGAGCACCGCTGCGGCGTGGGTGGTGACGAGGTCGACCAGGGCGGCGTCGCGCTCCGCGTCCGACAGGGGCCGCAGCCGTTCGCGCAGCGCGTCCGCCGCCCCGTCGTCGGCCGGCTCGGCGTCGTGCAGGGTGCGCAGCGCCTCGGCCGCCTCGGGGATCTCGGCGAACAGCGGTCGGGCCCGTACGGCGGCGACCGCCGGCACGAACCGGTCCCACCGCACGTCGGCCACCACGACCTGGGTGCCGTCGGCGACGGCCTGCCGCAGCGCGGCGGTGGCCAGGTCGGGCGCCATGCCGGGCAGCCCGCGCCGGCTGAGCTGGTCCAGGTCGGCGTCGGCGAGGCCGTCGGCCCAGGGGCCGAACGCCACCGACGCGGCCGGCAGGCCGGCCTGCCGCCGGTTCGCGGCGAGGACCTGGAGCAGGGCGTCGCCGGCCGCCTGGCCGGACCGCCCGCCGGAGCCCCACACCCCCGAGGTGGAGGAGCAGAGCACCAGCGCCGGAACCGACCGGGTCTCCAGTTCGTCGGCGTAGCGGGGGATGTCGCCGACGGTGGCGAGCAGGTCGGCGGCGAGGCCGGCGAGGGTCAGTTCCGCCAGCGGTACGGTGCCGGTGTCCGCCGGCACGTGCAGCAGCGCGGTGACCGGCCGGCCGTCGGCGGCGAGCTGCTCCATCCGGTCGGTGAGCTTCCGGCCGGCCGGCTGGTCCAGTGGCACCACGGATGCGCCCTCCCGGTCCAGCCAGGCGGTGGCGTGTCCGGTGAGCGCGCCCGTCCCGCCGGTGACCAGGACGGCGCCCTGCGGGGTCCAGCCGGTGCCGTCCGCTGCTGCGGCGCCCCGGACCAGCCGCCGCGCGTACGCCCCGGTGGCGCGGACCACGAGCTGGTCCTCGCCCTCGGTGTTGGTCAGCGCGGTGACCAGCGCGACGCCGAGGTCCCCGGTCACGGTGCCGGGCAGGTCGACGAGACCGCCGACGTGCCGGGGGTGTTCCAGTGCGGCGGCCAGGCCGAGGCCCCAGCTGGTGGCCTGCCAGGGCCGGGTGGCCGGTTCGTCGTCGGTGGCGACGGCGCCGGTGGTGGCCAGCCAGAGCGGCAGCGGTGTGCCGCTCTCCCGGCCGGTGTGTGCCTGCAGGAGCAGCAGGTTCGCCGCGAGTCCGGACGGCAGGGCGTCCTGGCCCGGGTGCGGCGCCTCGTCCAGGGCGAGCAGGGAGAGCAGTCCGGTGGGCTGGTGCGTGGCGCAGGCCCGGTCGAGGTCGGCGGCGAGGCCGTCCCGGTCGGCGGTCGCCGGGTCCACGGTCAGCAGGTGCACCGTGGCTCCGCCGGCGCGCAGCGCGTCGGCGACCGTGGTGGCGGCTGCCCGCTGCGGGACGACGAGCAGCCAGCTGCCCGGGTCGCCGATGGTGAGCCGCTGGGGCCGCCAGGTGATCCGGTACCGCCAGCCGCTGAGGGTGCCGTCCTGGTGCTGCCGGCGTCGCCACGACTCCAGTTCGGGCAGCAGGTCCTTCAGTGGCTGGCTGGTGTCGATGCCGAGCCGGTCGAGGTCGCCGTCGCTGACCGCGCGCCAGAACTCGGTGTCGGCCCGGTCCGCGCCGCCGGTGAGCGGGGCGGTCAGGGTGGGCCAGTACCGCTGTGGCTGGAACGCGTACGTGGGCAGTTCCGGCAGGTCGCGCGGGGCGGGCCGGGGTCCGGCGAGCGGGCTGAGCAGGGCCGCCCAGTCGAGGTCGCGTCCGGCCGCGTACCGGGTGGCCAGGGCGGTGAGCAGGGCGGTCACCTCGGGCACGCCGGCCTGCTGGGTGGCCGTGGCGACGACGTCGTCGCCGAGCAGGTCGGCGTTCATCGCGGTGAGCACGGCGGCGGGGCCGATCTCCAGGTAGGTGTCGACGCCGGCGGCGTGCAGGGCGGTGATCCCGTCGGCGTACCGGACGGCGTCGCGCACGTGCCGCACCCAGTAGTCGGGTCGGGTCAGCTCCTGCGGGTCGGCGAGCGCGCCGGTCAGGTTCGACACGACCGGCAGCAGCGGCGCGGCGAAGCTCAACTGCTCCAGGACCGACCGGAACTCGGCCAGCATCGGCGCCATCAACGGGCTGTGGAACGCATGGCTCACCATCAGCCGGCGGGTACGCACACCCCGCTCCTGCCAGATCCGCTCCACGTCGTCGAGCGCGTCGACGGGGCCGGCCACCACCACGGAGGTCGGGCCGTTGACGGCGGCGATCCCCACGTCGGTGCGCCCGTCCAGCGTCGGCAGCACGTCCACCTCGGACGCGTTGACCGCCAGCATCCCACCACCGGCGGGCAGCGCCTGCATCAGCCGGCCCCGCGCCGCGACGAGGACGCACGCGTCGGCGAGGGACAGCACCCCGGCCACGTGCGCGGCGGTGATCTCCCCGACCGAGTGGCCGGCGACGAAGTCCGGCACCACACCGAACGACTCGACGAGCCGGAACAGCGCCACCTCCACGGCGAACAGGCCGGCCTGGGTGAACACCGTCTGGTCCAGCAGGCCGGACTCGTCCGAGAACAGCACCGTCTTCAGCGGCTGCGGCAGCAGCGGGTCCAGGTGGGCGCAGACCTCGTCCAACGCGGCGGCGAACACCGGGAACGTCCCGTACAACTCCCGACCCATGCCGGCGCGCTGCGCGCCCTGCCCGGAGAAGAGGACGGCGGTGCCGCCCGTCACGGCCGGCCCGGCCGGCACGAGCGCCGGGTGGGCGTCGCCGGTGGCGAGGGCGCGCAGCGCCGCGAGCCGGGTCTGCGGGTCGGCGGCGACGACCGCCGCCCGGTGGGCCAGGTGCGCCCGCCCTTCGGCCAGCGCCCAGGCCACCGTCCCGGCGTCCGGCCGGTCGCCCGGGTCGGCGAGCCGACGGGCCAGCCGGTCGGCCTGGGCGCGCAGCCCGGCGGCCGTGGCGGCGGAGACCGGCCACGGCAGCGCCGTGTCGGTGGGTACGGGCGGCTCGGCGGGGTCGGCGGCCGGCGCCTGTTCGAGGATCACGTGGGCGTTGGTGCCGCTGATGCCGAACGAGGAGACACCGGCCCGGCGGGGCCGGTCGTCGGCGTCCCACGGCCGCGCCCGGGTGAGCAGCGCCAGCGGCCCGGACGCCCAGTCGACGTGCGGGGACGGCTCGTCGGCGTGCAGGGTCGCCGGGAGCGTCCGGTGCCGCAGCGCCAGGATCATCTTGATCAGGCTGGCCACACCGGCCGCGGCCTGGGTGTGACCGATGTTCGACTTGACCGAGCCGAGCCAGAGCGGCCGGTCGGCGGGCCGGTCCGGCCCGTACGCGGCGATCAGCGCCTGCGCCTCGATCGGGTCGCCGAGGGTGGTGCCGGTGCCGTGCGCCTCGATCGCGTCGATGTCGGCCGGGGTCAGGCCGGCGTTGGCCAGGGCGTGCCGGATGACCCGCTGCTGCGCCGGTCCGTTGGGGGCGGTCAGCCCGTTGGACGCGCCGTCCTGGTTGACCGCGCTGCCGGCGACGACGGCGAGGATCCGCCGGCCGTCGCGTCGGGCGTCGGAGAGGCGTTGCAGCAGCAGGACGCCGACGCCCTCACCCCAGCCGGTGCCGTCCGCGTCCGCGCCGAACGCCTTGACCCGCCCGTCGGCGGCGAGGCCGCGCTGCCGGGAGAACTCCAGGAACGCCCCGGGCGTGGACATCACGGTCACGCCGCCGGCCAGCGCCAGGTCGCACTCCCCGGAGCGCAGGGCCTGGGCGGCCAGGTGCAGCGCGACCAGCGACGAGGAGCACGCCGTGTCGACGGTGACCGCCGGCCCGTGCAGTCCGAACGAGTACGCCAGCCGGCCGGAGACCACCGACGCGCTGTTGCCGGTCGCCTGGTAGCCCTCGACCTCGGAGCGGGCGCCCAGCAGCAGGGTGGCGTAGTCCTGCCCGTTGGTGCCCATGAACACGCCGGTGGCGGAGCCGCGTACCCGCTGCGGGTCGAGGCCGGCCCGTTCGAACGCCTCCCAGGTGGTGTGCAGCAGCAGCCGCTGCTGCGGGTCCATGGCCAGCGCCTCGCGGGGGTTGATGCCGAAGAACGCGGCGTCGAAGTCGGCCACCGCGTCGAGGAAGCCGCCGCTGCGGGTGTAGCTGGTGCCGACCCGCTCCGGGTCGGTGTCGAACAGGGCGTCGAGGTCCCAGCCCCGGTCGGTGGGCATCGGGGTCACCGCGTCCACGCCGTCGACCAGCAGCTGCCACAGCTCCTGCGGGGAGGACACCCCGCCGGGGAAGCGGCAGGCCATCGAGACGATGGCGATCGGCTCGTCGACCGGCGGCCGGACCACCGTCGTACCGGCCGCCGGGCCGCCGTCGACCGCGCCGGCCACCAGTCCGGTACGCAGGAAGCGGGCCAGTTCCGCCGCCGACGGGTGGTCGAAGACCACGGTGGACGGCAGGGTCAGCCCGGTACTGCGGCCCAGCCGGTCGCGCAGCTGCACGGCGGCGAGGGAGTCGAAGCCGAGTTCCCGGAACGCCCGGCCGGCCGGCACCTGGTCGGTGGAGCTGTGGCCGAGCACCGCCGCCGCCTCCGCGCGTACCAGGTCGACCAGGAGGGTCTCCTGGGCGGTCGCCGGCAGCGTGCCGAGTCGGGCGCGCAGGCCTTCGGTGGCGGGGTCGGTCTGCGGCTGCGCTTCGGCGACGGCCGGGGCGACCCGGTCGAAGAGGTGGCTGGGCCGGGCCGCGGTGAACGCCGCGACGAACCGGGTCCAGTCCACGTCGGTGACGACCGGGGCCGCCTCGGCGGCGTTGACCCAGCGGCCCAGCGCCGCGACGGCGGCGTCGGGCGCGAGCGGGGTGAAGCCGCGGCGGCGCAGGCCCTCGGCGGTCTCCCCGGCGGCCATGCCGTCGTCGGCCCACGGGCCGTACGCCAGGGCGGTGGCGGGCAGGCCGGCGGCCCGGCGGGCGGCGACGAGGGCGTCGAGCAGGGCGTTGCCGGCCGCGTAGCCGGCCTGCCCGCCGCCGCCCCAGACGCCGGCCACGGAGGAGAAGACGACGAACGCGTCGAGGTCGCGGTCCTGGCAGGCGGCGTCCAGGTGGACGGCGCCGAGCACCTTGCCGGCCATCGTCTCCGACAGGTCGGTGTCGGTCGTCCGGTACGCCGGGGTGGTTCCGCCGGACGTGCCGGCGGTGTGCACGACGGCGGTGAGCGCGGGCAGACCGGCGACCAACGCGGCGACCGCGTCGGCGTCGGTGACGTCACAGGCGACGATCCGGGCGGAGGCGCCCAACTCCCCGGCCAACTCCGCCGCACCGGGAGCGTCCGGGCCACGCCGGGAGACCAGCACCACCTCAGCGGCCCCGTTCGCCGACAACCACCGGGCCACGTGCCCACCCAACGCGCCGGTACCCCCGGTGACCAGCACCGTGCCCGACGGCCGCCAACCCGACCCGGCAGGCGGGACGGCGGCCACGAGACGGCGACCGAAGACGCCGCTGCGGCGGACGGCCACCTGGTCCAGGGTGCCGTCGGCGAGGACGGCGACGAGCGCGGCGCGGGTGGTCCGGTCGGCGCGGGCCGGCAGGTCGACCAGGCCGCCCCAGCGGTCCGGCTGTTCCAGGGCGACGGTGCGGCCCAGGCCCCAGGCCGGTGCGGCCCAGACGTCGCCGGTGCGCTCGTCGGCGGTGACCGGCAGGGCGGCCCGGCTGAGCGCCCACACCCGGCCCGGCAGACCGGTGTCGGTCAGCGCCTGGGTGAGGGTGAGCAGCACCGCCGTGCCGGCGGGGACGCCCGGCGCGTGCGGCAGCGGCCGGTCCTGTCGGGGCAGGACGCAGAGCACGCCCGCCCAGCCCTCGGCGCCGGTACGACGCAGCCGCTCGCCCAGTTCCGTCCGGCCGACGGTGGGGTTGACGCCGAGGGTGTCGACGGTGGCGCCGGCCTCGGTGAGGGTCTTCGCGACGCCCGCGTCGGCGCCGCCGCCCACGGTGACCACCAGCCACCGGCCGGTCAGCCCAGAAGCCGGGGCGGGCCGGACCGGCTCCCAGCCGATCCGGTACGACCAGCCGTCGAGGGTGGTGTCGCGGGTGCGGGCGCGGCGCCAGGTGGTCAGGGCGGGCAGGGCGGGGGTGAGGGCGTGTACGGCGTCGTCGCCGAGTTGCCCGGCGAGGACGCTCAGGTCGCCGCTCTCCACCGCGGCCCAGAACTCACCATCCCCAGCGTCCACCGTGGTGTCCGGGGTGCGCGGAGCCGACTCGGGCCAGAACCGCTGATGCTGGAACGCATACGTCGGCAAGTCCACCCGGGTCGCGCCGCTGTCGGCGAACCACTGCCGCCAGGTGACGGGCACCCCGGCGACGTGCAGCTCGGCCAGGGCCGCGAGCAACGCCTGCGCCTCGGTACGGTCCCGGCGTTGAGCGGCGACGGCGAGCACACCCTCGTCGCCGGGCAGCACGTCGGCGGTCATCGCCGTCAGCACGCTCTGCGGGCCGACCTCCACGAACGTGTCCACCCCGGCCGCCCGCAGGGCGGTGACACCGTCGGCGTAGCGGACGGCCTCGCGCACGTGCCGCACCCAGTAGTCGGCGGTGCGGATCTCGTCGGCGTCGGCGAGCGCCCCGGTCAGGTTCGACACGATCGGCAGCAGCGGCGCGGCGAAGGTCAGCCCGTCGAGGACGGTGCGGAACTCGTCGAGCATCGGTTCCATCAGCGGGCTGTGGAACGCGTGGCTGACCGTCAGCCGCCGGGTGCGGGCCCCCTTCTCCCGCCAGACCCGCTCCACCTCGTCGAGGGCGTCGAGCGCACCGGAGACGACGACGGAGGTGGGCCCGTTGACGGCCGCGATCCCCACGTCGGTCAGCCCGTCGAGACCGGCCGCCACCTCCGCCTCGGACGCGTTGACCGCCAGCATCCCGCCACCGGCCGGCAGCGCCTGCATCAACCGGCCACGCGCCGCGACCAGCGCGCACGCGTCCGCGAGAGACAGCACCCCGGCCACATGCGCGGCGGTGATCTCCCCGACCGAGTGACCGCCGACGTAGTCCGGCACCACACCGAACGACTCCACCAGACGGAACAACGCCACCTCGACCGCGAACAGGCCGGCCTGGGTGAACACGGTCTGGTCCAGCAGCCCCGCCTCGTCCGCGAAGAGCACCGTCTTCAGCGGCTGCGGCAGCAGCGGGTCCAGATGGGCGCACACCTCGTCCAAGGCAGCCGCGAACACCGGGAAGGCGTCGTACAGCTCCTGGCCCATGCCGGCGCGCTGCGCGCCCTGGCCGGAGAAGAGGACGGCGAGCCGGCCGCGTTCGGTGGCGCTGCCGGTGACCACGGCGCCGGAGGGGTCGCCGGTGTCGAGGGCGCGCAGCGCGGCGAGCAGGTCGTCCCGGTCGGCGACCAGGGCGACGGCCCGCTGTTCCAGCGCGGGTCGGGTGGTCACCGACGACCAGGCCACGTCCACCGGACGCAGCGTGTCGTCACCGGCCAGCCAACGCGCCCACCGGCCCGCCTGCCCGGCGAGGGCGGCGTCGGTACGCGCGGAGAGCAGCACCGGCACGACCGGCGTCTGCCGCTCGACCACCTCGCCGTCGACCACGAACGGCGACGGCGGCTGCTCGATGATCACGTGCGCGTTGGTGCCAGAGATGCCGAACGACGACACGGCTGCCCGACGGGGCCGGTCCACCGCCGGCCACGGGGTCGGCGCGGTGGCCAGGGCGACCGCGCCGGCCGTCCAGTCGATGTGCGGGGACGGCTCGTCGACGTGCAGGGTGCGCGGCACCAGGCCGTGCCGCATGGCGAGGACCATCTTGATGACCCCGGCGACACCGGCGGCGGCCTGGGTGTGGCCGATGTTGGACTTGATCGACCCGAGCAGCAGCGGCCGGTCGGCGGGCCGGTCCTGCCCGTAGGTGGCCAGCAGCGCCTGCGCCTCGATGGGGTCACCGAGCGTGGTGCCGGTGCCGTGGGCTTCCACGACGTCGACCTGTGCCGGGTTGAGCCGGGCGTTGGCGAGGGCCTGCCGGATCACCCGCTGCTGCGACGGACCGTTCGGGGCGGTCAGCCCGTTGGACGCGCCGTCCTGGTTGACCGCGGTGCCGCGCACCACGGCCAGGATTCGCCGGCCGTCCCGCCGCGCGTCGGAGAGCCGCTGCACGAGCAGGACGCCCACGCCCTCGGACCAGCCGGTGCCGTCGGCCGACGCGGCGAACGACTTGCACCGCCCGTCCGGTGACAACCCCCGCTGCCGGGAGAACTCGATGAACGTGCCGGGGGTGGCCATCACCGTCACACCGCCGGCGAGGGCGAGGTCGCACTCCCCGCTGCGCAGCGCCTGCGCAGCCAGGTGCAACGCCACCAGCGACGACGAACACGCCGTGTCCACGGTGACCGCCGGGCCCTCCAGGCCGAACGTGTACGCGACCCGCCCGGACAGCACGCTGCCCGAGGTGCCGGTGCCGACGTACCCCTCCACCTCGGCGGGCAGGTCCATCAACCGGGTCGCCCAGTCGTGGTACATGACTCCGGCGAACACCCCGGTCCGGCTGCCGCGCAGCCGGTGCGGGTCGAGACCGGCGGACTCGAACGTCTCCCAGGACGCCTCCAGCAGCAGCCGCTGCTGCGGGTCCATCGCCAGGGCCTCACGCGGGCTGATGCCGAAGAACCCGGGGTCGAACTCGGCCGCGCCGTACAGGAAGCCGCCGTGGCGGGCGTACGAGGTGCCGCTGTGGTTGGGGTCCGGGTCGAAGAGGGATTCCAGGTCCCAGCCCCGGTCGGCGGGGAACTCGCCGACGCCGTCCCCGCCGCCCGCCAGCAACTCCCAGAGCTGGTCGGGGCTCTCCACGCCGCCGGGGTAGCGGCAGGCCATGCCGACGATCGCGATCGGCTCGTCGGTGCCGGTGGTGGCGGTGACGGCCGGTTCCGCCGCCGATCCGGGTACGCCGGCCAACTCGGACCACAGGTGGTCGGCGAGCACGGCCGGGGTCGGGTAGTCGAAGACCAGCGTGGAGGCCAGCCGCAGCCCGGTCGCCGCGTTGATCCGGTTGCGCAGGTCCACCGCGGTCAACGAGTCGAAGCCCAACTCCCGGAACGCCCGGTCGGCGGGCACCGCCTCCGCGCCGCCGTGCCCGAGGACCTGGGCGACGAGGCCACGGACCAGGAGCGCGAGCTGTGCCCGGCCCTCGTCCTCGGTGAGCCCGGCGAGCCGGTCGGCCCACCCGCCCCCGCCCTGTCCCGCCTGACGCCGGCCGGTCGCGCCGACCAGGGTCCGCAGCATCGGCGGTACGACGCCGCCGGAGGCGGCGGCCCGCAGCGCGGGCACGTCGATGGTCGCCGGCACCAGGACGGGCCGGCCTGTCGTGAGGGCGGCGTCGAACAGCGCCAGCCCGGTCTCGGCGCTCATCGGGGTCAGACCCGCGCGGGCCGATCGGGCACGATCGCCGTCGGAGACCGAGGCCGCCATCCCGTCGGTGTCCCACATCCCCCACGCCATCGACACCGCCGGCAACCCCACCTGCCGCCGATACGACGCCAACGCGTCCAGGAACGTGTTCCCCGCCGCGTACGCCCCCTGACCCGGCGAACCCAACACACCCGCCACCGACGAGAACACCACGAACAGATCCAGATCCAGACCCACCGTCGCCTCGTGCAGATGCCACGCCGCATCCACCTTCGGCGCGAGCACCGCCGCCAACCGATCGGCGGTCAACCCCTCGACCACACCGTCATCGAGCACACCCGCCGTGTGCACCACACCCGCGAGCCGGCCTGCGGCGGTGACCCCATCGACCAGGGACCGCACCGCATCCCCATTGGTCACATCACACGCCACCACCTGCACCGACGCGCCCAGCGCCGACAACCGATCCACCAGCGCACCCGCACCAGACGCCTCAGCCCCCCGCCGGGACGCGAGCACCAACGACCGCACCTCGTGGCGCGACACCAGATGCTCCGCAACCAACGCGCCCAGCGCACCCGTGCCACCGGTCACCACCACCGTGCCCGCACCCACCACGACCTCCGCCGAAGCCGAGGCCGACGCCCGCACCAGACGCGGCACCCACACCCCACCGGAACGGACGGCCACCTGGCCGCCGAGGGTGGTGTCGTCGAGGGTGCCGGCGAGCACGCTCAGCAGGTCGGGCGTCAGGTCGCCGGTCTGCGCGTCGGCGTCCAGGTCCACCAGGACGATGCGGCCGGGGTGTTCCGACTGGGCCGACCGGAGCAGGCCCCACACGGCGGCGCCGGCGAGGTCGGCCAGCCGGTCGCCGTCGCGGGCGACGACCGCGCCCCGGGTAACCGCGACGAGGGTCGTGCCGGCGAGCGCGTCGGCGGCGAGCCAGGCCCGCACCACGCCGAGGACGTCCGTGGTCACCGACCGGGCGTACCCGGGCAGGTCGTCGACCTGCTCGGGCGTGGCGGGGACCGGCAGCACGAGGGCACGCGGGGCGTCGGCTCCGGCGGCGACCGCGGTCAGCACCGCCGCCACGTCCGGGTACGCCGTCAGCCCGGCCGGACGCTCGGTGTCCCGGGCGAGCAGCGCCCAGCCGGTCCCCGGCGTGGTGGGGGTGAGCGGGGCCGCCTGCCAGGACACCTCGAACAGCGACCGGGTGGCGGCGCTCGGCGCGGCCATCCCGGTCAGCTCGCGCAGCACCAGGGAGTCCACCGAGACGACCGGGGCATTCGACTCGTCGACCGCCACCAGGCGGACCGACGTGCCGGAACGGGTCAGCCGCACCCGCAGCGTCCGCGCACCCGAGGCGTGCACCTGCACACCCTCGAACGCGAACGGCACCCGTGGGGCGGACGACTCGTCGGCCGACAGCAACCCGATCGGGTGCAGGGCGGCGTCCAGCAACGCCGGATGCACCCCGAACCGGCCGGCGCTCTCCGCGACCTCGTCGGGCAGCGCCACCTCGGCGTACACCTCGCTGTCGGCCGTCCAGGCCCGACGCAACCCCTGGAACACCGGCCCGTACGACAGGCCGTGCCCGGCGAGCACGTCGTACCAGCCGGTCAGGTCCACCTCGGACACCCCGGCCGGCGGCCACGCGCCCACGGTCGGATCGTCGGCCGATACCGCGTCGAGCACACCGTCGGCGTGCCGGGTCCAGGCCGCCTCGGGGTCGTCCTCGGGTCGGGAGTGGATGGTCACGGCACGTTGCGGGGCGTCGGCGGGCCCGTCGACCCGTACCTGGATGCGTACGCCCCCGGTGTCGGGGAGGACCAGCGGCGCGGCGACGGTCAGCTCCCGCAGCCGGGAGAGGCCGGCCTCGTCGCCGGCCCGGACGGCCAGTTCGACGAGCGCGGCGCCCGGGACCAGGGTCAGGCCGGCGACCGTGTGGTCGGCGAGCCAGGGGTGCGTGGCCAGGGAGAGGCGGCCGGTCAGCACCACCTCGTCGTCGCCGGCCAGGTCGACCGCCGCGCCGAGCAGCGGGTGGCCGGCGTCGCCGAGCCCTGCCCCCGACATGTCGCCGATGCGGGGGCGGGGGGACGCGGGCCAGTACCGCTGGTGCGCGAAGGCGTACGTGGGCAGGTCGACCCGTCGTGCGCCGGTGTCGGTGAACCACTGCCGCCAGGTGACGGGCACACCGGTGACGTGCAGTTCGGCCAGGGCGGCGAGCAGCGCGGCGACCTCGGTGCGGTCCCGGCGTTGGGCGGCGACGGCGAGCACGCCGTCGGCGTCGGGCAGGACGTCGGCGGTCATCGCCGTCAGGACGCTCTGCGGGCCGATCTCCAGGAACGTGTCCACCCCGGCCGCCCGCAGGGCGGTGATCCCGTCTGCGTAGCGGACCGGCTCCCGCACGTGCCGCACCCAGTAGTCGGGACTGCGGATCTCGTCCGGGTCGGCGAGCGCGCCGGTCAGGTTCGACACGACCGGCAGCAGCGGCGCGGCGAAGGACAGCCCGTCGAGGACGGTACGGAACTCGTCGAGCATCGGTGCCATCAGCGGGCTGTGGAACGCGTGACTCACCGTCAGCCGGCGGGTCCGGGCCCCCTTCTCCCGCCAGGTCCGCTCCACCTCGTCGAGGGCGTCGACCGCGCCGGAGACGACGACAGAGGCCGGGCCGTTGACGGCGGCGATGTCCACGTCGGCCACCCCGTCCAGCGTCGGCAGGACGTCGGCTTCGGGCGCGGCCACGGCGAGCATCCCGCCACTGGCCGGCAGCGCCTGCATCAACCGACCCCGCGCCGCCACCAGGACACACGCATCCGCCAGGGACAACACCCCCGCCACGTGCGCGGCGGTGATCTCCCCCACCGAATGCCCGGCGACGAAGTCCGGCACCACACCGAACGACTCCACCAGACGGAACAACGCCACCTCGACCGCGAACAGACCGGCCTGGGTGAACACGGTCTGGTCCAGCAGCCCCGCCTCGGGCGTGCCCTCGTCGGCGAAGAGCACCGACTGCAACGGCTGCGGCAGCAGCGGGTCCAGGTGGGCGCAGACCTCGTCCAGCGCGGCGGCGAACACCGGGAACGTCCCGTACAGCTCCCGACCCATGCCGGCGCGCTGCGCGCCCTGCCCGGAGAAGAGCAGGGCCAGGTGCCCGCGCGGTGCCACGGCGCCGGTGACGGCCGCCCGGGTGGGCTCCCCGGCGGCGAGGGCGGTCAGCGCGGCGAGCAGGTCGTCGCGGTCGGCGGTGGTCAGCACGGCCCGCTGCTCCAGCGCCGGGCGAGTGGTCACCGACGACCACGCCACGTCCACCGGACGCAGCGACTCGTCACCGGCCAGCCACCGCGCCCACCGGCCCGCCTGCCCGGCCAGGGCCACCTCCGACTTCGCGGAGAGCAGCACCGGCACGGTGACGGCCGGCGTCGACTCGACGTCGGGCCGGGCGGGCGGCACGATCTCGCCGTCGATCACGTCGGCGGGCGGCTGCTCGATGATCACGTGGGCGTTGGTGCCGGAGATGCCGAACGACGACACCGCTGCCCGACGCGGCCGGTCCACCGCCGGCCACGGGGTCGCCTCGGTGGCCAGCGCCACCGCCCCCGCCGTCCAGTCGACGTGCGGGGACTGCTCGTCCACGTGCAGGGTGGGCGGGACGACGCCGTGCCGCATGGCGAGCACCATCTTGATCACCCCGGCGACACCGGCGGCGGCCTGGGTGTGCCCGATGTTCGACTTGACCGACCCGAGCAGCAGCGGCCGGCCGGACGGACGGTCCTGCCCGTACGTGGCCAGCAGCGCCTGCGCCTCGATCGGGTCACCCAGGATCGTGCCGGTGCCGTGCGCCTCCACGGCGTCCACGTCCGCTGTGGACAGCCGGGCGTTGGCGAGGGCCTGCCGGATGACCCGCTGCTGCGACGGCCCGTTCGGGGCGGTCAGCCCGTTGGACGCGCCGTCCTGGTTGACGGCCGTGCCGCGCACGATCGCGTACACCCGGCGGCCCTCACGTCGGGCGTCGGAGAGCCGCTGCACGAGCAGCACGCCCACGCCCTCGGACCAGCCGGTGCCATCCGCCGACGCGGCGAACGACTTGCACCGCCCGTCCGGCGACAGCCCGCGCTGCCGGGAGAACTCCACGAACGTCCCCGGCGTCGCCATCACCGTCACACCACCGGCCAGCGCCAGGTCGCACTCGCCACTGCGCAGCGCCTGGGCGGCGAGGTGCAACGCCACCAGCGACGACGAGCAGGCGGTGTCCACGGTGACCGCCGGCCCTTCCAGACCGAACGTGTACGCGACCCGCCCGGAGAGCACGCTGCCCGAGGTGCCGGTGCCGACGTAGCCCTCGGCGTCCGGCGGCAGGTCGGCCAGCCGGGAGGCGTAGTCGTGGTACATGACCCCGGCGAAGACGCCGGTGCGGCTGCCGCGCAGCCGCTGCGGGTCGAGGCCGGCGGACTCGAACGTCTCCCACGAGGTCTCCAGCAGCAACCGCTGCTGCGGGTCCATGGCGATCGCCTCGCGGGGCGAGATGCCGAAGAACGCCGGGTCGAAGTCCGCCGCGCCGCGCAGGAAGCCGCCGTGCCGGGTGTACGAGGTGCCGCTGCGGTCCGGGTCCGGGTCGAAGAGGGACTCCAGGTCCCAGCCGCGGTCGGTGGGGAACTGCGAGATGCCGTCGCCGCCGCCGGCCAGCAGCGTCCAGAGCTGGTCGGGGCTCTCGACGCCACCGGGGTAGCGGCAGGCCATGCCGACGATCGCGATCGGCTCGTCGGTGCTGACGGCACGCGCCGTCGACCGGCGGGCGGTGAGCTGGCCGGAGACCTGCGCGTAGAGGTGCTCGGCGAGCACGGCCGGGGTCGGGTAGTCGAAGACCAGCGTGGAGGCCAGCCGCAGCCCGGTCGCCGCGTTGATCCGGTTGCGCAGGTCCACCGCGGTCAACGAGTCGAAACCCAACTCCCGGAACGCCCGGTCCGCCGGCACCGCGTCGGCGCCGCCGTGCCCCAGCACCTGCGCCACCAGGCCACGGACCAGCAGGTCGATCTGGGCGCGGGCCTCGTCGGGGGCCAGGCCGGCGAGCTGGTCGGCCCAGTCGCCGCCCTGCCCGGCCTGTCGGCGGGCGACGGTGGCGCCGACCAGGGCGCGCAGCACGGTCGGCACCGGGCCGGCGCCGAGGGCGGCCCGCATGGCCGGTACGTCGAGCACGGCCGGCACCGGCGCCGGGAGCCCCGCCGCGAGGGCGGCGTCGAACAGCGCCAATCCGGTCTCGGCGCTCATCGCCGTGATGCCGGCCCGGGCCGAGCGGGCCCGGTCGCCGTCGGAGATCGAGGCCGCCATCCCGTCGGTGTCCCACATCCCCCACGCCATCGACACCGCCGGCAGACCCACCTGCCGCCGATACGACGCCAACGCGTCCAGGAACGTGTTCCCCGCCGCGTACGCCCCCTGACCCGGCGAACCCAACACACCCGCCACCGACGAGAACACCACGAACAGATCCAGATCCACACCCGCCGTCGCCTCGTGCAGATGCCACGCCGCATCCACCTTCGGCGCGAGCACCCGGGCCAGCCCTTCGGCGGTGATACCGGTGACGACACCGTCGTCCAGCACACCCGCCGTGTGCACCACACCTGCGAGCCGGCCTGCGGCGGTGACCCCATCGACCAGGGACCGCACCGCATCCCCATCCGTCACATCACACGCCACCACCCGCACCGACGCGCCCAGCGCCGACAACCGCTCCACCAACGCCTCCGCGCCGGTGGCAGCCATCCCCCGCCGGGACGCGAGCACCAACGACCGCACCCCGTAGGCCGACACCAGATGCTCGGCCACCAACGCGCCCAGCGCACCCGTACCACCGGTCACCACCACCGCACCCGCGCCCACCACGACCTCCGCCGAAGCCGAGGCCGACGCCCGCACCAGACGCGGCACCCACACCCCACCGGAACGGACGGCCACCTGACCGCCGGTCGGGTCGTCGGCGGCGCGGGCGAGCAGGCCCAGCACGTCCGGGTCCAGGTCGCCGTCGACGTCGGCCAGGACGATCCGGCCCGGGTGCTCGGACTGCGCCGCGCGCAGCAGGCCCCACACGGCCGCCGCCGCCAGGTCGTCGACCCGGTCGGTGGGGTGCGCCGCCACGGCGCCCCGGCTGACCACGACCAGTCGCGTGTCGGCGAGCGCGTCGGCGGCCAGCCATGCCTGGGTGACCGCGAGGACGTCGGCGGTGACGGCCCGCGCGGTGTCGGGCACGGCGGCGTCGCGGCCGGCGGGCAGCGGCAGGAGCAGCGCCCGGGGCGCGGTGGCCCGGCCGGCCTCGACCGCCTCGGTCAGTGCCGCGACGTCCGGGTACGCCGGCAGGTCCGGCAGGCCGGCCGGCACGTCGGACAGCAGCGCCCAGCCGGACGTGTCGGCGGGGGTGAGGTCCTCGGGCTGCCAGGCGAGGGTGAACAGCGAACGGGCCGCCGTGCCGGGGGCGACGACGCCGGTCAGCTCGCGCAGCACGAGGGAGTCTACCGACACCACCGGCGCGCCCGAGGCGTCCACCGCCACCAGGCGGACCGACGTGCCGGAGCGGCTCAGCCGCACCCGCAGCGTCCGCGCACCCGAGGCGTGCACCTGCACACCCTCGAACGCGAACGGCACCTGCGGGGCGGACGACTCGTCGGCCAGCAGCAGCGCGATCGGGTGCAGGGCGGCGTCCAGCAACGCGGGGTGCACCCCGAAGCGCACCGCCTCACCGGAGATCTCCTCCGGCAGCGCCACCTCGGCGTACACGTCGTCGTCGCTGGTCCACGCCCGACGCAACCCCTGGAACACCGGCCCGTACGACAGGCCGTGCCCGGCGAGCGCGTCGTACCAGCCGGACAGGTCCACCTCGGACACCCCGACGGGCGGCCACTCGCCCATCGTCGGCTCGTCGGCCGATTCCGCATCGAGCAGACCGTCGGCGTGCCGGACCCAGTCGGGGTCGCCGTCGGACTGGGAGTGCACCGCGACCGGCCGGACCCCGGTCCCGTCGGGCGGGCCGACGCGGACCTGGACGCGGACCGCGCCGGTGTCGGGCAGCACGAGCGGGGCGGCGACGGTCAGCTCCCGCAGGCGGGGTACGCCCGCCTCGTCGCCGGCCCGGACGGCCAGTTCGACCAGGGCGGTGCCGGGGACGACCACGACGCCGGCGACCGTGTGGTCGGCGAGCCACGGGTGAGTGGCGACCGACAGCCGGCCGGTGAGCACCACCATGTCCTCGCCGGCGACCGTGACCGCGGCCCCGAGCAGCGGGTGCCCGGCCGCGCCGAGCCCGGCGCCGGTCACGTCGCCCGCCCTCGCCCGGCCGATGCCGAGCCAGTAGCGCTCGTGCTGGAACGCGTACGTGGGCAGGTCGACGCGCTGCGGGTCCGCCCCGGCGTACCACTGCGCCCAGGTGACTGCGACGCCGTGCGCGTGCAGGTCGGCCAGGGCGGCGAGCAGCGCGCGCGGCTCCGGCCGGTCCCGGCGCTGCACGGCCACGGTGAGGGTGGACCCGTCGGCGGGCAGCACGTCGGCGGTCAGCGCGGTCAGCACGCTCTGCGGACCGATCTCCAGGAAGGTGTCCGCCCCGGCGGCGCGCAGCGCGGTGATCCCGTCGGCGTAGCGGACGGCCTCGCGCACGTGCCGTACCCAGTAGTCGACCCGGGTCAGCTCCTGCGGGTCGGCGAGGGCACCGGTCAGGTTCGACACGACGGGCACGAGCGGCGCCCGGAACACCAGCCCGTCGAGGACGGCGCGGAACTCGTCGAGCATCGGCTCCATCAGCGGGCTGTGGAACGCGTGGCTGACCGTCAGCCGCCGGGTGCGCACTCCCCGGCCCTGCCAGGTCCGCTCGATGTCGTCCAAGGCGTCGACCGCGCCGGAGACCACGACGGCGGACGGTCCGTTGACGGCGGCGATGCCCACGTCGGTGCGCCCGTCCAGCGTCGGCAGGACGTCGGCTTCGGGCCCGGCCACGGCGAGCATCCCGCCACCGGCCGGCAGCGCCTGCATCAACCGTCCACGCGCCGCGACCAGCGCGCACGCGTCCGCGAGAGACAGCACCCCGGCCACATGCGCGGCGGTGATCTCCCCGACCGAGTGGCCACCGACGTAGTCCGGCACCACACCGAACGACTCCACCAGACGGAACAACGCCACCTCGACCGCGAACAGGCCGGCCTGGGTGAAGACGGTCTGATCCAGCAGCCCGGACTCGTCCGCGAACAGCACCGACTGCAACGGCTGCGGCAGCAGCGGGTCCAGGTGGGCGCAGACCTCGTCCAGCGCGGCGGCGAACACCGGGAACGTCCCGTACAGCTCCCGGCCCATGCCAACGCGCTGCGCGCCCTGACCGGAGAAGAGCAGCGCGAGCTGGCCCCGGGCCGTGCCGGCGCCGGTGACGACGGTGCCGGCCGGGGTGCCGGTGGCGAGGGCGCGCAGGCCGGCCAGCAGCTCGTCCCGGTCCGCCGCCGTGACGACCGCGCGGTGTTCCAGGACGGCCCGGCCGATGACGGACGACCAGCCCACGTCGACCGGGCGCGGTTGCGCGTCGGCGGCGAGCCAGTCGGCCCAGCGCTGCGCCTGGGCGGCGAGGGCGGCCTCGGTGCGCGCCGACAGCAGCACCGCCGCCGGGGCGGCCGGCGTGGGCGCGTCCGCCGACGGCGGGCGGGTCCCGGCGGGCGGCTGCTCGATGATCACGTGCGCGTTGGTGCCGCTGACGCCGAACGAGGAGACCGCCGCCCGGCGCGGCCGGCCCGTCTGCGGCCAGGGCCGCGCCTCGGTGAGCAGTTCCACCGCGCCGGCCGTCCAGTCGATGTGCGGGGACGGCTCGTCGACGTGCAGGGTGCGCGGCATGGTCCCGTGCCGCATCGCCATGATCATCTTGATGATGCCGGCCACCCCGGCGGCGGCCTGGGTGTGCCCGATGTTCGACTTGACCGACCCGAGCCACAGCGGACGGTCGGCGGGCCGGTCCTGCCCGTAGGTGGCCAGCAGCGCCTGCGCCTCGATGGGGTCACCGAGCGTGGTGCCGGTGCCGTGCGCCTCGACGGCGTCCACGTCGACGGTGGACAGCCGGGCGTTGGCCAGCGCCTGCCGGATGACCCGCTGCTGCGACGGACCGTTCGGGGCGGTCAGCCCGTTGGACGCGCCGTCCTGGTTGACCGCGGTGCCGCGCACCACGGCCAGGATTCGCCGGCCGTCCCGCCGCGCGTCGGAGAGCCGCTGCACGAGCAGGACGCCCACGCCCTCGGACCAGCCGGTGCCATCCGCCGACGCGGCGAACGACTTGCACCGCCCGTCCGGCGACAGGCCCCGCTGCCGGGAGAACTCCACGAACGTCCCCGGCGTCGCCATCACCGTCACACCGCCGGCCAGCGCCAGGTCGCACTCCCCCGACCGCAGCGCCTGCACGGCCAGGTGCAGCGCCACCAGCGACGACGAACACGCGGTGTCCACGGTGACCGCCGGGCCCTCCAGGCCGAAGGTGTACGCCACCCGCCCGGAGACCACGCTGCCGGAGTTGCCGGTGCCGATGTAGCCCTCCAACCCGTCCGGCAGCTCCTGCACCTGCGAGGCGTAGTCGTGGTACATCAGCCCGGCGAAGACGCCGGTGCGGCTGCCGCGTACCCGCGCCGGGTCGAGGCTGGCGGACTCGAACGTCTCCCAGGACGCCTCCAGCAGCAGCCGTTGCTGCGGGTCCATCGCGACGGCCTCGCGGGGCGAGATGCCGAAGAAGGCGGGGTCGAACGCGGCCGCCCCGGTGAGGAAGCCGCCGTGCCGGGCGTACGAGGTGCCGGGGTGGTCGGGGTCCGGGTGAAACAGCGAGTCGAGGTCCCAGCCCCGGTCGACGGGGAACTCGCCGATGCCGTCGCCCCCGGCGACCAGCAACTGCCACAGCTGCTCGGGGTTGTCCACCCCGCCCGGGTAGCGGCAGGCCATGCCGACGATCGCGATCGGCTCGTCGACGCCGGTGGCGGCGACCACGTCGGGCCGGGCGGCGACCGCGCCGGTGAGCTGCTCGTGCACGTGGGCGGCGAGGGCGCCCGGGGTCGGGTAGTCGAAGACCAGCGTGGCGGCCAGCCGCAGCCCGGTCGCCGCGTTGACCCGGTTGCGCAGGTCCACCGCGGTCAGCGAGTCGAAGCCCAACTCCCGGAACGCCCGGTCCGCCGGCACCGCCTCCGCGCCGCCGTGCCCGAGCACCTGCGCCACCAGGCCCCGGATCAGGACGTCGACCTGGGCGCGGGCCTCGTCGGGGGCGAGCGTGGCGAGGCGCTGCGCCCAGCCGCCGGCCGCGCCACCGCCGGCCTGCCGCCGGGTGGTCACGGTCCCGACCAGGGCGCGCCACATCGGCGGTACGCCGGTGGAGGTGGCCGCCGCGCGCAGGGCCGGCACGTCGACGACGGCGGGAACGAGGGCGGGCGTGTCGGTGGCGACGGCCGCGTCGAGCAGCGCGACGCCGACGGGTTCGGTGATCAGGCCGAGGCCGGAGCGGGTGACCCGGGAGCGGTCGGCGGCGCTGAGGGTGGCCGCCATGCCGTCGGTGTCCCACATGCCCCAGGCCAGGGAGTGCGCGGGCAGGCCGCGTCCCCGGCGGTGGGCGGCGAGGGCGTCGAGGAAGCTGTTGGCCGCCGCGTACGCGCCCTGACCCGGGGAGCCGAGCACCCCGGCGATGGAGGAGAAGACGACGAACAGGTCGAGGTCGAGGTCGGCGGTGGCCTCGTGCAGCCACCAGGCGGCGTCGACCTTCGGGGCGAGCACCCGGGCCAGCCGGTCCGGGTCGATGCCGGTGACGACGGCGTCGTCGAGGACGCCCGCGGTGTGCACCACGCCGGCGAGCCGGTCGCCGTCGGTGAGCTGCCCGACGAGGGCGCGTACGGCGGCGGGGTCGGTGACGTCGCAGGCGAGCACCCGGACCCGGGCGCCGTGGGCGGCCAGTTCGGCGGCCAGTTCGGCCGCGCCGGGGGCGTCGGGGCCACGCCGGCTGACCAGGGCGAGGGAGTCCACGCCCCACTCGGTGACGAGGTGCCGGGCGAGCAGGGCGCCGAGGGCGCCGGTGCCGCCGGTGACCAGCACGGTGCCGCCGCGCAGCCGCGGGGTGGCCGCGGGCGGGGCGTCGGCGCGTACCAGACGGGGGGTCAACGCCGTGTCGCCGCGGACCGCGAGCTGCGCCGCGGCCGGGTCGTCGGCGGCGGCCGCGAGCAGCGCGACGGCGGGCGCGTCGAGGTCCCGGTCGAGGTCGGCCAGGACGATCCGGCCGGGGTGCTCGGACTGGGCGGAGCGGACCAGGCCCCAGACGGCCGCGCCGGCCAGGTCCTCGGCCGGGTCGGTGTCGGTGGCCCGCACCGCGTGGCGGGTGACCACGGCGAGGCGGGTGTCGGTGAGGTCGTCGGCGGCCAGCCACGCCTGCACGGCGGTGAGCACGTCGGTGGTGACCGCCCGGACCGCCGCCGGCAGCTCCCCCGCCGGCGTCACGGGCACGGGCAGCAGGACCAGCCGGGGTACGTCGCCGGCCGCGACCAGTTCGGCGGCCCCCGGGTACGCGGGGATGTCGGGCAGCGCCGGGCCGGGCGCGCCCAGCAGGGCGGCCGCGGGCGGCTCGGCGGGGGTGAGCGGCTCGGCGTGCCAGGCGATGCGGAACAGCGACCGGGCGGCGAGGGTGGCCGCAGACGGGTCGACGCCGGTCATCTCGCGCAGCACGAGAGAGTCGACGGACACCACCGGGCGGTCGGTGTCGTCCACGGCGAGCAGCCGCACGCCCGACCCGACGCGGGTGAGCCGCACACGGAGGGTGTCGGCCCCGACGGCGTGCACCTGGACGCCCTCGAACGCGAACGGCGCCTTGGGTCCGCTGGTGCCGTCGCCGGGCAGCAGGGCGGTGGGGTGCAGGGCGGCGTCGAGCAGCGCGGGGTGGACGCCGAAGCCGGCGCCGCCGTCCACGGTGGCGGCGGGCAGGGTCACCTCGGCGTAGACGGTGTCGTCGCCGGCCGTCCAGGCCCGGCGCAGGCCCTGGAACACCGGCCCGTACGTCATGCCGTGCCCGGCGAGGGCCGGGTACCAGCCGGCGAGGTCGACCTCGTCGGCGTGCGCCGGGGGCCACGCGCCGAGACCGGTGTCGTCGGTCGGGTCGACGGCGGTGAGCACACCCTCGGCGTGCCGCACCCAGTCACCGTCCGGGTCGTGGTCGGGCTGCGAGTGGACGGTGACGGCCCGCCAGCCGGCGTGGTCGCGGGGGCCGACGCGGACCTGGACCCGCACCGCGCCCCGCTCGGGCAGCACGAGCGGGGCGGCGATGGTCAGCTCCCGCACCCGGCAGGGGCCGAACTCGTCGCCGGCGCGCAGCACCAACTCGACCAGCGCGGTGCCGGGGACGACCACCGCGCCGGCCACCACGTGCTCGGCCAGCCACGGCTGGGCGGCCACGGAGAGCCGGCCGGTGAGCACGGCGGCGTCCTCGCCGGCCAGCCGGACGGCGGCGGCGAGCAGCGGGTGCCCGGCCGCGCCGAGGCCGGCGCCGGAGACGTCGGAGGCGCGACCGGCGGGGCGCAGCCAGAACCGCTCCTGCGCGAAGGCGTACGTGGGCAGGTCGACCCGGGTCGGGGCGGCGTCGGCGAACAGCGGGGCCCAGTCGACGGCCCCACCGGCGGCGTACAGCTCGGCCAGGCCGGTGAGCAGGGCGCGCGGCTCGGCGCGGTCGCGGCGCTGGGTGGGCACGGCGAGGACGGCGTCCCCGGTCAGGGTCTCGCGGACCAGGGCGGTGAGCACCGCGCCGGGTCCGATCTCGACGAACGTGTCGACGCCGGCGGCGCGCAGGGCGCTGACACCGTCGGCGAAGCGGACCGCTTCGCGGACGTGCCGCACCCAGTAGTCGGGGCGGGTCAGCTCCTGCGGGTCCGCGAGGGCCCCGGTCAGGTTGGACACCACCGGGACCAGCGGCGCGGCGAAGCTCAGCCCGTCGAGGACGGTGCGGAACTCGTCGAGCATCGGCGCCATCAGCGGGCTGTGGAACGCGTGGCTGACGGTCAGCCGGCGGGTGCGCACCCCCCGGTCCTGCCAGGTCCGCTCCACCTCGTCCAAGGTGTCGAGCGCACCGGAGACGACGACGGAGGTCGGCCCGTTGACGGCCGCGATCGCCACGCGATCGGTGAGCCCGTCGATCGACTCGGCCACCTCCGCCTCGGACGCGTTGACCGCCACCATCCCACCACCGGCCGGCAGGGCCTGCATCAGCCGACCCCGGGCGGCGACGAGGGCGCACGCGTCGGCCAGGGACAGCACCCCGGCCACGTGCGCGGCGGTGATCTCCCCGACCGAGTGCCCACCGACGAAGTCGGGCACCACGCCGAACGACTCGACGAGCCGGAACAGCGCCACCTCCACGGCGAACAGGCCGGCCTGGGTGAACACGGTCTGGTCCAGCAGCCCGGACTGGTCCGCGAAGAGCACCGACTTCATCGGCTGCGGCAGCATCGGGTCCAGGTGGGCGCAGACCTCGTCCAGCGCGGCGGCGAACACCGGGAACGTCGCGGACAACTCCCGACCCATGCCGGCGCGCTGCGCACCCTGCCCGGAGAAGAGCAGGGCGACCGGACCCCGGTCGGTGGCGCGGCCGGTGAGCACGGCGTCGCTGGGCTCGTCGGCGGCGAGGGCGGCCAGCGCGGCGGTCAGCTCGGCGTGGTCGGCGGCGAGCAGCACCGCGCGGTGCTCGAGGGCGGTACGGGCGGTCAGCGAGGTCCAGGCGACGTCGACCAGGCGGGGCAGCCCGTCCGCGCCGAACCGGTCGGACCAGTGCCGGGCCTGCCGGGCCAGCCCGCCCTCGCCCCGCGCGGAGAGCAGCACCGGCGCCAGCGGCGGCGCGGCGGACTCGACCACCTCGCCGGGGACGATGTCGGCGGGCGGCTGCTCGATGACGACGTGGGCGTTGGTGCCGCTGACGCCGAACGACGACACGGCGGCCCGGCGGGGCCGGTCCGTCTCCGGCCACGGCCGCGCCTCGGTGAGCAGTTCCACCGCGCCGGCCGACCAGTCGACGTGCGGGGTGGGCTCGTCGACGTGCAGGGTGCGGGGCAGGACGCCGTGCCGCAGCGCCTGCACCATCTTGATCACCCCGGCGACACCGGCGGCGGCCTGGGTGTGCCCGATGTTCGACTTGACCGAGCCGAGCCACAGCGGCCGGTCGGCGGGCCGGTCCTGCCCGTACGTCGCCAGCAGGGCCTGCGCCTCGATCGGGTCGCCGAGCGTGGTGGCGGTGCCGTGCGCCTCGACCACGTCGACGTCGACGGTGGTGAGCCCGGCGTTGGTCAGCGCCTGCCGGATCACCCGCTGCTGCGACGGCCCGTTCGGCGCGGTCAGCCCGTTGGACGCGCCGTCGGAGTTGACCGCGCTGCCGCGTACCACGGCGAGGATCCGGTGGCCGTTGCGGCGGGCGTCGGAGAGCCGCTCGACGAGCAGCACGCCGACGCCCTCACCCCAGCCGGTGCCGTCGGCGGCGGCGGCGAAGGAGCGGCACCGGCCGTCGGCGGCGAGCCCGCCCTGCCGGGTGAACTCGACGAACGCGCCGGGGGTGACCATCACCGTCACGCCGCCCGCGACGGCGAGGTCGCACTCGCCCTGCCGCAGCGACTGCACGGCCAGGTGCAGCGCCACCAGCGACGACGAGCAGGCGGTGTCCACGGTGACCGCCGGCCCCTCCAGGCCGAACGTGTAGGCGACCCGACCGGAGATGACGCTGTGCGCGCCGCCGGTGAGCCGGTAGCCGTCCAGGTCGGGGGTCTCGTCGCCGGTGCCGTAGCCGGACGGGGACGCCCCGACGAACACCCCGGTCGGGGTGCCGTGCAGCGCGTCCGGGGTGACGCCGGCCTGCTCGAACGCCTCCCAGGTGGCCTCCAGCAGCAGCCGCTGCTGCGGGTCCATCGCCAGCGCCTCGCGCGGGCTGATGCCGAAGAAGACCGGGTCGAAGTCGGTGGCGGTGTCGATGAACCCGCCGTGGCGGGTGTACGAGCGGCCGGGCGCGTCGGGGTCGGCGGCGAGCAGCCGGTCCAGGTCCCAGTGCCGGTCGGTGCGGAACTCGGTGATGCCGTCGCGTCCGGAGGCGACGAGGTCCCACAGCCCGTCGGGGTCGCTGACCCCGCCCGGGTAGCGGCAGCTCATCCCGACGATGGCGATCGGCTCGTCGGCGGCCACCGGGCCGCCCGCGCCGGCCGGCGTGCCGGCTCCGGCGGCGTCGTCGAGGCGCAGCAGGGCCGCCAGGTGTCCGGCGAGGGTGGCCGGGTTGGGGTAGTCGAAGATCAGCGTGGTGGGCAGGGTCAGCCCGGTCGCGGCGGTGAGCTGGTTGCGCAGCTCCACGGCGGTCAGCGAGTCGAAGCCCAGGTCCTTGAACGCCCGCTTCGGCTTGACCGCGTCGGTGCCGGCGTGACCGAGCACGGCGGCGGCGTGGTCGCGGACCAGGTCGGTCAGGTGCCGGTCCCGCTCGGCGCGGGTCAGGGCGGTCAGCTGGGCGCGCAGCGCGGTGGCGTGGTCGGTGCCGGCGTCGGCGGGACGCGCGGCGAGGGCGTCGCGGGCCTCGGCGATGTCGTCGAGCAGCGGGCGCGGCCGGGCCGACGCGTACGCGGGGGCGAACTGTTCCCAGTCGATGTCGGCGACGGTCAGGCAGGTCTCGCCGTGTTCGACGGCGCGGCGCAGGGCGAGCAGCGCGGCGGCCGGCTGCATCGGGTTGAGGCCACGGCGGCTGAGCAGCCGCTGCGCCTCCTCGGTGGTGGCCATGCCACCCTCGGCCCAGGCTCCCCAGGAGATGGAGGTGGCGGTGAGCCCCCGGGCGCGGCGCTGCTCGGCGAGCGCGTCGAGGTACGCGTTCGCGGCCGCGTACGCGCCCTGTCCGCCGCTGCCCCAGACGCCGGAGATGGAGGCGAAGGTGACGAACGCGTCGAGCGGCCGGTCACCGAGCAGTTCGTCGAGGTACGCCGCACCGGCGACCTTGCCGGCCATGACGTGGTCGAGCACGTCCAGGTCCGTGTCGACCAGCGCGGTGAGCCGGGTGACGCCGGCGGCGTGCAGCACGGCGGTCAGCGGGGCGACCTCGTCCAGGCCGGCGACCAGCGCGGCGACCTGGTCGCGGTCGGCCATGTCGCAGGCGACGACGCTGACCCGTACCCCGGTGGCGGTCAGCTCGTCGGCCAGCTCGCGGGCGCCGTCGGCGTCGAGGCCGCGGCGGCTGGTGAGGACCAGGTGCGCGGCGCCGTTGGCGGCGAGCCAGCGGGCGGCCTGCGCGCCGATCGCGCCGGTGCCACCGGTGACCAGGACGGTGCCGCGCGGCTGCCACGCGGTGACCTGCCGGGCGGTGCGGGCGGTGGTGCGGGCGAGCCGGCGCACGAAGGTGCCGTACGGGCGCACGGCGAACTGGTCCTCGTCGCCGCCGGTGGTGAGCAGCCGGGTGACCTCGGCCCAGGTCGCGTCGTCGGGCTCGGCGGGCAGGTCGACCAGGCCGCCCCAGCGGCGCGGGTGTTCCAGGCCGACCACCCGGGCCAGGCCCCAGAGGGCGTGCTGGGCGGCGCTGGCCACCGGCTCGGCCGGGTCGGTGCCGACACCGCCGACGGTGAGGCACCACAGCGGGGCGGGGAGGTCGGTGTCCTGGAGCGCCTGCACGAGGCGGGTGGTGGCGACCAGCCCGGTGGGGATGCCGGGGTGTCCCGGGTACTGCGCGTCGGCGAGGCCGAGCAGGGAGACCACGCCGGCCAGGTCGGCGTCACGGTGCCCGGCCAGCGCCTCGGCCAGCTCCTCGCGGCCGGTCGCGGCCGGGTCGACGGCGATCCGCCGGACCGGTCGGCCACCGGCGGCGGCGAGCCGGTCCACCCAGCCGTGCACGGTGGCGTCGCCGTCGGGCAGCACCACCAGCAGGTCGCCGTCGACGGGCGGGCCGCCGGTCGACCCGGCCGGCTTCCACACCACCCGGTACGACCAGCCGTCCAGCACGGCCCGTTGCAACCGGGCCCGGCGCCAGGACGACAGCACGGGCAGCGCCGGGGCGAGCACCTCCAGGTCGGCCGGTGCGTCGAGCTGGGCGGCGAGCGCGGCCACGTCGGAGCGTTCCACCGCCGACCAGAACTCGACGTCGACCACGTCCGGGCTGACCGGCCCGGCGGCGGTGGCCGCGGCCATCCGCTGCGGCCAGTAGCGCTGCCGCTGGAAGGCGTAGGTGGGCAGGTCGGTGAGGACCGGGGCGGGGGCGAGGATCCGCCGGTGGTCCACCGGCAGGCCGTGCGCGTGGGCGGCGGCGAGGCTGGTCAGCAGCCGTACCGTGGGGTCCTCGCCGCGGCGCAGCGTGGCCAGGGCGCGGCCGGTGACGCCGGTGTCGTCGAGGATGGCGGTCAGCGACATGCTCAGCACCGGGTGCGGGGAGACCTCAACGAAGTCGGTGTGCCCGGCGTCGAGCGCGGTCCGCACGGCGGTGTCGAACAGCACCGGCCGGCGCAGGTTGTCGGCCCAGTAGTCGGCGTCCAGGTCGGCGCCGTCGATCCAGCCGCCGGTGACGGTGGAGATGATCCGCACGTCGCCGTCGCGGGGCGTGACGTCGGCCAGGTCGGCGCGCATCCGGTCGGCGACCGGCTGGACGGCGGGCGAGTGCGAGGCGTAGTCGATGTCGATGGTCCGCACCCGGACGCCGTCGGCGGTGTACGCCGCGGCCAGGTCGGCGACGGCCTGCGGCGGGCCGGAGACCACCGTGGTGCCGGGGCCGTTGACGACTGAGACGGTGATCCCGTCGGGGAGCCGGCCGGCGACCGCGTCGACGGGCAGGTCGATGGCGGCCATCGCCCCGGTGCCGGCGATCCCGGTGAGGGCGCGGGCCCGCAGGGCGAGGATCTTCACCGCGTCGGCCAGGGTCAGCACTCCGGCGACGTGGGCGGCGACGATCTCGCCCTGGGAGTGGCCGATGACCGCGCGGGGGGTCAGGCCGGCGTGCCGCCACACCCGGGCCAGGCCCACGGCGACGGCGAACAGCGCCGGCTGGACGATCTCGGAGCGGGTCAGCCAGGTGTCGTCGTCGCCGGTGAGCACGGCGACGAGGTCGACGTCGAGCCAGCGGTCGAACTCGGCCTGGCACTCGGCCAGGGCCTCGTCGAAGACGGGGCAGACGCCGATCAGCCCGGCGGCCATCGACCCGTACTGGGCGCCCTGGCCGGGGAAGACCCAGACCGGGCCCTCACCGGGCTCGCCGGCGACCCCGGTGACCACGGCGCCGGCCGGCGTGCCGGCGGCGAGGGCGTCGAGGCCGGCGAGCAGGTGCGCCGGGTCGGCGGCGACGACCGCCGCGCGGTGCTCGAACACCGACCGGGTGGCGGCCAGCGACCAGGCCAACCGGGCCGGGTCGAGGTCGTCGCGGTCGCGGACGTAGCGGGCGAGCCGGGCGGCCTGCGCGCGCAGCGCCGGGGTGGACCGGGCTGACAGCGCCCAGACGGTGGCGGGCGTGCTGAGCAGGGCGGACTGATCCGCCGGTACGGGGGCCGGGGCGGGTGCCGGGTCGGCCTGTTCGAGGATGACGTGGGCGTTGGTGCCGGAGATGCCGAACGACGACACGGCGGCCCGGCGGGGCCGCTGCACCTGCGGCCAGGTGCGGGCCTCGGTGAGCAGTTCGACCGCTCCGGTGGACCAGTCGATGTGCGGCGACGGGGCGTCGACGTGCAGGGTGGCCGGCAGCACGCCGTGCCGCATCGCCATGACCATCTTGATGATGCCGGCGATGCCGGCGGCGGACTGGCTGTGGCCGAGGTTCGACTTGACCGAGCCGAGCCAGAGCGGGTCTGCGTCGCGTTCCTGCCCGTACGTGGCGAGCAGGGCCTGCGCCTCGATCGGGTCGCCGAGGGTGGTGCCGGTGCCGTGCGCCTCGACGGCGTCCACGTCGGCGGCGGTGAGCCGGGCGGTGGCGAGGGCCTGCCGGATGACCCGCTGCTGGGCGGGCCCGTTGGGGGCGGTGAGGCCGTTGGACGCGCCGTCCTGGTTGACGGCGCTGCCGCGCACGACGGCGAGGATCCGGTGGCCGTTGCGCTGGGCGTCGGAGAGCCGCTCGACGAGGAGCAGGCCGACACCCTCGGCCCAGCCGGTGCCGTCGGCGGACGCGGCGAACGACTTGCACCGGCCGTCGGAGGCGAGCCCGCGCTGCCGGGAGAAGCCGACGAACGCGCTGGGGGTGGCCATCACGGTCACGCCGCCGGCCAGGGCCAGGTCGAACTCGCCGGAGCGCAGCGCCTGGCAGGCCAGGTGCAGCGCGACCAGCGACGACGAGCAGGCGGTGTCCACGGTGACCGCCGGCCCCTCCAGGCCGAGGGCGTACGCGATGCGGCCGGAGACGACGCTGGTGGCGGTGCCGGTGAGCAGGTAGCCCTCGTCGGCGCCGTCCGCGCCGCCGTCCTGCCCGACGCCGTAGCCGTTGGCGGCGGTGCCGACGAACACGCCCACCTTCTGCCCGCGCATCTCGGACGGGGCGATGCCAGCGCTCTCGAACGCCTCCCACGAGGTCTCCAGCAACAGCCGCTGCTGCGGGTCCATCGCGAGGGCCTCGCGGGGGCTGACGCCGAAGAACTCGGCGTCGAACTCGGCCGCGTCGTACAGGAAGCCGCCCTGTCGGGTGGTGGACCGGCCGACCCGGTCGGCGGACGGGTCGTAGAGGTTGTCCAGGTCCCAGCCACGGTCTGTCGGGAAGCCGCCGATGGCGTCGCCGCCGGAGGCGACCAGGTCCCACAGCTGGTCGGGGCTGGACACCCCGCCCGGGTAGCGGCAGGACATCGCCACGATGGCGACCGGTTCCCGGGCCGCCGCGCTGAGCTGCTGGTTGAGCTGCTTGAGCCGGCTGGTCTCCTTGAGCGAAGCCCGAAGCGCCTCGACGACCTTATCTGCAGACGTGGACATCATGTACTCCGTACGTGGGACAAGGGTCAGGACTCGGAGCCGTCGAGCGCCAGCCTGATGAGGGTGTCGGCGTCCATCTCGTCGATGTCGACGTCCTCGTCGGTGGAGGCGGGGTCGGTGTCGTCGCCGTCGGTGAGCTTCAACAGCAGGTCCAGCAGCCCGGCCTCGCGGATGCGGGCCAGCGGGACGGTGGCGAGCACCTGGCGTACCGCCGTCTCGGCCGGGTCGGCCGTGGCCTGCTGCTGCGCCTCGGGGACGAGCGCGGTGAGCAGGTGGCCGGCGAGGGTGACCGGGTCGGGGTAGTCGAAGACCAGCGTGGTGGGCAGGGGCAGGCCGGTGGCCCGGGTGAGCCGGTTGCGCAGCTCGACCGCGGTGAGCGAGTCGAAGCCCAGCTCCTTGAACGCCCGCCGTGGCTTGACCCGCTCGGGACCGGGGTGGCCGAGCACGGCGGCGGCCTGGGCGCGGACCAGGTCGGTGAGGTGGCGGTCCTGCTCGTCGCGGGGCAGGGCGAGCAGCCGGTCACGCAGCGACCGTCCACCGTCGGTCGGGGTGTCGTCGGCGGGGCCGGCGGCCGGCCGGGCCTCGGGCAGGTCGGCCAGCAGCGGTCGCGGCCGGGCCGACGTGTACGCCGGGGCGAAGGTCGACCAGTCGACGTCGGCGACGGTGAGGCAGGCCCGGCCGCGTCCGACGGCGATCCGCAGGGCGTGCACGGCGTCGGCCGGGTCCATGGCCCGCAGCCCTCGTCGGGACAGCTCCCGCCGGGCCTCGTCGGTGGCCATCCCGCCGTCGGCCCAGGGCCCCCACGCCACGGAGGTGGCGGCCAGGCCGCGGGCGCGTCGCCGCTCGGCCAGGGCGTCGAGGTACGCGTTGCCGGCCGCGTAGCCGGCCTGCCCGCCGCTGCCCCAGATCCCGGCGATGGAGGCGAAGAGCACGAACGCGTCGAGCGGCCGGTCACCGAGCAGTTCGTCGAGGTGCACGGCACCGGCGATCTTGCCGGTCATCACCCCGGCGAGCCGGTCGGTGTCGGTGTCGAGCAGCGGGGTGACGTCGTTGAGTCCGGCGGCGTGCACCACCGCGGTCAGCGGGGCGGGGTCGTCGTCGAGCCGGGCGAGCAGCGCGGCGACCGCGTCCCGGTCGGCGACGTCGCAGGCGGCCACGGTGACCCGGACGCCGAGGGCGGTCAGCTCGTCGCGCAGCTCGGCCGCGCCGGGAGCGGTGTCTCCGCGCCGGCTGGTCAGCACGAGGTGCGCGGCGCCGGCGCCGGCGGCCCAGCGGGCCACGTGCGCGCCGAGCGCGCCGGTGCCGCCGGTGATCAGCACGGTGCCGGTGGGCCGCCACCGGTCGGCCGCCGCCGGGTCGGCGGGGGTGGCCCGGGTGAGCCGGCGCGCGTACACGCCGGTGGGGCGCAGCGCGAGCTGGTCATCGTCGCCGGCGGCGGTGAGCGCCGCCGCGAGCCGGGTCGGGTCGACGTCGGATTCGGGCAGGTCGAGCAGGCCGATGCGCAGCTGCGGCAGTTCGAGGCCGGCGACGCGGCCGAGGCCCCACAGGCCGCCCTGGGCGGCGCTGCGTACGCGGTCGTCATCGCCGGTGCCGACCGCGCCCCGGGTGACGCACCACAGCGGGACCGTCGGGGCGGTGTCGTGCAGCGCCTGGATCAGCTGCAGCGTGGCGGCGGTGCCGGCCGGCACGGCCGGGTGCCGGGGGTGCGGGTCGTCGTGCAGACCGAGCAGGGAGACGACGCCGGTGACCGGCCCGTCGGCGAGCGCGGCGGCCAGCCGCCGGGCGAGGCCGGCGCGGGTGGCGGTGGCCGGCGCGGCGGTCACCTGTCGCACGTCCCCGCCGGTCGCGGTGAGCGCGGCGGTGACCTGCGCGGCCACCGGGTCGCCGTCGGGTGCGACGAGCAGCCATCGGCCGGTCGCCGTGCCGTCGCCCAGGTCGATGCGCCGCCAGCCCACCTGGTACGACCAGCCGTTGACGGCGGTGTCGCGGGTGCGGGCACGGCGCCAGGTGGTCAGGGCGGGCAGGGCCGGGGTGAGGGCCTGGACGGCGTCGTCGCCGAGCTGCCCGGCCAGGACGCTCAGGTCGCCGCTCTCCACCGCGGCCCAGAACTCGCCGTCCCCAGCGTCGGCCGTGGCGGTGTCCGGGGTGCGCGGAGCCGGCTCGGGCCAGAACCGCTGGTGCTGGAACGCGTACGTGGGCAGGTCGACCCGGGTCGCCCCGGTGTCGGCGAACCACGACTGCCACGTCACTCCGACGCCGTGCACGTGCAGCTCGGCGAGGGCGGCCAGCAGCGCCTGCGCCTCGGTGCGGTCCTTGCGCTGGGCGGCCACGGCGAGCACACCCGCGTCGCCTGGCAGCACGTCGGCGGTCATCGCCGTCAGCACGCTCTGCGGGCCGATCTCCAGGAACGTGTCCACCCCGGCCTTGCGCAGCACACTGATCCCGTCGGCGTAGCGGACCGCCTCACGAACGTGCCGCACCCAGTAGTCGGCGGTGCGGATCTCGTCGCCGTCGGCGAGCGCCCCGGTCAGGTTCGACACCACCGGCAGCAGCGGCACGGCGAAGGTCAACTGCTCCAGGACCGACCGGAACTCGGCCAGCATCGGCGCCATCAACGGGCTGTGGAACGCGTGACTCACCGTCAGCCGGCGGGTACGCACCCCCCGTTCCCGCCAGACCCGCTCCACCTCATCCAGGGCGTCGAGCGCACCCGAGACGACGACGGAAGTCGGGCCGTTGACGGCCGCGACACCGACATCGGCCAGACCCGCGATCGACTCCGCGACGGCCTCCTCGGCGGCCGCGACCGCGAGCATCCCGCCACCGGCGGGCAGCGCCTGCATCAACCGGCCCCGGGCCGCGACGAGGACGCACGCGTCGGCCAGCGACAACACCCCGGCCACGTGCGCGGCGGTGATCTCCCCGACCGAGTGCCCGGCGACGAAGTCGGGCACCACGCCGAACGACTCGACGAGCCGGAACAGCGCCACCTCCACGGCGAACAGACCGGCCTGGGTGAAGACAGTCTGGTCCAACAGCCCCGCCTCGGCCGAGCCCTCCGGCGCGAACAGCACCTGTCGAAGCGGCTGCGGCAGCAGCGGGTCCAGGTGCGCGCACACCTCGTCCAGCGCATCGGCGAACACCGGGAACGTCGCGGACAGCTCCCGACCCATGCCGGCGCGCTGCGCGCCCTGACCGGAGAAGAGCAGGGCGAGTTGTCCCCGCTGCTCCGGGACGCCGGTCAGCACGGCTGCGGACGGCTCACCGGCGGCGAGGGCGCGCAGGCCGGCGAGCAGACCGTCGCGATCGGCGGCGGTCACCACGGCCCGCTGCTCCAGCGCGGGTCGGGTGGTCACCGACGACCACGCCACGTCCACCGCACGCAGCGACCCGTCACCGGCCAACCACCGCGCCCACCGGCCCGCCTGCCCGGCCAGCGCCACCTCCGACTTCGCGGAGAGCAGCACCGGCACGACCCGATCCACAGCGACCGGCTCCGGGTCGGCCTGCGGCGTCGCCACGTCCGCCGGTGGCTGCTCGACGATGACGTGCGCGTTGGTGCCGGAGATGCCGAACGACGACACCGCTGCCCGACGCGGCCGGTCCACCGCCGGCCACGGGGTCGCCTCGGTGGCCAGCGCCACCGCACCGGCCGTCCAGTCGATGTGCGGCGACGGCTCGTCCACGTGCAGCGTCGGCGGCACCAGACCGTGCCGCATCGCGAGCACCATCTTGATCACCCCGGCCACTCCGGCCGCGGCCTGGGTGTGGCCCATGTTCGACTTGACCGACCCCAGCAGCAGCGGCCGGTCGGCGGGCCGGTCCTGCCCGTACGTGGCCAGCAGCGCCTGCGCCTCGATCGGATCGCCCAGCGTGGTGCCGGTGCCGTGCGCCTCCACGGCGTCCACGTCCGCTGTGGACAGCCGGGCGTTGGCCAGCGCCTGCCGGATGACCCGCTGCTGCGACGGCCCGTTCGGGGCGGTCAGCCCGTTCGACGCGCCGTCCTGGTTGACGGCGCTGCCGCGCAGCACGGCGAGGACGCGGTGGCCGTGGCGGCGGGCGTCGGAGAGCCGTTCGACGAGGAGCATGCCGACGCCCTCGGACCAGCCGGTGCCGTCGGCCGAGGCGGCGAAGGACCGGCACCGGCCGTCGGGCGACAACCCGCGCTGGCGGGAGAAGCCGACGAACGCGCTGGGGGTGGCCATCACCGTCACGCCACCGGCCAGGGCCAGGTCACACTCCCCCGACCGCAGCGCCTGCGCAGCCAGGTGCAACGCCACCAGCGACGACGAGCACGCCGTGTCCACGGTGACCGCCGGGCCCTCGAGGCCGAAGACGTACGCGACGCGGCCGGAGGCGACACTGCCGGCGGTGCCGTTGACGAGGTACCCCTCCAGCTCCGCCGAGGCGTCGAGCCGGCCGGCGTAGTCGTGGTGGATCAGCCCGGCGAAGACGCCGGTGGTGGCCTTCGTGTCACGCGGGTCGAGGCCGGCGGACTCGAACGCCTCCCACGAGGTCTCCAGCAGCAGCCGCTGCTGCGGGTCCATCGCGAGGGCCTCGCGGGGGCTGATGCCGAAGAACCCGGGGTCGAACTGTGCCGCGTCGTACAGGAAGCCGCCCTGGCGGGTGGTGGACGTGCCGGCCCGGTCGGCGTCCGGGTCGTAGAGCGCGTCCAGGTCCCAACCCCGGTCGGCCGGGAACCCACCGATCGCATCGGAACCGGAGGCGACCAGCTCCCACAGCTGGTCCGGGCTGGACACCCCGCCGGGGAACCGGCAGGCCATGCCGACGATGGCGATCGGGTCGTCGGCGCCGGCCGGGGTCACCGCCCGGGTGGCGGCGGCGGGCGACGCGGCGTGCCCCAACTGCTCGTGCAGGTGCTCGGCCAGCCGCTCCGGCGTCGGGTAGTCGAAGACGAGGGTGGCGGGCAGCCGCAGCCCGGTGGCCGAGGCCAGCCGGTTACGCAGCTCCACCGAGGTCAGCGAGTCGAACCCGAGTTCCTTGAACGCCCGACCGCCCGGCACCGCCTGCGCCGACGCGTGCCCCAGCACCGCCGCCGCCTGCGCACACATCAGCTCCACCAACAGCCGACGGGCCTCGTCCCGGGCCAGCCCGGCGAGCCGGTCGGACCAGTCCGATCCGGTCCCGGTCACGGTAGAGCGCGCCTGGCGGCGTCCCGGGGTCCGGGCCAGCCGGCGGACGATGGGCGGGACCTGCGCGGCGTCGGCGGTGATCCGCAGCCGGGCGGCCACCACCGCCGGCAACGGTCCGGTGCGCGCGGCGTCGAACAGGGCGGCGCCTTCGGTCCCGGAGAGGCCGCCCATGCCGAGCCGACCCAGTCGCTGCTGGTCGTCGGCGCTCAGGTGGGCGGTCATGCCGCCGGTGGTGGCCCACATGCCCCAGCCGATGCTGGTGGCGGGCAGGCCGCGGTGCCGCCGGTGGCCGGCGAGGGCGTCGAGGAACGCGTTGGCGGCGGCGTAGTTGCCCTGCCCGGGTGAGCCGAGCGTCGCCGCGATCGAGGAGAACAGCACGAACGCCGACAGGTCCAGGTGCGCGGTGGCCCGGTGCAGCGCCCAGGCGGCGTCCACCTTGGGCCGCAGGACGGTCGTCAGGGCCTCATCGGTGAGTGAGGTGACGGTCGCGTCGGCGACGACTCCGGCGGTGTGCACGACGGCGGTCAGCGGGTGGGCCGGGTCCACGCCGGCGACGAGACCGGCGACCTGCGCGGCGTCGGTGACGTCGACCGACACCGTCGTGACGGTGGCGCCCGCGTCGGTGAGGTCCTGGACCAGCGCCGCGTAGGCGGGTTCCTGCGCGGGGAGTCGGCGGGAGGCGAGCAGCAGGTGCCGGGCCTGGCCGGTGGCGACGAGGTGTCGGGTCACCACGGCGGCGAGGGCGCCGGCCGCACCGGTGACCAGGACGGTGCCGTCCGGGTCCATCGGCGTCGGGACGGTCAGGACGACCTTGCCGACGTGCCGGGCCTGACTGATGTGCCGCAACGCCTGCCGCGCCTGCCGCACGTCCCACACCCGCACCGGCAACGGCCGCAACACACCCTGCTCGAACAGGGCCAGCAACTCGGCGAGCATCTGCCCGATCCGCGTCCCACCGGCCTCGTTCAGGTCGAACGCCCGATAGGCCACCCCCGGATGTTGCTGCGCCACCACGTCGGCGTCCCGGACGTCGGTCTTGCCCATCTCCACGAACCGGCCACCGCGCGGCAACAACCGCAACGACGCGTCCACGAACTCACCCGCCAGAGCGTCCAACACCACGTCCACGCCCGCACCACCCGACGCGGCGGCGAACGTCTGCTCGAACTCCGTGGTCCGCGACGAAGCGATCCGCTCCCCCGCCACCCCCAACTCCCGCAGCATGCCCCACTTGCCCGGACTCGCCGTGGCGTACACCGTCGCACCAAAATGCCGCGCCAACTGGATCGCCGCCATGCCGACCCCACCCGCACCCGAATGGATCAACACCGACTCACCCGCCCGCAGCCCTGCCAGGTCGTGCAGCGCGTAGTAGGCCGTCAGGAAGACCACCGGCACCGACGCGGCGTCCCGGAAGGACCAGCCGTGCGGCATCCGGGCGATCCGCTGCCGCTGGGCGACCACCTGCGGGCCGAAGCCGGGCTCGAACAACCCGAACACCCGGTCCCCGGGCGTCAGGTCGTCCACGCCGGGACCGACCTCCAGCACCACGCCGGCGCCCTCGCTGCCCATCACCGCTGCCGGATCCGGGTACATGCCGAGGGCGATGAGCACGTCACGGAAGTTGACGCCCGCCGCCCGGACAGCAACCCGTACCTCGCCGGGAGCGAGGTCGACCGGGGTGACCGGGACGATCTCGACGCCGTCCAGGGTGCCGGGGCGGGCCGCGGCGACGTGCCACGCGCCGTCGACCGGCGGTGTCAGCTCCGCGCCCACCTGCCGCACCAGCCGGGGTACGCACACCCGGTCGCCGCGGACGGCGACCTGCCCGCCGGTCGGGGTCGGGTCGGCGGCCACCGCCGCCAGCAACGCCCACGCCTCGGCGTCCGGAGCCCGGTCGAGATCGGCCAGCACGATCCGGTCCGGGTGCTCCGACTGCGCCGACCGCAACAGCCCCCACACCGCAGCACCGGCCAGATCAGCCACCCGATCCTCGTCCCCGGCCACCACCGCACCCCGGGTCACCACCACCAACCGCGAACCGGCCAACTCCTCGACCGCCAACCACCGCTGCACCACGGCGAGAACGTCCGCCGTCACCTGCCGCACCACGTCCGGGACCCCGGCCGCGTCGGCACCCGCGTCGCTGGGGGTGGACACCGTGAGCAGGACGGCCTGCGGCGCGCTGCCACCCGCCTGCACCGCCGCCACCAACGCCGCCACGTCCGCGAACACGGTCGCGCCGGGCAGGGCCGCAGCCGTCGCAGGGCCCCCGCCGCCGGCCGCCTCGGCCTGCTGGGCAGCGGGCCGCAGCAGCGCCCACTCCAGCGGCGCGGTGGCCGGGGCGACCTCCTCGACCTGCCAGGACACCTCGAACAGCGAACGGTCCACCGCGCTGGGCGTGGTCACGCCGGTCAGCTCCCGCAGCACCAGGGAGTCCACCGACACCACCGGCGCACCCGACTCGTCCACCGCCACCAGGCGGACCGACGTGCCGGCACGGGTCAACCGCACCCGCAATGTGCGTGCACCGGAGGCGTACACCTGCACACCCTCGAACGCGAACGGCACCCGCGCACCGGAACCGGGCCCACCGTCGAGCAACCCGATCGGGTGCAGAGCGGCGTCGAGCAGCGCCGGGTGCACCCCGAACCCGTCGGCCGCCGCCTCGTCGGGGAGCACGACCTCGGCGAACACCTCATCGTCACCGGACCAGACGCGACGCAGCCCCTGGAACACCGGCCCGTACGACAGGCCGTGCCCGACCAGGGCGTCGTACCAGCCGGTGAGGTCCGTCTCCGGGACACCGACCGGCGGCCAGGCGGCGAGGCCGGGCTCCTCGGTGGCGACCGGTGCCAGGACACCGTCGGCGTGCCGGACCCACTCGGCCTCGGGGTCGTCGTCGGGCTGGGAGTACACGGCCACGTCCCGGCCGCCGGTGGCGTCGGCGCCGCCGACGCGCACCTGCACCCGGACGCCGCCGGTGGCGGGCAGGGCCAGCGGCGCGGCGATGGTCAGCTCCCGTACCCGGGACGCGCCGACCTCGTCACCGGCGCGCACCACCAGCTCGACCAGCGCGGTGCCGGGCACCAGCACCGTGCCGGCGATCACGTGCTCGGCCAGCCACGGATGCGTCGACACCGACAGCCGACCGGTCAGCAGCGTCTCGTCGTCCCCGGCGAGGCGCACCGCCGCGCCGAGCAGCGGGTGGCCGGGGGCGGCCAGTCCGGCGCCGGACACGTCGCCGGAGCGCCACGCCGCCGCGTCGGGCCAGAACCGCTGCCGCTGGAACGGGTAGGTGGGCAGGTCGAGCGGCCGTACGCCGCCGCCGGTCAATGGGGTCCAATCGACGGGCACGCCACCGGCGTACGCCTCGGCGAGGGCGGTGAGCAGCGCGGACGCCTCGGTGCGGCCCTTGCGCAGGGTCGGCACGACGACCGGGTCGGTGGTGGCGCCGTCGGCGTCGGCGAGGCAGTCCCGGGTCATGCCGGCGAGGACGCCGTCCGGCCCGACCTCCAGGTACGTGCCGACGTGACGCTGCCGCAGGTATGCGATGCCGTCGGCGAAGCGGACGGCGTGGCGTACGTGTCGCACCCAGTACCCGGGGTCGCGCAGCTCGGCGGCGTCGGCGGCCGTTCCGGTCAGGTTGGACACGACGGGCAGCAGCGGCGGGTGGAACGTCAGCCCGTCGAGCACCGAGCGGAACTCGTCGAGCATCGGCTCCATCAGCGGGCTGTGGAAAGCGTGGCTGACGGTCAGCCGCCGGGTGCGTACCCCGAGGGCGGTGAAGTGCTCGGCCACCTCGTGCAAGGCGTCGAGCGCCCCGGAGACGACGACGGCGGACGGGCCGTTGACCGCGGCGATCCCCACGTCGGTGCGCCCGTCCAGCGTCGGCAGCACGTCCGCCTCGGGCGCGGCCACGGCCAGCATCCCGCCACCGGCCGGCAGCGCCTGCATCAACCGACCCCGCGCCGCCACCAGGACACACGCATCCGCCAGCGACAACACCCCCGCCACGTGCGCGGCGGTGATCTCCCCCACCGAGTGCCCGGCGACGAAGTCCGGCACCACACCGAACGACTCCACCAGACGGAACAACGCCACCTCGACCGCGAACAGACCGGCCTGAGTGAACACCGTCTGGTCCAGCAGCCCCGCCTCGGGCGAGCCCTCCGGCGCGAACAGCACCGACTGCAGCGGCTGCGGCAGCAGCGGATCCAGGTGGGCGCAGACCTCGTCCAACGCGGCGGCGAACACCGGGAACGTCCCGTACAACTCCCGACCCATGCCGGCGCGCTGCGCACCCTGCCCGGAGAAGAGCACGGCGAGCCGGCCGGTGCCCGCCGTGCCGCGCACCGCGATGGACGACGGCTGGTCGTCGGCGACGGCGTCGAGGCCGGCGATCAGGTGCTGTCGGTCCCGGGGCAGCAGCACCGCCCGGTGCGCGAACGCGGAGCGTCCGGTGGCCAGGGCGTGGCCGAGGTCGGGCAGCGCGGTGCCGGGGTTGCGTCCCAGCCAGTCGCGTAGCTGCCGGGCCTGGTCGCGCAGCGCCTCGCCGGTGCGGGCGGAGAGCACGCACGGGGTGGTGAGGTCGCCGGAGGTGACGACCGGCGGCGTGCTCACCGTGGGCGTGGGAGTCGCCTCGGGGGCCTGTTCCAGGATGGTGTGGACGTTGGTGCCGCTGATGCCGAACGACGAGACGGCCGCCCGGCGGGGCCGGTCCAGCTCGGGCCAGGGCCGGGCCTCGGCGAGCAGGGAGACCGCGCCGGCCGTCCAGTCGATGTGTGGGGACGGCTCGTCGACGTGCAGGGTGGCCGGGAGCAGCCCGTGCCGCATCGCCATGACCATCTTGATCACACCGGCGACACCGGCGGCGGCTTGGGCGTGGCCGATGTTCGACTTGACCGACCCGAGCAGCAGCGGCCGGTCGGCGGGGCGGTCCTGGCCGTAGGTGGCGAGCAGGGCCTGTGCCTCGATCGGGTCGCCGAGCGCCGTGCCGGTGCCGTGCGCCTCGACCGCGTCGACGTCGGCGGGGGTGAGCCGCGCGTTGGCGAGGGCCTGCCGGATGACCCGCTGCTGGGAGGGGCCGTTGGGGGCGGTGAGGCCGCTGCTGGCGCCGTCCTGGTTGACCGCGCTGCCCCGGACGACGGCGAGGATCCGCCGACCGTTGCGCCGGGCGTCGGAGAGTCGTTCGAGCAGCAGCATGCCGACGCCCTCGGCGAAGCCGGTGCCGTCGGCGCCCGCGCCGAACGCCTTGCACCGTCCGTCGGGCGACAGGCCGCGCTGGCGGGAGAACTCGGCGAGCATGCCGGGGGTGGACATCACGCTGACGCCGCCGGCGAGGGCGAGCCCGCACTCACCCTGCCGCAGCGCCTGGGCGGCCAGGTGCAGCGCGACCAGCGACGACGAGCAGGCGGTGTCGACGGTGACGGCCGGGCCCTCCAGGCCGAACAGGTACGAGATGCGGCCGGAGGCGACGCTGCCGGCGCTGCCGTTGCCGACGTACCCGTCGAGGTCGTCGGAGGTGCCGAGCGCCTTGCCGGCGTAGTCGTGGTAGATCAGGCCGACGTAGACACCGGTGCTGCCGCCCCGGGCGGTGAGCGGGTCGATGCCGGCCCGTTCGAACGCCTCCCACGAGGTCTCCAGCAGCAGCCGCTGCTGCGGGTCCATCGCGAGGGCCTCGCGGGGGCTGATGCCGAAGAAGGCGGCGTCGAAGTCGGCGGCGTCGTAGAGGAAGCCGCCGTGCTGCGGGGTGGTGGTGCCGTCCCCGCCGTCGGCGCGCAGGGCGGCGAGGTCCCAGCCGCGGTCGGTGGGGAACGGCGCGATGACGTCGGCGCCGGCGGTGACGAGGTCCCACAGTTGCTCGGGGGTGCGGACGTCGCCGGGGAAGCGGCAGGCCATGCCGACGATGGCGATCGGCTCGTCCGCGCCGGTGGCGGTGGCGGTGGCCGGTGCGGGCGCGGTCGCGGCGCGGCCGCCGATCTCCCGGTCGAGGAAGTCGGCGAGCACGACGGGGGCGGGGTGGTCGAAGGCGACGGTGGCGGGCAGCCGCAGGCCGGTGGCGGCGGCCAGCCGGTTGCGCAGTTCGACGGAGGTGAGCGAGTCGAAGCCCAGTTCCTTGAACGGCCGCTGCGCGTCGACGGTGTCCGCCGAGCGGTGGCCGAGCACGGCGGCGACGCTGCCGGTGACCAGGTCGAGGAGTTGGCCGCGTCGTTCGACGGGGCTGAGCGCCGCGAGCCGGTCGGCCACCGACAGGTCGGCGGCGGCCCGGGCCGCGGCGCGCCGCCGGGATCGGGGTGGGCGGACGAGGTCGCGCAGCAGCGCGGGGACCCGGCCCGGGTCCGGGACCGCCGGCACCTTCATGAGTACGACGTGTGCGCCGCCGTGTCGCTGCGCGGCGTCGAGCAGGGCGAGCCCTTCGGCGTCGGTGAGCGGGGCGCTGCCGGTGCGGATGGCCCGGCGGTGCTCGGTGGCGTCGAGGTGGGCGGTCATGGTGCTGGTGGTGGCCCAGAGTCCCCAGGCGAGGCTGGCTGCCGGCAGGCCGTGGGCCTGCCGGTGGCCGGCGAGGGCGTCGAGGAACGCGTTGGCGGCGGCGTAGTTGCCCTGCCCGGGTGAGCCGAGCGTCGCCGCGATCGAGGAGAACAGCACGAACGCCGACAGGTCCAGGTGCGCGGTGGCCCGGTGCAGCGCCCACGCGGCGTCGACCTTGGGCCGCAGGACGGCGGTGACCGCGTCGGCGTCGAGAGAGGTGAGCGTGGCGTCGGCGATGACCCCGGCGGTGTGCACGACGGCGGTGAGCGGGTGGGCCGGGTCCACGCCGGCGACGAGCGCGGTGACCTGTTCCGGGTCGGCGACGTCCACGGACACGGTTCTCACGGTCGCGCCGGCCTCGGTCAGATCGGCGACGAGCGCGGCGTAGTCGCTGCCCTCGGCGGGCAGCCGGCGCGACGCCAGCAGCAGGTGCCGGGCCCGGCCGGTGGCGACCAGGTGCCGGGCGACGACCCCGGCCAGGGTGCCGGACGCACCGGTGACCAGCGTCGTGCCGCCCGGGTCCACCGGCGCCGGCACGGTCAGCACGACCTTGCCGACGTGCCGGGCCTGACTGATGTGCCGCAACGCCTGCCGCGCCTGCCGCACGTCCCAGGTCCGCGCGGGCAGCGGCGTGAGCGCGCCCTGCGCGAACAGCTCCAGCAGTTCGGTGAGCATCTGCCCGATGCGGGCGCCGCCGGCGGCGTTGAGTTCGAACGCCTGGTACGACACGCCGGGGTGCTGCGCGGCGACGAGTTCCGGGTCGCGGATGTCGGTCTTGCCCATCTCCACGAACCGGCCACCACGCGGCAACAGCCGCAGCGACGCGTCCACGAACTCACCCGCGAGGGCGTCGAGCACCACGTCGACACCCGCGCCATTCGACGCGGCGGCGAAGGCGGCCTCGAAGTCCGTCGTTCGCGACGAGGCGATCCGCTCGTCCGCCACCCCGAGGTCCCGCAGGGTGCCCCATTTGCCCGGGCTCGCCGTGGCGTACACCGTCGCGCCGAAATGCCGGGCAAGCTGGATCGCCGCCATGCCGACCCCACCCGCACCCGAATGGATCAACACCGACTCACCCGGCCGCAGACCCGCCAGATCGTGCAGCGCGTAGTAGGCCGTCAGGAACACCACCGGCGCCGACGCGGCCTGGACGAACGACCACTCCGCCGGCATCCGGGCGATCCGGTCGCGCTGAGCGAGCACCTGCGGGCCGAAGCCGGGCTCGAACAACCCGAAGACCCGGTCGCCGGGTGCCAGGTCGTCCACGCCTGGGCCGACCTCCAGCACCACGCCGGCGCCCTCGCTGCCCATGGCGGCGGTGGGATCCGGGTACATGCCCAGCGCGATCAGCACGTCGCGGAAGTTCACGCCCGCCGCCCGGACGGCGACGCGCACCTGACCGGCTGCCAGCGGCAGCGCCGCGCCCGGCAGCAGGTCGACACCGTCGATGGTGCCGGGGTGCACCGCCGCCACGTGCCACAGGTCGGTGGACGGGGTGAGCCGGTCGACGGCCGGGCGGGTCACCCGAGGCGCGAACACGGTGTCGCCGCGCAGCGCGACCTGCCCACCGGTGGGGGCCGGGTCGGCGGCGACCGGCGTGAGCAGCGCCAGCGCCTCGGCGTCCGGGGCGCGGTCGAGGTCGGCCAGGACGATCCGGTCCGGGTGCTCGGACTGCGCCGAACGCAGCAGCCCCCACACCGCCGCGCCCGACAGGTCACCGGCCGGGTCGCCCGGCTGCGCCGCGACGGCGTCCCGGGTGGCCACGACCAGCCGGATGTCGTCGAGGGCGTCGGCCGCGAGCCACGCCTGCACGGTGCCCAGCACGTCCAGGGTGGTGGCCCCGACCCGCCCGGGCAGGTCGTCGCCCGCCGCGTCGGCGGCGGCCGGGAGCAGCACGGTCCGGGGTGCGGGCTCCCCTGCCCCGATCGAGGCGAGCAGCGTCGCCGGGTCGGCGTACGCGGGTACGCCGGGCAGGTCGACGGGTGCGCCGAGCACCGCCCAGCCGGAGACGTCGGCGGCGGGGGTGACCTGCTCGGTCTGCCAGGTGACCTCGAACAGCGACCGGTCGGCCGTGGCGGGCACGGGTGCGACGCCCGCCTCCCGCAGCACGAGGGAGTCCACCGACACGACGGGCGCACCGGACTCGTCGACCGCGACGAGGCGTACCGCCGTGCCGGATCGGGTCAGCCGGACCCGCAGGGTCGGGGCGCCGGCCGCGTGCACCTGCACGCCTTCGAACGCGAACGGCAGCCGGGGCCCGGTGGCCGGGTCGGTCAGCAGCAGCCCGATCGGGTGCAGGGCCGCGTCGAGCAGCGCCGGGTGCACCTCGAACCGGCCGGCGCTGTCGGCGACCTCGGCGGGCAGGGCGACCTCGGCGTACACCTCGCCGTCGCCGGTCCAGACCCGGCGCAGCCCCTGGAACACCGGCCCGTACGACAGTCCGTGCCCGGCGAGCGTGTCGTACCAGCCGGACAGGTCCACCTCGGACGCCTCGGCCGGCGGCCAGGCACCCACCGTCGGCTCGTCGGCCGACGCGGGTTCCAGGACGCCCTCGGCGTGCCGGGTCCACTCGGCGGCCGGGTCGTCCTCGGGCTGGGCGTGCAGCGTGACGCCGCGTGCCCCGTCCCCGTCGGCCGCGCCGACGCGTACCTGCACGCGTACGCCGCCAGTGGCGGGCAGCGCCAGCGGCGCGGCGATCGTCAGTTCCCGTACCCGGGACGCGCCGACCTCGTCACCCGCGCGCACCACCAACTCGACCAGCGCGGTACCCGGCACCACCACCGCGCCGGCGACCACGTGCTCGGCCAACCACGGATGCGTCGACACCGACAACCGACCGGTCAACACCACCTCGTCGTCACCGGCGAGGCGCACCGCCGCACCCAACAACGGATGCCCGGCCACCCCCAGCCCCGCCCCCGACACGTCACCGACCTGCCACGACCCCACCTCCGGCCAGAACCGCTCCCGCTGGAACGCGTACGTCGGCAGGTCCACCCGGCTCGCGCCGGTGCCGGCGAAGAGGGCGGCCCAGTCGACCGGTACGCCGGTGGCGTGCAGGCCACCGAGCGCGGTGAGCAGTTGGCGGGGGCCGTGCTCGTCGCGGCGCAGCGAACCGACCACGACGCCGGGCTGCCCGGTGGCGGCCCGGTCGAGGGCGTCCTGGACCACGACCTTGAGCACGGGGTGGGGGCTGACCTCGACGAAGGCCCGGAAGCCGGCGTCGATCAGGGAGTCCACGACGGGGGCGAGGCGGACCGGCTCACGCAGGTTCCGGTACCAGTAGTCGGCGTCCAGTTCGGTGGTGTCGATGAGGTCACCGGTGACCGTGGAGTGGAAGGCGACCGCGGTGGGGCGGGCCTCGATGGCGCCGAGGGCGGCGGCCAGGTCCTCGCGGACGGCCTCGACGTGCCCGCAGTGCGAGGCGTAGTCGACGGCGATGCGCCGGGCCCGGATGTCGCGCTCGGCGCAGGTGGCGAGCAGCTCGGTGACGGCCGCCGCGTCGCCGGAGACGACGGTGACGCCTGCGCCGTTCAGGGCGGCGACGGAGAGAGTGCCCGCCCAGGGCGCGATGAGCTGCGCGGTGTCGTCGGCGGACAGGGGCACGGAGACCATGCCGCCGAGCCCGGAGATGGCCAACAGGCCCCGGCTGCGGGCGACGACCAGGCGCATCGCGTCGGGCAGGGTGAGCGCGCCGGCCACGCAGGCGGCGGCGATCTCGCCCTGGGAGTGGCCGATGACGGCATCGGGCCGGACGCCGCAGGACCGCCACACCTCGGCGAGGGAGACCATGACGCAGAACAGCAGCGGCTGCACGACGTCGACCCGGTCCATCGGTGGGACGCCGGGCGTGCCGCGCAGCACGTCCTCGGGGGTCCAGTCGACCAGTCCGGCCAGTTCCGCCGCGCACTCGCCCATCCGGTCCCGGAATACCGGCGAGGAGTCCAGCAGGTCGAGCGCCATGCCGGCCCACTGGGTGCCCTGGCCGGGGAAGACGAAGACGACCTTCGGCGTACCGTCGCCGGTGCCGCCGTGGTGCTCGGCGTCGGCGAGCGCGGTGAGCCCGGCCAGCGCGTCGTCCCGGTCGGCGGCCACCGTGACCTGCCGGTACGGGTGGTGGGCGCGGCCGGTGGCGAGCGCGTACCCGAGGTCGACGAGGTCGAGGTCCGGCCGCTCGGTCAGGTGGGCGTGGACCCGGGCGGCCTGGTCGCGCAGCGCGCGGGCGCTGCGGCCGGAGACGAGCAGCGGCACGGCGTCGGCGGCGACCAGGCCGGGCACCGCCTCGGCGGGCGTGCTGCGGGGGGCCGGGGTGTCGGCGGGGGCCTGCTCGATGATGGCGTGGGCGTTGGTGCCGCTGATGCCGAAGGAGGAGACGGCGGCGCGGCGGGGCCGGTCGACGGCCGGCCATCCGACGGCCTCGGTGGTCAGGGCGACGGCCCCGGTCGTCCAGTCGATGTGCGGCGACGGCTCGTCCACGTGCAGGGTGGGCGGCACCAGGCCGTGCCGCATGGCGAGGACCATCTTGATGACCCCGGCGACACCGGCGGCGGCCTGGGTGTGGCCGATGTTGGACTTGATCGAGCCGAGCAGCAGCGGCCGTTCGGCCGGTCGGTCCTGCCCGTAGGTGGCCAGCAGCGCCTGTGCCTCGATCGGGTCGCCGAGGGTGGTGCCGGTGCCGTGCGCCTCGACGGCGTCGACGTCGGCCGGGGTGAGACGCGCGTTGGCCAGCGCCTGGCGGATGACCCGCTGCTGTGACGGGCCGTTGGGGGCGGTGAGGCCGTTGGACGCGCCGTCGGAGTTGACGGCGGTGCCGCGGATGACGGCGAGGACGCGGTGGCCGCGCCGCCGGGCGTCGGAGAGCCGTTCGACGAGGAGCATGCCGACGCCCTCGCCCCAGCCGGTGCCGTCGGCGCCGGCGGCGAACGCCTTGCACCGGCCGTCGGGGGCGAGGCCGCCCTGGCGGGAGAATTCGGAGAACATGCCGGGCTGGGCCATCAGCGCGACGCCGCCGGCCAGGGCCATCTCGCACTCGCCGGAGCGCAGCGCCTGCGCGGCCAGGTGCAGCGCCACCAGCGACGACGAGCAGGCGGTGTCGACGGTGACGGCCGGGCCCTCGAACCCGAAGGTGTACGCGACGCGGCCGGAGGCGACGCTGCCGGCGGTGCCGGTGAGCAGGTGGCCTTCCAGGCCGTCGAGGCCGTCGCTGCCGGTGGCGGCGTAGCCGGAGGAGGCGGCGCCGATGAAGACGCCGGTGACGGTGCCGTGCCCGGTGGTGGGGTCGATGCCGGCGTGTTCGAACGCCTCCCACGAGGTCTCCAGCAGCAGCCGCTGCTGCGGGTCCATGGCCAGGGCCTCGCGGGGGCTGATGCCGAAGAACCCGGGGTCGAACTGCGCCGCGTCGTACAGGAACCCGCCCTGGCGGGTGGTGGACGTGCCGGCCCGGTCGGCGTCCGGGTCGTAGAGCGCGTCCAGGTCCCAACCCCGGTCGGCCGGGAACCCACCGATCGCATCGGAACCGGAGGCGACCAGCTCCCACAGCTGGTCGGGGGTGGCGATGCCGCCGGGGTAGCGGCAGGCCATGCCGACGATGGCGATGGGCTCGTCGGCGGCGGCCGGGGCGGCCGTGCGGGGGCGGTCCCGGTCGGGTGCGGTGGTCTCGCCCAACTGCTCGTGCAGGTGTGCGGCGAGGCGCTCCGGGGTGGGGTGGTCGAAGACGAGGGTGGCGGGCAGCCGCAGCCCGGTGGCCGAGGCCAACCGGTTACGCAGCTCCACCGAGGTCAGCGAGTCGAACCCGAGTTCCTTGAACGCCCGACCGCCCGCAACCGCCTGCGCCGACGCGTGCCCCAGCACCGCCGCCGCCTGCGCACACACCAGCTCCACCAACAGCCGACGGGCCTCGTCCCGGGCCAGCCCGGCGAGCCGGTCGGACCAGGCGGTGCCGGTGGACGCGCCGCCCGCCTGCCGGCGTCCGCCGGTGCGGGCGAGCAGCCGGAGGATCGGCGGGACCTGTCCGGCGTCGGCGGTGATCCGCAGTCGGGCCGCCGCGACGGTGGGCAGCGCCCGGCCGGTGGCGGCGTCGAACAGGGCGGCGCCCTCGGTGGCGGTGAGCCCGCCCATGCCGAGCCGGCGCAGCCGCTGCTCGTCGTCGCGGTCGAGGTGGGCGGTCATCGTGCTGGTGGTGGCCCACATGCCCCAGCCGATGCTGGTGGCGGGCAGGCCGCGGTGCCGCCGGTGGCCGGCGAGGGCGTCGAGGAACGCGTTGGCGGCGGCGTAGTTGCCCTGCCCGGGTGAGCCGAGCGTCGCCGCGATCGAGGAAAACAACACGAACGCCGACAGGTCCAGGTGCGCGGTGGCCCGGTGCAACGCCCACGCGGCGTCCACCTTCGGCCGCAGGACGGTGGCCAGGGCGTCGGCGTCCAGGGAGGTCACGACGGCGTCGGCGAGGACGCCCGCGCAGTGCACCACGGCGGTGAGCGGGTGGGCCGGGTCGACCCCGGCGATCAGCGCGTCGACCTGTTCCGCATCGGCCACGTCCACGGACACGGCGCTCACGGTCGCGCCGGCCTCGGTCAACTCGGCCACGAGCGCGGCGTAGTCGCTGCCCTCGGCGGGCAGCCGGCGCGACGCCAGCAGCAGGTGCCCGGCCCGGCCGGTGGCGACCAGGTGCCGGGCGACGACCCCGGCCAGGGTGCCGGACGCACCGGTGACCAGCGTCGTGCCGTCCGGGTCCACCGGCGTCGGGACGGTCAGGACGACCTTGCCGACGTGCCGGGCCTGACTGATGTGCCGCAACGCCTGCCGCGCCTGCCGCACGTCCCACACCCGCACCGGCAACGGCCGCAACACACCCTGCTCGAACAGGGCCAGCAACTCGGCGAGCATCTGCCCGATGCGGGTGCCGCCCGCCTCGTTCAAATCGAACGCCCGGTAGGCCACCCCCGGATGCTGCTGCGCCACCACGTCGGCGTCCCGGACGTCGGTCTTGCCCATCTCCACGAACCGGCCACCACGCGGCAACAACCGCAACGACGCGTCCACGAACTCACCCGCCAGGGCGTCCAACACCACGTCCACGCCCGCACCACCCGACGCGGCGGCGAACGTCTGCTCGAACTCCGTGGTCCGCGACGAAGCGATCCGCTCCCCCGCCACCCCCAACTCCCGCAGCATGCCCCACTTGCCCGGACTCGCCGTGGCGTACACCGTCGCACCAAAATGCCGCGCCAACTGGATCGCCGCCATGCCGACCCCACCCGCACCCGAGTGGATCAACACCGACTCACCCGCCCGCAGCCCTGCCAGGTCGTGCAGCGCGTAGTAGGCGGTGAGGAAGACCAGCGGGACGGAGGCCGCCTGGGTGAACGACCAGCCGGCGGGGATCTTCGCCACCCGCTCCCGCTCGGCCACGGCCTGCGGGCCGAAGCCGGGTTCGAACATGCCCATCACCCGGTCGCCGGGGACGAGGTCGTCGACACCGGGGCCGACCTCCAGCACCACGCCCGCGCCCTCGCTGCCCATCCGGGCCGCCGGGTCGGGGTACATGCCGAGCGCGATGAGCACGTCGCGGAAGTTGACGCCGGTCGCCCGTACGGCGATCCGCACCTGCCCGGGGCCCGGCCGCAGCGCGGGCGCGGGCACCAGGGCGACGCCGTCCAGCGTGCCGGGCGCGACCGGCGCGAGGTGCCAGGGTCCCGACGCCGGGGGCGTCAGGTCGTCGCCGCCGAGGCGGGTCAGCCGGGGTACGCGCACGGCGTCCTCGCGGATCGCCACCTGCCCGCCGGTCGGGGTCGGGTCGGCGGCCACCGCCGCGAGCAACGCCACCGCCTCGGCGTCCGGGACGCGATCGAGGTCGGCCAGCACGATGCGGTCCGGATGCTCCGACTGCGCCGACCGCAACAGCCCCCACACCGCGGCACCGGCCAGATCGCCGATGCGGTCCTCGTCCCGGACCGCCACCGCACCCCGGGTCACCACCACCAACCGCGAACCGGCCAGCTCCTCCGCCGCCAACCACCGCTGCACCACGGCCAGAACGTCCGCCGTCACCTGCCGCACCATGCCCGGGACCCCAGCCGCGTCGTTGGCGGTGACCTCGTCAACACGGACGCCGGCGGCGGCCGTGCTGACCGCGTCGACCCGGGTGGCGGTGGTGGTGGCAGCATCGGTAACCGCGCCGGCGGTGGCCGGATCTTCGCCGGCAGGGAGCTCGTCGACCCCTGCTGCGGCCGTGCGGACAGCCATGGACTCGGCGGCGGGCACCGGGAGCAGGACGGCCTGCGGCGCGCTGCCACCCGCCTGCACCGCCGCCACCAACGCCGCCACGTCCGCGAAGACAGCCGCGCCGGGCGGGACGGGCACGGATCCGGCCTGCTCCGCGCCCACGCCGGGCCGCCCGTGCAGGTCCAGCACCGCCCAGTCCACCGGCGCGGCGGCCGGGGCGACCTCCTCGACCTGCCAGGACACCTCGAACAGCGACCGGTCTGCCGCGCTCGGGGTGGAGACCGCACCCATCTCGCGGAGCACCAGCGAGTCCACCGACACCACCGGCGCACCCGACTCGTCCACCGCCACCAGACGGACCGACGTGCCGGAGCGGCTCAACCGCACCCGCAACGTGCGCGCACCCGAGGCGTGCACCTGCACACCCTCGAACGCGAACGGCACCCGCGCACCCGAGCCGGACCCACCGTCGAGCAACCCGATCGGATGCAACGCGGCGTCCAGCAACGCCGGATGCACCCCGAACCCGCTCGCGTCGGCCGCCACCTCATCGGGCAGCACGACCTCGGCGAACACCTCACCCGCACCGGACCAGACCCGACGCAGCCCCTGGAACACCGGCCCGTACGACAGTCCGTGCCCGGCGAGCGTGTCGTACCAGCCGGACAGGTCCACCTCGGACGCCTCGGCCGGCGGCCAGGCACCCACCGTCGGCTCGTCGGCCGACGCGGGTTCCAGGACGCCCTCGGCGTGCCGGGTCCACTCGGCCTCCGGGTCGTCCTCGGGCTGGGCGTGCACGGTCACCTGGCGGGCGCCGGAGCCGTCGGTCGCGCCGACGCGTACCTGCACCCGGACGGCGTCGGACGGCGGCAGGGTCAGCGGCGCCGACACGGTCAGCTCCCGTACCCGGGACGCGCCGACCTCGTCACCCGCGCGCACCACCAACTCGACCAGGGCGGTACCCGGCACCACCACCGCGCCGGCGACCACGTGCTCGGCCAGCCACGGATGCGTCGACACCGACAGCCGACCGGTCAACACCACCTCGTCGTCACCGGCGAGGCGCACCGCCGCACCCAACAACGGATGCCCGGCCACCCCCAGCCCCGCCCCCGACACGTCACCGACCTGCCACGACCCCACCTCCGGCCAGAACCGCTCCCGCTGGAACGCGTACGTCGGCAGGTCCACCCGGCTCGCGCCGGTGCCGGTGAACCAGGGCTGCCAGGTGATTCCGACGCCGTGCACGTGCAGGTCGGCCAGGGCGGCGAGCAGCGCGGCGACCTCGGGCCGGTCCTTGCGCTGCACGGCGACGGCGAGCACGCCCTCGTGCCCGGGGAGCACGTCGGCGGTCATCGCGGTCAGGACGCTCTGCGGACCGATCTCCAGGAACGTGTCCACCCCGGCCGCCCGCAGCGCACTGATGCCGTCGGCGTAGCGGACCGCCTCGCGCACGTGCCGCACCCAGTAGTCGGCGGTACGGATCTCGTCCGGGTCGGCGAGCGCGCCGGTCAGGTTCGACACGACCGGCAGCGTCGGCGCGGCGAAGGTCAGCTTTTCCAGGACCGCCCGGAACGAGGCGAGCATCGGCTCCATCAGCGGGCTGTGGAAGGCATGGCTGACCGTCAGCCGACGGATGCGCACACCCCGCTCCCGCCAGGCCCGCTCCACCTCGTCGAGCACGTCGAGCGCACCGGAGACCACCACCGAGGTCGGGCCGTTGACGGCGGCGATACCCACGTCGGCCAGTCCGTCGAGAACAATCGCCACCTCGTCCTCGGACGCGGCCACGGCGAGCATCCCCCCACCGGCGGGCAGGGCCTGCATCAACCGGCCCCGGGTCGCCACCAGGGCGCACGCGTGCTCCAGCGACAACACCCCCGCCACGTGCGCGGCGGTGATCTCCCCGACCGAGTGCCCACCGACGAAGTCCGGCACCACACCGAACGACTCGACCAGACGGAACAACGCCACCTCGACCGCGAACAGGCCGGCCTGAGTGAAGACGGTCTGGTCCAACAGCCCGGCCTCGGGCGTGCCCTCCGGCGCGAATAGCACCGACTGCAACGGCTGCGGCAGCAGCCGGTCCAGGTGCGCACAGACCTCGTCCAGCGCCGCCGCGAACACCGGGAAGGCTCGGTACAACTCCCGGCCCATGCCGGCACGCTGCGCGCCCTGACCGGAGAAGAGCACCGCGAGCGGACCCCGGTCGTCGGCCTGACCCGCGACCACCGCCCCCGACGGCTCCCCCGCCGCCAACGCCCGCAGGCCGGCCAGCAAGTCGTCGCGGTCGGTGGCGGCCACGACCGCGCGGCTGTCCAGGGTGGCCCTGGCGGTGACGGACGAGAACGCCACGTCGAGCGGACGCAGCTCGCCATCGGCGTCCAACCAGGACGCCCAACGGCCGGCCTGCGCGGCGAGCGCGGCGGGGTGGGCGGCGGAGAGCAGCACCGGGGCCGTGGGGAGGGCACGCGCGGCGGGCGGCGCGTCCTCGGGCTCGGGCGCGGGGGCCTGCTCCAGGATGAGGTGGGCGTTGGTGCCGCTCATGCCGAACGAGGAGACGGCGGCGCGGCGGGCGCGGCCGGCTTCGGCCGGCCACGGGCGGGCGTCGGTGAGCAGGGTGACGGCGCCGGCCGTCCAGTCGATGTGCGGGGACGGCTGCGCGACGTGCAGGGTGCGCGGCATGGTCGCGTGCCGCATCGCCAGCACCATCTTGATCACCCCGGCGACGCCGGCCGCCGCCTGGGTGTGGCCGATGTTCGACTTCAGCGAGCCGAGCCAGAGCGGCCGGTCCGCCGGGCGCTGCGTGCCGTACGTGGCGAGCAGCGCCTGCGCCTCGATCGGGTCGCCGAGGGTGGTGCCGGTGCCGTGCGCCTCGACGACGTCCACGTCGGCGGGGGTGAGCCGGGCGTTGTCCAGGGCCTGCCGGATGACGCGCTGCTGGGCGGGGCCGTTCGGGGCGGTGAGGCCGCTGCTCGCCCCGTCCTGGTTGACGGCGCTGCCCCGGATCACGGCGAGCACGGGGTGGCCGTTGCGGCGGGCGTCCGACAGCCGCTCGACGAGCACCATGCCGACGCCCTCGGCCCAGCCGGTGCCGTCGGCGTCGGCGGAGAACGCCTTGCAGCGCCCGTCGGCGGCGAGGCCGCGCTGGCGGGAGAACTCGACGAAGCCGCCGGGGGTCGCCATCACGCTGACCCCGCCGGCCACGGCGAGGCTGCACTCGCCGTCGCGCAGGGCCTGGCCGGCCAGGTGCAGAGCCACCAGGGACGACGAGCAGGCGGTGTCGATGGTGACGGCCGGGCCCTCCAGCCCGAAGGTGTACGCGAGCCGGCCGGAGATGACGCTGGCGGCGGTGCCGGTCAGCACGTACCCCTCGGCGCCCTCGGGGAGGCGGCGCAGGACCGAGGCGTAGTCCTGGCCTGCGGTGCCGACGAAGACGCCGGTACGGCTGCCGCGCAGCGCGCCCACGTCGAGACCGGAGCGTTCGAACACCTCCCAGGTGGTCTCCAGCAGCAGCCGCTGCTGCGGGTCCATCGCGAGGGCCTCGCGGGGCGAGATGCCGAACAGGGTCGGGTCGAAGTGCCCGGCGTCGCGCAGGAAACCGCCCCGGTCGCTGTACGAGGTGCCGGGGTGGTCCGGGTCCGGGTCGTACAGCCGGGCCAGGTCCCAGCCACGGTCGGTGGGGAACGTGCCGGTGGCGTCGGTGCCGGCGGCGACGAGGTCCCACAGCTCCTCGGGGGAGCTGACGCCGCCGGGGAACCGGCAGGCCATGCCGACGACGGCGATCGGCTCCGGTTCGGCGTCCTCCAGCTCCCGCAGGCGCCGGTGCGCCTGGCGGAGCTCGGTGGTCACCCACTTGAGGTGTTCGAGGAGCTTCTCTTCGTCCGCCATGACCCACCCGCCCGGAGCTTGCTGCCGATCGATTCCACCGACTTCAGGCCATCGATCCGGCTCGGCGTCACTGACCGGCGCGACCGATGGCGAACGCACTCACCGCTTCAACGTGTTGTCCTCACCGCTGATCACCCGCACGCCACCGCACGACCGGGAATGCCGGCATCCGACCGCCACCGTGACTGGACGGTACTGAGCGGTGCGGGGCGGCCCAACCCCTACGGACCCCTCATTCGCACCCGCCCGGCGACCGGATATCCGCAGCGTGCGGTGGGTCGGACCGGCCGGGAGCGCCCGGTCAGCCGAGGTGCCGGGCGGGGGCCGGCAGGATTGTCCGCAGCCGCCCCGGCGGGGTGGCCCGACGCCGCCACTCGCGGGGGTAGCCGACGGACACCTCCTCGAACCGGACGCCGTCGTACCAGGTGGTGCGGGGGATGTGCAGGTGGCCGTAGACGGCGACGCGGGCGTCGTAGCGCAGGTGCCAGTCGGCGGTGAGGTCGGTGCCGCACCACTGGGCGAACTCCGGGAAGCGCAGGATCCGGGTCGGTTCGCGGACCAGCGGATAGTGGTTGACCAGCACGGTGGGCAGCCCGCCGCGCTCCGCGTCGAGGCGTCGCTCGGTCTGGATCACCCGGGCCCGGCACCAGGCGTCCCGGCTCGGGTACGGGTCGGGGTGCAGCAGGATCTCGTCGGTGCAGACCACCCCGGTCTCGTGCGCGCGGGCCAGCGCCTGCTCCCGGGTGTACGTTCCCGGGGGCCGCCACGTGTGGTCGTATCCGACGAAGAGCGGGGCGACGAGGACGGGATCGCCGTCCGGGTCCCACACCGGGTACGGGTCCTCCGGGGTGACCACGCCGAGGCGGCGGCACAGCTCGACCAGGTGCCGGTAGCGCGCCTCGCCCCGCAGTTGGACGGTGTCGTCGCGGGGTGTCCACAGTTCGTGGTTGCCCGGCGCCCAGATGACCTTGGCGAACCGGTCGCGGAGCAGTGCGAGCGCCCACTCGACGTCGGCGGCGAACTCGCCGACGTCACCGGCGACGATCAGCCAGTCCTCGTCGTCGTCGGGGCGCAGCGCCTCGACGACGGCGCGGTTCTCCGCGTACACCACGTGCAGGTCGCTGATCGCGACGAGTTGGCGGATCCGGGTCACCCGGCACCTCCCGTGTCTCCGGGCACCCGCGCGCACCCCCACCGCCCGGCCGGCGCGTCGCCGCGCGGGCCGGGTACGACCACCTGACGGGCTCCGACCCTATGGAGGCGATCCGGTGGCGGCACACCCCTAGACGGACGCGGCGCACCCCTAGGGCGGGTGTCGGGGCCTCGGTCGAGGACGTCGACACCCGCCCGGGGGCGGACGGTGGTCACGACTTGCCGAACTCCCGCTGGATGATGTCGAAGATGTCGTCGGACGTGGCGGCGGCCAGGTCGGCGGCCGGTTCACCGTCGGGGGTGGCCGGTGCGGTCGGGGCGTCGCCGCCCCGCCACCGGGTGAGCAGGTCCTCCAGCCGGCGGGTGATCTCCGCGTCGCCGCGTCGCTCGCCGGGGACGTCGCGCAGGAGCTGGTCGAGTCGGTCGATCTCGGCGACGACCGGGGTGGCCGACCCGTGAGGGGTCAGTTCGGCGCGCAGGTGCGCGGCGAGCGCCGTGGGCGTCGGGTGGTCGAAGACGAGGGTGGTGGGCAGGGTGAGTCCGGTTTCGGTGGTGAGCCGGTTGCGCAGTTCGACGGCGGTGAGCGAGTCGAAGCCGAGTTCCAGGAAGCCACGCCCGGCCCGGATCGCGGCCGGGGTGCGGTGGCCGAGGACGGTGGCGGCGGTGCCGCGTACCAGGTCGAGGAGGATGCGGTCCCGTTCGGCCTCGCCGGCGGTGGCGAGCCGGTCCCGCAGCGCCTGTGGCGCGCCCGCGTCCGGTGCCGGCGGCTCCGGCCGGTCGGCCGTGCCGGCCTCGGGGATCTCGCCGAGCAGTGGGCTGGGGCGTAGGGCGGTGAAGGAGGCGGCGAACCGGTCCCAGGTGACGTCGGCGACGACCACGGCGGTGTCGTCCCGGTCGAGGGCGCCCTGCAGGGCGGTGATCGCCAGGTCGGGTGCCATCGCGGGCAGGCCGCGCCGGGCGAGTTGGTCCTGCTGCTCGCCGTGCGCCATGCCGCCGCCGGCCCAGGGGCCCCAGGCCACGGCGGTGCCGGCGAGGCCGCGGGTCCGTCGCCGGGCGACGAGGGCGTCGAGGTACGCGTTGGCGGCGGCGTAGCCGGCCTGGCCGGCCGAGCCCCACACTCCGGCGATGGAGGAGAACACCACGAACGCGTCCAGCCCGTCGGGCAGCAGGTCGTCGAGGTGGGTGGCGCCGTCCACCTTGGCGCGCAGGACGTGGGCCAGTTCGTCGGCGCTCAGCTCGGCCAGCGGGGTGGAGTGCGCCGCGCCGGCGGCGTGCACGACCGCGCGGACCGGGTCGCCTTGGAGGTCGTCGAGCAGCGCGGCGAGCGCCGCCCGGTCGGCCACGTCGCAGGCCGCCACCGTCACCCGGGCCCCGGCGGCACGCACCCGCTCGGCCAGCTCGACCGCACCGGGGGCCCGCTCACCCTGCCGGCTGGTCAACACCACATGATCGGCCCCGGCCTGCACCGCCCACTCCGCGACGCGAGAGCCGAGCGCACCCGTACCACCGGTCACCAACACCGTGCCCGACAACCGGAACCCACGCCGCACCACATCATCAGCAGCCCGCACCAGACGCCGGACGAACACTCCCGACGACCGCACCGCCACCTGATCCTCAACCCCCGACGCCAACACACCGCACCAGCGCCGCACCGCCCGCGCGTCGACCACCTCCGGCACGTCCACCAGGCCACCCCACCGGCGCGGATCCTCCAACGCCGCCACCCGACCCAAACCCCAGACAGCCGCCGCCACCGGATCCACCGACGCATCCGACCGACCCACCGACACCGCACCCCGGGTCACCCACCACACCCGACCACCCACACCGGACGCACCGAGCGCCTGGGCCGCCGCCAGCACCTCGCCGAGCTGCGGGCCGGACAGTGACAGCAGAGACACCACCCCGGCGACCTCGCCGACGTCGCGCAGCGCCTTCGCCACCAACTCCCGGTCGGCCGGGCCGTCGAGCAGCACCGGCCGGACCTGCGCGCCGGCCGCCGTCAGACCGTCGGTCACGGCGGTGAGCAGCGCGTCGTCGACGCCGGTGTACGGCACCAGCAGCAGCCAGGTCCCCGACAACGCCGGTTCGACGTCGGGTACGGCCTGCCAGTCGATCCGGTAGCGCCAGGAGTCGGCGGTGGCGCGTCGGCGTCCCGCCCGCCGCCACCGTGCCAGCGTCGGCAGCAGCGCACTCAGCGGCTGCTCGGCCGCCTGCTGGAACTCCTCCCCCAGCCCGGCCAGGTCCTCCTGCTCCACCGCCGCCCAGAACCGCTCGTCGGTGCCCGGGCCGGTGGCGCTGTCCGGCGTGCCGGCCGGCGGGTTGTCGTGCAGCCAGTGCCGCTGGTGCTGGAAGGCGTAGGTGGGCAGGTCGACGGTGCGGGGCTGGTGGCCGGTGTGGGTGAACCAGTGCGTCCAGTCGACGGGGGTGCCGGTGACGTGCAGGCGAGCCAGGGCGGTGACCAGTGCCGTGGTTTCGGGTTGGTCGCGGCGCAGGGCGGCGACGTGGTGGGTCGGCCGGTCGGTGGAGGTGTCGGCGGCCATCGCCGTCAGCGTGGCGTCCGGACCCACTTCCAGGAACGTGCTCACGCCGGCCTGGTGCAGAGTGGCCACCGCGTCGCCGAAGCGGACCGCTTCTCGCACGTGCCGCACCCAGTAGTCGGGCCCCGCGATGTCCGTCGGGTCCGCGACCCGGCCGGTCAGGTTCGACACGATCGGCAACTTCGGCGCACGCCAGTCCAGCCCGGCCAGGACCGCCCGGAACTCGTCCAGCATCGGCTCCATCAGACGCGAGTGGAACGCGTGACTGACCGACAGCCGCTTGACCCGCCAACCCCGCTCGACACACACCCGCTCGACCCGATCCAACTCGGCCACCGGGCCGGACACCACGACCGACCGGGGACCGTTCACGGCCGCGACATCCACACCACCTGCGCTGCCGCAGTCGGTGACCTCGCGGATCTCCGCCTCGGACGCGCCCACCGCCAGCATCCCGCCACCGGACGG